>NZ_JBGNUS010000010.1:0-223415 GCF_041951365.1 Actinomadura sp. GTD37
CGTTGTAGTACGGGCGGCCGGTCCGCCGGTTCCACACCACGGTCGTCTCACGCTGGTTGGTGACACCCAACGCGGCCAGATCCGAATGCCCCAGGTTCGCCTTGTTCAGCGTGCTCTGCACCACCGCGCGCGTCCGCTCCCAGATCTCGGTCGGGTTGTGCTCCACCCACCCCGCCCGCGGCAGGATCTGCTCGTGCTCCAACTGGTGACGGGCGATCTCGTTCCCGCCGTGATCGAAGACCATGAAACGGGTACTGGTCGTGCCCTGGTCGAGGGCTCCGACGAAGTCGGCCATGACTCTCCCTTTCTGCCGGCGGGGACGGGCCCCGTCAGGAAACGTCGTACTCCGGACTCGGCTCGGGGCCCTCCTCCTCGTCCGGGATGTTCCGCCCGATGAGCAGAATGTAGAGGCCCGCGCCGAGCACGCCGCCGATCAGGGGGGCGACGATGGGCACCCAGAAATAGAAGTCCCCGTACTGGTCCCGCCACGCCGTCCCGTATCCGGTGAGGTACTGGGCGAGCCGCGGGCCGAGGTCGCGGGCCGGGTTGATCGCGTACCCGGCGGCGGAGCCGAACGCCATCCCGATCGCCACCACCACGAGGCCGATGATGAGCGGCCCCATGTTGGCCAGCGGCGGCGCGTTGCGCAGGTCGGTGAGGGCGAGGACCAGGAAGAGCAGGATCGCGGTGCCGATGATCTGGTCGCGGAACGCGCCCCAGGTGTGGATCGGCAGCGACCCGTTGCCGGGCATGGTGGAGAAGACGAACTGCGTCTTGGTCGTCAGCCCCGGGTCGAACTTGTTCAGGATCTCGGTGTAGTTCCACCGGACGATCAGCGCCGCGACGAAGGCGCCGAGCGTCTGCGCGAAGCAGAACGGCAGCACCTTGCGCCAGGGGAACCCCTTGTACACGGCGAGCGCGACGGTCACGGCCGGGTTGATGTGCCCGCCGCTGATCCGCGCGGAGACGTAGACGCCCAGCGTCACCGCGATGCCCCACGCCCAGGCGATGGCGTCGTGGCCGCCGAGGCTCTGCGCCTCGCCGAGGCCGCTGCCCGCCACGACCTGGGCGACCACGCCGCAGCCGAACAGGATCAAGATCATGGTGCCGGCGAACTCCGCCGCCATCTCGCGGGCGAGTTCGGGGACCCGCGGCGGTCGCGTCATCGCTCCTCCTCCAGGACGTGTGACGTGAGGCACAACCGCCGCGAACGTAGATACGTCCAACAAGACCGGTCAACGGGTCCTTGCCGACATTGTCGGCATCACAGGCGCCCGGCGCCGTCCAGCCACGTGATCACAACGGCGGGATGGTTCCCACCGGAGGGCGGGCTACACGGCCGGACTCGGGTCAGTGGCCGCGGAACGCCTCCGCCAGCCACCAGGCGGGCCGGCCGCGGGTGACCTTGGCGTCCACGACCATCGGCCGGTCGCGCGGGCCCGCCAGCCAGTCGGCCACCGCGGCCAGGTCGTCCGGGCGCCGGACGGTCGCCGCCGCGCAGCCGAAGCCGCGGCCGATCGCGGCCAGGTCCGCCGGCGGGAACGTCACCGTGTCCAGCGGATGCCCGCCGGGCCCGAAATGGTGCACCTCCGCGCCGTACGCCTCGTCGTCGTAGACGACCACGAGCAGGCCCAGCCCGAGCCGGACGGCGGTCTCCAGCTCCGCGACCGACATCAGCGCGCCGCCGTCGCCGAGGGCGGCGACGGTGAGCCGGTCGGGGCGCGCCACCGCGGCGCCGATCGCGGTCGCGAGGCCGAGTCCGACCGCCTGGAACGCCTGGGTGAACACGAGGCCGTCGCCGTCCGGGACGTCCAGGAACATCGCGGGGTAGCCCATGAAGTTGCCCGAGTCGACGGCGACCGTGCGCTCGCGGGGCAGCATCGCGTCGAGGGCGATCGTCAGCGTACGCGGGTCGACGCGGGGACCGTCGGCGTCGTCCTTGCCGGGCGGGTGCTCCTCGTACGGGACGTCCTGCCAGCGGCCCTCGCGGGCGAGCCGCTCCGCCACCTCGGGCGTCCGGTACCCGGTGGCCGCGTGCCCGCGCGCCGCCAGTTCGGCGAGCACGGCCCGCGCGGTCTCGGCGGCGTCGCCGATCAGGCCGAGGTCGACCTGGCAGTGCGCGCCGAGGGCGCGGGCGTCCGCGTCGACCTGCACGACCGTCGCGTCCGGGCCGATGAGGGCGCCGTGCCGCGTCGTCCACATCGTCAGCGAGCAGCCCCAGCCCACGACCAGGTCGGCATGGCGGATCAGCTCCGCGGCGGCCGGGGTGGCGAACCCGCCGCTGACGTCCAGGGCGAACGGGTCGCCGGTGAACAGGCCGCGCGCGACGGCGGACGTCGCGGGCAGCGCGCCGCAGCGTCCGGCCAGCTCGCCGAGCGGCTCGCGCGCGCCGGACAGCCGGGCGCCGCGCCCGGCGATGAACACCGGCCGCCGGGCCGCCTGCAGGACGTCGGCGAACCGGGCGACCGCCGCCGGCGGCGGCACCGGCAGCGGCGGGATCCGGACCGGCAGCGGCCGGCGGCCGGCGGGGGCGGACCGGCGCTCGCCCGCGTCCGGGAGGGCGGCGCCCTGCACGTCCAGCGGCAGGCCGAGCAGCACCGTGCGGCGCTCGGCGACCGCCGTCCGGCAGGCGCGCGCCACGTCGTCGAGCGCGGTCTGCGGCGAGTGGACCCGCTCGGGGACGGCCCCGACCGCCGCGGCGACCGCCGCCTGGTCGATCCGGAAGTTGGAGCGGACCGCGGCGGCGGCCACCTCGCCCGCGACGACCAGCAGCGGAGTGCGGCTCTTGGCGGCCTCCGCCATGCCGGTGACCGCGTTGGTGAGGCCGGGCCCCTGGTGGACGCTGACGACGCCGAGGCCGCCGCCCACCCGCGCGTACGCGTCCGCCATCGTCACGGCGCCGCCCTCGTGCCGCGCGGCGACGTACCGGGCGCCGTTCGCGACGAGCGCGTTCGTCACGTGGAAGTTGCCGCTGCCGACCACCCCGAAGACGGTGCGGGCGCCGAGCCGCGCGAGAGCCTCCCCCACGGCCTCCGCGACGTTCATCGCTCGATCAGCGCGAGCACGCGGGCCGGGCTGCCCGAGCCGCCGACGATCGGCAGCGGCGAGGCGAGCAGCACGGCGCCGCGCGGGGGCAGCCGGTCGAGGTTCCGCAGCTGGGTGAGGCCGTACTTGCCCGCGCCGAGGAAGTAGGAGTGGCAGGGGAACGGCGGGTCGAACCCGTGGGCGCCGCCCGCGTCGGTGCCGACGGTCTCCACGCCGAGGCCGAGGACGGGGGTCTCCTCGGCGAGCCACCGGGCGCACTCGGCGGAGATGCCCGGCGTGTGCGGGCCGTTCCCGTCGGCGTTGAGGAAGGCTTCCTGGTCGCCGGAGTGCGCGTCCCAGCCCGTCCGGTAGAGCAGCCAGCCGCCGTCCGGGAGCGGGCCGTGCGCCTTCTCCCAGTCCCGGACGTGGTCGATCTCCAGCAGGAAGTCGGGGTCGTCCGCGACCCGCCCGGACACGTCCAGCACCACCGCGGGGGCGACGAGGCGGCCGGGCGGGACCTGCGAGACGTCCTCGCCGCCGCGGCCGGTGGCCCAGTGGACGGGCGCGTCGAAGTGGGTGCCGACGTGCTCGCCGGTCTCTATGTCGTTCCAGTACCACGCGGGACCGCGGTCGTCGTACCGGCTGATCTCCTTCAGCCGGAACGGGACGGTGTTGGCGAACGGCTCCGGCAGCTGGAGGATCGGCGTGCGCTCCGACAGCGGGGCGGTCAGGTCGACGATCTCGACCGAGCCGTCGGCGACGGCGGTGAGCAACTGGGCGAGCACGGACATCGTTCCTCCGGGCACGGGCGGCTGAGGGGGTCGCGCGGGGTCCCCCGAACGTATCGCAGATGGCCCTGTTCGGAGGGCCGCCCGGCCCGGGCCGCCGGACCGTTCGCCGATCCGCACGCCCGGCCGCGGATTTTCGTCGCCGACCGCATGGACGCGCGGCGCCGGCTCGATCACCATCGGGGGCGGAACCCCGGCCGCCCCGCCCCCACGGAGGTCCGATGCGCCGCAGACGCTGGACGCTCACCCTCGCACTCGCCACCGCCGCCGCCCTCGCCGCTCCCCCGGCGCTCGCCGCTCCCCGGGCGGCCCCGCCGCCCGCACCGCCCGCGCCGCCCGCCGCCGTCACCGGGTACGCGGCCGGATTCGACCCGCTGCTCCCCTCGTCCGACCCGGTCGAGCTGCGCGAGGCGCCCCGGGCGCTGTCGGTCGCCTACACCTACGAGGGGCGGGAGCACACGCTCGACGACTACCTCGCCCGGACGGGGACGCAGGGATTCGTCGTCCTCGACGGGCACGACATCGTCTTCGAGCGCTACGTCACGACCAACCGCGACACGCTCTTCCAATCGTGGTCGATGGCGAAGTCGTTCACCTCGGCGGCGGTCGGCGTCGCCCTCGGCGAGGGGTTCATCGACTCGATCGACGACCCCGTCACCGAGTACGTCCCCGAGCTCAAGGGCTCCGGATACGACGGCGTGTCCCTGCGGAACCTGCTGCGGATGTCGTCGGGCATCGAGTGGACGGAGACCTACGACGTCCCGTTCGTGCACGTCGCCGCCAGCCTCGGATACCCGCTGACCGAACTCGCCAAGCAGCGGAAGCGCGGCTGGGAGCCCGGGACGAGGTTCGAGTACACGAGCATGAACTCGTTCGTGCTCTCCTGGGTCGTGGCCAAGGCGACCGGGACGCCGTACCACTCCTACGTGCAGGAGAAGATCTGGGGCCCGGCGGGCATGGCGTCCACGGCCTACCTCGGCAACGACTCCAACGGCAACAGCATGGGGTACTGCTGCTACTACGCCACCGACCGCGACTTCGCGCGGTTCGGCCTCCTCTACCTGAACGGCGGGAAGGCGAACGGGCGCCAGGTCGTCCCCGCCTCGTGGGTGGCGGAGTCCACGCGCCCGTCCGCCCCCTTCAACCGCGGCTACGGCCTTCAGTGGTGGCTCGGCGACGACGGCGGCTTCTCCGCCAACGGGCTCGGCGGCCAGCTCATCTGGGTGTCGCCCCGCCACGACGTGGTCATCGTCAAGTCGACCCTCGCCACCCTCGTCGCCGGGGAGGAGACCGACGCCGCGTTCGAGGCGCTCGCGGCCGAGGTCGCCCGGACCCGCGGCGCGGGCTGACCGGGACGCCGCCGGAGCGCCGATCCGCCCCCGCCGGGCGGCGCGTCCGGAACAAAGCGGACCTCCGCGCAGGTTAGGTTTACCTAAGTACTGTGATCCGGATCATCGGAGGACCGCATGGCGACGGAACCGGCACGCAAGGGACGCGCGATCCACCGGGGGACGGTGCTGCGCACCGAGCGCCTCACACCGCACATGATCCGGGTGGTCCTCGGCGGTGCGGGGCTCTCGGAGTTCGGCGCGGGCGAATTCACCGACCACTACGTGAAGCTGCTGTTCCCGCGGCCGGGCGCCGCCTACCCCGAGCCGTTCGACATGGAGCGGGTGCGCGCCGAGCTGCCGCGCGAGCAGTGGCCGAGCACCCGCACCTACACCGTCCGCGCGTGGGACGCCGCGGCGCGCGAGCTGACGATCGACTTCGTCCACCACGGCGACAAGGGGCTCGCGGGCCCGTGGGCGGCGAACGCGCGGCCGGGCGACGAGATCCTGTTCAACGGGCCCGGCGGCGCCTACGCGCCCCGTCCCGACGCCGGCTGGCATCTGCTCGCCGGCGACGAGAGCGCCCTTCCCGCGATCGCGGCCGCCCTCGAACGCGTCCCCGGCGGCGCCGCGGCCCGCGTCTTCGTGGAGGTCGCCGGCCCCGAGGAGGAGCAGCGCCTCCCGGCGCCGGCCGGCGCCGAGATCGTCTGGCTGCACCGCGGCGCCGGGCAGGTCGGCGACCTGCTGGTCGAGGCCGTCCAGAAGCTGGACTTCCCGGACGGCGAGGTGCGCGCCTTCGTCCACGGGGAGGCGGGCTTCGTCAAGACGCTGCGCCGGCACCTCCGCGTCGAGCGCGGCATCCCGCTGGACCGGCTGTCGATCTCCGGCTACTGGCGGCGCGGCCGCGACGAGGACGGCTGGCAGTCGAGCAAGCGCGACTGGAACCGCCAGGTCGAGCAGGAGGAGGCCGCCGCGCTGCGGGGCTAGGCGGTGGCCTCGGTCTGGTCGTCCAGGGGCGGATCGTCGTCCTCGGCGAAGCCCGGCAGCCAGCGCTCGGCCTCGGCGCGGAAGGCGCCCTCGGCCTCCAGCTGGCAGAGGACGCCGCCGCAGCCGGACAGGGCGCGGCTGACGGCGAGGTACTGCGGCGGGAGGCGGAAGGCGCGGGCCAGGGCGCCGGGCCGCATGTCGGAGGCGAGGCCGAGGCCGCGGGCGGTCTGCTCGCGGAGCCATTCGCGGGAGTAGCGGAAGCGCTCCACCGCGAAGGGGGCGGCGTGCGGGGCGACGAGGGCGGCGATCTCCTCGGGGTCGACCTCGGCCTCGGGGACGAGGAAGCCCTCGTCGCAGAGGGCGTCGACGATCTCGTCGGGGTCGCCGAGGGTGCCGATGCGCAGCAGGCGGCCGATCGACCACTGGAGCTCGGCCGGGACGCGGGCGGCGCCGCCGAAGTCGAGGACGCCGAGGCGGCCGTCGTCCAGGAGGCGGAAGTTGCCCGGGTGCGGATCGATGTGGATCATCTCGCAGCGGGCCGGGCCGGAGAGCAGGAAGCGGAACAGCAGGAGCCCCGCGCGGTCGCGGGCGTCCTGGTCGCCCGCGGCGATGACCTTGGCGAGCGGGGTGCCGTCCAGCCACTCGGTGACCAGCACGTTGCCCGCCTGCGCGACGACGGCGGGGACGGCGAAGTCGGGGTCGTCCGCGTAGGCGTCGTGGAAGGCGGTCTGCGCGCGGGCCTCGTCGACGTAGTCGAGCTCCTTCTCCAGGCGGCGCTTGAGGTCGGCGATGACCGGCTTGACCTCGACGCCCGGGAACAGCGGGGTGAAGAGCCTGCTGAGCCGGGAGATCTGGTTGAAGTCGCTCATCAGCGCCCGCGCGGCGCCGGGGTACTGGACCTTGACCGCGACCGTGCGGCCGTCGTGCCAGACCGCCTTGTGGACCTGCCCGATGGACGCGGCGGCGGCCGGGCGGTCGTCGAACTCGGCGAAGTGGTCGCGCCAGTCCTCGCCGAGGCCCTCGGCGAGCACCTTGTGCGTGGTGGCGGCGGGCATCGGGGGCGCCGACTCCTGGAGCCGGGTCAGGCTGGCGCGGAACGGGCCGGCGATCTCCTCCGGCAGCCCGGCCTCGAAGATCGACAGCAGCTGGCCGACCTTCATGGCGCCGCCCTTCAGCTCGCCGAGCACGGCGAACAGCTGCTCGGCGGTGCGGCGCTGGACCTCCAGCGCGACGGCCTCGGCGGGGCGGCCGAGGGTCCGCTTGCCGAACCCGAGGGCGGTGCGCCCGGCGAACCCCAGCGGGAGGGTCGCCAGCTTGGCGGTGCGCGTCACCGCGCGGCGGGGGATGTCACTCACGGCCCGGCCGTCCCTCTTTCGACGATGCGTCCAATGGCTAAGCCTCTCATGGCGGGCGAATGCCACAAAGCAGTCATTCCTCGTCAAAGATTCAGCGTTCGGCCGGGCCGGAAGATTCCCGGCCGTTCGTCCCGGCGCCGGGCGCGCACGGGCGCAGCAGCAGCTCGACGACCACCAGGGCCTGGTCGATCTCGGGCCGGTTCCCGCCCAGGTAGTGGGCGTACATGAACGAGTCGGCGACCCGGACGATCGCCTGCGCGAGCGTCCGGGTCGGCAGCGGGACGCTCAGCGCGCCGCGGTCGATCTCCGCCTGCAGCTCACGGGTCAGCAGCTCGGTCGCGCGGTCCTCGATGGTGCCGGGCATGGTGGCCAGCCGGATGAACAGCCGCGGCTCGCGCTCGGTGAACGCCTTCAGCGGCGCCGCCTCCACGACCGCGCGCATGAAGCGCTCCAGGACGGCGAGGATCCGCGGCGCGCCGGTCCCGCCGACGCCGCGCACCGCGATGCGGTACGTCCGCTCGGTCATCTCCGCGAGGACCGTCCCGAGAAGCTGCTCGCGGCTGCCGACCCACCGGTACAGCGTGGCGCGGCCGACGCCCAGCTCGGCGGCCAGCGCCGACATGTCGATCGGCTCGCCCCGCAGGTAGTGGGCGGACGCGGCGGCGAGCGCGGCGGACGGCCCGGCCGGGGACCGGGCGGGGACGTCCGGGGGAACGGGGCTGCCGCTCATCCGCACAGCATGGCACAGCACCCGGGCCGGGTCCGGCCGCGGCTCCTCGCGATCGCGCGACTACCCGCTGTCATCAGGGGTAGTTGGCTGGATGTGAAGGACAAAAACGCGGGCGCCGGACGCAAGGGCCGGCTGCTGATCATCGGTGGGGCGGAGAACCGGACCTGCGGGTCGGGCCCGCTCGAGACGTTCGTCGAGCTGGCCGGCGCCGAGGACGCGCGGATCGTGGTCGTGACGACGGCGACGGAGGTGCCCGAGGAGGTCGCGGAGGAGTACACCGGGGTGTTCGGGCGGCTCGGCGTGCCGTCGGTGCGGGAGCTGCGGCTGCTCGGCCGGGCCGCGGCCGACGACGCGGCGACGCTGCGCGCGCTGGACGCGGCGACGGGCGTCCTGTTCAGCGGCGGCGACCAGTCGCGGATCCGGACCCTGGTCGGATCGAGGACCAACGAGCTGCTGAAACGCCGGCTGGACCAGGAGGGCCTGGTCATCGCCGGGACGAGCGCGGGAGCGACCGCCATGGGCCACTGGATGATCTTGGGCGGGCACGGCCACGAGGTCGCCGCCTCCAGCGTGAAGGTCGGGCCGGGCCTCGCCCTGCTCGACAACGTCCTGATCGACATGCACTTCAACGAGCGCGGGCGGCTGCCGCGATTGATGAGCGGCATCGCGCTGGACACCCGGCTGCTGGGCGTCGGGATAGACGAGGACACGGCGATCGTCGTGGGCGACGGCCAGTTCGAGGTCGTCGGGACGGGGGTGGTGACCGTCGTGGACGCCGGGCAGTCCACCATCGCCTACGCCGCCTCGGACGACGAGCCGATGGCGATGTTCGACGTGTCGCTGCACCTGCTGCCGGCCGGCTGCACCTTCCAGATGCACGACAAGCTGCCCGCGATCGGCAACATGCGCGGCCCGGAGGAGGAGTAGCGGTGCGGCTCGATCATGTGCGCCGCCTGAGCGGCCCGAACGTCTACCTGTCCCGTCCCGTCGCGATCGCGCGCCTCGACCTGCAGGGCCTGACCGGTCACGAGACGACCGACCATCCCGGCTTCGCCGAACGCCTGGTGGAGGCTCTGCCGGGCCTCGCCGGGCACCACTGCTCGGCGGGCCGCCCCGGCGGGCTGCTGGACGCGATGGCGCGCGGCACCTATTTCGGCCATGTCACCGAGCACGTCACGCTGGAGCTGTCCGGGCTGATCGGCCGGGAGGTGTTCTTCGGGCGCACCGTCCGCGCGGGCGGGCCCGCCGACTACGACGTGATCCTGGAGTGCCCCCGGGACGAGCCGCCCGGCGGCACGGTGGTGGAGCGGCTGATCACGCTGGCCCTGCGGACGGTGACCGGCGCACTCGCCGGGCAGGTGCCCGACGTGTCCGGCGACCTCGCCGAGGTCGCCGCCCAGCACGAGTGCGAGCGGCTCGGGGTGAGCACGGCGGCGCTCGCGCGGGCCGCGCGGGCGCGGGGCGTGCCCGTCCGCCGCGTGGACGACCTCAACCTGCTGCGGCTCGGCTACGGGCGGTACCGGCGGACGGTGTGGGCGGCGATGACCGACACCACCTCCGCGATCGGGATGGAGGTCGCGGGCGACAAGCGGCTCGCGCACCGGGTGCTCGCGGACGCTGGCCTCCCCGTCCCGGAGGGGCGGGTCGCGGCGTCGCCGGCGGCGGCCCTGGAGGCGCTGCGCGAGATCGGCGGGCCCGTCGTCGTCAAGCCGCTCGCGGGGCACCAGGGCGAGAACGTCCACATCGAGCTGACCGACCCGCCGGAGGTGGTGGCCGCGTTCGCGGCGGCGGCCGGCGACGAGGGCGAGGTCCTCGTCGAGTCCTACATCCCCGGCAACGACTACCGGGTCCTCGTGGTCGGCGGCCGGGTCGTGGCGGCGGCGGAGCTGACCGCCGCGTGCGTGACCGGCGACGGGACGGCCGCCGTCGCGGAACTGGTGGAGCGGGTCAACGCCGACCCGGCGCGCGGCGAGGGCCACGACCGGCCGCTGACCCGGCTGGTGCTCGGCCCGACGGAGCTGGCGCTGATGGCGCGGCAGGGCCACGCCCCCGACTCTGCGCCCGGCGACGGGGAGCGGGTGTGGCTGCGCCGCAACGCGAACCTGTCCACGGGCGGCACCAGCCGGGACGTGACCGGCGACGTGCACGCCGAGGTCGCCGCCATGTGCGTGCGGGCCGCCGCCGCCGTCGGCATGGACGTGTGCGGCATCGACCTGCGGCTGCCCGACATCGCCTCGCCGCCGCCCGCCGAGCGCGGCGCCGCCGGGATCCTGGAGGTCAACGCCGCGCCGGGCCTGCGGATGCACCTGGCGCCGCACGAGGGGACGGGACGGGACGTCGCCGGCGACGTCATCGACCTGATGTACCCGCCGGGGACGCCGTCGCGGATCCCGGTCGTGTCGGTGACGGGCACCAACGGCAAGACGACGACCGTCCGCATGATCGCGCACACGCTGGAGCTGGACGGCCGTCGCACCGGCATGACCAGCACCGAGGGCGTGCACGTGGGCGGGCGGCTCGTGCACGTGTCGGACGCGTCCGGCCCCCGCTCGGCGGAGATGGTGCTGGGCGACCGGTCCGTGGAGGCGGCCGTCCTGGAGACCGCGCGGGGCGGCATCGTCCGGCGCGGCCTCGGCTACGACCGGGCCGACGTCGCGATCGTCACCAACGTCACCCGCGACCACCTCGGCGTGGACGACACCGAGACCGTGGACGACCTCCTCGACATCAAGGCGCTGGTCGCCGAGGAGATCCGGCGCGGCGGGCACGTCGTCCTGAACGCCGAGGACGAGGCGTCGGCGAGCCTGGCCGCGCGTCCGGCCGTCCTGCGGCGCGAGCCGGTGCTGCGCTTCTTCGCGCTGTCGCCGGACGCGCCCGTCCTCGTGCGGCACCTGCGCGGCGGCGGCCTCGGCTACTGCGTGGCGGACGGCTGGCTGACCGAGGCGCGCGGCGACCGCCGGACCCCGATCCTGCCGGCCGCGGAGGTGGCGGGCGCGTTCGGCGGGCACGCCGCGCACGTCCTCGCGAACGCGCTGGCCGCGTCCGCCGCCGCCCGCGCCCTCGGCGTCCCCCTCGACGTGCTGGCGCGCGCGCTGCGCTCGTTCGACCCGCACACCCGCAATCCGGGCCGGGGCTGCGTGTACCAGGTCGGCGACAACCCGGTCCTGGTCGACTACGCGCACAACCCGGCGGCCGTCGCGGCGATGGGCGCGTTCGTCGAGCG
Source organism: Actinomadura sp. GTD37 (assembly GCF_041951365.1). Classification (NCBI taxonomy): domain Bacteria; kingdom Bacillati; phylum Actinomycetota; class Actinomycetes; order Streptosporangiales; family Thermomonosporaceae; genus Actinomadura; species Actinomadura sp. GTD37. Next base: position 11,436 of record NZ_JBGNUS010000010.1, read on the forward strand.
GCGCTGGGGCTCCCGCGGCGTCGCCGCGGTCACGCTGCCGGGCGACCGGTCCGACGAGCTGGTCGGCGAGACGGCGCGGGCCCTCGCCGGGACGTTCGGCCGCGTCGTCGTCTACGAGGACGAGGACCTGCGCGGCCGCCGCTCCGGCGAGATGACCCGGCTGATCGTCCAGGGGCTGCGGGACGGCCGCCCGGAGGTGAGCCACCACCCGGCGGGCGACCTGAAGGGGGCGCTGGCGTCGGCGCTGGACCTCGCCGAGCCCGGCGAGCCCGTCCTGCTGCTGTACGAGAAGCTGCAGCCGGTGACCGAGCTGCTGGAGACGCTCGGCGCGGAGCCGGCCGGCTAGCCGGGCGCGGCGGGCGGCGCCCCGCCGCCGGACGCGGCGGCCGTGACGGACGCGGCGGGTGCGGCGGGCGGGCGGAGGAGCAGGGCGCTGACCGCCAGCATGGCGAGCACCACGATGCCGTCCAGCCAGTAGTGGTTGGCGGTGCCGACCACGACCGCGATCGTCACCGCCGGGTGCAGGAGCCAGAGCCAGCGCCACCGCGTCCGGGCCGTGACGATGAGGCCGAGCGCGATGACCGCCGCCCAGCCGATGTGCAGGGACGGCATGGCCGCGTACTGGTTGGCGACCGTGTCGGTCTGCGGCGGCCCGTACACCGCCGGGCCGAACCGCGCCGCGGTGTCGATGAGCCCGGTCGCGGGCAGCATCCGCGGCGGCGCCAGCGGGACGAGCAGGTGCAGGACGAGCGCGACGGCGGTCAGCGCGACCATGACCCGGCGGACCCACCGGTAGTGGACGGGCCGCCGCAGGTAGATCCAGAGCAGGAAGAGGATCGCCGCCGGGAAGTGCACGTACGCGTAGTAGCAGTTGGCCGCGCTCACCAGGAACTGGCTGTGCATCAGCCCCTGCTGGACGCCGGTCTCGGCGGGCAGGTCGAGGAGGCGCTCCAGCCGCCACACGCGGTGGGCGTTGTCGAACGCCTCCGCGACCCGCCCGCTCGCCAGCAGCCGGCCGAGCTTGTAGACGGTGAACAGCGCGATGATCAGCAGCAGCTCGCGGACGGCCCGGGGCCGGCCGCCCGGCCGGCCCGCGCCGTCCGCGTCCCGCCGCCCGGGGCGGCGGGGGAGCCGGCGCGGCCGTGCCGGTGCGCCGCCCGCCTGGGACGGTCGGTCGAGAAGGCTCACATCGCTGTCCTTCGGTTCGGGGCCGGGCGGGTCCGGTCCATGCGGGGGGCGGTCCGGGCGGGTCAGGTCCGGGCTGGAGCCGGCTCCCGCTCGCCGGCTCTCCCTTCGGCGTCGTCGAGCAGATGCCGAAGCCTCTCACCTTCCACGTCCACGTTGGGCACGGCACGCGCCAGCCACGTCGGCAGCCACCACGCGGCGCGGCCGGACAGCGCCATGACGGCGGGGACGATCGTCATGCGGACCACGAAGGCGTCGAAGGCGACCCCGGCGGCGAGCGCGAACCCCATCATCTTGATCATCGGCTCGGCGGCGGCGATGAACCCGGCGAACACCGCGATCATGATGACGGCGGCGGCGGCGACCACCCGCGCGCCGTGCCGGAACCCGGTGACGACGGCCTCGGTGGGGGACGCGCCGTGCACGTGCTCCTCGCGCATCCGGGTCACCAGGAAGACCTGGTAGTCCATGGCGAGCCCGAACACCACGCCGATCAGGAAGATCGGCATCATGCTCATGATCGGGCCGGTCTCCGCGACGCCGAGCAGCCCGGCGAGCCAGCCCCACTGGAAGACGGCGACGACCGCGCCGAACGTGGCCGCGACGGTGAGCAGGAACCCGAGCGTCGCCTTCAGCGGCACGAGCAGCGACCGGAACACCAGCAGGAGCAGGCAGCGCGACGAGCCGGCGCCTGCGGTAGGAGAACCGGCCCAGCCGGTACAGGAGCGTGGCCAAGGACTCCCCCAGTCGGTCATCGCGCAACGCGGACATCTCACCCGTGACCCGTCCACGCTAAACCGAACTTGCCCAAGCGGCAAAATTTCAGGCACTGCCAATTCGCGTGATGTGCATCTCACTGGCGCCGTCCGGGGGCCGGGGAGCCCCTAGAGGATGGGAAGGCCCGCGTAGTTCTCCGCCAGGGACGTCTTGGCCGCCTCCGACGAGGCCACATAGTCCAGGTGGGAGCGCTGGAGCCGCCGCTCGAAGTCGCTCGCGGCCGGGTCGACGTGCAGCAGCGCCGTCATCCAGTACGAGAAGTGCTCGGCGCGCCACACCCGCTTCAGGCACGCGTCGGAGTAGCCGTCCAGCAGCGTCTCCGACCCCGAGGCGTACCGCTCGGTGAGCGCCCGCGCCAGGACGATCACGTCCGACACCGCCAGGTTGAGCCCCTTCGCCCCGGTCGGCGGGACGATGTGCCCCGCGTCCCCCGCGAGGAACAGCCGGTCGTGCCGCAGCGGCTCGGCCACGAAGCTGCGCATCGGCGTGATCGACCTGTCGGTGATCGGGCCCTCGCGCAGCTTCCAGCCGTCGTCGGTGGCGAACCGCGCCGCCAGCTCGTCCCAGATCCGGGCGTCGGACCAGGCGGCGATGTCCTCGTCCGGCGGCACCTGGAGGTACAGCCGGCTGACCTGCGGCGACCGCAGGCTGTGCAGCGCGAAGCCGCGGTCGTGGTTGGCGTAGACCAGCTCCTCGGTGGACGGCGGGACGTCGGCGAGGATGCCGAGCCAGGCGAACGGGTACTCGCGCGAGAACGTCCGCAGGCCCGGCACCGCCGGGCGGCTGACGCCGTGGAACCCGTCGCAGCCCGCGATGTAGTCGCAGTCGAGGGTGCGCGTCTCGCCGCCGCTGCGGAAGGTCACGCTCGGCGCGGCGGCGTCCAGGCCCACGACCTCGGCCTCGAAGCGGACGTCGCCGCCGTCCGCGAGCCGCTTCGCGACGAGGTCCTTGACGATCTCGGTCTGCGCGTAGACGGTGACCGTCCGGCCGGTCAGCTCGGTCAGCGGGACGCGGTGCCCCGCGCCGCCGAACCGCAGCTCCAGCCCGTGGTGGACGAGGCCCTCCCGGTCGAGGCGCGCGCCCGCGCCGCTCTCGCGCAGCGCGTCGGTCGTGCCCTGCTCCAGCATCCCGGCCCGCTGCCGGTGCTCCACGTAGTCGCGGTCCCGGCGCTCCAGCACCACCGAGTCGATCCCCCGCAGGTGCAGCAGATGTGACAGCAGCAGTCCGGCGGGGCCGCCGCCGATGATCGCGACCTGGGTGCGCATCGAGCCTCCTCGTCATCGGTCACCAGCGATGCTGGCGTGCGTCGTCGCAGGTTCAGGCGCCGGCCTTCCGCTCACCGGAAAAGGCGTCGGGATCGCCGCGCCAGTGGGCGGCAACGTCCCGGGACAGGGCGCGCGCCGCCGTCGTCAGCGGCGGCAGCAGCCGGCGCAGGTCGGCGCCGCGCGTGTTCGCCACCAGCGACATGGCCGCGACCACGTCGCCCGCGCCGTCCCGCACCGGGGCGCCGACGGACGCGGCGCCGAGCGTCATCTCGTCCCGGGTGAGCGCGTAGCCGGAGCGGCGGACCTGCTCCAGGTTGCGGCGCAGCCTGGCCGGGTCGGTGATGGACCGCACCGCGTGCCGGGCCAGCCCGCCCTCCAGGACCTTCTCCCGCACCTCCGGCGGCGCGTACGCCAGCAGCACCTTGCCCACGCCGGTGGTGTGCAGCGGCAGCGTCGCGCCGACCTGCGTCACGACCGGCACCGAGCGGGTGCCGCGCAGCCGCTCGACGATCAGCACGCGGTCCTCGCGCAGGACGCCGAGCTGCACGTTGTCGTGCGTGGCCTCGTACAGGTCCTCCATGTGCGGCAGGGCCAGCTCGCGCAGCCCGGTGACGGCCGGGGCCTGGCTGCCGATCCGCCACAGCCGGGTGCCGATGCGGTACGTGCCGTCCGGCACCCGCTCCAGGAAGCCGCCGCCGACCAGCTCGCCGACGAGGCGGTGGCCGGTCGCCAGGGGCAGCCCGGAGCGGCGGCAGATCTCGCTCAGGTTCAGGCGGACGCCGCCCTGCGCGAAGGCGTTCAGGATGGCCATCACCTTGCCCGCCACGCTCACCGGCCGCGCGCGCTCCGCCATCTCACTCCAACCCGGTCACTCCGGCCCGCTCACTCCGGCCGGGTCGTCCGGCTCGTCGAGGACCCGCTGGGCGACGGCGAAGGCCGAGTTCGCGGCGGGCACCCCACAATAGATCGCCGTCTGCAGGAGCACCTCTTTGATCTCCTCGCGCGTCAGGCCGTTGCGGACCGCGGCGCGCACGTGCATCGCCAGCTCGTCCAGGTGGCCGCCGGCGACCATCGCGGTGAGCGTGATGCAGCTGCGGATCCGGCGGTCCAAGCCGGGGCGGCTCCAGATCTCGCCCCACGCGTACCGGGTGATCATGTCCTGGAAGTCGGCGGTGAAGTCGTTCTTGCGGGCCTCGGCGCGGTCGACGTGCGCGTCGCCGAGCACTTCGCGGCGCGCCCGCATGCCCTGCGCGTGCCGCTCCCCGTCGTTCATAGGCCCGTCGTTCACGGGCCCGTCGTTCACGGGCCCGTCGGTTCTGGGCTCCCCGCTCATCGGTCGTGTCCCTTCCAGGTGCGGTCGAGGTGCGCGGTGATCTCGCCGGTGACCGCGGCCGGCCGCTCCGCGTTCGCGAGGTGCCCGGCGCCCTCGATGACGGCGAGCCGGGCGCCGGGGATCCCGCCGGCCAGCCGGTCGGCGTGGCCGCGCGGCGGCGTCGGGCCGTCCTGCGCACCGGCGATCACCAGGGTCGGCGCGCGGACGCCGCCGAGCCGCCCGGTGGCGTCGAACCCGGCCAGGGCGTCGCAGCAGGCCGCGTAGCCCTCGGGGTCGGTCGCCCGGAGCATCGCCACGTACGGCTCCGCGTCCGCGAACGCGGGGGTGAACCAGCGCGCGGCCGCCGACCGGGCCACCGGGCCGACGCCCTCGCGGCGGACGAGGGCGGCCCGGTCCCGCCAGGGCCCCGGGTCGCCGAAGCGCGGGGACGTGCAGGCGAGGACCAGGCTGCCGACGCGGGCCGGGGCGCGCAGCGCGAGGGCCGTGCCGACCGCGCCGCCGAGCGACACTCCCGCGTAGGCGGCGCGCTCGATGCCGAGGCCGTCCAGCAGGGCGAGGATCCCGCCGGCGAGGTCGTCGACGGTGAACGGGCGGTCCGGCGCCGGGGCTCCGCCGTGGCCGGGCAGGTCGTAGCGCAGGACGCGCCACGAACGGGCCAGCGCGGGCAGCTGCGGCAGCCACAGGTCCATGGACGTGCCGAGCGAGGGGCCGAGGACGACGACCGGCGCGTCCCCGGGGCCGTCCAGGCGGTACTGCGGCGCCGTCATCCGCGGCTCCTGCGGTAGGCGTCGAGGGCCCGGCCGACGAGGACGGCGGCGGCGCCGGTGCCGGGGTCGCCGCCGAGCACGCCGAGCAGGTCGTCGAGGGCGGCCCGCATCCGCTCGGCGGACACCTCCAGGCCGTCCAGCAGCTCGGCGGCCGTCTCGGCGGCGCCGCCGGTGAGGCGCAGGCACTCGCGCAGCGGCTGCCACTCGGCGTGCCACTCCCCCGCCGGGCGCTCGTGCGGCGCCGCCTGCGCGGCGAGGATCACCTGGACCTGCGCCGGGACCTGCAGCGCGGCCGAGCGGACCAGGGCGGACAGCGCCGGGTTGCGCTTGTGCGGCATCGACGACGAGCCGCCCCGGCCGGCGCCCGCCGCCTCGGCGGCCTCGCCGACCTCGCTCTGCGCCAGCAGCCACACGTCGGTGGCGATCTTGCCGAGGGCGCCGGCGGTCACCGCGAGCGCCGCCGCGAGGCCGGCGACGGGCGTGCGGCGGGTGTGCCAGGGCAGCACCGGACGCGCCAGCCCGGTCTCCTCGGCGTAGGCGGCGACGAGGTCGAGGGCCCGGTCGCCGAAGGCGTCGAGGGTCCCGGCGGGGCCGCCGAGCTGGACGGGCAGCGGCACGGCGGCCAGCCCTTCCCGTGCCTCCAGGCAGCCCATCAGCCAGTTCGCGGCCTTCGCGCCGAACGTCGTCGGCAGCGCCTGCCGGCCGAGCGTGCGGGCCGCCGTCGGGGTGTCGCGGTACCGCGCGGCGAGCCCGGCCAGCGCGTCCGCCGCCCGGTCGAGATGGGCGAGGACGACGCGCCTGGTCCGGGCCGCGACGAGCATCGCGCCGGTGTCGGCGATGTCCTGGCTGGTGGCGCCCTTGTGCACGTGCTCGCCGGCGGCTCCGGCGAGGGCGCGCAGGTCGGCGGCCAGCGGCACGACGGGGTTGCCGGACCCGCGGGCCCGGCGGGCGATCGCGACGAGGTCGAACCGGCCGGCGTCGGCGGCCGCGGCCGTGATCGTCTCGGCCGCCTGCGCGGGGATGATCCCGAGGCGGGCCTGCGCGCGGGCGAGCGCCGCCTCGGCGTCCAGCATCGCGGTCAGGTACGCGAGGTCGCTCGTCGCGGCCTCCGCCTCCGTGCCCGCCCGGACCGGGGACAGCAGCCCCGCGTCCGGCGGCACCGGGTCGCGGTCGTCAGAAGGCAAGGAAGACCGTCTCCCCCTCCCCTTGCAGCCGGATGTCGAACCGGTACCCGCGCTCGCCCGCCCGCTCGGCGACGAGGGTCGCGCGGCGCTCGTCCGGGACCGCGGCGAGCAGCGGGTCGGCGGCGTGCGCGGCCGCGTCCTCGGGGAAGTAGAGCCGGGTGAGGACGGGCTTGAGCAGGCCGCGGGCGAAGACGAGCACCGCGATGTAGGGGGCGTTCTCGCCGGTCGCGCCGGGCTTGACGGTGCTGAACCAGTAGCCGCCGTCCGCGTCGGTCCCGCACCGGCCGAAGCCGGAGAAGCCGTGCCCGGCCCGGACGAGGCCGCCGGGGCCGCGCGCGGTCCGGCCGTCCGCGTCGGGCTGCCAGATCTCCAGCAGCGCGTCGGGCACGGGCTCGCCCGCGCCGTCGAGGACCCGCCCGCGCACCTGGATCGCGTCCGCCCGCCAGGGCGGCACGACCTCCGGGCCGCCGGCGTACGGCAGCGCGAAGCCGAAGAACGGGCCGACCGTCTGGGACGGCGTCGCCGCCGAGGCGGCCGGTGCGGGAGTGCTCATCAGGTCTCCGTCGGGGTGTCGCCGAGGACGATGTCCCACTCGAAGCCGAGCGCCCACTCCGGCTCGGTGAGGTCCATGTCGAACCGGGAGATCAGCTTCTCGCGGTCGCGCTCGTCCGGGATCGACTGGAAGATCGGGTCGAAGGCGAACAGCGGGTCGCCGGGGAAGTACATCTGGGTGACCAGCCGCTGGGTGAACGCGGTGCCGAACACCGAGAAGTGGATGTGCGCGGGCCGCCAGGCGTTGTGGTGGTTGCCCCAGGGGTAGGCGCCCGGCTTGATCGTGACGAACCGGTAGCGGCCGTCGCCGCCGGTGAGGCAGCGCCCGGCGCCGGTGAAGTTCGGGTCGAGCGGGGCCGGGTGGATGTCGCCGAGGTGGTCGTAGCGGCCGGCCGCGTTCGCCTGCCAGATCTCGACGAGCGCGCCGGGCACCGGCCGTCCCGCGCCGTCGAGGACCCGGCCGGTCACGGTGATCCGCTGGCCGAGGGGCTCCCCGGAGTGCTGGACGGTGAGGTCCTCGTCGAGCCGGCCGAGCTCCTGGTGGCCGAACACGGGCGAGGTCAGCTCGACGCTGTCCGGGCCGAGCTTCGGCATGACCAGCTCCTGCGACGGGGCGCGGAGCACGGTGCTCTTGTACCCCGGGTACAGGTACGGCGGGTGCGTCATGCCCGCTTCCCCCCTGCCGTCGCGCGCGGCCGCCCGGGCATCGCCGCCGAGGCCACGATCTTCTCCATACGCCTCCCCTTCCCACGTCGCGTCCCACCACCCTGGCAGGCCGCGCCGGGCGCGCCGGAGGGCGGTTTCCGTCCAGTGGAAGAGGGGGGCGCTGATCAGAGGTGTTCGGCCAGCCCGAAGAGCGGGAACAGGGTCGTGTCGAAGAACGCCGAGACGTGCGCGACGCCGTCGCCGGTGACGCTCAGCACCTGCAGCTGGTACGCGCGGTGCACGCCCTCGTCGTCGCGCATGTAGAGCCCGAACGCGGGCTGCGCGTTGGCGGCCGCCGGGACCATCCGGATGTCGCCCGGCGCGGGGCCGCACTGGGCGAGGATGAGCCGCACGACGACGTCGGCGCCGACGAACCACTCGGGGAACGGCGGCATCTCCCAGACGACGTCCTTCTTGAACAGCTCGATGAGGCCGGTGATGTCGGCGTCCTCGAACGCCTTGGCGTACCGCTCCAGCAGCTCGCGCTGGTCTGGGTCGGTCGGCTCGACGAGCTCGTCCCGCAGGGGCGTGTCCTCCTCCAGCTGGGCCCGCGCCCGCTGCAGCGCGCTGTTGACCGCGGCGGTGGAGGTGTCGAGGAGCTCGGCGACCTCGGCGGCCCGCCACTTCAGGACGTCCCGCAGGATGAGCACCACCCGCTGCTTGGCGGGCAGGTGCTGCAGCGCCGCGACGAACGCCAGCCGGGTGCTCTCCCTGGCCGCGACGATCGTGGCGGGGTCGGCGGCGTCGGCGCCGACGACGACGTCGGGCGCCGGTTCCAGCCACGGCACCTCCGGCGAGGCCACCACGGGCCGCTCCGGCTCGTCGCTCGGCGCGCCCAGCCCCGACGGCATCGGCCGCCTGCCGCGCTGGTCGATCGCGGTGAGGCACACGTTCGTGGCGATCCGGTACAGCCACGTCCGCAGCGACGAGCGCCCCTCGAAGTCGCCGTACGAGCGCCACGCGCGCAGGAAGGTCTCCTGGACCAGGTCCTCGGCGTCGTGGATCGAGCCGAGCATCCGGTAGCAGTGCGCCAGCAGCTCCCGGCGGTACGGGTCGGCGAGCTCCTGGAAGTCGCGGTCTGATTCGATGGTGCTGTTCGCCATGTGGGTCGTCACCTTCGTTCGGCGGCATCGCTCGGACGGCGCGGCCGGCCGACCGGCCTCGTCGGTCCGACCGTAGGCGACCCCACCGACAGAACGCGTGCACTCCGAATTTTACGCGCCCGCGCCCGCGTGGCGCCGCTACCTCCCGGCCGCCCGCTCCGCCCCGCGCCGCCGGTGGGGTTCGATCATGGTGATGCCGGGGCCGGTCGCCCCGGTGAGCGCGGCGGGGGCGTCGTCGAGGGTGAGGACGCGGCCGACCAGCAGGTCGGGGCGCAGCGTCCCGGCGCGGATCAGCCGCATCATCGGCGGGTAGGCGTGCGCGGCCATCCCGTGGCTGCCGGCGATCTCCAGCTCCCAGCCGATGACCCGGTCCATCGGGAGGTCGGCGCGCCCGGCGCCGGGCGGCAGCAGCCCGACCTGCACGTGCCGGCCGCGGCGGCGCAGCGACTCGATCGAGGCGCGGGCGGTCGCGGGGCTGCCGAGCGCGTCCAGGGACACGTCCGCGCCGCCGCCCGCGGCGTCGCGGACGGCCCCGGCGACGTCGTCGTGGCCGGACGCGTCGACGACGGCGGACGCCCCGCAGCGGCGCGCCAGCTCCAGGGCCTGCGGCGACACGTCGACCGCCACCACCCTGGCGCCCGCCGCCGCGGCGATCATCACGGCGGACAGGCCCAGCCCGCCGCAGCCGTGCACGGCGACCCGCTGGCCGGCGGTGACGCGGCCCCGCGCCGTGACGGCCCGGAACGCGGTGGCGAACCGGCAGCCGAGCCCGGCGGCGGTGGTGAACGACATCTCGTCCGGCAGGCCGACGAGGTTGGTGTCGGCGTTGTCGATGGCGGCGTAGTGCGCGAACGAGCCCCAGTGGGTGAAGCCCGGCTGGGTCTGGGACTCGCATACCTGCTGGTCTCCGGCGGCGCAGGACGGGCAGCGGCCGCAGGCGCAGACGAACGGCACGGTCACCCGGTCGCCGGGGCGGTGCCGGGTGACGCCGGCGCCGGTCGCCTCGATCGTCCCGGCCAGCTCGTGCCCGGGGACGTGCGGGAACGCGCGGATGCCGGGGTCGTGGCCCTGCCAGCCGTGCCAGTCGCTGCGGCAGACGCCGGTCGCCTCGACGCGGATCACCGCGCCGCCCGGCGGCACCCGCGGGTCGGGCAGGTCGCGGACGTCCATCGGAGCGGCGAAGGCGTCGTAGGCGACCGCCCGCACTAGGGCGCCCGCACTAGAACCCGAAGCCGCCGGGGCGGCCGTTGCGGTCGGCGATCAGGCCCGCGAGGGCGGCGATGGCGATCTCCGCCGGCGTCCGGGAGCCGATGTTCAGGCCGATCGGGCGGTGCACCCGGGCGATGTCGCTCGCGGGGACGCCGAGTTCGGTCAGCGCCGGGATGTGCGGGGCGGGGTGCCGCGGGTTGCCCATGACGCCGACCCACCGGACGGGCTGCGTCAGGACGTCGCGCAGGACGGGCCCGAGCTCGGGGCGGTGGTGGTCGGTGACGACGACGTCGGCGGCGCCGTCGAGGGGCGGCAGGTCGACGGCGCCCTCGCGGCCCTTGTCGGGGTCGACGAGGAACGTCCGGTACCCGAGGTCGGCGCCGTAGCGGAGCAGATGGTCGGCGACCGCGCCGGCGAACACCGCCACCAGCGTCCGCTGCTCCGCCTCGGGCGGAGCGTCGCCGTGCGCGACGGCGCAGGACGGGTCGGTCTCGTGCGGTGTGCCCATACCCGCAGTGTGCCGCGCGCGGCGGCGGCCGGTCCAGCGGCCACGCCTTTATCGCAAACCGGTCTTTCCCAAACGTGGCACTCCCCTCGCGGGGAGGGTATGCCTAAACTGCTGGCACCTGGCGGACAGCCGGCACCCGGCGCACAGGAGGGATCGTGATCGCGAGACCGGAGGGCGGCCCCCGCGTCGTCGTGGGGGTGGACGACTCCGCGGGCGCCCGCTGCGCGCTCTCCTGGGCGATCGGGGCGGCGCGGCTGCGGCGGCTGCCGCTGCTCGTCGCGCACGCGGCGCCGCTGCCGCCGCACGTGTCGGCGGCCGGGCAGCTCGGCTGCGGCATCACCGAGGCGCTGCGCGGCTCGGGCGCCGAGCTGATCGCGCGGCTGCTCGCCGAGGTGTCCGGCGGCCCGCCCGACGGGGTGGAGCTGACCGCGCTCGCGCTGGTCGGCGAGCCCGGCGCCACGCTGGTGCGGCTGGCGGGCGACGACGACATCCTGGTCGTCGGGCACGGGACGCGCGGCCTGTTCTCCCGGCTGCTGCGGCCGTCGGTGCGGCTGCACTGCGCCCGGCGGGCCCGCGCGACGCTGGTGTGCGTCCAGCAGCCCTCGTTCGAGACGCTGCTGGAGGGCCTGACCGCGCGGGACGAGTCGCCCGAGCACGCCGCGGGCTCGCGTTTCCGCAGGCTGGGCCGGCGGCTGCGGCTGCCGCTCTGATCCGGCGCGCCGCCGCCGGGCGGCGGCCCGCATAGGCTTGCCGCATGCGCAAGTACGTCATCATCGGCGCCATCGGCAGCGGCAAGGGCACGCAGTCCGGGCTGCTCGCGCGGGATCTGGACATCGTCCACATCAGCGTCGGGGACATCTTCCGCTGGCACGTCAAGAACCACACGAAGCTGGGCGCGCAGGTGCGGCGGACCATGGCGGCCGGTGAGCTGGTCGGCGACGACCTGGCCGAGAACGTCGTCCGGCAGCGCCTGGACCAGCACGACTGGAACTACGGGTTCATCGTCGACGGCTTCCCGCGCAGCCGGCGGCAGACCGAGTTCTTCCTGGAGAGCTACGACATCGACGGGGTGATCCACCTCGACCTGCCGGACGCGGAGGTCCGCCGCCGGGTGCTGGGCCGCCGGCTGTGCTCGCGGTGCGGGATGGACTACAACCTGATCGCGGACCGCCCCACCCAGGAGGGCCGCTGCGACGTGTGCGGCGGCGAGCTGGTGACCCGCGAGGACGACACCGAGGAGGCGCTCGCCGGGCGGCTGCGCGACTACCACGAGAAGACCGACCCGATCCTGGAGCTGTTCGGCCGCAAGGAGTACGTGGTCACCGTGGACGCGCGGCCGGGCATCGGGGAGGTGCAGCGGACGGTCCGCGAGCGGCTCGGGCTGCCGGCGCCGCGATGACGTCCCCGGTGGTGGAGCTGGCCGACGAGCGCGCGGCGCGGCGGGGGCTGCGGCTGTTCCTCAAGCGGGACGACCTGATCCATCCGGAGCTGCCCGGCAACAAATGGCGCAAGCTCCGGCACAACATCGGGCCGGCCCGCGCGCACGGGACGGTCCTCACCTTCGGCGGCGCCTACTCCAACCACGTCCGGGCCACCGCGGCGGCCGGGAAGATCTTCGGTTTCGCGACCATCGGGGTGATCCGCGGCGAGGAGCGTCTCCCGCTGAACGATTCGCTGGCCCGCGCCGAGCGGATGGGCATGCGCCTCGCCTACATGGACCGGACCACCTACCGGCGCAAGCACGAGCCGGACGTCGTGGACGCCTTGCGCGACCGGTGGGGCGACTTCTACCTGCTGCCGGAGGGCGGCAGCAACGCCCTGGCCGTCCAGGGCTGCGCGGAGCTCGGCGCCGAGGTGCCGGGGTTCGACGTGGTCTGCTGCCCCTGCGGGACGGGCGGGACGCTCGCCGGGCTGGCCGCGGGCCTCGCCCCGGACCAGCGGGCCCTCGGCTTCTCCGTGCTGAGGGGCGGCTTCATGGACGGCGAGGTCGAGCGGCTCCAGCGCGAGGCGTACGGCGAGCGGCGCGGGAACTGGCGCGTCGAGGACGGCTTCCATTTCGGCGGTTACGCCAGGGGGACCCCGGAGCTGGACGCGTTCGTCGAGGACTTCGCCGCCCGGCACGGGATCGTCCTCGACCGGATCTACACGGCGAAGATGATGTCCGGCGTCCTCGCGCTGGCCGAACGCGGCGCCTTCCCGGAGGGCTCGCGGATCCTCACGGTCATCACCGGCTAACGCACCGTCACCGGCCGACACGCCTTCGCAGACCGGCCGGGCGGCCCCGCCTGCGGAGGCGGGGCCGCCCGGAGGGTCAGGCCGGGGGCAGGCCGACCAGCGCCGCGAGCGCGGCCCGGTGGTGGCCGGGTGTGCCGAGCGCGATGGAGTCGGCCTTGGCGCGCTTCAGGTAGAGGTGCGCCGGGTGCTCCCAGGTGAACCCGATGCCGCCGTGCATCTGCACGCACTCCTCCGCGGCCTTGACGGCGACCGCCGAGCAGTGCGCCTGCGCGACGGCCACCGCGATCGGCGTGTCGGCGTCGCCGGCGGCCGCGCAGGAGGCGGCGTGCCGCGCCACGGCGCGGGCCTGGGTGATCGACGTCCACAGGTCTGCGAGCCGGTGCTTGAGGCCCTGGTAGGAGCCGACCGGACGGCCGAACTGGTAGCGCGTCCTCACGTAGGCGACGGTGTCGTCCAGGCAGCGTTCGGCGAGCCCGAGCTGTTCGGACGCCAGCATCGCCGCGCCGGTCAGCAGGCCGGCCCGGACGGCGTCCGCGCCCTCGGCGACCCGCCGGGCGGGCGCGCCGGACAGGGCGATGTCGGCGAGCCGCCGGGTCATGTCGAGCGAGGTCACCGGAGTGCGGCGGGCCTCGGCGGCGTCCACCGCGTACAGTCCGCCGTCCGCCGGGACGAGGAGCACGTCGGCGGCCATGCCGTCGGCGACGCTGGTGATCCCGCCCGTCAGCCTCCCGTCCGCGGCCCGCACGGCCGCCGCCGCCCCGCCGGGCGCGGTGCTGAACGGGACGGCGAGGACCGCGATCCGCTCCCCGGCGGCCAGCCCGGCGAGCAGCTCGCGCTCGCCCGCGGCCAGCAGCGCGGCGGTCACGACCACCGAGCTGGTCAGGAACGGGACGGGCGCGGCGCACCGGCCGAGCTCCTCCATCACCACGGCGGTCTCCCGCCAGGTGGCGCCCGCGCCGCCGAGGTCCTCGGGCACGGGCAGCCCCGCGCAGCCGAGCTGGACGGCGACGGCGCGCCACAGCGCCGCGTCGTAGGGCTCGTCCTGCTCCGTCCCGGCGAGGACGGACGCCCAGGGCGCCTTGTCGTCGAGCATCTCGCGGACGCCCGCCCGCAGGTCGGTCTCGATCTCGGAGTAGAGAAGGTCGCTCACTTGGGCAGGTCCTTCCACGGCACGTCCTTGTCGACGCGGATCTCGCCGGGCAGGCCGAGGACGCGCTCGGCGATGATGTTGCGCAGGATCTCGGAGGTGCCGCCCTCGATGGAGTTGCCCTTGGCGCGCAGGTAGCGGTAGCCGGGCGAGCGGCGGGTGAAGTCGACCTCGGTGGGGCGGCGCATCGTCCAGTCGTCGTAGCGCAGGCCGTCCTCGCCGAGCAGTTCCAGCTCCAGGCCGGAGACCTCCTGGTTGAGCCTGGCGAAGGCCAGCTTGGCGCCCGAGCCCTCGGGGCCGGGCTGCCCGGCGGTGAGCTGCTGGCGCAGCCGCGCGCCGGTGAGCCGGGCCGCCTCGGTCTCCACCCAGGCCCGCAGCACGGCGTCGTGCAGGCCGGGGGTGCGCAGCTCCGGCCGGTCGCGCCACAGCGCGGCGACGACGCCGATCATGCCGCTCTCGCGCGGCGCGGCGCCGCCGCCGATCGCGACCCGCTCGTTCATCAGCGTCGTGGTGGAGACCTGCCAGCCCTGGCCGACCTCGCCGAGCCGGTGCTCGTCGGGGATCCGCACGTCGGTGAGGAACACCTCGTTGAACTCGGCCTCGCCGGTGATCTGCCGCAGCGGCCGGACCTCGACGCCCGGCGCGGTCATGTCGCAGACGAAGTAGGTCATGCCGCGGTGCTTGGGGACGTCCGGGTCGGTGCGGGTGACGAGGATCGCCCAGCGCGCCTCGTGCGCCATGGACGTCCAGACCTTCTGGCCGTCGACCGTCCAGGCGTCGCCGTCGCGGACGGCGCGGGTGGCGAGCGCGGCGAGGTCGGACCCGGCGCCGGGCTCGCTGAACAGCTGGCACCACAGCTCCTCGCCGGTCCACAGGGGGCGCAGGAAGCGGCGCTTCTGCTCCATGGTGCCGAAGGCGAGGATCGTGGGCGCGGCCATGCCGAGGCCGATGCCGTTGCGCTCGGGGCGGTTGGTCGGCGCGCCGGCCTCGGCGAACGCCCGGTCCACGGCGGACTGCAGGTGCCGGGGGGCGCCGAGCCCGCCGAGCCCCTCGGGGTAGTGGACCCAGGCGAGCCCGGCGTCGAACCGGGCGCGCAGGAAGTCCAGGGGCGCCGTGGCCGAGGGGTCGTGTGCGGCGAGGAACTCGCCGACCCGCCTGCTCAGCTCGTCGGCGCCGGGCGGTGCTGTGCTCACAGGGCGAACCTCCGCGCGGGGCGGCGGGCGGCGGAGGCGCCGCCCGCACAGGGACATACCAACCGGTCGGTATGGTCCGTCCAGCCTAGGAACCGCCGGGACGGCGAGTCAACCGCCCACGCCCCGGCCCATCGCGCGGGCCAGGCCCGGATGGTCGTGGTAGTCGCGCGTCTCCACGATCAGGCCGTCCCGTATCCGCAGGACCTGGATGTTGGCGACGCGGAAGGCGCGCCCGGTCGTGGCGACGCGGCCGTCGTAGTCGAACTCGGCGACGATCACCTCCGGGTCGGCGGTGTCGTGCACCACCACGTTCCGGGCCCGCAGCGCGAGGGGGCCGCGGGCCGCGGCGCGGAAGTGCCGGTCGATCGCGGCGCGGCCGGCCAGCCGCGGCGGCGCGGGCGGGAGCGCGAACGGCTGGTCGACGACCGCGTCCTCGGCGTACAGGGCGGCGAGCTCGTGCCAGCGGCCCGCCGAGATGCCCGCGCCGAGCCGCGCGAACACCTCGCGCGGCGTCGCGCCGCCGGGGGCGGCTCCGGGACGGGGGGCGGCTCCGGGGCCCGTCACGCCATCGCCTCGTCGAACGCGCGATGGTGGGCGTAGTCGCGGGACTCGACGATGTGCCCGTCGCGGACGCGCAGGACGAAGATGTTGGGCACGACGAACTCGCGGCCCGTCTCGGTGTTGCGCCCCTCGTACTCGAACTCGGCGACGATGACCTCCGGGTCGGCGGTCTGGTGGACGACGACGTTGCGCGCCTTGATCTCCATGGGCAGGACCTCCAGTCGCGCGAAGTGCGCGCGGAGCGCCTCGCGGCCCTCCAGGCGGGAGGCGGGGTGGGCGAACGGGTGCACGACCACCGCGTCCTCCGCGTACAGGCGCGGCAGCCCCTCGGGCTGCAGCGCGGTGATCCCGTCGAGCAGCCGCTGGAAGACGGCCCGGGGGGTGGCGAACTCGGACATGGCTCTCCCCTACAATCGGAGTTCGTGCTCCGTATGAGAAAATACGGAGTAAAGACTCCACTTGTCAACGGAAGGCCGCGATGACATCACCCGCGTCCGGCAGGCCGCTGCGCGCCGACGCCCTGCGCAACCGCGCCAGGGTCCTCGCCGCGGCCGAGGAGGTCTTCGCGGTCCAGGGCACCTCGGCCTCCACCGAGGAGGTCGCGCGCAAGGCGGGCGTCGGGATCGGCACGGTGTTCCGGCACTTCCCGACCAAGGAGTCGCTGCTGGAGGCCGTGCTGGTCGCGCTGCTGGAGCGGCTGGCCCGCGACGCCGAGGACCTGCGGTCGGCCGCCGATCCGGGCGAGGCGTTCTTCGCGTTCTTCTCCCGGGTCGTGTCCCAGGCGGCGGCGAAGCAGGCCGTCACCGAGGCGCTGGCCGAGGCGGGCGTCGACGCTCGCGCGGCCACGGGAGAGGCCGGGCCCGGCCTGAAGGCGGCGCTCGGCGCCCTCCTCGAACGGGCGCAGGAGGCCGGGGCCGTCCGCGCGGACGTCGGCGCGGCCGAGGTCATGGCGCTGCTGGCCGGCATGTCGTACGCGGCCGGGCGCGCCGGAGCCCGCGAGGACGTCCTCCGCATCGCCTTCGACGGGCTGCGCCCGTGCACGTGCCCGGATCAGGCGGCGGCGCGCGGGTAGTGCGCCCGGTGGCCCTGCCGCGGCCCGGCGGTCTCGGTGAACACGCGGGCGCCCCGCCCGGCTACGACGCCACGAGTTCGGCCGGGAGATCGTCCCGGTGGAGGACGGTCAGGGACGTCACGGCGCGGGTCAGCGCCACGTACAGCCGGGCCAGGCCGCGCGCCTCGGCGGCGGCGATCGCGGCGGGCTCGGCGACGATCACATGGTCGTACTCCAGTCCCTTGGCGAGCGTCGCGGGGATGACGAGCAGCCGCGCGGCGCCGTCGGACTCGGGGCCGAGGACCTCGCTCTCCAGCCCGGCGTCCGCGAGGGCGGCCGCGTGCGCGGCCGCGGCGGCGTCCGGCACGATCAGGCCGACCGACCCCGGGCGGTCCAGCGCCGCGCGGGCGGCGGCGCAGGCGGCGGCGAGCACGTCGGGGACGCGCCGGACGTCCAGCGCGCCGGCGCCGGGGCGCAGCGAGCGCGGCCGCTCCAGGCCGGGCGCGACGTGCGGGAGCAGCCGGGCGGCGTAGTCGAGGACGGTGCCCGGGACGCGGAAGCCGAGGCTCAGCTCGGTGACCTCGCCGTCCTGCCCGAGGTGGGTGAGGACGTCCGCCCAGGAGCGGGCCGACCAGGCGGTCGTGCCCTGCGCGAGGTCGCCGAGGACGGTCGCCGAGCCCGTCCCGCAGCGGCGGCCGAGGGCCCGGAGCTGCATCGCGGAGAGGTCCTGCGCCTCGTCGACGACGAGGTGGCCGAGCGAGGCGGTCCGCTCGATGAGGCCGTTCAGCTCGTCCAGGAGGGCGCGGTCGGCGGCGGTCCACCTCGCCGAGCGGTGCGAGCGCGGCGGCCCGGGCCACCGGATCGCGGCCTGCTCGTCCTCGTCCAGGACGCCCTTGGCGGCCCGCCGCAGGAACTCGGCGTCCGACAGCAGCCGGTGCAGGACCTGCTCGGCGGTCACCTTCGGCCAGACCGCGTCGAGCACCTGCTTGACGGGCCGGCTCCGCGCGACCTGGTCCTGGACGCGGTCGTCGGGCGCCTCGCCCCGCTGCTCCATCAGCACCAGGATCCGGTGCGCGAGCCGCTGCGCGAACGCGGCGCGGCCGGCGCCGTAGCGGGTGGTCCCGCGCAGCTCAGCGGCGATCTCGCGGACCTCGTGGCCGGCGAGCCGGTAGCGGGCCGAGCCGCGGGTGACGACGAGCCCCTCCTCGGGCTTGCGGACGTGCAGCCACAGCGCCGCGCGGACGACGTCCGCCATCCGCGCGTCGCCCTTGGCGGCGGAGACCGCCGCCGGCTCCTCCCCGAGCGGCGCGCCGAGCAGGCCGTCGATCGTGGCCTGGTCGACCCGGACCTCGCCGAGCGCGGGCAGGACCGCCGAGATGTAGGCGAGGAACGCCCGGTTCGGCCCGACGATCAGCACGCCGGACCGCGACAGCCGTTCCCGGTGCGTGAACAGCAGGTAGGCGGCGCGGTGCAGGCCGACGGCCGTCTTGCCGGTGCCGGGCGCGCCCTGCACGCACACCGTGCGCGGCAGGTCCGCGCGGACGATCACGTCCTGCTCCGGCTGGATCGTGGCGACGATGTCGCGCATCGGCCCGGTGCGGGGGCGCTCGATCTCCTCGGTCAGGATGCGGGACGGCCCCTGCCCGCCGCCTCCGGGGCCGTCGAGCGGCTCGTCCTCGAACGCGGTCAGCTCGCCGGCCTGGAAGCCGAAGCGGCGCCGCAGCCGCCAGCCCATCGGGTCGGCGGGCCCGGCCTGGTAGAAGGCGCGGGACACGGGGGCGCGCCAGTCCAGCACGAGCGGGCGCCCCTCTTCGCCGTCGTGGACGTGCCGCCGCCCCACGTACATGACCGCGGGCAGGTCGGGGCCGCCCGCGGCGGCGCGGTCCATCCGGCCGAAGAACAGGGGCGTGCCGGGCCGGTCGGCGAGGGCGGCGACCCGCTGGTCGAGCAGCGACTCCAGGTACTGCTTCGACACCCAGTCGGCGGCGACGTCGGCCGACAGGTTCTCGGCGTGCTCGCGCATCCGGCGCAGCGCGGTGCGCGACTCGGCCAGGTGGGCGCGTTCGGCGGCGAGTATCTCCGTTTCGTCGGGTTCGGCGGGTGCGGCGGGCATGCGGGCAGACCTCCGGTGGCGAGAGGGCGGCAAGGGAAACCCACTACCTTACCGGCCGATGCGGGGGCCCGGCGGCGCTTCGCCTTGCCCGGCCGGGCGGGCGTGTGTGACGTTGGGCGGCATGGTGACTTTGACGGGACGGTCCGCGTTGGTCACGGGAGCCTCGTCCGGCATCGGCGCGGTCGTCGCGGAGGCGCTCGCCGCCGCCGGCGCCCGCGTCGGGCTGGTGGCGCGGCGCGGGGACAGGCTCGAACAGGTCCTCGCCCGGTGCCGCGAGCACTCCCCCGAGTCGGCGATGTGGACCGCCGACCTCGGCCGCCTCGACGCGGTGGGCGAGCTGGCCGCGGACGTGGAGCGCGCGTTCGGCGGCGTGGACGTGCTGGTCAACAACGCGGGGATGCCGAAGCGCCGCCGCGTCCAGGACCTGTCCCCCGCCGAGGCCGAGGACGTGATGCGGCTGAACTACGCCTCCCCGGTGCGGCTCACGCTGGCCCTGCTGCCGGGCATGATCGGGCGCGGGCACGGCCACCTGGTGGCGATCGGGTCGGTCGCGGCGCGGCTCGGCCCGCCGCACGAGGGCGCCTACGGCGCGTCCAAGGCGGCGCTGACCGCGTTCTGGGAGAGCATGGCGGTCGACCTGGACGGCACGGGGGTGCAGGCCCACGTGATCCAGCCGGCGCTCATCGCCGGCACCGAGCTGTTCGCGCTGCCCGGCAACGAGCCGCCGCTGAGCGACGTGTCCGACGCGCTGCCGCCGCGGCAGGTCGCCGACGCCGTCCTCGCCGTGCTGGAGAGCGGGAGGTTCGAGGAGTACGTGCCGGACTGGTTCACCGAGATGGCGTCCGGCAAGGCCGCCGACGTCGACGCGTTCGTCGCCGGGGTGAAGGAGTGGACCCGCGAGCGGCTGGCGCCGCCCGCCGCGCCCTGACGGCGGGCCGCGAACGCCGGCGGGAGGCGTTGCCGGGCGTCCGCGCGCGTCAGTAGGGTGTGGATCCGCCAGTGATCCGCATCACAGTGAGCCGCGAGGTGCCGATGGCCGCCGCAGGGGGACTCCGGGTCCGCGACGTGACCGTCCGGTTCGGCGGCCTGACGGCCGTGGACGGCGCACGGCTCACCGCTCCGCCCGGCGCGGTGACCGGGCTGATCGGCCCCGACGGCGCGGGCAAGACGACGCTGTACGACGTGATCATCGGGCTCCGGCGCCCGGCGGCGGGCACCGTCCACCTCGGCGACGCCGACCTGACGCGCAGCACCGCGCGCGAGCGGGCCCGCCGCGGCATCGCCCTCGCGTCGCGGCGGACGGGCGGCCGGGCGGCCTCCCGCACCGTCCGGGAGACCGTGCGGGCCGCCGCCGCGCGGCACGCGATGACGCGGCGGCACGCGGGGCGGACGGCGCGCGACCGCCGGCGGCGGCGCCTCGACGCGCGGCGCGACGCGGGCCTGCGCGCCGACGAGGTCCTCGCACGCGTCGGCATCGAGGAGCACGCGGACCGGTGCGCGCGGACGGCGCCGCCCGGCGTCGCGCTGCTGGCCGGCCTGGCGCGGGCCCTCGCCGCCGAACCCGCCGTGCTGCTGCTGGACGAGCCGTGGGACGGGCTGCCCGTGCGGTACGCGCGGTCGCTGGAGGTGCTGCTGCGCGACCTGGCCGCCGAGGGCCTCGCGGTGCTGGTGGCCGGGCGGGAGCTGGAGCCGGTGCTGGGCGTCTGCGACGTCCTGCACGTCCTGGACGGCGGCCGGGTCGTCGCGGCCGGTGCGCCCGCGGAGGTGCGGGCCGACCCGCTGGTGCGCGACGTCTACCCGGGCGTCACCATGTGTCGATCCACGGCCGGGGGCGTTCCTGTACCGGCGGGGCTCCGGCGAACACCGTGGTGATCCAGGCGCGCGTCCCTGCCGGGTCGATGACGTCGTCCAGCTCGAAGACCGTGGCCGCGTGGAGCGCCTTGCCGTACTCGTAGGCGGCGGCGACCATCCGCTCGAACAGGGCCCGCGGGTCCTCGGCGGCCTCCAGCTCCTTGCGGAACCCGAGCCGGACGGCGCCCTCCAGCCCCATGCCGCCGATCTCGCCGGTGGGCCACGCGACGGTCGCGAGCGGCGCCTTGAACCCGCCGCCCGCCATGGCCTGCGCGCCGAGCCCGTAGCCCTTGCGGAGCACGATCGTGATGACCGGGACGCGGAGGTTCGCGCCGATGACGAAGAGGCGGCTGAAGTGCCGGACGGTCGCGGTGCGCTCGGCGTCGGGGCCGACCATGAAGCCGGGGGTGTCGCACAGCGACACGACGGGCAGCCCGTGGGCGTCGCAGAGCTGCAGGAACCGGGCGGCCTTGTCGGCGGCGTCGCGGTCGATGGCGCCGCCGAGGTGCGCCGGGTTGCTGGCGATGAGGCCCATCGGGCGGCCCTCGATCCGCACCAGCGCGGTGATGATCCCGATCCCGAACGCGCGGCGCAGCTCCAGCACCGACCCGGTGTCGGCGAGGTGGGCGACGACGCGGCGGACGTCGTAGGCGCGCATCCGGTTCTCCGGGACGAGGTGCCGCAGGACGCGCTGGTCGCCGCACGCCCACTCGTCCCGCGGGCCCTGGAAGTAGGACAGGTAGCGGCGGGCGGCGCCGACGGCCTCCGCCTCGTCCTCGACGGCGATGTCGACGACGCCGTTGGGCTCCTGGTCGCCGATCGGGCCGATCTCCTCCGGGGCGAACACGCCGAGGCCGCCGCCCTCGATCATCGCGGGGCCGCCCATGCCGATGTTGGCGTCGCGGGTGGCGATGATGACATCGCAGCAGCCGAGCAGCGCCGCGTTCCCGGCGAAGCAGCGCCCGGAGGCGATCCCGACGGACGGGACGGCGCCGCTGAGCCGCCCCATGGCGTGGAAGGTCGTCACGTCCAGGCCGGAGACGGACGAGGTGTCGGTGTCGCCGGGCCGTCCACCGCCGCCCTCGGCGAACAGGACCAGCGGGAGCCGCCGGCGGCGGGCGATGTCGAGCATCCGGTCGGTCTTGCGGTGGTTCTGGTGGCCCTGCGTCCCGGCCAGGACCGTGTAGTCGTAGGACATGACGACGGCCTTCGCGCCGCCGACGTCGCCGATGCCGCACACCATGCCGTCGGCCGGGGTGCGCTCGATGAGGTCGTCCAGGGACCGGCGCTGCCGCTGCGCGGCGATCGCGAGGGCGCCGTACTCGACGAACGTGCCGGGGTCGCAGAGGTCGCCGATGTTCTCGCGGGCGGTGCGGCGGCCGCGCGCGCGCCGCTTGGCGACGGCCCCGGGGCGGGCCGCGTCGAGCCCCGCCTCGTGCCGGCGCAGCGTCTCGGCGAGGTCGGCGCGGATCGCGTCGAGGTCGGTCTCGTCCTCCTCGGCGGCGTGGCCGCCGTCCGCTTCGGCGGGCTCGGTGAACAGCAGCGGCGCGCCCTCGGCGACGGTGTCCCCGGGCGCGGCGGCCAGCGCCCGGACGACGCCCGGCGCGGCCGCGCGGACGACGTGCTCCATCTTCATCGCCTCGATGATCACCACCGGCGCCCCGGCCCTCACCAGGTCGCCCTCGGCCACCTCCACGCCGACGACCGTCCCCTGCACGGGCGCGGGGACGGCGACCGTGCCGGGCGGCGCCTCGGGGACGGCGACGGCCTCCGGCTCCCCTGCCCGCGCCGCGGTCTCGGGGTAGTAGCGGCGGTGCTCGCTCTCCAGCAGCTCGGCCAGGTGGTCGGCGACGAAGGACGTGTCCGCGCCGCCGGAGGTGAACTCCGGGCGCCGCAAGATCCCCTGGAGCAGCGGGATGCTCGTGGCCACGCCCGCGATCTCGAACTCGCCGAGCGCGCCGTGCGCCCGCGCGGCGGCGGACGGCAGGTCCTCCGCGCGGGCGACGACCTTGGCGAGCAGCGGGTCGTAGCGCAGGCTGGTGCGGTATCCGGCGTACCCGTAGGTGTCGACGCGGACGCCGGGGCCGGACGGCGGCGCGAACGCGGTCAGCGTCCCGGCTTGCGGACGGGGCGTGCCGTCCGCGTCGATCGTCTCGGTGTTGACCCGCACCTGGACGGCGCAGCCCGACGCGTCCGGCGGCCCGGCGAGGCCCACGCCCGCGAGGTCCCGCCCGAGCGCGAGCCGGATCTGCGTCTTCACGAGGTCGACGCCGGTGATCTCCTCGGTCACGGTGTGCTCGACCTGGAGCCGGGGGTTCGCCTCCAGGAACCAGAACTCCTCGCCCGCGACGAGGAACTCGAACGTGCCGAGGCCGTCGTAGCGGACGCGGGCGGCCAAGCGGAGCGCGGCTGCCAGCAGCGCGTCCCGGACCCCGGCCGGCAGCGCCGGCGCGGGCGCGATCTCGATCAGCTTCTGGTGGCGGCGCTGGACGCTGCAGTCGCGTTCCCACAGGTGGGTGACCGCGCCCGTCCCGTCCCCGGCGACCTGGACCTCGATGTGGCGGGCGCGCGGCACGTACTTCTCGGCGTACAGCTCGCCGCCGCCGAACGCGGCGAGCGCCTCCGACCGGCACCGCTCGTACGCGGCGGCCGTCTCCGCCGGGTCCGCGACGACGCGCATGCCGCGCCCGCCGCCGCCCGCGAGGGCCTTCAGCACCACGGTGCCGTGCTCGCGCGCGAACGCCTCGGCCCCGGCGAGGCTCACCGCGCCGTCCGTGCCGGGCGCGACGGGGACGCCGGACGCGCGCGCCAGCTCCCGCGACCGCGCCTTGTCGCCGAACAGCTCCAGCAGCTCCGGGCGCGGGCCGACGAACGTCAGCCCCGCGGCGGCGCACCGCGCGGCGAAGCCCGCGTTCTCGCTCAGGAAGCCGTAACCGGGGTGGACGGCGGCGGCGCCGGCGTCCTTCGCGGCGGCGAGCAGCGCGTCCGCGTCCAGGTAGCCCGCGACGCCCTCGCCGGGCAGGGCGCGCACGTCGTCGGCGCGGCGGGTGTGCGCCGACGCGGCGTCGTCGCGGGTGTGGACGGCGACCGTCCGCAGGCCCAGCTCGGCCGCGGCCCGCACGATCCGCAGCGCGATCTCGCCGCGGTTGGCCACCAGGATCCCGCCCACCGGGCCCTCCTCACGTCGCCTTGGCCGACACTCTAGAGAGCCCGGCGGCGGGCGGACCCGCCGGGACCGGCGCGGAGGCGGCGCTACGGCGTGATGGCCGCACCGCCGGATCACGGGCGATAATGGAGGTCCGACCAGTTTCCGGAGGAACGACGACACATGGGCACCGCCGGACGTCCCGTGCGCGAGTCCCTGCTCGACGCCGCCGCCGGCCTGCTCGTGGAGCGCGGCTACCGGGCCGTCCGCATGCGGGACGTCGCCGAGGCCGCGGGGGTCAGCCGGCAGACCGTCTACAACGAGTTCGGCGGCAAGTGGGGCCTGGCCCAGGCGGTCGTGGTCCGCGACAACGAGCGCTACCTCGACGGCATCGACACGGTGCTGTCCGAGCACGACGACGTGTACTCCGCGGTGGTCGCCGCGGTGACGTACACGCTGGAGACGTCCGCGGACGACCAGCTGAAGAAGGCGGTGCTGACCGGCGCGGGCGGCGACGAGATGCTCCCGCTGCTCACCACGCAGGCCGAGCCGGTGCTGTTCGCCGCCAGCGCCCGCATCGCCGAGCACGCGCTGCGGCAGTGGCCCCACCTGGACCGCGACGCCCTCACCGAGGTCGCCGACGCGGCGGTGCGGCTGACGATGAGCCACCTCATGCTGCCCTCCGGCCCCCCGGAGACCTTCGCCCACTTCGTCGCCCGCCTGGTGACCCGCTACCTGGCCGTCCCCGCGAAAACCCCTTTCCCCGGCGGCTGACCCCGCGCTAACGTCTGCACCGCCTCGCGGCTGCTGAACCCGAGGAATGAGCGGGCCCTTCCGCCCGCTCCCCCGCCGTCGCCCTCCGGGCGGACGGTTCTTCCCCGCGCGCCTCGACCGCGCGCTCTCCGGCAGCCCCGAAGGACTTCCCCATGCCCGCACGTCAAGACCACCGGCTCGCCCGCACGGACGAGCACTGGCTCACCCTCCCCAACCCGCACGGCGTCCCCGTCGAGATCTGCGCCGGCGGGGACGTCCCGCTGGAGCGCGCCGCCGTCACCGAGGCGCTGGCGCTCCTGGAGACCGCCGAAACCCTCGAACGGCTCGCCGAGGCCACGCCCGGCTACGACGGGCCCGCCCCGCGGATCACCCGCGCCGCCCTCACCCCCGACTTCCACAAGGGCTCCGGGATCCCGATCGGGACCGTCCTGGAGACCGAGCACGCGCTGCTCCCGCAGGCGGTCGGCAACGACGTCAACTGCGGGATGCGGCTGGAGGTCACCGCGCTGCGCGCCGACCGCGTCCGGGCCCGGCTGGACGCGCTGGAGCGGCGGCTGCGGCACCTGTTCTTCGAGGGCGGGCGCCGCATCGCGCTCACCCCCGTCCAGCGCGAGGCGCTCCTGCGGGACGGGCTGCCCGGGCTGCTGCTCGCGGGCCCCGCCCCGTGGCGGGGCGCCCGCCCCGACGACGCCGACGACGCCCTCGACCGCGCGCACGCCTCCGGCTTCCCGGCGGCGACGGCGGACGCGTTCGCCGACTGGGTCGGCAGCGCCGGCGGCGCGCCCGGCGCCGCCAGCCACGACAGCGTCATCGGCGGGATCGGCGGCGGCAACCACTTCGCCGAGCTCCAGTACGTGGCGGAGGTGCACGACGCCGCCGCCGCGCACGCCTGGGGCCTGACGCCCGGCACGGTCGTCACGATGGTGCACAGCGGCTCGCTGTCGCTGGGCCACCAGGCCAACGCGACGGCCCTGGACGGGCTCCGCGCGGGCTGGCCGGCGGGGCTGCCCCGCCCGCGCAACGGCGTCCTGCCCTTCCTGCTGGACGAGCGGTCCGAGCCCGCCCGCCGCCGGTACCTGGACGCGTTCGGCAACGCCGCCAACTTCGCCGCCGGCAACCGGTACTTCCTGTCGCTGACGATGCGGGCGGGCCTCGCCGCCGAGTTCGGGGACGCGGCGGCGCGGCTGCTGTACGACGCGCCGCACAACCTGTTCTGGCGGGACGGCGACCGGGTCGTGCACCGCAAGGGCGCCACCCCGGCGGGCGGCCACGCCGAGACGGCCGGCGGCCCCTACGCGATGTGGGGCGAGCCCGTCATCGTGCCCGGCTCCATGGGCGCGCCGAGCTTCGTCCTGCGCGGGCACGGCAGCCCGCGCACGCTGGCCAGCGCCTGCCACGGCGCCGGGCGGCGGATCCCGCGCGGCGCGTCCGCGCGGGGCGGCGACGCCGCGCTCGACGCGTTCCTGCGCGAGTTCCGGGTCGTGACGCCGCTGGACCACCGCGACCCGGCGACGGCGCGGCGGTCCGACGTCATGGCGGCGTGGCGGCGCGACCTGAAGCAGGAGGCGCCGTGGGCCTACAAGGACATCGGCCCGGTCGTGGCGAGCCTGCGGGGCGGCGGCGTGGCGGCGCCGGTCGCGGAACTGCGGCCGCTGCTGACGGTCAAGGGATGACGGTCAGGGGATGGCGGCCTGGACGTGGACGGCCTTCACGGCCGTCATCTCGTCCAGCAGCTCGGGGCCGTAGCCGAAGCCGTGGCCGCTGGCCCGGCGCGGCGTCGCCGCCCCGCCCGGGGCGCCGCCGAACACCGCGTTGATCTTCACGGTGCCGGTGTTCAGCGTGCGCCAGGCCGCCTGCGCGTGCGCCATGTCGCGGGTGAGGACGGTCGCGGCGAGGCCGTAGCGGGAGCGGCGCGCGGCGTCCAGGGCCTGGTCGAACGAGGCCACGGTGCGGACGGGCGCGACCGGGCCGAACACCTCCTCCGACATGATCGGCATGTGGTCGGCGCAGCCCGCGAGGACCGTCGCCGGGTAGAACGCGCCGGGGCCGTCCGGGATCCGCGCGCCGGTCAGCGGGCGCGCGCCGTCCGCGATCGCCTTCTCGACCTGCTGGTGGACGTGGGTGCGGTGGCGCTCGTCGACGAGCGGGCCGAGTTCGGTGGACACGTCGGCGCCCGGCCCCGTCCGCAGGCTCCGGGCGCGGTCGGCGAGCGCGTCGAGGAACGCCTCGGAGACGGCCTTGTGGACGTAGACGCGCTCGACCGAGGTGCAGATCTGGCCGGCGTTGGCGAAGCACCCGACCGCGGCCTGCTCGGCGGCCCACCCGGGGTCGACGTCCGCGTCCACGACCAGCGGGTCGGAGCCGCCGTTCTCCAGCAGGGTCTTGGCCCCGGTGCGGAGGGCGAGTTCGGCGACGCGGCGCCCGGCGGAGGTGGAGCCGACGTGCGCGACGACGTCGGCGCCGGCGTGGCCGGCCAGGGCCTCGCCCGTCTCCCCGTCGCCGACGACCATGTTCAGGACGCCGCCGGGCAGGCTTCCGGCGAGAAGTTCGACGAGCATCGCGCCGGTGTGCGGGGTCCGCTCGGACGGCTTGTGCACCACGGTGTTCCCGGTGACCAGCGCGGCGCCGATCAGGCCGCAGGCGATGGCGACCGGGTCGTTCCACGGCGTGATCACCGCGACGACGCCGCGCGGCTCGCGGACCGTGAAGTCGGCGGCGTCCCAGCCGCCCTGCAGGCTGCGCCCGCCGTGCAGCGGCCCCAGCTCGGCGTACTGGCGCAGCGTCGCGATCCCGGCCTCGACGCCGCCGAGCGCGTCCCCGGACGGCTTGCCCATCTCGGCGGTCACCAGCGCGGCCAGCTCGTCCATGCCGTCCTCGACCGCCCGCGCGGCGGCGCGCAGCGCCGCGCCCCGGTCGGCGGGCGGGGCGGCCGCCCAGCCGGGCGCGGCGTCGGACGCCGCGGCCATGGCCGCGTCGACGTCCGCCGGGGCGGACACGGCCACCACCCCCAGCGGCTCGCCGGTCGCCGGATCGGTCATCGTGAACACGTCCTGCCCGGTGCCCTGGCTCCACCGTCCGCCGGCCAGCATCCACCTGTCGCGCGGCCGCATGGCTCTCCCCTCCGTGTCGGTGCCCGTCCGTTCGCCTACCCGGTGGGGCGGCCTTCAATGACGCCGCCCCCGCGTCAGTGACCACTTACTGGAATCGGCTACCGTGGTGCGGACGCGAGATGAGGGAGGCGCGGTGGACTTCGACCTGCCGGAGAGCGCGGCGGCGGTGCGCGAGGGCGTGCTGGCGATCGCCGGGAAGTACGACCAGGACTACTGGGGCCGGTGCGACGCGGAGAAGCGCTGGCCGGAGGAGGTCTGGCGGGAGCTCGTCCAGGGCGGCTGGCACGCCCTGGCCGTCCCGGAGGAGTACGGCGGCGGAGGCCAGGGACTGCTGGAGCTGGCGGTCGCCCTGGAGGCGCTCGCCGAGGGCGGCGCGGGCGGCGCGGCCTCGTTCATGTACCTGCTGACGCCCGCGTTCGGCGGGCTCACCATCGCCCGGCACGGGACGGACGAGCAGAAGCGCGAACTCCTGCCGGAGATCGCCTCCGGCGGGATCGAGACCTGCTTCGCGATCACCGAGCCGGACGCGGGCAGCAACGCCATCAACATCACCACGCAGGCGCGGCGCGACGGCGACCACTTCGTCGTCAGCGGCCAGAAGATCTGGATCTCCGGCGTCGAGCGCGCCGACCACCTGGTGCTCGTCACCCGGACGATCCCGGCCGCCGAGGCGCGGCCGCGCACGTCCGGATTCACCGTCCTGCTGGTGGACGTCAAGCAGGCCGTCGCCGACGGGACGCTGACCTACCGGCCGATCCCCAAGCTCGGCACCAACACCGTCGCGTCCAGCATGGTGTTCCTTGACGAGGTGCGCGTGCCGGCGAGCCGCGTCCTCGGCGAGGTCGACCAGGGGTTCCTCGTCCTGTGGGACATCCTCAACCCCGAGCGCATCCTCGCCGCGGCAGGCGGCGTGGGCTCCGGCGAGCTCGTGCTGAAGCTCGCCTGCGAGTACGCCAACGAGCGGGCGCCGTTCGGCAAGCCGATCGGGTCGAACCAGGCCGTCGCGTTCCCGCTCGCCAAGGCCAAGGCGCAGCTGGAGCTGGCGCGGCTGATGACCTACAAGGCCGCCTGGCTGTGGGACCGCGGCCGCCCGTGCGGCTCGGAGGCCAACATCGCCAAGCTCACCGCGGCGGACGCGGCCTGGCAGGCCGCCGACCGCACGTTCCAGACCTACGGCGGCATGGCGTACTCGATGGAGTACCCGATCGCGCGGATGTTCCGCGATGCCCGCATCGCCAAGAACATCCCCGTCGCGGAGGAACTCGTCCTGGCGCACATCGCGCAGCACGAACTGGGCCTGCCCAAGTCGTACTGACGGCCAACCGCCGCGGACGCCGCCGGCGAGGAGGCGATGGCCGAGACCCTCACCCGCGGCGCCCGCGCACCCGGCCCGGACGCCCTCGCCGGGCGGTTCGCCGGAGACCCGCTCAGCCGAACCGGGGCGGGCGCTTCTCCCGGACCGCCGCGACGCCCTCCCGCACGTCCGGGCCGGTGAACCCGAAGAACTCCATGGCCAGGGACGCGTCGAACGTCGGGCCCGCGAGCCGCAGCCAGTTGTTCAGCGCGTGCTTGGTGAACGACAGCGCCTCGGCGGGGCCCGCGGCGAGCCGCCCGGCGATCTCCAGGGCGCGCTCGTGCACCTCGCCGTCGTCCACGCAGAGCGAGACCAGGCCGATCCGCTCGGCCTCCTCGCCGGTCAGGACGTCGTTGAGCAGCAGGTAGTACTTCGCCTTCGCCATCCCGCACAGCAGCGGCCACACGACCGCCGCGTGGTCGCCGGCCGCCACGCCGAGCCGCACATGCCCGTCGATGATCTTCGCGGTGCGGCCGGCGACCGAGATGTCGGCCAGCAGCGCCACCGCGAGCCCCGCGCCCACCGCCGGGCCCTGCACGGCGCTGACCACCGGCTTCGAGCAGTTGATCACGTTCATCACGATGTCCCGCGCCTCGCGCATGATCCGGCGGCGCGCGGCGTGGCCGGTCATCATCTCCTCGATCATGGCCAGGTCGCCGCCGGCGGAGAACGCCGTCCCCTCGCCGCGCACGAGGACGGCGCGGACCGCGTCGTCGGCGTCGGCGTCCCGCCAGATCTCCGCCAGTTCCCGGTGCCCGTCGGCGTCGACGGCGTTCAGCCTGCCGGGCGTGCTGATCGTGACCCGCAGCACCCCGTCCGCCGCCCAGTCGATCCTCAGCCGCTCGTACGCGTCGTACCGCATACCGCTTCGCCCTCCCGCTCACGATCACCGAATGCCGAGCGCAATCGTCGCACAGCGAACTCCATCGCCTCGGCGCCGGCGTCGAAGATCTCGGGCAGCAGGAAGAAGGAGTGCACGACGCCGTCGTAGCGGCGCAGCGCGACCGGCACGCCGGCGGCGGCGAGGCGGCGGGCGTACGCCTCGCCCTCGTCGCGCAGGATGTCGCACTCGGCGGTGATGACGGTGGCGGGCGCGGCGCCCGCGAGGTCGGGGGCCCGCAGCGGGGCGAGCCGGAAGTCGCGGGGATCGGCGCCGCCCCGGTACAGGTCCATGAAGCGGGCGAGGGTGCCCGCGTCCAGTCCGTACCCGGTCCCGTACTCCCGCCAGCTCGGGGTGTCCATCGCCGTGTCGGTCACCGGGTAGACGAGCAGCT
The DNA here is from genome assembly GCF_041951365.1 of Actinomadura sp. GTD37. NCBI lineage: Bacteria > Bacillati > Actinomycetota > Actinomycetes > Streptosporangiales > Thermomonosporaceae > Actinomadura > Actinomadura sp. GTD37. The sequence continues at coordinate 41,832 of NZ_JBGNUS010000010.1, forward strand.
GGTGGGCGAGCGGCAGCCCCCGGTCCCGGGCCAGCAGCGCCACGGCGGCGGCGATGTTCCCGCCCGCGCTGTCGCCGGCCACCGCCAGCGCGCCGGGGGCGGCGCCGTACCGGCCCGGCTCCCGCGCCGCGGACGCGACGACGGCCCACGCGTCGTCCACGGCCGCGGGGAACGGATGCTCGGGGGCCAGCCGGTACCCGACGTTCAGCACGACGCATCCGGCGGCGGACGCGAGGTCGCGGCACGCGGCGTCCACGTTGTCGACCCCGCCGAGCACCCAGCCGCCGCCGTGCAGGTAGACGACCGCGGGCAGCGGGCCCCGCTCGGGCGGCGCCGGCCGGTACAGCCGCACCGGCACCGGGCCGCCGGGGCCGCGCACCGCGGTGTCGCGCACCCGCGCGAGCTCCCGCCGCGCGACCGGGAACGCCGCGCCGATCCGCTCCCGCATCTCCGCGATCGTGGGCTCGGCCGCCTCGCGGGCCCCGGGCGGCGGCGCCGTCCAGGCGGCGAGCAGCTCCAGGAAGCGCGCGGTCTGCGGGTGGACGGGCATGCGGCCTCCGGACATGTCGCGTTCTGTCACCGGGGTCGCCTTTCCCCCGGAACGGACGGTCAATCCCGCGTCAGCGGCGCGCGGACTCCGCGACCAGCGCCTCGAACAGGCGCCTGTCGTCGCCCTCCTCGGGGTGCCACTGGACGGCGAGGCCGAAGCGGTGGCCCTGCAGCTCGACGGCCTCCACCACCTGGTCCTCGGCCCAGGCCACGGCAGTCAGCCCCTTGCCGAGCCGCCCGACCGCCTGATGGTGGTAGGTGGGGACGTCGGCCGCGTCGCCCAGGATCCCGCCGACGAGGCTGGTCGCGCTGATCTGCACGCGGTGCGAGCCGACGATGCCGGCCTCCGGCGCGTGCCCCTTGTGCCCGACGGCTTCCGGCAGGTGCTGGATCAGGGCGCCGCCGCGCGCGACGTTCAGCACCTGCATGCCCCGGCAGATCGCCAGGAACGGCAGGTCGGCGGCCACGATCGCGCGGACGAGCGCCAGCTCGAACCGGTCGCGCTGCGGCTGCGGCGGCCCCGTCTCGTGGTGCCGGGCGGCGCCGTACAGGTCGGGGCCGACGTCGCCGCCGCCGGCCAGGACGATGCCGTCGAGCCGCGCGACCAGGGCGTCGACCCCGCGCAGGGTCGCGGCCGGCGGCAGCAGCACCGGGATCCCCCCGGCCCGCTCGACCGAGCGCGCGTACGGCACGGGCAGCAGCGCGGCCTCGCGCACCCAGACCCCCCAGCGGGCCGGCTCCTGGTAGGTGGTGATGCCGATGAGCGGCGGCGCGCCGGCCTCGGCGGCGGGGCCGGGGGCCCCGCGGACGTCCTCGGACATGTGCGTCTCTCCCCCTGTGCTGAGCGCCGGCCGCGGGACTGCGCCCTCTTCGGGTGATCTGCCTGGTTCCGGCCGCACGTCATCGTGCCTCACCCGCCCCCTGGCGCCGTCCCGCCCCCGGCCTCTCTCCCGGCCAGCTTGCCGTACGTGACGGATCTTCGCAGTCCGAAGCGGCCAGATCGCCGTCCCACCGACCGCGCGCGGGGCGCCGGACGGGACGTTCCCGGCCGCGAACTGCGCAGAAACCCGAAATCTTCCACCGGGGAGTGGTTTCGTCCTCCACGCCCTGATCCGTCCGTCGGGCCGCCCGCCCCGCCCGGCCGATACCGATCAGTATGCGTTTCCTCTCCGGCGGCCGTCCGATCACTCACGAGGATCGGGCGGTCACACAGTGCGGCGATCGGTGATCGCCCGCGGCCGCGCGCTTGAGAACCCGCCCGCACCGGCGAGAGAATTTCACAAAGCCGGGCACCGACCCGCCGCGACCGCCGGTGCCGGACCCCGAGGGCCCAGGGCAGTGGGCCGGGAGCGAGCTCGGACATGTCACCGGAACCCCGCACCGTCAAGGAGTGCTTCGCCCGGCTCGAAGCCGACCCGGCGGGCGCCACCGGCTTCTTCTACGGCCGCCTCTTCGCCGCCGAGCCGCAGTTGCGCGCCCTCTTCCCGCCCGCCATGGGCCACCAGCACGACCGGTTCTTCCACGCGCTCCTCCGGATCGTGTGGAACCAGGACAACCCCGACGAACTCGTCGGCCACCTCGACCGGCTCGGCCGCCACCACCGCAAGTACGGCGTGCAGCGCGAGCACTACGCCGCCGTCGGCGCCGCGCTGACCGCCACGCTGCGCCTCTTCGCCGCCGACGTGTGGACGGCCGAGACCGGGGACGCCTGGACCGCGGCCTACCGGCACGCCGCCGACACCATGATCGCCGCCGCCGAGCGGGACGCCGCGCAGGCCCCGCCGTGGTGGGCCGCCGAGGTCACCGGGCACGACCGCCGCGCCCCCGACCTCGCGGTGCTCACGCTGCGGCCCGAACGGCCGCTCCCGTACGCCGCCGGGCAGCACGTCGGCGTGCAGACCGCCCGCTGGCCCCGGGAGTGGCGGCCCTACTCGATCGCGAACGCGCCCCGCCCGGACGGGACGCTGCGCCTGCACGTCCGGGCCCGCCCCGGCGGCTGGGTCAGCGGCGCGCTGGTCCGCCGCACCGCGCCCGGCGACACCGTGCTGCTCGGGCCCGCCGAGGGCGCGATGACCCTCGACCCGGACTCGCGCCGCGACCTCCTGCTGATCGGCGGCGGCACCGGGCTCTCCCCCATGAAGGCCCTGGCCGAGGAGGCCGCCGGGTCCGGCCGCGGCGTCCGCCTGCTGGTCGCCGCCCGCACCGCCGGCGACCTCTACGACCTGCCCGATCTGCGGCTGCTGGAGTCGGCCCGCCCGCGGCTGCGCGTCATCCCCGTCCTGTCGCGGTCACCGGGGGGCAGCGCGCTGAGCGGCCACGTGCCGGACGTCCTGCCCGGCCTCCTGGACGACGCCGGCGGCCTCTCCGCCTTTGTCGCCGGGCCCGCGCCGCTGGTCCGGGGGACCGTCGCCGCCCTGCAGCGGCTCGGCGTGCCGCTGCAGCACGTCCACCACGACCTGCTCGCGGCCGACGCCCCGGTCACCAGCCGGCGCGCTCCCGCAGGAACGCCGTCGTCGCCGCGTCCGCCGGATAGAACGACTCGATCGCCAGTTCCGCGACCGTGATGTCGACGGGCGTCCCGAACGTCGCGATCGTGCTGAAGAACGACAGCTCCCGGCCCTCCACCCGCATCCGCAGCGGGATGAAGACGTCGTGGTCGGCGGGCGGCGCCATGGCCTCCCCGACGTCGCCGGGGAAGCTCCGCAGCTCCCGGTAGAGCTGGATGAGCGACGCGTCCGCCGTCAGCGCCACATGCCGCCGCACCCGGTCGATCATGTGGGCGCGCCACTCGGCCAGGTTCAGGATGTTCTTCGCCATCCCGTCGGGATGCATGCTGAGCCGCAGCACGTTCAGCGGGGGCTCCAGCAGCTCCGGCGGCGCGCCCTCCATGAAGAACGCGGCGGCGCCGTTGGCGTCGACGAGGTTCCAGAACCGGTCCACCACGACCGCCGGATAGGGCTCGTGCCCGGCCAGCACCTGCTTCAGCGCCGCCCGCACCGCGTCCATCCGCGGCTCCTCGATCGGCGTCTCGCCGAACACCGGCGCGTACCCCGCCGACACCAGCAGCAGGTTGCGGTCGCGGAGCGGCACGTCCAGGTGCTCGGCGAGCCGCAGGACCATCTCCCGGCTCGGCGCCGACCGCCCCGTCTCCACGAAGCTGAGGTGCCGGGTCGACACGTCCGCCTCCGACGCCAGCTCCAGCTGGCTCAGCCTGCGCCGCTGCCGCCAGGCCCGCAGCTGGTCCCCGATGGGTCGCACATCGCTCAACGCCGTCGTCACCCCCCGGACGCTACCCGCCCGCCGATCATGCCCGCGATGACGTCCGGGGTAATGGACGCCGGGAGGCCCGGCCGCCAGGGTGGGCCCGAGACGACCGCCGAGGAGGCTCCATGACCACCGGGCTCACCCCCGACCAGCTGACCGACGCCATGCCGTTCGCCCGCGCGCTCGGCGTCCGCATCGACACGGCCGGACCGGACGAGGTCACCGGCCGGCTGGACTGGGCCCCCGACCGCTGCACCGCCGGCGGCGTCATGCACGGCGGCGCCCTCATGGCGCTCGCCGACACCCTCGGCGCCGCCTGCGCCTTCCTCAACCTCCCGCCGGACACGTCCACGACGACCCTGGAGTCCAAGACCAACTTCTTCCGCGGCGTCAGGGAGGGGTGCGCCGAGGGGGTCGCGCGCCCCCTGCACACCGGCCGGACGTCCATCGTCGTCCAGACCGACGTCTACGACGCCGCCGGCCGCCGGGTCGCCCAGGTGACCCAGACCCAGGCCGTGCTGCGCTCCTGATCCGGCCGGCCGGACACCTTTACGTTGTAGATTTCTTAGTGAGGTACTCGCCGAAGAAGGCGAAGATCCGGTCCCAGCCGTCGGCGGCGTTCTCGCGGCCCCGGCCCAGCCCGAAGACGATCTTCGCGACCGGGCCCAGCGGGGCCGGCGGGGCGAAGCCGGTGAGGAAGCCGTGCCCCGTGCCCGGGTACTCCTTCACGTCGTGCGCGACGTCGGCGGCGGCGAGGGCGCGCTCCAGCCTGCCCGCGGCCCCGCGCAGCGTCGGGTCGGCGGCACCGTAGCCGCCGACGATCGGGCACGCTCCGCGCAGCGACTCGGCCGGCCGCCGCGGCAGGATGCCGTAGTTGGCGGCGGCCGCTTTGAAGTCGTACTTCGCCGCCGCGACCAGCGCGAACCCGCCGCCCATGCAGAAACCGCAGACGCCCACGTCGCCGGTGCAGTCGTCGCGCCCCGCCAGCCACGCGCGGGTCGCCTCGATGTGGTCGTAGGTCGGGCCGCGCTGAGCGCGCATGTCGCGCATCGCCTTGGTCACGCACCGCACCCACGGGGCGCCGTCGTAGAGGTCCGGCAGGACGGCGAGGTACCCCTGCGCGGCGAACCGGTCGGCCTGGGCGCGCATGTCCGCGTTCGCGCCCATCGCCTCGAACACGATGACGACGCCGGGCCAGGGCCCCTCCCCCTCGGGAACGGCGAGGTACCCCGGCAGCTCCCGCGCGCCCGCGGGGATCGTGATGTCAGGCATAGCGTCGAATGATCCCGCAGACATACACCGTACGCCTAGACCCAATCCCGGCGGATGTCAGACCTTGCGCCACTCGGGGGTCCACGTGCCGTCCTCGACGACGTAGTCGCCGAACAGGTCGGGCGCCTCCGTGCGCATCACCTCGCCGATCTTGCCGAACAGCAGGCGGATCTCCTCCTCGGCGCCCGGCGCGGTGCGGTTCTCCAGGGTGTGGCGCAGCGTGCGGACGTTGGCCGTCCAGACCAGGCCGGTGCCGACGCCCTCGGGGGCGAACCGGCGCATGAACGAGGTCTTGTGCTTCTTCTCCTTGAACGGCACGCCCTCGTCGTCGAGGCCGAAGTGCGCCGCCATCCAGCCCTGGAACTCCTCCATCTGCTCCAGCATCGCGGAGGCCCGCTTCATCAGCTCGGCGTCCTCGCGCGCCCACTCGGGGAACCAGAACGGGATGTCCTGGAGGCGGACGAACCGCAGCGACTCCTGCGAGACGGCCACGCCGGGACGGTGCCGCACCAGCTCGTGCGTCAGCACGCGGCTCACGTTGTGCAGGACGAAGCTGAAGCTGACGTGCTCCAGCACCGAGCCGTGCAGGCTGCGCAGGATGTTCTGCAGGTACTGGCCCGAGTCGGTGCGGATCTTGGTCACGTTGGGGTTGAGGCCCGGCTCCCAGGAGCGGTAGCAGAGCCGGCCCGCGAACTCGGCGAGGTTCTGCGGGTCGTTCAGCTCGTCGTCGAGGTCGCCGCGGTCGAGCCGCTCCAGCCAGCCGTCCCCGCCCACGTCCCGCAGGTACCGGGCGACCTCGTCGTAGTCCAGTTCGGGCTTTGCGACGAGGAACACCTCGGGCTCGACGCTCTTCACTCTCGTATCCCCCTACGCATCGTTTCCGTCGTCCCTAGGAAACCACCCCGCCGCGACACCCGCGACCTGGGCACGGCCCCGCGGCGGTTCCCCGGACCGGTACGGTGCGGGATGGAGGACTCGATGACGGTTCAGGGGGATGCGGGCGCCCTGGTGGAGCGTGCCCGGAAGTACGAGCGGCAGGGGCGGGCCGGGGAGGCCGCGGCCGCGTTCGCGGAGGCCGCCGGCGCCATGGAGGCCCGCGGGGACCGGACGGCCGCCGCGGCGGCGCGCGCTCGGTACGCGCGGGCCCTCGCCGCGGCGGGGGACGTGGGGAAGGCGCAGCGCGCCCTCGACACGCTGGACCGGGGCGCCGCGTCGCTGCCGGCGGAGGTGCGGGCGGGGCTGGACGCGCAGGCGGCGCACGTCCTCGCCGCCGCGGGACGGTACGGCGAGGCGGCGCGGCGCGCCTGGGCGGCCATGTCCGCGTTCGGGGCGCTGGGCGATCCGAAGCGGTCGGGCGCCGCCGGGCTGCACGCGGCGCGGCTGATCGTCCGGGACGCGGGGCCGCGGGACGCGCCGCGGCCGCTGCGCGAGCTGCTCGCGCAGATGCCGCCGGGCGGCGCGGAGTACCGGCAGGTCGCCAAGCTGCTCGCGGACGCCGAGCGGCGGCCCGACCGCGACCACGACGTCCTCGTCACCGACCCGGACGGCGTCCCGTGGGGACGCCTCGCGGCTGCGCTCGCCGTCGGCGCGCACCTGGCCGTCGGGAACGGGACCGCCTGGAACGCGCTCGGCGGCGGCCGGGGCGACGGCAGGGCCCTGCTGGAGCGGGACTGGGGCGTCGCCGACGCCCGGGGCTGGCGGGAGCGGATGGACGCGCTGCTCGACGCCGGCGACAGCGACCCGGCGATCCAGATGGTGCTCGACCAGCGCGGGAGGGGCAGCGGCGAGCGGGAGTGGCGCGCCGCGATCGCCGCCTGGTGCGGCGAGCGCGACATCGCCGAGGAGACCGTCCGGGAGGTCGTCGGGCTGTCCGGCACGGTCCTGCGGTACGAGGCCCGGTTCCGGGCGGACGGCCTGCTCCCGCCCGACGGGCGGGTGGAGAGCGTCCACGGCTACGACCTCGGGCGCGCGGTGAACATGGCCCGGTGGGGGCTGGACGCCGGGTACTGCGACGCCGACGAGGCGGAGAAGTGCGTGCTCACGGCGGGGCGCCGCGCCCATCAGATCTACCCGTCGTGGGAGTCGTTCTCCGCCGGGTACGTCCTCGGCCGGATGCTGCGGTTCGACGAGGGCGAGTTCGGCGAATGGTACGAGCGCTCCCTCGCCGGCCACCGCGTCCTCGCCGACGACCCGGACAGCCCGTGGCGGCGCATGGCCTGGGGCTAGCGCCCCGCGGTCACGCCAGGGCGTCGATGTCGGCGATGATCGCCGTGCGGCCCGCCTCGTCGAGGGACGAGGCGGTCACCGCGTTGCGGGCCAGGTCGGCCAGCTCCGCGCGGCCCAGCCCGAACACCTCGGCCGCAACGCGGTACTCGCCGGTCAGCGTCGTGTCGAACATCGGCGGGTCGTCGCTGTTCAGCGTGACGAACAGGCCCTCCGCCAGCATCCGCGGCAGGGGATGGGAGGCCAGGTCGGCGACCTGGCCCGTGCACACGTTGGACGTGGGGCACACTTCGAGGGGCAGCTGCGTCTCGCGCAGGCGGGCGACGAGGCGCGGGTCGTCCAGGCAGCTGGTGCCGTGCCCGATGCGCTCGGCGCCGAGGCCCTCGACGGCCTCCCAGATCGTCTCCGGCCCGGTCATCTCGCCGGCGTGCGGGAGGCTGCGCAGCCCGGCGGCGCGGGCGGCGGCGAACGCGTCGCGGAACGCGTCCCGGTGCGGCGCGCGCATCTGCTCGATGCCGCCGATCCCGAACCCGACGAGCGCCTCGGGCGGGTGGGCGAGCGCGTGGTCGAGCGTGCCGCGCGCGCCCTCCGCACCGAACTCGCCGGGGATGTCGAAGACGTAGGCGACGCGGATGCCGAGCCGCTCGCGGGCCTCGCGCGCGGCGTGGTCGAGGGCCTCGGTGATCGCGGGCATCGGCATCCCGGCCCGCTGGTGGGTGTACGGGGTGACGGTCAGCTCGACGTAGCGGGCGTTCTGCGCGGCGAGGTCGCGGGCGACGCCGTGGACGAGCGTGCCGACGTCCTCCGGCGTCCGGACGAGGGAGGACACCGCCTCGTACACCTCGGCGAAGTGCGGGAAGTCGCGGAACGCGTACAAGGCGCGCAGCTCGCGCTCGTCCGCGGGGACGGGCCCGCCGGGGTGGCGGCGGGCGAGTTCGAGCACGGTGGGGACCGAGGCGGAGCCGACGAGGTGGACGTGCAGCTCGACCTTCGGGAGGGCGTCGATGAACGCCCCGATCGTTGTGGTTTCGGTAGGCACGTCCGCGAAGCTAACAGCCGCCCCGCCCCCGGTGACAGGCAAAGACGGCGAACCTGCCAGGAAACCGTCAGAAATGCCGCCGCGGCCCCCGCTGCGGCAGGATGGACCCGTGCGCGCGGCCCGGTTGATCTCCATGGTGCTGCTCCTGCAGGCGCGGGAGGCGATGACGGCGGGCGAGCTGGCGCGCGAGCTGGAGGTCTCGGAGCGCACCGTGTACCGGGACATGGAGGCGCTGTCGGCGGCCGGCGTCCCGGTCTACGCCGACCAGGGCCGCGGCGGCGGGTACCGGCTCGTCGGCGGCTACCGGACGCGGCTGACCGGGCTCACCCGCGAGGAGGCCGAGGCGCTGTTCCTGTCGGGGCTGCCCGGCCCCGCCGGGGACATGGGGCGCGCCGGCGCGCTGGCGGCGGCCGAGCTGAAGGTCCTCGCGGCGCTGCCCGCCGCGCTGCGGGACGCCCCCGCGCGGGCGAGCCAGCGGTTCCTGCTGGACGCGCCGGGCTGGTTCGGCGAGAGCGGGCCGCCGCCGCCGCTGCGCGACCTGGCCCGCGCGGTGTGGCAGGACGAGACCGTCGAGCTGCGCTACCGGCGCGGGGACGCCGAGGTCGTCCGGACGGCGGAGCCGTACGCGCTCGTCCTCAAGAACGGGACCTGGTACCTGGTCGCGCGCGTCGGCGGCGGCTTCCGCACCTACCGGGTGGACCGCGTCGCCGGCGTCCGGGCGACCGGGCCCGTCTTCGACCGGGACGAGGGCTTCGACCTCGCCGCGCACTGGCACGCGGAGGCGGCGGCGTTCGTGCGCTCGATGCTGCGCGAGGAGGCCACCGTGCGGCTCTCCCCCGCCGGGATGCGGCTGCTGCGGTACGCGGTCGAGCCGCACGCCGCCCGGCGCGCCGCCGAGGACGCCGGGGACCCCGACGAGCGGGGCTGGGTGGTGACCACGCTGCCGGTCGAGTCGGCGGCCGTCGCCGCGGCCGAGCTGCTGCGGCTCGGCGCGGAGGTCGAGGTCCTGGCCCCGCCGGGACTGCGGGCGCGGATGGCCGAGCAGGCCGCCCGGCTGGCCGGGCTGTACGGCCCGCCGGCCTGAGCGGCGGCCGGGCGGGCGCCCGGCGACCGCTCAGTCCTGCTTGCGCGCGATGGCCTCGGCCAGCTCCGCCTTGCTCATCTTCGAGCGGCCCTGGACGTCGAGGCCGGCGGCGCGGTCGTACAGCTCCTTCTTGCTGCTGCCCTCGACGTCCACGCCGCCGAAGCTCCTGCCCTTGCCCTTGCGGGCGTCGGGGTTCTTCGCCCGGGGGTCGGACGGGCCCTTGCGGCCCTTCGGCACCCACCGGTCGCCGCGCTTCTCGAACCTGTGCTTGAGCGCCGAGTACGCGGTGCGGTGGGCGCGCTCTCCCTCGCCGTAGGTCTCGACCGCGGAGTCGTGGGCCTTGGCGAACGTCTCCTGCGCCTCCTTCGGGGAGCGCTGGATCGTGCCCGGCAGCTCGTCCTGGATCGGCTTGCCGCTCTTGGTCGTCATCGGCATGGCCGGCTCCTCCTTTCGGCTGTCAGAACGCGATAACCGGTCGGGGCCCGCTCAAACCGGCCCCCGGCGGGTCCCGGCGGCAGCCGGTTCGGCGGTCTCGCCGACGGTCTCGGGACGGCCCATCTCCGATCGCTGCGACCGGGTGGGCCGTCCCGTGACGTACACGGTCGCGCCCGCGGCTCCGAGCTCGGCGGCGATGCCGCGGCCCGCGCCGCGGGGTGCCGCCCGCGACCAGTGCGGTCTTTCCTGTCAGTGCACGGCTCATGGGAACGCTGGCGGCACCGAGACCCGACGGTTCACGTCAGGGTTCACGTTCCCGCCGCGCGGGGGAAGGGGGTCAGGTGAAGATGCTCACCCCGCCGGGGCCGACCAGCAGGCCGACCACGATCAGGACGATGCCCCAGAGGAGGTCGCGCCGGGCGAGGATCACGTAGATACCGGCGATCACCAGGATCACGGCGATGAGCCAGAGGATTGTCATCATGACCCCCGGCGTCCCCCAGCAGGATGCCAAGAAACCGCAATCTTGTATCGGATGACCGAATTATCCGTTATGTACGGGGTAAGGGGGCGCGCCCGCCTCAGCCGTGCGGACGGCTCAGCCGGAGCACGTTGGCGACGATCCGGTGCCCGGCGGTGCCCGCCGCGGTGAGGATCGACTCCGGATGGAACTGGACCGCCCAGCGCCGCCGCTCCGGGTCCTCGATCGCCATCACGACGTCCCCGGTCAGCGCCGTCACCTGGAACCCCTTCACCCGGTCCGGCGTGGCGTGCAGCGAGTGGTAGCGGGCCGCGGTGAACTCGTCGGGGAGCCCCTCGAACAGCCCTCCCCCGGAGCCGGCCGCCGCGACCTTCACCCGGCCCGGCTTGCCGTGCGACGGCTCCGGCAGCAGCGCCAGCTCGCCGCCCGCGTGCTCCACCATCGCCTGCAGGCCGAGGCAGACGCCGAAGACGGGCAGGTCCCGCCCGGCGAGCGCGTCCAGGAGCGCGCGGGTGCCGAAGTCGTCCGGACGCCCCGGGCCGGGCGACAGCACCACCAGGTCGGGGGCGTGCTCGTCCAGCATCCGCAGCGGGAAGCCGTGCCGCAGCGTGACCACGTCCGCGCCGTGCTGGCGGAAGTAGTCGGCGAGCGTGTTGACGAACGAGTCCTCGTGGTCGACGAGCAGGACCTTCAGGCCGTCCCCCGGCGGCGCGGGGAGCGGCGCCGCCCCGTCCGCCGCCCCGGCGTCCGCCTGGGACGCGGCGAGCGCCCCCAGCAGCGCGCTGGCCTTGAGGTGCGTCTCGCGCTCCTCCTCGTCGGGGTCGGAGTCGTACAGCAGCGTCGCCCCGGCCCGGACGGTCGCGACGCCGTCGCGGATCTGCGCGGTCCGCAGCGTCAGGCCGGTGTTCATCGACCCGTCGAAGCCGACGCAGCCGACGGCGCCGCCGTACCAGCGGCGCGGCGAGTCCTCGTGGTCCTCGATGAACTGCATCGCCCACGCCTTCGGCGCGCCGGTGACGGTGACCGCCCACATGTGGGTGAGGAACGCGTCGAGCGCGTCGAATCCGGGGCGCAGCCGGCCCTCGATGTGGTCCACGGTGTGGATCAGCCGGGAGTACAGCTCGATCTGCCGCCGGCCGAGGACGCGCACGCTGCCGGGCACGCAGATCCGCGACTTGTCGTTGCGGTCGACGTCGGTGCACATCGTCAGCTCGGACTCGTCCTTGGCGGACGACAGGATCGTGCGGATCTGCTCGGCGTCCTCCAGCGCGTCCGCGCCGCGCTTGATCGTCCCGGCGATCGGGCACGTCTCGACCCGGTCGCCGGTGACGCGGACGAACATCTCGGGCGACGCGCCGACCAGGTACTCGCCCTCGCCCAGGTTGAACAGGAACTCGTACGGGGCGGGGTTGGACTCGCGCAGCCGCTCGAAGAACGCGGCGGGCGAGTCGCACCGCCCGTACATCGCGTGGCCGGGCGTGACCTCGAACAGGTCGCCGCGGACGAACTTCTCCTTGGCCTCCCGCACCATCCGCGCGTACACGCCGGGGACGGGCTGCGCAGGCAGCGCGTCCGCCGGGACCGGGGCGGGCGTCGGCTCGGTGCCGCGCGGCAGGCCGGCGGTGCTCGACCCGCCGCCCCGCGCCCCGCTCGCCCCGCTCGCCCCGCCCGCCCCGCCGATCTCGAAGTCGTAGGAGATCCGGTGCGAGGTCTCGCGCTTGCGGTCCACGACGACCATCTCGTCGGCCAGGTGCAGGACGAGGTCGCGCTGGTCGTCCGGCCGCTCCAGCCGGGTCCGCAGCGGCTCGAACTGAAGCGACAGGTCGTAGCCGAACGCCCCGTACAGGCCGAGGTGCGGGTCGTCGCAGCCGAACAGGCCGACGACGGCGCGCAGGGCGGTGAAGACGGTCGGCTGGCGGCTACGCTCCTCCTCGGGGAAGAATCCCTCCCCCGCTGGGACGAAGACCTCGAACAGGTCGGCCTCGTCCGCGCGGACCTCGCCGGCGCCGCGGAGCACCGCGGCCACGGCCGGCAGGACGACCCGGCCGCGGCCGTTGAGGGCGCGCACGGCGACCGCCCGGCCGCGCGCGACGATCTCCAGGCAGGGGTCGACGTAGGCCATGTGCCAGCGGCTGTAGCGGCCCGGATACTCCATGCCCGAGCTGAGCACGCCGCCGCGCCGCTCCCCCACGGCGGCGACGAGGGCGTTCAGCACGCCGGACTTGCGCTCGGAGTCGACCGGGACGGCCGTACGGGTCACCCGTACGCCCCCGGCCGTGACGAACTCGCTGGTCAGCGCCTGCTGTGGGACGGTCTCCACCGCGGTGGCCCCTCTATCGGGCCCCCACCGGACGGCGCACACGAGAAGACGACCGCCGGTGAGGGCGGTCGCCTGGTCTGCGCATGCACGAACCGGCGCCGCCTCAGCGGCGCCACCACCACCGGGAGGCTGCGGTTCGCATGCGGCGAGGTTACCACGGGGCCGGGCGCAGGACCTGCTCACAGCACCGGAGCGCTCCCCTGACCAGGACGAACGGCGAGTTCGAGCTGCGCGGGGTCGATTCGCCCCATCCACTTCACGGACCCCGACGGCGTCCTGGTGGAGTCCGCGGCGTGGACGCGGGAGCCGAACCCGCCGGACGACGTCCGGCACGGGCCGAAGACCGCCGCCGACCGGACCGTCTGACCACTTCCTGACATTTCGTCATACGGATCCTGACCTGCTCCTCTCCGAGGTGGAACGATCCATCCAAGTCGTGCCGTGACCGAGATCACACTGTGATCATCGGACGTGTACTCTCGCCCGGCCGCGCCACCGGGCACGGCCCCGTCCCGCGGTCCGGGCGGACCGCGCGCGCGACGCACGACGAGGAGGACTCCCCTTGGCTCCCGATGCTCCGAAGGAACCCGCGCCGGCGGAACCGCCGCCCGCCACCCGCTCCGACCGCAGCGCCTGGAACTGGCTGCTGGTCGTCCCCGTCGTGCTCCCGCTGCTGACGTTCCTGTTCAACAGCGACGGCCCGCGGCTGGCGGGGTTCCCCGCCTTCTACTGGGTCCAGCTCGCCTTCATCCCGCTGGGCGTCGCCTGCACGGTCGTCGTCTACCGGCTGACCAGGAAGCGGGGCTGAGCCGTGGCGAGCGACCACATGACCGAGATCGTCATCTTCACCGTGCTCTTCCTGCTGGTCAGCGGGATGGGCTTCGTCGCGGCCCGGTGGCGGCGGCCCGACACCATGCACAACCTGGACGAGTGGGGGCTCGGCGGCCGCAGCTTCGGCAGCTGGGTCACCTGGTTCCTGATCGGCGGCGACCTCTACACCGCCTACACCTTCGTGGCCGTCCCGGCCCTGGTGTTCGGCGCGGGCGCGGCGGGCTTCTTCGCCGTCCCGTACACGATCATCGTGTACCCGCTGGTGTTCCTGTTCCTGATCCGGCTCTGGTCGGTGTCGCACGTGCACGGCTTCGTGACGCCGGCCGACTTCGTCCGGGCCCGGTTCGGCTCGCCGACGCTGGCGCTGCTGATCGCGATCACCGGCATCGTCGCCACGATGCCCTACATCGCGCTGCAGCTCGTCGGCATCGAGGCCGTGCTGAAGACCATGGGCGTGAACGGCCACTGGCCGCTCATCATCGCGTTCGTGATCCTCGCGGCCTACACCTACCAGTCGGGGCTGCGGGCGCCCGCGCTGATCGCGTTCGTCAAGGACGTGCTGATCTACCTGGTCATCATCGTCGCGGTGCTGTACATCCCGTCCAAGCTCGGCGGCTGGGGCGGCATCTTCGACTCGGCGAAGGCCAAGTTCGACGCGACGCCGAAGGCGGGCGACGGCATCACCATCGCCGCCGGCGGCCAGCTGAACTACGCGATGCTCGCGCTCGGCTCGGCGATGGCGCTGTTCCTCTACCCGCACAGCGTCACCGGCGTGCTGGCCGGCAAGAACCGCAACGTGATCAAGCGCAACATGGCGGCGCTGCCCGCCTACAGCCTCGTGCTCGGCCTGATCGCGCTGCTCGGCTACATGGCCATCGCGGCGGGCGTGAAGCCGATCACCACCGACGGCAAGCCCGACACCAACACCGCCGTCCCGGTGCTGTTCGACCACATGTTCCCGGACTGGTTCGCGGGCGTGGCGTTCGCGGCCGTCGGCATCGGCGCGCTGGTCCCGGCGGCGATCATGTCGATCGCGGCGGCGAACCTGTTCACCCGCAACATCTACAAGGAGTACCTGAAGCGCGACGCGACGGCGAAGCAGGAGGCCACGGTCAGCAAGCTGGTGTCGCTGGTCGTCAAGGCCGGCGCGGTGGCGTGCATCCTGGCGCTGGACCCGCAGTTCTCCATCGACCTGCAGCTCATCGGCGGCGTCATCATCCTGCAGACGCTGCCGTCGGTCGGGCTCGGCCTGATGACGCGCTGGTTCCACCGCGGCGCGCTCATCGCGGGCTGGGCCGGCGGCATGGTCGCGGGTCTGTGGATGGTGTACCGGATCCCGAACCCGGACAAGGGCAAGGACCACTTCGGCGGCTCCGCGTACCCGCTGAGCGACCTCGGCCTCGACACCAAGCTGACGATCTACGCCGGGGTGCTGGCGCTCGCCGTCAACGTCGCGGTCGCGGTCGTCGGCACGGTGGTCTGCAGGGCGGCCAGGCTGGCGGACGGCGTGGACGCCACCCGCGCGGACGACTACTTCGCCGACGAGGGCGACCCCAAGGTCAAGGAGCTGGACCTCACCGGCGCCACCTGATCCGTCCCCGGCACCGTCCAGGCGGCCCGCGGCCGGCGCTCCCGAGCGTCCGACCGCGGGCCGTTCGTCCGCCCGGACCCGCGCGGGCCCTTGCGCACCCGGCCCCGTTCCGGGACAGAATGCGGTTCTAGTCACCTGGAGGGATCATGAGCTTCGACGTCCCCGCGTCCGTGCGCCCGGTGCGCGACGCCGTCCACGCCTTCCTGACCGAGCGCGTCGAGCCCGCCGAGCGGGTGCTGCGCGCGGGCGGGGACGAGGCGGCCGCGCTGATGGCGGGCCTCCAGCGGGAGGCCAAGGCCGAGGGGCTCTGGGCGCTCGGGCACCCGAAGGAGCTGGGCGGCGGCGGGCTGCCGTTCCTCGACTACGTCTACGTCAACGAGGTCCAGGGACGCAGCGAGTTCGGGCAGGTCGCGCTCGGCACCTACACGCTCCAGGACTCGCTGATGCTGCACCGCCACGCGAGCGGCGCGCAGCGCGAGCGCTTCCTGAAGCCCCTCGTCCAGGCGGAGATCAACCCGAGCTTCGCGATGACCGAACCGGGCGTCTCCAGCTCCGACCCGACGCAGCTGACCACGGCGGCGACGCTGGAGGACGGCGAGTGGGTCGTCCGCGGCCGCAAGTGGTTCACCACCCTCGCCGACACGGCCGCCTACACGACGGTGATGTGCCGGACGGAGCCCGAGGGCACCTCGCCGTACCTGTCGTTCAGCATGATCCTCGTGCCGACGGACACGCCGGGGTACACGATCGTCCGCGACACCCCCGTCCTCGGCCTGGACGGCGGGCACTGCGAGGTGCTGTACGACGAGGTGCGCGTCCCGGAGGCGAACCTGCTCGGGCCGCGCGGGCACGGGTTCGTGATCGCGCAGGAGCGGCTCGGCCCCGGCCGCATCTTCCACTGCATGCGCTTCCTCGGGCAGGCGCAGCGCGCGTTCGACCTGATGTGCGCGCGGATGCACGACCGGACGGCGTTCGGCGAGCCGCTGCACAAGAAGCAGCTCCTCCAGCAGCACGTGTTCGACTCCTACGCCGAGATCCAGGCGTCGCGGCTGCTCACCCTGCAGGCCGCGCACAAGATCGACTCCGGGGACCAGGCGCGGGTGGAGATCGGCGTCGTCAAGGTGGTGGCCGCGCGGATGCTGCACAACGTGATCGACCGGGCGATCCAGGTGCACGGCGCCGAGGGCCTCACCGACGACACGCCGCTCGGCCACATGTACCGGCACGCGCGCGCCGGCCGGATCTTCGACGGCCCGGACGAGGTGCACGTGACGACGACGGCCCGCCGCATCCTGAAGGAGTACGGCGAGGGCCGCACCTGGGAGTTCGGCCTGCGCTGACCCCTCCGGAGGGCGCGCGTCCGCGGCCCGGCCGCCTCCTCAGGGAAGGGCCGGGCCGCCAGGCGGCCGGGGTGCGCGGGCACCGGACGCCGCGGCCGGGAGGCCGCCGAGGACGAGGTCGACGAGCCCGTCCACGACGGCCTCGCGCGGCACCTCCTCGGCGTGGTCGAGCCACCAGTCGCCGGCGGTCTGCACCATGCCGACGATCGCGTGGCCCCACACGTAGGCGCGGGTGGGGTCCGGCACCTCGGCCTCGGCGATCATCACCTCGGCCAGCTCCCGGCTCACGTCGCGGATCATCGTGCTCATCGCGCTGTGCGTGGCCGTGTCCTCGGCGCTCGCCCGGTGCATCAGGAACCGGTACAGGTTGAGGTTCTTGGAGATCGTCGCCAGGTAGGTGTCGATGGTGGAGCGGGTGCGGTCGCGGATCGGGTCGCCGCGGGAGAACTCCTCCCTGATGCCCTCGATCAGCTTGCGCGTATGGCGCTCGGCGAGCGCCTGGTAGAGGCCGCTCTTGGCGCCGAAGTGGCGGTACAGGATCGGCTTGCTGATCCCCGCCTCGGCGGCGATCGCGGCCATGGACGCCTCCGGCCCCTCCCGCTGGATGACCCGGTCGGCGGCCTCCAGCAGCGCACGCCGGCGGCCGGGGTCGCGCCGTGCACCGGGCTTGCCGGCCGCAGTCGTCATGGACAGCACGCTACCGAGGGTGTTACCGGGCGACAACACCGACTGGCCTGCACGGGACTCCGCGCAGGCTGCGGCCGTCCCCCGCGGGCGGACGGCGTCCCGCCGCCGGTGCCGGAACGCCGGCCGCCGGGAAGCCGCCGCCGCCCGCGCGAGCGCTACCTGACCGGCAGGCCGGTGACGGTGCGGCCGATGACGAGGCGCTGGATCTCCGAGGTGCCCTCGAAGATCGTGAAGATCTTGGAGTCGCGGTGCATGCGCTCCACCGGGTACTCGCGGGTGTAGCCGTTGCCGCCGAGGATCTGGATGGCCTCCTCGGTGACGTGCACCGACATCTCGCTCGCGATGAGCTTGGCCATCGAGCCCTCGGCGTTCTCGAAGTCCTTGCCGGTGCGGGCCATCCAGGCGGCGCGCCACACCATGAGGCGCGCGGCGTCCAGCCGGGTCTTCATGTCGGCGAGCTTGAAGGCGACGGCCTGGAAGTCGCCGATCTTCTTGCCGAACTGCTCGCGCTCGCGCGCGTACTCCAGGGCGTAGTCGTAGGCGGCGCGGCCGACGCCGAGGGCCATCGCGCCGACGGACGGGCGGGTCGTCTCGAACGTCTTCAGCGCGGCCTGGCCCTTGGAGCGCTTGCCCTCGCGGGTGCGCGCGATGCGCTCGTCGAACCTCTCCTTGCCGCCGACGATCAGGTGCGACGGGATGCGCACGTCGTCGAGCACGACCTCGGCGGTGTGGGAGGCGCGGATGCCGTGCTTCTTGAACTTCTGGCCCTGCTTCAGGCCGGGCGTGTTCGGCGGGACGATGAAGCTGGCCTGGCCGCGGCTGCCGAACTCGGGGTAGACCGACGCCACGACCACGTGGACGTCGGCGATGCCGCCGTTGGTCGCCCACGTCTTGGTGCCGTTCAGCACCCACTCGTCCTTGGCCTCGTCGAAGACGGCGCGGGTGCGGATCGAGCCGACGTCGCTGCCGGCGTCGGGCTCGGAGGCGCAGAACGCGCCCAGCTTGATGTCGTCGGGGGTGCCGAACATCTGCGGCACCCACTCGGTGGCCTGCTCGGGGGTGCCCACGGCGGCGACGGACGCGGCGGCGAGGCCGGTGCCCACGATGGACAGCGCGATGCCCGCGTCGCCCCAGAACAGCTCCTCGAACGCCACCGGGATGCCGAGGCCGGTCGGCTCCAGCCACTGCGTCGCGAAGAAGTCCAGCGAGTAGATGCCGACCTTGGACGCCTCCTGGATCAGCGGCCAGGGGGTCTCCTCGCGTTCGTCCCATTCCGCGGCCGCGGGCCGGATGACGTCCTTGGCGAACTCGTGCACCCAGTCCCTGACCTCGCGAACGTCCTCACTGGGCTCCAGCGAGAACGGCGCCTGATCCGCGCTCGTCATGATTATTCAACCCTTTCTCCAATATCGCTGTTACCAACGGTAGCACCAATGGGCGTTACCGTGGGTAACACCGTGCGCGGAGTCACAGCCGGACCGGGCCTGCTACCTGCGCCCGGGGGAGAAGGAGCGCGCGGCGGCGTAGCCGGGGACCTCGATCATCGGCGGGCGCTCCCCCACGGCGACGTCCGTCGTGCGGGCGTCGTGCCCGTCGGCGGTGCGCCGGAACCGGGTGAGCGCGGTGGACGGCGCCTCCAGCGGGACCATCCGGCCGTGCCGCTCCAGCCGCGACCATGCGGTCAGCATGATCTGCCCGGACATCGCGCCGAGCGCCTCGGTCGACTGGTGCGCGTGCACCCGGCGGCCGAGGTCGACCTGGGCGATCGCGTCGAGCCCGGCGTCCTGGTAGACGTCCAGCAGCAGGCCGAGCTCCACGCCGTAGCCGGTGACGAACGGGAGCCGCTCCAGCAGCGCGCGCCGCCCCGCGTACTCGCCGCCGAGCGGCTGCATGACGCCGGCGAGCAGCGGCCAGTGCATGTTGATCAGCGGGCGGGCGACCAGCTCGGTGACCCGGCCGCCGCCGCCCTCGACGCGGTGCTCGCCGTCCACGAGCGGGCGGTCGTAGCAGCCCTTGACGTAGCCGACGGACGGGTCGGTCAGCAGCGGGCCGAGCAGCCCCGAGACGTAGGACGAGGCGAACTCGCGCAGGTCGGCGTCCACGAACACGAGCAGGTCGCCGGACGTCGCGTACAGCGACTTCCACAGCGCCTCGCCCTTGCCGGACATGCGGCCGTGCCCGGGCAGGACGGCGTCCTGCGCGACCACGGCGGCGCCCGCGGCGGCCGCGACGGCGGCGGTCCGGTCGGCGGAGCGGGAGTCGACCACGAGGATCTCGTCCACCAGCGGGATCCGCTCCATCAGGTCGGTCCGGATCGCGGCGACGATCGCGCCGACCGTGGCCTCCTCGTCCCGCGCGGGGAGCACGACGCTGATCCTGGCGCCGCCCTTGGCGGCGAGCAGGAGGCGCGGCGGCCAGTCCTCCGCCCTGCTCGTGCGGCGGCTCGACCACGACGCGACCTCGGGCAGCACGCGCTCTCCCTCCCCTCTGGGCCGTCCCGGACCGGACGTCCCTCGTCTACAGGGAACGCCAGATCCTCCCAGATCATTCACCCCGTGGACGGGCGCCGGCGAACCGACCCGAAGAGTTGACGCGGGCGCAACACACCGGTCATTCGGCGGCGTGCTTGTCCAGGAACGCGTAGACGTCGGCCTCGTCCACGCCGGGGAACGCGCCGGGCGGCAGCACCGACAGGACGTGCGAGTGCGCGCGCGCCGACGGCCAGGCCATGCCCTCCCAGCGGTCCGACAGCTCCTTCGGCGGACGCTGGCAGCAGTCGCCGTCCGGGCAGGCCGACTTGACCCGCCGGGTCGTCTCCCGGCCGCGGAACCAGCGCGAGTCCTCGAACCGGACGCCCAGCGTGATCGCGAAGTCGCGCTCGTGGCTGGGGTCGATGTGGGACAGGCACCAGTACGTCCCCTTGGGGGTGTCGGTGTACTGGTAGTAGACGGAGAAGCGGTCCGCGGCGGTGAACACGTGCCGCCCGGCCCACTCCCGGCACATCCGCTGGCCCTCGATCGCGCCGTCCTCGTCCTGGGGGAAGGCCAGGCCGTCGTTGGCGTACGCCTTGTAGATGGTGCCGTTCTCGTCGTTCTTGGTGAAGTGCAGCTGGAGGCCGAGATGGTGGGTCGCCATGTTGGTGAAGCGGTGGGCGGCCATCTCGTAGGAGACGGAGAAGACGTCCGCGAGGTCCTCGACCGACAGCTCGCGCGCCACCTTGGCCTCCTGGAGGAACGGGACGACGCTGCGCTCGGGCATCAGGATCGCCGCGCCGAAGTAGTTGGCCTCGACGCGCTGGCGCAGGAAGTCGGCGAAGTCGCGCGGCTGGTCGTGGTCGAGCGCGATGTGCCCGAGGGTCTGCAGCAGGATCGTCCGCGGCGTGTGCATGCCGAGCTGCTCGCGCTCCAGGTAGATCCGCCGGTTGCGCAGGTCGGTCACGGACCGGACGGAGCGCGGCAGGTCCTGGACGTACTGGAGGCTGAACCCGAAGTGGCCGACCAGCGTCATCAGCAGGCCCTGCGACACCGCGCCGCGCCGGTACCCGACGGAGTCGAGGGTCTGGGACGCGACGCGCTCGATGTCGGCGAAGTGGTTGCCGCGCTCGTGCATCTGGCGGCGCAGCTCGGCGTTGGCCTTGCGCGCCTCCTCGGGGCTCGCGGTCGGCTTGGTGCGGCTGCGTTTCAGCTCCCCGTAGAGGGCGAGAATGTGCTCGATGACCTCGTTCGGCATCCGCTTGCCGACTTTGAGGTACGACAGCCCGAGCGTCCCGTACAGCGGGTCGCGCTGGGCCTCCTCCAACTGGATCTCCAGCTGCGCGCGGCGGCTCGGCGGCTGGCGGCGCAGCAGCTCCTCGACCGGGCACTCCAGCGCGGCGGCGAGGGCCTGCAGCAGCGACAGCTTGGGCTCGCGGCGGCCGTTCTCCAGCAGGGAGAGCTGGGAGGGGGCGCGGCCGACGCGCTCGCCGAGCTCCGACAGCGTCAGGCCGCGGCCGCGGCGCAGATGACGGAGCCGCTGCCCGAAGGTGACGAGGTCTACATTGCTCGTCAAGTTGAGGGGTTCTTCTGGTCGCAAGGTCGTCACCGCTTCATGGTACCGGAAATTTCGCAGTTCTTTCGTTACTCGCGAGTTCATTTAGGGGTTGCGACCGGGGCATAGTCGTTGCAAGCACCCAGGGGACGACACGGAAGGGCGAGATCATGAGCGACAGTCGCCTCAAGGGCGCAGCCGAAGAGCTGCAGCGACAGTGGGACACCGACGAGCGCTGGAAGGGCGTCGAGCGGACCTACACGGCCGAGGACGTCGTGCGGATCCGCGGTTCGGTCCAGGAGGAGCACACCCTCGCGCGCCTCGGCGCCGAGCGCCTGTGGAACCTCCTGCACGAGGAGGACTACGTCCACTCCCTCGGCGCCCTGACCGGGCTGCAGGCCGTCCAGCAGGTCAAGGCCGGCCTCAAGGCCATCTACCTGTCCGGCTGGCAGGTCGCGGCCGACGCCAACCTGGCGGGCCAGACCTACCCGGACCAGAGCATCTACCCGGCGAACTCGGTCCCGGCCGTCGTCCGCCGCATCAACAACGCGCTGCTGCGCGCCGACCAGGTCCAGTGGGCCGAGGGCGAGGGCGACACGCACTTCCTCGCCCCGATCGTGGCCGACGCCGAGGCCGGCTTCGGCGGCGTGCTGAACGCCTTCGAGCTGATGAAGGGCATGATCGCCGCGGGCGCCGCGGGCGTGCACTGGGAGGACCAGCTGGCCTCCGAGAAGAAGTGCGGCCACCTCGGCGGCAAGGTCCTCATCCCGACCTCGCAGCACATCAAGACCCTCAACACCGCCCGCCTCGCGGCGGACATCTCCAATGTGCCGTCACTGATCATCGCGCGGACCGACGCCGAGGCCGCGACCCTGATCACGACGGACGTGGACGAGCGCGACCGCGAGTTCACCACCGGCGAGCGCACCGCCGAGGGCTTCTACCGGGTCCGCAACGGCATCGAGCCCTGCATCGCCCGCGCCAAGGCCTACGCGCCGCACTCCGACCTCATCTGGATGGAGACCGGCACCCCGGACCTGGAGCTGGCCCGCAAGTTCGCCGAGGCCGTCAAGGCCGAGTACCCGGACCAGATGCTGGCCTACAACTGCTCGCCGTCCTTCAACTGGAAGGCGCACCTGGACGACGCGACCATCGCCAAGTTCCAGCGCGAGCTCGGCCACATGGGCTTCAAGTTCCAGTTCATCACGCTGGCCGGCTTCCACGCGCTCAACTACGGCATGTTCGACCTGGCGCACGCCTACGCCCGCGAGGGCATGACGGCCTACGTCGACCTCCAGGAGCGCGAGTTCGCCGCGGCCGAGAAGGGCTTCACGGCGGTCAAGCACCAGCGCGAGGCCGGCACCGGCTACTTCGACATGGTGAGCACCGCGATCGCGCCCGACTCGTCCACCACGGCGCTCAAGGGCTCCACGGAAGAGGGCCAGTTCCACTGATCCGCCCCGGCCGGCCGCGCCGCCGGCCCGACCCTCCGGTCTGATCCCCCCTGGGCCCCGAAGGCCCCCGCGTCCCTACACCCGCGGGGGCCTTCCGGTTGCCCGGCGCCCGTCCCGCACCGGCCACATGCGGCAACGGACCTCGACAACGCCCGCCGATCGGGGCATCGTGAGCGCGCTAGTTGATCACTCCCCAGAGAGGATCCCTGATGGCGCGTCACCCCCGGTTCATCCGGTCCCGGGCGATCCCCGGCCGGATGCTCCCGATCGCCGTCGCCGCCGTGAGCGTCGTCGCGCTCGCGCCCGCCGCCGCCGCGGACGGGCACGGCGACGGACACGGCCGCTTCACCCCCGGCGCCCCCGGAGTCGGCGACCCCTACTTCCCGCTGGAGGGCAACGGCGGCTACGACGTCCGGCACTACTCGCTCGACCTCGGCTACGACCCCGAGCACGACCAGCTCGACGGCACCGTGACCATCACCGCGCGGGCCACGCAGAACCTCTCCCGGTTCGACCTGGACCTGTCCGGCATGGACGTGGAGCGGATCTGGGTCGACCGGCGCCGCGCCGACTACACGCGCAGCGGCCAGGAGCTGGTCATCACGCCGCGGCACGGGCTGCGGAAGGGGTCGGTCTTCACCGCGGTCGTCGAGTACGGCGGCGTGCCCCAGACCATCGTGGGCTCCCCGATCGTGTTCGGCTCCCCGTACGGGTTCCTGCACACGCCGGACGGCGCGTTCGTCGGCGGCGAGCCCAACGGCGCCAGCACCTGGTTCCCGGTCAACGACCACCCGAGCGACAAGGCCACCTACGACTACACCATCACGGTGCCGGAGGGCCTGACGGCCGTCGCCAACGGACGCTCCACCGGGCACCGCTCGGCCGTCGCCTCGTTCAGCCGGCGGCCGGGCAAGACCCGCGCCGAGGTGTTCCGGTGGCACGAGGACAGCCCGATGGCGAGCTACCTCACCACGATCGACATCGGCAAGTGGGACGTGAAGCAGGGCCGCACGCCCGGCGGCGTCCCCAACTACACCGCCGTCGACCCCGTCCTGCTGAAGGACCAGCCGGACGCCGTGGACTTCTTCTACGGCACCACCAGCGAGGTCACGGACCTGTGGTCGAAGACCTTCGGCCGGTACCCGTTCGCCAGTACCGGCGCCATCGCCGACGACGCGCGCTTCGACGACCAGCCGCTCGGGTTCTCGCTGGAGACGCAGAGCAAGCCCGTGTACTCCGCGGTGCGCAGCACCGGGACGATCGCCCACGAGCTGGCGCACCAGTGGTTCGGCGACGCGGTCTCGCCGGCGCAGTGGAAGGACGTCTGGCTGAACGAGAGCTTCGCCACCTGGGCCGCCTGGTACTACACCGAGCTCCACGGCGGACGGACCGTCCACGACGCGGCCCGCGCGACCTACGCCGCCCGCCCGTTCCCCGACCGCGAGGGCCGGCCCTTCTGGTCGGTGCTGACGGCCGACCCGCAGCGCGACACGATGTTCAACGACCGCGTCTACAACGGCGGCGGCATGATGCTGCAGTTCCTCCGGGAGAAGATGGGCGACGACGCCTTCCTCACCCTGCTGCGGACGTGGTACGCCACCCACAAGCACGGCAACGCCCGGACCGGCCAGTTCACCGCCCTCGCGCAGCGGATCGCCGGCCAGGACCTGAGCACGTTCTTCGACGACTGGCTCTACTCCCCCGTCAAGCCCGACATCCCGCAGGACTGAACCGCCCGGAACCGCGCGACCGGGCCGCGGCGCGATCCGCCGGGGCCCGGTTCTGTGGCGGATTACGTGGTGGGCAGCCCTCCGCCGCCCTAGGCTTTCGGCAAGTGGGCGCTCTTCCGTGGGTGTGGTGGTACGGCTTCCGGCGGCACACCGCGTATCCGCTCGGCTCGCTGACCGAGTCCGTGACCAACACCATGTTCGGCTTCATGCGCGCCTACGTCCTGCTGGCGCTGTGGGACGTCCGGCCGTCGCTCGGCGGGTACGACGCCGCCGACGCCGTCACCTTCTGCTTCATCACCCAGGCGCTGATCGGGCCGGTGCAGGTCTTCGGCGGGCTGGACCTCACCGAGCGCATCCGCAACGGCGACGTCGCGATCGACCTGTACCGCCCGGTCGGGCTGCAGGGCTGGTGGCTGGCCGACGACCTCGGCCGCGCGGCCGGCTCCCTGCTGCTGCGCGGGGGCCCGCCGCTGCTGGCCGGCGCCCTGGTCTTCCCGTTCCGCACGCCCGGCCCGGCGGGCCTCGCCGCCTTCGCGGCGGCGGCGGTCCTCGCGGTGACGGTGGGCTTCGGGCTGCGGTACCTGGTGGCGCTCGGGATGTTCTGGCTGCACGACGACCGCGGCCTCACCGCGGTCATGCTCGTGATGTCGCTGTTCTTCTCCGGGATGATCCTGCCGCTGGTCGTCTTCCCCGGGCGGCTCGGCGCCGTCGCGCACGCGCTGCCGTGGGCGGCGCAGATCCAGGTGCCGGCGGACGTGTTCCTCGGCCGGCACACCGGCGCCGGGCTCCTCGGCGCGCTGGGCTTCCAGGCGATGTGGGCGGTGCTCCTGCTCGGGGCCGGGGCGCTGCTGACCCGGGCGGCGCGCCGCAAGCTGGTGGTGCACGGTGGCTGAACCCGTGGTGACCGGCACCGTGCGCGTGTACGGCGTGCTCGCGTGGGCGTGGATCCGGGCGGCGGCGCAGTACCCGGTGTCGATGGTGCTGCTGGCGCTCGCCACGGCGATCGTCACGGGGCTGGACGTCGCCGCGATCGTGCTGCTGTTCGCGCACGCCCCGCGCATCGCCGGGTTCGCGGCGCCCGAGGTCCTGTTCCTGTACGGGACGTCCGCGCTGGCGTTCGGGATCTCCGACATCCTGCTCGGCACCACCGAGCGGCTCGGCCACCACGTCCGGCAGGGAACGCTGGACGCCATGCTGGTACGGCCGGTGAGCCCGCTGGTGCAGATCGCGACGGAGGAGTTCTCGCCCCGGCGGTTCGGCAAGCTCGTCCCCGCCGTGCTCGTCCTCGCGTACGCGCTGACGAGGGTGGACGTGGCGTGGACGCCGGGCCGGGCCGCGATGGTCCCGGCCATGGTCGCGTCCGGGACGGCGATCTTCGGCGGGCTGTGGGTGCTGACCGGCGCGGTGCAGTTCGTGCTCGTCGACAGCCACGGCGCGGGCAAGTCGATGACCTACGGCGGCGCGTTCCTCACCCAGTACCCGATGACCATGTTCGCCCGCGACTTCGTGCGCGGGGTGACGTTCGTCGTGCCGCTGGCGTTCGTCAACTGGCAGCCCGCGCTGTACGTCCTGGACCGTCCCGACCCGCTCGGGCTGCCGGAGCCGGCGCGGTTCGCGTCCCCGGCGGTCGCCGTGCTCGTGTGCGGGCTGGGCGCCGTCGCGTGGCGGGCGGGCCTGCGGCGCTACCGATCGACAGGGAGCTGAGGCCGGTGCCGATGATCGAGGCCGAGGACGTCGTCAAGTCGTTCACCGTCCGGGCGCGCTCGGGCGGCCTGCGGCGGTCCCGCACGGCCGTGCGCGCGGTGGACGGCGTGTCGTTCGCCGTCGAGCCGGGCGAGTTCGTCGGGTACCTCGGCCCGAACGGGGCCGGGAAGTCCACGACGATCAAGATGCTGACCGGGATCCTCACCGCGTCGTCCGGCACGCTGCGGGTCTGCGGGCTGGACCCGTCGCGGCGGCGCACCACGCTCGCGCGCAGGCTCGGCGTGGTGTTCGGGCAGCGGACCACCCTGTGGTGGGACCTGCCGCTGCGCGACAGCCTCGCCCTCGTCCGGCGCCTGTACCGGGTGGAGGCGGCGGCGCACCGGGCGCGGCTCGCGGAGCTGACGGCCCTGCTGGAGCTGGAGCCGTTCCTGGACACCCCGGTCCGGCAGCTCAGCCTCGGCCAGCGGATGCGCGGCGACCTCGCCGCCGCGCTGCTGCACGATCCGGAGCTGCTCGTCCTGGACGAGCCGACGATCGGCCTCGACGTGGTGAGCAAGGCGACCGTCCGCGACTTCCTGGAGCGCATCAACGCCGAGCGCGGCACCACGATCCTGCTCACCACGCACGACCTCGGCGACATCGAGCGGCTCTGCCGCCGCGTCATGATCATCGACCATGGGCGGCTCGCCTACGACGGCGGGCTGGACGAGCTGCGCCGCACCGTGGACGCCGACCGGCTGCTGGTCGTCGAGCTGGCCCGGCCTGGCCCGCCGATCACCGTGGACGGGATCGGGGCCGAGCGGGTGGAGGGGCCGCGGCAGTGGCTGCGGCTGCCGCGGTCGGCGAACGCGGCGGCGGTCATCGCCGAGCTGGCGCGCGCCCACGAGGTCCGCGACATCGCGCTCCGCGAGTCCGGGATCGAGGAGGTCCTCGCCGGGCTCTACCGGGGCGACCACGCGTACTGGTGCTCCGGGCGCCCGGTGGCGCCGTAGCGGAGCGTCACCACGACCCGGCCGGCCTGGGCGAGCGCGGCCAGGTAGCGCTGGGCGGTGGCGCGCGAGACGCCGACCTCGTCGGCGATCTCCGCGGCGGAGCGGGGCGCCTCCGCCCGCCGCAGCGCGTCGCCGACCAGCCGCGCCGTCACCGGCGACTGCCCCTTGGGCGGGGCCGGCCGGTCGTGCAGCGGCGCGTGCAGGGCGCGGACCGCGCCGTCCACCACGGCCTGCGACAGCTCGCCGCCGCCGGACAGCGCCGCCCGGTAGCGGGCGTAGGCGGCGAGCCGCGCGTTCAGCGCGGCGGCGGTGAACGGCTTGATCAGGTAGTGCAGGGCGCCGTGCCGCAGCGCCTCCCGCACGATGCCGGCGTCGGCCGCCGCCGTGGCCATGATGACGTCGGCGTCCAGTTCGGGCAGCAGGGACAGGCCCGAGGCGTCCGGCAGGTAGACGTCCAGCAGGACGAGGGCGGGCGCCAGCTCGGCGGCCATGGACCGGGCCTGCGCGGCGGTCTGCGCGACCCCGGCGACGGCGAAGCCGCGCAGCGCCGCCACGAACTTCGCGTGCACCTGCGCGACCCGGAAGTCGTCGTCCACCACGAGGACGTCGATCACCGCCCCGCCCCGCTCGTCCGCCCCGCTCATCGCACGGCCCCGTCCATCGCCCCGCCCCGTCGATCGTCCCGCCCGTTCATCGCACGGCCTCCGCGCCCAGCACGCCGGGGATGCGGGCGACCGCCACGGCCCCCGCCCCGCCCGGGCCGCACGACCCGGCGTCCACGAACGTCACGTCGCCGCCGCGGGCGCGGGCGGTGCGGCGCGCCAGGCCGAGGCCCAGCCCGCGCGACCGGCCGGCGAGGGTGTCGCGGGTGGAGACGCCGTCGTCGAACACGGCGTCGCCGAACCCGTCCGGCAGGCCGTCGCCGGAGTCGGTGACGGTGATGTGCAGGTCGCGCCCGTCGCCGAGCAGCTCGACCTCGACGCGGGCGGGCCGCCGGCGGCCGAGCCGCGCGGCCTCCACGGCGTTGTCGGCCAGGTTGCCGACGACGGTCGTCACGTCGAGGGGGTCGACGACGCGGCCCGGCACGAAGCTGCCCGGCCCGATGTCGAGCCGCACGCCCTTCTCCGCCGCGACGGCGGACTTGGCCGACAGGAACGCGCGCAGGTAGGGGTCCGACAGCGGGTCGGGCAGGGTGTCGGGCGCGGGGGCGCGGTGGGCGGCGTCCTCCATCAGCGTCCCGATGTAGTCGGCGGCCTCCTCGCTGTGCCCGAGCTGGAGCAGCCCGGACAGCGTGTGCAGCCGGTTGGCGTACTCGTGCCGCTGCGCGCGCAGCGCGTCGAAGAGCGTGCTGACCGAGTCCAGCTCGCGGGCGAGCGTCTCCAGGTCGGTGCGGTCGCGCAGCGTGATGACGGCGCCGAGGTCGCGGCGGTCGCGGCGCACCTCCCGCCGGTTGACGACGAGCACCCGCTCCCCCGCCGTGACGAACAGGTTCGCGGCCTCGCGCTCGCCGGTCAGGACGTCCCGCAGCGTCCCCGCGGGGGCGAGGTCGCCGGCGGGCGCGCCCCGCTCGGGCGTGACGGCGAGCAGCCGGGCCGCCTCGTCGTTGCACACCGCGATCCGCCCGGCGGAGTCGACGGCCACGACGCCCTCGCCGACGCCGTGCAGCACCGCCTCCCGCTCGTGGACCAGCTCGACCAGCTCGTACGGTTCGAGGCCGAGCGTCTGCCGCTTCAGCCGCCGCCCGATCGCCGCGGACGCCGCCACGCCGAGCAGGACGGCGCCGGCGACGAACAGCGACGTCTCGCGCAGCACGTGCCCGAGCTCCCGGTCGATCGCGCGGGCGTCGAACCCGACGCTGACCTCGCCGAGCACGCCCCCGTCCCGCCCGTAGAGGGGCACCTTGCCGCGCGCGGACAGGCCGAGCGTGCCCTGCTCCACCCGGACGACCTCCCGCCCGGCGAGCGCGTCGGACGGGTCGGTGCTCACCCGCTCGCCGAGGCGGTCCGGGTTGGGGTGGGACAGCCGCATGCCGCGGTTGTCGGTGACCACGACGAACAGCGCCCCCGTCCGCACGCGGATCCGCTCGGCCCGGTCCTGGACCAGGCGCCCGGGGTCGCCCGCCGCGACCGCGTCCCGGATCTCCGGGTCGACGGCGACGGCCCGCGCGACGCTGAGGGCCCGCTGGCCGTACTGGTCGCGCAGCCGGCCGTCCAGCATCCAGGCGACCAGCCCGTATCCGAGGACGGCCACCACGACGACCACGCCGACCTGGAGGATCAGGACCTGCCGGGCGAAGGAGATGCGGGGCCGGACGGACATGACGTGTCACCGTAATCGATGCCGTCCCGGCCGCCCAGCCCCCCGCGAGCACAACGAGCAGAAGCCCCGGTAACGCACGCAACGCGGGGATTCGCGGCTTGCGAGCACATCGCGGGCAAGGGTTCCGGTGACGTGCGCGGATTCGTACGTTGCGGCCGTGTCCGAACGAGCAGAGTCCGAACGAGCAGAGTCCGAACGAGCAGAGTCCGAACGAGCAGAGTCCGAAGAAGAGAGCCCCGAGCGGCCCCCCGGCGGGCCCGTCATCGAGCTGGACGGCGCCGCCAAGCGCTTCCGGTCGGCCGGCGGCGTGCACACGGCCGTCCGGGACCTGCACATGTGCGTGGGTCCCGGCGAGTTCGTCGCCGTGGTCGGCCCCACCGGCTGCGGCAAGTCGACCACCCTGTCCCTGGTGTCCGGCCTCGAACCGGCGTCCGAGGGGCGCGTCCTCGTCCACGGCAGGCCGGTGGACGGCATCCCCGAGGGCGTCGGCTACATGTTCCAGAACGACGCCGTCCTGCCGTGGCGGTCCGTCCTGGACAACGTCGCCGCCGGGCCCCGCTACCGGGGCGCGTCCCGCCGCGCGGCCCGCGACCGCGCCCGCGACTGGGTCGCGCGGGTCGGCCTCGCGGGCTTCGAGGGCTACTACCCGCATCAGCTGTCCGGCGGCATGCGCAAGCGCGTCGCGCTCGCGCAGACCCTGGTGAACGAGCCGTCGGTGCTGCTGATGGACGAGCCGTTCTCCGCGCTCGACGTCCAGACCCGCGGCCTCATGCAGGACGAGCTGCTGCGCCTGTGGTCGGGGTCGGGGGCCGCCGTCGTGTTCGTCACCCACGACCTGGAGGAGGCGCTCGTCCTGTCCGACCGCGTCGTGGTGATGACCGCGGGCCCCGCCACCGTCAAGGCCACGTTCGACGTGCCGCTCGACCGGCCGCGCGACGCCGAGGAGGTCCGCCTCACCGGCGCGTTCCTCGACATCTACCGCGAGGTGTGGGACTCGCTGCGCGAAGAGGTCCAGATCACCCGGGAGAGAGGGGCCGGCCATGCCGCGTGACGCGGGACTCGCCGAGAGGCCGCCGGCGGCGGGGACGGCGGCCGGGGCGGGCGACCACCGCGAGCTGGCCGCCATCGCGCGGGCGCGGACCGCCGGGCTGCGCCGCGCCCTCGGGATCAACGCCGTCCGGTTCGCGCTCGTCGCGGCGTGGCTCGGCTCGTGGGAGCTGGCCGCCCGGCACTGGATCGACCCGTTCTACTACTCGATGCCGTCGAAGATCTGGGAGCGGCTCGCCGGGTGGTTCACCGACGGCACCTCGCAGGGCTCGATCTGGGAGCAGATCTCCGTCACGCTGCAGGAGGCCGTCGCGGGCTTCGCGCTCGGCGCGGCCGGCGGCGTGGTCCTCGGCATCGTGCTCGGCCGCAGCCGGTTCCTGTCGGACGTGTGCGCGCCGTTCATCAAGGCCGTCAACGCGATCCCGCGCATCATCCTGGCCTCGCTGTTCATCATCTGGTTCGGCCTCGGCATGCAGTCCAAGATCGCGACGGCGTTCGTGCTGGTGTTCTTCGCGGTGTTCTTCAACGCCTTCCAGGGCGCCCGCGAGGTCGACCGGAACCTGGTGAACAACGCGCGGATCCTCGGCGCGGGCCGGCTCCAGGTGCTGTGGACGATCGTGGTGCCGAGCGCCACCTCGTGGATCCTCGCCTCCCTGCACTCGGCGTTCGGATTCGCCATCATCGGCGCGATCGTCGGCGAGTACACCGGCGCCGACAAGGGCCTCGGCCTGCTCATCAACCACTCCCAGGGCACCTTCGACTCGGCCGGGATCTACGCCGGGATGATCATCATCACGGTGCTGGCCCTGCTCGCCGAGTGGCTGCTCACGCTGCTGGAGGGCCGGCTGCTGCGCTGGCGCCCCGCCGTGTCCGGCCACGACGTCCAGATCTGAAACCCCCGTCAGGAGAACCGCCATGCCCATCAGCCGGCCCACCAGCAGGCCCAGCACCGCCGTCCGGGCGAGCGCCGCCGCGCTCGCCGCCCTCGCCGCCCTGGCGTCCCTGTCCGCCTGCCGCGACTCGCGGGGCGGCGGGGACGGCGGCTCCGGCGGCACCGTCAAGATCATGGTCGGCGGGATCGACAAGGTGATCTACCTGCCGGCCGAGCTGACCGAGCGGCTCGGCTACTTCAAGGAGCAGGGGCTCGACGTCCAGCTGCTCACCGAGCCCGCGGGCGCGCAGGCCGAGAACGTCCTCATCTCGGGGGACGTGCAGGGCGTCGTCGGGTTCTACGACCACTCGATCCACCTGCAGACCAAGGGCAAGTGCGTGGAGAGCGTGGTGCAGATGGCCGACGTCCCCGGCGAGGCCGAGATGGTGGCGGCGTCGAAGGCGGGCAGGCTGTCGTCTCCGGCCGGGTTCAAGGGCAAGAAGCTCGGCGTCACCAGCCCGGGGTCGTCCACCGACTTCCTCACCCGGGCGCTCGCCGTCCGGAACGGCGTGAAGACGTCCGACTACACGACGGTGAAGGCGGGCGCGGGCCAGACGTTCATCTCCACGCTGGACAACGGCGGCATCGACGCGGGCATGACGACCGACCCCACCATCGCCAAGCTGCTCAGCACCGGCAAGGCCGAGGTCATGGTCGAGATGCGGACGGAGGAGGGCACCCGCGCGGCCCTCGGCGGGCTCTACCCGTCCAGCTCGCTGTACATGGACTGCGCGTACGTGCGGTCGCACCCGGCGACCGTGCAGAAGCTCGCCAACGCGTTCGTGAAGACGCTCGGCTGGATCGAGCGGCACGAGCCCGCGGAGATCGCGGCGAAGATGCCGGCGGACTACGCGGGCGGCGACCCGAAGCTGTACGAGAAGGCGGTCGGCGACTCGATCAGCATGTTCAACGGGGACGGCGTCATGAAGCCGGACGCGGCGGAGAACGTCCTGAAGGTGCTGGCGCAGTTCTCCCCCGAGGTGGGCGAGCAGAAGGACCGGATCGACCTGTCGAAGACCTACACGACCCAGTTCGTGACCAAGGCGAAGCAGTCCTGACCTGGGTGGGGCGGTCCTGAGCGGCGCCGCCGGAGGGCGGGCCGGGTCCCTCGCGCGGAGGCCCGGCCCGTCAGCGCATCCGCCGGTCGGCGTGCCTGCCGTCGCGCTCCATGGCGGAGTAGAAGTCCATGTCGGGGGCGTCGTCGTCGCGCCGGGAGCTCCAGCGCCGCGGCGCCCACGCCGGCATCAGCAGGGCGAGGCCCATCATCGCGTACAGGCCGGTGCCGAGCAGCATGCGCAGCCCGGCGTCCATGTCGCCCGCCGGCGGCACCTTGCCGGGCAGGTCGAGGACGCGGCCGGGGTCGACCAGGAACCAGGCGGTGCAGCCGAGCAGCGCCAGCGCGGGCACCAGCGAGACCAGCGGCGAGGCCCACCGCGCGAGGATGATCACGCCCATCACCAGCCCGACCGCGGCGAGCAGGGCGAACGCGCCGTAGATGCGGGTCCGGTCGGTGATCTCCTGCCCGGTGCCGTCGAAGGACTGGCCGGCCTGCACGTACCCCCAGGCCGCGCCGTAGACCAGCGCGGGTGTCAGCAGGACGCCCAGGACGAAGCCGAACGCATGGCGCACCGCGCATCACATCCATTCGCACGCGCCCGCCACTGGGCGCGCATGATTCCGGTAGCGCCCCCATGACAGCATGCGAAACGGGTATAGCGCAGTAAATCTGCATTAATGACCCCGTTCAGCGATCTTCTCTGCCTCACCCGGGTTCGGCTGTCAACTCCTTGGCCGGTTGCGGCGTCGCATATAAACAAGATCGCCGCAGGGCTCCGCGCCCGGCCGCTCCCGGTCCCCCGCCGGCAGGGCGCATCCGCGGCAGGCGCGCGCATGCACGCACAAGGGGGAACCGGATGGTGCAGCTGCTGGACCGCTCGATCGTCTCGCGCGGCGGAGGCCCACCGGGCTCCACACGGACGACCCGGCTCGTGGACGGCGTCACCGACGGCATCGTCGTGTCGTTCGCGGCCTGGACCGTGATCTACCATCTCGGCCTGCTGATCCGGCCGCCCACCTCGGTCCTGCTCGCGATGTGGCTGCTCAGCGCCTGTGCGCTCGCCGCCCTGTGCGCCGCCCGGCGCGGCTGGTGGACCGGCCCGCCGCCCCCGGGCCCGCCGCGGACGCGGACCGCCCCGCGCGCCCTCGCCGCGGTGGCGATCGTCGCGGGCGTCGCGGCGGGCGCCTGCGCGGGCCTGCACGACTCGGGCGTCCCGTGGTGGTGCGCGTGGGCGCCGGGGATCGTGAGCGCCGCCGCGTCCGCCGCCTGGATCCTGCGCCGGACGGGGAGCGGTGCCCGGACCGCCGGCGACGGGCCGGGCGCGGCCGCGGCGGGCGCCGGCCGGGACGAGACCCGCTGGGGGACTCCGCTGGCGCTGCTGACCGGCGCCGGGTTCGCCGTCGCGTCGCTGTTCATCGTCAACTCCGACGGAGACGACGCCTACTTCGTCTCGCGCTCGGTGGCCGCGGCGGCGACCGGCCGGATCCCGCTGAAGGACGTCGTCTTCACTCCCGGGACGTCGGGCCCGATCGCGGGCGAGCCGCCGGTGGCCTCCATCGAGGTCCTCGCCGGGGCCGTCGCGCGCCTGCTCGGCGTCCCCGCCGCGTCGTTCGTCTGGTACGTGGTCCTGCCGCCGGCCTCGTTCCTGGCGATCTGGGCGCTGTGGCGGCTCGTCCGGGCCTGGGCGCCGCGCCGCGCCCCCCTCTGCTTCGCGGTGGCGGCGGTCTACCTGCTGTGGACGGGGACGAGCGCGGCGTCGTTCGGCTCCTTCCACCTCCCGCGCCTGTGGCAGGGCAAGGCCGTGCTGGTGTCGGTGCTGCTCCCGCTCCTCTTCGTCTACCTGACCCGGTGGGCCGAGCGGCGGTCCCGCGCGGACCTCGCGCTGCTCGCCGCGGCCGGAGTCGCCGCGGCGGGGCTCACCTCGTCCGCCGCGTTCGTCGTGCCGCTGGTCGCGGGCGCCGCGGCCGCCGCTTTCGCCGCCGCCGGGCGGTTCCGGGCGGCCGCGGGCGCGTGCGCGGCGGCGGCCTATCCGATCGCGTGCGGTCTCGTGGTCGTGCTGTTCCACGACGACACGAGCGTGGCCGGGAGGGTCCACGACGCGGCCGGCGGCTGGCGGTGGGTCCTGCTGCAGTCGGCGCCGGGCGTGCTCGCGGGCTGCGCGCTGTGGCTCGGGCCCTGGACGGCCCGCCGCGGCGTCCCCGCGCTGATCGTCGCGGGCGTCGCGGGGACGCTGACCGTCCTGCTGCTGCCCGGCGTCCTGGAGACGGCCGCCCGCCTGACGGGCGCCGGCCAGGTGCTCTGGCGGACGATGTGGCTCGTGCCCGCGCCCGTCCTGATCGGGCTGCTCGCCGCGGTGCGGATCCCGATGCCGGGCCGGGCGGGCCCCGTGCCCGCCCTCGCGGCCGCCGCGCCCGCCGCCGTCCTCGTCACGGCGATCGTGGCGGGCGGGACGCCGGTGTGGTCGAACGCCAACGGATCGATCGTCGCGTCCCGCCCGGCGTGGAAGGTGTCGGCGCAGGCCGTCGGGACGGCCCGCAACGTGGTGGGCTTCGCGGGGCCGGACTCCCTCGTCCTGATGCCGACCGGCTACATGCGGGTCGTGCCCCTGCTGACCGCCCGGACGCACGCGGTGAACCCGAACGGCCACTACCTGCACATGCTGCCCCTCCCCGCGCAGGCCGTCGACGACCGGCAGGTGCTCACCGACGCCGTCCGCCTGCGGTACGGCCCGAAGCCGGCGCAGGCCGCGGTCACCGCGGCGCTGCGGCGCACCGGCGTGGACGTGGCGTGCGCGTGGCGCCGCGACCCGCGTGGCCTGGCGCTGCTCAGGAACGCCGGTTTCGGCGACGACCGGCGGGTCGGGCGGCTGCTCTGCCTCCGCCCGCCGGGGGGCTGATCCCGCCCTCGCGCGCCGGACCCGGCGCTTGACCGTTTCGTAGTGGTTCGTTTTGAACGCCTTTGACCGGGCATCGCGGTCTCATTCGATCCGACGCACGTTGGAGGAGACAATGTCCACCGCGATATGGGTCGTCATCGCCGTAGTCGTTCTCGCCGCGCTCGCCGCGGCCGCGTACCTGCTGCGGAGCAGGTCCCGGACGCGGCGGCTCAAGCGGCGGTTCGGCCCCGAGTACGACCGGGCCGTGCGGAGCGAGGGCGGCCGTGCCGCCGCGGAGCGCGAGCTGCGCTCCCGCGAGGAGCGCCACGGCGAGCTGGAGCTGCGCGACCTCGACCCGCGCAAGCGCGAGCAGTACCGCGAGCAGTGGGTCCGCGTTCAGGAGCGTTTCGTCGACGCGCCGGAGGCGGCCGTCGAGCAGGCCGACGGGCTCGTCACGGTGGTGATGGGCGAGCGCGGCTACCCGACGCACGGGTTCGAGGACAAGGTCGCCCACCTCTCCGTGGAGCACGGCCGCACGATGGACCACTACCGGCGCGCCCACGCGATCAGCGGTCGGGCCGCGTCCAAGGAGGCGTCCACCGAGGACCTGCGGCAGGCGATGGTGCACTACCGCGCCCTGTTCGAGGAGCTGCTGTCCGCGCCCGCCGGGGAGCGGGCCGGCGCGGAGCAGCTCGGCACGGAGCAGGCCGGCCGGGGGCGGGTCGGCCGCCATGCCGCGGACGAGCCCGCCCGCGAGGTGCGCGCCGGCCAGGCGCCGCCCGCCCCGACGGCCGCCGGCCCGGCGGCCGGGCGCCGCGACGACGAGACCCCGAGGAGCTGACCCCCATGGAGCACAGGCGACGCGATGGGCGGGTGCCGGGCCCCGTCGCCGCCGGCGACACGCACGTCGCCGGTCCCGCGCCCGAACCCGCCGTGCTGGACGCGCCGGAGCCCGTCCCCGACACGTCCCCTGACCCGATGCCCGCCGCCGAGCCGATGCCCGCGGCGGACCCGGTCCCCGGCAACGCGGGCCGCGACGAGGCCGGTCTCCCCTCTCCGGCGCCCACCGGCGGCCCGGCCCCGGCCGCGGTCCCGGACGGGCTGTTCGACCCGGCCGAGACCGAGCGGTTCCGGGAGCGGTGGCGCGAGGTGCAGTCCGCGTTCATCGACGATCCGGGCGGCTCGGTGCGCAAGGCCGACGAGCTGGCCGCCGAGGCGGTCGAGGCGCTCGGGCGGGCGATCGCCGGGCACCGGCGGACGCTGTCGGACGCGGCGGAGGGCGGCGGCCGCGGCGACACCGAGCGGCTCCGCCTGGCGCTGCGCGGCTACCGGGACCTCCTGGACCGCATCTACGCCTCCTGACCGGACGCCTCCGGCCGTCCGGACCCGGGCGCCCCCGCGGCGGCGCGGGGGCGCCCGTCCGTCAGCCGTTCAGGAACCGGTAGACCGCTTCGCGGCCCTGCGTCCCGCGTTCCCGGTTCTGGATGGAGTGCGAGGCCCCTTTCACCACGACGAGCCGGCCGCGGGGCGCGTAGCGGAGTTCCTCCCGCGCCCATTCGAGCGGCGTGGACAGGTCGCGGTCGCCGTTCAGGAGCAGCACCGGCACGGAGATCTCCGTCCGGCGCGGCTCGGCGGTGTGCCGCGACCAGGGCCAGTTCAGGCATTCCTGGACGAACCCGTTGCCCACGGCCGTGTCGGCGGTGAACGGCCAGGTGGCCCGCGCGGGCAGGTGCGTGCGCGTCCGCTCCAGCGCGGCCCTGCGGCGGGCGACCGGGGTCTCGGACGTCCCCCAGGGGAAGTGGCCGTCCCCGCAGATCGTCGCGATGTGCAGGCCGGAGCTGTAGTGGGCGACGTCGTCGCCGCCGGAGTCCAGGATCCGGAGCAGCCCGTCGAGCCGCGCCGGGTCCCCGTGGCGGGCCTCGTGGATCGCCGCCACCGCGTCGCCCCGGCCGCCGGGCAGGGAGTCGTCGTTCCGGTAGGTCGGGTCGAGGAACTCGTAGGACACCAGCATGTCCCAGACGAGGACCGCGTCCGCGCGGTGCCGGGCGAGCCAGGCCAGGTCCTCGGCGGGGTCGAACCCGCAGGCGGGCGCGGCCTCGCAGGCGTCCCGCAGGACGCGCGCGGTGGCCCGCAGGCCCGTCAGGTAGAGCATCTCGTCGCGCTGCGGGTCGGCGTGCGGGAGCACCGAGTCGAGGACGAGCCGGCTCACCCGCTCCGGGTACCGGACGGCGTAGCCCGCGCCGGTCATGGTGCCGTAGGAGACGCCGTCGACCGTCATCGCCCGGACGCCGAGCGCCCGGCGCAGCAGGTCGAGGTCGCCGACGGTCTGCTCGGTGGTGAAGTAGTGCCGCCGGTCGCCGAGGACCGCCGCGCACTCCCCGACCGCCGCGGGCGGGGGCGGCTCGATGTCGCTGCTCCCCACCGCCGCCTGGAGCCCCGGGCAGTCGATCGCGCCGAACTCGCCGGTGCCGCGCTGGTCGATCATGACGAGCCGGTAGTTCTTCGTGAGCTCCGGCATCCGCGCGGAGATGCCGTCGATGAACGGGACCCCCGGCTGGCCCGGCCCGCCGGTCAGGAACAGCAGCACGCCCTTGGGCGCGCCGGCGTTGTCCGCCGCCGCCACCTGAAGCCTCAGGCTGCCT
Organism: Actinomadura sp. GTD37; assembly: GCF_041951365.1. Lineage (NCBI taxonomy): Bacteria > Bacillati > Actinomycetota > Actinomycetes > Streptosporangiales > Thermomonosporaceae > Actinomadura > Actinomadura sp. GTD37. The sequence goes on from NZ_JBGNUS010000010.1 coordinate 79,725, forward strand.
GCGCCGGGCCGCCGGTGGTCCAGCGGGACGGTCAGGAAGGAGCAGGTGAAACCCGGTTTGCCCGCGCAGGGGCGGGAGTCCGCGAGCCGCGGCGCGGACGGGCCGGGCGGGGACGCCGTGGGTGCCGCGGCCGCCGTCGCCCCGCCGGATACGGCGAGGGCGAGGGTGAGGGCGAACACCGTGATGGTACGTGGTCGCATGTGATGATCATCACTCGGATCGGCGGCTCCGTCGCGGACCCCGCCGCATCCGGCCACCGGCGCGCCGCGCGAGGTTCCGGGCTCCGGCGCTCGTCAAGACGGGCGGCGAGGGTGAATACTGAATCTCGTTCGGTAACCCCTGAGCGGAGGATCAACGGTGTCCGAGACCTTCTCGATGACCATCGACGGCGCGTCCGTCGACGCGCCCGGGACCTTCGGCGTGATCAACCCGGCGACCGGCGAGGTCGCCGAGCGGGCGCCGGACGCCTCCCGGGAGCAGCTCGACGCGGCGATGGCGTCGGCGCAGGCCGCCCTCGCCGAGTGGCGCCGCGACGAGGCCGTGCGCCGCAAGGCGCTGCTCGCCGCGGCCGACGTCATGTTCGCCCGCGCCGAGGAGATCGGCCGCATCCTCACCCTGGAGCAGGGCAAGCCGCTCGGCGACGCGACCATGGAGGTCGTCGGCGCCGGCGTGTGGCTGAAGTACTTCGCCGAGCTGGAGCTGCCCCGCGAGATCATCCAGGACGACGACCACGCGCTGGTCGAGGTCGTCCGCCGGCCGATGGGCGTGGTCGCCGCGATCACCCCGTGGAACTTCCCGCTGCTGCTCGGCGTGTGGAAGATCGCGCCGGCCCTGCTCGCGGGCAACACGATGGTCCTCAAGCCGTCCCCGTTCACCCCGCTGTCCAGCCTGAAGCTCGGCGAGGTGCTGCGGGACGTCCTGCCGCCCGGCGTGCTGAACGTCGTCTCCGGCGGCGACGAGCTCGGCGCCTGGATGACCGGGCACGACGTGCCCCGCAAGATCAGCTTCACCGGCAGCGTGGCGACCGGCAAGCGCGTCGCGGCCGCGGCGGCGCCCGACCTGAAGCGCGTCACGCTGGAGCTCGGCGGCAACGACCCGGCGATCCTGCTGGACGACGCCGACCCGGCCGCGGTCGCCGACCGGCTGTTCGGCGCGGCGTTCCAGAACAACGGCCAGGTCTGCTCGGCGATCAAGCGCGTGTACGTGCCCGCGGCGCTCTACGGCGACGTCGTCGACGCGCTCGCCGAGCGGGCGAAGGCCGCCAAGGTCGGCGACGGCATGGCGGAGGGCGTCCAGTACGGGCCGGTCAACAACAGGCCGCAGTACGAGCGGGTGGCGGAGCTGGTCGCGGACGCGCTCGCGGGCGGCGCCCGCGCGGCGGCGGGCGGCAAGCCGATCGACGGGCCCGGCTACTTCTTCGAGCCGACGATCCTCGCCGACATCGAGGACGGCGCGCGGATCGTGGACGAGGAGCAGTTCGGCCCCGCCCTGCCGATCGTGAAGTACACCGACCTCGAGGAGGCGCTCGCCCGCGCCAACGGCACCCACTTCGGGCTGTCCGGCTCGGTGTGGGGGGCCGACGCCGACCGGGCCGCCGAGGTGGCCGGGCGGCTGGAGTGCGGCACCGCCTGGGTCAACACCCACCTGGCGCTCTCCCCGAACCAGCCGTTCGGCGGGTTCAAGTGGAGCGGCGTCGGCGTCGAGAACGGCCCGTGGGGCCTGTACGGGTTCACCGAGCTCCAGGTGATCCACCGCTCGAAGCACTGAGCGCCCCGCGCGTGGCGGGCCCGGCCGGCGGCCGGGCCCCTACCCGTTCCGGCCCCGTATTGCATGAGCGGAAAGTCACGACTTCGAGTCCGGAAAGTGACATGGCCACTACTGGTGGTCCCGTCCTGGAATGGGACACTTTCTGAGCGGGGGCCGTGGAGACCGCACCGCGACCTGTGAAGGAGCCGCATGCAAACGTGGGACGTCATGCGCCGGGACGATCTCGGCAACACCTTCCATGTGGCCGCCCATGATTCACGGATATCGGCCTTGGCCCAGGTCATGGCCCTGGAGAGCGGCGTCCGGAACGAGCAGGACTACTGGGTGGACGGCCCGCCGGGGCCCGCCGTCCGCACCAACCGCGACCTCTACCTCGTCTTCCTGTACCTCGGCCAGGAGGCGCGGGCGGCGTCCTGGTCGCTGTCGGCGTTCCTGCGCTCCCTGTGGAAGATCAGCGCTCCGCTGAGTGACCAGACCCGCCTGGAGCCCGACGACGTGGCGGCGATGTTCGCCGCCGCGTCCACCGCCCCGCCCGCCGACTTCGACCCGGCGTGGAGCGGCAAGGACCTGTCGCTCCCCGGCGCCGAGCCCGGCGGGTACGCCGACTGGGAGCGGGTCCTGCTGTCCCAGATCGCCGACCTGGAGGACTTCCTCGCCCGTCCGCCGGGCCCGCAGGCGCGGTTCGGCGCGGACGCGCCCCGCCCGCCCGGGTCGGGCGCCCGCGCCACCCCGGCCCGCTGGTTCAACTTCGACCCGGCGACGTACCTGGAGTGCGCCGTCGCCGGCAGCCTCGGCGGCTGGGACGCCGCGGACGGCGCCCGCGTGCCGCTGCCCACCCGCCCGGGGGAGCCGCCCGCGCGCTCCTACGTCCGCACGATCACCACCATGACCTGGGGCGATCTCGCGCGCATCGCCGTGTGCGGGCAGGTGTACGAGTAGCCCGCCGGGCCCCGTCCCGCCGGCCCGGTCCTGTCGGGGCCGCGTGGTAGGACTGGGACCATGAGCGACAGACCGGTCGAGGTCGCCGACCGGGGCGGCTGGTGGCTGGCGCGGGGGCGCCCGCACCCCGCGCTGCGCCCGTTCCTGCGCTCCTACGACGGCTACTGGGAGACCGCCGCCGTCCCCACCCGGATGCGCACGCTGCCCACCCGCACCACCGTCGTGATCATCAACCTTGGCCCGCCGCTGTACCTGGCCGTCCCCGACCCCGGCGTCCGCGACCGCGCGTACGCCTCGTTCGTCGCCGGGATGCACGACGGCCACGGCATGTACGTGAGCCCCGGCGGGCAGCGCGGCATCCAGCTCGACGTGACGCCGCTCGGCGCCTACACGCTGCTCGGCGTCCCGATGGCCCGCCTCGCCAACGCCGCCGCCGACCTGGCCGACCTGCTCGGGGGCACGGCGCGCACGCTGGTGGAGCGGCTCGCCGACGCCCCGTCCTGGGCCGCGCGCTTCGACATCCTGGACGCCTTCCTGCTGCGCCGCCTCGACGCGGGGCCCGTCCCCGACCGGGAGGTGGCGCGGGCGTGGCGGCTGCTGGACGGCGGCCCCGGCGTCACGGTCGCGGGCCTCGCCGCCGACGTCGGCTGGAGCCGCAAGCACCTGACGCACCGGTTCCGCGAGCAGGTGGGGCTGCCGCCCAAGACGATGGCGCGGGTGCTGCGCTTCCGGCGCGCGGTCGAGATGCTGGCCGGCGGCGCCGGGTTCGCCGAGGCCGCGGCGGCCTGCGGCTACTACGACCAGGCCCACCTCAACCGCGAGTTCCGCGCCCTGTCCGGCTGCACGCCGACCGAGCTGATCGGCGGGCAGCTCGAACAGCAGCGCGTCAGCACGCTCGCCGAGCCCGCCTGACGCCGGACGCGCGGGCGCACGGGCGGCGGGCGGGCGGCGGGTCAGCCCTGGTGCACGCCGCCGCCGAGGTTCATCACGATGACCCCGGCCACGATGATCGCCGCGCCGGCGATCGCGACGGGCCTGACCGGCTCGCCGAACAGCAGGACGCCGCCGGCGAACGCGCCGACCGTCCCGAGCGCGGACCAGATCGCGTACACCGGGCCCACGTTCAGCGACGTCAGCGCCTTGGCCATGAAGACGAACGAGATCAGGTACCCCGCCACCACGATCAGGGACGGCCCCAGCTTGCTGAACCCCTCGGAGGCGCGCATCGCCAGCGTGGCGGTGACCTCGAAGGCGATCGCGAAGGCCAGCAGGACGAACGGCATCAGCGGGCCTCCCCGTACTCGGCGGCGATCGCCTCGAAGACCTTCATGTCGGCCGCGAACGGCGTGCCGGGACGCGGCCAGTGCAGCGCCACCTCCGTGATCCCCATCTCGGCGTAGCGTCCCGCGAGGTCGGCGAACGCCCCGGGCGACTCCAGCCACGGCTCGCCGGTGAAGCCCGTCAGGAGGATCAGGTCGTCGAGCTCGCGGCCCTCCGCCTCGCAGGCGCCCTTGAGCGCGGCCAGCCGGGAGCGCACGACGTCCTGCGGGGCGCCGCCCCCGCCCTCGCCGGTGGTCACCCATCCGGCGCCGTGCCGGGCGGCGACCCGCATCCCGCGCGGCCCGTTGCCCGCGATGACGAACGGGACGCGGGGGCGCTGGACGCAGCCCGGCTCCTCGACGACCTCCCGCGCGGTGTAGTACGTCCCCTCGAAGGACGTCTCCGGGTCGGTCAGCAGCCGGTCGAGCAGCTCCGTCCACTCGGCGAAGCGCGACGCGCGCTCGCCCGGTGTCCACTCCTCGCCGCCGAGGACGCCGGCGTCGCTGGTGCGCCTGGTGCCGCCCGCCCCGACGCCCACGGTCAGGCGCCCGCCGCTCACGTGGTCGATCGTCTTGACCGCGTGCGCGGTGGGCACGGGGTGCCGGAAGTTCGGCGAGGTCACCAGCGTGCCGATCCGCACCCGCGAGGTCACCGCGGCGGCCGCCGCGAGCGTCGTGTACGCGTCGTACCAGGGCGTCGTGCCGCGCCAGGCGAGATGGTCGTAGACCCAGGCGTGCCGGAACCCGAGTTCCTCGGCGCTCCGCCACAGCTCCCCCGCCTCCGGCCAGGACCGCATCGGCCACATGACGGTGCCGATCCTCGGTGTGCCCACCCGTTCCTCCGTCCCCGTCGCCCGGTGATCCCCTCCCATCATGTCGTGCCGTCCGCGAGCCAGTGGTGCAGGGCCCACCACCAGTTCGCCGTCCGCGACACGGCCGCCCCGCCCGCCGGGTCGTACAGCGGGCGGCCGGTCAGCTCCCGCAGCCGCCTCATCCGGTACTTGACGGTGTTCCCGTGGACGTGCAGCGCCGCGGCCGTCGGCCCGATCCGGCCGCCGTGGTCGAGGTAGGCGAGCCCCGTCTCCGCCAGCTCCCGGTGGAACGACTCGGCCGGGTCCAGCCCGGACAGCAACGCGGCGGCGAGCAGCCCGCCCAGCTCCGGCTCGGCCCCCGTGACGGTGAGCAGCGCGAGGTCGGCCAGTTCACGCAGGCCGGTGAGCCCCGCCGCGGCGCCCGCGCGCAGCGCCCGGCGGCTCGGCCCGTACATCGTCGCGACACCGGCGGGCCGGGCCGGCGGCGCGGCCACCAGCAGCGGGCCGCCGCCCCGCGCCGCACCGGGCGCCGGGTCCGGCAGCCGCGCGACCAGGGCGGCGAACCGGCCGTCCACCAGCCCGCACAGCCCCGGGCCCGCGGCGGTCAGCTCCGTCTCCAGCCGCGCCGCCACCGCCGGGTCGCTCACGTCGGACACCACGCAGTGGTACGGGACGGCCGCGTCGAGGGGCGCGGCGACCGGCACGGACTCGCCGTGCAGGAGCTGCCGGAGCATCTGGCCGCGCTCCTCCCGCGCGGTGCGCGTCGTCTCCAGCTCGGTGACCCGGTGCGCGTGCACCATCCGGTGGACGAGGGCGGTGGTGATCTCGTCGATGCGTGTCACGCCGTCCAGCAGCGCGGCGTCCGGCACGCCCCGGCGGCGGCCCTCGTCGACGAGCGTGCGGACGAGGTGGGCGCGGCCCGCCTGGAAGCCGTCCAGGAACGCCGCGACGGGGACGCCCTGCCGCGCCCGGTCCGAGCCGAGCCGCTCCGCCGCGGCGAGCACCTCCCCGCTCGGCCCGCCGTCCTCCAGCGCGGCGAGGACCCCGCCCACCAGGGCGCGGACGTGCCGCCGGGTCTCCTCCTCGGGCAGCGCCGCCACCAGCTCCGACCGGCTCCGGGCGGCGCGGACCGTCGCCTCCAGCAGCACCGCGTCCCCGCTGTGCTCGATCAGCAGCCGCAGGAACCGGTCGCTCGTCCCGGCCTCCATGCTCCCATTCTGCCGTCCCGTTGTCCCGTCCGGACAATCGGACGCGGGTCACTTGGACCGCTCCGGTCTAGCCGCAACCCCCGGCGATGGTGTTCGGTGGGGGCAGCCGAGCCCGAGGAGTGCGCCGAATGTCCGACGAGGACGAGTTCCTGGAGAAGCTGCCGACCGACCTGATCTTCCGGCTGCCGCCCGCGTTCGACGACGTCGCGGACGAGCGCCGGCACCGCAAGGAGCGGCTGACCGCCGCGCTCCGCATCTTCGGGAAGTTCGGCTTCGAGGAGGGCGTGGCGGGGCACATCACCGCCCGCGACCCCGAGCGGACCGACCACTTCTGGGTCAACCCGTTCGGCATGTCCTTCAAGCACATCAAGGTCAGCGACCTGATCCTGGTGAACCACGAGGGCAAGGTCGTCGAGGGCCGGTACCCCGTCAACGAGGCCGCGTTCGCGATCCACTCGCAGGTGCACCAGGCGCGCCCGGAGGTGGTCGCCGCCGCGCACAGCCACTCCACCCACGGCAGGGCGATCTCCGCGCTCGGCCAGAAGCTGGAGCCGATCACGCAGGACGTGTGCGCCTTCTACCAGGACCACGGCCTGTTCGACGACTACACCGGCGTCGTCACCGACCTGGAGGAGGGCAAGCGCATCGCCGCCGCCCTCGGCGGCCACAAGGCCGTCATCCTGCGCAACCACGGCCTGCTCACCGTCGGCGACACCGTGGACGCCGCCGCCTGGTGGTTCATCACGATGGAGCGCTCGTGCCAGGTGCAGCTCCTCGCCAAGGCCGCCGGCCAGGTCGTCCCCATCGAGCACGACAACGCCGTCCTCACCCACGAGCAGATCGGCAACGACCTGGTCGGCTGGATCAACTACCAGCCGCTCTACGACCAGATCACCAGGGAGCAGCCCGACCTGTTCGAGTAGGCCGGCCCTGACGGGCCGGTCCTAGTGGGCCGGCCTTAGTGGGCCGGGTCCTCGGCGGCGGCTTCGGTGAGCGGGAGCAGGACCTCGAACCGGGTGTCCCCCGGCAGGGACCGCACCCGGATGTCGCCGCCGTGCCTGCCGACGACGATGCGCCAGGAGATGTCGAGGCCGAGGCCGGTGCCCTGCCCGACCGGCTTGGTCGTGAAGAACGGCGTGAAGATCCGGTCGATGTTCTCCTCCGGGATGCCCATGCCGGTGTCGCCGATCTCCACGAGCGCGTGATCGTTCTCCCGCGCGGTGCGGACGGTGAGGGTGCCCGAGCCCTGCATCGCGTACAGCGCGTTGACGATCAGGTTCGTCCAGACCTGGTTCAGCTCAGCCGCGTAGACGGGGACGGGCGGCAGCGACTCGTCGTAGTCGACCTTCAGCGTCACGTCCGGGCCGAACTTGCGCTTCAGCATCGTGAGCGTGCTGTCCAGCAGCCCGCGCAGGTCGGTCCGCTGGTAGGCGGCGCGGTCGAGCTGGGAGTACTGGCGGGCGGAGTCCAGCAGCGCGGTGATGCGGCCCATCGCGTCGGAGATCTCCGCCTGCAGCTGCGCGACCTCCAGCACCTCGGCGAGCCACCGCATCGCCGCCGGCAGGTGCCCGCCCGCCGCGGCCTCGACCTCCTCGGCCTGCTCGATCCCGACCCCCGCGGCGACCAGGCCGGGGGCGAGGTCCCAGGCGTCGCCGACGCCGTGGTCCTCCAGCCAGTCGCCTAGCTCGTCCTCGCCGTCGCTGACCTCCAGGGGGCTGCGGCGGCCGCCGGGCGGCGCGGGCAGCGCGGGGCGCAGCGAGACCAGCGCGCTCAGATGCGTGCAGTCGACGCCGTGCGCGGCGAGGTCGGCGAGGCTCTGCTGCGCGGCGAGCAGCCGGTCGCCGAGCTCGGCGCTGGCCCGCGCGGCGGCCGCGGCCGGATTGTTCAGCTCGTGGGTGAGCCCCGCGGTGATCGTGCCGAGCGCGGTGAGCCGCTCGCGCTGGTCCACGATCCGCCGCGCGTTGGACATCCCGAAGAAGATGCCCTCCAGCAGGTGCGTCGCCATCGGGAACCACTTGCGGACGGCCTTGGCGAACTTGCGGGCCGGCAGCACGAACACCCGCGCCGGGCTCGTCGCCCGCAGCGAATGCTGGTACTTCTGCTCGATCTTGTCGCCCAGGTACGCCTGCACGGCCCCGCCGTAGGTGCCGGGACGGTCCGTCCGGCTGACCTCGACCGCGTGGCTCCGCACGGTCTGGGTCATCACCATCTCGCCGTCCAGCAGCACGTACAGGAACTCGGCGGGGTCGCCCTGCGCGCAGATCACGCCGTCGGCGGGATACTCCTCGACCGTCCCGCACAGCGACAGCCAGCCGAGCTGCTGCTCGTCGAGGGCCTCGAAGAGGAACAGCCCGCGCAGCTCCTCCGGTGACGCGCTGCCCGCATTCGCTTCGCTCATGCCCGCTCCCTGCGAGGAGACGACCCGCGCGCCCCCCGGTCCGCTCCGCTCATACGCGCCACCTGCGGGGGGACGACCCCCCGCACCCCCCGGTTCGCTTCGCTCATGCCTGCTCCAAATAGCGGTGGACGAGCGCGACCGCCATCGCGCCGTCGCCGACCGCCGAGGCGACGCGCTTCATCGACTCCGCGCGGACGTCGCCCGCGGCGAACACCCCGGGGACGCTGGTCTCCAGGTGGTAGGGCTGGCGGGCGAGCGGCCAGCCCGCCGGGCGGCGGCCGCCGGCGACGAGGTCCGGGCCGGTCAGCACGTAGCCGCGCGGGTCGCGCTCGACGAAGCCGTCCAGCCACGCGGTGCCGGGTTCGGCGCCGATGAACACGAACAGCCAGTGCGCGTCGATCGTCTTCTTGCCGGCCGGGGACGCGAAGGTGAGCCGCTCCAGCCGGGCGGCGCCGTCCGCGCCGCACACGGTCTTGCCGGTGTGGACCTCGATGTTGGGCGTCGCCGCGATCTGCTCGATCAGGTAGTGCGACATCGACCGCTCCAGGCCGTCCGCCCGGACGATGATGTGCACCTTCTTCGCGTACCGGGCGAGGTACACGGCGGCCTGCCCGGCCGAGTTGGCGCCGCCGACGACGGCGACCTCCTCGTCCTTGCACGCCGGGGCCTCGGTGAGCGCGGCGCCGTAGAACACGCCGCGCCCGACGAAGGCCTCCACGCCCTCGGCGTTGAGGCGCCGGTAGGACACGCCGGTGGCGATGATCGCGGCGTGCGCGGCGATCTCCGTGCCGTCCGACAGCCGCGCCACCCGGGCGGTGCCGCGCGACTCCAGCGCGATGACCTCCCCGGCCTGCAGCAGCTCGGCGCCGAACCGGTCGGCCTGCCGGCGGGCCCGGTCGGCGAGCTGCGCCCCCGTCACCCCGTCGGGGAACCCGAGGTAGTTCTCGATGCGGGAGCTCTGCCCCGCCTGCCCGCCGAGCGCGCGCCGCTCGACGACGACCGTCCGCAGCCCCTCGGACGCCCCGTACACCGCCGCGCCGAGCCCGGACGGCCCGCCGCCGACGACGATCAGGTCGTAGAACCCGGTGGACGGCGTGCTGGACAGCCCGATCGCGTCGGCCAGCTCGGCGTCGGACGGCGCGGCCAGCGCGGTGCCGTCCGCCTGCACCACGAGGGGCAGCTCCGGGGACCCGGCGGCCTCGACCAGCCCGGCGCCCTCGGTGTCGGTGTCCATCAGCCAGGTGTAGGGGACCTGGTGGCGGGCGAGGAAGTCGCGGACCTCGTAGGACCGGGACGACCAGCGGTGCCCGACGACCCGCAGCTGGCCGGGGGGCCGCCGGTCCTCCCGGGCCCACGCGTCCAGCAGCTCGTCGATCACCGGGTAGAACTTCTCCTCCGGCGGGTCCCACGGCTTCAGCAGGTAGTGGTCGAGGTCGACGTCGTTGATCGCGCGGATCGCCGCGTCGGTCTCGGCGTAGGCGGTGAGCAGGACGCGCCGCGCGAACGGGAACAGGTCCATGGCGTGCTCAAGGAACTCCACGCCGTCCATCTCGGGCATCCGGTGGTCGGCGAGGAGCACGGCGGTGTCCTCGCCGCGGAGCCGCAGCTCGCTCAGCGCGTCCAGGGCGTCCCGCCCCGAATCGGCGCGCACGATCCGGTACGACTCGGCGTAGCGGCGGCGCAGATCCCGTGCGACGGCCCGGGACACGCCCGGATCGTCGTCGACGGTCAGCAGCACTGGTTTCGGCAACGCGTCCCCCTCGTCCGGAATGCCCCGGGATAAAAGCCTACGTGGGCGGGGGGCCTCGCCGCACGCGCGGGCACCCCGCCGCCCCGCCGCGCCCGCGCCATCGGTCATGATCGGGGGATGGACCTGCGTGTTGCGCTGATCGGATTCGGCACCGGCGGCTCGGTGTTCCACGCCCCGCTGATCTCGTCCGTCCCCGGGCTTCGGCTGGCCGCGGTCGTCACCCGCGCGCCCGAGCGGCAGCGGGCCGCCCGGGAGCGGTACCCGGAGGCGGACGTCGTGGACCGGGCCGACCGGCTGTGGAGCGCGCCGGGCGCCTACGACCTCGTGGTCGTCGCCGCGCCGAACCGGCAGCACGTCCCGCTGGCCCGGACGGCGCTGACCGCGGGCGTCCCCGTCGTCGTGGACAAGCCGGTGGCGGCCTCGGCGGCGGACGCCCGCTCGCTCGCCGCGCTGAGCGCCGTCCGGGGGCTGCCGGTGTTCCCATACCACAACCGGCGCTGGGACGGCGACTACCTGACGGCGGCGCGCCTGATCGCCTCCGGGGCCCTGGGCGGCGTCCAGCGGTTCGAGTCCCGCTTCGAACGCTGGCGGCCGGAGGTGAAGGAGAGCTGGAAGGAGAGCACCGACCCCCGCGACGCGGGCGGCATCCTGTTCGACCTCGGCTCCCACCTCGTCGACCAGGCGATCGCCCTGTTCGGCCGGCCGAGCCGCGTCTACGCCGAACTCGACACCCGCCGCGGCGGCGCGACCGCCCCCGACGACGCGTTCGTCGCCCTCACCCACCCCGGCGGCGTCCGCTCCCACCTCTGGATGAGCGCGACCGCCGCCCAGCCGGGCCCGCGCCTCCGGGTGCTCGGCGGCCGCGCGTCCTACACGGTCTCCGGGATGGACCCGCAGGAGGACCAGCTGCGCGCGGGCCTCACCCCGAAGGACCCCGGCTACGGCATCGCCGCGCCCGAGTCGCACGGCGTTCTCGGCGTCCCCGGCGAAGCGGCCCCCGAGCCCACAGCGCCGGGCGCCTACCAGGAGTTCTACGCGGGCGTCGTGCGGACCCTCCGGGACGGCGCGCCGCCGCCCACCACCCTCTCGGACGCGATCACCGGCCTGGAGGTCATCGAGGCCGCCGCCCGGTCCGCCGGCGAGGGCGCCGTGGTCGGCCTCGACGCTCAGTAGCGCAGGTCGGCGAGCACGCCGTAGTGGTCGGACGCGACGACCCCGTCGACGGGCCGGTCGCCGAGCAGCTCGCAGCGGACGGGGTGGCCGGCGCCGCCCGCGCGCGGCCAGGCCGAGAAGACGTAGTCGATGCGCCGGTCCGGCCACAGCACGGGCCGCGTCCAGTGGTCGGCCCGGCTCCAGGTGTGCCCGGCGGTGCCGTCCCCCGCCGTCGCCCACGCGTCGTAGAACACCACGCCGGGCGCGGCGACGGCGGCGCGGCCGGTCAGCATGCGGATCTCGTCGGAGTCGGGGTCGGCGTTGAAGTCGCCCGCGACGACGACGGGCGCGTCCCGCCCGGTCGTCTCCCGCACGTAGCCGCCGAGGGCCCGGACCTGCTCCTGCCGCTGCGCGCTGTGCCCGAGTTTCCAGCCGAGGGCGGCGCCGAACAGGTGGAGGGCGCCGCGCGGCCCGTCCACCCTGGCGTGGACGGAGAGGCCGCCGTCCGCCCCCGCCCGGCCGCCGAGGCGCCGTTCGCCCACCTGGCCGAGCGGCCACCGCGACAGCACCGCGACCCCGGACCGGCCGCCGGGCGGCGCCCCCGACTCCCCGCCGCGGAACACGCTGTGCGGGAGGCCGAGCGCGCCGCCGAGCCGGCCGGCCTGCGTCTCGTCGTCGTCCTCCCATGCCTCGACCAGCACGAGGACGTCGGGGGCGGCCGCGCGGAGCACGCTGATGATCGCCGACTCGCGTTCGCGCCACGGGCCGTAGCGGTCCCAGACGTTCCAGGTCGCGACCCGGACCGTCGTCTCGATCGGCGGGCCGTAGGGCTGCTCGATGTCGTAGTTCACGCTCTCGATCAGAGCACGGAGACGTGGACGTGGTCGAAGTGGTTCTGGGTGACGCTGCCGCGGTCCTCCATCTGGCGCCAGCCGCCGCTGCCGCGCATGTCGTAGATGCGCTGCTTCCAGATGACGTACTTGATGCCGAGGCGGGAGGCGTTGTCGATGACGTACTGGGCTACGCGGTCGCCGTGCGCCTGGGCGGACGCGCTCGGCATCTGGCCGCCGGTGCTCTCCATGAAGTCGCAGGCGGTGCCGGAGCCGTGGTCCTGCGGGTCGCCGGGACGGGCGCAGCCGATGGTCGGGAACGGGCCGAACTTCCCGTCGATCTCCACCAGCGCCGTGCGCATGCGGGCGGTCATCGAGTTCCCGGCGATCGGGGACTTGGCGCCGCTGACGCCGTCGGGCCGGCCGCCGCCGCCGACGGGCGCCTTCGTCACCTCGGGCTTGTACTTGGCGAGCAGCTTCTTGACGCGGGAGCGCTGGCCCTCCAGGTCCTCGATCTCCTTCTTGACCGCGGCCAGCTTCTTCTTCGCCGTCTCGTCCGACCGCGCCGCCTCGGCGTCGAGCGCCCGGAGGTTCTGGATGCGGCGGCCGTTGTTGCGGCTGATGTGCTCGATGACGGCGGCGTCGTGGACGGCGGCGCCCGGCTCCGCCGCGGAGATCATCGGGATCACGTCGATCCGGCCGGTCATGTAGGTGCTGGACGCGAGCTGGGCGACGCCCTCGCGGGCGGCGTCGTACTCGCGGCCGACCTTCGCCGCGTCCGCGCCCGCGCGCACGGCGGCCTTCTTCGCCTCCTCCAGGGAGACGAGCTCGCCCCGGTACTCCTTCGACAGCTTCTCCGAGCGCGCCTTCAGCTCGGCGTACTCCTTCTTGAGATCCTTCGGCTCCTGCGGGAGGCCCGCGGCGCTCCCGGTCACCGGCGGCAGCGCCGCCGACAGCCCCGCCGCGAGGACGAGCGCGGTCAGCCGCCTCGCCGCCGTGCGCCCGCGCGCCGCACGGGCCGTCCTGCCGTCTGGATCGAGGGCCGCCACAGATCTCTCCTAGATAACAAAGCTCAGATTGGCGGCACGGTACCACAATCGCCCATTTAGTCTCAGACGCTTCAGAAACCACACAGGGTCACGCGCGGGCTACCGATCCGGGCACAAGCTACAGGGGCCGGACCGCCCCCGGCGATCCGGCCCCTGTGATCCACTTCTCCCCCGGGCACCGCGCCGTGCGCGAGGCGCCTCCCCGCGTCGGCGCCCCCGGAGGAGCGCGGGCCCCGTCACAGGTCCACGAGCTCCTCCCAGACGGGGATCCGCGGCCGCCAGAGCAGCCGCAGGCCGGCCTCGGAGACCGTCCGGTCCCCCTTGCGGTTGTTGCACTTGCCGCACGCGAGGACGGTGTTCTCCCAGGTGTCGCCGCCGCCGCGCGACTGCGGGTGGACGTGGTCGATCGTGTTCCCGCGCTTGCCGCAGTAGCAGCAGCGGCCCCGGTCGCGCAGGTAGACGCCGCGCTTGCTCCACGGCGGGCGCCTGCCGTGCCGCCAGCGCATCGCGACGTACCGGACGAGCCGCAGGACCCGCGGCACGGGGAAGCGGCCGAAGGTCAGGCCCTCCTCCGCCTCCTCGACGACCGCCACCTCGCGCACCAGCATGCGGATGGCGTGCCGCAGGTCCACCCTTTGTAAGGGCTCGTACGACGCGTTCAGGACGAGCACGTTCACCGGGTCACCTCCTCAGCCCGTGTGCCGCTCCCCCACCGGGATTCGAACCCGGACCACCCGCACCGGGCTTTCCCCCACCGAGGACCGCGGTCCCGGATGAAGAATGCTTCAGTGCGGCGTTCTTCCGTTGAACTACAGGGAAATACTCCGGCAATTCCACCTTCCGGGCTTTTCCCGGAAGGACCTCCCCAAGACTGCCGACGCACCGGCACCTCCGGCAACACATTTTCAAATGCCGCATCAGGCCGGATTCCCCACCATCGCCCCCCGTCCCCTCCGCCTGCCCCCCATGGAGCACAGGCGACGCGATGGGCGGGTGCCGGGCCCCGTCGCGGCCGGTGACACGCACGTCGCCGGTCCCGCGCAGCCGCCAAGCCCACCCGCACGCCCCGCATGCAACGCCCGGTGGCGTCAACCCGCGGCGACCGCCCCGGGCACCCCCTCCTCACACCGGCGGCCTTTCCTCTCCCGGAGGTCGGCTGGACGGTCCGGGGCCGCTCGGGCGGGCGTCGCGCGGGTCGTCAGGCCGCGGGACCGGAGGCGGCGCGGACCAGCCTCGGCATCGCGCGGCCGGCGGACTCGGCCCACCAGGCCTCCTTGTCGGCGCCTGCGGGCTCCGCCTCGATCGCCGCCCCGCAGCCGGGGCAGTCGGTGTCCGTCCAGCCGAGCCTGACGCGGGCGGCCCTGGCGGGCCTGGCTCGCGCCGGCCTCCGCTCGGCGCCCCAGAAGCGCATGACGTCGTCCTCGCTCACGGCCCGCTCGGCCGCGGTCTCGTGGGCGTCTCCGGCGCCGCCCCGCCCGAGCCAGGCCGCCCGGTCCGCGAACAGCTGCCATGCCAGGCCCCGGACCAGGTTCGCGGCGGTGAGCATGCTCGCGTAGGGCACGTGCCGCACCGCCACCTCGGGAAGCCCGAACCGGTGCAACCCCGCCGTCTCGGCTCGGGCCCGGGTCGCGTCCCCCGGTTCGAGGGTGATGTAGACGGGCGCCCAGTCGCGGCCGAGGACGAACTGCTCCGGTTCGGCGGGCGGACCGTCCTCCGGAGGCAGGACCCGGCCCGTGTCGAGGTCGGCGGCGGCCCCGCGCAGGGCGGCGGCGAGGGCCCGCGCGGCGAGCCGGGTCGCCTGCACGGCGCGGGGCCGGCCGGGCGGCGCCAGGACCGCCGTGACGGTGATGTGCCGGGCCGCGCCGAACACGTCCCGCAACCGCTCCGGGGACCCGCCGAGCCGGTGCAGCCGCTCCTTCAGCGGCCCGGTCATGCCGGTCACCGGCTCGATCGTCAGCCGCGACGACGCCAGCAGGCCCGCGGCGACGCGTCCCAGGCCGCGCTCGCCGACCGCGTCCCGCAAGTAGTCCGGCCCCGGGACGGCACGCGCGTCGGTCGCGACCAGAAACCGCGCGGTGGCCTCGTCCGGCACCTTCAAGACGAACCGCTCCCCCATGCCACGCCCCCCGATCCCGGCGAGACCCGTCCGGCCCGCCGACGCCCCCACCATGCCTGCCGCGGCACGGCCGCCGTCCCGGAACTCGAACCTGTGGATAACCAGGCGAAGCGCCAGGGCGAGGCCCTCCCTGGAGACTGCCCCTGCTCCAGCGGCGAGTCGCGGACGGGGAGGTGCGGGGGCGCCGATCAGGGGAGGGCGGTGGTCTGGGCCTGGAATTCCAGGGACTCGCGTTCGGTGCGGAAGCCCAGTTCCTCGTTGACGGCGATCATGTGCGCATTGTCGCCCGAATTGTCCGTTTCTATGTCCCGGACGTCGGGGCGCTCGTCCCGCAGCCAGGCGAGCATCGCCGCCTTCACCCAGATGCCTATCCGCCTGCCCCGGTGCTCGGGGACGACCGCCGTGTCGTACTGCGCGGCCCGGCCGGCCGAGTCGTGCGGGACGACGATCTCGGTGAAGCCGGCGATGGCGTCGCGGTGGAGGGCGGCGACGGTGTAGAGGGCGTCGCCGCGCTTGGCGACGACCTCGGCCATCTCGCGGACGCGGTGCGCGTCCCAGGGGGCGCCCTCGTACTCGGCGAAGTCGGCCATGGCGTGCTTCGCGCGGGCCAGCGCGGCCGCGTACCGGTCCGGGGCGGCGCCCCGCCAGCGGACGAGGTCGTACCCGGCGGGCGCCGCGGCCAGCAGCCGGGCGACGCGGTCCGGGGGGACGTCGTCGAGCCGCAGCAGCATGCCGCGCAGGGTGAGCACGCACTCGAAGCCCTGCGACTCCAGGAAGGGCACGGCCGGGGTCCCGGCGAGGACCTGCGCGATCACGCTGGAGCGCCCGTCGGCGCGCAGCCCTTCGGCGGCGGCGGCGAGGAGGCGGCGGCCCAGGCCGCGCCGCCGGTGCCCGGGGCGCACCTGGACGTCGATCTCGCCGGGACGGTCCGTGCCGGGCTCGCCGGAGAGCCGGAGCGCCGCCACCGCGGCCAGCCGCCCGCCGTCCGCCACCGCCCAGAGCCGCTGCCGCGATCCGGGCTCGGCGCCGAGCAGCCGCCGCGCCGTCCCGTCCGGGTCGGGGGCGGGGTCCCCCGCGGGGTCGGCGGCGTGGACGGCCGCGAGCACCTCGTGCCACGCGCGGATCTGCGCGTCCGTCGGAGCGTCGAGCGCGATGACGTCCATCCGACTTTTGTACCGGATCCCGGGCCGCCGCGACCCGGACCTTGGACAACCGGGCCTCAGGCGTCCCGCGTGAACGCCGCCAGGATGCGGTCGGCGGCGAGGGCGGGGGTGAGCGTCCCGTCCGCGACCTCGGTCTCCAGGCGGGGCGCCAGCCTCCGCACGTCCGGGTGCGCGTGCAGCTCGGTGAGCAGCCGGTCGCGGACCATCGCCCACGTCCAGCCGACCTGCTGGCGGCGGCGCCGCGCCTCCAGCTCGCCGGACTCGCGCAGCCGCTCCTGGTGCTCGACGATCCTGCCCCAGACCTCGTCCAGGCCGGTGCCCTCGCGGGCGCTGCACGTGAGGACGGGGGTGTCGCGGACGCGCTCGTCGCTGCGCAGCATCCGCAGCGCCCCCGACAGCTCGCGGGCGGCGCGCCGGGCCTCCATCGCGTGGTCGCCGTCGGCCTTGTTGACGGCGATGACGTCGGCCAGTTCCAGGACGCCCTTCTTGATGCCCTGGAGCTGGTCGCCGGTGCGGGCGAGGGTGAGGAACAGGAAGGAGTCGACCATGTCGGCGACGGTCGTCTCCGACTGGCCGACCCCCACGGTCTCGACGAGGACGACGTCGTAGCCGGCGGCCTCCATGACGACCATCGCCTCGCGGGTGGCCTTGGCGACGCCGCCGAGCGTGCCCGCGGTGGGCGAGGGCCGGATGAACGCGTCCGGGTCGACGGCGAGGCTCTGCATCCGGGTCTTGTCGCCGAGGATGCTGCCGCCCGTCCGGGTCGAGGACGGGTCCACGGCGAGGACCGCGACCTTGCGGCCCTCGCCGGTGAGGCGCGTGCCGAGCGCGTCGATGAACGTGGACTTGCCGACCCCGGGCACGCCGGTGATCCCGACGCGGCGGGCGTTCCCGGTGTGCGGTGTCAGCTCCACCAGGAGCTTCTGCGCGAGCTCCCGGTGGTCGGGACGGGTCGACTCCACGAGCGTGACCGCCCGCGCGATCCACGCCCGCGACCCGTCCAGCACCCCGGCGGCGTAGTCGTCGAGCCCCGGCCTCACGGGGAGACGTGCCCCAGCGCGGCGGTGAGCTCGTCGAGGAGGCCGATCGCCGCGTCCGCGAGGACGGTGCCGGGCGGGAAGATCGCGGCGGCGCCGGCGGCGCGCAGCTCGGCGAAGTCCCCGGGCGGGATGACCCCGCCGACGACGATCATGATGTCGTCGCGGCCGAGCGCGGCCAGCTCCTCGCGCAGCGCCGGCACCAGCGTGAGGTGGCCGGCGGCGAGGGAGTTGACGCCGACGATGTGCACGTCGGCCTCGACGGCCTGCCGGGCGACCTCGGCCGGGGTCTGGAACAGCGGGCCCACGTCGACGTCGAAGCCGAGGTCGGCGAAGCCCGTCGCGATCACCTTCTGGCCGCGGTCGTGGCCGTCCTGCCCCATCTTGGCGACGAGGATTCGGGGGCGGCGGCCCTCGGCGTCCTCGAACGCGGCGGTCGCGGCGCGCGCCTTCTCGATGGCGGTCACCTGGCCCGCCTCCTCCCGGTACACCCCGGAGATCGTACGGATCTGCGCCGCGTGCCGCCCGTACGCCTTCTCCAGGGCGTCGGAGATCTCGCCGACGGTGGCCTTGGCCCGGGCGGCGCCGATGGCGAGGGCGAGGAGGTTGTGGTCCGGCCCGGACGGGCGGCGGCCCTCCTCGGCGGCCCCGGCGGCGCGGGTCAGCGCGCCCAGGGCGGCCTGCGCCGCGGCCTCGTCGCGCTCCTCGCGCAGCCGGCGCAGCTTCTCGATCTGCTGCGCCCGGACGGACGCGTTGTCGACCTTGAGGACCTCGATCTCCTGCTCGACGTCCGGACGGTACTTGTTGACGCCGATGACCGGCTGCCGGCCGGAGTCGATCCGCGCCTGGGTGCGGGCCGCGGCCTCCTCGATGCGCAGCTTGGGCAGCCCTTCGTCGATCGCCTTCGCCATGCCGCCGGCCTGCTCGACCTCGGTGATGTGGCCCCAGGCGCGGCGGGCCAGGTCGTAGGTGAGGCGCTCGACGTAGGCGCTGCCGCCCCACGGGTCGATCGTCCGCGTCGTCCCGGACTCCTGCTGGAGCAGCAGCTGGGTGTTGCGGGCGATGCGGGCGGAGAAGTCGGTCGGCAGGGCGAGGGCCTCGTCCAGCGCGTTGGTGTGCAGCGACTGGGTGTGCCCCTGCGTGGCGGCCATGGCCTCCACGCAGGTGCGGGCGACGTTGTTGAAGGCGTCCTGCGCGGTGAGGGACCAGCCGGACGTCTGCGAGTGCGTCCGCAGGGACAGCGACTTCGGGTTCCCCGGGTCGAACTGCTTCACCAGCTTCGCCCACAGCAGCCGGGCGGCGCGGAGCTTGGCGACCTCCATGAAGAAGTTCATGCCGATCGCCCAGAAGAACGACAGGCGGGGCGCGAACGCGTCGATGTCCAGGCCGGCCTCGCGTCCGGCGCGGATGTACTCGACGCCGTCGGCGAGGGTGTAGGCCAGCTCCAGGTCGGCGGTGGCCCCGGCCTCCTGGATGTGGTAACCGGAGATCGAGATGGAGTTGTACTTCGGCATCCGCTGCGAGGTGAACGCGAAGATGTCGGAGATGATCCGCATCGACGGCTGCGGCGGGTAGATGTAGGTGTTGCGGACCATGAACTCCTTGAGGATGTCGTTCTGGATGGTCCCGGCGAGGGCCTCCGGCCGCACCCCCTGCTCCTCGGCGGCGGCGATGTACAGCGCCAGGACGGGCAGGACGGCGCCGTTCATGGTCATCGACACGCTCATCTTGTCCAGCGGGATGCCGTCGAACAGCCGGCGCATGTCGTAGATGGAGTCGATCGCCACCCCGGCCATGCCGACGTCGCCGGACACGCGCGGGTGGTCGGAGTCGTAGCCGCGGTGGGTGGCGAGGTCGAACGCGACCGACAGGCCCTTCTGCCCGGCGGCGAGGTTGCGCCGGTAGAAGGCGTTGGACTCCTCGGCGGTGGAGAACCCGGCGTACTGCCGGATCGTCCACGGCTGGGTGGCGTACATCGCCGGGTAGGGGCCGCGCAGGTACGGCGCGATGCCCGGCAGGGTGTCGAGGAAGTCGAGCCCGGCCAGGTCGTCGCCGGTGTAGAGGGACTTGACGCCGATGCCCTCCGGCGTGTCCCAGGTCTCGTCGGCGCCGTCGGCGACGGCGGCGCGCCACCGCTTGGCGGCCTCGTCCGCGGCGGGCGCCGCCCCGAGCTCGATCTCGGTGAAGTCGGGGATCATTCGTTCACTCCCAGATCGTGGAGGGTGGTCTCCAGGACCCCGATCGCGTCGCATCCCGCGTACACGTTGGAGTCGGCCCCCTCGTAGGTTCCCTTACCCGCGAGCCACACCTTCACCGCACCGGCCTCGCGCAGGACCCGCGCAGCGTCCGCGGCGCGCTCCCCGTAGAGCCGGTCGCTGGAGCAGAGGCACGCGACGGCGGCGCCGGACGCCGCGAACTCCTCCGGCGGCCCGGCGACCGTCTCGATCCCGCCCGCCTGGAAGAGGTTGGCGGCGAAGGACGCGCGCGCCGTGTGGACGGCGACGGGCCCGAGCGTCGCCAGGAACACCTTGGGACGCCCGCCCGTCGCGGCGAGATGCGCGTCCGAGCGGTCCCGGAGGGCCTCGAAGTCCTGCGCGTACGTGACGACCGGGAGGCCGCCGCCGGGCTGCGCCGGCGCCGGTTCCCGCTCGGGCAGCGTCTCGGCGAGGTGGGGGAACTCGCTGACGCCGGTGAGCGGGGCCGTGCGCCGGGCGATGTCCTCGCGGCGCCTCGCCCAGGTCGCGGCGAGCCGTCCGGCGACGAGCCCCGAGTCGAGGGCGGCGCCGAGGCCCCCGGCCCTCTCGATCTCGGTGAACCACGTCCAGGCGGACTGGGCGAGGCCCTCGGTGAGGCTCTCGGCGTACCAGGACCCGCCGGCCGGGTCGACGACGCGGGCGAGGCTCGACTCCTCCAGCAGCAGCGTCTGGGTGTTGCGGGCGATGCGGCGGGCGAAGCCGTCCGGGAGGCCGAGGCGGGCGTCGAACGGCTGGACGGTGACCGCGTCCGCGCCGCCCGTCCCGGCCGCGAACGCCGCGACAGTGGTGCGGAGCATGTTCACCCACGGGTCGCGGCGCGTCATCATCGCCGACGACGTGACGGCGTGGATCCGCGCGGCCGTCCCGTCGGCGGCGCCGCTGACCTCGGCGACCCGCGCCCACAGGCGGCGCATGGCGCGCAGCTTGGCGATCGAGGAGAACTGGTCGGCGCCGACGGCGAGCCGGAACTCCAGCTGCCCGAACGCCTCGCCGGCGCTCAGCCCGGCGCCGGTCAGGGCGCGCAGGTAGGCGACTCCGGCGGCGACGGCCGCGCCCAGCTCCTCGGCGTCGCTCCCGCCCGCGTCGTGGTACGGGGTGGCGTCCACGGTGATCGCGCGGAGCCGGGGGAACCCGCGGACGCACCGGACGGCCAGCGCGGCCGCCTCGTCGAGCGGCCCGGCGGCGCCGGTGCGGGCCTGGAGCCCGAGCGGGTCCGCGCCGAGGCTCCCGGACGCGGAGCCCGCGTTCCCCCGCTCCTCGGCCAGGGCGAGGAAGGCGTCCGCGGCCTCGGCCGTCGCGGCGCCCGCGTCCAGCGCGACGGGCGCGAGGTCGAGCAGCACCCCGCGCAGCGCGGCGGGGAGGCCGGCGACCGGCAGGCCGCCCTCGCCGAGCCGCAGCCAGACCGACGTGGCGCCGTTCTCCAGGTCGGCGAGGATCGCCTCGTTGGCGGCGGCGGGGTCGGGGTGCGCGTGCCGCTGCCGGACGTCCCATCCGGCGAGGCCCTCCCCGTCCGGCCGGACGTCGCGGACGTAGGGGGCCAGCCCGGGGCGTCCCGGCGGGGCGTCGTCGCGGGTGTAGAGCGCCGCGATGGGCACTCCGTCGTACGAGTCGCGGGTCAGCAGACCCTCGATCTCATCGAGGGGGGTGTCCTCTGTCGCCGCGCCGGACTTGCGCAGCACCCCCTTCACCATCTCCCGCCACCGGTCGCGCTCGGCCGGGGGGAAGGCGGCGGCCAGTTCGAGTTCCTCAGGCGGCACCGTCATGCCCTGGATCGTAGGCGAGCGACCGAATCCGGCTCTGAACCGGGTCCCGCTGACCAGAACCCGCCGCGCGGGGGCCGCCGGTTAGCGGTGCGCCCGCCGGGAAGGGGGTCGCCATGACCCTGGAAGCGCTCCCCGGTGACCTCTACCACATGCAGGAACTGCTCGACGAGCGGGAGAAGGAGATCCTCGGGCGGGTGCGCGGCTTCCTGGAGGCGAGGGTCGCGCCGATCGCGGACGACTGCTGGGGGCGGGCCGAGTTCCCGTTCGACCTGATCCCGCGGTACGGGGAGCTGGGGATCGCGGGCCTGGCGTACGACGAGTGCCCCGGCGAGAGGCCGAGCAGCCTGCTGACCGGGTTCCTCGCGATGGACATGGCGCGCGTGGACCCGTCCATGGCGACGTTCTTCGGCGTCCACGCGGGCCTCGCGATGGGCAGCATCGGCCGGTGCGGCTCTCCCGAGCAGCGCGAGCGGTGGCTGCCCGCGATGGGGCGGATGGAGAAGATCGGCGCGTTCGCGCTCACCGAGCCGGAGGGCGGCTCGGACGTGGCGCTCGGCCTGCGCACCACGGCGCGCCGCGACGGCGGCCACTGGGTGCTGAACGGCGCGAAGCGCTGGATCGGCAACGGCACGTTCGCCGACCACACCGTCGTGTGGGCGCGGGACGAGGCCGACGACCGGGTGAAGGGGTTCGTCGTCGGCAAGGGGACGCCGGGCTTCACCGCGACCCGGATCGAGAACAAGATCGCGCTGCGCACCGTCCAGAACGCCGACATCGTGCTGGAGGACTGCCGCGTCCCGGAGGCCGACCGGCTCGCCGGGGCGAACGGCTTCAGGGACACCGCCGCGATCCTGCGCCGGACCCGCAGCGGCGTCGCGTGGCAGGCCGCCGGCGTGATGCTCGCCGCCTACGAGATCGCCCGCGACTACGCGGTGGAGCGCGAGCAGTTCGGACGGCCGATCGCCAAGTTCCAGCTCGTCCAGGACCTGCTGGTCAAGATGCTGGGGAACGCGACCGCCTCGCTCGGCATGGTGGTGCGGCTGGCCCAGCTCCAGGACGAGGGCCTGTACCGGGACGAGCACTCGGCGCTCGCCAAGGCGTACTGCACCACCCGCATGCGGGAGGTCGTCGGGTGGGCGCGGGAGCTGATGGCGGGGAACGGGATCGTCCTCGACTACGGCATCGGGCGCTTCGTCGCCGACGCCGAGGCGCTGTACTCCTACGAGGGCACCCGGGAGATCAACACGCTGATCGTCGGCCGCGCGGCGACCGGAATGGGGGCCTTCGTCTGACTTCGACGTCCGCGGGGGACGCCGCGACGATCTAGGAGGCACCCCGGCAGGCCCTGTGGCTAGGGACGTTGCTAGAGTCGGCGCCGTATCGCCCCACCGATCCCCTCATGAGGTAGCGCAGCACATGTCGACTGGAAGCCACGCCGGGCGCCCGAAGTCCTGGGTCGCCGTGGCCATCATCTTCGTCGGTTTCGTCGTCGGCGGCGTCGGCCTCGTCATGGGCCCCGACTGGATCGTGTTCGGCGTGGGCGCGGCCGTGGCCGCCCTCGGCGGCATCGTCGCGCTGGCCGTGGACATCATGACCGACGTCATCGTCGACGACCCCCGGGCCTAGGGGCGGCCGTGTTCGGCCGTCCTCCCATCGAGGAGCGGATCGCCGCGCGGCAGCGCGAGCGGGGCGAGCTCAAGCCGGGGAGCGTCTTCCCGCACGGCCCCGCCAAGATGCTGTTCTTCGTCAGCATCGGCGTGGTCGTCGTCACGCACATCATCGCGCTGTGCATGTACTTCGTGGACGCCGGCCCCGCGCGCTAGCCCGGGACGCACCGGCACGGGACGTGCCGAGGGTCCGCCTGGACGGCCTCATCCGGAGCCGTTGGGCGGGCCCTTCCGCTTGTCCCCCAGGTAGAACAGCCCCACCAGGAGGAAGACGGCGACGGCGAGCAGCAGGGCCAGCACGCCGACGACGGTCGATCCGGTCAAGGCGACCACCTTCCCTCCGCGCCGGCGCAGCGGGCGCGTCGGCGCCTCTCCCCGGACACTGCCCGCTGGGCGGCGGGTCAAAAGAGGGTCAAGAAAGATCCCTTACCTCCGTTTACGGACCGACCGCCAGATGCGGGCCCGGCGGCGGCGACGTACCGTCGGGGGGAACGTGGCCGCGTCGCCCCCGAGCCGAGGTGGTGGATGGCCCTGCGGTTCGGCATCGAGGAAGAGTACTTCGTCGTCGATCCCGTCTCCCGGGAGGTCGTCCCCCGCGCCGCCGCGGTCGTGCGGCGCGCCCGCGCGGCGCTGGGCGAGCGCGCCTCCACGGAGCTGGTGGCGTTCCTCGCCGAGGCCAAGACCTCGCCGTGCGACGACCTCGGCAAGCTCCGCGAGCAGATCCGCGCGATGCGGACGGCGATGGCGGCGGCCGCCGCGGCGGAGGGCGTCCGGCTCGCCGCCACCGGGACGCCCGTGCTGGGCGAGCTGGTCCCCGCGCCGATCGGCGCGGGCCCCCGCTACGCCGAGAGCCTGGCCGTCTACCGGGGGCTCGACGACGAGCAGAGCATCTGCTCGTGCCACGTCCACGTCGAGATGCCCGACCGGGAGCGGGCCGTCCAGGTCAGCAACCACCTGCGGCCGTGGCTGCCGACGCTGCTCGCGCTCGCGGCGAACTCCCCGTACTGGGCGGGGCGCGACACCGGCCACGCCTGCTGGCGGGCGCTGGCGTGGGCGCGGTGGCCGGTCGCGGGCCCGCCGCCGTTCTTCGCCTCGGCCGCGCACTACGACGAGCTCGTCGGGACGCTGCTCGGCTGCGGCGCCCTGATGGACACCGGGACGGTCTTCTGGGACGTCCGGCCGTCGGCGCGGCTGCCCACGCTGGAGGTCCGGCTCGCCGACGTCGCCCCGACCGGCGCCGACGCCGCCGTGCTCGCCGCGCTGATCCGGGCGCTGGTGCGGGTGTCGTCGGACGCGGTGGACGCCGGGGAGCCGCCCCCCGACCCGCCGCCGGAGATGCTGCGCGCCGCGTACTGGCTGGCCGCGCGGGACGGCCTGGCGGGCCGGGGCCTGGACGTGTGCACCGGCCGTCCCGCCGGGTTCCGGGAGCTGGCGGGCGACCTGCTGGCCCACGCGCTGCCCGCGCTGGGCGAAGCCGGGGACCTCGCCTTCGTCACCCGCGGCGTCCGGCGCCTCCTCGCGGGCGGGACGGGGGCCGAGCGGCAGCGCGCCGCCTACCGCAGGCGCGGCAGGCTGGCCGACGTCGTCGACGCCGCGCTGCTGCCGGACCGGTGAGGCCCTCGCCACATCCCGGACCAAAAAGGCAGATTTTGCACATTTCACCCGTTTTCCCCGGTCGGCCGGGGGTACGGTCGGTCTGGACCGGATCACGCTCGACCTCGGGGGCCGCACGGATGAGTCCGCATCGCACGGCCGCGCGCCGCCGCGTACCCTCGATCCGATGCGGGTGACCACAGCGATCTCGGACGGAGCGACCGCGCGATGAGCCTCGGGCCCGGTACGCCGGGCGTGGCGCCACGGGGGCCCTTCGTCCACCCGGCGCTCTTCTACCGGACGGACGAGGAGTACCTCGCCGGCACGGTGCCGTTCGTCCGCGCGGGCCGCGCGGCGGGCGAGCCGGTCGCGGTGGCGGTCCCCGGCCCGCGCCTCGGTGTGCTGCGCGACGCGCTGGACGGAACCGCCGACGAGGTCACGTGGCTCGACATGACCGAGGCGGGGCGCAACCCGGGGCGCATCATCCCCGGCGTCCTCCGCGAGTTCGCCGACCGGCACGCCGGCGTGCGGGTCCGGATCATCGGCGAGCCGGTGTGGCCCGGCCGGACCGCGACCGAGTACCCCGCCTGCGCGCAGCACGAGGCGCTGATCAACCTCGCCTTCGCGGGCCGCGCCGTGTCGATCCTGTGCCCCTACGACGAGGCCGGGCTGGACGACGTCGCCCTCGCCGACGCCCGCGCCACCCACCCGGTCGTGATCGACCGGGACGGCGAGCGGACGAGCGGCGACTACGCCCCGCACCGCGTGATCCGCGCGTACAACCGGCCGCTGCCCGAACCGGCCGGCGGCGCGGCCTCGATGAGCTTCGACCTCGACGCGCTCCCCCTCGTCCGCGACTTCGCCTGCCGCTGGGCGTCCCGCCTCGGCCTGGACGCCCGCGCCGTGGGCGACATGGAGCTCGCGGTGAGCGAGCTGGCCGCGAACTCCTGCCTGCACGGCGGCGGGGCCGGCACCGCCCGGTTCTGGACCGAGGACGGCCAGGTCGTCTGCGAGGTCCGCGACGCCGGGACGATCACCGACCCGCTCGCCGGGCGCCGCCCCGTCGACATGAGCCCGCACGGCGGCCGCGGCATCCTGCTGGTCAACCACCTCGCCGACCTCGTCCGCGTCCACACCGGCCCCGGCGGCACCGCGATCCGCGTCTACCTGCGCCGTTAGGCGGCCGGGCGCGGCAGGCCGAGACTTGACCCGCCGGCAGGTGTACGGCGCGGGCGGCGGGAATGATGCCAGCGCCCGGACTCTCCCGATCGATGTGGGGAACGATGCGTCTTCTTGCTCGCGTCCACCAGATGCCGGTCCGCCTCGCCGTGGGGGCGTTCGTCCTGAACTCGGGCCTGTCGAAGCTCCAGGCCCTGGACGAATCGGCCGAACAGACCCACGGTATGGCGAAGGCCGCCTACCCGTTCCTCGGGTCGCAGGACCCCAGGACCTTCACCCAGGCCCTCGGCCGGGCCGAGATGGGGCTCGGCGCCGCGCTGATGGCGCCGTTCGTGCCCTCGCTGGTGGCGGGCGCGGCGCTCACCGCGTTCTCCGCCGGGCTGGCCGGCCTCTACCTGCGGCTGCCGGGCATGCGGGAGGAGGGCGGCGTACGCCCCACCCAGCAGGGCATCCCGCTCGCCAAGGACTTCTGGCTGGTGGGGGCGGGCGCGTCCCTCGTCCTGGAGGAGCTGACCCGCCCGCGCGCGGAGCGCCGGCGCCGCTGCGGCTGACCGCGCCCACGCCACGGGGATGTGATCCGGCTCCTTGACGCGGGGCCGGACGCGCGGTGAAGATCGGCGCGTCCCTCCAGGAGGCCGCGTCATGACATCCCCTTCCCAGCCGTCCCCGCTCGTCCGCACGGCCGCGGAGGCCGACGCCGCGCCGATCGCCGCGCTCCTCGGCCGCGCCTTCGACGACGACCCGGTCTGGCGCTGGCTGCTGCCGGACGACGCGTCCCGGGTGCGGCGGCTCACCGGCCTGTTCGAGGTGCTGCTGCGGCGGGTGCACCTGCGGCACGGCGCCACCGAGGCCACCGGCCGGGACGGCGCGACCGAGGCCGCCGCGCTGTGGGACCCGCCCGGCCGGTGGCGGGTGCCCGTCCGGCTGCAGGCGGCGCAGGCGGTGCCGCTGCTGCGGATCCTCGGCGCCCGGGTCCCGAGCACGCTGCGCGCGCTCGGGGAGATCGAGCGGCACCATCCGCGGGAGCCGCACTGGTACCTGTCGGTGCTCGGCGCCGATCCCCCGGCGCAGGGCCGCGGGCTCGGCGGCGCGCTGCTGCGGTCCCGGCTCGACCGCTGCGACGCCGAGGGCGTCCCCGCCTACCTCGAGAGCTCGAAGGAGAGCAACGTCCCCTACTACGAGCGGTTCGGGTTCCGGGTGACCCGCGAGCTGGCCCTGCCGGGCCGCGGCTGCCCGCCGGTCTGGCCCATGTGGCGGGATCCCGGCCAGGGCGGCTGAACGGGACGCCGAACGGATTTCCACCAAGGGTCGACCATTTCGGTCAAAGCCGAGTCATGGCCGGAAACGGCCACCCGCCGGCCGCGTCCGCGCGGCCGGGTGAGCGCGCGGCGACGGTCCGTTCGGCCGCCGCGTTCCTGATGCCCGTCGCCCGCGCCCTCCCCGCCCGGCGGAGAGCCGCCAAACGCGGTTGGCCCCATGCGGCCACCCGGGCGTCCGGTTCCCGGACCGCCCGCCGGGCCCGGTGACGCGCTCCCCCGCCGCGCCGCCTACCGTCGGAGGGGAGCCATTGCACTCCTCCTTCCGGTGAAGGCGATAGGTGGACGACGACATGACCACGGCCGGGACGCGGGCGGCGGAGACCCCGCTCGCCCTGCACAGGCCGGGCCAGGCGCGGGTCCAGGACTACCTCCTCGGCGGGAAGGACAACTACGCCTGCGACCGCCGGCTCGCGCACCGGATCCTCGACGTCCTCCCCCAGTCGGCGGAGGCCGCGCACGCCGCCCGCGGCTTCCTCGCCGCATCGGTCCGGCTGCTCGCCGAACGCGGCCTCCGGCAGTTCCTCGACCTCGGCTGCGGCCTGCCCCGGGCCGACAACCTGCACCAGATCGCCGCGCGCCACATCGCCGGGACCCGCGTCGTCTACGTCGACCACGACCCGCTCGTGATCGCGCACGCCCGCGCGCTGCTGGTCGACGCCGGCAACATCGGCGCGCTGCGGGCCGACCTCCGCGACCCCGCCTCGGTCATGGACGGCCCGGAGGTGCGCCGGCTGATCGACCCGTCCGAGCCGATGGCCCTGGTGCTCTCCTCAGTGCTGCACTTCCTGCCCGACGCCCGCGACCTCGTCGCCGCCCTGGCCGCGGCGGCCCCGCCGGGCAGCGCCCTGGTCGTCTCGCACCTCACGGCCGACTTCGCGCCGGCCGCCGTCGCCGAGGCCGCGCGGCGCTACCGGGAGGCGAGCGGCGCCGCCGTGCACCCGCGTAGCCGCGCCGAGGTGGCACGCGTCCTCGGACCGTTCCGCCCGCTGCCGCCCGGCGTGGCGCCGCTGGCCGGCGGGACGCGGCCCCGCGACCCGCTCATGTACGGGGTCGTGGGCGTCCGCTGAGCCGCGCCGCCGCGGTGTGGTGTTGGTCACAGTCGCCTCGTCCGGCGGGATCCTCCGTTTCCCCGGTCCGCGCCGCGCCGCGGCCCTGCTCCAGCCGGTCGTCCCGGCGTCCGGCCCTCGTCACGCTGAGTCAGGCAGAAGGGGCGGACGCTCAGAAAAATCTCATTCACTCATTAGAGTGGGTAACGGTTCGGCCCCTATGGTGGCGTCCGATGCCGACGAAGACCTTGATCCCATCGGACACGACGATCGGCGCTCCCCAGGAGCGGGCTCCCCGGATGGGGTGGCTGGACGCCTTGCGGGGCCTGGCCGCCATGGTGGTGGTGTTCGAGCACTCCCTGGACGTGCTGCTGCCCGAGGTGCGCAGCGCCGCCAGCCCCTGGTTCGACTTCGGCCGGTACGGGGTCTTCGTGTTCTTCCTCGTCAGCGGCTACGTCGTGCCGTTCTCGCTGCAGCGGCGCGGCAGCGTCCGGCACTTCTGGGCCGGGCGGTTCTTCCGCCTGTACCCGGCGTGGGCCGTGTCGCTCGGGCTGGCGCTGCTGCTCGGCGCGGCCGGCGTTTCCTACGGGCTGCCCGCCGCGCTCGGCGACCGGCCGTGGGCGTCCGGCCTCGCGCACCTGACGATGCTGCAGGACCTGCTGGGCGTCCCGAACGCCGTCAACGTCCTCTGGACGCTGTCCTACGAGATGGTCTTCTACCTGCTCATCACGGCGATGTTCGTCGCCGGGGTGCACCGCGCCAGCGACCGGGTCGCGCTCGGGTTCGGCGTGGGCGCGGCGATCCTCGGCGTGGCGCTGCCGTCCGGGCTGCTGGCCTCCCGGTGGCCGGGCGGGACGGTCGTCGCCGCCGCGCTGCTGCTCGCGGGCGGCATCGCCGCCATGCTCAGCCGCCGGCGGGCGGTGCGGCGGGCCGGGGTCGTCGTGGTGGCGGCGCTCGCCCTGACCCTGCTCGTGCTGAACAGCCGCATCGGCGCCATCGAGAGCCTGTGCATCATCGCCACGATGTTCGCCGGGACCGCGGTCCGCGGGATCCAGGAGGGGCGGCTCCGCCGCTGGCCCGCCGTGGCGATGGTCGCGGTCGTGCCCGCCCTCACGCTGGTGGCGGGCATGCGGACCCCGACGTCCTGGGCGCTGCACGCCAACCCGAACCCGCTCGGGCCCGACTGGTCCATCGCCGTGGCCGCCGCGTGGCTGACCTTCCTGGCCGGTCTCGCGCTCCGCCACCGCCGCATGCCCCGGTTCCTGGTGTGGTCGGGGATGGTCAGCTACTCGCTCTACCTGCTGCACCCGCTGGTCGTCCAGCTGGTCTGGTACGCGGCCGGCCGGGAGACCTGGGACCTGCCCGTCCCCGTCCGGGCGGGCTGGGGCGTCGTGCTGGTCGCGGCCGTGCTGGTGTCCGCGGCGCTGACGCACCGGTACGTCGAACGCCCGGCGCAGCGCCTCGGACGCCGCCTGACGGCCCGCCGCACCGCGCCGGAGCCCGCCCCGGGAGCGGCCCCGCAGCCCGCCGGGTCCTGACCGCGGTCCGGCGGCGGACCGGGGCCGGGTGATGACAGCCCTCCCGTTCTTGCCTAGGGTGAGGCCGATTCGTTCCCACCCCCGAACCGCCGAACGGACACCGGATGACACCAGGGCCCATGCCCGCCGAGCTGCCGGAACTCCTGCGGCAGCACCTTCAGGCCGCCGTCGACGAGATGGAGCGGGAGATCCGCGACCAGGTGCCGGAGTACGCGGGCGACGACAGCGGCGAGTACGCCAAGCGGGTGGAGCGGACGGTCAGCGACACCGTCGCGTTCTTCGTCGACTCCGTCGACCATCCGAACGCGGACGCGCGCACGCTGACCGAGCTGTACATGCGGCTCGGCGAGGAGGAGGCCCGGCAGGGCCGCAGCCTCGCCGCCCTGCAGAACGCGATGCGGGTGAGCAGCCAGGTCGCGTGCCGGCGGTTCATCAAGGACGCCTACCGGCTCGGCTGGTCGCGGGAGACGCTGAGCCGGCTGACCGACTCGCTGTTCATGCTGCTGGCCCGGGTCGCCGACGCCGCCGCCCAGGGGTACGCCCGCCAGCAGGGGCAGCTGGCGACCGAGCGGGAGCGCCGCCGCGAGCGGCTGCGGGACCTGCTGGTCTCCGAGCCGCCCCCCGCCGCCGAGACGATCTCCGAGCTGGCCGTCGCGGCCCGCTGGGAGCTGCCGAAGAGCATCGCCCTCATCGCGCTGCCCGCCGGGGCCCCCGCCGGGGCGCGGATCCTGCCGCCCGCCGTGCTGGCCGACTGGGACGCGCCCGTCCCGTTCCTCGTGGTGCCCGACCCGGAGGGCCCCGGCCAGGACCGGCTGTGGCCGGTGCTGCGCAGGCTCGGCACGGCCGCGATCGGCCCGGCCGTGCCGCTCGGCCAGGGCGCCGTCTCGCTGCGCTGGGCCCGGCACGCGCTGGCGCTCGCCGAGCGCGGCCTGCTGCCGTGCGACGGCCCCGTCCGCTGCGCGGACCACATCGCCTCCCTCGCCACGCTCGTCGCGGACGAACTGGTCGGCGCGACCGCCGAGGCCGTCCTCGGGCCGCTGCTGGAGCTGCCCCCGGCGCGCCGGCAGCCGCTCGCCGAGACGCTGCTGACCTACCTGGAGTGCGGCGACAACGCGGTGATCGCGGCGGAGCGGCTGCACATCCACGAGCAGACCGTCCGGTACCGGCTGCGCCGCATCGCCGAGCTGACCGGCGGGCGGTTCTCCGAGCTGGACGGCCGGCTCGACCTCATGCTGATGCTGAGCTGGCTGGTCCGCACCGGCCGCGCCGAGCGGACGGCCTGACCCCCGCCGCGCCGCCGCGCGGCGGTCAGACGCCGCGCCGCCGCGCGGCGGTCAGAGGTGGTCGGCGACGCGGGCGGCGAACTCCTCGGGCGTGACGACCTCGACGCCGAGCCTCTCCGCCTTGGCCCGCTTCGAGCCGGCCTTCTCCCCCGCGACGAGCAGCGACGTGCGGGCCGACACCGACGAGGACGCCTTGCCGCCGGCGCGCTCGATCAGCTCGTTCACCTGGTTGCGGGACAGGCCCTCCAGCGGCCCGGACATGGACCCGGTGGCGACGACGGACAGCCCGGCGAGCGGCAGGCCGGAGGTGTCGGGCCCCGCCGCCCCGGCCGGGTCGGCGGGGCGGGCGGGGCCGGTGGCGCCCGGCTCGGTCATGGTGACGCCCGCCGCGACGAGCTTGCCGATCAGCGGGGCCAGCTCGGCGATCTCGGCGACCAGGATCGCGGCGCGCTCCGGGCCGACGCCGTCGACCTCCTGGAACGCCTCGGCGTCGGCGGCGCGGATCGCGTCCATGGTGGCGAAGTGGCGGGCGATGCGCCGCGACATGGACCGGCCGGTGCCGCGCACGCCGAGCGCGCAGAACACCTTGTTCAGCGGCTTGGCCTTGGCCCCCTCGATCGCGGCGAGCAGGTTGGCGGTGCTGGTCTCGCCCATGCGGTCCAGCCCGACGATCTGGTCGTGGGCGAGGGCGAACAGGTCGGCGAAGTCGGTGATCAGCCCGGCGTCGACGAGCTGGTCGATGCGGTTCTCGCCGAGGCCCTCGATGTCGAGCTGGTCGCGGCCCACCGCGTACCGGACGGACGCGACGGCGTGGCAGGACCGCCCCCGCACGCACCGCCACCGCTGCTGCGAGGCGTCGATCGCGTCGCCGCAGCGCGGGCACGCCGCCGGCGCCTCGATCGGCCGCTCGTCACCGGTCCGCAGGTGCACGACCGGCGCCTCCACGCGCGGGATCACGTCGCCGGCCTTGTAGACGGTGACGTGGTCGCCGACCATCAGCCCGCGCCGCTCGATGTCGGCGGCGTTGTGCAGGGTCGCGTAGGTGACGGTCGAGCCGTCCAGCTCGACGGGCTCCAGGACGGCGCGCGGCGCGATCACGCCGGTGCGGCCGACGTTCCACTCCACGTCCAGCAGCCGGGTGATCTTCTCGACGGCGGGCAGCTTGTAGGCGATCGCCCAGCGGGGCGCGCGGGAGGAGACGCCCGCCTCGGCCTGGTCCGCCGCCGCGTCGGCCTTGACCACGATGCCGTCGATGCCGAAGTCGAGCCCGGCGCGGGCTGCGGCGATCTCCTCGATGCGCGCGCCGGCCTGCTCGATCGTCGCCACGGTGGCGGCGGGGACGGGCGTCGCGGCGGTGGTGCGCGCGCCGAGCCCGGCGACCAGCTCCATGATCCCGCTGTGCGGCAGGTCGCGCAGGCGGGCCGCGGTCTCCGCGTCGGTGCCGTCCAGCGGCAGGGCGCCGTAGGCGAAGAAGGTCATCTCGACCTGGTAGGCGCGGTCCTTGGCGCGCAGCGAGCCGGCCGCGGCGCTGCGCGGGTTGGCGAACGCCGTCCCTCCCGCGCCCGTGCGGGCGGCGTTGGCGGCCTCGAACTGCGCGTGCGTCATCAGCACCTCGCCGCGCAGCTCGACGGTGACCGGCTCGGCCAGCCGCCGCGGCAGCCCGGCGATCGCGCCGATGCCGTGCGAGACGTCCTCGCCGGCGGCGCCGTCGCCGCGGGTCACCAGCCGGACGAGCCGCCCGGCCGCGTAGCGCGCCGAGATCGCCAGGCCGTCGAGCTTCGGCTCGACGCTCCACACCGCGACCTCGCGGCCCAGCCTGCGGACGAGGCCCGCCGCCCACGCCTCCAGGCCCTCGGCCGAGAACACGTTGTCGAGGCTCAGCATCGGGACGGTGTGCGGGACGTCGCCGACCACCGCTCCCCCGGCGACCTTGCCGGTCGGGGAGTCGGGCAGCACCTCGCCGGGGTGCCCGGCCTCGTAGGCGGCGATGCCGCGCACCAGCCGGTCGAAGGCGTCGTCGTCGAGCGGCGAGTCGCCTTCGCCGTAGTAGGCGGCGGAGGCCGCGACGGCGGTCTGGACGGCGGCGGCATAGGCGGCCTGATCGCCGATCTCGGTGCGGGCCGGTGTCTCGGTCATGGGCACATCTTGCCTGGTGCCACCGACATTCCCGGGGTCTCGGCCGCCCCCCGGGCGGTGCCCGGGGATGGCTCTGGGCGCGTAGGCGGGACCGCCGGAACGCGCCGTCGTGGCGGCCGCCGTCCGCGCGGCGCCGAGCCCGCCGGACAGGAGCCCGCGCCGGTCGATCACGTCGAGTCCCTCACGGCGGGAGCGCAGAAGGGTCGTCGCGCCCCCCGGCGGCGTGCGCGGACCGGGAGAGCAGCGCCACCCCGCCCGTCAGCAGCAGGACGCTGAACGAGACGGCGGTGAACGCCGCGGCGGTGCGGGGCGGCAGCGTCTCGAAGGCGAGGGCGGCCACCAGGTAGGAGGCGATCGGGTTGGTCATCGTCATCGCGGTCATCGCGGCGGGCAGCGATCCCGCGGCGAACGCCCGCTGCTCCAGCACCAGCCCGAGCAGGGTGCTGCCGGCGAGCGCGTAGCCGGGCCAGTCGGCCGCGGTGGCCGCGACGCCCCGGTCGACGAGGTCGGCGGTGGTCAGCTTGATCAGCACCGCGGTGGCGGCGAAGCAGAGGCCCGCGCAGACGCCGAGCAGCGTGGCCCGCACCGGCCCCGCGCGCAGCCACGCCGCCCGCGACAGCACCACGACGGCCGGCGCCGCGATCAGGCCGGCGAGCAGGATCCGCGGCCGGGACGGCTCGCCCTCCGGCGGGATCGCCCCCGGCACCGTGAACAGCACGGCGAGGCCCGCCGACACGGCGACGCCGCCGAGCAGGTCCATCCGCGCGGGACGGCGGCCGGTGCCGACCGCGCCGAGCATGATCGTGAAGACGAGCTGGGTGACCAGCAGCGGCTGGACGATGGCGGTCGAGCCGAAGTGCAGCGCGATCGCCTGGGCGCAGAAGCCGGCCAGGTTCACCCCCCACCCGGTCAGCCACACCGGGTCCCGGATCAGCCTGCGGATCAGCCCGTGCGCGGCGCCGGCGTCCGAGCGGCCGTGCACCGCCCGCCGCGCGGCCCGGTACTGGATCGCGGCGGCCGCGGCGAACAGGAACGCCGCGACCATGCTGAAGCAGACCGCCCACGCCATCAGGACGTCCCGCTCTGCGCCCCGCTGCCCGCCCCGCTGCCCGCGCCGACGGCGGCGGCGAGCCGCTCGAACGCCCGCACGAGGCCGTCCGGGAACGCGGCCCCCTCGGGCAGCACCCGCGGCTCGGCGGTCACCGAGACGTGCAGGTCTCCGTTCCAGCTGAGCGCGCCCACGGCGAACGGCGCGCCCGCGGCGAGCGGCAGGACCGGGTGGACGCCGCCGAGCCGCGCGCCCGCGAGCGACGTCGGCGACTGCGGTCCCGGCATGTGGGAGACGATCCCACCGATGGCCCCGGCCCGGTAGACGCCGCGCGCCGCGCGGGCGTGCAGGGGCGGCGGCAGCGCGCCCATCAGCCGCAGCGCGGCCCCGCCCGCGACCGCCCGGCCGGACGCGCGGCGCCGCTCGGCCGCCTCGCGCACGGCCGCCAGCCGGTCGCGGACGGGCATCGGGTCCACCGGGACGTCCAGCGGCAGCACGGCGGCCATGTTGCCGGGGACGGCGGTGCGGCCCCGGCCGGGCCGCGCCGGGGCGCGCGGCGGCATCGGGACGGCGGCGCGCAGCGGCCGGCCGTCCGCCCGCTCGCCGCGGCGCTCCAGCACGTCCGCGACGACCTCGCCGACCAGGGCGAGGAGCACCTCGGTGACGCCGGCGCCGGCCGCGGACGCGACCGCCCGGACCCGGTCGAGCGGCAGCGTGGCGGTGCCGAAGACGCGTTCCGGCCCGAGGGTCTCGCGGACGGACACGGTCCGGGCGGCGACGCCGAGGCCGGGCAGGGCCAGGCCCTGCAGGACGGCGGCGGCGCGCGCGAGCCGGCCGGGGCCGCGCGGGCCCTCGGCCTTCAGGGGCACGGCGTCCGGAATCGCGGGCTCCAGGGGCGCGGGCTCCAGGATCGCGCGCAGGATGCCGACGGCGCCGTGCCCGTCGGCGACGGCGTGGTGGAAGAGGAACACGGCGGCGTCCGGGCCGCCCGGCCCGCGGCGGACGAGCCAGCAGCGCCACAGCGGGCGCCCGCGGTCCAGCGGCTCGGCGGCGAGGCGGGCGACGAGGCCGTCCAGGGCGCGGCGGCCCGGTACCGGCAGGTCCACCTCCCGGACGTGCAGGCTCAGGTCGACGGCGCCGGTCCGCGCCCAGCGCGGCCGCCGGAACGCGCCGCCGGGGCGGACCCGCAGGGTGAGGCGCGGCAGCCGGGGCAGCCGCTCGGCGAGCGCGGCGCGCACCCGCTCGGCCGGCGGCGCGGGCCCGGCGAACTCGACGACCCCGCCCACCGCCTGCGGGAGGTCCCGGGTCTCGACGTGCAGGAAGAAGGAGTCGGCGGCGGCCATCCGCTGCCCGCGGCCGGACGCGGGCGGCGCCCCGTCCGGCGGCCGGAGCCTCCCGGCCAGCCCGGCGCGCGCCCGCTCGGCGGCCGCCGCGGCCGGGACGAGCAGCAGCCCGCCCGGGATGTCCACGACGTAGTGGGCCGACGTCGCGACGATCACCAGGCCCGTCACCGCCAGGTGCAGGGCGCAGAGCCAGGTGAAGAACGGCCCGCACCGGGCGCGGACGGCCGCCACCCCGATCCAGGCGACCCAGCCGATGTGCAGGCTCGGCATGGCCGCGTACGGGTTGGCGCCCGCGGACACGACCCCGGTGCCCCAGGTGGCCGGCGGGTGGTGCAGCGCGATGACGTCGGTGTAGCCCTCGCCCGGCAGCAGCCTCGGCGGCGTGGCGGGCCACAGCGCGAAGCAGCAGATCGCGATCAGCGTCACCAGGATCAGCGTGTTGCGCGCCCACGCGTAGACCGGGTTCCGGCGCCACCACAGCCAGGCGAGGAACCCGAAGGTGCCGATCACGTACGTGGTCGCGTACTCCCAGGCGGCGAGCGCCCCCAGCCGGCCGTGCCGGACGAGCAGCTCGTTCAGCGGGCGCTCGGCGTCCAGGTGCGCCCACCGCTCGAACTCCAGCAGCGCGCGCCCGTGCGCGTCGCTGGTCGCGCGGTCCCCGCTGAACGCGTGGGTGAACACCAGGTACACGACCAGTACGGCGAGCGCGGCGACGATCTCGCGCGCGGCCGACGCGGCCCGTCCCCCGTCCGCGTCCTGCTCCCCCGGGCGCGTCCCGGACGCGGCGGTCCCGTCCCGGGTCACGACGCCCCTCCCGCCTCGTGCATCGCGCCACCCCCCTCCCGGTCATCCTCCCCACGATCGGACAAGACGACCATGAAGCGCGGCCCGCACTTTCCCTCCCTTCTCTCCCGCGAGAACCGCGGGCCGCCCCTTGGCTTCGACGCCTAACGACATGAATAGGAGAGAAACCAAGCCAAACGGAAGGGAAGCGACCTGCGGCGGGGCGGACACGGGCGGGGCCGCCGTCCCGCACCTCTGGGGCGGTCGTCGCGGGACGGCGGCGGTACCCGTCAGCCGGCGGCGGGGACGCCGTTCGCGGGCGCCTGCGGCTGCTGCGCCGTGTACGGCTGGATCGGCCCGTCACCGTCGTCGGTCGTCAGCGGCTGCCCCTCGGGCACGACGTTCTCGCCCTCGATCCTGCCGATCTGCGCGCCGGTGTACCCGGCGTGCGACCCGGCGCTGAACGCGAACGGGACGACGCCCGGCCCGGTGAAGTGCGACTTCTCCAGCGCCTCGACGAGGCTCTTGCGCGTCGGGTTCTTCCC
This sequence comes from Actinomadura sp. GTD37, assembly GCF_041951365.1. Classification (NCBI taxonomy): domain Bacteria; kingdom Bacillati; phylum Actinomycetota; class Actinomycetes; order Streptosporangiales; family Thermomonosporaceae; genus Actinomadura; species Actinomadura sp. GTD37. The sequence goes on from NZ_JBGNUS010000010.1 coordinate 116,763, forward strand.
GGCCGCCTGCAGCGTCTGGACGAAGGTGTAGGCGGCCGACATCCCGTAGACGATGTTGCCGTTGAACGGCAGCTTCGGGATGTACTGGGCGTGCACCTTCTTGAACAGCTGCGTCCAGCTGTTGGAGGCGTCGCCGGGCGCGGCCAGGTAGCCGTCGGTGATCATGCCCTGGATGAGCGGGCTGCCCTTGACCTCGCTGCCGCCCTTCTTGGCGAAGCTCTCCAGCAGCCCGGTCAGGGTGATCGGGTCGGAGCCGACGTTGCTGACGGCGAACGTCGGCTTGTAGTTCAGCTTCAGCGCGGCGAGCCGGAACAGCGCGGTGTAGGTGGGGATGCTGAACAGCACGACGACGTCCGCCTTGGACTGGGCGATCGCCTGGGCCTGCGCGCCGATGTCGGTGCTGCCCGGCTGGTAGGACTGCCGGGACACCACGTCGGCCTTCGGGATGTACTTGTCGAGGCCCTTCACGCCGTCCTGGCCGAAGTCGTCGTTCTGGAAGAAGTACGCGACCTTCTTCCCGGCGAACGTCTTCTTGACGTGGTCGCCGAGGATCTTGCCCTCGCGGATGTAGTCGACCTGCCAGCCGAACGTCTGCGGGTGCTTGTCCGGCTGGTCCCAGCAGCCGCAGCCGGACGCGACGAACAGGTCCGGGACGCGCTGGGCGTTCAGGTAGTCGACCACCTTGGAGTGCGTGGGGGTGCCCAGCCCGTTGAAGATCGCGAAGACCTTGTCCTGGAGGACGAGCTTCTGCGTCACGCTGACCGTCTGGGTCGGGTTGTAGGCGTCGTCCACGTACTTGTAGACGATCTTGCGGCCGTGCACGCCGCCGTTGGCGTTGACGTAGTCGAAGAACGCCTTCGAGGCGGCCGAGTTCGCGCTGTAGCCGGGCGCGGCCGGGCCGGTCAGCGGCTGGTGGCTGCCGATGGTGACGGTGGTCGCGGTGACGCCGGGCGTGCCCGACCCGCCGTCGTCCCCGCCGTCACCGCCGCAGCCGCTCGCCGCGGCCGCCAGCGTCGCCGCGGTCATCAGGGCGAGTGCCCTGGTCCGCATTCGCTTCATCTGCTCCTCCTGGGTGCGTGGTGGTTGGCCCCGATGTGGCTGTCGATGCGGAACCGCGCGGCCCGGGAGCCCGGTCGCGCCTCATGGCGGCGCGGCGCCGGACGGCGCCGCCGATGCCGCGCAGTCCGCCCTGGAGACCGCGCGGGAAGGCCAGCGTCACCACGATGAGGACGAGGCCGTAGATGGCGAGGGGCAGGTTCGAGGCGATGTTGTGCGACAGGCCGGACGAGGACGTCAGGTCGGACGCCCACGTCGGCACGTACACCAGGATCAGCGCGCCCCACACGGCGCCCGGCAGGCTGCCGAGCCCGCCGATGATGATCGCGGCGATGAGCTGGAGGGAGAGGGTGAGCGGGAACGCGCCCGGCGCGGCGAGCGTGGCGACCACGGCGAGCAGCCCGCCGCCGAGGCCGGCGCAGGCCGCCGACACGACGGTCGCGGCGATCCGCAGCCGGGCGACGCGGACCCCGCTGAGCGCCGCGGCGATCTCGTCGTCGCGGCTGGCCCGCAGCGTCCGGCCGAACCGGCCGCGGACGAGGTTGGCGAGCAGGAACAGCGTGGCGACGGCGCCGAGGCAGGAGATCCACGCCTGCCAGCGCTCCAGCGGGAACGCCGCGCCGAGCGACTCGGGCGGGATCGGCGGGACGAGCGTCAGCCCGTTCTGGCCGCCGAGCAGGTCGGTGAGCGGCGCGTAGTTGGCGAGGCCGGGCAGGCCCACGGCGAAGGCGAGGGTGGCGCCGGCGAGGTAGGGGCCGTGCAGCCGGGCGGCGACCGCGCCGACCAGCACGCCCGCGACGGCGGTGACGCCGGCCGCCGCCGCGAGGACGGCCGCGAGCGGCCACCCCCAGTGCCCGATGACGAGCGCGGCGGTGTAGGCGCCGACCGCCATGAACGCGCCGTGCCCGAGGGAGATCTGCCCGCCGAGCCCGGTCAGCACGGTCAGCCCGGCGACCGCGCAGGTGAGGTAGGCGGCCTGCGCGATCTGCAGGTCCCGGTAGGGGCCGACCGCGGTCGTCAGGAAGTACAGCGCGGCGATCGCGGCCAGCGCGCCGGCGGTGTGCCGCGTCAGCGTGGAGCGGCGCAGGACGTTCAGGACGGTGTCCACCGCGCTACACCCGCCGTCCCGTGCTCGCGGCGAACAGGCCGTTGGGTCTGATCATGAGGACGGTGATGAGCGCGGCGAGCGCGCCGAACGTGACCAGGTCGGAACTGACGTAGCCGGACACGTAGCTGAGCGCGCAGCCGAGCACCAGCCCGCCGATGACGGCGCCGGCCGGGCTGTCCAGCCCGCCGATCACCGCCGCGGTGAAGCCGAACACGAGCATCGCGTCGAACTGGGCGGGTCCGACGAACACCGACGGGGCGATCAGCACCCCGGCGAGCGACCCGACGAGCGCGGCGAGCGCCCACCCGAGCGTCAGCATCCGGCCGACGCGGACGCCCTGCAGCCGGGCGATCTCGGGGGCGAACGCCGCCGCCCGCAGCCGCAGCCCGAGGTCGGTGCGGACGAACAGCAGCGTCAGCAGCACCATGACCGCCGCGACGGCGCCGATGACGAAGAGGTCGAACGGGGACAGCAGCAGCCGCGTCCCGCCCACCGACAGCCCCTTGATGGTGAACGCGGGCGGGTAGGAGTGCGGCGTGTCGCCCCAGATCATGCCCGCGCCCGCCTGCAGCAGCACGTAGAGGCCGAGCGTGACGATGACGGCGTTCAGCGGCGGCTTGCTCTCCACCGGCCGGACCACCACCCGCTCGATCACCGCGCCGAGCACCAGCCCGGACGCCAGCGCGACGCCGAGCGCGAGCCAGTAGGAGCCGCCGTGGTCGATGACGCTCCAGGCGAGGAACGTCGTGAACATCAGCATCCCGCCCTGCGCGAAGTTCACGATGCGGGTGGCCCGCCAGATCAGCACCAGCGCGAGCGCGACCGCCGCGAACACCACGCCGGAGGTGATGCCGGCGAGCGTGAGATTGATGAAGCGCACCATCAGAACCCCAGGTAGGCGTGGCGGAGGCGGTCGTCGGCGGCGATGGTCGCGGCGGCCTCGGCCGCCACCACCGCGCCGAGGTCGAGGACGACCGCGCGGTCGGCGACCGACAGGGCGCTGCGGGCGTTCTGTTCGACGAGCAGGACGGTGCGGCCGTCCTCGTCGCACAGCCGCCGCAGCACGGCCATGAGCTGGGCGACCACGCGCGGCGCCAGGCCGAGGGACGGCTCGTCCACCAGCAGCAGCCGCGGCGCGCCGGTGAGGGCGCGGGCCAGCGCGAGCATCTGCCGCTCCCCGCCGGACAGGGTGGCCGCGGCGAGCGATCGCCGCTCGGCGAGCGGCGGGAACAGCTCGTACATCTCGGCGACCCGCCGCGCGAGCGCCGCCCGGTCGCGCCGCCACAGCCCGCCGAGCCGCAGGTTGTCCTCGACGGTCAGCTCGGTGATGACGCCGCCGCTCTGCGGGACGTGCGCGACGCCGAGCCGGACGATGTCCTCGACCGGCAGCCGGGTGATGTCCCTGCCGTCCAGCTCCACGCGTCCCGACTTCGGCCGCAGCAGGCCGGAGACGGTGCGCAGCAGCGTGGTCTTCCCGGCCCCGTTCGCGCCGAGCACGGCGGTCACGGAGCCCTCGTCCACCGAGAGGTCCACGCCGCCGATCGCCCGGACGGCCCCGTAGTGGACGGTGAGGTCCCTCACCTCAAGCACCGGCGACCTCCTCGCCCAGGTAGGCGTCGAGCACGGCCGGATCGTCGCGCACGTCCGCGGGCGTCCCGCTCGCGATGACCTTGCCGAAGTCCAGCACCACGACCTGGTCGCAGACGTTCATCACGAGGTCCATGTGGTGCTCGACGAGGACGACCGCCGGGCCGCCCCGCAGGCCGCGGATCAGCTCTGCCAGCTCGTCCATCTCGGCCGCCGAGAGGCCCGCCGCGGGCTCGTCCAGCAGGAGCAGGTCGGGCTCGGCGACCAGCGCGCGGGCCAGCGCGACGCGCTTCTGCACGCCGTAGGGCAGCTGACCGGGCAGCCGCCCGGCCTCCCCCGCCACGCCCAGCTCCGCGAGCCGGGCCGTGGCCCGCTCCCGCAGCGCGGCCTCGTCGCGGTCGGCGCGCGGCAGCGCGAGCAGCCCGGACCAGAACCCGGTCTTCGCCTGCCTGTCGGCCCCGACCATCACGTTCTCCAGGACGGTGAGCCCGGGAAAGAGCCCCAGGCCCTGCAAGGTACGGGCGATGCCGAGCCGCGTCAGGTCGTGCGGCCGATGCCGGCCAAGCGCCTTCCCGCGCCAGCGCACCTCGCCGGACCGCGGCCGGACGAACCCGCACACGACGTTGAAGAGCGTGGTCTTGCCGGCGCCGTTCGGGCCGATCACGCCGGTGACCCGGCCCTGCGGCGCGGACAGCGACACACCGTCCAGGGCGACCAGCCCGGCGAAGCGGACGGTCACCCCTCGTAGTTCCAAGTTCGCGGAGGAGCCGGACACAAAGCCTCACCTCACCGCTATATCAGCGTGAATCCCCGAGGCCGAAATACACATACCGACCGGTCGGATTCCATGAAGATAGAATCACCGGGCACTCCCGGTCAACAGCCGATCCGCCGGGTCCCGACACGCGCCTCGCCGGCACCGCCGGTAGGCTGTCGGCGATCTACGGGCGGCCGTTGCCGGGACGGCGCGAGACCCCCGGGGGCAATCCCGGAACGGAGGTGGAGTGATGACGCAGGCGCCCGTAGGCCGGATCCCCGGCAACCTGCCGCTGCCCGACCGGCTGCTCGCCGTGGCGACCCGCATGTTCGCCGAGAAGGGGTTCGAGAACACCTCGGTGCAGGAGATCGTGAACGCCGCCGGCGTCACCAAGGGGGCCATGTACCACTACTTCGGCTCCAAGGACGACCTCCTCTACGAGATCTACCACCGGCTCCTCGGCCTGCAGATGGCGCACCTGGAGCAGATCGCGGGCGGCCCCGGAACCGCCGAGGAGCGCCTGCGCGCCGCCGCCGTCGACGTCCTCAACACCTCGTTCCTCTACCTGGACGACTTCACGGTCTTCTTCCGCTCGACGCACCTGCTCCCCCGCGACCGCCGCGAGGCCGTCCGCGCCGAGCGGCGCCGCTACCACGAGCGCTTCCGCGCCCTGGTCGAGGAGGGCCAGCGCGCGGGCACCTTCCGCACCGCCACCCCCGCCGACGTCGCCGTCCACTTCTTCTTCGGCACCGTCCACCAGATCGGCGTCTGGTACCGCCCCGGCGGCACCCTGAAGACCGAGGCCATCAGCGACCACTACGTGGACCTGTTCCTCAACGGCCTCAAGAACCAGCCCGGCCTCCAGAACTAGCCGGGCCCCAGAACCAGCCCGGCCTCCGGAACCAGGACGGCCCCCGGAACCGGGACGGCCCCCGGAGCCGCCGGGCGGCGGCGCCGAGGGCATCGCCGCCGGTCAGGGCTTCTCGACGTGCTCGATCTTCAGTTCCGCGTTCCTGTGGTGCGCGCGGAGCGGCTTCTTGTCGAACTTGCCGACGGTGGTCTTCGGGATCTCGTCCATGAAGGTCCAGTACTCGGGGACCTGCCAGCGGGCGACCTTGCCGGCGAGGAAGCCGGCGAGCTCGGCGGCGGTGGCGGCGGCGTCCGGGCGCAGGACGACGCAGGCGAGCGGCCGCTCGTCCCAGCGCGGGTCGGGGATGCCGATGACGGCGGCCTCGGCGACGGCGGGGTGCGCCATCAGGTGGTTCTCCAGCTCCACGGAGGAGATCCACTCGCCGCCCGACTTGATGACGTCCTTCGCCCGGTCGGTGATCTGGAAGAAGCCGCGGTCGTCGACGGTGCCGATGTCGCCGGTGCGGAGCCAGCCGCCGTCGAACTTCGCGGGCGCCGGGTCGCGGTGGTAGGCGCCGGTGATCCACGGTCCGCGGACCTCGATCTCGCCGACGGACTCGCCGTCCCACGGCAGTTCGGCGCCCGAGTCGCCGACGATGCGCAGTTCGACGCCGGCGGCGACGCGGCCGGACTTGAGGCGCCACCGCATGTCCTCGTCCGTGCCGGGCTCGACGCCGGGCGGCGGGAACGCCATGCCGCCGAGCGGGCTGGTCTCGGTCATGCCCCAGCCCTGGATGATGCGCAGCCCGTAGCGCTGCTCGAAGCGCTCCAGCAGGACGCGGGGCGCGGCGGCGCCGCCCGAGGTGCCGGAGCGGAGGGACGACAGGTCGATCTCGTGCCGCTCCCCGTGGGCGAGGATCCCGTTCCAGATCGTGGGGACGGCGGACGCCAGGGTGCTGCGCTCCTCCGCGATGAACTTCGTGAGGTGCTCGGGCTGCATGAACGGGCCGGGCATGTGCAGCGTCGCCCCGGACAGGAACGCGCCGTAGGGCAGGCCCCACGCGTTGACGTGGAACATCGGGACGATCGTCAGGACGCGGTCGGCCTCGGTGATGCCGACCATGGACGCCGACTGCACGGCCATCGCGTGCAGGAACGTGGAGCGGTGCGAGTAGACGACGCCCTTGGGGTCGCCCGTGGTGCCGCTGGTGTAGCACATGGACGCGGCGGAGCGTTCGTCCACGTCGGGCCACGCGTAGCCGGGCTCCTCGGCGGCCAGCAGGTCGCGGTAGCGCAGGACGGGCGCGCCGTTGCCGTTGGCCTCGAGCGGCGCGGCGTCGCCGTCGCCGACCACCACGAACGCCTCGACGGCCGGAAGGTCGCGCACGACCCGCGCCAGCAGCGGGACGAGGCTGTCGTCCACGATGACGACCTGGTCGTCGGCGTGGTTGATGATGTGCGCGAGCTGCTCGGGGAACAGCCGGATGTTCAGCGTGTGCAGCACCGCCCCCATCGCCGGCACCGCGAAGTACGCCTCCAGGTGCTCCTGGGAGTTCCAGCAGAACGTCGCCACCCGGTCGCCGCGGCGGACTCCCAGCCGCGCCAGCGCGGCGGCGAGCCGTTCGGCGTCGCGGGCGACCTGCGCGAAGGTCGTCCGCCGGGGCGGGCCGCCGCCCGTCCAGGTCACGCACTCGCTGCGGGCGTAGACGCGCGCCCCGTGCCGCAGGATCGCGGCGACGGACAGCGGGAAGTCCTGCATCGTGCTGGGGATCATGGCAATTCTCCAGGAAGGACGCACGAGGGGAAAAGGTCGGGGACGGCATGGAATTCAGCACATACCGACCGGTCGGTGCACCATATTTTCAACGTCCCGTTCCCGTCAATCGGGCGCCCGCGGCTCCCGCGCGGCGGAGTGGAGGAGGGCCGGCGGGCTGGACGGCGCCGCGGCGCCGCGGCGGGCGCCGCGGAACCGTCCGGCGGGCCGCCGGTGCGGGGCGGATGACGCGCGGGCCCCCCTCTCTGCCCGCCGGCACCGCCGCTCCCCGGCTCCATCATGCACAGCGCGCACAGTCCGTGATGTGTCACACACGATGGCGGTACCGTGGTCTACCAGGGCCGAAGAGCCGGGACGGTTTCGTTGGACCAGTTCCTCAGGGACGGTCCCGCAGGGCGGCGAGCCCCGATCGCAGCAGCGGCCCGACGGCCGCGCCGACCGTGCCGAACCCCTCCCCCACGGTCTGGCCGCGGAGGTACCGGTAGTGGATGCCCTCGGAGATCACGGCCAGCTTGAAGCAGGCCAGCGCCACGTAGAAGCCGATCGACGCCACGTCCCGGCCGCTCCGCGCGGCGTAGCGGGCCACCACCTCGTCCGGCGACGGAAAGCCCGGGGCGCTCGACGCGTCCCGCCCGCCGGGCGCCGGGGCCCCGCGCCCCATGTAGACCAGGAGCAGCGCCAGGTCCGTCAGCGGGTCGCCGAGCGTCGCCATCTCCCAGTCGAGGACGGCGGCGATCCGGTCGTCGGAGCCGACCAGGAGGTTGTCGAGCCGGTAGTCGCCGTGCACGATCGCGGGCGCCGACCCGGCCGGGAGGCTCGCCTCCAGGAGCGCGTGCAGCTCGTCCGCGGCCGGCAGGTCGCGGCTGCGGGAGGCGTCGAGCTGCTTCTTCCAGCGCCGCACCTGGCGGGCGAGGAACCCCTCGGGGCGGCCGAACCCGGCCAGGCCGGCCCCCGCCGGGTCGACGCCGTGCAGCGCGACGAGCGTGTCGATCATCCGGTCGGCGATCCGCGCCACGCGCTCGGGGCCGAGCGGCTCCAGTTCGGCCGCGCTCCGGTACGGGGTGCCCTCGACCATCTCCATGACGTAGAACGGCGCGCCGATCACGTCCGGGTCCTCGCACAGGGCGTAGGTCTCCGGGACGGGCACGGGGGTGCCGGCCAGCGCGGTCATCACCCGGTACTCGCGCGCCATGTCGTGGGCGGTCGCGAGGACGTGCCCGAGCGGCGGCCGCCGGACGATCCAGGAGGCGCGCCCGTCGGTCACCTCGTAGGTGAGGTTGGACCGGCCGCCGTCGACGATCCGCGCGCGCAGCGGCCCGGCGGCCGCGCCGGGCGCGACCCGCGCGAAGAACTCTCCGAACCGGTCGAGCGCCAGCCCGGGAACGTCCGCGTCCTCGAATACCCGCAATGTGTCTCCCGCGTCGATCAGAGCCTCGTACCGTCCGGTCGGTATGGCGCAGGGACGCCGGAGCGGCACACTCGTGAGCGCGCATGGCGGGCTCCGGCCGCACGCCGCCCCCGGGCAGGTATCCGCACGTAGATGAGACCATACCGACTGGTCGGTTTTCAACGGCAGAAATTATTGCCATTCATGCCGCACAGCATTACGGTGACCGCACGACGGACGGCGAAGGCGCACTTCGCCGCCTCGTCAGGACCGGTTCTCGGGGGAGAACAGCGCCCGGAGGAGTTCCTGCATGCCCGTTTCCTCGTCCACCGACGCCGGCGCCGCCGAGGGCGCCGCCGCACCGGGTCTCGCCGCCCGGCTGTGGCGCCGCGACCTTCCGCACTATCCCGAGACGGGGCGCCGCTACGGCTATCTCGCGATCGTCGTCGTCACCACGATCGTCCTGTACTACCTGCTCTACATCCAGTACGCCGTCGCGACGTCGATCATGTCGCACTACTCGATGTCGTTCGCCTACTTCATCCTGCTGTCGGTGATCGGCAACGCCATCGGCGCGTTCGCCTCGCTGCTCGCCGGCCTGGCCGACCGGTGGGGCCGCGCGAACCTCGTCGTGTACGGACTGCTGATCGCCGGGCTGCTGGTGCTGGCGCTGCCGCACTCGCCGGGCAAGCACACCTTCCTGGTGCTGTTCGCCGCGCTCAGCTTCATCGAGGGCGTCGTCCTCGTCGCGACCCCGGCGCTGATCCGCGACTTCTCGCCGCAGCTCGGCCGGGCCACCGCGATGGGCTTCTGGACGATGGGCCCGGTGCTCGGCAGCCTCGTCGTCACGACCGTGACCAGCGCGACGCTCGACACCTCCAGCTGGCAGGACGAGCTGCGCTACTCCGGCTACGCCGCCCTGGCGGTGTTCGTCATCGCGCTGCTCGGGCTGCGCGAGCTGTCCCCGGCGCTGCGCGACCAGATCATGGTCAGCATGCGGGACCGCGCGCTGGTCGAGGCGCGGGCCAAGGGCATCGACCCCGACCAGCAGCTGTCCGGGCACTGGCGGCAGATGATGCGGCTGGACGTCGTCGGCTCCGCCTTCGCGATCAGCGTCTACCTGCTGCTCTACTACGCGGCCGTCGGCAACTTCGTCATCTACTTCTCCGCCACGTTCGGGTACAGCGAGCAGCGCACCAACGGGCTCGCCAACTGGTACTGGGCGGCCAACGCGATCGCGCTGGTGGTGGCGGGGCTGCTGTCGGACCGGCTCGGCGTCCGCAAGCCGCTCATGCTGGTGGGCGGCATCGGCTCGGTCGCCGCCACGGCGTACTTCGCGCAGCTGGCCGTCCACCCCGACACCGGCTACTACGAGTTCGCCTGGCTGTTCATCGCCATCGGCGTGTTCGGCGGCCTGGCGTACGCGCCGTGGATGGCGGGCTTCACCGAGACCGTCGAGAAGCACAACCCGGCCGCCACCGCGACCGGCCTCGCGGTGTGGGGCTGGATCCTGCGGCTCGTCGTCGCGGGCTCGGCGGCGTTCGTCCCGCTGGTCGTGACGTCGGTGACGCCGCTCGTGGAGCACGGGCACGAGGTGCAGGTCGCCTCGAAGGAGGCCGCGCCGGCGCTCGCCATCGTGGAGCAGCACCCGCAGGTGTTCGCCGAGCTGGGCGAGTACCCGCCCGGCCAGGCCCCGCCCGAACTCCAGGCCCGCGCCGCGAAGGAGGTCGGCCTGCCCGGTCTCGCGACGGTGCAGAAGGCGCAGCCGCAGCTGGCGGTGCTCAAGGAGCACGGCGCCGAGGTGCAGAAGGCGTCGGAGGAGGGGCCCGGCCAGTGGCGGACGTGGTGGTACGTCTGCCTGGGCGGCCAGGTCCTCTTCCTGCCCTTCATCTTCATCATGACGGGGCGGTGGAGCCCGAAGCGCGCCCGCGAGGACGCCGAGGCGCACCAGCGCGCGATCGACGCGGAGCTGGCGGCGCTCGCCAAGGACTGACCACCCCGCGCGGACCATCGCGGATCACGAGCCCCCGGCCGGGCCCCTCCCCCCGGCCGGGGGCTCGCCCCGTCCCGCGGCCCGCGAGATACTTAGCTTGGCAAACATATAAGTCCGTGATACACCGGAGTGCATGGATTCGCCGTCCCCCGCCGACGAGCTGGAGCTGGCCGCGGGCCTCGGGCGCGTGTACTCGCTGATGCGCTCGCTGTCCCAGCCGCGCGACCTGTCGATGACGACCGTGTCGACGCTCGCCACGCTGGAGCGCTTCGGCCCCCGCCGGGTGACCGAGCTGGCCGCGTTCGAGGGCGTCACCCAGCCCGCGATGACGCAGCTGGTGTCGCGGCTCGAGCGGGAGGGGATGGCGGAGCGCCGCGCGCTGCCCGGCGACCGCCGGGTCGTCGCGGTGCACCTCACCGAAGCGGGACGCGCCGAGCTGGCGCGGCGGCGGTCGGCGCAGGCCGAGCGGCTGGCCGGGCTGCTCGCCGGGCTGCCCGCCGCCGACCGGGCGGCGATCGCCGCCGCGCTGCCGGCGCTCGACCGGCTGGCCGGCGCCGCCCTCGGCGTCCCCGAAACCCCGAACCGCAGCAGAGGGCACGGATGAAACCAGTTACCGGGGAGCGGGCGGCGACGCCGAGCCCGTTCCGCCAGCCGAAGGCCGTCTGGGCCGTCGCGTTCGCCTGCGTCATCTCGTTCATGGGCATCGGGCTCGTCGACCCGATCCTGCCCGCGATCTCCGCGGACCTCGACGCGTCCCCCAGCCAGGTCACGCTGCTGTTCACCAGCTACCTCGTGGTGACGGCGGTCGCGATGCTGGTGACGGGCTTCGTGTCCAGCCGCATCGGCGCGAAGCGCACCCTGGTCGCGGGCCTCGCGCTGATCGTGGTGTTCAGCGCCCTCGCCGGGACGTCCGGCAGCATCTCCGGGATCATCGGCTACCGGGCCGGCTGGGGACTCGGCAACGCGCTGTTCATCGCCACCTCCCTCGCCGTCATCGTGTCGTCGGCGAGCGGCGGGCTCAGCGGCGCCATCATCGCCTACGAGTCCGCGCTCGGCCTCGGCATCGCCGTCGGGCCGCTGCTCGGCGGGGTGCTGGGCGACATCAGCTGGCGCGGCCCGTTCTACGGCGTCTCCGCGCTGATGGCCCTCGCGCTGCTGGCCACCGTCGTCCTCGTCAAGCCGCAGCCGAGACCGGTGCGCAAGACCTCCATCGCCGACCCGATCAGGGCGCTGCGGCACCGCGGCCTGCTGATCATGAGCCTGACCGCGCTCTGCTACAACTGGGGCTTCTTCACCGTCCTCGGCTACGCGCCGTTCCCCATGGAGCTGAGCGCGATGAGGCTGGGCCTGGTGTTCACCGGGTGGGGGCTGCTGGTCGCGGTGTTCGCGGTGTTCGGCGCGCCCCGGCTGCAGCGCAGGTTCGGCCTCGCCCGCACCCTCTACGGCAACCTGGCGCTGTTCGCGGTGAACGTGCTGGTGATCGCGATCTTCGTGGACTCGCGGCCGGTGCTGATCGTCGCGGTGATCGTCGCGGGGGTCTTCATCGGCGTCAACAACACGGTGACCACGCAGGCCGTGATGATGGTCGCGCCGGTGGAGCGTCCGGTGGCGTCGGCCGCGTACGGGTTCGTCCGGTTCATCGGCGGCGGCCTCGCCCCCTACGCGGCGGGACGGCTCGTCGAGCACACGAACATCCACGTCCCGTTCGCCATCGGCGCCGGCGTGATCGTCCTCGGCATCGCGATCCTGACCGCGGGACACCGCGACCTCGCGAACGCGGAGCGTGCGCAGGCCGAGGCGGACGCGGGGGCCGGCCGGGGCGAGCCGGGCGCGGAGCTCACCGAGGCCGCGGAGACGGGGTCCGGATCCGGCTCGTAGGGCGTCCGCCGACTACGCACCCGGCCGCCAAAGAACGCTGATCTTTTCCGCACGGGAATGCCTAGCGCGGACGGCTCCGCGGGCGTTAGATCAGCCTCATGAAGATCGCCGCGCGGGCGGCGATGCTCGTGGCCGTGCTCGCCGCGCTCATCGCCCACCCCCTGCCCGCCGGGGCCTCCTTGGACGCCCCAGGAACGACGAAGCACACCATCGCCATGGGCGGCTGGGACCGCCCCTACCTCCTGCACGTCCCACCCGGCTCCGCCGCCGGGAAGCCGCTGCCGCTGATCGTGACCCTGCACGGCGGCCTCAACGACCCCGAGTACGTCCGGAAGCAGAGCGGCCTCGACGAGGTCGCCGACCGGCAGGGCTACGCCGTCGCCTACCCGGAGGGGTTCCTCGGCACGTGGAACGCCGGAGCCTGCTGCTCGTTCGCCCGGTGGGCCGGCATCGACGACATGTCCTTCCTCGACAAGCTGATCGACACGCTGGTGGCGCAGGGCGTCGCCGACCGGCGCCGGGTGTTCCTGACCGGCTTCTCCAACGGCGGCGGGATGGCCTACCGGTACGCGTGCCAGCGCGCCGAGCGGCTCGCCGGGATCGCCGTCGTGTCGGGCGCGCTCGCCATCGGCTGCACCCCGGGGAAGCCGGTGTCGGTCCTGGCGTTCCACGGGACGCTGGACCCGTCCGTCCCCTACACGGGCGGCGGGAACATGGACGCGGACGTCCACTTCCCGTTCTTCGCCGTCCAGGTCGTCATGGAGTTCTGGCGCTGGGTGGACCAGCTGCCCGCCCTGTCGTGGCCGGTGCCGGGCGGTCCCGACGGCTGCGTCGGGACGGGGCCGGGGCCGCAGGTGGTCGCGCTGTGCACCGAGCAGGGCGGCGGGCACGAGTGGCCGTCCTACGCGAGCGGGATGATCGGCCGGTTCTTCGCGGAGCGGCCGTCGCTGCCCGCGAGCTGACGGGCCGGAGGGGCGGGCGGCGCGGGGGACGCCGCCCGCCGCCGGTCAGCCGGCCAGGCTCCGCGGGCGGATGTCCTTCCAGTTGGCCGTGACGTAGCCGATGCAGTCGGACCTCGACTCGGGTCCGAAGACCGTCGTCCATCCGGCGGGGACGTCGGCGAACGCCGGCCACAGCGAGTGCTGCCCCTCGGCGTTGGCGAGGACGCGGAACGCCGCGTCGGCGTCGTCGAACGGGTTGGTCATCGGGCGTGCCTGCTCTCTCTCAAACGGCCGGGGTGACGCGGGCGGAGCGCCGCGCGATCGACCGGACGATCTCCCCGGTGCGGACGGCGGTCATGGACAGCAGCGACGAAGCGATCCCGTGGCTGTGCTCGGTCGCGCCCTGGAGGTAGACGCCCCAGGCGCGGCCCGAGGCGGTGGCGAGGCGGTAGTCGCGCTCGACGACGGGGCGCCCGTCCGGGCCGGCGAGGCAGTCGCCGCCCGCCTCGCCGAGCAGGTCGAACGGGTCGCGCTCGCGGTAGCCGGTGGCGTAGACGACGGCGTCGGCGTCCAGGCCGGCGGCCTCGCCGGTGGGCAGGAACGCCACCGTGACCCGCGCTCCCCCGGCGTCGCCGCGCACGTCCAGGACGCGGGAGGCGTTGAGGATGCGCAGCCGCTCCGCGCCCGCGACCTTCTCGGCGTAGGACCGCCGGTACAGCTCGTCGATGAGGTCGAGGTCGACCACGGAGTAGTTGGTGTTGCGCGAGTAGTCCAGCAGCATCCGCTTGACGTCGCCGGGGGCCGCGTAGAAGTGGTCGACGGCCTCCGGGTCGAAGATGCGGTTGGCGAACGCGCTGTCGTCGGCGGGCGAGTACCCGTACCGGGCGAAGACCGCGCAGACCTCGGTCTCGGGGAAGGTGCGGTGCAGGTACTCGACCGCCTCGGCGGCGCTCTGGCCCGCGCCGACCACGACGAGCCGGCGCGGGTTCCAGTCCTTGTTCTCCTCCAGCCGGGTCAGCAGGTCCTCGGTGTGCCAGATCCGCTCGCCCGCCTGGACGCCCTCGGGCAGGACGGGTTCGAGCCCGACGCCGATGACGACGTTGCGCGCGAGGTGCGTCTCCAGCCGGTCGTCCCGCCGCGCGACGACTTCGAGGGTCTCGTCGTCGTGCGGGCGGAGCGCGACGACCTCCGTCCCGTAGCGGACGCGGTCGGCGAACGCCGCGGCCGTCCATTCGAGGTAGTCGTGGAACTCCACCCGCGTCGGGAACATCGTCTTGTGGTTGACGAAGTCGACGAGCCGGCCGCGGTCGTGCAGGTAGGCGAGGAACGAGTACCGGCTGGCGGGGTTGCGCAGCGACACCAGGTCCTTGAGGAAGTGGACCTGCATGGTGGCGCCGTCGATCAGCATGCCCCGGTGCCAGCCGAACTCCGGCTGCTTCTCGAAGAACACCGCGTCCACGCCGGCGCCGTGCTCCTCGCGCTCCTCGGCGAGGGCGACGGCGAGCGCGAGGTTGGACGGGCCGAAGCCGATCCCGACCACGTCGTGGACGCGGGGCCCCCTCCGCTCCGCCGGCATCAGGCGGGCTTCGCCGCGCTCGCGGCCTCGGCGATCCGCGGGACGACCTGGTCGACGACGTACGGGACGGCGAGCGGGGTGGGGGTGCGCAGCGGCCAGAACGACTTCAGGTCGAGCGCCACGTAGGAGCCGCGCTCCACGACGGCGAGCCCGGCGAACAGCTTGTTGCCCTCGATCTTCTTCTGCGTCGCCGCGTCGTCGTTGTAGTGGCTGATCAGGACGTCCACGTCGAGGACGGAGATCTTCTCCATGCTCAGCTCGGCGGCGAACCCGTCACCGGGCAGCTTCGCGACCGGCTCGGGCAGCTTCATGCCGAACTGCTCCAGCAGCTTCACGCTGGTGTCGTCCTCGGACTTCATCACGCCGATGTTCCCGTTGGGGAAGACGCTGGTGAACGCGAAGCCCTTGCCGGCGAGCTCCGGGTGCCGGGTCTTCACTCCGGCGATCTTCGCGTCGACGGCGCCGACGAGCTCGCGCCCGTCGGCCTCCCTGCCGACGGCCTTGGCGGTCTGCGCGGCGATCTGCTGCCAGGTGTCCTCGGCGGGGCCGGTCTGGTACGCGACCGTGGGCGCCAGCTTGGTGAGCTTGTCGTACTCCTTGTCGATGGAGAAGTCGCCGCCGGCGAGGATGAGGTCGGGCCGCAGCGCGGCGATCTCCTCCAGGTTGAACCCGGCCTCACCGGCCTTGAGCAGCTTCGGCTTCTCGCCGGTCAGCTTGGGCGCGGTCCAGGGGGCCAGGCCGTCGGGCTGGACGCCGGTCAGCTCCGCCATGCCGACGGGGGTGATGCCGAGCGCGAGCAGGGTGTCCTGGTCGACCTCGCCGAGCGCGACGATCCGCTTCGGCGCGGACTCGATCTTCGCGGTGCCGAGCTTGTGGGTGATCGTGACCGGGAACGCCCCGGCGGCCGCGCCGCCGGAGGAGCCGCCGGCGGGCTCGTCGCCGCCGCACGCCGCGACCGTGCCGAGGCTCAGGACGAGCGCGGCGGTGACGGACAGGCGCCGCATCATGGTGCGCATAGGGGACCGGTGTCCTTCCGAGTTCCGCGGAGTTCCGCAGGGGGTTGATCAAGGATCTTAGGTTAGCCTCACCTAACCATGCAATGGGCCGGCCGGTATGAGCCGCCTCACCCCGCCCGGACCGGGCCGAGCCGGGCGAGGAGCCCCGCCACGGTCGGCGCGCCCATCAGCGTCGCGATCTTCAGCGCCTCGCATCCGGGCTCCCGCCGGATCCGCCGGACGAGCTTCATCGCGAGCAGCGAATGGCCGCCGAGGTCGAAGAAGTCGTCGTCCGGGCCGACGTCCGGGACGCCCAGCTCCTCGGCGAAGATCCGGCAGAGCACGGCCTCCCGCCCGTCGTCCCGGCGGGCCGCCTCCGGGACCGCCTCCGGTGTCACGGCGCGGGCAGTGAGCACGGCGGGCAGTGCGCCGACCCGCACGCCCGGATCGTCCGCGACGGCCTCCAGCAGCCGGATCAGCCCGTCCGCCAGCGCGGCGGCCGTGTCCCGGTCGAACAGGTCGGCGGAGTAGTCGACGATCAGCCGGAGCCCGCCGGGGCCCTCGCGGAAGATGAAGTCCAGGTCGAACTTCGCCGCGCCCGGCCCGAACAGCGCCTCCCGCTGCTCCAGGCCGGGGAACCGGACGTCCCCCGCGCCCTGGTTCTCGTAGCCGACCATCACCTGGAACAGCGGGTTGCGTCCGGGCGCCCGGCGCGGCCGGAGCGCCTCGACGACCGCCTCGAACGGCAGGTCCTGGTTGGCGAGGCCGGCGAGTGCCGCCTCCCGGACGCGGGCGAGCAGCTCCGCGAACACCGGGTCGCCGGACACGTCGGCGCGCAGGACGAGCGTGTTGACGAAGAAGCCGACGAGGTCGCGCGCGGCCTCCTCGGTGCGCCCGGCGACGGGGGCGCCGAGCGGGACGTCGTCGCCGGCGCCCGTCCGGTGCAGCAGCGCGGCCACGGCGGCCTGGCAGACCATGAACATGCTGGCGTTCCCGTCGCGCGCCACGCGGCGCAGCCTCGGCGCCAGGCCGGGCGGCAGGTCGGCGGCCAGCGTCCCGCCGCGCTGCCCGGCGGTGCCGGGGCGCGGCCGGTCCACCGGGAGCGGGATCTCCTCGGGGAGGTCCGCGAGGGCGCGGGCCCAGTGGTCGAGCTGCCGGGCGTGGACGCTGCCGGGGTCGAGGGGGTCGCCGAGCAGCTCGCGCTGCCAGAGCGCGTGGTCGGCGTACTGGACGGGCGGCGGCTCCCACGCCGGGGCCGCCCCGCCGAGCCGCGCCGCGTACGCCTCGGCGACGTCGCGGGCGAACGGCCCGAACGACCATTCGTCGAACGCGATGTGGTGGAACACGGCGAGCAGCAGGTGCTCGCGGTCGCCCTCCGGGAAGACCGCGACCCGCAGCGGGACGTCCTCGGCCAGGTCGAACGGCCTGGCGATGACGTCCTCGGGCGCGCACGCGGCGACCTCCAGGACGGGACGCGCCTCGTCCGGGCCGAGGATCCGCTGGTAGGGGACGCCGTCGTGCTCGGCGAAGACCGTGCGGAGGCTCTCGTGCCGGGCGGTGACGTCGCCGATCGCCGCTTCGAGCGCGGCGAGGTCGAGGTCGCCGCGGAGGCGCACCGCGAGCGGCAGGTGGTACGCGCCGCGCGGCCCGTCGTCCTCGCGGAGCAGCTGGTCGAGCAGCCACAGGCGGCGCTGCGCGGACGACAGCGGGACGCGCTCGGGCCGCGGCCTCGGCTCCAGCGCCGGCCGGGCCGCCGCGTCCGCGCCGCGGTGCAGGCGGCCCGCCAGCTCCGCGACGGTCGGCGCCTCGAACAGGTCGCGGATCGCCAGCTCGGCGCCCAGCACCGCGCGGGCCCTCCCGACGAGCCGCGTCGCGAGCAGGGAGTGCCCGCCGAGGTCGAAGAAGTCGTCGTCGACGCCGGCGCCGGGGGCGTCCAGCACCTCGGCGAACAGCGTGCACAGCAGGCGTTCGACGGGGGTCCGCGGGGCGCGGCCGGCCTTGCGCGGGCCGTCCTGCCCCGGGTCGGGGAGGGCGCGCCGGTCGAGCTTGCCGTTGACGGTGAGCGGCAGCGCGGTCAGCGTCATGATCGCGCTCGGCACCATGTAGCCGGGCAGGCGCGCCTTGAGGCCCTCCCGGACCCGCGCGGCCAGCACCCCGTGGTCGCGCGCGGCGACCGGGTCGTTCGCATAGGACGCGGGCGCGCGCCCCGGCTCCGCCGGGAGGCACGCCGCTCCCCCGCCGAACACGGCGTCATAGCACCCGGGCCGCTCCGACGGGGTGAGCACGACGCCCGGGAACAGCGCGTAGAGCGTCTCCGGCTCGACCCCTTCGGCGGCGCCGAGCGCCTCCCGCGCCTCGTCCGCCGATCCGCCGTCGCGCAGCACGCGCAGCGCGGCGACCTCGCCCGACGACCTCGGGTCGGGAATCCCCCGCACCCGCAACCGCCCGCCCTCCTCCGTCGACCTGCGGCGTGTCGTTGTTATCGGGGCCTCCATAACAACGACACGCCGCAGGTCAACGAAGCCGTCTAGCGTCGTCCAGTCGATGGCCGGGGGGTGCGGGGGTTGTTCGGTGCTCTTGCGGAGGACTGCGTCGTAGCGGTGGCGGGTCAGTTCGTTGTGGCGGGTGCCGCGTTTGGTGAGGACGTCCACGCGGGAGTCCCCGGCCAGGGCGGTGAAGAAGGCGGGGTCGAGGAGGAGTTCCTTCTCCATCCGGACGGCGCGTTCGACGGCGTCCAGGTCGCCGGCGCCGCGGCCGAGCTGGATCGCGGTGTGCAGACAGCGGACGGTGCGCAGGTCGCGGACGTCGCCGATGAACAGTGCCCCGCCCGGGACGAGGAGGCGCATCGCCTTGGCGATGACGTCCTGGAGGTAGGCGGCGCCCGGGAAGTACTGGACGACCGAGTTGATGACGATCGTGTCGAAGTGCTCCTCGGGCAGGCCGGCGGTGTCGTGGGCCGGCCGGCAGCTCAGCCGGACGGGCGAATCCGCGCCGAGGTCCTGGCGGAGCTTGGCGATGACGGGTTCGGAGAAGTCGGTGCCCCAGTACTCCTCGCTCCCGGGGGCGAGGCGGGTGAGGAGGAGGCCGGTGCCTACGCCTATCTCCAGGACGCGGCGGGGCCGCAGGGCCTGGATGCGCTCGACCGTCGTCTCGCGCCATTCGCGCATGTCGTCCAGCGGGATGGGGGCGCCGTCGTAGCTGCTGTCCCAGCCGGCGAACTCCTCGGCGTGGACGACCGTGCCGACCTCGGTGTACTCGGCGTCGTAGATCTGCCGCCACTCGGCGAGCTGCTCGTCGGCGGCGCCCTCGCGGGAGCCGTCCGGGACGATGTAGCCGACGAGGCGCTGCACGCCGGGGACGCCGGTGCCGGCGGCGACGACCGCGGCCTGCCCGACGCCGGGCTCGGCGGCGAGCGCGGTCTCGATCTCCGCCGGTTCGACGCGGTAGCCGCGGATCTTCACCTGGTCGTCGGTGCGGCCGAGGAAGTCGATGTTGCCGTCCTCGCGGACGCGGACCAGGTCGCCCGTCCGGTACATGCGCCCGCCGGAGAACGGGTCGGCGACGAAGCGCTCGGCGGTCAGGTCGGCGCGGCCGAGGTAGCCGCGCGCCAGCCCGGCGCCCGCGATGTACAGCTCGCCGGGCGCGCCCGGCGGGACGGGGCGCAGCCAGCCGTCGAGGACGTGGCCGCGGGTGTTCCAGATCGGCCTGCCGACGGTCGGGGTCGCGCTGTCCCCGGTGCCGCCGCCGAGCGTGTTGATCGTGTACTCGGTCGGCCCGTACAGGTTGTAGCCGAGGACGCCGTCGGCCCGCGCGAGCCGGTCCCAGACGGAGGCCGGGACGGCCTCGCCGCCGAGGAGGACGAGCGGCGGCCGGTGCTCGCCGTCCAGGAGCCCCTCGTCGAGGAGCTGCTGGGCGTAGGTGGGCGTCACGTTGATGACGTCGATGCGGTGCCGCCGCAGGTAGGCGGTGAGCGCTTCGGCGTCGCGGCGCAGGTCCTCGTCGCAGACGTGCACCTCGTGGCCCTCGATGAGCCAGAGGAGCTCCTCCCACGACATGTCGAAGGAGAAGGAGACGGTGTGGGCGATCCGGAGGCGGCGTCCGGCGGACGCGACGACCGGGTCGAAGATGTTGGCGCGGTGGTTGAACTGCATGTTGGTGAGGCCCCGGTACGGCGTCACCACGCCCTTGGGACGTCCCGTCGACCCGGACGTGTAGATCACGTAGGCGGGGTGGTCGAGCCGGCCGGGGACGCCGGGGGCGAATCGGCCCAGTTCGTCCGGGGTCAGGTCGGTGCCGGGCAGGTCGGAGAGGATGCGGGCGGTCTCCGGATCGTCCAGCGCGAGGGTCGTGCCGCCGAAGGCGAGGCCGGCGGCGATGTCGCGGTGCGAGAGGAGGCAGACCGGGTCGGCGTCCCGGAGCATGTAGTCGAGCCGGTCGGCGGGGTAGTCGAGTTCGAGCGGCAGGTAGGCGGCGCCGGTGCGCAGGACGGCGAACAGCGCGGCGACCGTCCGCGCGGAGCGGGGCAGCGCGAGCGCGACGACCTTCTCGGGGCCCGCGCCGTTCGCGAGCAGGAGGCGGGCGAGGCGGTTGACCTCGGCGTTCAGCTCCCCGTAGGTGAGGCGGACGCCGGGCAGGGAGACGAGCGCGAGGTCGCCGGGCTGGTCCGCCGCGCGTTCGGCGAGCAGTTCCGCGACGGTCAGCTCGGGGACGGGATGCCGCGCCCCGTCCCAGTCGCGGCGCAGCCGGTCGTGCTCCTCGGGGAGGAGGAGGTCGAGGCGGTGGCAGGGGCTCTCGGGGTCGTCGGCGAGCTGCCGGAGGACCTGGAGGTAGCGGTCGGCGACGCGTTCGGCCTCGGGGCCGGTGAAGGCGTCCCCCCGGTACATGACGCGGAGGCCCGCGCCGGGTTCGACGACCATGGTGATCGGATAGTGGGTGGCGTCGCGGACCTCGCGGCCGATGACGCGGAGGTCGCCGTCCGGCCCGAAGCCGCGGCCGGTCGGCATGCCGGGGAAGTTCTGGAAGACGAACAGCGTGTCGAACAGGGTGCCGAGCCCGGTGGCGCGCTGCACGTCGGCGAGCGCGGCGGACGCGTGGTCGAACAGCTCGGACCGGGCGGCCTGAACGCGGTCGAGCACCGCCGCCGCCGTGTCGGCCGCGCCCGCCCGCACCCTCACGGGGACGGTGTTGAACAGCAGGCCGACCATGGACTCGACGCCGTCCACGTCCGGATGGCGTCCGGAGACGGAGGCGCCGAAGACGACGTCGTCCCGCCCGGTGAGGCCCATCAGGACGAGGCCCCACGCGGTCTCGAAGAGGGTGCCCGGGGTGACGCCCCGGTCGCGGGCGACGGCGTCCAGGCGCTCGGCGAGCCCGGGCGGGAGCGGCCGGTGCAGCTCACCGGCGGTCGCGGGGTCGGCGGGCGCGCCGACCAGGGCGGGCCGCAGCAGGGCCGGCTCGTCGAAGCCGTCCAGCGCGCGGCGCCACGCGTCCGCGGCGGCGGCCCTGTCGCGGGTGGCGACCCAGTCCAGGAACGCGCGGAACGGCGGGACGGGGCGGGCCGCCTCCGCGGCCGCGTCGGTGTAGGAGTCGAGCAGCGAGGTGACCAGGAGGCCGCCGGACCAGCCGTCCAGGAGGATCAGCTCGGACGTCAGGATCAGGCGGTGGTCGCCGCCGCCGAGACCGGCGAGCGCGAACCGGATCAGCGGCGGCTCGCCGGGGTCGAACGGCTCGGCGCGCTGGGCGGCGATGAACGCTTCGAGGCCGTCCGGGGAGACGTCGGCGTGCGTCCAGGGCACGTCGAACGCGTCGGGGACGAACTGGACGGCGCGGTCGCCGTCCGTCCGGAACCCGGCGCGGAGGTTCGGGAACTTCGTCAGGACGGCGCGGGCCGCCTCCGCCATCCGTGCCGGGTCGACCGGCCCGGACAGCTTCACCACGGCCTGCTGGACGTAGACGTCGCGGCCCGCCCCCGCGAGCATCAGGTGGAAGAGCAGCCCTTCCTGGAGCGGGGAGAGCGGCAGCTCGCCCGGCGGATCGGCCGCCGGGGCGGGGGCCGGGCCCGCGGCGGCCGATCCGCCGGGCGCGGCCGTCCCGGCGAGGGCCTCGACCGTCCGGAGGCGGAAGACGTCGCGGACGGTGAACCCCAGCCCGGCGCGGCGGGCGCGGGCGACGAGGAGCGCGGCGCTGATGCTGTCGCCGCCCGTCCGGAAGAAGTCGTCGTCGGCGCCCACGGCGTCGCGTCCGAGGACGCTCGCGGCCAGCCGGGCGAGGACGCGTTCCGGTTCGGTCGAGGGCGCCCGCCCCCCGGTCGGCCGGCCCGGTTCGGGGAGCGCGCGCCGGTCGACCTTGCCGTTCGGGGTGAGCGGCAGCTCGTCCAGGACGACCAGCTCGGCGGGGACGAGGTAGTCCGGGAGCGAAGCCCGCAGCGACTCGTGCAGGGCCCCGGCGTCGGCGTCGCCCACGACGTAGCCGACGAGGCGGGAGCCGTGCGCGGCGACGGCGGCGCGGCGGACGCCGGGCAGGGCGGCGAGCGCGGCCTCGACCTCGCCCGGCTCGATCCGGAACCCGCGGATCTTGAGCTGCCCGTCGGTGCGGCCGAGGAAGTCGAGCCGCCCGTCCGGGCGGCGCCGGACGCGGTCGCCGGTCCGGTAGAGGCGGGAGCCGGGCGGGCCGAACGGGTTCGCGACGAACCGCTCGGCGGTGCGGACCGGGTCGCCGAGGTAGCCGCGCGCCAGCCCGTCGCCCGCCAGGTACAGCTCGCCGACCGGGACCTCGCGGAGCGCGGCGTCGAGCACGTACGCGCGGGTGTTGGCGATCGGCGCCAGTCCCCCGGCCCCTTCGCCGGGCAGGGCGATGAGGCTGTCGCCGGCGGCCTCCGAGCACCCGTACAGGTTGATCAGCCGGGCCGGGACCCGGGCGGCGAGCGCGGGAGGCAGCGCCTCCCCGCTGCTGATCCAAGTGGTGACGGACGGCGGCAGCCCGTTCTCCGCGAACGCGGCGAGCAGGCTGGGGACGAGCGTGACGAGCCGGGCGCCGTGCCGTTCGATGAAGGCGGCGAGGGCGACGGCGTCGGACGCGGTGGCGTCGTCGGCGATGACGACCGTGTCGCCGGCGGCGAGGCCGCCGAGCAGTTCGGTGGTGCCGTCGATGAACGCGGGCGAGGACTTCGCGACGCGGACGCCGGGCGCGGCGAGGTCCGCGCCCCAGGCGAGGCGGTTGGCGAGGGCGCGCTGAGTGCCGGCGACGGCCTTCGGCGTCCCGGTCGACCCGGACGTGAAGACGACGTAGGACGGGTGGTCTGGGTGGACGTCCGGCCGGGCGCGGCGCGGCGCGTCCGGGGGCGGCTCGTCGCGGCCGAGGACGAGCAGCGGCCGGACCGCGTCCAGCGTCGCCTCGACGCGGGCGGGCGGGTGCGACAGGTCGACCGGCAGGTAGGCCGCGCCCGTCTTGAGCACGGCGAGCAGCGCGACGGCGAACGCGTCCGAGCGCGGCAGGGCGAGCGCGACGACCTCTTCGGGGCCGGCGCCCGCGGCGGCGAGCCGGTCGGCGAGCGCCTCGGCGCGGCGGTCGAGTTCGGCGTAGCCGAGGGCGGCGCCGCCGAAGACGACGGCGGTCGCCTCGGGGGTCCGGGCCGCCTGCGCCTCGATGAGCGCGGCGGCCGTGCGGATCGGGAACTCGCGTTCGGTGCCGGGGTGCTCGACGGGGGCGCCGAGGGAGGAGAGCCGCCGCCCGGGGTCGGCGGTGACCTGGGCGATCAGGTCTACCAGGCCGTCCAGGAGCCCCTGGACCGTGGCGGCGTCGAAGAGGTCGGCGGCGAACGCGGCGAACCCCTCGATCTCGTCGCCGCCCTCGGCGAAGTAGAGGTCGAGGTCGAACTTCACGCCGCCGGTCTCGGGGAGGAACGGCTCGGCGCGGACGCCCGGCAGCGCGAGCCGCACGTCGTCCGGCCGCTGATGGACGATCATCACCTGGAACAGCGGGCTGCGGGCCAGCGAGCGCTCGGGGGCGAGCCTGTCCACGACCCGCTCGAACGGGACGTCGGCGCGGGAGAACGCGGCGAGGTCGGCGGCGCGCACCCGGTCGAGCAGCTCGCCGAACGCCGGGTCGCCGGACAGGTCGGTGCGCAGGACGAGGAGGTTGACGAAGACCCCGACGAGGCCGGCGAGGTCCTCGTCGGCGCGTCCCGCGATCGGCGAGCCGAGCGCGATGTCGTCGCCCGCGCCGGACCGCTGGAGCAGCGCGGCGACGGCGGCGTGCAGCACCATGAAGACGCTGGTCCCGGTGTCGCGGGCCAGCTTCCGCACCCCCGCGGCGGGGAGCCGGAACGGGACGAGGCCGCCCCGGTGGCTCGCCTCCGGCGGCCGCGGCCGGTCGAACGGGAGGACCGTCTCCGCGGGCAGCCCCGCGAGCGCCTCCGCCCAGAAGCCCAGCTGCGGCGCCGGGTCGGGCGCGGCCTCGCGCTGCCAGGCCGCGTAGTCGGCGTACTGGACGGGCAGCGGCTCCCAGGCGGGGGCGCGCCCGTCCCGGCGGTCCGCGTAGGCGCGCGCCAGGTCGGCCAGCAGCGGCGTGAACGACCATTCGTCGGCGGCGGCGTGGTGCAGGAGGAGGATCAGCGACCAGTCGTCGTCGCCCGTCCGGACGAGGGTGCCGCGGACGGGCAGGTCGCGTCCGACGTCGAAGGCGTGCGCGGCGGCGTCCCGCTCGATGGCCGCACGGCGTTCCGGGGTCTCGCCGCGCGCGTCGACCACGGTGAGGCGGACGGGGGCGTCCGGTTCGCGGACGTCCAGGACGGGGAGGCCGTCCGGCCCCTCGACCAGCAGTGTGCGCAGCGCCTCGTGGCGTTCGGCGACGTCGCCGAACGCGGCGTCGAGCGCGTCCTCGTCCACCGGGCCGCGGAGGCGGAGGCCCAGCGGGAGCGCGTAGGACGCCGACGGGCCGCGCAGCCGCTCCTCCAGCCAGAGCCCGCGCTGCGCCGCCGACGCCGGGACGACCTCGGGACGCTCCACGTCGCGGACGCGCACCAGGTCGCTCCGCACCAGCCTCGGCGCGAGCGCGGCGACGGTCCGGGCCTCGAACACGTCCGCGATGGACAGCGTCCCGCCCAGCTCGGCGCGGGCCCTGGCGGCGACGCGGGTCGCGAGCAGCGAGTGCCCGCCGAGCGCGAAGAAGTCGTCGTCGACGCCGACGCCCTCGACGCCGAGCAGCTCGGCGAAGATGGCGCAGAGGGCGGCCTCGCGGGCGTCGCGCGGGGCGCGGCCGGAGACCCCGGCCCCGGGGGCGGGCAGCGCGGCCCGGTCGAGCTTGCCGTTGACGGTGCGGGGCAGCGCGTCCAGGGCGATGAGCGCGGACGGCACCATGTACTCGGGCAGGGCCCTGGCGAGGGCGTCCCGGATCGCCGTCTCGTCCGCGCCGCCCGCCGGGACGTAGTAGCCGGCGAGCCGGGGTTCGCCGGGCCTGTCCTCGCGGACCACGACCGCGGCCTGCGCGACGCCCGCCTGCGCCGCGAGGACCGCCTGCGTCTCGGCCGGCTCGATCCGGAAGCCGCGGATCTTCACCTGGTCGTCGGTGCGGCCGAGGTACTCGATCGACCCGTCGCGGGCCCGGCGGGCCAGGTCGCCCGTCCGGTACATGCGGGAGCCGGGCGGTCCGGACGGGTCGGCGACGAACCGCTCCGCCGTGAGGCCGGGGCGGCCGGCGTAGCCGCGGGCCAGCTGCGCGCCCGCCAGGTACAGCTCGCCGGGCACGCCCGGCGGCACGGGCCGCAGGCGCGCGTCGAGGATGTGGGCGCGGGTGTTCCAGAACGGGCGGCCGACGCCGGACGCGGGGAGGTCCGCGGACGTCGCCCAGATCGTCGCCTCGGTCGGCCCGTACATGTTGGTCGCGAGCGCCGCCGTCTCCGCCAGCGAGGCGGCGAGCGCCGCGGGCAGCGCCTCGCCGCCGACCAGCACCCGCAGGCCCTTCAGCGCGTCCGGCGGGAGCGTGCCGAGCAGCGACGGGGTGCCCTGGACGATCGTGGCGTCCGCCAGCAGCCCGGCGAGCGCGGCGGGGTCGCGGACGTCCGCGCGGTCGGCGAGGACGACCGTCGCGCCGCTGGTCAGGGGCACGAACAGCTCCAGCGCGGCGATGTCGAACGCGATCGTCGTCACCGCGACCAGCCGGTCCCCCGGCCCGAGGCGCAGTCGCGCGCGCGTCGCGAGGAGGAAGTTCGCCAGCGCGCCGTGCGGGATCGCCACGCCCTTGGGGCGCCCGGTCGAACCCGAGGTGTAGATGACGTAGGCGAGCTGGTCCGCGCCGGGCTGGGCGGCCGGCGCCGTGGCCGGCCGGGCGGCCGGCTCCGGCGGGCCGTCGAGGACGAGGACGCTCGTCGCGCCCGGCAGGACCCGCGCGGTCTCCGGTGCGGCGATCGCGCACAGCGGGCCGGCGTCGTCCAGCATGTAGGCGAGCCGGTCGGCGGGATGGTCGAGGTCGAGCGGCAGGTACGCGGCGCCCGCCTTGAGGACGCCGAGCAGCGCGACGACGAGGTCCGGCGTGCGGGGCAGCGCGAGCGCGACGACGCTCTCGGCGGTCGCGCCGCGGGCCCGCAGGTCGGCGGCGAGGGCCGACGACCGCTCGTCCAGGTCGGCGTAGGTGAGCCGCTCCGCCCCGGCCTGCACGGCCGTCGCGCCGGGGGTGCGGGCGGCCTGCTCCGCGAACAGCGCGACGACGTTCGTGCCGGGCGCCGGGCGCTCGGTGGCGTTGGCGGCCGCGATCAGGGCGCGCTCGTCCGCGCCCATGATCTCGAGGGCGCCGATGGGGCGGTCGGGGTCGGCCAGCGCGCCGGCGAGCAGCGTCTCCAGGTGGCCGAGCAGCGCGTCGACGCGCTCGTCGTCGAACAGCTCGCGGCGGAACGTGGCCTCCACCGTCATGCCCCGCGGCCGGACGAACGCCTCCAGCGACAGGTCGAAATGCGCGGCGCCGTTGTGGACGTGCGTCCAGGTCGAGGTGACGCCGGGCAGGTCCAGTTCGCCGATCTCCTGGGCGAGGAAGAGGAGCATCGTGTCGAAGAACGCCGACCGGCCCCGTCCGCGGGCGGGGCGGAGCTCCTGGACGAGGCGGTCGTACGGCAGCGCCTGGTGCGCGAAGCCGTCGGCGACCGTCCGGCCGGTGCGGCGCAGCGCCTCCCGGAACGTCGGCGAGCCCGACAGGTCGGTGCGCAGCACGAGCGTGTTGCCGAAGTTGCCGGCGAGCCGCTCGACCTCGGCGTGCTCCCGGTTCATGACCGCCGACCCGACCGCCACGTCGTCCGCGCCGGTGTAGCGGTGCAGCAGCACGGCGTACGCGGCGAGCATCACCGTGAACGGGGTGAGGTCCTCCTCGGCGGCGAGCCCCCGCATCCCCTCGGTGACCGCGTCGCCGAAGCGCCGCGCCCGCCGCCCGCCCCGCTCGCTCGCGGCGGCGCCGCGCGGGCGGTCGGCGGGCAGGTCGAGCGGCGCGGGCGGCGGGTCGAGGCGTCCCCGCCAGTAGGCCAGGTCCTCCTCGCCGGCGGGCCGCCGCTGCTCCCACTCCGCGTAGTCGGCGTACTGGACGGCCAGCGCCGGCAGCCCGTCCGGCTCTCCGGTGACGGCCGCGCGGTAGAGGGCGGACAGGTCGCGCGACAGCGAGCCCCACGTCATCCCGTCCCACGCGATGTGGTGGACGACCAGGACCAGCGCGTGCTCGTCCTCGCCGAGCCCGAGCAGCTCCAGCCGGATCGGCCGCTCGCCGCGCAGGTCGAAGGGCTCGGCGGCCAGCTCGGCGGCCCGCGCGTCGGCGTCCGCGCAGGCGAGGGGCGCGAGGTCCAGCGAGTCGTCCGCCGTGACGACCTGCACCGCCCCGTCCCCGGCGGTGTCGGCGTAGGTGGTGCGGAGGACGGCGTGGCGCCGGATCAGGCCGCGCAGCGCCTCGCGGAGCGCACCGGTGTCGAGGGGCCCCGACATGCGGACGAGAAGGCAGACGTTGTAGGCGGCACTGTCGGGGAAGGCGCGGTGGTGCAGCCACATGCTCTGCTGCGCGGAGGACAGGGGCGCCGGTCCGTCCGAGCCGCGGGGGGTGATCCCCGCGGTGCCGGGACCGAGCCCGGCCTCGGCCATCATCCGCCGCATCAGTTCGCGTCGCCGCTCCGTCGTCGTCTGCACGCCCGCTCTTTCGTCCGGCTCCATGATCGCGAGTTAGGTTAGCCTTGCCTATGGTGAGCGCACAAGGTTAGCCTTACCTAACTTGATCTTCCCGGTCGTGAGAGGGAGTTGGCTGCCTTGTCCATCGGTCTGCGCACTGATGCGGAACCCGCGGAAGTCGTCCTCGAATGCGCCGCGGAGCCGCTCGACGCCATGGCCCGGCTGGCCGGTTCCGGCCTGTTCGGCGACTACGTCGTGTACGAGCGCCCCGGCTCCTGGACGTTCGCGGGCGGAGTGCTCGGCGAGATCGTCCTCGACGGCGGCACCGTCCGCGCCCGCTGGCCGGGGCTTCCCCCGTCCGCCCGCCCGTGGGCGGGCCGTCCGGCCGACGCGCTCCGGGACGCGTTCGCGGACGCGCCGATGCCCGCCTGGAACGCCTACGGCTGGATCGCGTTCGAGTTCGCCGCGCCCCGCCCCGCCGGCCGCCTCGCGCACCTGATCGTCCCGCGCACCGAGGTCCGGATCGCGGACGGCCGCGCCCACGTCACCGGCCCCGGCGCCGCACGGGTCGCCGGGCTGCTCGCGGGCCCCGCCCCCGCCGCCGGCGCCCCCTCCCCCGTCGACGTCCGGGTCGGCGGCGACGCCTACCGCGCCAAGGTCGCCGAGGCCGTCGCCGAGATCCGCGCGGGCCGCTACCAGAAGGTCATCGTGTCCCGCCGCCTGGACATCCCGCACCCCGTCGACGTCGTCGCGACCTACGCGCGCGGGCGCGAGGCCAACACCCCCGCGCGCTCGTTCCTCCTGGACCTGGGCGGCTTCCAGGCGACCGGCTTCAGCCCCGAGGTCCTCGCCACCGTGGACCCGGACGGCCGCGTCATGACCCAGCCGCTCGCGGGCACCCGCGCGCTCGGGGCCGGCGCCGAGACCGACGCCCGCACCCGCCGCGAGCTGGAGAACGACCCGAAGGAGGTCTTCGAGCACGCCGTCTCCGTCCGCACCTCGCTGGAGGAGCTGCACCGCGTCTGCGAGCCGGGCACCGTCCAGGTCACCGACTTCATGACCGTCAAGGAGCGGGGCAGCGTCCAGCACCTGGGCTCCCGCGCCGCCGGCGTCCTCGCCCCGGGCCGCTCGCCGTGGGACGCCCTGGACGCGCTGTTCCCCGGCGTGACCGCGTCCGGCATCCCGAAGCCCGACGCGATCGAGGCCATCACCCGCCTGGAGGACCGCCGGGGCATGTACTCCGGCGCCGTGGTGGCCGTCTCCCACGACGGCGCCCTCGACTCGGCCCTCGTCCTGCGCGCCCTCTACAGCGAGAGCGGCCGCGCCTGGCTCCGCGCCGGCGCCGGCGTCGTCAGCGCCTCGACCCCCGACCGCGAGTACGAGGAGACCTGCGAGAAGCTCGCCAGCATCGCCCCCCACATCGTCCTCCGCTAACGGCCCCGCGGCGGCCCGTCCATCAGCTCTTGACCGTCCCGTGGCGATGGGCTGGGCGGAAGAAGGGAAGTGTCCGGGCACCTGACGGGGAACGTGATCCGAGGAGAAGCCGTGAGCACTCTGCCGCCGTTCGAGGACCGGACCGATTTCGAGAACGCGGACAGGGGCTTTCTCGGCTCCGCGCCGCAGGCGGAGATCAAGGACGCCTCCGGCCGGGTCGTGTGGGACCTGGACGCCTACGCGTTCCTCGATGCGGCGTGCCCGGAGACGGCGAACCCGAGCCTGTGGCGGCAGTCGCAGCTCACCGCCAAGCACGGCCTCTTCCAGGTGACCGACGGCGTCTACCAGGTCCGCGGCTTCGACCTCTCGAACGTCTCCTTCATCGAAGGCCGCGAGGGCGTCGTCGTGGTGGACCCGCTGCTGTCCACCGAGTGCGCGGCGGCCGCGCTGGCGCTCTACCGGGAGCACCGCGGGGACCGCCCCGTGAGCGCGGTCGTCCACACCCACTCCCATGCCGACCACTTCGGCGGCGTCCGAGGGGTCGTCCCCGACGGCGCGGACATCCCCGTCATCGCTCCGGCGGGGTTCCTGGAGAGCGCCGTGGCGGAGAACGTCTACGCCGGCGCGGCGATGAACCGGCGGGCCGTGTTCATGTACGGGGCGGAGCTGCCCAGGGACGCCGGCGGGCAGATCGGCGCCGGCCTCGGCCCGACGACGTCCACCGGCACCGTCTCGCTGATCGAGCCGACGCTGTCCATCACCGAGACCGGCCAGGAGGAGGTGATCGACGGCGTCCGGTTCGTCTTCCAGCTCACGCCGGGTACCGAGGCGCCCGCGGAGATGAACTTCCTCCTCCCGGACAGGCGCACGCTGTGCATGGCCGAGAACGCCACCCGCAACCTCCACAACGTGCTGACGCTGCGCGGCGCGCTCGTCCGCGACCCGCGCGTGTGGGCTCGCTACCTCACCGAGGCGATCGAGAGGTTCGCCGCCCGTTCCGACGTGCTGTTCGCCTCGCACCACTGGCCGACCTGGGGCACCCGGGAGCTGACCGCCTTCCTGTCCGAGCAGCGGGACCTGTACGCCTACCTGCACGACCAGACGCTGCGGATGCTCAACCAGGGCCGCACCGGCGCCGAGATCGCCGAGATGATCGAGCTTCCGCCCGCGCTGGACCGGGCGTGGCACGCGCGCGGCTACTACGGCTCGGTCTCCCACAACGTCAAGGCCGTCTACCAGCGCTACATGGGCTGGTTCGACGGCAATCCCGCCCATCTGTGGGAACTGCCGCCCGAGGAGTCGGCGAAGAAGCACGTCGAATTCATGGGCGGCGCGCAGAGCGTCCTCCCCAAGGCCAGGGCCGCCTTCGAAGCCGGGGAGACGCGATGGGCCGCGCAGGTCCTCAATTACGTCGTCTTCGCCGATCCGGACCACACCGAGGCCCGCGAACTGCTCGCCCGGGTCTACGACGCGCTCGGGCACGGCAGCGAGAACGGCACCTGGCGCAACTTCTACCTGCAGGGCGCCGCCGAGCTGCGCGGCGGCAGGCGCGCCAACGTCCTCGACAGCTCCTCACCGGACGTCACCATGGCCCTCAGCGTCGAGCAGGTCTTCGACTCCCTCGCCATCCGCGTCAACGGCCCGCGCGCCTGGGACGCCCGCCTGACCATCGACTGGAACTTCACCGACCTCAAGGAAGAAGTCAGGCTCAGCCTCGCCAACGGCGTCCTCACCCAGACCCGCGCCCACGACGGCGCCCCCGCCGACCTCGCCCTGACCCTGACGAAACCGCAGCTGCTCCGCATGATCGCCACGCGGAGCCTCGGCGACGTCCAGGCCGACGGCGACCGCCAGGCGCTCACCCTCCTGCTCGGACTCCTCGACGACGTCGACCGCGACTTCGCCATCGTCACCCCGTGACACCCGGTGCTGACGCGGGTGCGGGACCTGCTGGTCCCCACGGCGCGGCGGCGGCCCCCGGAGGAACTCGCCGCCGTCGGATACCGGGAGGTCCCGGACACCGGCAGGAGGCGTCCCCGCGCCGCACTGGTCGTCAGCGGGCTCAGCCTCCTCGTCGTCGTGCCTGATGACCCGGCTGCACGGGGTCGTCCCCGACGGTTCACCTGTGGTCGCGGAGACGACACAGGGCCGCACGGTCAATGCCGGAGAGGTGAGGCCCCGACCTCCGCGGGGGCGTTCAGGTGCGGGTTCAGGCGGCGCCCAGGAAGGCGGTCAGGCCGTCCAGGAGCATGTTGCTGCCCTGCTCGGACTGGTCGCGCTCCTCGGCGCTGTCGAACGTCTGCGAAAGGGTGACCTTGGTGCGGTCGCCGTCGGCCGCCAGGGCGAGGGTCATCAGGACGGGCTCGTCGCGGCCGGGGACGTCCATCCCCATGACCAGGCGCTCGTTCGGCACGACCTCGGTGTAGGCGCCGGTCAGGGGGACGCGGGCGCCGCCCGGGATGACCATGACCGAACTCCAGGCGCCGCCGGGGCGGACGTCCAGGGCGACGTCCTCGGCACTGGCCCACTTGCCGTAGTTGTCGGCGTTGGTCCAGGCGTCCCAGACCTTCCCGACCGGGGCGTCCAGCGTGCGGGTGATGGCGTAGTCGAAACCGGTGCCGCTCATGACATGCCTCCTCGTCCGATCCCGCGAGTGCGGGATCAACTGGGATCCAACATATAGTAACGATCCATGACAGTCAAGAAGCGTGACTATCTTGGACTCTCGTCCGGCCGGCCCGAGTCGACGCCCGGACGGCGCGCCCGTCGGGCGACGCCCGCGAAAGGCGGCGATTGGCTCTGATTCACCGCGTCATCACGAGCGCGGCACCACCGACGCGGAAACAGAAGTGCGGTTGTCCTGTGGCCCTATGATGTAGATCACAAAAATGGCGCGCCAAGACGACTTCCCGCTCATTGATCATCGCCTTATCTTTAGCGGACTTTATCTTGCGAAGTCGAAGCGCGTGGTCCGATCAGCGTGGACCGTCGTTCCGTCGTCGGCCGCTGACGGAAAGTGTCGGTGCACCAGGAATCCTGGAGTAACGGCCCTGGCGGTCGGCCGGAACCGCCACCCACGGCACAGGGCGCTCGCGCGGGACGTCGCAATAATCGAGACAGATGAGGTTGGTCTCCGGATATGAAGAATGCGGTGTCCGTCGTCGCGTGCGGTGGAATGCTGGCCGCGGCGTTGGCCGCGTCCCCCGTTCAGGCGGAAGAGGTGCAGATTCCGCAGCGGATCGTGGTCGATCCGGTGGCGGTGGAGAACTGGGACGCCGACGTCACGGTGAGCGGGCAGGTGCAGCAGGACCGGGGCACCGGATGGGTGGCGGCACCGGCGGGCCTGGTCGTGCATTTCGACAGCCCGGACGGGCAACTCCAGGTGACGGCCACGGTGCAGTCCGGCGGCCGGTTCAGCGCGACGTTCTACCCGGGGCCGGGGAACATCATCGCGCGGGTGGCGGGATACGGGCAGGTCGTCGAGACGTCGGCGCGCGTGCTCGGCTGGATCAGCCGGCTGTACATCGACCACGCGCTGGGCGACCGGGAGACCAACCCGGTCTACCCGCTGCGCGGCAAGACCTTCGAGGTCCGGCGGACGCTGAAGGCGGTGCACGGCGAGACCCTCCCCGGGCGGAAGGTGACGCTGTGGTGGGCGCCCAAGGGCACCTCCGGCTACCCGAAGACGGGCTGGAAGCAGGTCGGCTCGGCCTACACCGACGCCGGCGGTCGGGTGAAGATCCGGGCCACCGCGTGGACGAAGGGATGGCTGCGCACCAGCTACGCCGGTGACGCCACCTACACCGAGGTCGACTCGGGCTACCCGTTCTACGTCTACCACCCGACGGCGATCACGAGTTTCAACGCGTCCCCGGAGCCGGCGCGCAAGGGCCAGTATCTGACGGTCAAGGGCCGCCTGACGCGCTGGACGTCGTCGAGCGGCTGGCAGCCGGTCAAGGACAAGTGGATCTTCGCCCAGTACCGGCTCAAGGGGCAGAGCAACTGGCGGACGCCGTCCTGCACCAACGGCGGCGACGCGACCAGTTCGACCGGCTGGTTCCAGATGAAGTGCAAGACCCCGGCTGACGCCACCTGGATGGCCTACTACCTCAACCCCTACGCCTCCCCCGAGTCGGGCAAGACCGACTTCCCGGCCCGGGCCACCGACTACGTCGACGTCCGGTAGCCGGCAAGAGCACCGGCGGGGCCCGGCGAGGTGTCAAATGCCCCACGCTGAGAGGAGCTCCGCTCAATAGGCCGGCATGGAGAATCGGTGCGGCTCGGCGAGCACCTGCGCGGCGTGGTCGAGGTCGGCGAGACGGGCAGCCAAGGTCGCCTCGGCCAGATGGCGGGGCAGGGCCGCGGAGAACTTGAGCCCGTGCACGGCGCGGTCGTCCACCGCGGGTAGGACGAGTCGGTCCGCCAGCGCGTCGACGGCAGAGCGCCAGCCGCCGCCACGCTGCTGATCCTGGCGGCCGATCACGTGCTGCATATCGGGAGCGAAACCGATTACAGAATGGCCCTCTCCGTCGGTGCCGGAGTCTTCGCCATCGAAATGGCCTTCAGCCTGCTGTGGCTACGCCGAGCCCGATACGGCCCCCTGGAATGGCTCTGGCGCTGCCTGACCTGGTGGAGGCTGGTACCGAACTGGTCACACCAGGGCCAGCGTTCCCGCACCGTGCGTGTTCGTGAGTTCGTTTTGGTCCAATGAGAAGTGTGGCGGGTGGTCGGTGGTTCCGCGATCTGGTCTCGGGGGCGACTGACCTCGTCGGCCCGGGCGGGGGCGCTGGCCGATTCCTGCCTTGCGGGATGTGATCCGCCGTCCGTCGGACCGGCGAGGGGGTCGCTGTGCTTGCATATGCCGTTATGACGGCTCCCGTGTATGTCCCCGCAGGTACTCCTGCGGAGCAGCAGGTCTCCGGCGATGGTGACGTCGTGCGCGTGTTGGCGAGTACGAGGCAGCGTGTTGCGGCTCGCGCCGTCGACTTCCTTGCGGCCTTCCTGGTGGTCATGGGGGCCGTGTCACCGATCTACGGCTTCGTCCTGCT
Organism: Actinomadura sp. GTD37; assembly: GCF_041951365.1. Taxonomy (NCBI): domain Bacteria; kingdom Bacillati; phylum Actinomycetota; class Actinomycetes; order Streptosporangiales; family Thermomonosporaceae; genus Actinomadura; species Actinomadura sp. GTD37. Next base: position 151,277 of record NZ_JBGNUS010000010.1, read on the forward strand.
GTCCGAGGGCTCCTCCTCTGCTTCGGCGGTCCCCTGGGTGACGGTTGCGGCCCTGCTCTTCGGCGTGGCCGGTCCGGTGCTGCTGCGGGTGGGGACGATCGCGCGGTGGAGGTGCACTGCCGGGCAGCGGGTCGCCGGGATCCGGGTGGTGCGCGAGGAGGACGGGATCCGGCCGCCGGGCTGGCGCCGGTCCTTCCGGCGGTACACGGTGCCCCAGTCGACCTCGTCGTTCGCGCTGATCACCGACCCTTCGGAGCACAGGAAGGACGAGCGGCTGGGGCAATGCCAGCACGACCGCCGCGCCAGGACGGTGGTCGTCCAGGCTCAGGCGCCGGCGGCCGCGGAGACCGGCGGGCTGGCGGTGCTTGGATCTTCCGGTTCCGCGTCGTCCGCGCACGTGCGGCGCTGGGAGGCGCGTGAGCGCAGGCGGCGCATCGTGCTGGGCTCCGTCCTGGGGGTTCTCGGGGCGGCCGTTCTGGTCGCGCCGACCACTCTGGCGCTCCTGGCCGCGGAACCGTCCTCGGCCGGGGAGCCGGCGTTCGAGGTCAACACCTTCTACGACGACGATGTCCACTTCGAGAACGCCTTCGGGGGACGTTCGGAGATCTACGAGCGCACGGCGGCCAAGGTCCTGGACGGCGAGGCGGGCTGCCTCGCGGGCGCGACCACCGAGGTGGCCCGCAGCGCCCTGCACCAGGCCGGGTGCGAGGGCCGGATCGAGATCGCGTTCAAGACCGCGGACGGCGTGCTGGTGAGCAGCCACGTCCTCGAATTCCCCGACGCGGTTTCCGCGAAGAACGCGGAGCGGCATGTGCGGGCCGGCGATCTGCGTTTCGTTCCGGGCGGCCCGATCGATCCTCCAGGAGGGGCCCGGGTCGGAGATGACGGCAGCCAGGACCGCTACCTGGTCGTCACGACCGCGGTCTCCCCGGCTCAGCCGGATGCCGCCGCGAGGGCGAAGAACGCCTTCCGCTTCATCCACGTCCCGACCCTCAACGTCATCCTCTGGCTCTGACGGACGGCCCGGCGGACGGGGCGACGGGCGCGAGGAAGCGGTCGAGGTCGGAGGCGCTTGAGATCATCGCGCCCGCGGCTCCGGCGCGCGACCGTGTCGTGCAGCCCGAGCGGGACGATGACGCGTCGGCGGACCTCACGGGGAGCGGATAGGCGGATAGTGCCGGATACCGAACGGGTCGGTCAGTGGACGCGGGCGGCGAGGGCCTTTTTGCTGACCTTGCCCACGGGGGTCCTGGGGAAGGTGTCTGCGGTCTCCAGGCGGTCGGGGAATTTGTAGGCGGCCACGCCTCGGATGCGCAGGAACTCCTTGATTTCGCGCAGGCCGGGGGTCTTCTCGCCTTCTCTGATGATGAGGAACGCGCAGGTCCGCTCGCCCATCATCGCGTCGGGGATCCCCACCACGGCGGCGTCGTGGACGGCGGGGTGCGCCAGGAGGTGGTTCTCCAGTTCCTCGGCGGAGATCTTGTCGCCGCCTCGGTTGATCTGGTCCTTCGCGCGGCCTTCGACGATCAGGTGGCCGGACGGGAGGCGGCGGACGAGGTCGCCCGTGCGGTAGAAGCCGTCCGGGGTGAAGGAGCGGGCGTTGTGCTCCGGGGCGCGGTAGTAGCCGCGCAGGGTGTACGGGCCCCGGGTCAGGAGTTCGCCGACTTCGCCGGGGCCCGCCTGCCCGCCGTCCTCGTCGACGACGCGTATCTCGTCGGACGGGGAGAGGGGGCGGCCCTGGGTCTGCTCGATGAGGTGGGCGGGGTCGTCCAGGCGGGTGTAGTTGAGGAGGCCCTCGGCCATGCCGAAGACCTGCTGGACCTGGCAGCCGAGCACGCCCGGGACCTCGGCGGCGCGTTCGGCGGCGAACTTGGCGCCGCCCACCTGGAGGAGTTCGAGGGAGGAGATGTCCTCGTCCTGCCAGGTCACGGCGTCCAGCCAGAGGAGGGCGATCGGGGGGACCACCGCGCAGACGGTCGCGCGTTCGCGTTCGATGAGGGGGAACGCCTCGTCCGGCGAGCCGGAGGGGGCCAGGACGACCGTGCCGCCGGTCGCGAAGACGCCCAGGATCCCCGGGCAGGCGAGGGCGAAGTTGTGCGCGGCGGGCAGGACGACCAGGTAGACGGTCGAGGACGTGAAGCCGCAGACCTCGGCGCTGGCCTCCAGGTTGTAGACGTAGTCGCGGTGCGTCCGGGGGATGAGCTTCGGCAGGCCCGTCGTCCCGCCGGAGAGAAGGAAGACCCCGATGTCGGACGGGCTCGGGGCCGGCGCCTCGACGGGGTCGGCGCCGACGGACGCCAGGGCCGTGAACTCCTCCGCGTCGCCGTCCACGATCACGTGGTCCACCGGGAGGGTGCGGGCCATCGCGCGGTAGTCGAAGTCGCCGTCGCGGTCGGCGCAGATGTAGGCGCGGGCCCCGGACAGCTCGCACAGGTAGCGGATCTCGCTCTCGCGGTGCGCGGGGAGGGCGAGGACGGGGGCGGCGCCGATGCGGACGAGGGCGAGGAACGCGACGACGAAGGCCGCGGTGTTGGGGAGCTGGACGACCGCGCGGTCGCCGCGCCGGACGCCGAGGTCCAGGAGGCCGGCGGCCATGCGGGCGGCGCGGATGTCCAGCTCGGCGTAGGTGAGGCGGTCGGCGCCGGCGATCAGGGCGGTCCGGGAGGGGGCGCCGCGCAGGACGTCGCCCAGGAGGCGGTCGGTCCAGTGGCCCGCGGCCTTGTAGCGGGCTTCGAGGTCGTCCGGCCAGGGGGTGAAGCCGTCCATGCTCAGGGGGCGGGTGCTCATCGAGCGGTCACCGCCCGGCCAGCTGGGCCGGAGCGCCCGGGACGGGCTCCGACAAGTCGGAGCCGAGCGCGACGATGCGGTTGGCAGCGTCCACGTGCACCACGCGGGGCTCGTGCCGGGACGGGTCGTCCACCAGCGCGTAGGTGATGACGATGACCATGTCGCCGGGCTGCACCTGGCGGGCGGCGGCGCCGTTGACGCCGATGACTCCGGTGCCGGCCTCGCCGGTGATGGCGTAGGTGACGAGGCGGGCGCCGTTGGTGATGTCGACGACGTGGACCTGCTCGCCCTCGACGATGTCGGCCGCGGCCATGAGGTCCGCGTCGATCGTCAGGGAGCCCACGTAGTGCAGATCCGCCTGGGTGACGGTCGCGCGGTGGATCTTTCCGTTCATCAGCGTCCGCTGCACGGGTTCGTCCTCTTCTCCACGATCAACTAAGGCTAGGCTAACCTTAACTATTCGACCGGCAGAGGAGAACCCCGAGGATGCTCCGGCGACTGGCGATCCGGCGGCTCGCGATGGACATCGGCCCCCTCCGCGACAGCAGGCCGTTCCGCGACGTGTTCATCGCCCGGACCGTGTCGGTCTTCGGGATCGGGATGCTGGCGGTCGCCCTCCCCGTGCAGGTCTACGACCTGACGGGGTCGACCGCGCAGGTCGGCGGGGTCGCGGCGGCGGAGGGGTTCGCGCTGCTCGCCGGGTTCCTGTGGGGCGGCGTGCTCGCCGACCGGCACGACCGGCGGCGGCTCATGCTGCGGGCGCGGGCGGTGGCGGGCGCCGGGTTCGCGCTGCTGGCGCTGAACGCGTTCCTGCCGTCCCCGTCGCTCGCCGCGCTGTACGTGCTGGCGGCGTGGGACGGGCTGGCGACCGGCGTCAGCGTCACCGCCCTGCTGGCCGCGACCCCCGCCCTCGTGCAGCCGGACAAGCTGGTCGCGGCCGGGGCGCTGAACGCGCTGACCGTCCGGCTCGGGTCGATGGCGTCGCCCGCGCTCGGCGGGCTCGTCGTGTCGGCGTTCGGCGTCGGCTGGAACTACGCGGCGGCGGCGGCCGGGACGATCGGCACGATCGGGCTGCTGACGCGCCTGCCGCCCCTCAGGCCCGCCGGGGAGGAGCCCGAGGCGAACCCGCTGAGGGCCGTCGGGGACGGGTTCCGGTTCGTCGCGTCCCACCGGGTCGTCGGGTCGCTGATGCTCCTCGGGCTGCTGTTCATGGTCGCGGGCGGCATCCCCGTGCTGATGCCCGCGTTCGCGACCCGGAGCCTGGACGGCGGCGCCGCCACGGTCGGGCTGCTGTTCGCGGCGCCGGCGTGCGGGGCGGTGCTCGCGTCCGTCACGAGCGGCTGGGCCGGGACGGCGCGGGCCCCCGGGCTGGCGCTGCTCGTCGCGTCCGTCACCGGGTTCGCGGCGCTCGCCTGCCTGGGATTGGCCCGCCATCCGGCGCTCGCGGTGGGGATCCTGTTCGTGTACGGGTTCGTCGAGTCGGTCGAGGAGATCCTCCGGTACGGGCTGATCCAGTCGCATACGCCCGACTCGCATCTGGGGCGCGTCAACGCGCTCTGGGCCGCGCAGGAGACGGGAGGCGGCGCGATCGGATCGCTGGGGGCCGGGGCCCTCGGCCGGTATCTCGCGCCGGGCGCCGCCATCGTCGTCTACGGGACGGTCAGCGCCGTCCTCGCGCTCGCCCTCGCGCTGACCCTCACCGGGCTCCGGACGGCCACGATGCGCCCGGAGCCCGAACCCGGCTGACCGGGTCCGAACCCGGGCGATCAACCCAGCCGGGCGGTGAGCTCCTCCTCGGTCATCGCCTCGACCTGGAGCCGGATGGCGGCGACGGCCTCCAGGCGTCCCGGCGTCTCCTCCAGTTCGGTGAAGCGGCGGCAGACGCGCGCGACGGTCCGCTCGGCGAACAGCACCCGGACGGGCAGCGCGGTCGTGTCGAGCGCCTCGCGCAGCCGCGCGATCACCGTTGTCGCGAGGACGGAGTCGCCGCCGAGGGCGAAGAAGTCGGCGTCCGCGCCGACGCGGTCCTCCCCCAGCACCTCGGCGACGATCCGGGCCAGCACCCTCTCCAGCGACGTCGACGGCTCGGCGTGGGACTCCTCGCCCTTCTCCGCGGCGGCGAGGGCCGTGAGGGCCTTGCGGTCGACCTTGCCGTTCGCGGTGAGGGGCAGCTCGTCCACGCGGACGAGCAGCTCCGGGACCATGTGCGGCGGCAGCAGGTCGCGGGCGTGGGCCGAGACCGCGTCGAGGTCGCCGGACGCCACGACGGCTGCGGCCAGGCGCCCCCCGGCCAGCAGCGCGACGGCGCGTCCCACGGCGGGATGGTCCTGCAGCGCGGCCTCGACCTCGCCCAGCTCGATCCGGAAACCGCGCACCTTGACCTGGTGGTCGCGGCGGCCGAGGAATTCGAGGGCGCCGTCCGGGCGGTAGCGGGCCAGGTCGCCCGTCCGGTACCAGCGGACGCCCTCGTGCACGACGAACCGGTCCGCGGTGCGCGCCGGGTCGCCCGCGTAGCCGTCGGCGACCCCGGCGCCGCCGATCCACAGCTCGCCCGTCACCCAGTCGGGACGGTCGCGGCCCAGCTCGTCCACGACCCGGCACGCGACCCCGCGCAGCGGCACCCCGTACGGGACGGCGTGCCAGTCGGGCGGCGCCTCGCCCGCGACCTCCTGCACCGTGGAGTGGATCGCCGTCTCCGTCGTCCCGCCCAGCGCGGCGAACCGGCATCCGGGCGCGCGCTCCGCCAGCAGCGCGGGCAGGTGGGCACCCACCCAGTCGCCGCCCACCAGGACGAGCCGCAAGCCCTCCGGGCGGCCGGCGCGCAGCAGCATCTCCAGCACGGACGGGACGCAGTTCAGGACGGTCACCGACCGGCGGCGCACCAGCTCGGCCCAGCGCGCGGCGTCGCGCCGCTCGTCCTCGTCCGGCAGGACGACCGCGCCGCCCGCCGTCCAGGGCGCGAACAGGTCGAACACCGACAGGTCGAAGTCGAGCGCCGACACCGCGAGCGTGGCGTCGTCCGCCCCGATCGAGAACCGCTCGACCAGGTCCCCGATGGTGTTCATCGCCGCGCCGTGCGACACCTCGACGCCCTTCGGCTCGCCGGTCGACCCCGACGTGAACAGCACGTACGCCACCTGGTCCGGGCGGACGGCCACCGGTTCCGGCAGCGGCTCGGCATCGGCCGGGCCGCCGGCGGGCACCGCGCCCGCGACGCCGATGCCGATGCCGATCGCGAGTTCACCGGCGCCCGGCCGGGTCCCGGCCGCGTCGGGGACCAGGGACGCGGCGACGCCGGCGCTCGCGCGGATCCTGGCGCGGCGGGCGTCCGGTTGCTCGGGGCCGATCGGGACATACGCGGCGCCGGCCGCGAGCACGCCGAGGGCGGCGGTGACCTGCGCGGGGCTCTTCGGCAGCTCGACCGAGACGCGGTCGCCCGGACGCACACCGCGGGCCGCGAGCGCGGACGCGACGCGCAGGGCGCGGGCGGCCAGCTCGCCGTAGCCGAGGGCGCCGTCGTCGCCCCACCGCAGGGCGGGGGCGTCCGGGCGGCGGCGGGCGTGCACGAAGAACCCCTCGGTCAGCGTGCGCGGCGGCGGTGCGGGGGTCGCGTTCAGCCCGTGCCGGACGCGCAGCTGGGACGCCGGAGCCGCGACGCCGAGCGGCGCCGACCAGTCGGCCCCGGCCGCGCCGAGGCGGGTGACCGCGGACGTGCAGGCGTCGAACATCGCGGCGGCGACGCCGTCCGGGAACGCCGGCACCCGCACGTCCCAGTTCAGCAGCAGTCCGCCGGACACCTCGGTCACCTGCGCGTCCAGCAGCACCTGCGGGCCCTGCGAGATGATCCACTCCGGTTCGCCGAAGTGCTCGCGGACGCGCTCGCCGAACAGCTCCCCCAGGTTCAGCGCGCTCGTGTAGACGATCGGCGCGAGGACCTGCTCACCACGCAGCCGGGACAGGTCTCGCAGCACCTCCAGGCCCGAGTAGTCGCCGTGCGCGCCCGCCGTGTGCAGGTTCGCCTGGACCGCGCGCGCCCGCTCGGCGAACGGGAGGTCCGTCCCGAGGTCGGCCTCCAGCATGATCGAGCCGGTGAAGTCGCCGACGACCGCGTCCACGTCCGGGTGGACGGGCTCGCGGTGGAACAGCGGCAGGTTCAGCAGGAAGCGCGGCGTCGCCGACCAGGCGCCGACGACCTCGGCGAACACCGCCGCGAGCGCCATGGCCGGGGTGACGCCCTCGGCGTGGGCGCGGGCGATGAAGCGGTCCTTGTCCTCGGGCGCGAGCCAGTGGTGCAGGCGCTCGACGCGGTCGCCCGGCTCGGGGACGACGGGCAGCTCGGGCGGGCCCGGCAGGCCGGCGAGGCGTTCGGCCCACCACCGCCGGTCCTGTTCGCGCGCGGAGGCGCGCGGGTCGTCGGCGAGGTAGCGGGCGTAGCCGTACCGGATCGGCGCGAGGGCCTCGCCCTCGTACAGCGCGGCGAGGTCGGCGAGCATGACGCGGTAGCTCATCGCGTCGGCGGCGACCATGTCGACGTCCAGGTGGAGGCGGGCGGTTCCGCCGGGGAGCAGGCTGAGGCGGGCGTCGAAGACGCGGCCGTCCTCGATGGGGAGCCGCTGCTCGGACATCTCGCCCCGGATCCGCGCCAGCTCGGGCCCGGCGTCGTCCAGCGGGCGCAGGTCGTGGACGGTCACGGCCGGTCCGGGACGCTCCGCCAGGATCCGCTGCGTGCCGTCGTCCGACACGGCGACCCGCAGCATGGGGTGCCGCCGGACCAGCCCGCGGACGGCCTCCTCGAACCGGGCCGGGTCGATCGCGCGGCCGTCCAGCTCGACGTACAGGTGCGCGGCGACCGAGCCGAGCGACTGGCCGGAGTCGCGGCCGATCCAGTACGCGTGCTGCATCAGGGCGAGCGGGAACGGCCCGTCGGGCTCGGCGCCGGCCGGTTCCGGCGCGGGCGGCCCGGCCGCCGCCTCCACCTGGCCCTTGCCGGCGAGCAGGTCCCACCATTCGGCCAGCGTCGGGCGCTCGGCCAGCTCGGCGAAGCGGATCTCGATGCCGCGGCGGCGCAGCCGGCCGGTCAGCCGCATGAGCCGGATCGAGTCCATCCCGAGTTCGATGAGGTTGTCGTCGGCCTCCGCGCGCTCGCCCAGCACCTCGGCCAGCGCGGTGTGCAGCTCATCCCAGGTCAGCACGGAACCCCTCTCAAATTAGGTAAGCCTAACCTAATTCAGAGGGTTTTCGCCGTCAACGTCCGGCGCCCGGCCGGGATGATCAGCGGCGTCTCGGTCTCCGGATCCGGGATGACGCGGCACGGCAGCCCGAACACGCGCTCCACCAGGTCGGCCGTCACGATGTCGGCGGGCGCGCCCTCGGCGACCACCTCGCCGCCGCGCATCGCGATCAGGTGCGTGGCGTACCGGCAGGCGTGGTTCAGGTCGTGCAGGACGGCGACGAGCGTGCGCCCCTCCTCGTGCAGCCGCGCGCACAGGTCGAGCACCTCGATCTGGTGCGCGATGTCGAGGAACGTCGTCGGCTCGTCGAGCAGCAGGATGCCGGTCCGCTGCGCCAGGACGAGCGCGAGCCACACCCGCTGGCGCTGCCCGCCGGACAGCTCGTCCACCACCCGGTCCGCGAGGTCGGTGACGCCGACCGCGGCCATCGCCTCCGCGACGGCCGCCTCGTCCTCCCGCGACCACTGGCGCAGCAGGCTCTGGTGCGGGTACCGGCCGCGCGCCACGAGGTCGCCTGCCGTGATGCCCTCCGGGGTGAGCGGCGACTGCGGCAGCAGCCCGAGCCGCCGCGCGAGCCGCTTCGGCGCGAGCGCCGCGATCGGCTCGCCGTCCAGGTGGACGGCGCCCTCGCGGGGGCGCAGCAGCCGGGCGAGGGCGCGCAGCAGCGTCGACTTCCCGCACGCGTTCGGCCCGACGATGACGGTGAACGAGCCGTCCGGTATCTCGACGCCGAGGCCCTCGGCGACGACGCGCTTGTCGTAGGCGAGTGTGAGGTCCTCCGCGCGCAGCCGCGCCGCCCGCAAGTCGGTCACGTCGTCCCCTTCCGTCCCGTGGTGGACAGCAGCCAGGCCAGGTACACGCCGCCGAGGACCCCGGTGACGACGCCCACCGGCACCGCGACCGGCAGGTGGAGCGAGATCAGGTCGCTGCAGGCGAGCAGCGCGGCGCCGGTCAGCGCGGCGGGCAGCAGCTGCGCGCCGGGACGGCGGGTCAGCCGGCGGGCGAGCTGCGGCGCGGCGAGCGCGACGAACGGGACGGGCCCGGCCGCCGCGGTCGCCGCCGCGACGAGGCCCACCCCCGCGGCGGTGAGCAGCGCGCGGGTCCGCTGGACGGGCACGCCGAGCGCGTGCGCGGCGTCGTCGCCCAGCTCGCCCATGCCGAGCGGGCGGGCGAGCAGCAGAGCCGCCGGGACGAGCACGGCCAGCGCGAGCGCGAGCGGGACGGCCTGGTCCCAGTCGCGCCCGTTGAGGCTGCCGGTCAGCCAGAACGCGGCCTCGTAGCCCTCCCGCAGCTCGGCGCGGGTGATGAGGTAGGAGTTCAGCGCCTCCAGCATGGCCGCCGCCGCGACGCCGATCAGCACCAGCCGGACGCCGTGCACGCCGCCGCCGCGCCGGTAGGCGACCAGGTAGACGGCGAGGGCGGTGAGCACCGCGCCCGCCACCGAGCTGACCGTGATCGCGACGGCGCCGCCGCCGAACACGAGGATCTGCAGCAGCGCGCCGGACGCCGAGCCGGTGGTGAAGCCGATCAGGTCGGGGCTGCCGAGCGGGTTGCGGGAGATGCTCTGGAAGATCGCGCCGCTCAGCCCGAGCGCGAGCCCGGCGAGCAGCCCGGTGACGGCGCGCGGCAGCCGCAGCGTCTGGACGATGAACTCGGTGGCGCGGTCGCCCTGCCCGGCGGCGGCGCGCACCACGTCCGGCGGGGAGATCGGGAACTCGCCCGAGCCGACGACGAGGACGGCGGCGCAGGCGGCGACCGCGGCCAGCGCCCCGCACACCGCCGCGGCCCGCGGCTCCCAGCGGAGCGAGACCCCGCCCGCGCGCAGCACCCTCATAGGTCGCGCGTCCTTCCCCGCCGGACCATCACGGCGAACAGCGGCGCCCCGAGGAACGCGGTGACGATGCCGGTCTCCAGCTCGCCGGGCGCGACGACGCGGCCGACGACGTCCGCGCCGAGCAGCAGGACGGGCGCGAGGAGCAGCGAGCACGGCAGGACGATCCGCTGGTCGGGGCCGACGGCCGTCCGGACGATGAAGGGGACGGCGAGCCCGAGGAACCAGATCGGCCCGGCCGCCGCCGTCGCCGACCCGCACAGCAGCACCACCGCGAGCGCGCCGAGCGCCCGCGTCCGGCCGGGGCTGGAGCCGAGGGCGCGGCCCGCGTCGTCGCCCATGGCGAGGGCGTTCAGCGGACGGGCGAGCAGCAGCGCCAGGACCGCCCCCGCGACGACGAACGGGAGGACGCGGTAGAAGACGGCCGTGTCCCGGCCGCCGAGCGAGCCGACCTGCCAGAACCGGAAGCCGTTGAAGGCGCCCGGCGTGAGCAGCATGACGCCGGCCGTCAGCGAGCTGAAGACGGCGTTCAGCGCGGCGCCGGCGAGGACCAGCCGCGCCGGCGACGCGCCGCCCCGTCCCCGCGCGCCGATCAGGTAGACGAGGGCGGCGGCGCCCGCCGCGCCGCCGAACGCCGCCCAGACGTAGCCGAGCACGTCGTCCACGCGGACCGCGGCGAGCACGGCGACGACCGCGAGGGCCGCGCCGCCGTTCACGCCGAGGAGCCCCGGTTCGGCGAGCGGGTTGCGGGTGAGGGCCTGCATCACCGCGCCGGCGAGGCCGAGCGCCACGCCGACGGCGATGCCGAGGAGGGTGCGCGGCAGCCGCAGCTCGTGGACGATCAGGTCCGGCCGGGACGCGCCGTCCGGGGAGAACACGCCGGGCAGCACCCGCCCGAGCGGGACGTCCCCGGCCCCGATCGCGAGGCTCGCCGCGACCGCCAGCAGCAGGGCCGCCGCGAGCCCGCCGAGCAGGAGCGGGCGTGCGGCCCGTCCCCCTTTCACCGAGGGGCGCGGCGGGGCGGTTCGCGCGGGGGACAGCACAAGGTGAGGCTAGCCTAAGCTAACTCGCCGGTTCAAGGTCGCGCATTCGCTCGCGCCATTGACAATACAAGTGTATGGTATACATTCATATTGGAAGTTGAACGCTTGTATTGGAGAGAGGTGGCCGTGACGGCGGACGGGGACCCCGCGGCGGACGATCTGACGGCCCGCGCCCGGATCCGGGACGCGGCGCTGCTGCTGTTCGCCGAGCGCGGCATGAAGGGCGCGACGTTCCGCGGGATCGCGGAGGCCGCCGGAGTCTCGGTGGGGCTCGTCCAGCACCACTTCGGCTCGAAGGACGCGCTGCGCGAGGCGTGCGACGCCTACACGATCGACACGGTCCGCCGGCTCAGCGCCGCCACCCCCGGCGTCGGCGATCCCGGCTTCCAGGCCATGGCGGAGCGGCTCGGCCTGCCGGTGCGGCGCTACCTCGCCCGCGCGCTCGTCGACGGCTCCCCCGCCGCGGCCCGGCTGTTCGACGACCTGGTCGGCACGACCGAGCGGTACTTCGCCGCCCCGCCGCCCGGGTTCAACGCCCCCCGCACCCGCGACCCGCACGCCTACGCCGCGGCGGTCGTCGCGATGGCCGCGGGCGTCGAGGTGCTGCACGAGCACCTGTCGCGGGTGCTGGGCGCCGACACCTTCACCACCGGGGGGTCGCTGCGGCTGCGGCGCGCCCTCCTCGAGGTCTTCGCCGACCAGCTGCTCGGCGCGGAGACCGTGCGCAAGGGCCATGCGGCACTCGACGCCTACGAGGCGGAACTCGCCGAGGACGAGGAGCGGAACGATGGATGACGCGGTACGGGCCGAGGGCCTGGTCAAGACGTTCGGCCGGACGCGCGCCCTGGACGGGCTCGACCTGGCCGTCCGGGCCGGCGAGGTGCACGGCTTCCTCGGCCCGAACGGCGCCGGGAAGTCGACCGCGGTCCGCGTCCTGCTGGGGCTGATGCGCGCCGACACCGGGACCGCCCGGCTGCTCGGCGGCGACCCGTGGCGCGACGCCACCGCCCTGCACCGCCGCATCGCCTACGTCCCCGGGGACGTGACGCTGTGGCCGAACCTGTCCGGCGGCGAGGTCGTCGACCTGCTCGGGCGGCTGCGCGGCGGCCTCGACGCGCGGCGCCGCGCCGAGCTGCTCGACCGCTTCGAACTCGACCCGAAGAAGAAGGGCCGCGCCTACTCCAAGGGCAACCGGCAGAAGGTCGCCCTCGTCGCCGCGCTCGCGTCCGACGCGGAGCTGCTGATCCTGGACGAGCCCACGTCCGGCCTCGACCCTCTCATGGAGGAGATCTTCCAGGAGTGCGTGCGGGAGGAGAAGCGCAAGGGCCGGACCGTGCTCCTGTCGAGCCACATCCTCAGCGAGGTCGAGGCGCTCTGCGACCGCGTCACGATCATCCGCAGGGGCCGGGCGGTCGAGACCGGCACGCTCGCCGAGCTGCGGCACCTGACCCGCACGTCCGTCCGCGCCGAACTCGCCGGCCCGCCCGACGGCGTCCCGCTGCCCGGCGCCCACGACGTCCGGATCGACGGCAACACCATCAAGTTCGAGGTCGACACCCCCGAGCTGGACGCCGCGCTCCAGCAGCTCACGCGGATCGGCGTCCGCGCCCTGACGAGCCGTCCGCCGACCCTCGAAGAGCTCTTCCTGCGCCACTACGAGGACGACCTCGCCGCGGAGGCGGCCTCATGACCGCCACGACCCTGCACCCGCCGGCCCGCGCCGCCCGCCGCGAGGGCGCCCTGTCCGGCACGGGCCTGCTGCTGAGGATGTGGCTGCGCCGCGACCGGATCATGATGCCGGCGTGGATCTACGGCCTGACCGCGTACGTCTCCAGCAACGCCTACAGCTTCGAGCACGAGTACGGCACTCCGGAGGCCCTCGCGAGCTTCACGCGCGGCATCAACGGCAACCCGTCCACGCGGGCGCTGTACGGGCCCGTCCTGGACGGCGGCACGGCCGGCGGGCTCGCCGTGTGGCGCGTCGGCGCGACCGGCGCCGCGTTCACCGCCGTCATGTGCGTGCTGCTCGTCGTCCGGCACACGCGGGCCGAGGAGGAGACCGGGCGGCTGGAGCTCGTCGGCGCCGCCGCCGTCGGCCGCCGCGCGCCGCTGACCGCCGCGCTGCTGACCGCGGTGACGGCCGCGGCCGCGCTGGCGGCGGTGGCCACCGCCGTGCTGATCCTCTTCGGGCTGCCCGCCGCCGGGTCGGCCGCGCTCGGCCTGTCCTGGTTCGGCGCCGGGCTGGTGTTCTCCGGCGTGGCGGCGCTCACGGCGCAGCTGGCCGAGACGTCCCGGCTCGCCAACGGCCTCGCGTTCACCGTCCTCGGTGCGGCGTACCTGGTCCGCGGCGTGGCCGACGCCGGCTCGGCGCACTGGCTCTCGTGGCTGTCGCCGATTGGCTGGGCGCAGCACGTGCGCCCGTGCGCGGGCGAGCGGTGGGCCGTCCTGCTCCTCCCGCTCGCGGCGGCCGCGCTGCTGACCGCCGCCGCGTACGCGCTCACCGGACGCCGCGACCTCGGCGCCGGGATCCTGGCCCCGTCGGCCGGCCCGGCCGGCGCGGCGCCGTGGCTGCGGAGCCCGCTCGCGCTCTCGTGGCGGATGCAGCGCGGCACGCTCCTCGGCTGGTCCGCCGCGTTCCTGGTGTACGGGCTCGCGGTCGGCGGCGTCGCGGCCGGGGCGGGCGACCTGGCCGGCGACAACGCGGCGATCGCCGACCACATCCGCGAGCTGGGCGGCCAGCGGAACCTCACCGACGCGCTCCTCGCCACCTCCATGGGCCTGATGGGCCTGTTCACGGCCGCCTACGCGGTGCAGAGCGTCCTGCGGCTGCGCGCCGAGGAGGCGGGCGGGCGCCTCGAACCGGTCCTCGCCACCGCCGTCGGCCGCGTCCGCTGGGCCGTCGCGAACCTCGCCGTCACGGTCGCGGGCACGGCCGTCCTGCTGGCGCTGACCGGCCTCGCCGTCGGCCTCGTCCACGGCGCCCGCACGCACGACCTCGGCGGTCAGCTCCCCCGCCAGCTCGGCGCGGCCCTCGCGCAGCTGCCCTCGGTCTGGGTCGTCGCCGCCGCGGCGTTCCTGGTCTTCGGCCTCCTCCCCCGCGCCGCGGCCGCCGGGTGGGGCGTCCTGACCGTCTGCCTGCTGCTGGGCCAGATGGGGCCGCTCCTCGACCTGCCGCAGGCCGTCCTGGACGTCTCGCCCTTCACCCACACCCCGAAGCTCCCCGGCGCGGACTTCACCCCGCTCCCCCTCATCGCCCTCACGGCCGCGGCGGCCGCGCTGGCGGCGGCGGGCCTGCTGGCCTTCCGCCGCCGCGACATCGCGGCGTGAGCTCACGCGGGGTGGTCGGGGTGGTCGGGGTGGGCCAGGAGCCAGGCCCAGATCTCCGCCGGATCCTCGGCGGTGTGCCGGGCGCCGCAGTGGCAGATGCCGGTGAGGGTGTCCGATCCCGGGGACCATTCGACCCGCAGGCGGCCCGTGCTCATCGGGACGTCAGCCGCTGGAGGAGGCGGCGCGCGGCGAGGCCGCCGGTGTCGATGTTGATGGACAGCTCCTGGTAGCCGTCCGGCTCGGACGCGATGACCTTCTCCAGGATGTTCAGCGCCTCCACGTCCTGGAGGACGACCGTGCGGTTGCTCTCGGCGAGGAACGCCGACACCTTCGCGTCGTCCAGGGCGAAGTCGCGGGCGACGAGCCAGAAGTCGTGCGTGGTCGTCTCGGTCTCCGGGGTGATGGCGTAGCCGACCTCGACGTGGAACGCGGACGAGTCGTCGCCGTCCGGGCCGGGCTCCACGCCGGTGGGGGCGATGCGGCTGTGCAGGAGGTAGAGGCACGGCGGGTGGTACTCGATGTCCTGCCAGCGGTCGATGCGGCCCTCGACGCCGGTGGACTCGGAGTAGAAGGACGGGCACTCCACGTCCTTCATGCGGCGGCTCACGTAGACGACGCCCGCCTCCTCGTCCACCTCCGTGTTGATCGGGGTCTGCGCCACCTCCGGCGTCCCGATGTAGCCGGCGTGCAGGTAGGTCTCGTGGGACAGGTCGAGGAGGTTGTCGACGAGCAGGTCGTAGCGGGCGGCGAGCGGCTCCATGCCCCGGACGGTCGTGTAGTCCGGCGAGCCGAACCACGCCGCGCGCGGGACGGCGGCGGGGTCCCCCCGCCCGTCGCCGATCCACACCCAGACGAAGGAGTCCCGCTCGACCACCTGGTACGCGCGGACGCGGGCGGTGCGCGGGACGCGGGCCTGCCCCGGCACGGCGACGCACGCGCCGTCGGGCGCGTAGGTGAAGCCGTGGTAGCCGCAGACGATCCGGTCGCCGTCCCGGTTGCTCTCCGAGAGGGGGAAGCGGCGGTGCACGCAGCGGTCGGCGAGCGCGACGGCCTCCCCGCCCCGGGTCCGGTACATGACGAGGGGCTCGCCGCAGATCGTCCGGGCGAGCAGGCCGTCGCCGACCTCCTGGCCGTAGGCGGCCACGTACCACTGGTTGCGGGCGAAGACCATGGGTCGCTCCTCCGTCGGTGCCGGGGTCACGACGACCATCGCGTCGGGACGGTGACCCGGGCCACACCCATTCCGTCCAGCGGAAGACCGGGTCAGCGCCCGTGCCGCGCCGTCTCCGGGGAGCGCAGGGCGCGGGGCGCGCCGAGGGCGCGGGAGATGCCCCGGGCGCTGGCGCGGACGGCGGGGACCAGCGCCCGCGCGTCCCAGCCGTCGGACGGGACGACGATCGCGACGGCCGCGACGACCGTGTCGTCCGGGCCGTGGACGGGGGCGCCGACCGACAGGGCGAACGTCTCCACCTGGCCGTCGCTGATCGCCACGCCGGTGCGGCGGACCTCGGCGAGGACGCGCCGCAGCTCCGCCCCGCCCGCGATCGTCCGGTCGGTGAAGCGGCGCAGCGGCGCGGCGATCGCGCGCTCCTGCACCTCCACGTCGGCGTGCGCGAGCATCGCGAGGCCGACGCCCGTCGCGTGCGCGGGCCACCGGCCGCCGACGCGGGAGAAGACGTGCACGGCGTCGCGGGCGGAGATCCGCTCGATGTAGACGACGTCGAGCCCGTCCAGGACGGCGAGGTGCACGTTCTCGTGCGTCGCCTCGTACAGGTCCTCCAGGAACGGCATCGCGGCGGCGCGCAGCGCGGGGCCGCGCGGCGCGAGCGCGGCGACCTCGAACAGCCGCAGCCCGATCCGGTAGCGGCCGTCCGCGTCGCGTTCGAGCGCGCCCCAGCAGGCCAGCTCGCCGACGAGGCGGTGCGCGGTGGACAGCGGCAGGCCCGCGCGGCGGCCGATCTGCGTGATGGTCAGCGCGGCGCGGTCGGCGGAGAACGCCTCCAGGATGTCCAGGACGCGGCTGGTGACCGTGGGCCGCCGCGTCCCGGCGCTCCTGCCGGTGGCCGTCATGGGTCGCCGTACTCCTCCCGGAGCCGCACCTTGAGGATCTTCCCGGCGGCGTTGCGGGGAATCTCCGCGGCGAGCACGGCCGACTTGGGGATCTTGTACCGGGCCAGTCTGCCGGACAGGGCGGCGAGCACCTCCGCCGGCTCCACCTGCGCGCCGGGGCACGGGACGACGACGGCGCGCCCGACCTCGCCCCACGTGTCGTCGGGGACGCCGATGACCGCGCACTCCGCGACGCCGGGCGCGGCGGCGAGGATCGCGTGCTCGACCTCGGCCGGGTACACGTTCTCGCCGCCGGAGATGATGACGTCCTTGATGCGGTCGACGATGAACGCGTAGCCGTCCTCGTCGAGGCGGGCGGCGTCGCCGCTGCGGAGCCAGCCGTCGCTGAGCACCGCGGCCGTGTCGGCGGGCCGCCCCCAGTAGCCGCGCATGACGTGCGGGCCGCGCACGACGACCTCGCCGGCCTCGCCGGGCGCCACGTCCGCCATGCCGGGGCCGACGACGCGCACGTCGCTGAAGAAGTGCGGCACGCCGGCCGAGCCCGCCTTGGACACCGCGTGGTCGGCGTCGAGGAAGAGCGTGCCGGGGGCGGCCTCGGTCATTCCGTAGCCCTGCAGGAACGTGAGGCCGCGCCGCTGGTAGGTCTCGATGAGGGACGGCGGCACCGGGGCGCCGCCGCAGGTCAGGATGCGCAGCGACGACAGGTCGGCGCCGGCCCAGCCCGGCTCCCCGGCGACCCGCTGGAACATCGTCGGCACCCCGAACATGAAGGTGATCCGGTGCTCCGCGATCAGGGAGAGGGTCGCGGCGGGGTCGAACGCGGCGACGAGCACGCAGGTCCCGCCCTTGAGCAGCACCGGCAGCGTGAGCATGTTGAGCCCGGCGGTGTGGAACAGCGGCGCCGACACCAGCGCCACCTCGTCCGCGACAAGGTCGTGGTCGATCAGGACGTTGATCGCGTTCCAGGTGATGTTGCCGTGCGTGAGCGTCGCGCCCTTGGGCGGCCCGGTCGTCCCCGAGGTGTACATGATCATGCAGGGGTCGTCGAGCGCGACGGGCAGGTCGAGGGGGCCGCCGTCCGCGGCGGCGACGAGGTCCTCGTAGCCGCCGCCGAGCGCGACGTGCTCCCGGACGGGGGCGGCGCCTCGGACGCCGTCCACCAGTCCGGCGTGCGACGGCCCGTGGACGAGGACGGACGCCCCGGAGTCGTTCAGCTGGTAGGCGATCTCGGGCCCGGCGAGGCGGGTGTTGAGCGGGACGAAGACGCCGCCCAGCACGCCGGTCGCGAACAGCGTCTCCAGGAAGGACGGATGGTTGGGGCCGAGGTAGGCGACCCGGTCGCCGTGCCGGACCCCGAGGCCGCGCAGCGCGCGGGCGAGGCGCGCGACGCGGTCGTGCAGGCCGGCGTAGGTGAGCGTCGTCCCCTCGTGGACGAGCGCGGCCGCCCGCGGGGTCTTGCGGGCGCGGCGCGCGGGCCACGACCCGAGTCCCTCGTTGCGCATGCGCGTCACCCCTCCATCGGTTTCGAGGCCCTGCGGCGATCCCACCACGCGGCGGCGGACGGCACGAGCCCCTTCGGCAGGAACAGCACGACCGCGACGAGCAGCAGCCCGTAGACCGCGTAGGACAGGACGGCGGGCGCCGACGCGGGCATCCCCTCCCGCGTGCCGACGTCGTTCAGCAGCTGGAGGAGCAGCGTGATCGCGGTGGCGCCGGCGAGCGCGCCCCAGATCGTCCCGGCGCCGCCGACGACGACCATCACGACGTACTCGAACGACAGCAGGACGGGGAACGAGCCGGGCGCGACGTAGCCGATGTAGAAGGCGTAGACGCCGCCCGCCAGCCCGGCGAACCCGGCGGACAGGCTGAACACGGCCTGCTTGTAGACGGCGACCGGCACCCCCGACGACGCGGCGGCGACCTCGCTGGTCGCGAGCGCCCGCAGCCCCCGCCCGGGGCGGGACGCCACGATGTTCCGGGTGAGCAGCACGACCAGGCCGAGCGCGCCGAGGGCGAGGTAGGCGTAGGAGATCTCGCTCGCGAACTCGTACCCGGCGACCTCCAGGCGCGGGACGCCCTGCAGGCCGATGTCGCCGCCCGTCCACTCCTGCCGTCCGACGAGGCTGAGCAGGATGAGCTGGATCGCGAGGGTCGCGAACGCGAGCTGGTGGCCGCGCAGCCGCAGCAGCGGCACGCCGACGAGCGCGGCGCACGCCGCCGCGGCGACCGGCGCGAGCAGCAGGCCGAGCCAGGTCGGCAGGCCGTGCACGGCGGTGAGCGCCGCCGTGTAGCCGCCGATCATGGTGAAGGACGCCTGGCCGAGCGAGACCTGCCCGGCGTACCCCATCAGCATGGACAGCCCGACGACGACGGTCGCGGCCAGCAGGAGCAGCACGTACACCGACACCTGCGTCTCGGGGAGCAGCAGCGGCGCGAGCAGCGCCGCGCCGGCGGCGGCCGCCGCGGCGAGCGTGCCGGGGGCGGGCCGGCGCCGGGGCGCCGGTCCCGCCGCGGCCGCCGGCCGGTTCTTGCGGACGGACACGCTCATCGGGCGGCCTCCTCCTGCAGCGCGGTCCTCCGCGAGGCCCGCACCATCATGATCGCCAGCATCAGCGCCAGCGCGACGACGGTCTGGTAGGACGCCTCGCCGTAGCCCGCGACCATCGCCTCGGCGACGCCCAGCGTCAGCGCGCCGGCGAGGGCGACGACCGGGCGGTTCAGCCCGCCGAGCACGGCCGCCGCGAACCCGTTGGTGATCAGCAGGACGTCGCTGTTGTAGGAGATGGGCTGCAGCGGGGTGAGCAGCACCCCGGCGAGGCCGCCCAGCGCCCCGCCGATCGCGAACGCGACCAGGCCCATCCGCAGCGGGTCGATGCCCATGGCGCGCGCCGCGTACGGGTTGGACGCGCACGCGCTGAGCGCCTTGCCCGCGTAGGTGCGGCCGAAGAACAGGGCGAGCAGCGCGAACACGACGGCCGTGACCGCGATGACGAGGAACGACTGCTTCTGGACGTGCGCGCCGAACACGGTCGCGGCGCCGCGCAGCCCGGTGTGCGAGCGCGGGTTGTCGCCCCAGATCATGATCTCCACCGCGTAGGCGAGGAAGCCGGCGCCGAGCGTGACGATCAGCGCCGACTGCGGGGAGGCGCCCCGCTTCCCGGTGGCGGCGATCCCGACCGCGAGGCCGGCCGCGCCCGCGACGGCGACGGCCGCCGCCTCGGCGGCGCCGTGCGGCAGCCCGGCCGCCAGCGCGGACCCGGCCGTCATCCCGCCGACGACGGCGAACATGCCCTGCGCGAAGTTCACCACCCGGGTCACCCGGTGGATCGCGACGAGGCCGCTCGCCAGCAGCGCGAAGCCGCAGCCGACGGCGATCCCCGAGATGAGGTACTGCAGGAAGGCGCTCATGTCTCCTTCTCGGTGCCCGGCCGTCCGCCGAGGTAGGCGTCGGCCACGTCGGGGCCCGCCGCGAGGTCGGCGGCGGAGCCCTCCGCGCGGATGCGGCCCGCCTCCAGCACGTAGCCGCGCCCGCACAGGTCGAGCGCCAGCCGGGCGTTCTGCTCGATCAGCAGGACGGCGAGGCCGTGCTCGGCGTTCAGCGTCCGCAGGTGCTCGGCGAGGCCGGCGGTGACGAGCGGGGCGAGGCCGAGCGACAGCTCGTCGACGACGAGCGCGTCGGGCCGGGCCATCAGCGCGCGCCCGAACGCGACCATCTGCTGCTGCCCGCCCGACAGCGACCCGGCCCGGCGCCCGCGCAGGTCGGCGAGCTGCGGCAGCACCTCGTACACGTGCGCGGTGTCGCGCGCCCCCCTCACGCGGCGGCGGCGCCAGGCGCCGAGGGCGAGGTTGTCCTCGACGGTCAGGTCGTCGAACATCTGCCGCCCCTCGGGGACGAGCGCGACCCGCCCGCGCAGGTCCACCCGTCCCGCGGCGGGGCGCAGCACTCCGGCGATCGCGTTGACGAGCGAGGTCTTGCCCGCCCCGTTCGGGCCGATGAGCGCGACCAGCTCCCCGGCGCGGACGGTCAGGCCGACATGGTCGAGCGCGGTCGCCGTCCCGTACCGGACGACGAGGTCGTCCACCTCGATGACGGGAGGACTCATGCGGCCTCCTCCCCCAGGTAGGCGGCGATGACGGCGGGGTCGGCGCGGATCTCGTCCGGGGTGCCCTCGGCGATGAGGCGGCCGAGGTCCAGGACGCCGACCCGGTCGGCGAGGCGGGCGACGAACGCGACGTCGTGCTCGACGAGCATCATCGTCAGGCCCTCCGCGCGCAGGCCCTCGACGAGCTGGGCGAGGGCCTCGCGCTCGGCGGCGCGCAGCCCGGACGCCGGCTCGTCCAGCAGCAGGAGCCGGGGACGGGCGCACAGGGCGCGCGCCACCTGCAGCGACCGCTGCTGGCCGAGCGGCAGGACGTCCGCCGAGCGGTGCGCCCAGTCGCGCAGGCCGACCCGGTCGAGCGCGGCCAGGGCGTCCGCCCGGATCTCGGCCTCCTCGCGGCGGTGCGCGGGCAGCCGCAGCGCGGCGGACAGGAAGCCGCGCCGGGTGCGGGCGTGCGCGCCGACCATGACGTTCTCCAGCGCCGTCATGCCGTGGAAGAGCCGGGCGCCCTGGAACACGATCGCGATCCCGAGCCGGGCGCGCGCGTGCGGGGGCAGCCGGTCGATCCGCCGCCCCCCGTAGGCCAGGGTGCCGTGGTCCGCGGCGAGGTGGCCGCTGATCAGGTTGAACAGGGTGGACTTGCCCGCGCCGTTGGGGCCGATCACGGCGCGGGTCTCGCCCTCGGCGACCGTCATCGCGACGTCGCGGACGGCGTACACGCCGCCGAACGCGCGCCCGACGGCGCCGATCTCCAGCAGGGTCGTCATCCGGCGGCCTTCGCGGTCTCGGCGAGCTGCTTCACCGACCATTCGGTGGGGACGAGCTTGCCGTCCTCGACCTGGTTCATGGAGATGTCGGTGGGCTTCAGGCCGGAGTGGTCGGTCTTGGAGTAGGCGTACTTGCCGCAGGGCGTGACGAGGGTGAGGCCCTCCAGCGCGTCCCGGATCTTCTCCCGGTCGGCGCCCGCCTCGTCGATCGCGGCGGCGAGCAGCTTGACGCCCGCGTAGCCGTCCATCGCGAACTGCGGCGGCTCGTACCCGTACTTCTGCTTGAACGGCCCCGACATCTCCTGGACGGACTGCTTCAGCTTGCCGTCCGGCAGGTGCTCGCCCACGACGCCGATCGCGGACTGGACGTACACGCCCTCGGCCGCCTTCCCGACCGGGTCGAGCCACAGCTTGCTGGCCTGCGATCCGGTCATGTAGAGCGGCAGCTTCACCCCGGACGACGGGTACTGCTTGGCGAGCGTCACGCCGGGCGCGCCGCTCGCCCACGCGACGAGGGCCTGCGCGCCGGAGTCGCGGACGTGCGTGAACAGCGGGCTGAAGTCGGACGCGGTCGTCTCGTAGGTCTCCTCCTTGACGATCTGGACGCCGTACCGGCTGGCGTGCTCCTTCATGCCCGCGAAACCGGCCTTGGCGTAGGCGCTCTTGGTGTCGTACGCGACCGCGACCTTCGTGATCGCGTGCTCCTTGAAGTACGACAGCATCGCCTGCGCGTAGGTCGAGGAGACCGCCGGGACCACGAACGTGTACTTCCGGATCGGGTCGACCTGCTCGTCGGCGGGGGCGAGCGAGATGTAGGGGATCTTCTCCCGCTCGGCGAGCGGCTCCACCGCGAGGCCGACGTTGGAGAACGTCGAGCCGATGATCGCGGTGACCTTCTCGGACTTGAGCTTGTTGAAGTGCAGCACCCCCTGGTCGGGGGCCGTCCGGTCGTCGAGGGTGATCAGCTTGATCTTGCGGCCGTCGATGCCGCCGGCGGTGTTGATCTGGTCGACGGCGAGCTCCACGGTCTTCTTCGCCTCGCCGCCGAGCGGCGCGTAGTTGCCGGTCAGCGACTCGATGAAGCCGATCTTGAGGGCGGAGCCGCCGCCGGATCCGCCGGATCCGCCGCACGCGGCGGCGGCCAGGGCGGTTGCGGCGAGCAGCGGGACGATGGTGCGCATCTGGGGGCCTCCGGGGTGGGCGTAGCCCGAAGTTAGGCGTATATTTCACGGCAGTCAATGATTTGCCCAACATCAGCGTGACGGCGGTCCGGGGGAGCCCCGGCGCCGTCGTTACGCTGGCGGGATGACGGGAGCCGAACGGGTGAGTGCACAGAGCGCGGGCGGGGCCCCGCCGCCGGACGAGCCGTCCCCGAGGCTCCGGCCGCAGTCGCTGATGCTGACCTACCTCGGCAACTACGTGCTGGGCCGCGGCGTCGCGGTGTTCTCCGGCAGCTTCATCGACACCTTCGCCCGGCTCGGCGTGGGCGAGCACGCCGTCCGGTCGACGCTGACCCGCATGGTCGGCCGGGGGCTGCTGGCGCGGCACCGCGAGGGGCGCCGCATGCACTTCGGGCTCACCCCCCGCTCGGAGGGCATCCTGCACGACGGCGAGGACCGCGTCTGGCGGCGCGGCGTGCTCAACACCGACTGGGACGGCAGCTGGACCGTCCTCGCGTTCTCCATGCCCGAGTCGTGGCAGCGCGTCCGGCACGACCTGCGCGCCCGGCTGACCTGGGCCGGCTTCGGGTCGCTCGGCAACGGCACGTGGATCGCGCCGTCCCGGGTGGACGTCCGCCCGATCGTCGCGGGGCTCGACCTGAACGGGCACCTGAAGGTGTTCGCGGGCCCGGCCGAGGAGCCGACGGACGTCCCGCACATGCTGCGCGAGGCGTTCGACCTCGACGGGCTGGCCGCCGGCTACCGGGCGTTCCTCGACCGCTGGGACCGCCCGGACCCGCTCCCCCGCGCCCCCGACGACCTCGCCCGCTACCTGTGGATGACGACCGAGTGGCTGCAGCTCGTCCGCACCGACCCGCGGCTGCCCGTCGAGCACCTGCCCGCCGGGTGGCCCGCCGTGCGCGGCCAGCAGGTCCTGCTGGAGCTGCGGGACCGCTACGAGGCCACCGCCCGGCGGCTCGCCGACGACGCGATCGAATGCGTCCGGGTGGCCCGGCCGGGCGGCGCGCCTGCATGACCTCCCCCTTTCGCGGGTACGCCGGGTGCCCGGCGACCAACGGAAGGTGATCACCATGCCTCTCGGATCCGGCGACCCGGCGGACCCCTCCGCCGCCGACGCCCTGCACGTCAGCAGCGAGGTCCGCGGACCCTGCCTGCTCGTGGAGGCGGACGGGGAGCTCACCATCCTCACGGCCGACCTGCTGCGCGAGCACGTCCTCGCGGACATGCGCGACGCGGCGCGGCCGCCGCTGGTCGTCCTGGACGTCGGCGACGTCGGGTTCTGCGACTCCTCCGGCCTGAACGCGCTCATCATCCTCTGGAAGGCCGCGCACCGGGCCGGGGGCGAGTTCGTCCTGGCCCGCCTGGACCGGCGGTTCCGCACGATCATCGAGCGCAGCGGCCTGGACCGGCACCTCGTCTCCCACCCGACCGCCGAGCAGGCCCTCGACTCGCTGGCCGCGCACTAGCGCGTCCGCCCGCACTGGCATACGGTGATACGAAATTCGTATTGTCGTCTCACGAGGGCGAGGGCCATGCCAGACCTCGACACCCCCGCCGCCGCGCCGGCCCGGCCGGCGGGCGCCATCCCCGGGCCGTCCTCGCTCACCTGGCGGTACGCGGGCGACTGGCGCGGCGTGTTCGCCGGCCGGTCCACGCTGCTCCTGCAGGTCGCGCACCCCGTCGTCGGCGCGGGCGTCGCCGACCACTCCGACTTCCTCCACGACCGCTGGGGACGGCTGCGCCGCACCCTGGAGTCCACCTTCGACTTCCTCGGGTACCGGGGCGAGGACCGCGGCCGCGCCGAGGCGTCCCGGCTCCGCGAGATCCACAAGGACATCAAGGGCGTGGACGCCGACGGGCGCCGCTACCACGCGCTGAACCCCGAGGCGTACCTGTGGGTCCACGCGACGCTCTACCACGGCATGGTCGAGACCCAGCGGGTCTTCGGCCGGGCCCTGAGCCCGGTCAAGGAGGCGGCCCTCTTCGGCGAATGGCGCGACCTCGCCCTCGCCCTCGGCATCACCGAGCGCCACCTGCCCGGCGGCCCGGCCGCGTTCCGCGCCTACTTCGACGGCATGGTCGAGGACCGGCTGGAGCGCAACGAGACCGTCGACCTGCTCATCCGGCTCGACCGCGAGCCGCTGCCGCCGCCCCCGAACTGGCCGCTGCCGAGAGCGGCCTGGACCGGTCTCGCCCTCCCGCCCGGCCGCGTGCTCCGCGCGACGGGCATCGCCACGCTCCCGCCCGTCCTGCGGGACCGGTTCGGCCTCCGCTGGACGCCCGCCGACCAGCGCCGCTTCGACGTCCTCGCGCGGAGCGTGCGGCTCGCCGGCGCGCTGACGCCCGAACCGCTGCGCCACTCCCCCGTCGCGGCCCGCGCCATGCACCGGGCCCGGCGGGCGCGCGGCGGCTAGAGTCGGCCGCACGATGACGAGCGACCGACCGGACGACGACGAACTCCTGCGCAGCCTCCTGACCGGCGGCCCGGAGAGCGAGCCGCAGACCGACCGCATCCTGGACGCGGCCCTGCGCTCCTTCGAGACCTACGGGCCGCGCCGCACCACGATGGACGACGTCGCCCGCGAGTCCGGGCTCGGCCGCGCCACCATCTACCGGCGCTTCCCCACCAAGGGCGACCTGGTCACGGGCGTCCTGCTGCGCGAGGCGCGGCGCTTCTTCGCCGAACTGGACGAGGCCGTCGCCGCGCTCCCCACCCTGGAGGAGCGCCTCGTCGAGGGCTTCGCCGTCACCCTGCGGATCAGCCGCGAGCAGCGGCTGCTGTCCCGCCTCATGGTCGTCGAGCCCGAGCTGTTCCTCCCGCACTCCACGGTCAAGGCGGGGCCGCTGCTCGCCGCCGCGCGCGGCTACCTCGCCGGCCGCCTGCGCACCGCCCAGCGCCTCGGCGCCGCTCCCGCCGGCGTCGACCCCGAGGTCGTCGCCGAGATCCTCGTCCGCCTCACCCACTCCCTCGTCCTCACCCCCGAAGGCCACATCCCCCTCGACGACGAGGGCGCCCGCGCCTTCGCCCGCCACTACCTCCTCCCCATCATCCGCACCTCGGCCACGTGACCCCGCCCGTCCCGCACGGCGTCTCCCGCTACGTGCATAAATCAACAGTCGCGGAGATGTACGCACCGCTAATCCGTGTGATGCACTGGTAAACGCGAGCAAAAATCCAATACGGGACGGCCGATCGGGCGATTGCCTCACCACGCGCGGCAGGGGGTCAGCTCCTCATGAACCGACCGGTCAGATCCTCCCCCGGACAGGCGCCCGCGATACGGCACATGAAGACCGTCCGGGAACTGCTGGACTGGAGCAGCGCACTCGCCGCCGTCCCCGCCTTCCTCCTGCTCTTCCTCGCCTCCCACTGGCTGACGGCCGTCGCCGCCGCCGTCGTGCTCGCCGCCCTCGGCGCGCGGTTCCTCAGACTCCGCCGCCGGCTCGGACTCCTGGAACGCCGCAGGCTCCGCGCCTATCACCGGGCGGAGGTCGACGCGCTCGCCGCGCGCCTCCCCGTCGACGGGAACGCGGCCCTGCGTACGCACGAGGAACGGCTGCGGGCCGGTTTCGGATTCGTCGACCCGTCCTTCACCGGATCCGGCGCCCTTCGGAACGGCCGGCCGATCGTCGACGTCATCACCGGCATTCTCCGCGACGGGGAGAAGGTCATGCTGATGGGCGAACCCGGATCGGGGAAATCGCTCATCGCCGGGCTCGTCTTCGCCCGCCTCGCCGACGAGTTCGCGGCCTCCCCGCGCAAGGCCCGCTGCCCCGTCTTCCTCCACCTCAACGCCATGAGGCCGCAGACCCGGCCACCGGACGCGGGACTGACGCGCGCGCAGGAGCAGGCGCTCTGGCTCAAGGACCAACTGGCGGCCGAGGTCACCCTCCCCGAGGCGGCCAAACTCGCCAGGCTGCTGGACGAGGACCGGATCGTCCTCGTCTGCGACGGCCTCGACGAGGCCCCGGTGATGCGCTCCCCGCATCTGCTCACCAGCATCGTCCCCGACAGCCTGTTCGGTCTCCTCCGCGTCCCCTCCCTGCTGACGTCGCGGACGGCGTTCTACAGCATCTACGTCGACGCCACCGAGCTCATGACCGGGTTCACCAGCGCGGGACGGCTGCTGCCGCTGCGGTTCGAGGAGCAGGGGGCGGTGTTCCTCCGCTGGTACGCCGCCGCGCGGGGCCGTCCGGAACTGGCCGGCGAGCTCATCAGGATCATCGGCGGGAACCCCTCCCTGCGGGAGGCCGTCGCCAGGCCGCTCATCCTGCGGATGACGGCCGAGGTGCTCCTCGACCTCGTCCTGCAGGACCACGCCGCCGACGTCTTCCTGTCCATCGGCCACGGCGGCGAGACCTCCGCCATCTACAGCCGGTACGTCGACAAGTGGCTGCAGCGCGAGCAGGCGAAGGAGCCCTCGAAGCTGACCTGGTGGCAGAAGGGCGAGCTGATCGAGTGCGTGGCCTGGGAGATCTTCTCCAAGTCCCTGGCGTCGGGCCGGGGCTGGGGCCACTTCGAGCTCAAGGACCTGCTCGTCGAGGCGGACGAGCTGCGCCGCATCGCCGGACGCTGGCTGGAGTCCAGCATCCTCGTGGACGGCACCGTCGACGAGCTCTGCCGCGAGCTGGTCCACCGGTCCTTCCTGATCATCTCCAACGACCGGCGGCGCTACCGGTTCGTGCACAAGTCGTTCTTCGAGTTCTGCGTGGCGCGCCATGTCGTCAAGTGCCTCGACGAGCGGCGCGCGGAGAACCGCGCGGACCGCACCGAGCTGCTGCTGCACCCCCTCCCGGACGAGGTCATCGACTTCGTCCGCGAGTTGCTGCTCACCATCTCCGCCGACCCCGAGAAGCGCGCCGCGACCGAGGCCACGTTCCTCGCCGTGCTCAACAAGGTGGACATCGACGCGGGCACCGGGTACCTGATGGCCGCGCAGCAGGCCGCCAACCTGCTGCCGATCGTCGCCGATCCGCACACGATGGACCTCCTGCGCTCCGGGGACCTCTTTCCCGAGCACCCCTTCCTCCAGCGGGCGGTCGCCGTGGCCGACGCCCTCCACCACGATCGGCACGGCCTCCTCGACGAGTTCGTCGAGCGGATGGAGGCCGACCACGAGGCCGTGTCCTTCCACATGGGGTACAACCGCATCTACTACGGCGACCAGGCGTTCGGGGACGGGCAGTGGGTGGACGACAACCATCCGGAATGCGGGCGCTTCTTCCGGGCCACCGTCCGGCACGTGAAGTCCCCGGCCTACCGGCGCATCCGGGTCATGGACCTGTACACGGTGCGGGCCATGCTGCGCAATCCCGACCGGCGGCGCTACCTGCTCGAACGGGAGGAGGCCGCGCTGCGGCAACTGGCGGCGCTGATCGCCGAACCCGACCCGGGCCTCGGCCCCGGGTACGACCGGCAGCGCGTGCTGCTCCGCTCCGAGCTCACGGGGCTGCTGCCGGAGCCCCTGCCCGAACCAGAGCGTCGACCAGCGGAAGAGTGACCGCCGGGAGCCCGGCGAAGCTGAGCTCGGGCAGGTCGGCGAGGTGCCGCACGCGGGCCCCGTCCGCCCCCGTCACCCCGGCTCCGGCCTCCCGGAGGATCAGCAGCGAGCCGAGGAGCTCGGTTCCCGTGCACTGGTAGACGGTGATCGCGTCGAGCCCGCCGCGCAGGTAGAGGAAGACGTCGGCGGTCGGCGCCCAGGTGGAGAACAGGCGCCGGCTCCGCGCGTGCAGCAGCGACGTGAGGGCGCCGAGGCGGCCGTCGCCGTGGGTGTGGTACCCGACCCAGAGCGCGGTGGCGGGCAGGCCCGCGCGCGGCGGGCTCGCCCGCTCGAACGGCTCGCCGTTGACGGTCACGCCCCGGCCCCGCACGGCGCAGGCGATGTCGCCCGTGTGCGCCTCGCCGATGGCCGCCACGACCGGCTCGCCCCGGTGGCACAAGGTCACGGCCGCGCCGTACACGGGCAGCCCGTAGGCGTAGTTGTTGGTGCCGTCCAGAGGGTCGACGAGCCACACGTGCTCGGACCCGGGGAAGAGCGTGCCCGACTCCTCGGCCTCGATCGTGTGGTCCGGGAAGCGCTCGTGCAGGATGTCGACGATGAGCCGCTCGGCCTCCCGGTCGACCTCCGTCACGACGTCGCCGCGCGGGCCCTTGACCTCGACGTCCAGCGTCCGGCCGAAGTTGGCGCGGGCCACCTCGAGCGCCGCCGCCACCGCCTGGCGGGCCACGTCCGCATGGAGGCCGGGATCATCGCGCATCTGCCCAGACTAAGCCTCCGCGACCGTCCGCGCCGTGCCCGCGGGCACCACACTTTAGGGTGATCCGATGCGAAGCATCGTGCTGGCGTCGGCTTCTCCCGCCCGGCTGCGGATCCTGCGGCGGGCCGGCCTGGACCCCCGCGTCGCCGTCAGCGGCGTGGACGAGGACGCGGTCCCGGCCGGCTCCGTCCCGTCGCTGGTCGCGCGACTCGCCCGCGCCAAGGCGCTCGCGGTGGCGGCCGGCACGGCGGACGCCCTGGTCGTCGGCTGCGACTCCCTGCTGGAACTCGACGGCAGGCCGTACGGCAAACCGCGCTCGGCCGAGGAGGCCGCCGCCTGGTGGCGGGCCAGGCGCGGCCGGACGGGCGCACTCCACACCGGCCACTGCGTGGTCGACACGGCCACGGGGGCCGTCGCGGCGGAGACGGCGGGCACCGAGGTGCGCTTCGGCTCCCCCACCGACGATGAGATCACCCGCTACGTCGGGACCGGTGAGCCCCTGCGGGTCGCCGGCGCGTTCACCCTCGAAGGGCTGGGGGCCTGGTTCGTCGACGGGATCGACGGGGATCACGGGAACGTGATGGGCCTGTCCCTGCCGGTCCTGCACCGGCTGTTCCTGGCGGTCGGCGTGCCGCTGACCGAGGTCTGGCCCGCCGCCTGACGCGGGCGCCGCACCGGCTCACTCGCCGGGACGGCCTCCGTCCCCCGCGCCGGGGATCGTCATCGTCAGGGTCGTGCCCTCGCCGGGCGGGCTCTGGATCGTCACGCGGCCGCGCAGCGCGCGGACCCGGTCGGTCAGCCCGGCCAGGCCGCCGCGGGGGCTCGGGGCCGCGCCGCCCACGCCGTCGTCGCGGACCTCGGCCACGACCCCGCCCGGACCGGAGCGGACGGTCACCTCGACGGAGCCGGCCCGGGCGTGCTTCACCGCGTTGGTGAGGGCCTCGCAGAGCGCGAAGTAGAGGGTCGACTCGACCTCGGTCGGGAAGCGGCGGGCGGGCAGGTCGAGCCGGACGGGCACGGCGGCGCGGGCCGCGACCATCTCCATGGCCGGGGCCAGGCCGGCGTCGGCAAGGATCGCCGGGTGCACGCCGCGGGCGAGGTCGTCCAGTTCGGCGACGGCCTCGGCGAGTTCGCGGCGGCACGTCCGGGCCTGCTCGCGGGCCGCCGGGTCGGCGGCGGCGTCCTCCAGGCGGGCGAGGGTCTCCGCCAGCGCGCGGAGGCGGGCGCGGGCGCTGCGCTTCAGGTCCGCGGCGAGCCGCTCGCGCTCGGCGGCCTGGACGCGGACGAGGCGCTCCTGCGCGTCGCGGGCGCGTTCGAGGTTCGCCTGCGCGGCGGCCTGCAGCCGGACGGTCTCCAGCGCCCGGCCGCCCGCGGTCAGCGCCGCCTCGACGAGCGGCCCGTGGTCGCGCAGCGCGGCGGCGACGTCGACGACGGCGAGGGGCTCGCCGGCGGACGAGCGGACCTCGTGCCGCCAGCGCCCCGGCGCGTCCCCCATGGGGCGGCCGTCCGCGCCGACGTAGCGGCCGTCCGCCCAGAGCCACAGGTCGAGGGCGCCGTCGCCGAGGACGCTGCGCAGGGCGTCGCGGACCTTCGCCGCGGAGACGGGGGCGCTGAGGCGGTGCATCCGCTCGACCACGGTCAGCTCGGACAGGCGGGCGCGCAGCGCGGTGAAGAGGAAGACGATCGGCAGCGTCGTGGCGCAGAAGCCCTGGACGAAGTAGACGCCCAGGACGTCGTCGAGGGTGACGGCGGTGCCGAGGAGGGTGCCCTGTACCGCCAGGGCGATGCTGACGCCGACCGTCACGGCGGCCGCGACGGGGACGGTGAACGCGCGGTCCAGCCGGCCGGTCCGGGGCAGCCGCGCCAGCAGCAGGACCACCAGCGCGCCGGCGAGCGCCACCATCGCGGCCGTCACCCCGCGCTGGACGCAGTGGAAGACGTCCTCGTCGGGACGGACGGACGGCCAGGCCGCCGAGGCGGCGAAACCGTTCCAGCGGGGCCGCGACACCGCGCACAGCAGCGCCTGCCCGCCGACCATGACCAGCACGGCGGCGGCGGTCCACAGCCGGGCGGCGGCGCCGTCCAGCCGGCCGCCCGGGTACAGCACGACGCCGACGCCGATCGCGACGAAGAACACCGACTGGGCGAACACCGACACGAGCGGCGCCGCGCCGCTGTTCCAGGCCGCCGACCAGGTGACGGCCCACGCCGCGGCGGCGGCGACGAACGCCGCGCCCGTCCGCCGCCCGAGCCGCCCGGCGGCGAGCACGCCGCCCGCCGCCGCGAAACCGCCGCAGCACGCCAGCGTGACGACGGCGGCGACGGGGTGCCCGCGCCAGAACGGCCAGCCGGCCGCCAGCGCGGCCGCCGCGACGGCGGCGCCCGTGCCGAGCGCGCGGCGGACCCGCGCGCCGAGCCACAGCGGCCACCGGGGGACGGCGCTCACCGCGTTCCTTCCGTGTCGTCCCGGGAAACCACCGTCCGGGAATGCGGGATTCCCGGATGTGCGCGGCACGCGGCACCGGGAGCATGGGAGCGTGCCGGACGCATGGCCCGGCGCGGGACCGCGGCGCGTCCCGGTGGCGTGCGGGGGCCACCACCGGGCCGACCATGCGGCCCGACTCCGGCGGCCAGTTTCCCGCACCCCGGGCGGCGGGCGGGAGGGCCCGTTACCCGATTGATGCGCGGAACGCGACGTCAGCGGGTCTCGGCGGCGCGCAGCCACGTGAGGACGGCGAGCACCCGCTTGTTGGTGTCCTGCGGGCCCGGCGGCCCGCCCACCGAGGCGATCTTCAGCTTGGTGAAGATGGCGCGCACGTGGTCCTCGACCGTCCGGGCGGACAGGTGCAGCCGCCTGCCGATCCCCGCGTTGGAGTGCCCCTCGGCCATCAGCGCGAGGACCTCCCGCTCGCGTCCGGACAGCCGGGACAGCTCCTGCTCGCGGTGCCGGGCCTCGACGAGCCGGCTCACCACGTCCGGGTCGATGACGACCTCGCCGCGCATGACCCGCTCCAGCGCGGAGCGCAGGCTGTCCACGTCGGTGACGTGGTCCTTCAGCAGGTAGCCGACGCCGCGCGGCCGGTCGCGGAACAGCTCCATCGCCTGCGGGGTCTCGTTGAAGGCGGACAGGACGAGGACGCCGAGCCCCGGGTGGCGCTCCAGCAGCCGGCGGGCGGCGACGACCCCCTCGTTGGTGAACGTCGGCGGCATGTGCAGGTCGATGATCGCCACGTCGGGCGGGTCGCCGGCGACGCGGGCGAGCAGCTCCTCGCCGGAGCCCGCGGACGCCACGACCTCGATGCCGACCGTGGTGAGCAGGGTGACCAGCGCCTGCCGGAAGATCCCGCTGTCCTCCGCCACGGCTACTCGCATGGAAGGTCCATCCTCACCGTCGTCCCCTCGCCGTGACCGCCGGCGACCGCCAGCCGGCCGCGCAGCGCCCGGGCCCGGCCGGTCAGCCCGGCGAGATCGGCGGCGGGGTCGCAGAGACCGGCGCCGTCACAGGTCAGCTCCGCGGCCACCCGGTCGTCCTCGTGGCCGATCCGGACGTGCACCAAGGTCGCGTGCGCGCGCTCGACAGCGTACGACAGGGATTCGCACAGCACCGCGTAAAGCGTGGACTCGATCTCGCGGGAGAACCGGCGCGGCGCGACGTCGAGCTTGACGCGGACGCCGACCCGCTCGGCGAGGACCTCCAGCGCCGGTCCGAGGCCGTCCTGGAGGAGCAGCGCCGGCTGCACCTCGCGGGCGAGGGCGCGCAGCTCGGCGAGGGCCTCCATCAGCTCCGCGCGGCAGGTCCGGACGTGCTCCTTCACCGCCGGGTCGGCCGACACGGCCTCCAGCGTGGCGAGCATCGCGCCGAGCGCGAGCAGCCGCTGCTGCGCGCCGTCGTGCAGGTCGCGGGCGAGGCGCTCGCGCTCGACGGTCTCGGCCCGCACGAGCCTCCGGTAGGCGGACCGGACCTGCTCCAGGCCGGCGTGCACACTGGCCTGGAGCCGCGCGGTCTCCAGTGCCCGGCCGCCCGCGGCGAGCGCCGCCTCGACGAGGGAGCCGTGGTCGCGGAGCGCGCCGCCCAGCTCCACGACGGCGAGCGGGTCCCCGGCGGCGCCGCGGACCCGGCGCCGCCACCGTCCGCCGTCGCCGGCGTCCGGGCCCTGCGGCTCTCCGCCGTCCGGGCCGCCGGGGCCGAGGTCGACGGGCCGTCCGGCGGTGTCGACGTAGGTCCGCTCCACCGGCGCCCAGAACCACAGCTCCAGCGTCGGGTCGTGCAGGACGTCGCGCAGCGCGTCCCGGACCCGTTCGACCGACACCGGCGCGGTCAGCCGGAGCATCCGGCCGGCGACGGTCAGCTCGCTGATCCGGACCCGCAGCCCGGACGCCAGCAGGGTGAGCGGGACCAGCACGACGACCGCGCCCTGCACCGCGTACACGCGCAGGAGGTCGTCCAGCGGGATCGAGTCCTCCATGATCGGCTTCTGCGTCAGCGCGGCGGAGATGCCGACGAACCCGACGGCGACCGTCACCGGGAGGGTGAGCAGGCGCCGCATCCGGCCCATCCGCGGCAGCCGCAGCATCAGCACGACGGCGAGCGAGACGGCGAGCAGGATGTACAGCGCGCCGGAGACGCGCAGCACGGCCCGGAAGACCTCCAGGTCCGGGAAGGGCGCGGGCCACCACACCGACTCGCCGCGGAACGCCGCCCACTCCGGCTCGGAGGTGGCCCACAGCGCGGTCGGGCAGATCCAGAGGACCGCGCAGGCGACGGCCGTCCAGATGCGGTCGGCCGTGTACTCCAGCCGTCCGGACGGGTAGAGCAGGACGCCGACGCTCAGCGCGAGGTAGAAGTTCGCCTGCGCGTACGGCGACATGATGGGTCCGATGGCGGCGTCCCAGCTGGCCGCCCAGTTGACCGCCCAGCAGACCGACGCGGCGGTGAACAGCAGGCCGGTGCGGCGCGTCCGCCCCCCGGTCCCGAGGAGCACGCCCACCACGGCGATGGCCGCGCAGCTGACGAGCGTGATCGCGGCGGCGGCCGGATGGTGCCGCCAGTACGGCCAGCCGGACAGCAGCGCCAGCCCCGCCACCGCCAGCCCGGCGACGAGGGCGCGCCTCGACTCCGCGCCGAACCACGGTGGCGACCTGCGCCGCCGCGGTGCGGAAATCACCACGACCACCCTTTCCATGCTCGGACCTCGGGGGACGTCCTGCCACCGGAAACCCACGGGGCGCCGGTCCGTGCTTTCCCGGACCGGCGGCGGGCGCACCGGAAGTCTCTCCGACCCTGGCGCGGGTCTCACAGCGGCGTTATCCGATCGATGCGCACGCCGTTCCGGCTGGGCGCCGCCCTGGCGCCCGTCCACCCGTGGACCGGCCCGCGCGCCCTCGCGGTCAGCGGCGGCCCACGCCCGCCAGGGTGAAGGTGCGCTCCGGGTCGGCGATCCGCGGGGCGGACGCGTCGGGCCGCCACTGCGGCGTGTAGGCCAGCCCCGGTTCCACGAGCTCGAAGGACCCGACGATGCCGAGGATCTCGGCCCGGCTCCGGCCCCAGAAGTGGCCGCTCGTGGGCTTGAACACGTGGCCGACGTCGCCGCCGGACTCCGGCTCGGGCTCCTGGGTGATGTGGGTGAACACCAGGTGGCTGCCCGGCGCGAGGACGCCGTGCAGCCGCCGCAGCGTGGCGGCGGCCTCGGCGGCGTCCTCGATGAAGTGCAGGACGCGGTCGAGCACCACCGCCACGGGCCGCTCGAAGTCGATGAGCGCGCGGACCTCCGGGTCCTCGGCGACGAGTTCGGGCCGCCGGGGGTCGCAGCGGACGAACGCGGCCCGCCGCGTCCGGGCGAGGAGGGCGCGGGCGTGCGCGAGCACGACGGGGTCGCCGTCGGCGAACACGACGGTCGCGTCGGGCGCGACCTCGGCGGCGACCTCGTGGACGTTCCCGCGCGCGGGCAGCTTGCTGCCGATGTCGATGAACTGCCGGACGCCCTCGCGGGCGAGGAACCGGACGGCGCGCCCGATGAACGCCTGGTTCTCCCGCGCCGCCGTCCGCGCCTCGGGGATGACGGCGAGCAGCTGCTCGGCGACCTCCCGGTCCGCCGCGTAGTGGTCCTTGCCGCCGAGCAGGTAGTCGTAGATCCGGGCGGTGTTGGGCGTCACCAGATCCACGTCGGCGGGAGTCAGCCTCTCATCGGTCATCGCAAAGCTCCGCTCGTCCCCGGTCACGTGATCGTCTCACGGAACGCGGAGTGCCCTAGCCGGAACCGACCGTGATGCGCCGGGCCGGCCCGTACCTGCCTGGAGGACCCGCCGCTGCTGGCCGAGGCGCTGTTCGCGTTCGCGGATTGAGGGGACCCGCGGCGGCGGGGCGCCGCCGCGGGTCCGGCCGGATCACTCGTCGAAGAAGCGGCCGTAGTCGGCCATGGCGAGGGCGACGTCGGCCTGCGCCCAGAACCGGTGGTAGTTGAACACCGGCGCCGTCGGGCTCGAGCCGTTGGCGTAGGCGATGACGCGCTGGTAGTCGGGGTCGCTCTTGTAGAAGGAGCGGATGGAGAGGAACGTCGAGCCGGAGTCGATCGGGTCGCCGTTCGGCATCTCCCCGCTCCAGCCGGACGGGACGTAGACCGGGTCCGTGAGCCGCTTGTAGTCGGACTTGGTCTCCTGCACCGACACGCCCTTGGCGTCGGTGTGCTTCCAGATGGCGTCGAGCAGGTCCTTGGCCGTCTGCCTGGCGTCGGCGTCGCCGGACTTCGCCGCGTAGTACGTCAGGGTCTTGGCGTACGCGGCGGCCACGCCGACGTCGTCGGTGTAGTCCTGCACGGACACGTGGAGGTCGTCGTTGGCGGGCGGCATGCCGCTCGCCGAGGACCAGTTGGCGTCCGGCTGCCCCGTCCACTTGAGCGTGGACGGGATCTGCATGCCGCCCGTGGACGGGTCGACCGTCGTGTTCGCCAGCGCCCAGCCGACCCACTCGTCGAGGATCGCCTTGGCGTTCGCGTCACCGGTGACCTGGTAGTACTCGGCGACGCGCTCCATCGACCACGCCTGGAACCCGAACCACTGGTTGCTGGGCGGGTCGTGGTAGACGGGCTGCCAGTCGTAGGCCATGCCGAAGAACTC
Source organism: Actinomadura sp. GTD37 (assembly GCF_041951365.1). NCBI lineage: Bacteria > Bacillati > Actinomycetota > Actinomycetes > Streptosporangiales > Thermomonosporaceae > Actinomadura > Actinomadura sp. GTD37. Next base: position 186,985 of record NZ_JBGNUS010000010.1, read on the forward strand.
GGTGAGGCCGGTCGGCGGGGTGCTGTAGCTGCCCTCCCAGCTGTTGGTGACGCCGCCGGCGATGCCGCCCTCGGCGGACTGCAGCCACTTGTAGAGCTGCAACTGCCGGGTGAGGCTCTTCTCCCAGTCGGCCTTGGCCGTAGCGCCCTTGGGGGCGAGCGCGGCGTCGTTCACCAGCGCGTAGGCGGCCAGGGGGTTCTGGTAGCCGAAGTGCGAGGCGCCGTCGCCGATGCGCCACGCCCAGCCGGCGCTCGTGTCGGTCGCGCCGCCCCAGGCGTAGTACCAGGACAGCAGGTAGTGCTCGCTGTCCTTGCCCGACCCGGCCGGGCAGGACGTGGGCGAGTCGCAGTCGCCGATCCTCTTGAAGTACTTGTCGAAGAACGAGTACCGCAGGTAGTCGCCCATCTTGCCGGCCTTCGCCACGGTGGCGGACACGTCGCCGCCCTTGCCCTGGCCGCCGGCCCACACGTTCGCCCAGTACGCGGCCTGGATGGCGCGCGCGTCGGCGTCGGGGGCGGCGGTGAACTTCCACTGCTCGGCGTAGGACGAGTCGCCGATGAACAGGTCGAGGTAGCCGTTCGGGCCGCCGTAGGCGAACTTGTCGCACGTCGGCTGCGGGACGGTCTCGAACACCGACTCCTGGGAGCCGCGCTGGTAGGTGTTGATGTAGGACGGGCCGGTGGCGCTCGGCCCCTCCTCGCAGCCGCCGCCCGGCGTGTTGCCGTAGCCGTAGACGTTGTCCACGTCCTGCAGCCAGTGCATGCCGTAGACGTCGTCGGTGCCGTAGGCGGACTTCAGCTCGCCCGCGATCGGGTCCTGGCCGACCGGGACACTGCCGTCGATCGCCGAAGGGTAGTCGCTCGGCAGCGGGTGCTCGGCGGCGTAGGTGGCGGGCTTGGACGCGTTGTAGAAGGAGTTCGTCGGCTGGTCCGCGTGCGTGGGGATCATGTACTTCTCCATCAGCGCCCAGGAGGCGTTGAAGGGGGCCCAGTTCTGCGTGACCTTGCCGTACATGGCCTCCAGCCAGATGAGGTAGCTGTACGCCTCGGACGTCGTCTCGTGCCCGTGGTCGGGGGCCTCGACCATGAACGTCTCGACCGAGTGGTACGGGATGCCCTCCGGGCTGAAGTACCCGCTCGCGGGGTCCTTGATCTTGTTGTACTGGTCCAGGAACCGCTGGGTGTAGGAGTCGCCGCCGGTCGCCGCCTCGGTCGCGGTGACCTCGGCCGCCGCGAACCCGGTCGCGGACGAGGTGAAGGTCGCCTGGCCCGTCCCGGAGTCGTCCGCGGTGATCGTCACGTTCTGCCCGGCGGACCAGTTCTGCGGCGTGAAGGTCAGCGTCCCGCCGCCGGTCACCGACAGGCCGCTGTTGCCCGCGGTCCGCGCCGTCGTCACGGTGACGTTCGAGGACGGCGCCTCGGAGAGCTTCACCGCGTACGTGGCCGTGGAGCCCTGCGCGACGGTCAGCGCGGCGGGGTTCGCCACGACGCTCGCCTCGGCCGCGACCGTGATGCCGACGGGGGCGGACTCGGACGTCCCGCCCGCGCTGTCGGTCACCTTGGCGTAGAGCGAGTGGTCGCCCGCCGCCGACGGTGTCCAGTTCAGGCCGTAGGGGGCGCTGGTGTCGGCCGCGCCGAGCGGGCCGTCCTGGTCGAAGAACTCGACCTTGGACACCGTCGCGCCGGTCCCGGCCGTCGCGGTCGCCGCGAGCGGCACCGACGCGCCGACCGAGTACGTCGCCCCGGCGGACGGGCTGGTCAGCGACACCGTCGGAGCGGACGTGCTCCCGTTGCACGCCGTGCCGTTCAGCGTGAACGCCGTCGGGTCGGCGTTCGTCCCGCTGTAGGTGAACTGCCCGCCGACGCTCACGGTCGCGCCGGACGCCAGGGAGCCGTTCCAGCTCTCGTTCTGGACGGTGACGTCCTGGCCGGACTGCGCCCACCTGCCCGACCAGCCGCTGGTCAGCTTCTGGTTCCCCGAGTAGGAGTACGCCAGCTTCCAGCTCGTCAGCGCGTCGCCCTTGTTGGTGATGTCGATGGTGGTCGTGAAGCCGCCGCCCCAGTCGTTCTTCTTGTAGACGACCTGGCACGCGGCCGCCGCGGCGTGCGCCGGCGCCAGGGCGCCGAGGCCGCCGCAGAGCAGGGTCAGCGTCGCGCCCACCGCGGTGAGCGCGCGCCATCGTTGTCTTCTCACTCTCGATCCTTCCTGATGCGCCCGCCGCGCGGGCATGCCGGGCTCCGCCGCCGGCGGGATCCGGCGGCGTCCCTTGGAGGGGCGCGTCCGGGTGCGGACGCGCGTCAGGCCGGGGCCGTCAGCCGGACTCCCGGATGATCAACTTGGTGCGCAGCACGACGCCGCGCTCGGTGTTCGGCCTGCCGCCGGTGCAGGCGCGCAGTTCGCGGGCGAGCCGGGCGCCGAGGTCCTCGGCCGGCTGCCGGACGGTCGTCAGCCGGGGCCGCACCTGCCGGGCGACGGGGGCGTCGTCGAACCCGACGACGGCGACGTCGTCGGGGACGCGGCGGCCCGCCCGGCGCAGCGCGCCGAGCGCGCCGACCGCCATCTGGTCGGACGCGGCGAGCACGGCGTCGACGTCCGGGCGGCGCTCCAGCAGCCGGCGCATCGCCCGCTCGCCGGACAGCCGCCCGAAGTCGCCCTGGCAGACCAGCCCGTTGACGCCCATCCCGGCCTCCCGGGCGGCGAGCCGGTAGCCGGCCAGCCGGTCGACGGCCGCGCCCGTGTCGGCGGGCCCGGCGATGGTGCCGATGCGGCGGCGGCCGGTGGTGAGCAGGTGCCGGACGGCGGCGTGCGCGCCGCCGCGGTTGTCGACGTCGACGTACGGCAGCGCCACCTCGTCGAGGGGGCGCCCGGCCAGCACCACCGGGGCGCCGGCCGCGGCCTGCACGAGCGGCGCGACCTGGTCGCGGCGGGCGCCGACGAGCAGCACGCCCTCGGCCCGGCCGCCGCGCAGGTAGCCGGTGGTGGCGCGCCACTCGTCCGGCCGGCCGGCCATGAGCACGACGAGCGGCGCGCGGCCGTCCAGCTCGCGCCGCACGCCCCACAGCAGGCGCGCGAAGTACGGGTCGCCGAGGACGCGGCAGGCGTCCTCGCACACGACCGCCGCGACCGTGCCGGACGACTCCCGGTCGGGGGAGCCGCCGCGCCGGCGGACGTAGCCGAGCCGTTCGACGGCCGCCTCGACCTGGAGGCGGGCCGTCCTGCTGACCCTGGCCGAGCCGTTGAGGACGCGGGACGCGGTCGCGGGCGACACGCCGGCGAGCTCGGCGACGTGGGCGAGGGTCGGGGGGCGGTCGGGAAGGGCGGGGTCTTCGGGGGGGTGGGTGATGGTCACGCTTCGGCACTCCCTTCGGGGGTTCCCGGGCCATTGCGGGGACGGACCGGGTCGGGAGTAGTGGGAGCGCTCCCAAGAATCTGATCGGAGGCCGATCGTGTCAAGGGTCACCGGCCGAACGAAATAACGGAATGTCCTTCGGTCCCGCACCGTGCGCGGGAAACTCCATGAAATTTCGTGAAAGGAATGGAACAGGGGTTCCATGTCGTGTCCGGCCCGTTCTACGTTCGCCGCAGTCCAGGAGTGGGAGCGCTCCCAAGCTGAAAGACCCGACGTGAAAGCGGAGATCCCATGAGATCGCCTTCCCCGCGCTCCGCCGCGGTGACCGCGCTGGCCGGCGCCGTCTGCGCGGCCGCCTCGCTGGTCGCCGCCACCGGGGCCGTGTTCGGCGCGCCGGCCGCCGGCGCCGCCGTCGCCTGCCAGGTCGGCTACACCGCCGCCGACTGGGGCACGGGCTTCACGGCCGCCGTCACGATCACCAACCGCGGCCCCGCGGTCGGCGGCTGGACCCTGACGTACTCCTACACCGGGAACCAGCGGCTGGCCAACGGCTGGAACGGCCGGTGGTCGCAGTCCGGCACGACCGTGACCGTCGTCAACGAGAGCTGGAACGGCTCCCTCGCGACGGGCGCCGCGGTCCAGGCCGGAGCCCGGTTCGCCTACAGCGGCGCGAACGCCGACCCGACCGGCTTCACGCTGAACGGGACGGCGTGCAACGGCGGCACGGAGCCGACCGAGACCCCGACGACCCCGCCGACCACTCCCCCGTCCGACGGGACGGCGCCGAAGCTGAAGGTCTCCGGCAACACGTTCGTCGACGCGGCCGGCGCGGCCGTGCGGCTGCGCGGGGTGAACCGGTCCGGCGGCGAGTTCGCCTGCGTCCAGGGCAACGGCGTCTGGGACGGCCCGATGGACGCGGCGTCGGTCGCGGCGATCAAGGACTGGAACGCCAACGCCGTCCGGGTGCCGCTCAATTCCGACTGCTGGCTGGGGCTGGACAACGTCGATCCGGCCTATCGCGGCGCCGCGTACCAGAACGCGGTGAAGAACTACGTGGGCCTGCTCGAGGAGAACGGCATCACGCCCATTGTGGAACTGCACTGGAGCCACGGCCTGTGGACCGGCAATGACAACCATTGCGATACGGCCGCCGCCGAATGCCAGAAGCCGATGCCGGACGCCGAATACGCGCCCGAGTTCTGGTCGCAGGTGGCCGCCGCGTACAAGGACGACACCGCCGTCGTGTTCGACCTGTTCAACGAGCCGTACCCGAACAACCTCCAGGTCATGGACTACGGCCAGTCGTGGAAGTGCTGGCGCGACGGCGGCCCGGACTGCCCCGGTCTCACCTACGAGGCCGCCGGGATGCAGGACCTCCTCGACGCCGTCCGCGCCACCGGCGCCCAGAACGTCGTGCTGGCGGCCGGCAACAGCTACTCCAACGACCTCGGCCAGTGGCTCGCGCAGCGGCCCGCCGACCCGGCCGGGAACCTCGCGGCCGCCTGGCACTCCTACAACTTCAACTTCTGCGAGGACGCCGCCTGCTGGGACCGGCAGCTCGCTCCCGTCGCCGCGGAGGTGCCGCTCGTCGCCGGCGAGATCGGCGAGAACACCTGCGGCCACTCCTACGTCGACACGCTGATGTCCTGGCTGGACGGGCACGGCGCGTCCTACCTCGGCTGGACCTGGAACACCTGGGACTGCGCCGGCGGCCCCTCCCTGATCAGCTCCTACGACGGCACACCGACCGCGTACGGAGCGGGGCTCCGTGACCACCTGCGGTCCGCCCCCTGACCACCACCGGCACCACGTCCGCCCCCACCAGAGAGGAAACCCGCATGAAGCACCCCCCTGCGCGCAGGAGGCCCGGCGCCCGGCGCCGCGGCGCGGCCGCCGGCGCGGCGGCCGTCCTGCTCGCCTCAGGCGCGGTCGCGCTGGCCCAGGCCCAGGCCAGCGCGGCCGCCGGCTGCACCGTCGAGTACACCGCCAACGACTGGGGCACCGGCTTCACCGCCGACGTGAAGGTCACCAACCTGGGCGACGCCCTGAGCTCCTGGACGCTGGAGTGGGACTTCGCCGGCGACCAGCAGGTGACCAACGGCTGGAACGGCACGTTCGCCCAGTCCGGGAAGCACGTCACCGTGAAGAACCCCGGCTGGGGCGGGACGCTCGCCGCGAACGCGTCGGTCACCCCCGGTTTCCAGGGCACCTACTCCGGAAGCAACCAGGCCCCGTCCCGGTTCACGCTGAACGGCACCGTGTGCGACGGGTCGACCGGAGAGCCGACCGACCCGCCCACCGACCCGACCGACCCGCCGACGGACCCGCCGGCCGGTGACCGCGTCGACAACCCCTACGCCGGGGCCGAGGTCTACGTGAACCCCGAATGGTCGGCCAAGGCCGCCGCCGAGCCCGGCGGCGGCGCGGTCGCGAACCAGCCGACCGGCGTGTGGCTGGACCGGATCGCCGCGATCGAGGGCGTGAACGGCGGGATGGGCCTGCGCGACCACCTCGACGAGGCGCTCGGCCAGGGCGCCGGGGTGATCCAGCTCGTCGTCTACGACCTGCCCGGACGCGACTGCTCCGCGCTGGCGTCCAACGGCGAGCTCGGCCCGACGGAGCTCGACCGGTACAAGTCGGAGTTCATCGACCCGATCGCCGAGATCGCCGGCGACCCGAAGTACGCCGGCCTGCGCATCGTGACGGTCGTCGAGATCGACTCGCTGCCGAACCTCATCACCAACGCGGGCGGCCGGCCGACCGCCACCGCGAACTGCGACGTCATGAAGGCGAACGGCAACTACGAGAAGGGCGTCGCCTACGCGCTGCAGAAGCTCGGCGCCCTGTCGAACGTCTACAACTACATCGACATCGGCCACCACGGCTGGCTCGGCTGGGACGACAACCTCGGCCCGTCCGCGCAGCTGCTCGCCGACACCGCCGACATGTCCGGCTCGAAGAGCAACGTCGCGGGCTTCATCACCAACACGGCCAACTACGGGGCGCTGAAGGAGCCCTACTTCGCCATCGGCGACTCGGTGAACGGGACGTCCGTCCGCCAGTCCTCGTGGGTGGACTGGAACCGCTACGTGGACGAGCAGTCCTACGCCCAGGCGTTCCGCCAGGAGCTCATCGGCGACGGCTTCGACGCGGGCATCGGCATGCTCATCGACACGAGCCGCAACGGCTGGGGCGGCTCCGGGCGGCCGACCGGGCCCGGCCCGCAGACGGACGTGAACGCCTACGTCGACGGCGGCCGCACCGACCGCCGCATCCACCTCGGCAACTGGTGCAACCAGGCCGGCGCCGGGCTCGGCGAGCGCCCGAAGGCCGCGCCCGCGACGGGCATCGACGCCTACGTCTGGATCAAGCCTCCGGGCGAGTCGGACGGGGCGAGCTCGGAGATCCCCAACGACGAGGGCAAGGGCTTCGACCGGATGTGCGACCCCACGTACACCGGCAACCCGCGCAACAACAACCACATGAGCGGCGCCCTGGCCGACGCGCCGCTGTCCGGGCACTGGTTCTCCGCGCAGTTCCAGGAACTGCTGCGCAACGCCAACCCGCCCGTCCAGTAACCCCCCACAAGGAAAGGCCCCGTGACCCGCTCCCGGTCACGGGGCCTCTCCCGTCCCGTCGACCTGCGGCGTGTTGTTGTTATGAGCCGCCGGATAACAACAACACGCCGCAGGTCAACGGGAACGGGAAGGGGGCGGCCCGCGGCGTGCCCTGTCGGACGCCGCGGGCCGTGTCCTTGTCTTTTCAGGAGGTCATGCAGTGCGGGTCCAGGTCGGTCGCCGTGCCGGGCGCGTTCGCCGTGAACCCGAAGGTGGTCGAGGCGCCGACGGCCAGCGCGCCGTTCCAGCTCGCGTTCCCGACCGTGACGTCCGGCCCGGACTGCGTGTAGACGCCGTTCCAGAGGCTGCCGACCGTCTCGCCGTTGGCGAAGGTGAAGTGGGCCGTCCAGCCGGCGAGGGGGAGCGTCCCGGTGTTGGTGACCTCGACCTCGCCCTGGTAGCCGCCGCCCCAGCTGTTGGTGGAGTGGTATTCGGCGGTGCAGACCTTGCCGGGCGTCCCGGGCGGGTCCGTGGGGTCGGTGGGCGGATCGGTCGGGTCCCCGCCGCCCTCGCCCACGCCCGTCACCTCGCCGTCGCCGCCGTCGAACACGACGTCGGAGCAGCCGTAGAACGTCTCGTTGCTGTCCGAGCGCTGCCACACGGTGTAGATGATGTGGCGGCCGCTCTTGCCGGACGGGAGCGCGGCGTTCCAGTGGTAGTAGGCGTCCTCGTTGCCGGGGGACCCGACGCTCGGCGGGTCGGTGACGCTGTAGAACGGCTCGTCCTCCAGGTCGTCCCAGCTGAGCGGGCGGGTCGGGCTCCAGGTGTCCTTGGTGACGTAGGTGCGGAACGTGCCCGGGTGGGCCGCCCACTTGTTGTACCGGAACTCGATCTGGCCGCCGGACGTCAGGTGCGTGACCGGCCAGTCGTCGCGGGCCAGGTCGTAGCCGCCGAAGTCGTACACGACCGCGCCGCCGCTGCACAGCTCCCCGTCGGGGATGAAGCCGCGGGTGCGGCCCGCGCCGTCCGAGCGGAGCACGGCGAACCAGTTGTAGAGCGAGTTCGCGCCGCTCTGCGCCACCGCCGCCGCGCACGCCGGGTTGTGCGGGACGATCTGCCCGTTCGGGGCCAGCCCGTCCTTCCAGCACAGGTACGTGCGGCTGCCCGGCACCATCATCGCGCCGTGCGCCGACGCCGGCGCCGCCGTCAGCAGCGCGCCGGCCAGCATGGCGGGGCCGAGCACCGCGCCCGCCATCAGCGCCCTTCGTCTTCGCCTTCCCATCGTCCTCCCGTCCACGAGCCGAGGAGAGTCCTGTCAAAGCGGACGCTAGCTCCGCATCGGCGGGCCCGGGAACGGTGCTTTCACCCTTTCACCGGCGCTCCGGGGCCGGGGTGGACGGGACGGGGCGGCACGGCCCGGACGGGGTCGTCCGGGCCGTCCTCGCGGCGGGTGCTCAGCCCTTCGTGGCGCCGGCCGTGAGACCTCCGATCAGCTGGCGCTCGGCGACGGCGTAGAAGGCGATCGCGGGCACCATCGCCAGCACGATGTAGGCGATGACGAGCGCGTAGTTCGTCGAGTACTGCCCCTGGAACTGCTGGATGCCGACGGGGATCGTCTGCCATTTGGGGTCGGCGAGCACCAGCAGCGGCAGGAAGAAGTTGTTCCAGCTCGTCACGATGGCGAGGACCGACACGGTGCCGAGGGCGGGCCGCGCCATCGGCAGCAGGATGCGCCAGAAGAACCCGAGCCGGGTGCAGCCGTCCATGATGGCGGCCTCCTCCAGCTCCGCGGGGATCGTCCGGAAGAACGACCGCAGGATGATGATCGTGATGGGCAGCGCGAACGCGGCCTGCGGCAGGACGATGCCGAGCGGGTTGTCCAGCAGCCCGAACGAGCGCAGCAGGACGAACAGCGGCAGCACCGCCACCGCGGGCGGGAACATCAGCCCCGCCGCGAACAGCGTGAAGAAGAACTCGCGGCCGCGGAACGCGTAGCGGGCGAACGCGAACGCCGCCAGCGCCGACACCGCGACGGTGATCAGCGTGGTGGCGACAGCGATCATCACGCTGTTGAGGATCTGCCGCCAGAAGTCGCCGGACGACAGGATGCCGGTGTAGTTGGAGACCTTCCACGGGCTCGGCAGCCCCAGCGGGTCCGTGGTGAGGTCGCCGGTGGTCTTGAAGCCGGACACGACCGCGTACAGCAGCGGGACGACGATGAAGGAGCCGAGCACCCACACGAGCGTGTGCCGGGACAGGCTCCGCGCGGCGGCCGCCCTCATCGGCGGCCTCCCGCGGAGGTGACCGCGCCCTGCAGGTCGCGGCGCAGCGCGTAGCGCTGGTAGAGGAGGGAGAAGACCATGCTGATGAGGAACATGGCCACGCTGATCGCGCCCGCGTAGCCCATCTGGTAGCGCTTGAAGCCGAACTGGAACATGGTGACGGCCATCGTCTCCGTGGAATGCGTCGGCCCGCCCGTCGTGGTGACCCACACGAGGTCGAACAGCTGGATCGAGCCGATGACGGACAGGAACACGCTGATCCGCAGGGTGGGGCCGAGCAGCGGCAGCGTGACGCTGCGGAACCGCCGCCACGGGCCGGCCCCGTCGATCGAGGCGGCCTCCAGCACCTCCGACGGGATGCCCTGCAGCCCGGCGAGGTAGATCATCATGTGGAAGCCGAAGTACTTCCACGTCATGACGGCGAACAGGGTGGGCAGCGCGGTGCCGGGGTCGGAGAACCACTTGCCGGCGAGGCCGCCGATCAGCGGCAGGTCCCCGACGAGGCTGTCGGCGAGCCCGCTGCCCGGCAGGAAGATGATCCCGAACAGGACGCCGGCGATCACCTCGGACAGGATGTAGGGCGCGAAGAAGATCGCCCGGTACACCGCCCGGCCGCGCATCTTCTGGTTCAGCAGCACGGCGGTGCCGAGCGCCACCGGCAGCTGGACGGCGACGGAGAACACGACAAGCAGCAGGCCGCGCCACAGGTCGCCGCGGAACACCGGGTCGTCGGCGAGCTTGCGGTAGTTGCCGAGGCCGACGAAGTCCTCGGGCGCGCCGAAGCCGCCCCAGCGGAAGAAGCTGGTGTAGAACGCGACGAAGATCGGGATCAGGACGAAGAAGAAGAACAGCAGCAGCGCCGGGAGCATGAACCAGGTGGTGGACGTCCAGCCGCGCAGCCGCGCCCAGACCGGCGCCTTGGGGCCCCGCCCGCGCGGGGCCCCTGCGGCGTGCCGCGGCCGGTCATCGGTCGTGGCGGAGAGCGTCATTGGCTCTTGGCCACCTTGGTGACCGACTCCGTGACCTGCTGGGGCGTCTTCTTGCCCCCGATGAGCGACGCGACGCCGTCGTTGACCTCCTGGCCGACGGCGGGCGGGAACGCCTGGTCGAGGTAGAGCTGGAACCCGGTGGAGGCGTTCAGCGCGTCGGCGACCAGCTTGCGGTTCGGGTCGAGTTCGCTCTCGGCGCCCTTGACGACCGGCATGAACGCGCCCGAGGACACGAGCTTCCTCTCGTTCTCCTGGTTCATCAGGAAGGCGAGGAAGTCGGCGGCCTCCTTGGGCGCGTCCTTGCTGAGCGCGTGCCCGTTGCCGCCGCCGAACACGTCGGTCGCCTGGCCCTGGCCGCCCTCCACGCTCGGGAAGGGGAACCAGCCGAGGTCGTCGCCGAGGTCCTTGCCGGAGGCGTCCTTCTGCACGGCGGGCGCCCACTGCCCCATCAGCGACATGCCGGCCTTGCCGGCGCCCATGGTGGCGGCCTGCCCGCCGGGGGTGTCGAATCCGGCGTTCTGGAAGCCCTGCTGGAAGGGCTGCAGGTCGGCGAGCTCCTTGAGCTTCTCGCCCGCGCCGACGAAGCCGGCCCCGCCGAAGTCGTTGCTCTTCTGCGCCTGCTCCATCGCGGGCATGCCGCCGATGCGCATCGCGAGGTAGGCCCAGTAGTAGTGGCCGGGCCACTTGTCCTTGCCGGCGAGCGCGATCGGGGTGACCCCGGCGGACTTGAGCTTGCGGACGGCGTCGAGGTACTCCGTCCAGGTCTTGGGGGTGTCCTTGATCCCGGCCTTCTCGAAGAGCGCCTTGTTGTACCAGAAGCCCACGCCGCCCATGTCGTACGGGACGGCGTAGGTCTTGCCGTCGAACTGGTACGGCTTCTGGGAGACGGGGGTCATGGTCCCCAGCACCCCGGAGGCGTCGGAGGTGACGTCCTTGACCAGGCCCGCGTCGATCTGCTGCTTGAGGACGCCGCCGCCCCAGGTGACGAAGACGTCCGGCAGCTTGCCGGAGGCGGTGAGCGCCGTCATCTTCGACTTGAACGCCTCGTTCTCCAGGTTGGTGAGCTTGACCTGGACGTTCGGGTGCGCGGCCTCGTACGCCTTCGCGATCTGCGGATAGAGCGTCTTGGACGGCTCGGTGGTCGCGATGTCCATCCACTCGATGGTGACCTTGCCGCCGCCCCCCGAGTCGCCGTCGCCGCAGGCGGCGAGGAGGGGTGCGGCGGTGACCACCACGGCGCCCGCGGAGACTGCGGTCAGGAACGAACGGCGCGACAGGTGTGGGATGCCCATGATGGCCTCCTGGATCGGGGGTGGGCTTGGCCGGGGAGGGACGGAACCGGGACCGCCCCGCTTCGAAAGCTTTTCGAAACTCTTCGAGCTTGCCGTTGCCGTGGAACTCTAAGAAAGGGCCACTCCAGGGTCAACCCTTCGAGGGCTGTTGACCTAAATGAAATGTTGAGAAGGCAAACTCGGGGCTAGGAGCGAGCGAAACATTGCGATACTGTTCGCAATCGTTTCCTCGGGGAGGAGTGAAGCGTGCCCGTGCGCACCACCGACGAGATGCCGGATCCGCCGTCCAAGCCGACCCTGGCACTGATCGCGTCCGAGGCCGGGGTGTCCCCCGCCACGGTGTCCAAGGTCCTCAACGGCCGGACCGACGTGGCGGCCGCGACCCGCGAGCGCGTGGAGGCGCTGCTGCGCACCCACAACTACCCGGGTCCGGGCGGCTCCCGCAGGGCCCGCAGGTCCGGCCTGATCGACCTGGTCCTGGCCGGCCTGGACAGCCCGTGGGCGGTCGAGATCCTGCGCGGCGTGGAGGCCGAGTGCGCCGAGCACGGCACCGGCGTCGTCGTCTCGCTCGTGCGCGAGGACGACGCCCGGCCGCCCAGCTGGCAGAACCTGCCCGCCCTGCACCACAGCGACGGCGTCATCCTGGTGACGTCCCGGATGACGCGCCGCCAGCGCGAGCAGCTGGAGCGGGCCGGCGTCGCGCTCGTCCTGGTCGACCCGGTGAACCTGCCGGACGCCGAGATCGCCAGCGTCGGCGCCACCAACTGGGCCGGCGGGATGGCCGCCACCGAGCACCTGATCGGGCTCGGCCACCGCCGCATCGCGATGGTCGGCGGCCCGGCCGACATGCTCTGCACCCAGGCCCGGGTGGACGGCTACCGGACGGCGCTGGAGCGCGCCGGGATCGAGGTCGACAAGGACCTCGTCCGGTACGGCGACTTCCACCACCGGGGCGGGTTCGCCCGCACCCGCGAGCTGCTGGAGCTGCCCGAGCCGCCGACCGCGGTCTTCGCCGGCAGCGACGAGCAGGCCATGGGCGCCTACCAGGCGGCACGGCTCGCCGGGCTGCGCATCCCCGAGGACCTCAGCGTCGTCGGCTTCGACGACCTGCCCACCTGCGAGTGGCTCTCGCCACCGCTGACGACCGTCCGGCAGCCGCTGGAGGAGATGGGCCGCGTCGCGGCCCGCACCCTGCTGCAGCTGCTCGACGGCCGGCCGCCGCTGACCCCGCGCGTGGAACTGGCCACCGACCTGCGTGTCCGCGCGTCCACCGCACCCCCGCCCCCCATCCCGTCGGCCCACCCGGAGGAACGATGACCGAAGCCGCCCCGGCCGAGAGCGCGACCCGCGAGCCCTGGCGGGACCGCGGGTCCCCGGTCGCCGAGCGGGTCGCCGATCTGCTGGCCCGGATGACACCGGAGGAGAAGGCGGGGCAGCTCGCCGGGTTCTGGGCGATGCCCGCCGAACCGGGCGAGCCCGTGGCCCCGATGGAGGACGACTCGCACGAGAGCGCGCCGTCCCTGGACGAGGTCCTCGGCCGGGGCCTCGGCCAGCTCACCCGCGTGTTCGGGACCGCTCCCGTCCCGGCCGCCGAGGGCGCCGCCCGGCTCCGCGAGCTGCAGCGCCGGGTCGCCGCCGGGAACCGGTTCGGCATCCCGGCGATCGCGCACGAGGAGTGCCTCAACGGCTTCATGACGTGGGGCGCCACCGTGTTCCCCAGCCCGCCCGCGTGGGGCGCCACCTTCGATCCCGGGCTCGTCGCCGAGATGGCGTCCGCGATCGGGGCGAGCATGCGGGCGGCGGGCGTCCACCAGGGCCTCGCGCCCGTGCTGGACGTCGTCCGCGACGCGCGCTGGGGCCGGACGGAGGAGTGCATCGGCGAGGACCCGTACCTCGTCGGGGTCCTCGGCACGGCCTACGTCGGGGCGATGGAGCGGGCCGGGATCGTCACGACGCTGAAGCACTTCGCCGGCTACTCCGCCTCCCGCGCCGGCCGCAACATGGCGCCCACCCCGATCGGGCCGCGCGAGTTCGCCGACGTCATCGCCGAACCGTTCGTCATGGCGCTGCGCGAGGGCGGCGCCCGCTCGGTCATGCACTCCTACACCGACGTGGACGGGATGCCCGCCGCGGCCGACGAGCGGCTGCTGACCGGGCTGCTGCGCGACGAGCTGGGCTTCACCGGCACCGTCGTCGCCGACTACTTCGGCATCTCGTTCCTGGAGACCCGGCACCGGGTCGCCGGGTCGCGGGGCGAGGCGGGCGCCCTCGCGCTGCGCGCCGGGGTCGACGTGGAGCTGCCGACCGTCCGCTGCTACGGCGAGCCGCTGCTGGAGCTGGTCCGGTCGGGCGCCGTCTCGGAGGAGCTGCTGGACCGGGCCGCCGGCCGGGTGCTGGCGATGAAGGCCGAGCTCGGCCTCCTGGACGGCGCGCCCGGCGGCGCGCCCGGCGGCGGGGACGGCGCGGCGCTCGACTTCGACCCGCCCGGGCACCGCGCGCTCGCGCGGCGGCTGGCCGAGGAGTCGGTCGTCCTGCTGTCCAACGACGGGGTGCTGCCGCTGCGCTCCGGCGACGGGGTCGTCGTGGCGGGGCCGCTCGCCGAGGACCCGTTCGCGATGATGGGCTGCTACACGTTCCCGAGCCACGTCGGCCGCCAGCATCCCGGGCTGCCGCTCGGCGTGGAGATCCCGGCGGTGGCGGACGCGCTGCGCGCGGAGCTGCCCGGCGTCCGGGTCGCGGGCTCGGAGGACGTGCTCGTCGCCGACGACGCCGACATCGAGGCCGCCGCCGCGGCCGCCCGGGACGCCGAGGTGTGCGTGCTGGTGCTCGGCGACCGGGCCGGGCTGTTCGGCCGCGGCACGTCCGGGGAGGGCTGCGACACCGAGACGCTCGCGCTGCCGGGCCGGCAGGCCGAGCTGGCCCGCGCCGTCCTGGACACCGGCACGCCGACGGTCGTCGTGATGCTGACCGGGCGCCCCTACGCGATCGAGGGCATCGCCGACCGGGCCGCCGCCGTGGTGCAGGCGTTCTTCCCCGGCGAGGAGGGCGGCCCCGCGGTCGCCGGCGTCCTGGCCGGGCGGGTGGACCCGTCCGGGCGGATGCCGATCAGCGTGCCGCGCCGCGCGTCCGGCCCGCCCACCACCTACCTGCGGTCGCCGATGGACGGCGGGCACGACTGGAGCACCGTCGACCCCGTCCCGCTGTACCCGTTCGGGCACGGCCTGACCTGGACGACGTTCGAGTACGAGGCCCTGGACGCCGGCGGGCGCGCCGCCACCGACGGGGCGGTCACGGTCAGCGCCGTCGTCCGCAACACCGGGGACCGCGCGGGCACGGAGGTCGCGCAGCTGTACCTGTCCGACCCGGTCGCGTCGGTGGTGCGGCCCGCCCGCTGGCTCGCCGGCTGGGCCCGGGTCCGGCTGGAGCCCGGCGAGGCGGCCCGCATCGATTTCGAGGTGCACGCCGACCGGACCTCGTTCACCGGGCCCGGCCTGCGCCGCGTCGTCGAGCCCGGCGTGGTCGAGGTCGCGGTGGGGCGGTCGAGCGCCGACCTGCCCCTGCACGGCTCGTTCACGCTGGACGGCCCCGTCCGGGAGCCGGGCCCGGACCGGGTCCTGACCGTGCCCGTGGAGGTGACCCCGCTATGACGCGGTTCCGGAATCCGGTGCTGCCGGGCTTCCACCCCGACCCGTCGGTCTGCCGGGTCGCGGACGACTACTACCTGGTGACGTCCACGTTCGAGTGGTTCCCCGGGCTGCCGGTGTTCCACAGCCGCGACCTCGTGCACTGGCGGCCGCTCGGGCACGCGCTCGACCGGCCGGACCAGCTGCCGCTGGACGGGGCGCCCGCGTCGGGCGGCCTGTACGCGCCGACCCTGCGCCACCGCGACGGCGCCTTCTACCTCGTGTGCACGCTCGTGGACGGGACGGACTGGTCGGGCCATTTCGTGATGACCGCGTCCGATCCGGCCGGGCCGTGGTCGGACGCGCACCGGCTGGACGGCGACGGAATCGACCCGTCCCTGTTCTTCGACGACGACGGCCGCGCCTGGTGCACCGGCACCCGGCTGACCGGGCGCTACGAGGGGCACACCGAGATCTGGCTCCGCGAGTTCGACGCGGCGGCCCTGGCGCTGACCGGGCCGGAGCACGTGATCTGGGACGGCGCGGTCAAGGGCGCGATCTGGTCGGAGGGCTCCCACCTCTACAAGATCGGCGGGCGGTACCACCTGCTGACCGCCGAGGGCGGCACGGCGCTCGACCACGCCGTCATGATCGCGCGGGCCGACGCCGTGACCGGCCCGTACGAGGGGAGCCCGCGCAATCCCGTGCTGACCCACCGCACCTTCGGGTCCGGCCACCCCATCGTCGGGACCGGGCACGCCGACCTGGTGGAGACGCCGGACGGCGAATGGTGGATGGTGCTGCTCGCGATGCGCCCGCACCGCGGCGACCGCTGCGTCCTCGGGCGGGAGACGTTCCTGACCCCGCTCGCCTGGGAGGACGGCTGGCCGGTCACCGGCGGGCGGGTGGAGCCGAGCCATCCGGTTCCGTCGCTCCCGCCGCATCCCTGGCCCGCCGTGCCGGCCCGCGAGTCCTTCGACGGGCCCGAGCTGGGCCCGGTGTGGAACATGCTGCGGCCTCCCCGGGAGCGCTGGTGGAGCCTGGACGAGCGCCCCGGGCACCTGCGGCTGCGCGTCCGCCCGGAGAGCCTCGCGGACGTGGCCAACCCGTCGTTCGTGGGGCGGCGCCAGCAGCACCACGACTTCGCCGCCTTCACCGCGCTGGACTTCACGCCCGTGGACGAGGAGTGGGCGGGGCTCGCGCTCGTCCAGAACAACGACTTCCACGTCCTGCTGGTGTCGACGAGCCGGGGCGTGCTCCTCGTCAAGCGCGAGCAGGGCGTCGAGACGGTGCTCGCCGAGGCGCCGCCCGTCCCCGGGCGCGTCGGTCTCGGCTTCGAGGCGCACGGGCGCTGGTACCAGGCGTCCTGCGCGGCGGAGCCGGGGACGTGGGCGCCGCTCGGCGACCCCGTGGACGGCGACCTCCTCACCAGCCAGGTCGCGGGCGGCTTCACCGGCGTCTACATCGGCCCGTACGCCACGTCCGGCGGGCGGACGAGCACGAACCACGCCGACTTCGCCTGGTTCGAGTACACCCCCCTCGAAGCGGCGGGCCCCTAGAGCAGGAGGGCGGGGTCGGCGATCACGCGCTCCACGACGAGCCCGGCCGCGCCGAGCACGGCGGCGCCCTCGGCGAGGCCGGAGACCTCCACCGGCGGCGCGCCGCACCGGAGCGAGCCGGAGCCGGCGGCGAGAACGGCCTCCAGCGGGGGCCGGATCCAGGCGGCCAGCGGGGAGAAGACCCCGCCGAGCACGATGGCGTCCGGGTCGATCAGGTTGACGACCGAGGCGAGGGCGGCGCCGAGGGCCCGGCCCGCGCGGTCCACCGCGTCCAGGGCGGCCGGGTCGCCGGCGGCGAGCCGCTCGGTGAGCCGGCCGACCGAGCCCTCCGGCCCGCCGGCCGGGCGCGTCGCCGACAGCCCGGCCGCGCGCAGGATCGCCTCCTGGCCGGCGATCTGCTCCAGGCAGCCGCGCCCGCCGCAGGAGCAGGCCGGGCCGGACGGCTCGGCGGTGAGATGCCCGAGCTCCCCGGCGAAGCCGTGCGCGCCGCGGAACACGCGGCCGTCGACGACGATGCCGGCGCCGATCCCGATCTCGCCCGACACGTGCACGAAGTCGCCGAGGCGCGCGCCGCCGCCGAACCACAGCTCGCCGAGCGCGGCGAGGTTGGCCTCGTTGTCGTACTCGGCGGGCAGCGCTGCCGCGACGCCGGGCGCGCCGGTGACGGGCACGTCGGTCCAGCCGAGGTTCGGGGCGTGCCGCACCACGCCGTCCTCGCGGTCGAGCAGGCCGGGCAGGGCGACCGCGGCGCCGGCGACGGCGAGGCCCTGCCCGGTCGCGGCCGCGACCGCCTCGGCCGCGAGCGCGGAGAGGGCGGCAAGGACGGCGCCCGGCTCCCGCCCCCGGTTGTCCGAGCTGATCACGTGCCGGTAGCGGACCTGGCGGGCGAGGTCGACGACGCAGGCGGCGAGGTAGTCGACGTTGACCTCCAGGCCGAGCCCCGCGGCGCCGTCGCCGCGGACGGACACGCCCACGCCGGGACGTCCGCGCTCCCCCTCGTGGACGGGCGCGCCGTCCCGGACGAGCCCGGCCCCTTCCAGCAGGGCGACGAGGTTGGAGACGGTGGTCTTGGTGAAGCCGGTCAGCTCGGCGAGCCGCGCCCTGGTCACGGGCTGGTGCCGGGCCACGTGCTCCAGGACGACGGCGAGGTTCCGCTCGCGCATCGTCGCGTGCCGGACGGGGGCGTTCGCGGACTTTGTCATGAATGAACCCTAAATGAAGCGCGGCTATAGGCAGGGCGGAAGCCCTCTGCTACGTTAATTAGTCCAAGCTCTTTACGAAAGGGGCGAGATGGCCGGGAACCTGGTCGCGGGCGTCGACTCCTCCACGCAGTCGACGAAGGTCGTACTGTGCCGCGCCGAGGACGGCGCCGTGGTCGCCGAGGCGTCCGCGCCGCATCCGGGCGGCACCGAATGCCACCCCGGCCACTGGTGGGACGCGCTCTCCCAGGCCCGCGAACTGCTGGAGCGCGCCGACGCCGTCGCCGTCGCCGCCCAGCAGCACGGCATGATCGCGCTCGACGGCGCGGGCGACGTCGTCCGGCCCGCCCTGCTGTGGAACGACACGCGCTCGGCGCCGCAGGCCCGCGCGCTCGTCGACGAACTCGGCGGCGCCACGGCGTGGGCCGAACGGACCGGCAGCGTGCCCGTCGCCTCCTTCACCGTCGCCAAACTGCGCTGGATGGCCGAGAACGAACCCGGCAACGCCCGGCGCACCGAACGCGTGCTGCTGCCGCACGACTGGCTGACGACGCGGCTCGGCGCACCGGAACCGGTCACCGACCGGGGCGACGCGTCCGGCACCGGCTACTGGTCCCCCGCGTCCGGCGCCTACCTGCCCGACCTGCTGCGCGCCGCGCTCGGCCACGACGCCGAGACCCCGCGCGTCGCCGCCCCCGGCGAGCGCGTCGGCGAGACGGCCTGGGGCGCGGCGCTCGGCCCCGGCACCGGCGACAACATGGGCGCCGCCCTCGGCCTCGGGCTGCGGCCCGGCGACGTGGTCGTCTCGATCGGCACGTCCGGCACCGCGTTCGCGGTCTCCGGCGAGCCCGCCGCCGACGCCTCCGGGCTGGTCGCCGGATTCGCCGACGCGACCGGCCGGTTCCTGCCGCTCGTCTGCACCCTGAACGCCGCGCGCGTCCTGTCGGCCGCCGCCGCGATGACCGGCGCCACGCTGGACGAGCTGTCCGCGCTCGCGCTCGCCGCCGCCCCCGGCGCCGGCGGCGTGGCGCTGCTCCCCTACCTCGACGGCGAACGCACCCCCGACCGTCCGCGCGCGACCGGCGTCCTCGCGGGGCTGACCACCGCGAACGCGACCCGGGAGAACATCGCGCGGGCGGCGGTGGAGGCGCTGCTGTGCTCGCTCGCCGACGCCGTCGACCACCTCGCCGCGCAGGGCGCCCGGCCGCGCCGCACCCTCCTGATCGGCGGCGGCGCGCGCTCCGCGGCCGTCCGCGC
Source organism: Actinomadura sp. GTD37 (assembly GCF_041951365.1). NCBI lineage: Bacteria > Bacillati > Actinomycetota > Actinomycetes > Streptosporangiales > Thermomonosporaceae > Actinomadura > Actinomadura sp. GTD37. Next base: position 206,092 of record NZ_JBGNUS010000010.1, read on the forward strand.
CCTCGCCCCCGCGATCTTCGGGACGCCGGTGACCGTGCCCGAACCCGCCGAGTACGTCGCGCTCGGCGCCGCCCGCCAGGCGGCCTGGGCGCTCGCCGGAACGCCCGAGCCGCCCGCGTGGCCGGCGCCGCCCGCCACCGAGCACACCAGCGACCGCACCGCGGCGGACGTCCGCGAACGCTACGCGGCACTGCGCGACTCCGCACCGGAGATCTGAGGAGGAACCCATGAGCGACTACACGCCCACGCCCGAGGACCGGTTCTCGTTCGGCATCTGGACGGTCGGCTGGCAGGGCGTCGACGTGTTCGGCCCCGGCACCCGGCCGCCGATGCCCGCCGACCGCGCCGTCCGCGAACTCGCCGGGATCGGCGCCTACGGCGTGAACTTCCACGACAACGACGTGTTCGACTTCGACGCCACGCCCGCCGAGCGGCAGGAGAAGATAGGCGCGTTCCGCAAGGCCCTCGACGAGACGGGCCTCGCCGTCACCACCGCCACCACCAACCTGTTCGGCCACCCCGTCTTCAAGGACGGCGCGTTCACCGCCAACGACCGCGACGTCCGCCGGTTCGCCCTCCGCAAGGTCATGGACAACCTCGACCTCGCCGCCGAGCTCGGCGCGCAGACCTACGTGTGCTGGGGCGGCCGGGAGGGCGCCGAGTCCGGCGCCGCCAAGGACGTCCGCGCCGCCCTGGACCGCTACAAGGAGGCGTTCGACGTCCTCGGCGCCTACGTCGCCGACCAAGGCTACGACCTGCGCTTCGCCATCGAGCCGAAGCCGAACGAGCCGCGCGGCGACATCCTGCTCCCCACCATCGGGCACGCCCTCGCCTTCATCCAGACCCTGGAGTACGCCGACAACGTCGGCCTCAACCCCGAGGTCGGGCACGAGGAGATGGCCGGACTGAACTACGCGCACGGCCTCGCCCAGGCCCTGTGGCAGGGCAAGCTCTTCCACATCGACCTGAACGGCCAGCACGGCCCCCGCTACGACCAGGACCTCCGCTTCGGCGCCGGCAACGCGCGCGGCGCGTTCTGGGTCGTCGACCTCATCGAGAACAGCGACTACAGCGGCCCGATCCACTTCGACTTCAAGCCCCCGCGCACCGAGGACGACAAGGGCGTGTGGGAATCGGCGGCGGCGTGCATGCGCAACTGGCTGATCCTGCGCGAGAAGGTCCGCGCCTTCCGCGCCGACCCCGACGTCCAGGACGCCCTCCGCCAGGCCAAGGTCGCCGAACTCGCCCAGCCCACCCTCGCCGACGGCGAGGACTGGCGCTCCGTCCGCGACGCCACCGCCGACGCCGAGACCCTCGGCGCCCGCCGCACCGCCTTCGAACACCTCGACCAGCTCGCCCTGGAACACCTCTACGGCGTGAGATAGGAGTGTTTACCCAGGGGGGCGTGTTGCCCAGGGGGGCGTGTTGCCCAGGGGGGCGTGTTGCCCAGGGGGGCGACCCCCTGGAACCCCCGTTGCGACGCAGGCGATCCTCACGCCGCTGTTGCGGTCTGTCCTGCCCGTGCGGGCGTGCGTGGCGTCGCTGCGGTCGCCTGCGTCGGCGGGCAGGCCCGCTGCGCTCGCTTGCGCTCGCTCCGCGTGCCTGCCCGTGTGTGATGGCTGAGGTCCTGTCCCGGGATCGATGTGTTCAGAGGGTGGCGCCGTAGAGGGTGATCAGCGGTCGGGCCTGCTTCCGGGGCGGGGGGCCGGCGGCGGCCGCGGCCCTGCTGGAGGGCACCGGCGCCCCGGTCGACGTCCTGGAGCAGTGGCGCCAGGACGTCGACCGGTTCCCCTCGTTCGTCGCCCGCCTCGTCCCGCCGACCGGCGCCTACCGCACCCGCCGGCTGCGGCGGATCGGCGACTTCCGCTGACTACGGCGCGGCCAGCGCCTCGGTCGGGGCGAGGCGCGCCGCGCGGACGGCCGGGTAGAGTCCCGCGACGCCGCCGATGAGGAGGGTCGCGGCGATCCCGCCGCCCATCGCCCACACCGGGACGACCGTCGGCCAGCCCTGCGTCACCGCGAACACCGCGGTCACGACGATGCCGATTGCCACGCCGCCGACGCCGCCGAGCGCGGCCAGCAGCTGCGACTCGGTGAGGAACTGGAGCCTGATCTGGCCGCGGGTGGCGCCGAGGGAGCGGCGCAGCCCGATCTCGGCGCGGCGCTCCAGAACCGAGATCACCATCGTGTTGGCGACGCCGACGCCGCCGACCAGCAGCGCGACCCCGCCGAGCCCGAGGAGCAGGCCGGTGAACGCCTCGTCCGTGGCGTTCTGCGCGGCCAGCGCGTCGGACGGGCGGCTGACCTCCACCCCCGTCGGGGCCTGCGGATTCGCGGTCGCGGCGAGCAGGTTCGCCGCCCTCTCCACCGCGTCCTTGCGGGCGCGGGCGTAGACGGTGGTGGGGTGGCCGTCGAAGCCCAGGTGGGCGACGGCGGCGTCCCAGCCGACGAGGGCGCTGGAGTCCACCTCGGGAACCAGCTCGTTCGGTTCGAGGACGCCGACGACGGTGAACCACTGCGCGCCCAGCCACACCTGGACGTCCGGCGCCGCGACGCCGAGCCGGTCGGCCGTGTCCGACCCGAGGACCACGGCCGGGTACTTCGCCGTGCCCGCGTTCAGCCACGATCCGGCGGCCATCCTGAGGCCCACCGTCTTCGGCAGGTCGAGGCGGGCGGCGAGGACGGCGATGCCGCCGTTCTCCCCCTCCGGGATGCGGTCGTTGCGGTAGACGTTGGCGTCCTCCAGCTTCCCGGTCGCCGACGCCGACTCGACGTCCGCCATCCGCGCCACCATGCCGACCGACTCCTCCGGCAGCTTCGCGTCCTCGCCGAAGAAGTCCTTGCCGGGCCCGACCGTGAGGAGGTTGGTGCCGAGCCGGTCCAGGGTGGCCTGGAGCTGGGCACGGCTGGACGTCGAGATGCCGACCACGCCGATCATCGCGGCGATGCCGATCGCGATGCCGAGGGCCGACAGGAACACCCGCATCGGGCGGGACCGCAGTCCGGCCGCGCCGACGCGGAACACGTCGCGGGGGCCGAGCCGGGCCGGCGCTCCACCGGTGGTCGGGGTCATGTCGCGGCCTCCGCCCGCGCGCCGTCGTGGACGACCCGGCCGTCGCGCATCCGCACCTGGCGGGGCAGCAGCGCGGCGATGTCCCGGTCGTGCGTGATCAGCACGACGGTCGTGCCGCCGCCGGACAGCTCCCGCAGCAGATCCAGGACGGCCGCGCCCGACGCCGAGTCCAGCGCGCCGGTCGGCTCGTCCGCGAGCAGCAGCGCGGGCTCGCCGACCACCGCGCGGGCGATCGCCACCCGCTGCCGCTCCCCGCCGGACAGCTGGTGCGGCCGGTGCCCGAGGCGGTGCCCGAGCCCGACGCGCTCCAGGGCGCGGCGGGCCCGGCGGCGCCGCTGCGCGAGCGGCACGCCCCCGTACAGGAGCCCGTCCGCGACGTTGTCGAGCGCGCTCACGCCCGCGGCCAGGTGGAACTGCTGGAAGACGAAGCCGATCCGGCGGGCGCGCAGCGCCGACAGCCGCCGGTCCGGCAGCCGCGACACGTCCGTGCCCTGCACGAGCACGGTGCCGGCGCTCGGCCGGTCGAGCGTGCCGAGCAGGTGCAGCATCGTCGACTTCCCGGACCCGGACGGCCCGACGATCGCGACCAGCTCACGCTGCTCCACCGTCAGCGACACCCCGTCCAGCGCGGTCACCCCGCCCGGATAGGTCTTGGTGACGTCGCGCAGTTCCACGACGGCCGTCCCCGCCCTCTGCTGTTGGGGGTCGGCCCCCGGCACCCCTCTGGGCGCTTCGCCGCTCATGTTGGCACCCCGACCTTCATGCCTTCGCTCAGGCCGGATCCAGAGATCTCGACCTTGCCCTCGGTGAACACGCCGGTCTCCACCGGGACCGTGCGGACCCGCCCGTTCTCGACGACCTGGACGGCGTAGCCGCCGTCGCCCTGGGCGAGCAGCGCGCCGATCGGCACGGCCAAGACGTCGGAGTGCCGGTTCGCGGTGAGGCTCACCGTGACGGGCGCCTTGTCATAGGAGCCGAGCGACTTGCGCGGCGTGACCGAGATCTCGACCTCGACGGTCGCCGGCTCCCCCTCCCTGCCCTCTTCGGCGACCTTCCCGACCGAGGCGACCCGGCCCTTGACGGTGTCGCCGGACGGCAGCTCGACCTCCACCCCGGCCCCCTTCCGGACGAGCCGCTGGTACTGCACGTCCAGATCGACGGTCACGACGCGGGTCGTGCCGGTGCAGGTGAGGACGGCGCCGCCGATCCGGTCGCCGACGTGGGCCTTGCGCTCTGCCACCCTGATCCGGCCGGACGCGACGACGGCCGCGCCCGGCTCGATCCGGCCGGTCTCCTCGACGCCGAGGTCGTCCTGCCAGCGCTTCACTGCCGCGGCGGTGGCGGCGCCGTAGGTCTCGTCCACGGTGAACCCGGTGTAGCCCAGGGCGCGGAGGTTGCGTTCGAGCTGCTCGACGTCGGCGCCCTCCTTCCCCGCGGAGAGGGTCCGGTACAGCGGCAGCCTCCCGTACAGCAGCGGCACCGGCCTGTCGTCGACCCGGTACACCGGCCGGCCTCTGGAGACCACGGCGCCGGGCCCGGCCAGCCAGGTGACGGTGCCGCGGCCCGCGCCGGCGACGGTGTGCGTGCGGCCGTAGCCGAGCGTCCCGTCGACGTCCTGGGTCTCGACGAGGGCGGTCCGCTCGATCGCCGCCGTCGCCGGGGGGAGCGTGCTGTGCGCGGCGGCGGGGTCGCCGCCGCCGCCGAGGCCGGCGGTCGCGAGCCCCGCGCCGCCGACCACGACCGCCCCGGCCGCGCCGAGGACGATGGTGCGCGTCCTCGCCACTAGTCCTTGCCCTTCGTGGTGGACGGGCCCTTCCCGCCGCCCGGCGCGAGCTTGTCGCACGCCTTCTGCGCGGCCTTGAACTCCGCGCTCTCCGGGTTCAGCCCGGTGCCGGGACCGGCCTTGAGCAGCATCCTGCCGTCGGGCTTCGGGTCGGGGAACTTGGCGACGCCGTGGTCGCGCATGCACTTGGAGAACGCGCGCATCTGGGCCAGCTCCTCCTGTTTGGGCTTCTCCGGCCTGCCCCCGTTCGGCATCAGGTGGGCGCACTTCTTCTGGGCCGCCTCGATCTCGCCGCCGCCCTTCGGGCCGGCGCCCTCGCCCGGCTTGCCGGACGCCCGGATCTCGACCTTGCCGTCCTTCGGGTCCGGCATGTCCACCCCGTTCTTGCGCATGCACTGGGCGAACTGGCGCATCTTCTCGTCGTCGCCGGCCGCCTTGGCGGTGGCCCCCGCCTTGGCGCCGCCGGCGCCCCCGCAGGCCGCCGCCCCGAAGGCGAGGCACGGGACGAGCGCCAGCGCCGCGAGCGTCTGTCGTCGCATCGGTCGTTCTCCTTGGTCGCTTCCGCCGGACGGAGCGCCGGCGGCGACGGCAAGTACAGCGGCGGGCCGGTAACCCCGGCGTAACCGGATCGCGTTATGCCGGCGTTACGCCCGCTCCCCCAAGCTGGGGCGGCAGCAGAGTCGGGGCGGACGGGGGACGGCAGACGTGCGGGTACTGATCGCCGAGGACGAGCGGATGCTCGCCGATTCGATCGCCGAGGGGCTCCGGGCCGAGGCCCTCGCCGTGGACGTCGTCTACGACGGGGACGCCGCGCTGGAGCGCCTCGGCGTGAACGACTACGACGTGCTCGTCCTGGACCGGGACCTGCCCGTCGTGCACGGCGACGACGTGTGCCGCGCGGTCGTGGAGTCCGGCGCGCTCGTCCGGGTGCTGATGCTCACCGCCGCCGTCGCCGTCCCGGCCAGGGTCGCCGGGCTGCGCCTCGGCGCGGACGACTACCTGACCAAGCCGTTCGCGTTCGAGGAGCTGGTGGCGCGGATCCAGGCGCTCGGCCGGCGGGCCCGCCCGGCGGCGCCGCCCGCGCTGGAGCGCGCCGGGATCCGGCTCGACGCGTCCCGCGGGGAGGTGTACCGGGACGGCCGGTACGTGCGGCTGGCGCGCAAGGAGTTCGGGCTGCTCGCCGAGCTGCTGCGCGCGGAGGGGACGATCGTGTCCGCCGAGCGGCTGCTGGAGAAGGTGTGGGACGAGCACACCGACCCGTTCACCAACACCGTCCGGGTGACGCTGATGAAGCTGCGCCGCAAGCTCGGCGACCCCCCGGTCATCGAGACCGTCCCGGGAGTGGGGTACCGGATTCCATGACGCACTTCGCCGAGCGGCTGCGGCCGACGATCCGGATGCGGCTCACGCTGCTCTACACCGGCCTGTTCGTGTGCGCGGGCATCGTCCTGCTGGGCCTGACGTACCTGCTGGTGCAGAACAACCTGCAGCGGCAGGCGGACCCGCCCGCCGGGGACCGGGTGTTCAGCTCCAAGTTCGAGCTCCCGCCGGGCACCGCGCCGACCACCGCGCCGGGCCCCGCGCCGAGCACCGTGATCGGCGGCGGGCCCGCGCAGGTCGACGTCCAGAAGGTGCTGGTCGCGGGCCGGCGGGACTACCAGCGGGAGACGCTGAACGCCCTGCTCACCCAGGGCGGCGTCGCGCTCGGGCTGGTGGCCGCGGCCGGGCTCGGCTTCGGCTGGCTGCTCGCCGACCGGGCGCTGCGTCCCGTCCACGCCATCACCGAGACGGCGCGGCGGGTGGCGCGCGGCCAGGATCTCACCGAGCGGATCGCCTACGAGGGGCCGCGCGACGACGTCAAGGAGCTGGCCGACACCTTCGACACCATGCTCGGCCGGCTGGCGCGGGCGTTCGACGGGCAGCAGCGGTTCGTCGCGAACGCCTCGCACGAGCTGCGCACCCCGCTCGCCATCAACCGGACGCTCGTCGACGTGGCGGTGCGCCGCCCGGACGCCACCGACGACGTCAAGCGGCTCGGCGAGTCGCTGCTGGTGGTGAACGGGCGGCACGAGCGGCTCATCGACGGCCTGCTCACCCTCGCGGGCACCGAGAACGTCGTCGTGGACGCGGCGCCGCTCGACCTCGCGGAGGTCGCGGGCCACGTCCTGGAGCAGTCCGCGCCCGAGGTCCGGGCCCGCGGCGTCCGCACCGACCGGCGGCTCGGCCCGGCGCTCACCTCCGGCGACCCCGTGCTCGTCGAGCGGCTGGTGCAGAACCTCGTCGAGAACGCGATCCGGCACAACCACGACGGCGGCGACCTGGCGGTCGCCACCCGCGGCCGGGACGGCTGGGCGGAGATCGCCGTCACCAACACCGGGCCGGTCGTCCCCGGCTACGAGGTCGAGACGATCTTCGAGCCGTTCCGGCGGCTCGGCAACGACCGGGTGCGGTCCGACCGGGGCGCCGGGCTGGGCCTGTCGATCGTCCGGGCGACGGCGACCGCGCACGGCGGCACGGTGACGGCGGCCCCGCGTCCGGGCGGCGGCCTCACCGTGACGGTCCGGCTGCCCTCCCGCGTGCCCGGCGGCGGACACGCCCCGGCCGGGCTGAGAGATCCGGCCCGATCGGGGTAGCGTCCGTCCAATGACCAGTGCGCAACTGCTCACCGACGGGTTCGGCAGGATCCAGGAGGTCGTCCACGCGGCGGCCGGCGGCCTCACCGCGCGGCGGCTCGCCCACCGGCCCGCCGCGGGGGGCAACTCGATCGCATGGCTCGTCTGGCACCTCACCCGCGTGCAGGACGACCACGTCGCCGACGCCGCGGGCACCGGCCAGGTGTGGATCGAGGACGGCTGGGCCGACCGGTTCGCCCTGCCCCTGGACCCGTCCGACACCGGGTACGGGCACGGCTACGACGAGGTCGCGGCGGTCCGGGTGGAGTCGGCGGACCTGCTGACCGGCTACCACGACGCCGTGCACGACCGGACGGTCGAGTACGTGTCCGCGCTGACCGACGCCGACCTGGAGCGCGTCGTGGACCGCACGTGGGATCCGCCGGTCACGCTCGCCGTCCGGCTGGTCAGCGTGCTCTCCGACGACCTCCAGCACGCCGGTCAGGCCGCCTACGTCCGCGGCCTGGTCGACCGGGACTGAACCCGTCACACGGGCCCGTCACACGGGCCCGTCACACGGGCCCGTCACACGGGCCCGTCACGCGTCGTTGAGCGGGACGCGCCAGACCAGGACGGTGCCGCCGCCGGGCCGGGCGCGGACGCCGAAGGAGCCGCCGTGGTCCTCGGCGCGCTCGCGCAGGTTGCGCAGGCCGCTGCGGCGGCCGCCCTCGGGGACGCCGACGCCGTCGTCCTCGACCCGCAGGGTGAGGTCGTCGCCGACGTCGATGACCACGGCGGCCTCCGACGCGCGGGCGTGCCGGGCCACGTTCGACAGCGCCTCCTGGACGACCGCGAGGAGCTCCTCGCCGACCGCGTCGCCGACCGCGGTGTCCAGCAGCCCGGCGAGCCGCACGGACGGCGCGAACCCGAGCCGCTCGGCGGCGGCGTCGACCAGCGCGTGCACCCGGCTGCGCAGCGACTCCTCGTCGGGCGGGGCCTGCAGCGCGAAGATGGTGGAGCGGATCTGCCGGATGGTGTCGTCCAGGTCGTCCACGGCGCGCTGCACCCGCGTCGCGACCTCCCGCTTCTGGGTGATCTTGATGGCGGCCATCAGCGTCATCGCGGTCGCGAACAGCCGCTGGATGACGGTGTCGTGCAGGTCCTTGGCGATCCGGTCGCGGTCCTCCAGCAGCGCCAACCGCTCGGTGTCGCGGCGCCGGTCGGCCAGCTCCAGGGCGACCGCCGCCTGCCCCGCGAACGCCTCCAGCAGCCGCCGGGTCCCGTCGCTGAACACCGCGCCGTCCGGCGGGTTCATCACGGTGATCGCCCCGCGCGCGGACGCGCCGGTGCCGAGCGGCACCACCAGCAGCGGCCCGACGGGCACCTCCGCCGGCGCGCCGCCCTCCCGCACCGCCGCCGCGCCGTCGGCCAGCCGCAGCGCCGCGCCCTCGGCGAAGACCTTCCCCGCCACCGAGCGCTCCAGCGGGAGCCGCGTCCCGCGCAGGCGGTCGGCGCCCTCGCCGTCGGCCGCCGCCAGCACGGCCTCCCGGCCCGTCTCGTCCACCAGCGTCACGCTGCTCAGCCGGGCGTCGGCGATCTGCCCGGCGCGCCGCGCGACGAGATCGAGGACCTCGCCGGTGCCGGTGCCCGACAGCAGCGCGGTGGAGATCTCCGCGGACGCCTCCAGCCACCGCTCCCGGCGCCGCGTCTCCTCGTACAGCCGGGCGTTCTCGATGGCGACGCCCGCCGCGGTGGCGAGCGCGGTCACCACGACCTCGTCCTCCTCCTCGAACGGGCCGCCGCCGGCCTTCTCGGTCAGGTAGAGGTTGCCGAACACCTCGTCCCGCACCCGGATCGGCACCCCGAGGAACGTCCGCATCGGCGGGTGGTTCGCCGGGAACCCGAACGAGTCGGGGTGCGCGGTGAGATCCGGCAGCCGCAGCGGGCGCGGCTCGCGGATCAGCAGCCCGAGGATCCCGTGCCCGTGCGGCCAGTGCCCGATCGCCTCGATCTCCTCCTCGCCCACCCCGGTCGTGACGAACCGGACGAGCCGCTCGCCCTCCTCGCCGATGACGCCGAGGGCGGCGTACCGCGCGTCGACCAGGGTGGCGGCGGCCTCGGCGATGCGCCGCAGGACCGTCTCCAGCTCCAGCTCGCCGCCGATCGAGACGACGGCCTCCAGCAGCGCGTGGACGCGGTCGCGGGTGGCGCGGGCGGTCTCCAGCCGCGACTGGAGCTCGGCCAGCAGGTCGTCCAGCTTCAGCTCCGGCAGGACGAGCCGCGCGCGATCCGCCCCGGAGCCAGACTCCTCACTCACACCGCCAGTATTCCCATCATGTCGCCGAGGTCAGAATCAGGGTCGCCGCAGCGGCCCCGGCCGCCCGCCCGGAACGCCGCCGCTCCCGGCCTCGGCGACGAGGCGCGACCAGCGCGGGCCGATGTGGTCCAGACCGTGCCGGCGCGCGGACCGCAGCGCCCGGTCGCCCAGGCGGTCGCGCAGGCCGGGGTCGCCGATCAGCTTGCGGAGCGCCGCGGTGAGCGCGTCGACGTCGCCGGCGGGGACGAGCAGCCCGTCCTCGCCGGAGGTGATCAGCTCGGCGGGGCCGTGCGGGCAGTCGAACGCCACGACCGGCAGGCCCATGCCCATGGCCTCGATGACGACCATCGGCATGCCCTCGCGGCGCGACGACAGGACGTAGACCGACGCGCGGCGCATCTCGGCCGGCAGGTCGGGGGTCCTGCCGCGCAGCTCGACCCGGCCGGTGAGGCCGAGGTCGCCGATCAGCGCGCGGAGCCGGTCCCGCCGCGCCCCGGAGCCGAAGATGCGCAGGGTCCAGCCGGGGTGCTCGGCGGCGATCGGCGCATAGGCGCGCAGGAGGAGGTCGAAGCCCTTGGTGCGGACGAGCCGCCCGGCGGCGAGCACCACCGCGTGCTCGCGGCCGGACGGCGGCCCCGGGAGCGGCGGCGCCGCGTTCGGGATGGCGACGACGCGGACGCCGGAGCCGGCGAGCACCCGCTCGTAGTCGGCGCGGGCGGCCTCGGTGAGCGTCGCGAGGACGGTGAGCCGCCGGTACGCGCGGGCGATCCGCCGCCGGAGGGCCGGCGTGTAGGAGCCGAAGCTCATGTGGTCCTGCCCGATCGTGGCGACGCCGCGCGGGGCGAGCTCCGCGGCCAGCAGGACGAGGGACGGCCGCGTCGCGATGAGGACGTCGGCCGGCGCCCCGTACAGGGCGCGCAGGAGGCGGACGTCCGTCCAGAGGCTCATGTGCCGGAACGACGCCTCGTCGGCCGGGACCAGGAGGCTCGGCAGCCGGGCCAGGAGGCGGGCCGGCCGGCCCTTGGGCGCGAAGCGGTCGTCCGCGTAGGTCACCGTGACGCCGGGCGGCACCGGGAAGAACGGCTTCCTGCTCCGCCTCAGCGCGCTGACGACCTCGACGTCGTGGTCGCGGGCCAGATGCCCGCACAGGTTGAGCACCGTGCGGATCGTGCCGCCGGTCCCGTGCGCGTTCTGCAGGAGGATCCGGACGCGGAGCCGGTCGCCCCCCGGCCGGACCCGCCGCGGACGCAGCGGGCGCAGCGTCCAGAGGGCCGCGCGGCGCAGGGCACGGTGCGCCCCGCGCCGGACGCGGCGGCGCAGTCGCAGCGGACGTGCTGGCTCGTTCACCGGGTCCCCGATCGCAGGCGGCCGTGTCCCGCCACCTTCCCGACCGGGGCCCGGTCAATGCCAACCGGCGGTCAGCGTCACCCCGTGGAAACGGTGCGGTCGAGGGCGCCGCCCTTGACCCACCGGCTCCACGACATCTCGTAGTAGCTCCAGCCGTTGCTCCAGTCGAGCCCCCGCTTGCTGCCGGTGATGATCACCGGGTCGCCGCGGTAGGAGAAGTTGTAGAACCACTGGGCGTCCTTGGGCGGGGAGTTGACGCAGCCGTGGCTGACGTTCTGCCGCCCCTGCGCCCACACGGTGCCGGCCATCGAGTGGACGTACTCGCCGCTGTTGGAGATCCGCACCGCGAACGGGATGACCTCCTTGTAGCCGCCGTTCTTCTTGTCCTTCGGGTCGACGCCCATCCACTCCGACGTCATGATCGCCGGATTCTCCTTGCCCATCGTCAGGTGGACGCCGCTGGTGGTGAGGAAGGTGTCGACGCCGTTGACGACGCGGCCGCCGCGGCCCGCGCTGATGGGCCAGGACCGGACCGTCTTGCCGTTCCGCTTGACGACGGCCTTCTTCGTCTTGGTGCTGATGCGCGTGATGTGGGAGTCGCCGATGCGGAAGGTGCGCGTGAAGTCGGCCATGCCGTAGGTCCGCTTGCCGGACTTCACCCCGGCCAGATTGGCCCTGAGGGAGACCCTCTGGTTCGGCTGCCAGTAGTCGCCGTTCTTGGTGCGGAAGACGACGGTGGTGTCGTTCATCCAGTACCAGGCGCCGGTGGCGGGCTTGGTGGACTTGACCTCCAGGGCCTTCTCCACGGCCTTCTTGTCGCCGACCGCGCGGTTGAAGACGACCTGGATCGGCATGCCGACCCCGACCTTCTCGTTCTTGCTCGGCGTGACGTCGGCGATCTCCAGCTGGTTCGCCGCCTTCAGCGTCGCGAACGTCGCGTTGACCGTGGCCGACTTCCCCTGGGGGCTCTTGGCGACCGCGGTGACCTGGTACTTGGTACCGGGCCGCAGCGTGCGCGACTTCCAGGTGGTCTTGTCGGCCCCCATCTCGCCGGTCACCGGCTTGCCCTTGAGCGTGACCGTGACCTGCTCGAGCGTGCCGCCCGCCGCCGTGACGACGACGCCGTCCTCCGGCTTGGCCTTGGTGTTGCCGTTGCCCGGGTTGATCGTCACCTGCGGGACGCTCGCGTCCCCCTTCTCCCCGACGGTCACGCCGGCGTCCTTCTCGCCCCCGCTGCATGCGGTCGTGAGGAGGAGCACGGCTCCCGCCATCCCCGCGCCTGCCCGGACTCCTGCGGAAACCCTCCGCTGCACCACTGCCTCCAGTACCCCGCCGTCTATCAGAGAGACATTAGCGACAAAAGCTGGCGATCATGCCATGACCCGGGGTTTCGGCGGGCGTCCGAGATCAAAGCGTTGCATCAGCGGAGGGCGCTGCCCTGGCTCCACTTCTCGAAGGACAGCTGCCAGAAGCTCCAGCCGTTGTCGTACTCGACGTCCCGGTCGCTGCCGGTCAGCTCGATGACGTCGCCGCGCTGCATGGTGTCGTAGTACCACTTGGCGTTGGCGGGGCTGACGTTCAGGCAGCCGTGGCTGACGTTCGCCGACCCCTGCGACCCGACCGACCAGGGCGCCGAGTGGACGTACTCGCCGCTGTTGGAGAAGCGGACCGCGTAGTTGACGACCGTCTTGTAGTAGCCGGGGTCGCCCTCCTGCCGGCCGGGGGACGTCATCGTGACGGGGTTGCCCTTCTCCATCAGCAGGTGCACGCCGCTGGTGGTGGTGAACTCGCGGGTCTGCCCGTTGCCGGCGCTGAAGGGGATCGTCCGGAGCTTCTTGCCGTCCCGCGTCACGGTCATGTCGTGCCCGCCGATGTCGCCGGTGGTGATCTGCGCGGCGCCGATGGTCAGGGTCGCCTGCGCGTCCTTGGCCCCGTACGCGCCGCCGCCCGCGTTCACCCCGGCGAGCGCGGCCTGGAAGCGGACCTTCTGGTGCGGCTGCCAGTACGTCTTCGTCCGGTAGACGACCTGGTCGGGCGCCAGCCACCGCCACGCGCCCTCGACCGGCTTCTCCGGCGTCACCCGCAGCGTCCGCTCCACGGCCGCCTTGTCGGTGACCGGGCGGTCGAACCGCACGAAGATCGGCATGCCGACGCCGACCTTCTCCCCCTTCAGGCTGGGGGTGACGTCCACGATGCTCAGCGTCTTGGCCGGCTTCAGCGTGGTGAACGAGCTCGTGACCGTGCGGGTCTTGCCGTCGTCGCGGGCGTGCGCGGTGACGGTGTAGGACGTTCCGGGCGTCAGGGTGCGGGCGGAGCGCCACATCTTGCGCCCGTCGCCGAACTTCCCGGTGACGGCGGCGCCCTCGCCCTGGACGGTGACGTCCTGCAGCTCTCCTCCGGTGGCCTTCACCTCGATGGCGCCGTCCGGCTTCACCTGGGCGGTCCCGTTGGCCGGGGTGATCGTCACCGTGGTGTCCGACCCGCCCGAGGCGAGCTTGCCCGCACCGCCGATCGAGCAGCCGGTCGCGAGCACCGCCACCGCGCCACCGCCGGCCAGCACGAGCCCCACACGACCCTTGATCGCCACAAATCCCCCAAAGCCGTCGAATTCACCCCGTGGCAGTGAATCTACCTACATATAAAGACGCCCCGAACCGTGCGGAAGTTCGGGGCGTTCGACGGGGAGCCGCTGCTCAGGCGGCCGTCCCGGACGGGGCCGGCTCGCGGTTGATGCGCGCCAGCAGGCGCTTGAAGCCCCAGACCGAGACGGCGATGCCGATCGCGCCCAGCCCGGCGACGATGCCGGTGCGGATCCACAGGTACATGCCGATCGACTCGTTGAACAGCATCCAGAGGCTGACGCCGACGTTCACCAGCAGGACGCCCGACCACAGCAGCGAGATCCGCAGGAAGAACCGGTGGACCCTGTCGTGCTTGTAGAAGGCGTCGGGGATCGGCGCCATGTCCTTGGCGAGCTTCATGGCGAGGGGCCTGCCGAGCGGCACCGAGGCGAGGAAGGCCATGCTCACGCAGAGCGTGCCGAGGGTCGGCTGCAGGAAGTAGACGACCGCGCTGTGCGTGGCGGCCGCCAGGCCCGCGCGGACGGTCACGCCGACCGCGGCCAGCAGCAGCATCCCCGACACCGGGTGGCCGCGCACGTAGCGGAAGACGATCCCGCCGTACACCCAGACGACGGCCGCGACGAGGGCGCCGTTCAGGCCGAGCAGCATGAGCGCGGCGTAGAACACCGCCACCGGGGCGATCACGCCCTCCACGAACCGCGGCAGCGCGTGCATGAGCAGCGCGGTCACCCGCGGCAGCTCGAACACGTGGTGCCCGCCGTCGTCCTCTCGGGGGGCCCGGGTCAGACCGCCCTGCGCCTCGGGCGCGGACGCCTCCGCCGCGGGCGGGTCCGCGGGCGCGGCCGCCGTTCGTTCCATCGAGCGCTGCGCTCCCAGATCGGTGTGCATGGACTCGGATGTGCTCACGATTCGCACCACCGTACGTGATGTTCCGCGCCCGTCCGTCCGTTTTCGAACGATCCGGGCCGTGCGGCTGTTCCCTCGTTAGTTCGGCTCCCGGACCCGCCTGGTGCGGGCCGCGGCCGGATGCGGCCAGAGTCGAACCGAATGCTCCGGGGCTTATTTCCGACTTTAAGCCTCCCTCACCTCCCCGCTCATCTGGGGGGCGGGCGGCCCCCAGATGAGCGGGGCCGAGGGGCATCCGCGCTCCGCTGCGGTGCCCCTCACCCCTCGGGCGGCGTCGGCTGGACGTCCCGGGCGGCGGCGTAGATGGCCCGCAGGGTCACCGCCACCGACGGCCTCCGCACGCTCGCGGTGCGGGTGACGGCGTACACCTCGCGGGCCAGCGTGCACTCGGGGATGCGCCGCACCGCGACGCCCCGGTCGCCGGCGGCGAGCGCCAGCGCGGGCACCGCGGTGATGCCGATCCCCCGCGCCACCAGGCTCAGGATCGTGTGCAGCCCCTCGAACTCCCACGGCACCGGGCGGGCGCCGCCGACGGTGTCCAGCAGGCGCTCGACGGCCTGCCGGGACGGCTCGCCGGGCGGCGCGGCCATCCACGGCTCCTCGCGGAGCCGCTCCAGGTCGACGGGCCGGGCCGGGTCCGACATCGGGTGCGCCTCCGGCACGACCAGGACCAGCGGGTCGCGGCGCAGGTGGAAGAACTCCAGCGCGGCGGGCGCCTGGTCGGGGACCTTGCCCGTCCAGTCGTCGATGAGCGCGATGTCGACCTCGCCGCTCTGCACCTGGCGGATGCCGGTGCCGGGCGCGGTCTGCCGCAGCACGAACGTCAGCCCGGGGTGCTCCCCCAGGCTGCGCGCCAGCGCGGGCGCGAAGGCGACGGCGGCGGTCGGGAACGCGGTCACCACGATCCGCCCGGAGGGGGCGCCGGCCTGCGCCGACAGCTCCGCCTCGGCCGTCTCGACCAGCCCGAGGATCTCCTCGGCCCGCTCGGCGAGGCGGCGCCCGGCGTCGGTCAGCTCCGCGCTGCGGGCCGTCCGGTCCAGCAGCGGGACGCGGGCCGCCCGTTCGAGCGCGGCGAGCTGCTGGGAGACCGCGGACGGGGTGTAGCCGAGGGCGGCGGCGGTCGCCGCGATGCTGCCGCGGCGGGCGAATTCGGCGAGCAACCGCAGCCGGCGCAGTTCGAGCATAAGTCCACCTTATGGTCAGCATCGATGAGACTCGCTTGTAATGATGCTTGCAGCGGGCAAGAGTGAGTCGAGCCCGGCCGGGCCGCACACACGGGGACGCACACGGGGATTCCACGGTCACCCACCGTCTATTTCGCATGCCCTTTGGAGAATTGATGCCTGCCCAGAACCAGTCCGCACCCGTCCGGCCGCTGCCCTTCGCACCGCGCCCGGTTCCGCTGTCGGCGACGCTCGCGGTCAACGAGGCGATCGCCCGCAAGCGCAGGGAGGGCGAGCGTGTGCTCCCCCTCGGCTTCGGGGAGGCCGGGATCCCCATACATCCCGCGCTGACCCGTGAGCTGGAGTCGGCCGCCGGCCGCGGCGCCTACGGCCCGGTCGCCGGTTCGCCCGCGCTGCGCGCCGCCGCGGCGGGGTACTGGGCCCGGCGGGGGCTGCCCACCGACCCGGCGGCCGTCGTCGCCGGGCCCGGGAGCAAGCCCCTGCTGTTCGCGCTGCTGACCTCGCTGAGCGGCGACGTGGTGGTGGCGGCGCCGAGCTGGGTGAGCTACGCGGCGCAGGCGTCGCTGGCCGGCGCGGAGCCGATCCGCGTCGCCACACCGCCGGGCGAGGGCGGCGTGCCGAGCCCGGCGCTGCTCGCCGACGCCGTGGTGCGGGCCCGCGCGCGGGGGCGCGACGTCCGGGCGGTCGTGGTGACGCTGCCCGACAACCCGACGGGGACGATCGCCTCCGCGGAGACCGTCCGGCGGCTGTGCGCGGTCGCGCGCGAGCACGACCTGGTCATCGTCTCGGACGAGATCTACCGCGACCTGGTGCACGCGCCGGGGCGGCCGGTGCCGAGCCCGGCCCTGTACGCGCCGGAGCGGACCGTGGTCACGACCGCGCTGAGCAAGAGCCTCGCCGCGGGCGGCTGGCGGCTCGGCGTCGCGCGGCTGCCGGACGGGCCGTTCGGCCGCGCGCTGCGCGACAGTCTCCTCGGGGTGGCGAGCGAGATCTGGTCGAGCGCCCCCGCCCCGATGCAGCACGCCGCCGCCTACGCGTTCGCCGAGCCGCCCGAGCTGGTCGAGCACGTCGACCGCAGCCGGCGGCTGCACGCCGCGGTCACCGGCGCGGTCGCCGACCGGTTCGCCGCCGCCGGCGCGCGGGTCCGCCGGCCGGAGGCGGCCTTCTACGTCTACCCCGACTTCGGGCCGCTGCGGGACGTGCTGGGCGAGAACCACGGCGTCCGCACGGCCGCCGACCTCACGCACCTGCTGCTGGAGCGGTACGGGATCGGCGTCCTGCCCGGCAGCTCGTTCGGGGACGCGCCCTCGGCGCTGACCATGCGGGTGGCGCCGAGCCTGCTCTACGGCGAGGACGACGAGCACCGCCGCGCGGCCCTGGCGTCCCCCGCGCCCGCGGCCCTGCCGTGGATCGCGAGCGCCCTGGACCGGCTCGGCGAGGTCCTCGGCGACCTGACCGCGAGCGTGACCGCCGGGGAGCCCGCGCTCGCCTGAAAACCGGCCGCGCGGGGCGCGGGACCG
>NZ_JBGNUS010000010.1:223425-249713 GCF_041951365.1 Actinomadura sp. GTD37
GTGCGCGCCCGGACCCTCACGCAGCGGGCCGCGGGACCGTCCGGCGGCCCGCTGCGTGAGGGTCCGGGCGCGCACCGTCACCCCTGGCGGGAGCGGCCGGGAACGGCCGCGCGAAGGTTCCCCGCCCGGTCCGACCGGCGCTGATAAGCGTGGTGTAAGGTCCAACGACGCACGGGGCGAACGTCACTTATCGACCAGCGGCAGGGCAGTGGGACGCCCCGTCGCCCGCACCCGTGGTAAATCCAGGACGAGCGCGAAGTCGCGAGTGATGAAAGAAGGCGAGGGGGCCCGTCATGAGGCATGCACGGGACGGGGCTGCCGCGGCGATGAGCGCCGCCTCCAGGATTCTCGTCGCGCGGGGCAAGAACGAGCCCCAGGAGATGGAGAACCCCGACGTCGCGTGGGGGCAGCGGGCCCGTGACGGCGTGTGGGTGCCGACCAGGGACGGGCAGCGGATCCACCTCGGCATCGACGCCACCGCCGCCGACACGGTCGCGCAGGTGCTGCGTCCCAGCCTGCGCGTGTTCGTCGGCGTCGACGTCGACACCGACATCGTGGCGCAGACCACGGCCGGCGGGGTGCGGCTGCTCACCGTGATCCACGGACCCGACGCCCCCTCGGAGTTCCGGTTCGCCGTCTCCCTGGCCGACGGCCTGACCCTGGAGTCGATGCCGTCCGGCGGCTACGACGTCGTCCACCTGCGCTACGGCGCCACCGTGGGCCGGCTCTACAACCCGTGGGCGAGCGACTCGATGTTCCGCCAGGTGAAAGCCGACTACACGCTGGACGGGACGTCCGTCACGATGCGGGTCCAGCACACCGACGCCTACTACCCGGTCGTCGCCGACCCGCACTACGAGCGCTGACCGCGCCCGCCGTGACCGGCCGGCCGGCTAGGACGGCGGCCTCCGGACGCCGAAGGGGTCCTCGAAGTCGAGTTCCCGGCTGATCTCGCGGAGCGTCTGCGCGCCGATCCTCCCCTTGCCGTAGAGGGCGGTCAGTTTCGCGCGCTGGGCCCTGACGAGTTCGGCGCGCACCCGTCCGCTGCCCGGCGGGGCCGCGCCCTCGGCCTCCCGCCCGGCGCCGAGGAAGTAGCGGACGCGGTCCAGCCGCAGCTCCAGCATCTGCCGGAACGCCTCGGCGGTCCGCTCGTCGACCTCCTCGTCCTCGGCCAGCTCCTCCAGCCGGGCCAGCGCGGCCTGCAGCCCCGCCTTGCGCGCGAGCATCGCCTCGGCGCGGCGCCGCTCCGGCTCGACCAGCCCGAGGCGGCGCAGCAGCAGCGGCAGCAGCGGCGCCTGCCCGACGAGCGTGACCAGCACGACGAGCGCGGTGACGAGGACGAGCAGCCCGCGCCGGTCCCCCACGGCGGCGGGCAGCGACAGGGCGATGGCCAGCGAGATCGCGCCGCGCAGGCCGCCGAGGCCGATCACGAGGCGCTGCCGCCGGCCGAGCCCCGCCTGGACGCGCCGGCCGCCGGGCACCAGCCGGGCCAGCGGCCCGTTGGCGAACTGCCAGACCAGCCGGACCCCGAGGACGGTCGCCGACACGGCGAGGGCCGTCACCGCCACCAGCCCCCAGCTCTGCCCGCCCGGCCCGCGCAGGATCTCCCGGATCTCCAGCCCGAGCAGCACGAACAGCGCCGACTCCAGCAGGAAGATCAGGATCCGCCAGAACGTCGTGCCGGCGAGCCGGGACGCCGGCTGCAGGAAGCCCTCCCCGCGCGTGCCGATCCAGAACCCCGCCGTGACGGTGGCCAGCACTCCCGACGCCCCGAGGTGCTCCGCGGGGATGAACGCGACGTACGGCGTGGCGAGCGACACGATGATCTGGCTGACCGGGTCGGTGATCCAGCGCCGGAGCCGGCGGACGGCGATGCTCACGACCAGCCCGTAGGCCACGCCGCCGAGGACGATCTGGGCCACCCGCGCGGCGCCGTGCCCGACCGTGAAGTCCGTGCCGAGGGCCTCCACCGCGAGCATGAAGATCGTCAGCGCGGCGCCGTCGTTGATCAGGCTCTCGCCCTCCAGGATCGTGACCAGCCGCGGCGGCGCGCCGAGCCGCTGCAGCACCGCCGTCGCGGCCACCGCGTCGGTCGGGGACACCGCCGCGCCGAACGCCAGCGCGGCGGCCCACCCGACGTCCGGCAGCAGCGCGTGGACGGCCGCCGCGACGGCGACCGTCGTGACGGTGGTGAGCCCGAACGCCAGCGTGAAGATCGGCGCGGCGTCGGCGCGGGCCTCCCGCGGCGCGGTGAAGAACGCCGCGTTGTACAGCAGCGGCGGCAGGAAGCCGAGCAGCACCAGCTCGGGCGGGACGACGACGGCGGGCAGCGCCGGCACGAACCCGGCGGCCATGCCGAGCACGACGAGCAGGATCGTGTCCGGCATGCGCAGCCGCCCGGCCAGCGCGCGCGCCAGCAGCACCACGATCGCGACGGCCAGGAAGACGATGAACAGCCGGTCCTCCCCCACCGTCGTGATCTTCTCCGGAACGCGGCCGGATACGCCTTCCCGGCGGGCCCGGCGGGTGGAACGTTCCGGCCGCGGCGGGGCCGCCGGACGCGCCGGCGCGTCCGGCGGGGCGGGCATCGGCGGCCGCGATCCGCGTCATAAGGTGGAGGCACGGGCCGCGATCCGGCCCCGGCGACGGAGCCGGGAGCACGACCGCCCCGGTCCCCCGAGACTGGAGTCATCGTGATCTTCACTCATGACACCGAGCACGCGCTCGCCGTCGTCGTCGACCTGATCAACACCGGCGCGGCGACGTCCGGCGCCGAAGAGCTCGGCGGGCTGCCCGGCCTGCGCGCCCTCGTGGAGCGCAACGCCTTCAGCGACGTGGGCGAGCTGACCGAGGCCGACCTGGTCCGCGTGCTGGACCTGCGCGAGCGGTTCCACGCGGTGTTCCGCGCCGGCGACGTCCCGGCCGCCGTCCGGCGGATCAACGAGATCGTCGGCGAGGTCCGCACCACCCCGCACCTGACCGACCACGACGGCTACGACTGGCACGTGCACTTCTTCGCGCCCGGCGCGCCGCTCGGCGAGCACCTGGCAGCCGACTGCGGCATGGCGCTGGCGTACGTCGTGGCGGCGGGCGAGCTGGACCGGCTGCGCACCTGCGAGGCGCCGGACTGCTCCCGCGTCCTGGTCGACCTGTCGCGCAACCGGTGCCGCCGCTACTGCGACAGCCGCACCTGCGGCAACCGCATGCACGTCGCCGCCTACCGGGCCCGGCAGCGCGAAGCCGCGCACTAGCCCGCCGCCGGGGGCCCTGCGCTCAGGCGCCGAGGGCCGTCACGGCGGCCAGGGCGCGACGGGCGGCGGGGACGTCGTGGACGCGGAACACGCGGGCGCCGAGCAGGGCGGACACCCCGAGCACCGCCATGGTGCCGACGCCGCGCCCTTCGACGGGGCGGCCGAGCGCCTCGCCGATGAAGTCCTTGTTGGACACCGCGACCAGTACCGGCCATCCGGTGGCGGTCATCTCGCCGAGCCGCCGGGTGATCTCCAGCGAGTGGCGGGTGTTCTTCCCGAAGTCGTGGGCGGGGTCGATGAGGATCGCGTCGCGCCGCACCCCGAGCGCGACCGCGCGGTCCGCCTCGGCCGTCACGTGCCCGATGACGTCCGCGACCACGTCGCCGTAGCCGACGCGGTGCGGGCGGGTGCGGGGGCCGAGCGGGCCGGCGTGCGCGCAGACCAGCCCGATGCCGTGCGCGGCGGCGACCTCGGCGAGCCGCGGGTCGGGCCCGCCCCAGGTGTCGTTCAGCAGGTCCGCGCCCGCGCGGGCGACGGCCTCGCCGACCTCCGCGCGCCAGGTGTCGACGCTGATCACGACGCGGGGGTGCCGGTCGCGGACGGCGGCGACGAGGTCCACCACGCGGCGCAGCTCCTCGGCGACGCCGACGTCGGCGCCGGGCCCGGCCTTCACGCCGCCGATGTCGACGATGTCGGCGCCGTCCGCGACGGCCCGGCCGACGGCGTCCAGGGCCGCGTCGAAGCCGTAGGTCGCGCCCCGGTCGAAGAACGAGTCGGGCGTGCGGTTCACCACGGCCATGATCGCGTGCGGGCCGATCTCGCGCCCGTTCAGCCGCAGCGGCGGCGCGTCCGGAGAGCTCATGATGGCTCTCACCGTGGCACAGGGGCGTCCCGGCGGGCTAACCAGAAGCGAATTCGGTTCAAACGGAGCCCTCCCTCGTCATCGCCCCGCGATGGTCGGTAATCTCATAAATCACGCTCGTTACGGGTTCCGCCCGTGGTGGGCCCCACATCGGACTTTATTTCAGCCATGGAGGATCCGCTGTCCAGGCGAGCACTCATCACCGGCATCACCGGACAGGACGGCTCGTATCTGGCCGAGCATCTGCTTGAGCTGGGATACGAGGTCTGGGGCCTGGTGCGGGGGCAGGCGAACCCCCATGTGTCGCGGCTGCGCAAGCACATCGGCGACGTGCAGATCACGACCGGCGACCTGCTGGATCAGGGCAGCCTGATCTCGGCGGTGGAGCGGGTCCAGCCCGACGAGGTCTACAACCTGGGCGCGATCTCCTACGTGCCGATGTCGTGGCAGCAGGCCGAGCTCACCGCCGAGGTCACCGGCATGGGCGTGCTGCGGATGCTGGAGGCGATCCGCGTGGTGTCGGGCATCAGCCCGTCCCGCACCCCGCAGCGCGAGCAGATCCGCTTCTACCAGGCGTCGTCGTCGGAGATGTTCGGCATGGTCCGGGAGACGCCGCAGAACGAGCGGACCCCGTTCCACCCGCGCAGCCCGTACGGCGTCGCGAAGAGCTACGGGCACTACATCACGCAGAACTACCGCGAGTCCTACGGGATGTTCGCGGTCAGCGGGATCCTGTTCAACCACGAGTCGCCCCGCCGCGGCGCCGAGTTCGTGACGCGGAAGGTGTCGCTGGGCGCGGCGCGCATCAAGCTGGGCCTGGCCACCGAGCTCCGCCTCGGCAACCTGGAGGCGCGGCGCGACTGGGGCTACGCGGGCGACTACGCCCGCGCGATGCGGCTGATGCTGGCCCAGGACGCCCCGGAGGACTACGTCATCGGAACGGGCCAAACCCAGTCGGTGCGGGAACTGGTGGAGTTCGCGTTCCGCACGGCCGGCCTGAACTGGGAGGACCACGTCGTCCTGGACGCCAAGTACACGCGGCCCGCCGAGGTCGACCTGCTGTGCGCGGACCCGAAGAAGGCCCGCGAGCAGCTCGGCTGGGAACCCGGGATCACCTTCGAGGGCCTGGTGACGATGATGGTCGAGTCGGACATGCGGCTGCTGTCGGAGTCCGCGCGCCCCGAGGACGAGCCGTTCAGCCCGGACCATTGGTGATCCGCTGACCGTTCGCGTGGCACGATGCAGATATGGGCACTTGTGAGCACGTGCAGTCGGTCCCGGCGGTGGACCCGTCACCGAACACTCCGCAGGGATGCCAGGAGTGCCTGGAGGAGGGCACCCGCTGGGTCCACTTGCGGCTGTGCCTCAGCTGCGGGCACGTGGGCTGCTGCGACTCCTCCCCCATGCGGCACGCCACCGCGCACCATCGGAAGGAGGGGCACCCGATCGTCCGCTCGTTCGAGCCGGGCGAGGACTGGCGCTGGTGCTTCGTCGATGAACTGATCGTCTGATGCCGGACCTCCCGCTCCGCAGCGGGCCCGGGCGCTGGATCCTGCTCGCGACCGTGCTGGGGTCGGGCATAGCGCTGCTCGACTCCACGGTCGTGAACGTGGCGCTCCCGGCGCTGGCCCGCGACCTCCACGCCGACATCGCCGGGCTGCAGTGGACGGTGAACGCCTACACGCTGACCCTGGCGGGGTTCATCCTGCTCGGCGGGTCGCTGGGCGACCGGTTCGGGCGGCGCCGGGTCTTCCTCATCGGCGTGGTGTGGTTCGCGGCCGCGTCCGTGCTGTGCGGCGTGGCGCCGAACATCGAGACGCTGATCGTGTCGCGGGCGCTGCAGGGCGTCGGCGGGGCGCTGCTCACCCCGGGATCGCTGGCGATCATCCAGGCGTCGTTCGCCCCCGACGACCGGCCCCGCGCTGTCGGCGCCTGGTCGGGCTTCGGCGGCGTCGCGGCGGCGATCGGCCCGTTCGCGGGCGGCTGGCTGGTCGAGGCGGCCGGCTGGCGGTGGGTGTTCCTGCTGAACGTCCCGCTCAGCGTCGTCGTGGTGCTGGTGACGCTGCGGCACGTCCCCGAGAGCGTCGACCCGGACGCGCACGGGCGCTTCGACGTCCTCGGCGCGGTGCTGGCGGCGCTCGCGCTGGCCGGGACGACGTACGCGCTCACCGAGGCGCCGGGCGGGGGCGCCGCGCCGCCGGTGCTCGGCACCGCCGCCGTCCTCGGCCTGGCGGCGGCCGTCGCGTTCGTGCTGCTGGAACGGGCGCGCGGCAGGGGCCGGCGGCTGCCGGGGGCGCGGCCGGGACGCGGGGCCCCGCAGCCGATGCTGCCGCTGGGCGTGTTCGCCTCGCGGCAGTTCTCCGCCGTCAACGTCGTCACGTTCGTCATGTACGCCGGGATGGGCGTGATGTTCTTCCTGGTCGTCGTCAACCTCCAGGTCGTGTCCGGGTTCTCGCCGATCGCGGCGGGGACGGCGCTGCTGCCGGTGACCGTGCTGATGCTGCTGCTCTCGGCGCGCGCGGGCGCTCTCGCGCAGAAGATCGGACCGCGACTCCCGATGACGGTGGGGCTGGTCGTGGCCGCCTGCGGGATGCTCCTCGTCGGGAGGCTCGGGGAGGGCGCCTCCTACGTCCGCGACGTCCTGCCCGCCGTGGTGGTGTTCGGGCTCGGGCTGTCGGCGGTGGTCGCGCCGCTCACCGCCACCGTCCTCGCGACCGCCGACGTCCGGCACGCGGGCGTGGCCAGCGGCGTCAACAACGCGGTGGCGCGGGCCGCCGGGCTGCTGGCGGTGGCGGCGATCCCGCCGCTGGCCGGGCTGACCGGCGACGCCTTCGACGATCCGGCGAAGTTCTCCCACGGGTTCTGGATCTCCATGGCGACCTGCGCCGCGCTGCTCGCCGCCGGGGCCGTGCTGAGCTTCCTCACCGTCCGCGACGACGCGCTGCGCACGCCGGCCGGCGGAATGGTGGAGCCGGAGTGCAGGAGCCACTGCGCCGTGGGCGCCCCGCCGCTGCAGCCGGAGCCGGAGACCGTCCCGTCCGCCGGGCCGGCCGGGAGCGCGCCGCCGCCGGGCGGCCGCGGCTGACCGGCGCACGGGAGCGGCCCGCGCCGCCGCCGGCGCGCCCGCCGGGCTGATTCCTCGGGGCCGAATCCGGCTATTCCAGGACCGCAGCGATTCGGTGGCATACGGTCGGCACATGAATCTGCGGCAGCTGCGCTATGTCGTGGCGACCGCCGACCACGGCACGATGACGTCGGCGGCCCAGGCCCTCTACGTCGCCCAGCCCGCGCTGTCGCGGGCCGTCCGCGAGCTGGAGCGCGAACTCGGCGTCGAACTGTTCGCCCGCTCCGGCCGCGGCGTCGCCCTCACCCCCGCCGGCGAGCAGGTCGTCCGGCAGGCCCGCATCGCGCTCGACGCCGTCGGGGCGATCGAGGGGATGTCGGTCGCCCGCGCCAACGGGCGCGGCGCGGAGCTGCGCATCGCCGTCACCGCGTCGCTGGAGCCGGAGCTGACCGGCCGGCTCGTCCCGCGCTTCGCCCGCCACCAGCCGGCCGTCCGGGTCCGGGTGATCCGCTGCGACGACCGCGACCGGGTCGCGGCGGCGCTGCGCACGGGCCGCGCCGACCTCGCGCTCACCGACCTGCCCGTCCCCGGCGACATGTCCGCGCACCCGTTCGAGCAGCGCGAGGTGGTGCTGATCTCGCCGCCCGCGCTGCGGGTCCGCGAGCCGGTGCCGCCCGCCGCGCTGGACGGCATGCGGCTCGTCCTGCCCGCGCGCGGCACCGCCCGCCGCGCCGAGATCGACGCGGTGCTGCGCCGCGTCGGCGCGACCCCGGTCGCCGCGGTCGAGTCCGACGAGCGGGGCGCGTGGCTCGGCTGCGTCCGCGCCGGGATGGGCTCCCTGCTGTGGTACCGCAACCAGATCGAGGACACCGAGGGCGTGACGGTCCGCTCGTTCATGCCGCCGATCACCCGCATGATCGGGCTCGTCCACGCGCACCGCCGGCTGCCGCCCGCCGCCCGCGACTTCCTGGCCTTCGCCAAGGACGCGGGGCGCGAGCCGCACTGAGGCCCCGCCCGCCGGGCGGCGCGGGTCATGTCATGATCTGGCGGGTGGAGACGACGCACGCACTCTGGCTGCTGGCCGTCCCGGTGGCGGCCCTGATGGTGGCCGCGGGGGCACGGCGCATCGGGCTGCCGGCGCCCCTGCTCCTGGTGATCGCCGGGCTCGGCTTCTCGTTCGTCCCGGGGGTCCCCGAGTTCGAGCTCGACCCGGAGTTCGTCCTGTACGTGTTCCTGCCGCCGCTGCTGTTCGCGGCGGCCTGGCAGAGCTCCTTCAGCAACCTGCGCGACAACGTCTGGTCGATCGGGCTGCTGTCGGTGGGACTGGTGCTGTTCACCACGTTCGCGGTGGGCTTCGCGGCGCACCTGCTCGTCCCCGGCCTGCCGCTGTCGGCGGCGTTCGTGCTCGGCGCGATCGTGGCGCCGCCGGACGCGGTCGCGGCGGTGAGCGTCGCGCAGCGCCTCGGCCTGCCGCGCCGGACGGTGACGGTGCTGGTCGGCGAGAGCCTGTTCAACGACGCGACGGCGCTGACGGCGTTCCGGGTGGCGCTCATCGCGGCCACCGGGGCCGGGTTCACGCTCCTGGAGGGCGTGGGGAGGTTCCTGTTCGCCGCGGCCGTCGGGGCGGCGGTCGGGCTGCTGCTCGGCCCGCCGCTGCACTGGCTGCGGACGCGGCTGCGCGACCCGCTCGTGGAGAACGGCGTCGCGCTCGTGGCGCCGTTCGCCGCCTACCTGATCGCCGAGACCGTGCACGCCTCCGGGGTGATCGCCGTGGTCGTCAGCGGCCTGTACCTCGGCCACCGGGCCACCGAGTCGGCGGCGGTGACCCGGCTGATCGGGCACTCGTTCTGGAAGGTCATGGTCTTCCTGCTGGAGTCGGTGGTCTTCCTGCTCATCGGCCTGCAGCTGCCGCCCGTCGTGCACGGCCTGTCGGACCGCAGCTGGCAGCAGCTGGCCTGGTGGTCCGTCGCGATCTTCGCGGTCACGGTCGCCGCGCGCTTCGCGTGGGTGTTCCCCGCCGCGCAGCTCCCCCGGCTGCTGTCGCGGCGGGGCCGGGCGGAAGAGGACCCCGGCTGGCGCGGCCTGACCGTGGTGTCGTGGGCGGGCATGCGCGGGGTGGTGTCGCTCGCCGCGGCGTCCGCGATCCCGTTCACCGCGGCGGGCGGCCCGTTCCCCGGCCGCGACCTGATCCTGTTCCTGACGTTCACGACCGTCCTCGCGACGCTGCTGGTGCAGGGGCTGACGTTCCCGGCGCTGATCCGCCTGCTGCGCATCGGCGGCGAGCGGGAGCGCTACACCGACACCGTCGCGGAGGCCGGCGCCCAGCACGCGGCGGCGCGGGCGGCCCTCGACCGGCTGGAGGAGCTGAACGCCGGGGAGCCGCTGGACGAGGCGGTGGTGGAGCGGCTCCGCCGGCTCGCCGAGCACCGGCAGCTGCGCGCGTGGGAGCGGCTCGGCGGCGGGACGGGCCCGGAGGGCGAGGAGGTGCCGACCGCGACGTACCGGCGGCTGCGCCGGGAGATGCTGCTCGCCGAGCGGCGGGTGTTCGTCCGCATGCGGGACGAGCGGCGCATCGACGATGAGGTCCTGACCCGCGTCATGCACGAGCTGGACCTGGAGGAAGTCGCGCTCGAACGCGACTAGCGGCGGCGCCGGGGCCGGTCAGTCCGACCCGTTGAGCGGATGCTCGGGCAGCTCGACGGCGTAGGACTCCTTCACCACGTCCAGGTGGTGCCAGGACTCCAGTACCGTCGCGCCGGGCACGGACCGGATGGCGTCGAGCACCGCCACCAGCTCGGCGCGGGACGCCGCCTCGGCCTGCCCGACGATGTCGTAGCGGCCGAAGCCGGTCGCCAGGTAGCGGACGCCGTCCTGGGCGGCGACCGCCTCCGCGACCTTCTGCAGGGCGCCGGTCACGACCAGGCCGAACCCGCCGAGCTCGGCGGCGCCGAGGGCGAGCGGGTCGGCCAGCCCGGTGACCTGGATGACGCCGGTGCGCATGAGCCGGACGACCCGGGCCCGGGTCGCGGCCTGCGACAGGCCGATGACGTGCGCGAGCCGGGTGTAGGGGGCGCGCCCGTCCCGCTGCAGCTCGTGCAGGAGCCGCCAGTCGATGTCGTCGAGGCTGACCTCGCCGAGCTCGCGCACCACCGCGTGCGTGTCGCGCACGGTGGACACCGACCGGAACACCTCCGCCGCGCGCACGCCGGGGACGGACCGGATGTGGTCCACCTCGGCCGCGAGCGCGGCGTCGTCGCGGGTGCGCACCTGCGCGACCAGGTCGTACGGGCCGGCGGTCAGCGCGGTGAAGCTGACGGCGGACCGCTCGGCGACGGCCGCGGCCACCTCCCGGGCGGAGCCGTCCACGGTGACCGAGACGTGCCCGATCGCCTCCGCGCCGACCACGGCGGCGTGCACGATGCCGACGACGCGGACGACCTGCGTTTCGAGAAGGTGCTGCACTCGTGCCCGCACGGCCGTGCGGGAAAGCCCGACCCGGTCGGCGAGCGCCTGGAACGTCGCCCTGCCATCCCGCTGGAGCTCGCGGACGAGCACGGCGTCGACCGCATCCAGCACGGCTCTCCTCCTCGACATCTGATGAATCGGTTTGTCGGCAACTGCAAGATCATTCCATTTCAGGACGGTATGACGTCAAATATTGATCTTGCCCGTGTTCGCCCTGCGCGTCGGCCGTCGAAGCGTCGGCGACCGGTTCGGCACGGCGCCGTTTCCGACGCCGCGAAAACCGCCGCGGCAGCGCAACGCTGCCGCACCCGGACCGGCGCGCACGGCGGGGCCGCGCCCGGCGGCGGGCGGGCGGGGTGGCGCCGGTCACTCCGGCGGGCGCCCGGACGGGCGCCCGCCCCCGCGGCGGGGCCCGCACCGCGCCGCCGGGGCGGCGTGCGGCGCGGACGCCGGGCATGGCTGACCGGGCTCAAGTGCGTGACCTGCATGCGCTTCTCCCGGTGTTCTGCTGTCACGCCCCTTACGGCGGGTCCGCCGTCCGCGTGAGACACATGTAAAAAAAGTGCATCGTGGGCGCAGTTACGTCAAGAGGTAACTTTACAGAGAGCCAAGCCCTACGTTGCACCGTTTTCGACCGGGTCAGGCGGTTCACTTTCGTTATGCCTGGAAGAGGGGGTGAACATCTCCGCTGACCGGCCGGTCGCACCGGCGGGACACACAGTCATCACCCCTGGGTACGGCCCCGCGGCGGCCTTTCCGGGAGGGCTTGTCCGGAGCATCGCCGGGTATGGCCGACAATGTACGGTGGCCCAGCCACTCCGGATCCGCGATTGGTGTGTTGTACAGCCGTGCACCTGCTGAACGGTGAGCGTTCCGCTCACGACCTCACCTACAACGACGTCTTCATGGTCCCCCGCCGCTCCTCGGTCGGGTCGCGCCTGGAGGTCGACCTGTCGACCGCGGACGGCAGCGGGACGACGATCCCGCTCGTGGTCGCCAACATGACGGCGGTGTCCGGCCGCCGGATGGCCGAGACCGCCGCCCGGCGCGGCGCGCTCGCGGTCCTCCCGCAGGACATCCCGGCCGACGTCGTCGCCGAGGTCATCGGCTGGGTCAAGGGACGCGACCTGATCGTGGACACCCCGATCCGGCTGGACCCGGGGAGCACCGCCGGGGACGCCCTCGCCCTGCTGCCGAAGCGCGCGCACAACGCCGTGATCGTCGTCGAGGACGACCGTCCGGTGGGCGTGGTCACCGAGGCCGACTGCCAGGGCGTCGACCGGTTCGCGCAGCTCCGCGACATCATGTCCCGCGACCTGGTGACCCTGCCGGACGGCGTCGATCCGCGGGAGGCGTTCGACCGGCTGCACGGGCGCGGCCACCGGCTCGCCCCCGTCGTCGACGCCGCGGGTCGGCTCACCGGCGTCCTCACCCGCACCGGCGCGCTCCGCGCCACCCTGTACCAGCCCGCCGTCGACGGCGCGGGCCGGCTGCGGATCGCCGCCGCGGTCGGCGTGAACGGCGACGTGGCCGGCAAGGCCGAGGCGCTGCTGGAGGCGGGCGCCGACCTGCTCGTCGTCGACACCGCGCACGGCCACCAGGACAAGATGCTCGGCGCGCTGGCCGCCGTCCGCGGCCTGGACCCGGCCGTCCCGGTGGTGGCGGGCAACGTGGTGACCGCCGAGGGCACCCGCGAGCTGATC
This sequence comes from Actinomadura sp. GTD37, assembly GCF_041951365.1. NCBI lineage: Bacteria > Bacillati > Actinomycetota > Actinomycetes > Streptosporangiales > Thermomonosporaceae > Actinomadura > Actinomadura sp. GTD37. Next base: position 235,771 of record NZ_JBGNUS010000010.1, read on the forward strand.
GAGGCGGGCGCCGACATCGTCAAGGTCGGCGTGGGCCCCGGCGCGATGTGCACGACCCGGATGATGACCGGGGTGGGGCGCCCGCAGTTCTCCGCCGTCCTGGAGTGCGCCGCCGAGGCGCGCCGGCTCGGCCGGCACGTGTGGGCCGACGGCGGCGTCCGCCACCCGCGCGATGTGGCCCTGGCGCTCGCGGCCGGCGCCGCGAACGTGATGGTCGGGTCCTGGTTCGCCGGCACCTACGAGTCGCCGGGCGACCTGCAGCGCGCCGCCGACGGGCGGCTCTACAAGGAGAGCTTCGGGATGGCGTCCGCGCGGGCGGTGCGGCTGCGCACCGCCGAGGACTCCCCGTTCGACCGCGCCCGCAAGGCGCTGTTCGAGGAGGGCATCTCCACGTCCCGGATGTTCCTGGACCCCCGGCGCCCCGGCGTGGAGGACCTGATCGACCAGATCGTGGCGGGGCTGCGCAGCTCGTGCACCTACGCGGGCGCCCGCACGCTGGAGGAGTTCCACGAGCGGGCGACGGTCGGGATCCAGAACCCGTCGGGGTTCGCCGAGGGAATGCCGCTGTCCACGAGCTGGTAAAGCCCGCCGGGCGGTTTTCGATCACGCGGGCTCCCCAAACGGGGCCCCGATTCCCTATCCTGGCAACAGATGTCCCGGCGGCATCACCCGCTCGCATGCGGTCGACTCCCACGCAACCTTTGCCCGGTTCCGCGCGTCCATAATGTGAGCCGGGGCTTAAATCACCGTGGGTGGGAATCGGAGCGTACATGGGTCGGTCGTCGAGTCGGCATGCCCGTGAGAGGGACGGGGACGGTTCCTCCCGCGGGGCGAGAGGTCTCCCTCGCGCGCTCGCGCTCACCCTCGCGTCCGCCCTCGTCTGGGGCGTCGCCCACTTCGTGACCGGCCGCCGGATCGCCGGCTCCCTGCTGCTCGCCCTGTACGCCGCGATCGCCGCCGCGGTGGCGGCGGCCGCCACCGTGTACCGGTCCGACCTGCTGCACCTCGCCGTCCAGCCGGACGTGCTGCAGCGCCTGTCCGGGGCGCTGATCGCGCTCGGCGCGCTGTGGGTCCTCGTCGTGATCCGCTCGTACCAGATCCTGCGGCCGATGCGGATGTCGATCAGCGCCCACGCGCTCGGCGCCGCCTCCGTCGCGGTGATGTGCTTCGCGGTCGGCGTCCCGGTGGCGTGGTCGGCGCACAGCACCTACGTCTACCGCGACGCGCTGACCAGCATCTTCCGCACCGGCAGCGAGAACGGCAAGCACGTCGACACCGACGACCCGTTCAACGGGCAGGCCCGCGTCAACATCCTGCTCCTCGGCGGCGACGCCGCCTCCGACCGCACCGGCGTGCGCACCGACAGCATGACGCTCGCCAGCGTGGACACCGAGACCGGCGACACGGTGCTGCTGAGCCTGCCCCGCAACCTGGAGAGCTTCCCGATGCCGCCGGGCCCGGCGCGCGACCGGTTCCCCTACGGCTTCACCGGCGACGGCCCGCTGAACCCGGGCCTGCTGAACGAGGTGTACGAGTACGCCGAGCAGCACCCGGACGTGGTGCCCGGCGTGCCGAAGAACCACCGCGGCCCCGAACTGCTGAAGGCCACAATCGCCGGCGTCCTCGGGCTGCGCGTCGACTACTACATCCTGGTCGACATGTTCGGCTTCGCCGACATCGTCGACGCCATGGGCGGCGTCAGGATGAAGGTCACCGAGCCGATCCCGTACGGGCTGGAGGGCGCCGTCCTGCAGCCCGGCTACCGGAAGCTGAACGGCAAGGAGGCCCTCTGGTACGGGCGGTCGCGCACCAACAGCAGCGACTACGTCCGGATGGGCCGGCAGAAGTGCCTGATGCGCGCGATCGCCGAGCAGGCCGACCCGCAGACCGTCCTCACCAGCTTCGACAAGCTCGCCGCAGCCGCCAAGCGGACGCTGGCCACCGACATCCCGCAGGAGCTGCTGCCCGCGCTGGTGAAGCTGTCCAACGAGGTGAAGGACGGCGCGGAGATCAGGAGCCTGCAGTTCGTGCCGCCGCTGATCTACACCGGGAACCCCGACTTCAAGCTGATCCGCAAGCTGGCGTCCGAGGCCGTCAACAGCGCCCCGCACGCGGTGAGCGCCTCCCCGAGCGGCACGAGCGCCTCGCCGAGCGCGACGCCGAGCCGGTCCCCCGACGCGCCGGACGGGTCGGCGCCGCCCAAGCCCGACACCAAGCCGGTGTCGCTGGAGGCCAGCTGCCCGTGACCGGGCACGCCCGGCCGGGTGGATCATAGAGGGAGACGACCTCTGCGAAAGGGCGGGTGCGGGTGCCTCTGATCCAAGGCTGCGACGCCTTCCACGTGGCGATGCCGCGCGGCCGGAGACCGGAGAGCGTGCTCGTCCGGCTCACCGGCGGCGGCGCGGTCGGCTGGGGCGAGATGGCCGTGCCGGGCGGGACGGCGGGCCCCGGCGCGGCGTGGGCGGACCTGGAGACGCGGATGGCCCCCGCCCTCATCGGGCTCGACTGGGACCGGCCCGAGGACGTGTCCGCCGCCGCCGACCTCGGCGCCAGCGAGGCCGCCGCGGCGGTCGACACGGCCTGCTGGGACCTGTGGTGCCGGACGCGGGGCCTGCCGCTCGCGCACGCGCTCGGCGGGACCCGCACGTCCATCGTGACGGGCGCGCGGATCACTCCCGAACCGGCGCTGGACACGATCAGCGCCCGGGTCAACAAGGCCGTTGGAGCGGGCCACACGCGTGTCACCCTGGACGTCCGCCCCGGCTGGGACGTCGAGCCCGTCCGGGCGGTCAGGCAGGCGTACCCGGCGCTGGCCCTGGTCGCCGACGCGGGGCACGCCTACACCGAGTCCTCCGAGCATCTGGCGGTCCTGGAGGCGCTGGACGCCTACGGCCTGGCGGCGGTCGAGCGGCCGTTCCCGGCCGGGGACCTCGCCGCGCACGCCCGGCTCCAGCTGCGGGTGGGCACCGCCGTCGCGCCCGCCGTCGGCGACCTGGAGACCCTGGACGCCGCCCTGTCGCTGGACGCGGGCCGCGCGCTGCATCTGCGGCTGGACCGGCTCGGCGGGCTGACCGCGGCGCGCAGCGCCCACGACCTCGCGTACGCGGCGGGCTGGGACGTGTGGTGCAGCGGGACGGGCGCGTTCGGGATCGGGCAGGCGGCCGCGGTGGCGCTCGCGGCGCTGCCGGGCTGCACGCTGCCGAGCGACGTGTCCGACCCCGCGGGCGGGCCGGTGTTCGTGACGCCGCCCGTCCGCTCGTCCGGCGGCGTCGTCGGCGTCCCGCTCACCCAGCCGGGCCTCGGCCACGAGATCGACGAGGCGCGCATCGAGCGGCTGGCGACCCGCCGCATGCGCCTGACGACGTGACGCCCGCCCCGGTGTGGGTGGTGGCGGGCCCGCCCGGCTGCGGCAAGACCACCGTGGCCGGCCTGCTGCTGCGGCGGCTGCGGCCCGTCCCCGCGCTGCTGGACAAGGACACGATGTACGGGCCGTTCGTGGCGGCGACGCTCGCGGCGTCCTCCCGCGACGCGGGCGAGCGCGAGGGCCCCTGGTACGACGAGCACGTCAAGCGGCACGAGTACGCGGGGATGACCGCCACGGCCCGGGAGATCCGGTCGCACGGGTGCCCGGTGCTGCTGAGCGGGCCGTTCACCGGGCAGATCCGGGACGCGGCCCGCTGGGCCGAGTGGACCGGCGAGCTGGGCGGGCCGCCCGTCCGGCTGGTCTGGATCCGGTCGGACGCGCGGACGCTGCGGGCCCGGCTGGAGGCGCGCGGCTCGCCGCGCGACACGGCCAAGCTGGCCGAGTTCGAGGCGTTCACGGCGCGGATGCGCCCGGAGGAGCCGCCGCCGGTGCCGCACCTGGCCGTGGACAACCGCCTCGCCGCCCCGGTGCCGCTCGAAGCCCAGCTGGACGGCCTTCCGGCGTGAACACTGGCGGAGGCCGCGCGGACCTCCGCCAGTGGTGGCCGGACGTGCCCGCTTGCGGGCGCCGTCCGGCGCCTGGATCAGTGGTTGATGTTCACGTTGACGTTGGTGTTGTCATCGTCGTCGTGGTGGCCGCAGCAGCCGCATCCGCAGTGCTGCGTGGCGGAGGCCTGCACCGTCGCCGGCGCGGTGGTGGCCGCCGACGCCGTGGAGGCGACGCCGACGAACCCGGCCAGCGTCGCGCCGGCCGTCAGGGCGAGAACCGAGAGAAACCTGCTCACGATCGTTCCTTTCGCCGTTCCGATTGCTTCCTCCGCGGTTCTGCCCAAGTGAATACTGCAAGTAACTAAACGACTACTCTAAGTAATGTAAGCGATCGGGCGATCCTTCCGCACCGGAGCGGGCGGGCGGATCGGGCGGGGCCGGAGCGGCGGGCGGCTCAGTAGGACTTGGGCAGGCCCAGGGTGTGCTGCGCGACGAAGTTGAGGATCATCTCGCGGCTGACCGGGGCGATGCGCATCAGCCGGACGACGCCGGCGAGCATCCCGACGCCGTACTCGGTCGTGAGGCCGTTGCCGCCGTGGGTCTGGATGGCCTGGTCGACGCAGTGGATCGCGGCCTCGGCGGTCGCGTACTTGGCCATGTTCGCGGCCTCGCCCGCGCCCGTGTCGTCGCCCTCGTCGTACAGCCAGGCGGCCTTCTGCCCCATCAGCCGCGCCAGCTCCAGCTCGATCTTGGCGGCGGCGAGCGGGTGCGCGAGGCCCTGGTGCGCGCCGATCGGCGTCGTGAACACCTGCCGGTCCCCCGCGTAGGCGACCGCCTTGCCGAGGGCGAGCCGGCCGATCCCGGCGCCCATGGCCGACGCCATGATCCGCTCGGGGTTGAGGCCGGCGAACAGTTGCAGCAGGCCGCCGTCCTCGTCGCCGACGAGCGCGTCGTAGGGCAGCCGGACGTCGTCGAGGTGGCAGACGAACTGCTTCTCCGGCGACACGATCTCCATGTCGATGGGCGTGAAGGTGAAGCCCTGCGCGGCGGTCGGGACGATGAACAGCGACGGCCGCAGATTGCCCTTCTGGTCCTCGGTGCGGGAGACGAACAGGACGGCGTCCGACTCGTCCACGCCCGAGATGAACGTCTTCTGCCCGTTCAGCACCCAGCCGTCGCCGTCCTTGCGCGCCGTCGTGGTGATGCGGTGCGAGTTGGAGCCCGCGTCCGGCTCGGTGATCGCGAACGCCATCTTGACCGAGCCGTCCGCGAAGCGCGGCAGCCAGTGCTCCTGCTGCGCCGCGGTGCCGGAGCGGGCGATGATCGTCGCGCAGATCGCCGGGGACACGACCATCATCAGCAGCGGGCAGCCGGCGGCGGCCAGCTCCTCGCACACGGCGGCGAGGTCGCCGATGCCGCCGCCCCCGCCGCCGTACTCCTCGGGCACGTTGACGCCGAGGTAGCCGAGCCGCCCCGCCTCGGCCCACAGCTCGCCGGTCTTCCGCCCGGTCTTGGCCCTCTCCACGTAGTACGAGGCGCCGTACGCGGCGCCCAGGTCGGCGACGGCGGCGCGCAGCGCCCGCCGCTCCTCGGTCTCGACGAAGCTCATCCGGGGGTCCCTTCGATGACGGCGAGGACGGCGCCCGACTCGACCTGCTGTCCGGCGGCGACGTTCAGTTCGGCGACCGTCCCGGCGGACGGGGCGGCGATGCGGTGCTCCATCTTCATCGCCTCCAGGACGACGAGGGTCTGCCCTTCGGCGACGTCCGCGCCCGGCTCGGTCCCGACGCGGACGACGGTCCCGGGCATGGGGGCGAGGAGGGAGCCCGGAGCGATCTGGCCGCTCGGGTCGGCGAAGCGCGGGACGGCCCTGAGCGCCACCGGGCCGAGACGGGAGTCGACGTGCACCGCGTCCCCCTCGACGGCCACGGCGAAGGTCTCACGGAGGCCGTCATGGTCGAGGACGACCCGTCCGGGCGCCGCGGCGATCAGCGACGTGCCGGGGCACAGGCCGGAGGTCAGTCCGCCCCGGTGCAGCCGGTAGTCGACGTCGATCGTCCCGTGCGGGCCCTCGAACGTCCTGCGCTGCGGCTGGGACCGGAGGTTGCGCCATCCGGACGGCAGCCCGCCGAGCACCGGCGCCGCCGCCCGCTCGGCGGCGGCCTGGGCGAGCGCGGCGGCCAGCGCGGACACCTTCGCGGCCGCCTCGTCCGCCAGGGGCGCCGCCAGGGCGCCGAGGCCGACGCGGTCGAGGTAGCCGGTGTCGGTGTCGCCGTCCAGGAAGGCCGGTTCCTCCAGGATCCGGACGAGCAGGTCCCGGTTGGTGGTGAGGCCGTGGACGCGGGCGCCGCGCAGCCCGGCGGCGAGCCTGCGGGCGGCGGCGGCGCGGGTCGGCGCCCACGCGATCACCTTGGCGAGCATCGGGTCGTAGTGGACGCCGACCTCGGCGCCGCTCTCCACGCCGCTGTCGAGCCGCAGCCCGTACGCCGCGGGGACGGCGAACTCGGCGTCCACGCCCGGCACCTCGAAGGTCCGCAGGGTGCCGCTGGCGGGACGCCAGTCGTGCGCGGGGTCCTCCGCGTACAGGCGGACCTCGATGGCGTGTCCGCGCGGCTCCGGCACGGCCTCGGGCAGGCGGGCGCCCTCGGCGATCTCGATCTGCAGCCGGACGAGGTCGACCCCGTACACGCATTCGGTGACCGGGTGCTCGACCTGCAGGCGGGTGTTGACCTCCAGGAAGTAGAAGCGGCCGTCCGGGGCGAGCATGAACTCGACCGTCCCGGCGCCGGTGTAGCCGATGGCGCGGGCCGCGTTCGCCGCCGCCTCGCACAGCTCGGCGCGCAGGCCGGGAGCGACCGCCGGCGACGGGGCCTCCTCCACGATCTTCTGGTGGCGGCGCTGGATCGAGCATTCGCGTTCGCCGAGCGTCCAGACGGCGCCGTGCGCGTCGGCGAGGACCTGCACCTCGATGTGCCGGGCGTTCTCCAGCAGCGGCTCGCAGAAGACGGCCGGGTCGCCGAACGCCGACTCCGCCTCGCGGCGCGCCCCCGCGACGGCGTCCTGGAGCCCGCCCGCCGACCGGACGATCCGCATGCCGCGCCCGCCGCCGCCCGCGGACGCCTTCACCAGCAGCGGGAAGTCGGCGGCCGCGACCCGGGCCGGGTCGAGCTCGGGCAGCACGGGGACGTCCGCGGCGGCCATCAGCTTCTTCGCCTCGATCTTGGAGCCCATCGCGGCGATCGCGTCCGGCGGCGGCCCGATCCAGGTCAGGCCCGCGTCGAGGACGGCGCGCGCGAAGCCCGCGTTCTCCGACAGGAACCCGTAGCCGGGGTGGACGGCGTCGGCGCCGGCGCTCCTCGCCACCGCGAGGAGCCGCTCCGCCGACAGGTAGGTGTCGGCCGGGGCGGCGCCGGGCAGCCGCCCCGCCACGTCCGCCTCCCGGACGTGCGGCGCGTCCGCGTCAGGGTCGGAGCAGACGGCGACCGTCCCGATGCCGAGGTCCCGGCAGGCCCGCAGGACGCGGCGGGCGATCTCGCCGCGGTTGGCGACCAGCACTCTGTTGATCATTCGCGTTTCTCACATCCGGAAGACGCCGAAGCCGTCGGCTCCGCGCACGGGCGCGTTGTGGACGGCGGACAGGCACAGGCCGAGGACGGTGCGGGTGTCGCGCGGGTCGATGACGCCGTCGTCGTAGAGGCGCCCCGACAGGAAGAACGGCAGGGACTCGGCCTCGATCTGGGCCTCGACCATCTCCCGCATGGCGCGGTCCTGGTCCTCGTCGTAGGCCTGCCCGCGCGCCTCGGCCGCCTGCCGCGCCACGATCGACAGGACGCCCGCGAGCTGCTGCGGCCCCATCACCGCCGACTTCGCGGACGGCCAGGCGAACAGGAACCGGGGATCGTAGGCCCGGCCGCACATGCCGTAGTTCCCCGCCCCGTACGAGGCGCCCATCACGATCGTGATGTGCGGCACCCGGCTGTTCGCCACCGCGTTGATCATCAGCGCGCCGTGCTTGATGATCCCGGCCTGCTCGTACTCCTTGCCGACCATGTAGCCGGTCGTGTTGTGCAGGAACAGCAGCGGGATGTCGCGCTGGTTGGCGAGCTGGATGAACTGCGCCGCCTTCTGCGCCTCGTCGCCGAACAGGACTCCCTGCGCGTTGGCCAGCACCCCGATCGGGTAGCCGTGGACGCGCGTCCAGCCGGTGACGAGGCTCGTCCCGTAGAGCGGCTTGAACTCCTCGAACCGCGACCCGTCCGCGATCCGGGCGACGACCTCGCGCGGGTCGAACGGGGTCTTGAGGTCCGCGGGGACGATCCCGGCCAGCTCCTCCGCGTCGTACAGCGGCTCCTCGGCGGGGCCGGGCGGCGGGCCGAGCCTGCGGTGGTTGAGGTTCCGGACGATCTGGCGTCCCAGGCGGAGCGCGTCCGCCTCGTCCGCCGCCATGTAGTCGGCGAGCCCGGACGTGCGGGCGTGCATCTCCGCGCCGCCGAGCTCCTCGTCGTCGGCCTCCTCGCCCGTCGCCATCTTCACCAGCGGCGGGCCCCCGAGGAACACCTTCGCGCGCTCCTTGACCATGACCACGTGGTCGCACATGCCGGGGATGTAGGCACCGCCTGCGGTGGAGTTGCCGAACACCAGCGCGATCGTCGGGATCCCGGCCGCCGACAGCCGGGTGAGGTCGCGGAACATCCGCCCGCCCGGGATGAAGATCTCCTTCTGCGTCGGCAGGTCCGCGCCGCCCGACTCGACCAGGTTGATGACCGGCAGCCGGTTCTCCAGCGCGATGTCGGACGCCCGGAAGCTCTTCTTCACCGTCCACGGGTTGCTCGACCCGCCCCGCACCGTCGGGTCGTTCGCGACGATCACGCACTCGACGCCCTCGACGACTCCGATGCCGGTGACGACGCTGGCGCCGACCGGGAAGTCGCTGCCCCACGCGGCGAGGGGGCTCAGCTCCAGGAACGGCGAGTCGGGGTCGAGCAGCAGCTCGATGCGCTCCCGCGCGAGCATCTTCCCGCGCTCGTGGTGCCGCGCGACGTACTTCTCGCCGCCGCCCGCCAGGGCCTTCGCGTGCTCGGCGTCCAGCGCCGCCAGCTTCTCCAGCATGGCGGCGCGGCGCTCCCGGTACTCGGGGCTCCGCACGTCCAGCGTGCTCTTGAAGGTCACAGGACTGCCTCCGGGATGTCGACGAGGCGGGACCGCAGCCACTCCCCGAGGGCCTTGCCCTGCGGGTCGAACCGGGTCGAGGCCGATACGCCCTCCTGCAGCAGTCCTTCGACGACGAAGTTGACCGCGCGGAGGTTGGGCATGACATGGCGCCGGACGGTGTGCTCCCGGGTCTCGGGCAGCAGTTCCCGGAACCGCTCGACGGTGAGGAACGGCTCCAGCCATCGCCACTGGGCGTCCGTCCGGGCCCAGACGCCGATGTTGGCGTCCCCGCCCTTGTCGCCGCTGCGCGCCCCGGCCACGCGTCCGAGGGGCACTCGGCTCCGACCGGGCGGGGGCTGGGCGGGCGTGGGCTGGGCGGGGGCCGCTTCTTCGGCCGTCTCGCCGTCGGCGGGAAGCGGAGCCGTCACGGGCGCGGGCGCGATGGGGACGCGGACCCCGTCAGCCGTCACCGCGATGTGCTCCACGGCCTCGTTGGCGACGAACGCCGGCGTGTACACCCCGTACGGGCCGCCCTTGCCGGGCGGGGACGTCATGGTGAAGCCCGGGTAGCCGGCGAGGGCCAGTTCCACCGCCGCGCCGCTGAAGGCGCGGCCGACCTTGTCCGGGTCCGGGTCGAGGACGGCGCAGCGCAGCAGCGCGGTGGCCTCGCCCTGCGTCGCCGGATCGGGCCCGGCCGCGCCGAGGAGCGTCCACTCGACGCGCGCGGGCGGGGCGGCGCCGAACGCGTCCGCCAGCCGCGCCTTGACCGACTCGGCCTTGGCCTCGATCCCGAGCCCGGTGAGGACGAACGTCATCTCGTTCCGGTGCCCGCCGAGGTGGTTCAGGCAGACCTTGGTCGTCGCGGGCGGCGGCGTCCCGCGAACACCGCTGATCCGCACCCGGTCGGGCCCGTCCTGCGCCAGCTCGATCGTGTCGAAGCGGGTCGTCACGTCGGGCCCGGCGTAGCACGGCCCGCCGATCTCGTACAGGAGCTGCGCCGTGACCGTCTCGGTCGTCACGGCGCCGCCCGTCCCGTCGTGCTTGGTGATCACGCTGGAGCCGTCGGCGCGGATCTCGGCGATCGGGAAGCCCGGTGCCTTTACGTTGTAGATTTCTTCGAAGAAGGCGTAGTTGCCGCCGGTGGCCTGCGCCCCGCACTCCAGGACGTGCCCGGCGACCGTCGCGCCGGCCAGCGCGTCCCAGTCGTCCCGCGCCCAGCCGAAGTGCGCGGCGGCCGGGCCCGCCACCAGCGAGGCGTCGGTGACGCGGCCGGTCACCACCACGTCGGCGCCGGCGCGCAGGCACTCCGCGATCCCCCAGCCGCCCAGGTAGGCGTTGGCCGTGAGCGGCGCTCCGCGGCGCGAGTCCGCGAGGCCGAGCTCCCCGGCCCGCGCCAGCAGGTCGTCGCCCTCCACATGGGCGACCCGGACGTCGATGCCGAGCCGGGACGCCAGCTCGCGCAGCCGGTCCGCCAGCCCGCGCGGGTTGAGCCCGCCGGCGTTGGCGACGATCGCGGTGCCGTGCTCCACGGCGAGCCTGAGCGACTCCTCCATCTGCCGCAGGAACGTGGCGGCATATCCGGCGTCCGGGTCCCTCATCCGGCCGCGGCCCAGGATCAGCATCGTGAGCTCGGCGAGGTAGTCGCCGGTGAGGACGTCGAGCGGCCCGCCCTCCAGCATCTCCCGCACCGCGGAGAAGCGGTCGCCGTAGAAGCCCGAGGCGTTGCCGACCCGCAGCGGTTGGCTCATGGCTGAACCCTGCCAGCCCGGCCCGAAAAAATCAATCGCGCATGATTGTTTCTTCCCCGGATCATTTGGTTGACTGGAGTCCCCGTCGACCAAGGAACCCATGACCGCCCAGGCAGTCCCCCGCGAACCGCAGCAGGACCGCAGCCGCGCCACCCGGCAGCGGCTCCTGGAGGCCGCCGTCGGCTGCCTCGCGTCCGTCGGCTGGGCGGGGACGACCGTGGCCGTGGTCGCCGAGCGCGCGGGCGTCTCGCGGGGCGCCGCCCAGCACCACTTCCGGACGCGGGAGGAGCTGGTGACCGCGGCCGTCGAGTACGGCTCCGAGGTGCGGATGGCCCAGATGCGCGAACGCCTCGACGTGCTCGCCGGCCGCCGCCCGTCCACCCTGGACGTCGTGAACCTGCTCGGCGAGATGTACACGAGCCCGCTGTTCCGCGCCGCGCTGCAACTCTGGGTCGCGGCCAGTTCGGACGAGCAGCTCCGCGCACAGGTGCTGCCCCTCGAAGCCCGCGTGGGACGCGAGGCGCACCGGCTCACCGTCGAGGCGCTCGGCGCGGACGAGGGCGTCCCCGGCGTACGGGAGACCGTCCAGGCGACCCTCGACCTCGTCCGCGGCCTGGGCCTCGCCGACCTCCTCACCGACGACTCGGCCCGCCGCACCCGCCTCCTGCGCCAGTGGGCCGCCACTCTCGACACGGCCCTCACCGAGGCCCGCTGAGCCCGGTCCCGCGTCCGCCCCGCCTCCTCTGCTGACCGACCGGTCAGGGGGAGGTACCCCGTAGCGTGCGGATGGAGGTCGCGGTCAGCGCGATCTCGGCGCCGGGGTGGACGACCTCGCGATTGATGTGCAGGACGAGCGCGGCGGCCTGGCCCGGCACGAGCGCCGCAAGCTCGACCCGGCGGCGGCGCGGGTCAAGCTGTTCTGCACCGAGCTCCACGGCCGTGTGGCCGACGCCTGCCTCCAGAGGCACGGCGGCTACCGCGAAAGGTCCTCGGAGGGCGCCTCCGCCAGACCGCTGGGCCGGGCGAGATCGTCGAGGCAGCTGACATCGTCCGTCCAGGCCGCGTACCCCGCGTCGAGCCGGGCGAGAGCCTCGTCCGCCGACCCCGCGTACCGGAAGGTCCGGTGGGCGGCGGGCGGCCCGCCGAAGTGTCCGGCGACCCGCGTCCCGAGCACCCGACGATGATGTGCCCCAGCCGCCAGGCGCTCGTGGCCACCGGCGCCGGGTCCGGTTCGGGGTGCTCGGAGTCGATGACGCACTCCCCGCCCCGGCGGGCATCGGGCGCCGCCGCGCGGCCGGACGCTCCAGCCGCCCAGCGGCGGGCTCCCAGAAGTACTCCTCGCCGGTCAGCCCATCCAGGCGTGACCGGAGCCGGTTCCGCCAGTGCCAGTCGAGCTGATCGGCGTCGCCGCCGCCGGACCGGACGCCGACCTGCGCGCGACCGTCCGCTCCGCCGTCATGGCCGTCCTTGCCGTGGCCGCGGACCCCGCAAGGCCCGCGTGGCGCTGGATCGGTCCGGTCGATCTCCATACGGGCAGCATGGGGAGCCGACCTGTCCGGCCGTCACCGGCAGAAACGCCTGCCGCCGAGGACAGACGACGCCTCACCTGCCACCGAGCGAGCATGATTGGTGACATTCTGCGGTCGAACGCTTACGAAGAGGCGTCGAGGCGGCGCCTCTCGATGACGGGAGACCAGCACATGTTCCAACGAACGTGGCGGCTCGTGACCGCGACCGCGGTCTGCGCGGCGGCCGGACTGACGGCGGTTCCTCCGGCCCAGGCGACGAGCTGCTTCTGGGAGGACCCCGGTCAGCAGGGGTCCAGCCAGTGCTACGACAACAACGTCCAGAACTTCGGCGGCCAGCGCTTCCCCAACGGCCACGACGTGCAGACCACGGCCAGTTCCTGGCGCAACCTCAACACCGTGTGGAACGAGATCGTCTACAGCGAGCCCAACTTCACCGGCCAGTCCCAGGAGCTGGAGGACGAGACGGACGGGAACCTGAACCCGGGCATCAACGACCATCTCGGTTCCTTCGACGCGGCCTGACCCGATGAGAGGGTCCGGGCGTGGAACCCCGCGCCGCCCGGACCCGCCGGAGGTATACGGGAAGAGGCAGACGGTGAAGAACATGGACAACGCACGGGTGACGGCCGCGCTGCTCGTCCCGCTCGCCCCGCTCGTCCTCGCCGGGTGCGCCGCCCCGCCCCACCGCGATGAGCCCCCCGCCCGGATCGTCCACATCGCCGACGTCGCCGCCCTGGTCCTGCCGCTGGACGCCTACCGGCCGACGCCCGCACAGCGAAGATCGGTCCAGCGCGCCGAGAAGACGCTGGTCATGGCGTGTCTCCGGCGTTTCGGCCTCGCGGCCGACATCGCGGACCCGGCGCCGCCGCCGTTCGCGCAGAACGCGCGCCGCTACGGCCTCGCCGACGAGGTCCGGGCGAAGAAGCTCGGCTACAGCACGCCGGAGATCAGTAAGCGGCCGCCGCGGCCCGAGCTGCCTCAGCAGGTGAGGCAGGTCGCCTGGGGGGACGGCCCCGCCACGGTCCGCGGCCGCCGGGTGCCGGCCGAGGGCTGCGTGGGCGAGGCCGACCGGAGACTGAACGCGGGCGTCCAGCCCGGCGGGACGCTCGCCGACCGGCTCGCGTTCGCGTCCCTTGAGGCGTCCGAACAGGACACCCGCGTCCGCGCCGCGTTCGCACGGTGGAGCACCTGCATGAAACGCGCCGGCCATTCCTACGCGACTCCGATGGACGCCAATCGCGACCGGCGCTTCCGTGACGCCCGCAAGCACGACGCCGATCAGCTCGAAACAGAGACGGCCGTGGCGGACGTGCGGTGCAAGCACCAGTCCCGTCTCATCGACGTCTGGGCCGGCGCCGAGGCCGCGTACCAGGAACGCGCCATCGCCCGCCACCGGCCGGAACTCGATCGCGAACGCAAGGCGCTCGATGCCCGCCTCCGGAACGCGACCAAAGCACTCATCCGTACGGACAAATGAAATGAGAAAGGGCCCCGCCGTGTCGGCGGGGCCCTTCCTGCAATATGAGTCCGGCGGTGTCCTACTCTCCCACACAGTCTCCCATGCAGTACCATCGGCGCTGAAGGGCTTAACTTCCGGGTTCGG
>NZ_JBGNUS010000011.1:0-230336 GCF_041951365.1 Actinomadura sp. GTD37
GGCGTGTTGTTGTTATCGGCCTTGCCATAACAACAACACGCCGCAGGTCAACGCACGGGACGTACCCGGCCGATGTTCGTGGTCGCCCGCTGGCGGGGGGCTGCTCCTGCTCTTCTACTCGGGCTTGTGCTTGTCGAGTCTTGTGGGGGTGTCTTCCAGGGACGTGCGGTTCCAGTCGGCCAGGTCCGCGGCTGCTTCGTAGGTGGTGCGGAGGAACTCGGTCAGGGTGGCGTCCGGGTCGGCGGCGGTGGCCACCGTCTCGTAGGGGAGGAGGAACTCGCCCATTTCGCTGTCGTAGCGGGCTTCGGACGGGGTCACCGGGTGGTCGGGGAAGCCGGCGGGTTCCGGGTAGGCGTAGGAGTAGAAGGCGCCCTCCTCGCCGCCGCCGGGCCAGAAGCCCGCGCTGGACAGTTCGCCGGAATAGCCCTCCACCATCACCCAGTCGGGGCAGTTCGGGGCCCCGCCGGGATGAGCGGGGGCGGGACGGCCGGAGAAGCGCGTGCAGGCCAGGTCCATCGCGCCCCAGAAGAAGTGCACCGGGCTCACCTTGCCGACGAAATGGGACCGGAACTCGCCCAGGACGCGGTCCGCCTGGAGCAGCTGGCGCCAGAACAGGTGCGCCGCGTCCGGATCGTACGAGGCGTGCTCGCGGTCCTCGGCGAACGGGATCGCCTGAGGCACCTCGTTCGGGCTGGCCTGGATCGCGGCCTCGATCGAGAGGTCGTCCAGCGCGGACATGGTCTCGGCGTAGAAGTCGGCGACCGGCTTCGGCTCCAGGGCGACCGTGCGGGCGCCGCCGTCGCTGCTCCTGATGCGCAGGACGTGCTCGACGAAGTCGAACTCGATGTCGAACGCGCCGTCCCGGTAGGGGACCGCCGAGGTCGTCAGGCCGCGGGGGCTGACGTACATCGTGACCTGCCACCAGTGGTTGACCAGCGGCGCGTGGGCCAAGCGCACCTTGCCGACGATCTGCGTCCACATGTGGAGAGTGGCGCGGGTCTCGGCCCAGTCCGCCAGCCGCAGCCGCGGCCACCCGGATGCACGTTCCTCCGTCATCGCTACCTCCACGCAGATCCCAGTGGTCACTTGAGGTCGGTGATACCCCTTGGTGAGACGTCAACCACTCGTTGCCTCCAGGAGCCCCGGGGACGCGCGCATCCGCCGCACTGCCCGCATAGCCTGTGGGCATGCGGAACTGGGTCGCCGGCGTGCTGGACGCCTGCTGTGTGCTGGTGTTCGTCGTGATCGGGCGCGCCACGCACGAGGAGGCCGCGAGCGTGGCGGGGTTCGCCGCCACGGCTTGGCCGTTCCTGGTCGGGGCAGGCGCCGGATGGGTCGCCGGGCGCGTCTGGCGGCGGCCGGAGGCGGTGGTGCCGGGCGGCGTCGCGGTCTGGGCCGCGGCCGTCGCCGTCGGGATGCCGCTGCGGGCCATCAGCGGGCAGGGGACCGCCGCGGCGTTCGTGATCGTTGCGCTCGTGTTCCTCGGGGCGGCGCTGCTCGGCTGGCGCGGGGCCGTCGCCCTCGCGCGGCGCCGGAGCCCGGCCGGGGAGAACTGAACACCGGGCGGTTTTCTTGTGGGAGAACGCCAAATGACCGCCCGGTCTCTTTGCTGATCGAACCGGTTGACGCGGCGGGCGCCGTCCTGGTGAAGTTACCCGCGAGTCACGTGGGTGACCTCGATCATGCGAAAGGGACATGATGGCTTCTGCGCTGCGCGACTGGCTGGACGAGCCGAACCCGGGACGCGGCGTCCACCTGGCGGCCGACGACGGCGGCTGGGAGTACCGCGACTACGGCGAGCTCGCCGCCGCCGCCCGGCGGACCGCCGGGGCGCTGATCGAGGAGGGCGTCCGGCCCGGCGACGTGGTGTGCCTCGTCCTGCCCACGGACTTCACCTGCATCGAGACCTACTTCGGGGTCTGGGCCGCCGGCGCGACCGTGTGCCTGATCACGCCGCCGCTGTTCCAGGACGGGGACGACTACGTCGCGCACGTGGCGGCCATCCTGCGGCAGGCGTCCCCGGCGCTCGTGATCGCGTCCAAGGACCTCACCGAGTACGCCGGACGCGCCATGGACGATGCCGGGCTGAGCGGCGAGCCGTGGCAGCCCCGGCAGGCCGGCGAGGAGGCCGCGGTGCAGCCGGCCGGGGAGCTGGCGCTGCTCCAGTTCACGTCCGGATCGAGCGGCGCGCCGCGCGGCGTCATGGTCACCTGGGCGAACCTGGAGGCCAACACCGAGCTGATCGCGCGGATGGCCGGGTACGAGGACGGCGACGTCGTCGCGTCGTGGCTGCCGCTCTACCACGACATGGGGCTCATCGGCGCGTTCATCACCCCGATCGCGCGGCAGGGCATGCTGAGGCTGATGCGGCCGGACCACTTCATCCGCGACCCCGCACGGTGGCTCCGCTGCTTCGGCGAGGCGGCGCACACGGCCGCGCCCCCGTTCGCGTACGCGTACTGCGCGCGGCGGGTGAAGCCGGAGCAGCTGGAGGGGCTCGACCTGTCCGGCTGGAAGATGGCGCTGATCGGCGCCGAGCCCATCGACCCGCACGCGCTGGAGGTGTTCGCCCGGCTCGTCGAGCCGTTCGGGTTCTCGCGGCGGACGTTCAAGCCCGCGTACGGCATGGCCGAGACGACCCTGCTGGTCACCATGGACAACCGGCGGAGCGACCCGCTCGCCGTCCGGCCCGACCCCGAGACGCTGTCGTTCGGGTCGCCCGTCCGGATCCTGGAGCAGCACACGCTGGGCGAGCGGTCGCTCGGCGCCAAGGCCGGGTGGGTGGTCGGCTGCGGGACGCCCGAGGACGACGTGCCGGTCTGCATCGTCGACGACGACGGGAACGAGCTCGCCGGCGGGCTGCTCGGGGAGATCGTCGTCGGCGGCCCCTCCGCCTGTCCCGGCTACTACGCGGGGGCCGAGGCCAAGTCGACGCGGTTCATGGACGGCAAGGTCTACACCGGGGACGCCGGGTTCTTCCACGAGGGGCAGCTCTTCGTCCTCGGGCGGATGGGCGACAGCATCAAGGTCCGCGGCCGCTCGGTGTACGTCGAGGACCTCGAATCGAAGATCGCCGAGGTGAGCCGGCTCGGGAAGGGCCGCATCGCCGTGGTCGGCGTCCCGGGCGCCGGGCAGAAGGGGCTCGCGCTGTTCGCCGAGACGCAGGGCGAGGAGTGGGTCCCGGCGGTGCGCGAGATGCTCCGGCGGCGCGTCGGCGACGACGTCGAGCTGACGGTCGTGGTGGGCGCCGGGCTGATCCACCGGACGTCCAGCGGCAAGCCCCGCCGCCGGTACATGTGGGAGCGGCTGCAGGCGGACGAGATGGAGGGCGCCCGCATCGTCCCCTGATTGCTAAAGCCGCCGGCGACAGGACACCATGTCGTTGACGCTGCGAGAGGGCGACGATGCCGGCTGTTGCCAAGACGCTGTACCGCCTGGGGGCCCGCCTGGGCTCGACCGCCCAGAACGCCCTGGAGGTCGCCCGCTTCGGAGGGTTCGACACCGACGAGGACGCGTCTCCGTGCGAGGTCGTGACCGAGCAGCGGGTGTACCGGCTGCGGCACTACTTCCCGGACGCGGCGGGCGGCCCCGTCATGCTGCTCGTCCCGCCGCTGATGATCACCGCGGAGGTGTACGACATCTCCTCGCGGGTCAGCGCGGTGCGGGTCCTGCACGACCTCGGCGTCGACCCCTGGGTGGTCGACTTCGGCGCCCCCGAGCGGGAGCCCGGCGGGCTGGAGCGGACCATCAGCGACCACGTGCTGGCGGTCGGCGACGCCGTCGACCGGGTCCGCGGGGCCACCGGGCGGGACGTCCACCTCGCCGGGTACTCGCAGGGCGGCATGTTCGTCTACCAGGCCGCCGCGTACCGGCGCAGCGAGGGCATCGAGTCGATCGTCACGTTCGGCAGCCCGTCCGACACCAGCCAGGGGCTGCCGTTCGGCCTGCCCAGCCGGCTCGCGTCCGAGGGCGTCGAGCGCATACCGGACTGGGTCCTCGGCGGGTTCGCGGTGCCCGGCTGGGTGACGCGGCTCGGGTTCCAGGCGCTGAGCCCGGTGAAGTCGGTCCGGTCGAGGATCGACTTCATCCTCCAGCTGCACGACCGGGAGCGGCTCGCGCCGCGCGAGCGGCAGCGGCGGTTCCTGGAGCGGGAGGGCTGGGTGTCGTGGCCCGGCCCCGCGCTCGCCGAGTTCCTCCGCCAGTTCGTCCAGCACAACCGGATGCTCACGGGCGGGTTCCTCATCGGCGACCGGCTCGTGACGCTCGCCGACATCACCTGCCCCGTCCTCACCTTCGTCGGCGAGGTCGACGAGATCGCGCCGCCGCCGATGGTGCGCGGCATCCGGCGGGCCGCGCCGCGCGCCCAGGTGTACGAGGCGTCGCTGCGCGCCGGGCACTTCGGGCTCGTCGTCGGCGGCCTCGCGATCGCGCAGACCTGGCCGGCCGTCGCGTCCTGGGCCCTGTGGCGGGAGGGCGAGGACGACCTTCCGGAGATCGTCGCGCCCGTGGCGGGGGACGAGGAGGCCGAGCCCGCCGACCTGCCCGGCGGGCCCGCCGGATACGGGCTCCAGCTCGCGGTGGGCATCGGGACGAGCGCCGCGCGGTCGGCGCTCCGGACGGCCTCGCAGGTCGTGCACGGGACGCGGCAGATCAGCGGGGAGGCCGCGCAGAACCTGCCGCGGCTCGCGCGGCTGGAGCGCATCCAGTCCGACACCCGCATGTCGATGGGGCTGCTGCTGGACGAGCAGGCCCGGCACAGGCCCGGCGAGGTCTTCTTCCTCTACCGGGGCCGCGGGCACACGCACGACGCGGCCAAGCGCCGCGTCGACGCCGTGGTGCGCGGCCTGATCCACATCGGGGTGCGGCGCGGCGACGCCGTCGGCGTGCTGATGGGCACCCGGCCGACCGCGCTGGCGCTCGTCGCCGCGCTGAGCCGGCTCGGCGCCGTCGCCGTGCTGCTCCGCCCCGACGGCGACCCGGCGGCGGAGGCGCGCCTCGGCCAGGTGACACGCGTGATCGCCGATCCCGAGCACGCCGCGCTCGCCGCGGGGCTGGAGGACGTCCAGGGGTACCTGCTCGGCGGGGCCGGGCGCGGCGACCGCGGGTCGCTGGTCGACATGGAGGGCATCGACCCCGCGCGGGTGGAGCTGCCCGGGTGGTACCGGCCCAACCCGGGACGGGCCGGCGACCTCGCCTTCGTGGTGTTCCGCGGCGACGGGGACCAGCTGCGGGCCAGCCGGATCACGAACCGGCGGTGGGCGCTGTCGGCGTTCGGGACCGCGTCGTCGGCCGCGCTGTCCCCGTCCGACACCGTCTACAGCATCACGCCGATCCAGCACCCGTCCGCGCTGCTGATGAGCCTCGGCGGCGCGGTCGCCGGCGGCGCCCGGCTCGCGCTGGCCGGCGCTCCCGCCGCCGTCGCCGGGGGGCGCGACGGGTCGTCCTCCCACCGGGTCATCGACCCGGACACCTTCTGGGACGAGGCACGCCGCTACGGCGTGACCGTCGCGTCCTACACGTGGACGCTGCTGGGCGAGCTGGTGAACGCGCCGCCGAACCCGGCCGAGCGGCACCACGCCATCCGGCTGTTCATCGGCTCCGGCATGCCGCGCAACCTGTGGCGGCGGGTCGAGGACCGGTTCGCGCCCGCCCGCGTCCTGGAGTTCTACGCCTCGACGGAGGGCGAGGCGGTGCTGGTCAACCTGAGCGGCAAGAAGCCCGGATCGCTCGGCCGGCCGCTGCCGGGCAGCGCCCGGGTGCGGCTCGCCCGCTACGACCTGGAGAACGGGCGCCTGGACGAGGGGCCCGGCGGGTTCGCCGTCCGCTGCGAGCCGGGCGAGATCGGCATGCTGCTCGCGCGGGTGCGGCTCTCGGCGATCGGCGCCGCGGCCCGCCCGGTGCGGGGCGTGTTCCGGCCCGAGGACGCCTGGACGATCACCGGCGACCTGTTCCGGCGCGACGCGGCGGGCGACTACTGGCTCGTCGGGCGGGAGAACGAGCTGATCCGCACGGCCGAGGGCATCGTGCCGCCCGGCCCGATCCGGGACGCGCTCGGCGACCTGCCGTACGTCGACAGCGTCGCCGTCTACGGGATCCCGGTGGGCGGCACGGAGCTGGCCGCCGCCGCCGTGAGCCTCCGCGGCGCCGCCGCGCCTTCCGGGCCGAGCCGGGCGGGCGGCCGTCCCCCCGCGGCGGAGACGGTCAAGGCGATCGACCTGTCCGAGGCGCTGCTGCGGGTGGAGCCGGGGCTGCGGCCCGCGCTCGTCCGCGTCGTGGACGAGCTGCCCGTCACGGCGGGGCGGCGGCTGCGGACGGCGCCGCTGCGCGACGAGGGCGTCCCGGCGGTCGGCGACGGGCCGACCTACTACCGGGACAAGTCGGGCGGGTACCGGCCGCTGACGGACGCGGCGCGGCGGCGGCTGCTGCGCCCGGCGGCGGCCCGCGAGGCGCGCTGACGCGCAAGTCACGGGCGATAAGCCTGGACTTACGGGCGTCGGCTACGTTAGAACAAAGCAACAGAATCCGGTCTTTTGTTGCACGCTTCCCGGAGGGGTCATGACGAGCGTCCTCGCGCCGCCGCCGCAGGGCAGCGGCCTCAAACCGGTCCCCGGCGTGCCCGGCGTCCCGTACATCGGCAGCACCCTCGCCGTGATGCGCGACCCGATCGGGATGGCCCGCAAGCGCTACGACCAGTACGGGCCCGTCGCCTGGGGATGGCTGCTCGGGCAGCGCACCTGCACCGTCCAGGGGCCGGAGGCCGCCGAGGCCGTCCTGGTCAACCGGGACAAGGCGTTCGCGAACGGGCCCGCCTGGAGTTACTTCATCGGCCCGTTCTTCACCCGCGGGATCATGCTGCTCGACTTCGAGGAGCACCTGCACCACCGCCGCATCATGCAGCAGGCGTTCACCCCGGCCCGGCTGCGCGCCTACATGGACGCCATGGCGCCCGGCATCGTCAAGGGCATCGAGGCGTGGGAGCCCGGCCCCGGCTTCAAGGTCTACGACCACATCAAGCAGCTCACGCTCGACCTCGCCGTGGACGTGTTCATGGGCGTCGAACTGGACGACGCCGAGCGCGCACGCGTCAACGGCGCGTTCATCGACGCCGTCCGGGCGGGGACGGCCTACGTGCGGTTCCCCGTCCCCGGGCTGCGCTGGCACCGCGGCCTCCAGGCCCGCAAGGTGCTGGAGGAGTTCTTCTACCGGCACCTGCCCGCCAAGCGCCGCGACGGAGGCGACGACCTCTTCGCCGCGCTGTGCGAGGCCGAGACCGACGACGGGCAGCGGTTCACCGACGAGGACGTCGTCAACCACATGATCTTCGCGTTGATGGCGGCGCACGACACCACCACCATCACGCTGACGACGATGGCCTACTACCTGGCCAAGTTCCCCGAATGGCAGGAGCGGCTGCGCGAGGAGTCGCTGGCCCTCGGCGAGCCGCAGCCCGCCTACGGCGACCTCGACTCCCTCACCGGCATCGACATGGTGATGAAGGAGAGCCTGCGGCTGCTGCCGCCCGTCCCGGCGCTGCCCCGCAAGGTCGTCAAGGACACCTCCATCCTCGGCTTCCACGTCCCCGCCGGGACGCTGGTCGTGGTGCCGATGCTCAGCAACCACCACATGCCGCAGTGGTGGCCGGACCCGGACACGTTCGACCCCGAGCGCTTCTCCCCGGAGCGCCGCGAGGACAAGGCCCACAAGTACGCGTGGGCGCCGTTCGGCGGCGGCGCGCACAAGTGCATCGGGCTGTACTTCGCCGGGATGCAGGTCAAGACGATCCTGCACCAGGTGCTGCAGCGCTACCGCTGGAGCGTCCCGGCGCGCTACGAATGGCCGCTGGACACGACGTCCCTCCCCTCGCCGAAGGACGGGCTCCCCGTCCGGCTCGACCGCCTGGAGCAGCAATGAGCAAGGTCATCGCGATCACCGGGGCCGCGCGGGGGATCGGCCTCGCCACCGCCCGCGCGCTGACGGGCAAGGGCGCGACCGTCGTCATCGGCGACATCGACGAGGCCGCCGTCGAGGAGGCCGCCGCCGCGCTGGGCGTCACGGGCCTCACCGTGGACGTCACGTCCCGCGCGTCGTTCACCGCGTTCCTCGACGCGGCCGAGGCGGCCGCCGGCGGACCGCTCGACGTGCTGATCAACAACGCCGGGATCATGCCGATCGGGCCGGTCGCCGACGAGAGCGACGCCGACGCCCGCCGCTGCCTCGACATCAACGTGCACGGCGTGATGCTCGGCACCAAGCTGGCCCTCGGCCGGATGCTGCCGCGCGGGTCCGGCCACATCATCAACGTCGCCTCGCTCGCCGGCGTCCTGTTCACCCCCGGCCTCGCCCTCTACAACGCCAGCAAGGCCGCCGTCGTCGGGTTCACCGAGGCGACCCGCCTGGAGGTGGCGGACCGGGGGGTGCACGTCAGCGCAGTCCTGCCGACGTTCACCAACACCGACCTCGTCGCCGGGACGGCGAGCCCCAAGGGGCAGAAGAACTGCGAGCCGGAGGACATCGCCGCCGCCGTCGCCGCCCTGATCGGCAGGCCGCGCCCGCAGGTCGTCGTCCCGAAGAAGCTCGGCGCCCAGGTCAAGATCGGCGCACTGCTGCCCGAGCGCCTCCGCCGGGCCACGTCCCGCCGCCTGGGCCTGGACAAGATCTTCCTGGACTACGACCCAGACGCCCGAAAGTCCTACGACGCAAGAATCCGCTCAACCCCCTAACCCCCGCCGTGCCGCCCTGCTCCGTTGACCTGCGGCGTGTTGTTGTTATGGCGCCGCTCAAAACAACAACACGCCGCAGGTCAACGTGGGCGGGCTTTGCGGAGGGCTCGGCGGGCTTGGGGGAGGTAGCGGGCTGCTTCGGGGAGGAGGGGCCATGCCCGGTTGCCGGCGCGGACGGCGGCGGCGAAGCGGCGGTAGCGGCGTTCGTCGGCGGCGCTCCACGGCAGGTCGAGCAGTTCGCGCATGCGGGGGTGCAGGCCGCCGACCGTGAGGAACCGGGCGACCGCGTTCAGCGGCGGCGACACCGCGCGCCACAGCGGGGCCGGGACCTTCGGGGGCGCGGGCAGGCCCTTCTTGACGTAGCCGACGCCGTACCGGGCGGTCTTGTGCGGGACGATCTCCTCGTCCAGCATCCGCTTCCAGTACGCCTGGAACGCCTCCCAGTCGTCCGGCATGGCGCGGTCGCTGACGCCGTACATCCGGAACCAGGTCTTGGACTCCTCGTAGACGCGGCGCTTCTCCGCCTCGCCGAGGGGCCTGATGAACGTCTCGATCGCGTACAGCATGGTGTCGAGGAAGGTCGCGTGCGCCCAGTAGTAGGTCTCGGGGTCGAGCGCGTGGTAGCGGGCGCCGTCCGGCATCGTCCCCTTGATCCCGCGGTGGTAATCGCGGACCTTCCGGCCCGTCTCGGCGGACCGCTCCGCGCCGTACACGGTGTCCAGGATCGGCCCGGCGGACCGCTTCACCCGCGCGAACGTCTCGGAGAAGAACACCGAGTGGTCGAGGACGCCCTGGCCGAGCGCCGGGAGCATGTTCTGCAGGACGGCCGCCCGGGGCCCGACGAGGAGCATCCGGGTGTCGCCGAAGTAGCGCCAGGTCAGCGAGCCCGGCCCGAGCGGGGCCGGGGGCTCGGTCTCGGCCTGGTCCGTCATGTGCACCACCGCGAGTCTGAGACAGAAGTACAATTTGACGATCATTGTAGCTCTGTCGCGTCCGGTGCTGCGGACCGGGCGCCCGATCCGGCTAGGGTGCGGCTATGACGATGGACGTGCGGACCGCCGGGGGGCTGGCGGCGCGGCTGGCGGTGCCGGAGGGCGACGCCGACGATCTCGACACCCGCATCCTGGACGCCGCCCTCGCGGAGTTCGAGACCTACGGGCTGCGCAGGGTCAGCGTCGAGGACGTCGCCAAGCGGGCCGGGGTCGCGCGCACCACCATCTACCGGCGGTTCACCAACAAGGAGCAGCTGCTCCAGGCGGTCATCCTGCGCGAGTGCCGCCGGTTCCTCACCGCGATCGCCGAGGCCACGCAGGACCTCGCGTCCGCCGAGGACGCCGTGGTGGAGGGCTTCGTGGTCGGGCTCCGCAGCGCCCGCACGCACCCGCTGATGACCCGCGTCCTGGAGAGCGAGCCGGAGGCGTTCCTCCCGCAGCTCAGCATGAACGGCGGCGCGGTGATGCTCGCCGCGCGCGACATCCTCGCCGACCGGCTGCGCCGCGCCCGCCCCGGCGACGGGGAGGACCACAACACCGTCGCCGAGGTGCTGCTGCGGCTCGCGGTGTCGCTCCTGCTCGTGCCCGGCGGCGGCCTGGAGCTGGCGGACGAGGACGCCATCCGCGCGTTCGCCCGCGACTACCTCACCCGGATGCTCCGGCCCTGACGGTCGGCGGGTCCCCGCCTCGCGTCCCGTCCTGCGCGTCCCATGCCTTACTCCGGGGCCGCCGCTCCCGTAGTCTCTGGTTGTCGAATTTCGTTCTAGAACCGGAGGCGCGGCATGGAGGCGGTCGTCCAGACGTCCCACGGGAAGGTGCGCGGCAGGACACGGGACGGCGTCACCGCCTTCCTCGGCATCCCCTACGCCGCGCCGCCGTTCGGGCCGAACCGCTTCCGGGAGCCGCGCCCGCCCGAGCCGTGGGACGGCGTCCGCGACGCCTTCGAGTACGGGCCGACCGCGCCGAAGCCCGGCTACCCCAAGCCGTACGACGCGCTCCTGCCCGACCCCGACGTCCCCGGCGAGGACTGCCTCAACCTGAACGTCTGGACGCCGGAGCCGGGCGGCTCGGGGCTGCCCGTCATGGTGTGGGTCCACGGCGGCGCGTTCCGCAACGGGTCCGGCGCCGTGCCCGTCTACAGCGGCCGCGGTTTCGCCCGCGACGGCGTCGTCTGCGTGACGATCAACTACCGGCTCGGCGTGGAGGGCTTCGCGAACCTGCCCGGCGCCCCGCTCAACCGGGGGCTGCGCGACCAGATCGCCGCCCTGGAGTGGGTGCGCGACAACATCGCGGGCTTCGGCGGGGACCCGGGCAACGTCACCGTGTTCGGCGAGTCCGCGGGCGCGATGAGCGTCACCACCCTGCTCTCCCTCGACCTCGGGCTGTTCGGGCGCGCGATCGCGCAGAGCGGCGCCGGCAGCATCGCGCAGGACCCGGACGACGCCATGCTCGTCACGAAGGAGATGGCCGCGCGGCTCGGCGTCGAGCCGACCGCCGAGGCGTTCGCCGCGCTGGACCCGGCCGCGATCCTCCCCGCGCAGGCGTCGGTCGCCGCCGAGGTCTCGATGGTCCCCGACCCCGGCCGCTGGGGCGCCACCACCGCGGCGGGCGCCATGTCCCTCACCCCCGTCCTGGACGGCGAGCTGCTCGCCCGGCGCCCCGAGGACGCCATCGCGGACGGCGCCGGCCGCGACGCCGACCTCCTCATCGGCTGCACGTCCGAGGAGTTCCGGCTGTTCCTGATGCCGACCGGCCTCGCCGGCCAGCTCACCGACGAGATCGTCGGCGTCGTCACCGCCGGCATGGGCGTCCCGTCCGGGATGGCCGCCGCCTACCGCGACCGCCACCGGGACCTGACGGCCGGCGAGCTGCTCGCGACGATCGTCACCGACAGCCTGTTCCGGATCCCGGCGAACCGCGCCGCCGCCGGGCACGCCGCGTCCGGCGGGCGCACCTGGATGTACGAGTTCGCGTGGCGGTCGCCGAACCACGGCCTCGGCGCGTGCCACGCCCTGGAGCTGGGCTTCGTGTTCGACAACCTGACCGCCGAGCCCGAGGGGCTGGCCGGGCCGAACCCGCCGCAGCCGCTCGCCGACCGGATGCACCGCGCCTGGGTCGGGTTCGCCGCGACCGGCGACCCCGGCTGGGGCCGCTTCGATCCGTCGACGCGCGCGGTGCGGGTGTTCGACGAGCCGGCCGACCGGACCGTCGACGACCCGCGCGGCGACGTCCGCAGGCTCTGGGACTAGAGCCGCTCCACCACGTGCTCGGCGATGGCCAGCGAGGACGTCGCCGCCGGGGACGGGGCGTTGCGGACGGTCACCACCGGGCCGACCCGCCCGATGCGGAAGTCGTCCACGAGCGAGCCGTCGGGGTCCACCGCCTGCGCGCGGACCCCGGCGGGCGCCGCGACGACGTCGGCCGCGGCCAGGTCCGGGACGAAGCCGCGCGCCTCGGCGACGAACGCGCGCTTCACCGCCGACCCGTACAGCTCCTTCGCGCCCGTCCGCCAGTGCCGCCGCGCCAGCCGCCGGAAGCCGGGCCAGCGGACCGTCTCCCACAGGTCGGCCGGGCGGACGTCGCGCCACCGGTAGCCCTCCCTGGCCAGCGCCAGGACGGCGTTGGGGCCGATGTCCACGCCGCCGTCCACGCGCCGGGTGAAGTGCACGCCGAGGAACGGGTAGCGGGGGTCGGGCACCGGGTAGATGAGGCCGCGGACCAGGTCCGTCCGGGACGGGACGAGCCGGTAGTACTCGCCGCGGAACGGGATGATCGCCGGGGCGGGCGCGTCGCCGGCCAGCCGCGCCACCCGGTCGGACTGGAGCCCGGCGCACACGACGAGCCGGTCGAAGACCAGTTCCTCCCGCCGGGACGCGACCGTGACGCGGTCGCCGGCCCGCCCGAGCCGGACGACCTCGAAGCCGAGCCGCACCTCGCCGCCGCTCTGCACGACGTCGTCGGCGAACGCGCGGGCGACCGCCGGGAAGTCGGCGATCGCGGTGGTGGGGGAGTGCAGCGCGGCCACCCCGGCGGCGTGCGGCTCGATCTCGCGGAGCCCGCCGCCCGTCAGGCGCCGCAGCCCCGGGACCCCGTTGGCCGCCGCGCGCCGCTCGATCTCGTCCAGCGCCGCCAGTTCGGACGCGTCGCGCGCGACGACGACCTTGCCGCACTCCTCGTAGGGCAGGTTCCGGTCGGTGCAATATTCCTTGAGCAGGCCGATCCCGCGCCTGCACAGTGTCGCCTTCAGCGAGCCCGGCGCGTAGTACAGGCCCGCGTGGGCGACGCCGCTGTTGTGGCCCGTCTGATGGGCCGCGACGCGGTCCTCCTTGTCGAGGACCGTCACCTCCGTGCCGGGGCGCGTCTCGGCCAGCCGGCGCGCGATCGCCAGCCCGAGAATCCCCGCGCCGACGACGCCGACCCGTGTCTCCGCCATCCCCGCACCCTAGCGGGGGGACGGGGTCAGCTCCCGAGGCGCTTGCGCCCCTGCGCGCGCACCCGCTTGCGCTGCGACGAGTCGAGCATCATGTACCCGACGAGCGGTGCGCCGAGGACGCCCAGGATGATCAGGGCGCTCAGCCACCACGGGAAGACGAACAGGGTCAGGAAGCCGACGACGACGCCGCCGATGACTACCTTGGTCTGGGTCGACATCTGGTACCTCCGTTTACGGGCCGCCCATCTGGAACGCCGCCCTCACCTAGCACAACGGCCGTCCCGCGACCGCTGTTCCACGATATGTCGCGAGTCTGGCGGATGGCCATGATGATCTGGCCCCGGAGTCAGTATGCCCAGCACGCGGAGGTCGGATGCACCGCCGGTAGATGTGCCCGCCGGTAGATGCGGCCGCCGGTCGGATGCGCCGCCGGTCAGATGCGCAGGGGTCAGATGCGCAGGGAGAGCTGCCCGCCGCCCAGCGCGCGCAGGACGTCGGCGTGGAGCCTGCCGTTCGTGCAGACCACGCTGCCGCCGTCCGGGCCGGGGACGCCCGTCAGGTCGGTGAACATGCCGCCGGCCTCCTCCACGATCACCTGGAGGGCGGCGAGGTCCCACAGCGAGACCTCGGGCTCGGCGGAGATGTCGACCGCGCCCTCGGCGACCATCATGTGCGACCAGAAGTCGCCGAACGCCCGCGTCCGCCACACCGAGCGGGTCAGGTCGAGGAACTGGGTGAGGCGGCCCTGCTCCTCCCAGCCGCTCAGGCTGGAGAACGACAGGGACGCGTCGGACATCTCGCCGACCGCCGACACGTTCATCCGGGTGGCGCGGGTGAGGCTGCGGCCCGTCCAGGCGCCGCCGCCCCGGGCCGCCCACCAGCGCCGGTTCAGCGCGGGCGCCGACACCACCCCGACGACGATCTCGTCGTTCTCCATCAGCGCGATCAGCGTCGCCCACACCGGGACGCCGCGCACGAAGTTCTTCGTCGCGTCGATCGGGTCGATGATCCAGCAGCGGTTCCCGTACCCCGTCTTGCCGTACTCCTCGCCGAGCACCGCGTCCCGCGGCCGCGCCCGCTTCAGCGTGCCGCGTATCTGCTCCTCCACGCTGCGGTCGGCGTCGCTGACCGGCGTCAAGTCCGGCTTGGTCTCGACGCTGAGGTCGAGGGCGCGGAAACGCTTGGTCGTGATGTCGTCGGCTCCGTCCGCCAGCACATGCGCGAGACGAAGGTCATCGGAATAGCCCGCCACGGCGAGCAACGGTACCCTGATCGCCCCGTGGCCAGACACTCCTGCCCGTGCCGTTCCGGCTTTTCGGTCGTCCGGACGGGGCGCGCCGGGCGCGGTCGCCGGTTTCCCGGGACGGGTGGTGGCAGCATGGGGGCCATGGCGCACGACCTTCCCGCGTGGGTGGCCGAGCTGACCGACCCGCGCAGGGCCGAGACGCTCGACGAGCTCGCCGACCGACTCGTCCCCCTCGCCGAGCACGCCATCGACGTGTCCCGTCGATTGCAGGCGCAGCTCAACGAGCTCAACGACCCGTTCAAGCGCGAAGCGCTCTACGGGCGGGTGGAACGGCTGAAGGCCCGGGTGGGCGAGGCCCTGGACGAGATCACGGCGGAGATCTCCGCGTCCGGGGAGGAGCGCATCGAGCGCGTCTGGGCGGACTTCGCCGGACGGGCCGGGCCCGGCGACCGCGGCGCACGGGAGCGCGAGCTGCGCCGCCTCCTGGACCGCGACGTCGTGCCGGTGCTGTCCAAGCAGCAGCAGGACGTGGCCGAACGCGTCGCCGAGCGGACGTCCGGCGCGCTGGAGGAGGCGACGCAGACGCTCCTTACCCGGGTGGAGCAGCTGGCCAAGGCGGTCACCGACCTGATCCACGACGTGCTGCCGCTCGCCCGCGAGGGCCTGACGCTGGCCAGCCGCATCTCGGCGCTGTCCGGCCACGCGCGCAAGACGGGCCGGGGGCCGATTCCGGCCGAGCTGAAGAGCGCGGGCGCCGAGACGTCCGGGGCGTTCGACGAGGCCGTCGCGCGGCTGGAGCTGGAATGGTCCGCGCTCGGCGCCCGGTCGGCGAGCGTGCGGGCGGCGCTGCGGGGCGCGGAGGAGAGCGCGTTCAGCCACGTCACCGAGGAGATGACCCGGTGCGTGGAGGAACTCGCGCCCCGGCACGTCAAGGCGCTGAACGAGGCCGAGGCCAAGGCGCGCACCCTGTTCGAGGAGGCGCGCGGCTAGCCGCCGGCCGGCCCGTCAGGCCGTGACGTGCAGCGTCCGCAGGAACGTCTCGTAGTGCGGGACGCCCTGGTCCCAGTGGTTCTGGTCGGCGGCCAGGAGCACCTGGTAGAGGACGCCGCCGGACTCGAACACCCGCACCCGCGCGCGTCCCGGCGTGCCGTTCTTGGTGAAGGTGAACTGGAGTTCGGCCGCCTGCCCGCCCGCGTACGGGACGCTCCGGTCGAAACTCTCCTGGGTGAAGCCGGGATAGGCGCCGGTGTCGTCCTTCATCTCGCCGATCGCGGACGCGAGGCCGTCCGCCGGTGTGCCCAGGGCGGCGGAGCCGAGGCGCTGGAACGCCAGGCCCATCGTCACGCCCTGCTCCTGCGAGGTGAACGTCACGTCGTCGCCCTCGGGGGCCTCCTTCCAGCCCTGGGGGACGACGGCGGTGAACGACGAGCCCCGGTAGGGGCGGTACCCCGCGGGCACGGAGGGCGACCCGCCCGGCGTGGACGATGACGCGCCCGGAGTGGGCGACGAGGTGCCCGCCCGCCCGCCGCCGCCGTTCTCCCCGGTGTTGGTGAACAGCACGACCGCGACGACGGCGGCGGCCAGCGCCGCCGCGAAGATCCCGGCGGGCACGATCAGCTGCCAGGGCGTCCGCCCGCGCGGCGCGGGCGGCGGCCCCGGCGCCGCCGGACCGGCCCCGGCCGGCGGCAGCGTCAGGTCGTGCGGCGGCTCGGCGGGGGCGAACGCGGGCACCGGGGCGCCCTGCGCGACCTGGCGGAGCAGGCGCCCGGCGTCCTCGGGGCCCAGCCGCCGCCCGGGATCCTTGCGCAGCAGCCCGTGCAGGACGGGCGCCAGCGGCCCGGCGAGGCGGAACGGGTCCGGGTCGTCCGACAGGAGGGCGGCCATCATCCCCCACACGTCCGGCCGCCCGAACGGCGGGCGGCCCTCGACCGCCGCGTACAGCGTCCCGCCGAGCGACCACAGGTCGGACGCCGGCGTCGCCTTCTGGTGCCGGGCCTGCTCCGGCGCCAGGTACGCGGGCGACCCGACGATCGAGCCCGCCTGGGTGAGCGTCTCGTCGCCCGCCACGGTCGCGATCCCGAAGTCGGTGAGGACGGCCCGGCCGGGCGGCAGCAGCACGTTCCCCGGCTTGACGTCGCGGTGCACGACCCCCGCGGCGTGCGCGGCGGCCAGCGCGTCCAGCAGGTCGATCCCGATCGCGGCGACCCGGGCCGGCGGCAGCGGCCCTTCCCGCGCGATGACCCGGTCCAGGCTCTCCGCCCGGACGAGCTGCATCACGATCCACGGGCGGCCGTCCTCCTCGACGACGTCGTAGACCGTCACGATGCCCGGATGGTCGAGCCGCGCCGCCGACCTCGCCTCCCGGAACGTCCGCGCGTACAGCCGCTCCACCTGCGGGGCGTCCAGGCCCTGCGGCAGCGACACCTCCTTGACCGCCACCTCGCGGTCGAGCGTCCGGTCGCGGGCCCGCCACACCGCGCCCATCCCTCCGCGGCCGAGTACCTCCAGAAGCTCGTACCGCGCCGCGATCGTCTGAGGCATGCGGCGACCCTACCCACGCGCGCGGGCGGACGTCGCCCGCTATTCGCCCGCCGCTATTCGCCGCCGCTGTCCGCCGTCCGCTGTTCGCCGTCCGCCTCGCGGCTGGAGAGCAGGCGCCGCAGCGAGTCCAGGCGGGCCTGGGAGGCGCGGCCCTCGGCCACCCACGCGTCCAGGCCGCAGTCGGCCTGGAAGTGGTCGCAGTGCGGCGGGCACCGCTCGGCGGCGCCCTCGGCGAGGTCGTCGAACGCGTTGATCACGTTCCGCGGGTCGACGTGCGCGAGGCCGAAGCTGCGCACCCCCGGGGTGTCGATGATCCAGCCGTCCGCGCCGGGCAGCTCCAGCGCGATCGCGGACGAGGAGGTGTGCCGGCCGCGCCCGGTCACCGCGTTCACGTGGCTGACCGCGCGTTCCGCGTCCGGGACGAGCGCGTTCACCAGGGTGGACTTGCCGACGCCCGAGTGGCCGACGAGGACGCTGGTGCGCCCGGTCAGGTGCCCGCGCAACTCGTCCAGGTCGCCGCCGCGCCGGGTCACCACGTACGGGACGCCGAGCGGCGCGTACTCGGCGACGAGGACGGCGGCGTCGGCGAGGTCGGCCTTGGTGAGGCAGAGCAGCGGGTCCATCCCGGCGTCGTAGGCCGCGACGAGCTGCCGGTCGATCATGCGGGGGCGCGGCTCCGGATCGGCCAGCGCGGTCACGATGACGAGCTGCCCCGCGTTCGCGACGATGATCCGCTCGAACGGGTCGGTGTCGTCGGCGGTGCGGCGCAGCGACGAGGTGCGCGGCTCCACCCGGACGATGCGGGCCAGGGTGTCGGGCGCGCCGGACACGTCCCCGACCAGCGCCACCCGGTCGCCCACCACGACGCCCTTGCGGCCCAGCTCGCGGGCGCGCATCGCGGTGACGGCGCGCTCGTCGCCGGTGCCCGGATCGACGAGGCAGCGGTAGCGGCCCCGGTCCACCGCGGTCACGAACCCGGCCGAGGCGTCCTCGTGCGCGGGACGGCGGCGGGTGCGCGGACGCGACCCGCGGCGCCCGGGCCGAACCCGGACGTCGTCCTCGTCGTAGTCGTGCGCTCGTCGAGCCAGTGTCCGCCCCTGCCGTCAGGCGGGCGCCAGCATCGACGCCCACTGCCGAGTGAAGTCCGGAAGAGTCTTGCCCACGGTGCCCGGATTCTCCACCTCGATGCCGGGAACGGCCAGCCCGAGGACCGCCGCCGCCATCACCATCCGGTGGTCGTCGTAGGTGTGGAACACGCCGCCGTGCAGCGGGCGCGGGCGGATCTCCAGCCCGTCCGGCAGCTCGGCGGCGTCGCCGCCCAGCCCGTTGATCTCGGCGACCAGCGCGGCGAGCCGGTCGGTCTCGTGGCCGCGCAGGTGCGCGATGCCCGTCAGCCGCGACGGCGAGCCGGCCAGCGCGCACAGGGCCGCGAGGACCGGGGTCAGCTCGCCGACCTCGTGCAGATCCGCCTCCAGGCCGGCGAACCCGCCGCCGGGGCCCCGGACCGTCAGGCCGTCCGGCCCGCGGGAGACCTCGGCGCCCATCGCGGTGAGCAGGCCGCGCAGCGCGTCGCCCGGCTGCGTCGTCGCGGACGGCCAGTCCGGCACGGTCACCCGCCCGCCCGTGACGAGCGCGGCGCCGAGGAACTGCGCGGCGTTCGAC
Source organism: Actinomadura sp. GTD37 (assembly GCF_041951365.1). Taxonomy (NCBI): domain Bacteria; kingdom Bacillati; phylum Actinomycetota; class Actinomycetes; order Streptosporangiales; family Thermomonosporaceae; genus Actinomadura; species Actinomadura sp. GTD37. The sequence goes on from NZ_JBGNUS010000011.1 coordinate 18,595, forward strand.
AGGTCGGGCTCGATCGTCCAGTCGCGGCCCTCCAGCGGGCCGGGGGCGACGCGCCAGACGTTCCCCTCCGCCTCGACCGCCGCGCCCGCCTCGCGGAGCATCCCGACGGTCATCGCCAGGTGCGCCGCCGACGGCACCGGCGGGCCCTCGTGCCTGACCTCGACGCCCTTCTCGAAGCGCGGCGCGGCCAGCAGCAGCCCCGACACGAGCTGGGACGACCCGGACGCGTCGATCACGACCTCGCCGCCGTTCACCGAACCCGTCCCGCGGACGGTGAACGGGAGCGCGCCCCGCCCGCCGTCGTCGACGGCGGCGCCGAGCGCGCGCAGCGCGGCGATGATCGGGCCCATCGGCCGCTCCCGGGCGCGCGGATCGCCGTCCACGGACACCTCGCCGGACGCGAGCGCCGCGACCGGCGGCAGGAACCGCATCACGGTCCCGGCCAGGCCCGTGTCGACGGTCGCCGGCCCGCGCAGCTCGCCCGGGACGATCCGCCAGTCCGCGACCGCCGCCCCGGTTGCGGGGCCGTCCTCCGCCACACCGGTGCCGAGCGCGCGGAGCGCCGCGGCCATCAGGTCGGTGTCGCGGCTGCGCAGCGGCCGGACGATCCGGCCCGGCGCGGCGGCGAGCGCGGCCAGGATCAGCGCCCGGTTGGTCATCGACTTCGAACCGGGCAGCGGCACCGTGGCGTCCACCGGGGCGCGCGCCACCGGGGCGGACCAATGCGGAGTGGGCATGACCCAAGGTTATCGGGCCGGGACGGGCGGCGCGGCGGCGCTCGAAGCGGTGCTCAGAGCGGGATGCTGAGCAGCGTCCCGCCGCCGTCCAGGCGCACCACGAAGCGCTCGATCTGCCCCCGGTCGAGCCCGGTGCCGCCCTGCATGATCAGCGGCTTGGGCTGGCCGGGCACGCCGTACCCCTTGTCGGGGACGCGCCAGCCCGCGACGACGCTGCGCTCGCCGTCCCGCGACACGGCCTCCAGGTGGCACCGCAGCGGCCCCTTGATGCCGCGCAGCTCCAGGCTGACCTGCGTGCCCCAGCCCTTGTCGACGAGGCCGACCGTCCCGGACGCGCCGGTGCCCGCGTCGGTCGCCTGGAACCTCTGCCCGGTGACGGTCTGCGCGACGGGCGGCGGCGCCTTCCGCGCGCCCCCGTCGTCGTCGTTCAGCGCCGCCCCCACCGCGACGCCCGCGCCCAGCGCGACCGCCGCGGCGGCGGTGCCGACCACGTACGCGCTGCGGCGGAACCGGCGGTCGGCCCGCCGCCTGCGCCGCATCATGTCGATCACGGGGGCCGGGGGTGTGGCGGGCTCGTCCTCCTCGGCGTCGGCTCCGGGGTCCGCTCCGGGGTCCGCCTCCGCCGCGCCGGGCGCCAGTTCGAAGAGGGCCCCCGCCGTCCCGGACAGCTCCCCGAGCTCGGCCTGGCAGCGGCCGCACCCGTGCAGGTGCGCCTCGAACGCCCGCCGGTCGCCGTCTTCGAGAAGGCCCAGCGCGTAGGCGCCGACGTCGGTGTGCTCGATCTGGGACCTCATGAGGTCACCCCCCTCTCCTCCAAGGCGACCCGCAAGGCGCGCAGCGCGTAGTAGACGCGGGACTTGACCGTCCCGACCGGGATGCCGAGGTACTCCGCCGCCTGGTTCACCGTACGGTCGCGCAGCACCGTCTCCGTCAGCGCCTGCCGATGCGCGGGGGAGAGGGAGTCGAGCGCTTCCGTCACGACGACCTTGCGCAGCAGGCCGTCCATCTCGTCCGCCATCGGGAGGTTCTCCAGGGGGCCGTCGCCGACCTCCGGCGGCCGGACCTCGCGCTGCCGCCGGTTGTCGATCACGATACGCCGGGAGACCGTGGCCAGCCACGGCATCAGCGAGGACGTCCGGTCGTCCAGCCGGTCCGCGCTGCGCCACGCCCTGATCATGGTCTCCTGCACCACGTCCTCCGCCCACTGGCGGTCACCGCCGGTCAGCCGGAGCACGAACGCGAGGAGGGGCCGATGGTACTCGCGGTACAGCTCGGCGGCGATCTCTTCGTCGGCGGCGGCCGATGGCGGCCGTGCCGAACCGGGGCGGCAGAGCAGGCTCCGCAACCCGCCGGGCTGGCGACCGGTCGATCCGGGAAGGGCCATGCCGGGGCGTCTCCGTTGAGGTGGGGAGCTCGGACGGTGGTCACCTGGCAGTACGGGACCGCCCCGCCCCCGGTTCAACGGTTTTGAGACTCTTTTAAGGTTCTCTTCGGGAAGCCGGCGCTCGACCCGAGGTCAGCGCTTGACCGCCTCAAGGACCTTGCCCGCCTGGACGGCCGTCCCCGTCCGCACCGTCTTGCCGGCCTTCATCGCCTTCGCGGCCTGCGTGGCGGTGCCCGCCTTCACGGTCCTGCCCGCGGACTTGCCGGCCTTCGCGGCCTTCCCGGCCCGGTAGGCCGCCGCCGCCCGGATGTCCGGATTGCCGCCGTTGGAGAACAGCCCGCCCCCGGACCCGCCCCGGGACCGGAGGCTCTTCAGCGCGCCGGTCGCCCTGCCCGCCCGGAACGTCCCGGCGGCCCCGGCCTTGGCCAGCGCGCCGCCCGCCTTGCCGCCCTTGAGCAGGCCGCCCTTGCCCGCCTTGCCCGCCTTGAAGATGCCGGTGCCGCCGGTCTTGCCCGCCTTGAACATGCCGGCTCCGCCGGTCTTGAACGTGCCGCCGGGCATGGCGGCCCTCTTCGTCCTGGCGGCCTTCGCGGTCTGCTCGGCGGCCTTGCGGCCGCCCTCCGCGCGGGCGACCCGCACCTGGCGGGCGGCCTCGCGGCGGGCGCCGCGCAGCGTGGCGGCGGCCTCCCGGCGCATGGCCCTGGCCTCGGCGCCGCTCTTGATCTGCGCGTCGTGCATCGCGCGGCGCAGCTCCGCCGCGCGGGGCGGGCGGCGCGGCTCGGTCGCCGACATGAGCAGCGCGCCGAACAGCGCGGCGGTCTTCAGCAGGTGGGAGCGCTCACTGGCGCGGCGGTCGGGGTCGTCCTCGGTCCAGTAGCGGTGCTCGGTCGCCAGCGCGGGGATCAGCTGCGCGGCGAGCAGCAGCGTCGTCGCCCGCCGGAACCTGCCGGTCAGCAGCAGCGCGCCGGTGCCGAGGCTGAGCGCGCCCTCGATGCGGACGAGGGTCTCGGGGTCCTTCGGCATCCAGTCGATCCGGTCGGCGACCGGCTTGACGGCCGGGCCGACCTGCTCGGCGCGCTCGCGCGGATCGCGGATGGCATCCAGGCCGGACATGATGTACGGCGCCGCCACCATCGGGCGGGCCAAGGTCGTGAAGGGTCGCATGAACCGCTACATGCCCAACGCATGGCGGCTCAAGCGCGGGCCGCCGCGCAGTCGGCGGCCCGTGGCGCGCGGGTCGCGGTACGCGGGTCCGTGGTCCGAGGCTCGTGGTCTGATGGGGCCATGTGCGGACGCTACGCCACGACCCGGGCGCGTCAGGAGCTGCTGGACGAGTTCCAGGTGCAGCTCGACGCCGTCGACGGGGACATCCAGCCCGACTACAACGTCGCCCCCACGAAGCAGGTCCCGGTCGTCCTGAACCGGCGCCCGAAGGACGCCCCCGAGGAGGAGCCCGCCGTCCGCCAGCTGCGGACGGTGCGCTGGGGGCTCGTCCCGTCCTGGGCGAAGGACCTGTCCATCGGCTCCCGCATGATCAACGCGCGGTTCGAGACCGTGCACGAGAAGCCGTCCTACCGCCGGGCCTTCGCCCGCCGCCGCTGCCTGCTGCCCGCCGACGGCTACTTCGAGTGGTACACCCTCCAGGACCAGGACGGCTCGCCGGACCCGGCGGAGGGCGGGAAGAAGGCCAAGAAGAAGCCGCAGAAGCAGCCCTACTTCATCCGGCCGAACGACGGCGCGGTCATGGCGATGGCGGGCCTGTACGAGCTGTGGAAGGCCCCCGAGGGCGGCGCCGGGGGGCCGTCCTCCCGGATCGAGGAGGGCGAGTGGGTGTGGACGTGCACCGTCATCACCACCGACGCGCCCGACGACCTCGGCCGGATCCACGACCGGATGCCGATGATCGTCGAGCCCGGCCGCTGGGACGCCTGGCTCGATCCCGCGCTGACCGACACCGAGCAGGTCCGCGGCCTCCTGGTGCCCGCGATGGCCGGGACAATGGACGCCTACCCGGTGTCGAAGGCGGTCAACAGCGTGCGAAACAACGGCCCGGAACTCATAGAACCGGCGAATTCTGGGGATAGTTCCGGCGATCATTCCGGCAGTTTGTTCTGACGGCCGCGGCCTCGGCGGGGAGGGGCCGCCCCCGCGCGAGGAGAGCGCACGATCGTGGGCACCGCCGCCGCCCGTTCCCGCCTTGAGGCCGTGCTCGCGGATTGGATCGTTCCATCGCCATTCTCCGCGCCGAGGCCCCCGAGCGCGGCAATTCCCCGGCGGGCGCCGGAGCGGCGGGCGGGCCGCTAGCTAGCGGGCCTTGCGGGCGCTGGCCAGCAGGTGGATTCCGAGCGACTCGTCGGTCTGGCCCGCGCCCAGCTCCGTCCGGACCAGCCGGGGCAGCGCGCGCGGCGACTCGCCCAGGACGTGCTCGACGGTGGAGGGCGACAGCACGGTGCGGGGCCTGATCCACTCGACGTCGAGCCCGGCGTCGGCGAGCAGCTCGCGGAGCTGGTGGGACGAGAACGAGCGGGTGATCGTCCCGTCCGGCCAGGGGACGAGGACGACCTCCGCGCTCGGGACGTCCGACAGGTGCGCCCAGTAGTTCCGCTCGGCGAGCAGCGCCAGCCCCAGCGTGAGGGAGTCGACGCAGAGCAGGACGCGGCCGCCGGGCCGCAGCACCCGGGCGATCTCGGCGACGGTGGCCTCGGTGGCGAGGTGCCGGGACAGCACGCGGTTCTCGGCGACCACGGCGTCCACCGAGGCGTCCGTGAGGTAGGAGAGCGTCCCGGAGTCGCCGATCAGCGGGATCGTGCCGGACGCGGGACGGGCCGGATCGTCCCGGGGCGCGCGGCCGGGGCGGCCCGCGTCGCGCACCTCCAGCACCGCGTGCCCGGCGCCGGCGGCGCGGCCCGCGCTGCGGCCCTGCCCGCCCGAGACGTCCAGGACGCGGGCCGGCCTGCGCGGCAGCCACCGCGCGAGCTGGGCGTCGGCCACCGCCCGGTAGAACGTCCAGTAGCGCGCGAGGGAGTCCCCGGCCGCGTCGCCGGAGGTGTCGCGCAGGCTGGCGATGGTGGGTTCGGAAGGTCGCGCCGCAGGCACGGAGGGCACCAAATGCTCCTGTTCTCGCCGTGTATGTGACTTCCTTCCCCGTCCGAGGCCGGTCATCACCCTGAGTGACCCGGAGCGGGGATTCGGCCCGGGAATCGGCGGGGCCGTTCCGGTGTTGCACCGTCTCACAGCGAGGAAAACGGAGGTGCAAGCCGATGACGACAGCCGTCGCCGATGAGCAGCGGAGGGCCGGGACGGCGGCGCCCCGCGGCGACGCGCGGGCACCCGTCCGCGTCGGCAGGCCGCGCGGACCGATATCGTCTGTGGGGAACGACGCCGCCGGTCCAGTCAGGGCCAAGGGCGCCACAGCCGAGGGGGTGGGTCAGGTACCGGGCACCACGGAGACCGTGGAGCAGCGCCAGGAGCGGTTCCAGCGCGACGTGCTCCCGTTCTTGGACCAGCTGTACTCGGCCGCGCTGCGCATGACGCGCAACCCGGCCGACGCCGAGGACCTCGTCCAGGAGACCTTCGCCAAGGCGTTCGCGTCCTTCCACCAGTTCAGGGAAGGCACGAACCTCAAGGCGTGGCTCTACCGCATCCTGACCAACACGTTCATCAACTCCTACCGCAAGAAGCAGCGCCAGCCGCAGCAGGCCGCCACCGAGGACATCGAGGACTGGCAGATCGCGCGCGCCGAGTCGCACACCTCGAGCGGGCTGAAGTCCGCGGAGGCCGAGGCGCTGGAGCACCTGCCCGACAGCGATGTGAAGCGGGCGCTGCAGGAGCTGCCGGAGGAGTTCCGGATCGCCGTCTACCTCGCCGACGTCGAGGGCTTCGCCTACAAGGAGATCGCCGAGATCATGGGCACGCCCATCGGCACGGTGATGTCCCGCCTGCACCGCGGCAGGCGCCAGCTCCGCGGCATGCTGGAGGACTACGCTGAGGACCGCGGGCTCACCCGGGCCGGCAGGGGGTCATCATGAGCTGCGGCAACCATCACGAGACGCCGTGTGACGAGGTCCTGGCGCGGGTCTACACCTATCTCGACGGCGAACTCGACCAGGGCGGCTGCGGCGAGGTCCGCCAGCACCTGGACGAGTGCGGCCCCTGCCTGCGCGAGTACGGGCTCGAAGAGGCCGTCAAGAAACTGGTGAACAAGTCCTGCGGGTGCGAGCAGGCCCCGACGGACCTGCGCAGCAAGGTGCTCGGCCGCATCGAGGAGATCTGCGGCGAGATCAAGGCGTCCGGAGGCGCCGACAAGGCCGAGAGCGTCTGACCGCCCCGGTTCCCGGCGGCCCCCTCCGGGCGGCTTCGGTATCGTGCCGGGGGTGCTAGCACTCGTCACCGGCGCGGCCGGGTTCATCGGCTCCCATCTCGTCGACCGGCTCCTCGCGGACGGCCACGAGGTCATCGGCGTGGACGACCTGTCGTCCGGCGCGAACGTTCGACCCGGCGTGGAGCTGTGGGAGATGGACGTCGCCGACCCGGCCCTGGCGGAGAAGGCCGCGGCGCGGCGCCCCGAGGTGTTCTGCCACCTCGCCGCGCAGGTCAGCGTCCGCGTCAGCGTGTCGGACCCGCTGGGCGACGCCCGCACGAACGTGGTCGGCACCGCCAACGTCCTGGAGGCCGCGCGCGCGGCCGGCGGGCGCAAGGTGGTGTTCACCTCCAGCTGCGCGGTGTACGGGGTGCCGGAGGCGCTGCCCGTCCCGGCGGACGCCGAGTTGCGGCCCGCATCCCCGTACGCGGCCTCGAAGGTCTCCGGCGAGGTCTACGCGGGGATGTACCGGCAGCTGCACGGCATCGACTTCACGACGCTGACGCTGGCGAACGTCTACGGCCCCAGGCAGACGCCCGAGGGCGAGGCCGGCGTCGTGTCCATCTTCACGGACGCGCTGCTGGCCGGACGTCCGACGAAGGTCTACGGCGACGGCGCGCAGACCCGCGACTACGTCTACGTCCTGGACGTGGTGGACGCGTTCGCCCGCGCGGCGGGGGACGCGGGCGGCGGGCGCCGCTTCAACGTGGGCACCGGGCTCCAGACGTCCGACCGGGATCTGCACACCCTCGTGGCGGAGGCGGCGGGCGCGCCCGACGACCCGGAGTTCGCCGCGCCCCGGCTGGGCGACCTGCCGGCGATGTCCGTCGACCCGCGGGCGACGCGGGAGGCGCTCGGCTGGGCGCCGGGGACGGCGCTGCCCGACGGCATCGCCGCGACCGTCGCCTGGGCGCGCGAGCGCTCCGCCTCGCGCGGCTGATCGCGGCCCCGGCGGGGTGCGCGGCCGGCCGCACGGCAGAATTCGGTCGCATACCCCAAAACACGGGGTTGTCGCATTACGGCCATTTCCTAAGGTGAGTCTTTTTCATCCGAGAGGTAGGCTGCGAGGCGCCGCCGCGGCCGGGCGGAGGGCCGAAAGGCGCGGGTCGCGGCTGCATTCGCGGATGCACGTGCATTCTGCGGTGCAGCGGTATTGTGCGCTTACGTTGAGTGCATTCACCCCGGCAATTGATCACCTATGGTGACGACCGCTTCACGCTTTGCTCAGTTTTTCCCTCACGCGTGTGTGACCTGGGCAGTTCGCGTTAGGCTTGTGCCGAAATCAGCGATGGGAGCACGTGCGCACCGAGTCAATTCGGGGTATGTGCTCGCCCGGGAAGGCCGGGCCCGCGCCCGGCTCCGGATGGCCGGCCGCGAGGCCGGGCGGCCCGGTTCGGCGGGGGGAGGCAAGGAGCCATGCTCAAGCGTGTGTCGCCGGCAGGACACGGTCGGCGCCCGAGCGCCTCGGCGTCGTCGTTGATGCTGACCAAGGGCGTGTCCTGGGTCTAGGTGCCGGCAGGCGCACAGCACCCCGGCGGCGGCCCGCCATCTCGTCACTCCCCGAGGGGCGGCAATGCGTGGACTACCTCTCGCTGCCTGGGCGTACGTCTGCGGTGTGGCGGCCCTCGCGGCCGGCCTCATCGCGACGTCGTCCTTCGCGGAGATCGACTGGGGCAAGCTGGCCGTGCTGGCCCTGCTGTTCCTCGTCTGCGACTCGGCGCCCGCGCGGCTGAACGTCGCGCGCGCCAAGGTCTCGCTCAGCTTCGCCGCGAGCCTGGCCTCGGTGGTGCTGCTCGGCCCGGTCGGCGCCGCGCTGCTCGGCCTGGTCGCCGTCGTCACCGGGCAGCGGTTCTTCGCCCCGGTCAAGCGGATCTTCAACGGCGCGCAGTTCGCGCTCAGCGGGTTCATCGCCGGGACGGTCTTCGACCTCCTCGGCGGCGCCCGGTTCCACCCCGAGCAGGCCCGCTGGGTGGAGAACGTCATCGGTCCGTTCCTCGGCGCCCTCGTCACGTTCGTGCTGGTCAACCTGGCGCTGATGGCGGGGGTCCTGCTGCTCAGCCGGCAGGCCGCGCCGCGCGAGCTGCTGCACGAGAGCGGCCAGCTCGCCGTCGGCTGCCTCGGCTACGGCATGGTCGGCCTGCTGATCGCCGGGCTGTGGCCGCGCGTCGGGCCGTTCGCCGCCGTCCTGGTCCTGCTGCCGCTGTTCATCGCCCGGTGGGCGATGGACCAGGCGTACGCGCAGCAGCAGGCGCACGCCGCGACCCTCGCCGCGCTCTGCCAGGCGGTCGAGACGAAGGACTTCTACACCCGCGGCCACTCCGAGCGCGTCTCCCGCGGCTCGGTGATGATCGCGCAGGAGATCGGGATGCGCGCCGACCGGGTGGAGGCGATCCGCTACGCCGGGATGCTGCACGACGTCGGCAAGCTCGGCGTCCCCACCAAGGTGCTGCAGAAGAACGGGCCGATGACCGAGGAGGAGTTCGCCGCGATCCAGCTGCACCCGATGCGCGGGCTGGAGATCGTCCGCGAGATCGGGTTCCTGGACGAGGCGCTCGCCGGCATCATGCACCACCACGAGAAGATGAACGGCCGCGGCTACCCGATGGGCCTCGCCGGCGACGAGATCCCCGAGTTCGCCCGGGTCATCTCCGTGGCCGACGCGTTCGACTCGATGACCTCGACGCGCTCCTACCGGGCGGCCCGCAGCATCGACGCCGCCGTGGCCGAGCTGCGCCGCGGCATGGGCGACCACTTCGACCCGGAGATGGTCGACGCGTTCCTGCGGGCGCTCGACCGGGACGGCTGGGAGCCGCCCGAGCCCGTCGTCCTGCCGGACGACGACGTCGTCGAGACCACCCAGCAGGACCACGACGACCCGAGCGCCCCGCTGCGGGTCACCGGCGGCGACGAGGTGCGGCACCAGTGACCGGCGCTCAGGCCCCCGCCCGGGAGCGGGCCGCGTGGCAGACCATCGACTCCGGCCAGCTGCTGCTGATCGCGACCGCCGGGCTGTTCGTCATCGTCGCGATCACGCAGGTCGCGGCCGTCGGGCTGCGGCAGCCGAACATCGCGATCATCTTCGGCGTGCTGATCGCGCTGGGCGAGCTGTTCCGCATGGTGATGCCGGGCAACCGGGAGGTCGCGCCGATCGCGAGCGCGGGCGCGATGGGGTACGCGCTGCTGGTCGGCGTCGGCCCCGAGGGCGCCGCGCCGGACGCGTGGCTCGGCGTCGTCCCGGCGGAGCACTCCGCGCTGCAGGTCGTCGCGGTCACCGCGGTCGGCATGCTGGTCGGCTCGCTGCCGCACATCGCGGTCGGCCGGACGCCGCGGCCGGACGCGATGGCGCGCCGGCTGTTCAACGTCGCGGTCATCGCGCTGTGCTTCCGCCCGATGCTCTCCCTCGATCTCGCCTGGTACCTGCTGCTCGCCGTGATGGGCGTCGTCGTGGTCGCGTCCTGCTTCACCGACGTGCTGATCGCCGCGATGATCCGGGCGGAGGCCGTCCGGGCCCGGTTCGGCATCGCGCTGCGCGACGAGATCGAGGCGAAGATGGCGCTGTGCGCGGCGACCAGCGCCACCGCGATGCTGATCGCGGTCGCGACGACCGCGATGGGCGAGGCCGCGCTGCTGATCTTCACGGTGCCGATCCTGGTGACGCAGTTCGCGTTCCGCCGGTACGCGGGCATCCGCGCCACGTACCTGGAGACCGTCCGCGCGCTGTCGCGGGTCACCGAGGTCGGCGGCTACGTGGAGGCCGGCCACTCGCGGCGGGTGGCCCGGCTCGCCGTGGCGAGCGGCCGCGAGCTCGGCATGTCCGAGGAGGAGCTGCTCGAACTGGAGTACGCGGCGCTGATGCACGACATCGGGCAGCTGTCGCTCGGCGACCCGATCCCGGGCGGCGCGACCGTGCTGGCGTCCCCGGCGGAGCAGCGCCGCATCGCCGAGCTGGGCGCCGAGGTGATCAAGCAGACCGGGGTGCTGGACCGGGTGGCGCACATCGTGGAGCTGTCCTCGCACCCGTACCGGACGGGCCGCGAGCCCGGCGGCGACGCGGCGGACCGGCCGATCCCGCCGCCGCTCGCCGGCCGCATCATCAAGGTCGCCAACGCCTACGACGACCTCGTGGGCGACTCCGCCGACCGCGACCGGGGCGCCGCCGTGCTGGAGCGGCTCCGGCTCGACTCGGCCGCCGAGTACGACCCGACGGTCGTGGAGGCGCTGAGCCGCGTCGTCGACCGGCGGCTCCGGCAGTAGCGCCCGTGCGCCGCGACGGCCGCGGTGATCGTCGCGGTGGCCGTCCAGAGCAGCAGCGCGCCGGCGTGCTGGTCGTCCAGCGGTGACGCGCCCCACCGGCGGCCGAGGTGCTCGTACCAGTCGCCGAGGACGGTCCCGTGCCGCATCAGCGCGAGCCCGGCGGCGGCGTGCAGCGGCAGGGCCGCCAGGGGCGTGAGCGTCCCGGCCGTCCCGTGGAAGTAGGCGAGCCCGACGGCGAGGAAGGCGGCCAGCGCGAGCGAGTGCAGCGCGTGGTCGGCGAGGGACGGCGGGAACAGCGGCGACGCGTACCAGGCGTACAGGCTGAGCAGGAACAGCGCGGACGACACGACGGGGTGGGTCGGCAGCCGCACGCCCCGGCCGGTCGCGGCGGCGGCGAGCAGCGTCCGGCCCTCGCCGCGCGTCGCCTTGAGCGCCAGCCCCGCCGGGGCCCCGTACAGCAGCAGGAGCGGCGCGACCACTCCGACGAGGACGTGCTGGACGGCGTGGGCGCTGAACAGGACCATGCTGTAGCGCGCGAGCCCGCTCGCGGTGGCGAGCAGGAGGACGAGCAGCCCGCCGGCCCACGCCGCGCTCCGCCGCCGCGGCCAGTCCCGCACGCGCGCGACGCCCGCCCCGTACAGGACGGCCCCGGTGACGATCAGCACGAGGAACAGCGGGTCGATCCGCCAGTCCAACAGGTACGGGCCGATCCCGGCGGGGCCGGGCAGCGGGAAGCCGAGCCGCAGCGCGACGGCGTCCAGGGTGCCGGGCGCGTTCTCGGGCGGTGGCGTGCGCGACAGCCCGACGGCGAGCGCCATCGTCGCCGTCATGACGAGGATCTCGACGGCGCCCAGCCGCAGGAAGGGCCGCACGGAGGGCCGCCCGGGCGGCTGCGGGGACGGCCGCCCGGACGGGGGCCCGCCCGTTCCGTCCCGGAGGGCGGGGATCGTGGCGCGGCGGTGCCACCAGCCCAGCGCGCCGAGGGCGGCGAGCGCCGCGCCCTTCGCGACGACGAGCAGCCCGTACCGCGACCCGAGGTGGACGCCGCCGAGCCGCACCCAGGCGTTCACCGCGCCGCTCGCTCCGACGACGATGAACGCCGCGAGCGCGAGCCGGCTGTACCGCCCGACGACCCGGGGGAGCCCGCCGCGGACGTCCGGCGCGACGGTGACCAGGGCGACGAGCCCGCCGATCCACAGCGCGACGCCCAGCACGTGGGCGGCGAGGCTGTAGACGGCGAGTGCGTGGTCGGCGGCGTTCGCGGCGTGCCCGGTGAACAGCGGCGGCAGCATTCCGGCGAGCGCGGCCGCGAGCAGGCGGCCGGCGGCGCGCGGCGCGCGGGGCAGGCTCGCCGCGACGGCCAGGGCGAGCGAGGCGGCGAGGACGAGGAGCAGCGCCCGCCCCTGCGGCAGCTCGATGACGAGCGTCCGCACCATGTTCCCGGTGACGCCGCCGAGCCCGACGCCGAACAGGTCGAGCAGGGTGAACACGATCAGCGCCAGCGTGCACAGCGCCCACGCCAGCGCGGTCAGCGAGGCGGCGCGCAGGCAGCGGCGGCCGATCGCGGACGTCCCCGGCACGAGCACGGCCGCGACCAGCAGCCAGCCGACCGTGAGGACCGCCGCGACGTCGCCGCCCAGCTTCGCGACCGACAGGCCGATCTTGGTGAGCGCGCCCGCCTGCGACAGGCCCGGGGTCGCGGTCTCGCTGAACGCGCCGCCGAGCCGCACGACGAGCGCGAGGACGACCAGCGCGAGCGCGCCCGCCCCGATGGCGAGCAGCGCGCGGTCGGTGCGGTCCGGGGCCGCCTCACGTGTCGCCTCATGTGTCGCCACGGCCGGAATTACGCATACAGCCGGGCAGATAGTTCAATACTGTGTGCGCAAAGCCGCATCTCGTGCCGGGATCGTCCGCCGAGTCGGCCCCCCGTTCCGGCCGGCGCCACCGGCCCTGTGATCCTGCCGAGGAGCGAGATGAGCGCGCAGCAGCCGGGGAGCAACACGTATCTGGAGAAGGTCGTCGCGCAGCAGGCGGTGCTGGAGGACGACCTCAAGGGCAGGCGCGCGCTGCCCCCCGCGCCCGCCGCGCCGGGCGCCGTCCCGCCGCCGCCGGGCCCGCTGGCCAAGCGGGAGCGCGCCCTCGGCCGGGCCGCGGGCGGCGACCGTACCGCGCCCGGCCCCGTGGACGTGCGGATCACCGGGTTCTGGCGGTGGAAGAACGTGCTCGTCCCGCCGAACGCGTTCGTCGTGCACACCCGGCGCGGGCGGGCCGAGCCGCTGCACATCGGGCTCGGGGTGTCGTTCCGGTTCAACCCGTCCACCGACTCGTTCATCGTGGTGCCGGGTGCGACGCAGACGATCCTGATCAACGCGTACTGCATCTGCGGCGAGCTGCAGGGCGTGCTCGTCCAGGGCTATGTGCAGTGGATCATCCAGGACTTCGGGACGGCCTACCGCAAGCTCGACTTCGGCGACGCCGACGACCCGATGCGGCTGGTGAACCTCCAGCTGCGCGAGCAGGCCGAGGCGGCGATCAAGGACAAGGTCTCGACGATGGGGGTGCGGGACGTCCTCAGCGACAAGCAGCCCATCATCGAGGAGCTGACGGCCCGGCTGCGCGCGGTGGCGGAGGGCGAGGACACGAGCGACCAGGGGCTCGGGCTGCGCATCGTCACGGTGCAGATCAAGGAGGCCGTGGTCAGCTCGGCCCAGCTCTGGGAGAACCTGCAGAAGCCGTACCGGGCGCAGCAGGGGCAGGTCGCGCGGCTGGCCGAGCTGGCGGCCGAGGAGGTCGTCGGGCAGCGGGAGATGGCGGCCGCGCGGACCAAGGAGTCGCAGCGGCTGGACCACGAGCGGGAGCTGGCCGAGTTGCGCGCCGCCAACGAGTCGCGGCTGTTCGAGGCGGAGGCGGCGGAGAAGCTGCGCCGCGTCCGGCGCGAGCACGACGACGCCCGCGAGGTCGCCGAGCTGGAGACGGAGACGACGCGGCACGCGCTGCGGATGGAGCGCGAACGCCACGCGGAGGAGGCCGAGACGGGCCGGCTGCGCATCGAGCGGGACCACGAGCTGGCCCGGCTCGGCACCGAGGGCGAGCTGGCCCTGGCCGACTCCAGGGCGCGGTCGCGGCACGGGCAGGCCCTGCTGGACCTGGAGCGGGAGGCCGCCCGCGCCGCGCTCGAGAACGACCGGACGCCCGCGGCCGTCCAGGCGCGGCTCATCGCCTCGCTGCCGGAGATCATGGCCCGGATGCCGAAGCCGGACGAGCTGCGCACCGTCACCGTCAACGGCGCCGACCAGACCAGCGTGGCGGGCCTGGTCACGCAGCTGGCGGCCGTCATCGGCGCGCTCCGCACCGCCACCGCGGACGGTTCCGCGGGCGGCGCGGTCAGCGGTGCTGGGGCCCGGCCGGCGGGAACGTGACGGGGAGGGCGACCAGGGCGCGGTGGAACGGGCCCGGCCGCCACTCCAGCGCGTCCCTCGGCACGGCCAGGTCCAGGTCGGGCAGCCGGTCGAGGAGCACCTCGACGGCGGCGGACGCGATCAGCCGCGAATGGCTCTTGGCCGGGCAGGTGTGCGGCCCGCCCGCGAAGGACAGGTGCGCGCGGTTGCCCTTCCGGTCGGCGGCCCCCCGGGACGGGTCGGTGTTCGCGGCGGCGTAGCTGATCAGGACGGGCTGGTGGGCGGGCAGCCGGTGGCCGTGGAAGTCGATGTCCTGGCGGGGGAAGGTCGTCCCGTAGTTGGCCATCGGCGGGTCGGTCCAGAGGATCTCGTCCAGCGCGTCCTCGACGGGCATGCTGCCGCCGGACAGGTCGCCGCCGAACCGGTCGTCGGAGAGCAGCAGCAGGATGCCGTTGGCGATGAGGTTCTGCTCCGGTTCGGTGCCGGCGCCGACGAGCAGCGTGAGCTGGTGCGCCATCTCCAGGTCGTCGAGTCCGGCGGGGTGCCGCATCATCCACGACGTCACGTCCGCGCCCGGTTGCCGCCGCTTGTGCGCGACGAGTTCGCCGGTGGCCTCCGCCAGCAGCGCGTTGCCCTCCTCGGCGGACACCGCGTCGAAGATGGCGCTCATCCCGCGCACGAGCTTGTCGCCGATGTCGTGCGGGCAGCCGAACATCTCGTTGAACACCAGCAGCGGCAGCGTCCGCGCGTACTGGCCGATCAGGTCGGCCTTGCCGTCGGCGGCGAACCGGTCGACGAGGGTGTCGGCGGCCTTCTCGACGTGCTCGCGCAGCGCGACCGGGTCGACGCGGTCCATGCTGTCGACGATCACCGAGCGGAGGCGCGCGTGCACGGAGCCGTTGGTGAACAGCGCGTTCGGCCGCGACATCATCATCGGCAGCACCGGGCAGGCGGGCCCGACCCGCTCCTCCCACACCTCGCTGCACCGCGGGAACGTGTCCGGGTCGCGGAGGATCTCCAGCGCGGCCTCGTACCCGAGGACCAGCGTCGCCGGGACGCCGGGGGACAGCTCGACGGGCGCGAGGTCGCCGTGCTCGCGCATCCGCGCGTAGGCGGCGGCCGGGTCCCGGGCGTACTCGGGGCCGTGCAGGGGGAAGCGCTGCGGTTCGGTCATGCGGGTTCCCGGTCCAGGGTGAGGAGGTGGTCGACGAGCGAGATCAGCGCCTCGGTGGACGACCTGCGGTCGCGGGCGTCGCAGGTGACCAGCGGCGTCCCGGGGGCGAGGTCGAGGGCCTCGCGCACCTCGGCGTCCGGGAAGACGGGCGAGCCGTCGAAGTGGTTCACCGCCACGGCGTACGGCAGGCCCTGCTTCTCCACGATGTCCATGACGGCGAACGACTCCTTGAGGCGGGCCGTGTCCACCAGGATCAGCGCGCCGAGCGCGCCGCGCGCCAGGTCGTCCCACAGCCGGGTGAAGCGCTCCTGGCCCGGCGCGCCGAACAGGTACAGGACGAGGTCGTCGCTGAGGGTGAGGCGCCCGAAGTCCAGCGCGACGGTGGTGGTCGTCTTGTCGCGGATGCCGGAGAGGTCGTCCACGGTCGCGCCCGCCTGCGTCATCAGCTCCTCGGTGCGCAGCGGGCGGATCTCCGACAGCGTCCCGACGTAGGTGGTCTTGCCGACGGCGAAGTGCCCCACGATCAGGACCTTGACGGACGTCCGGACGCTCGCGCGGACGTAGGACGTCTCAGAGGCTGGCGCGGAGTCCATCGAGCACCTCCTGCAGAAGCCGGGCCTTGGACTGCCGGGCGGCGGGCGCGGTGGCCCGGGTGGTGAGGTGCCCGCTGTCGACGAGGTCGGACAGCAGCACCTTGACGACGCCGACGGGCAGGGCCAGATGCCCGGCGATCTCCACGACCGACAGCGCGCCGCCGCGGCACAGCGCGACGATGCGGAGCTTCTCGGGGGACAGCCCGGTGCTCCGCAGCGGTCGCCGGGGGGCCTGGCCGGTCGTCCCGCCGGACTGAAGCGGCAGGTCGCCGGTGGCGATCACGAGGGTGACGAGGTCGAACACGTTGCGGGTCGGGTGCGCCCGCCCGCCGGTGACGACGTGCGGGCGCACCAGCGCGCGCTCGTTCCTGCGCCGGGTCACGCGGGACTGCCCGCGCCCGGACGCGGCGGGCTGGTCAGCTCCTTGCCCAGCCGCTGCACCAGTTCCTGGAGCCGGAACGACACGGTCTCCATGTCCACGTGCTGCGTCGCCGACACGGCGAGGTAGGCGCCGGGCCCGGCGGCGACGAGGAACACGTAGCCGTCGTCGAACTCGTTCACCGTCTGCCGCCACATGGTGGCCGCGTCGCCGCAGAACTCGGCGGTGCTGCGGGCGAGCGACTGGAGGCCCGCCATGCCGGCCGCCTGCCGCTCCGCCTCGTCCCGGCCGATCCGCTCGGAGTGCGCCATGAGCAGCCCGTCGGCCGACAGCAGGATCGCGTAGCGGGTCTCCGGCATCCGCAGCGCGTCGTCGAGCATCCAGCCGAGCCGGTTCTTACCGTCGTCCATCGCGCCGTTCCACCCCTCGTTCATGGCCGCAGATCCTTGCTCTCGATCGCGGGGCCGGTCGGATCGGACCCGCCGCCGGGCGGTGTGGCGGCGCGGCCGGACCGCGTCCCGCGCTGCCAGGCGCCGAGGCCCGCGGCGGTCTCCCGGGGCGGGCGGGCCGCCGGGCGCTCCCCGGCGGCCGGCGCGCCGGGCGCGGCCTCGGCGACGGCGGCGCGGCTGCGCTTGGGCAGGCCGCCGGGCGTCGCCGCGCCGTCGGCGGCCGCGGCGCCCTCCTCCACGGCCGGGCGGGTGGCGGCCGCGGGCTCGGGCGGCCCCTCGTCCGGGACGGTGGTGAGCAGCGCGGTCGGCACGAACACGACGGCGCGCACGCCGCCGTAGGGGGACTGGCTGTCGACCGACACCCGGAACCCGTACCGGGCGGCGAGGACCCCGGCGACCGCGAAGCCGACGCGGGGCGGGTCGCCGAGCCGGTGGATGTCCACCGACGCGTCGCCGGACAGCAGCTCGGCCGCGCGCTTCAGCTCGTCGGCGTCCATCGCGACGCCCGCGTCGTCGATCGTGATGGCGACGCCGTTGTGCGCGGAGCGGAAGCCGACCTCGACGGCGGTGTCGGGACGGGAGTGCCGCGCGGCGTTGTCGAGCAGTTCGGCGAGGGTCAGCACGACCGGCTCGACGGCCCGGCTCGTCACCGCGCCGCTCGGCGTCCCCTCCAGGTTGACGCGCAGGTAGTCGCGGATGCGGGACGTCGCGCCGCGCACCGCGTCGGTCAGCGAGGACGCCGACCGCTGCTGCCCCGGCCACGACCCGCACAGCACGGCGGTGGCCTGGGCGCGCCGGCCGAGCTGGGCGTTCATGTGGTCGATGCGGAGCAGGCCCTCGAGGACGGCGGGGTCGTCGTGGCGTTCCTGCATGTGCGAGATGGCGAGCTGCTGCTCGTTCGCGAGGCTCTGCACGGCGCGCATCATCGCCCGCAGCGTCGACTTCGCCGACCGGTCGGCGCGCTCGCGGACGCGCGCGGCCGAACCGGCGAACAGGTCGACCACGGTCTGCATGGCCTGGCCGTAGGCGGGCGCCTCGCGGTCCAGGTCGTGCAGCGGGCCGGCGACGCGCACGCCCGGGTTGGCCAGGGACTCCATCAGCTCGGGCAGCCGGACGTCCGCGAGGTGCCGCAGCTCCTTCTCGCGCAGGTCGAGGCCGCGGGCCAGCGCGGCGTTCTGCTCGCGGAGCGCGGCCGTCGCCTGCCGCTGGCGTACCAGCAGGACACCGGCGGCGAGGCCGGCGCCCGCCACGATGACGAACGCCGCCGCCAAGAGGAATTGCTCCATCAGATCCTCGGTGCAGAGGGGGTTTCGGGCAGGGACCGGCCGCGGGGCCGGGGAGGGGGTGCGGCGCGAACACGCCACAGGTTCGGCACCGTAGGGCGGTTCGCGCGGGCGTGCTTGCGCCCGCGCGCAAGGAACGCGCCGCCGGACGCATCGCAAGATCACCCACAGTCTGAATCGCGTTACTTTCCGCTGGATTCGGGTGATTCAGCGGCGGTGGCCGTACTACGCTCGTGGCCGCAAGCGATCAGCCGGACCGGAGCGGGGCCGGCGCGGCACGGACCGGCGGAAGGGCCTGCGGTGGACGACCTCCTCGGCGGGCCGCCCACGCGCGCCGCCGCCTACCGGCTCGTCCTCTACCGGGCGGACCGCGCCGGGCCGGCGACCGCGGCGCACGCCGCGTGCACGGAGGGCTACCGGTTCCTGCTGCCGCTGCACGGCGAGCTGCTCCTGCTCCAGGACGGCCGCGAGGCGCGGCTGTCCCCGGGGACGGGCGGCCTCGCCGCGCCGGCCGCGCCGCTGCGGGTCGTCCAGCGGCGCCCGGCGCGCGCGCTCGTCATGACGATCCCGGCGCACGAGGTGGACGGCCGGCTGAACGTCCCGTCCCTGCCGGTGACCGGCCTCGACCTGACCGCCGGCCTCGGCCGCGTCGTCGCCGACATGGTGCGGGCCGTCGAGGAGGAGCGCGGCACCCTCTCCGAGCCGCAGTTCGACGCCGCCTGCGACCGGATCACCGAGCTGCTGTGCCTCGTCCTCGCCGGGCAGGGCCGCCCGCCCGCGCCCGGCCACCTCGCCGAGGTGGAGGCGGTCGTGCGCCGGCACGTCCGCGAGCACGCCGCCGACCCCGGCCTCACCGGCAGCGCGATGGCGCAGGACCTCGGCTGGTCGCTCCGGCAGATCCAGCTCGCGCTGCAGCGGGCCGGGACCACGCCGCGCGAGCTGATCCGCGAGGAGCGGCTCCGGCTCGTCCGGGACCGGCTGCGCGACCCGCTCTACCGGTACGTCACCATCACCGACCTCGCCCACGCGTCCGGGTTCACCTCGGCGAGCGCGCTCAGCCACGCGTTCCGGCGGCGGTTCGGCGTCAGCCCGCGCGAGCTGCGCCGGCACGCCGCGCCGCGCTGACCCGCCCCGGCCTGGCACGGATCTCCGTTCGCCGGGGGCTCGGAACTCCGGCAGGCCATAACGCGTCGGACCTCCGGTCACCGGATGGAAGTACGGTGCCGGTGTGGAGCAGATCGGGGTCGCCGGGTCGACCAACTGGGCCGGGAACGTCGTCTACGGGGCCGTCCGGACGCACCGGCCGGAGTCGGTGGACGAGCTGCGGCGCCTCGTCGCGGGCTGCCGACGGGTGCGGGCGCTGGGCAGCGGGCACTCGTTCAGCCTCGTCGCCGACACCGCCGGAGATCTCGTCCGGCTGGACGGGCTGCCGCCCGCGGTGGAGATCGACGCCGAGCGGTCGACGGCGACCGTCGCGGCCGGGATGCGGTACGCGGACGTCGCCGCCGAGCTGCACCGGCACGGGTACGCGCTGCCGAACATGGCGTCCCTCCCGCACATCTCGGTCGCCGGGTCGTGCGCCACCGGCACGCACGGGTCGGGGGACGGCCTGCGCTGCCTGTCCGCGTCCGTCGCCGCGCTCGAACTCGTCGGGCCGGACGGCGATCTGCGCGTGCTCCGCCGGGGCGACGACGGCTTCCCCGGCGCGGTGGTCGCGCTCGGCGCGCTGGGCGTCGCCACCCGGCTGACGCTGGACGTCGAGCCCGCGTTCGAGGTGGCGCAGAGCGTCCGCACCGGCGTCCCGCTCGACGATGTGGCGGCGCGGTTCGACGAGGTCTTCGGCGCCGCCTACAGCGTCAGCGCGTTCACCGGCTGGCGCGGCGGCGAGGCGGCCGTGTGGCTGAAGTGCCGCACCGACCGGCCGGCGCCCGCCTGGGGCGGCGGCCGCGCGGCGCCCGGCCCGGCGCATCCCGTGCCGGGGATGGACCCGGCGGCCTG
Source organism: Actinomadura sp. GTD37 (assembly GCF_041951365.1). NCBI lineage: Bacteria > Bacillati > Actinomycetota > Actinomycetes > Streptosporangiales > Thermomonosporaceae > Actinomadura > Actinomadura sp. GTD37. Next base: position 38,604 of record NZ_JBGNUS010000011.1, read on the forward strand.
CACCGTCCAGCTCGGACGTCCCGGTCCGTGGCACGAGCGGCTCCCCCACTTCCGCCCCGAACTGACCCCGAGCGCCGGTCGGGAGCTCCAGTCCGAGTGGTTCCTGCCCCGTGCGGCGGCGGCGGAGGCGATCGCCGCCGTCCGGTCGCTCGCCGGCCTGGTCGCGCCGGTGCTGCACATCTCCGAGATCCGGACCGTGCGCGGCGACGACCTCTGGCTGAGCCCGGCCCACGGCCGCGACTCGGTGACCCTCCACTTCACCTGGCACGACGACCCCGCCGGGGTGCTGCCCGTGGTCGCCGCGCTGCAGGACCGGCTCGGCCCGCTGGGCGCCCGCCCGCACTGGGGCAAGGTCGGCGCCGCGCCCGCCCGGGAGATCATCGCCGGGTACGAGCGCGCGCCGGACTTCGCCCGGCTGGCCCGCGAGCTGGACCCGGCCGGAAAGTTCCGCAACCCCTTCGTGGACGCCCTCTTCCCGCCCGGCTAGCGCGGTGTCCATCAAGGTTCACCGGGTGCGTCGACCTGCGGCGTGTTGTTGTTATGGCAAGGCCGATAACAACAACACGCCGCAGGTCAACGCAGGGGGCGACCCGGCCGTACCGGTGGTCAGGCCAGCAGGTCGCGCAGCTCCTGGACGGCCTCGCGGAGCCGGTCCGCGAACGCGTGCATGGCGCCGGCGACGGGCCGCGGGGTGCTCAGGTAGGCGTTGAAGCGGTCCGGGAGCAGGACGTAGGCGACGCCGATGCACTGCTCGCTCGTGGACCCGAACCCGAAGTACCGGATGTTGACCGACGGCGCCGAACTGGTGCTGAGATAGTCGTCCCGCATCTTGACCCAGCCCGGCGAGTCGAACAGGGCGAGCGGCCCGGTGACGCCGAGTTCCGCGCCGCGCCGCTTCGCGATCAGCTGGAGCTCCCAGAGGTGCTGCTCGGGCGCCTGCCCGGCCTGGCATTCCTTCGCGCGGCGGACGTGGGCCCCGGCGGCGGCGCGGAACGCGTCCCGGCGCGCCTCGGCGCCGGCCGACGGGTCGTCCATCAGCTCGGTGAACCGGAGCACCTCGGGGGTGACGACGCGCATCGCCTCGGTGCGCCCGTGCCGGTACTGGCGGGTCGCGATCGACTCGTAGGTGGTGCCGGTGAGGCCCTTCGCGCGCTTGTGGGCGAGCTGGTAGGCCATCTGGACGAACGCGTCCGGGGACGTCTTCAGGCGCTTGGCCTCGTCGGCGCCGAAGTCGTCGATCGAGACCGTGGTCGTGGCCGTCGCGGCGGCGTAGCCGGCGAAGGACGCCGCCGCGTCCTGGACGTCCTTGCGCAGGTCGTCGTCCAGGACGAACTCGATCGCCTCGGTGGCGGGCAGGCCCTGCGGCGCGGCGCCCGACCGCCGGGACAGCTCCTCGGAGGGCGTGCCGAGCAGCGCGTCCACGAAGCCGAGGATGGTGGTGCCGTCGAGGCCGCAGTGCTCGACGTTGATGCCCGCCGTCCCGTCGCCGAACACGATGAAGGACAGGGCCTTGTCGAACCAGCGGTTCCCGCTGTCGCCGTGGAGCAGGTGGTCGCAGGCGTCGAGGGTGCTCGCGGGCGCGAAGTCCTCCAGGCAGACGCAGAACAGCGCCGTCTCGACGTCGTCGAGCGCCGCGCCGTTGCCGAGCGCCAGCAGCGCCTCGCGGCTCGCCGCCCACTCGGCGCGGGCCTTGGTGGTGAGGTGCCCCGGGGACGGCTCCGCCGCGGCCTCCGCCTTCATGATCGCGTCGAGGCCCGCGCGCAGCTCGTCGAGGGTGTGCGGGCGCCCGTCCGGGCCCAGCACGTCCATCCGGACCATGTTGCCGCGGAAGAGGACCACGATGTGCCGGGCATCGGACGGGCCCGGCCACGCGTCGGTGTAGGGCGCGCGGACGGTGTCCTGCTCGGCGCCGGGGATGCGCGTCGTGGAGAACAGGAACCGGTTCTGCGTCATCGACAGGGGGCGGCCGCGCTGCAGGGCCGGCGGGATCCGCTCCTCGTCCAGCCGCAGCTTGAAGTCGAGCGCCCCGGCGATGAGCCCGGCCGCGCGCTCCACCTGCCCCTCGGGCGACTCCTTGAACAGGAAGAAGAAGTTGGCGTTCAGCGCGATCCGGTCGCGGCGGCCGAGGTAGCGGTACGGCCAGAACGTGTCGAGCCAGCTGTGCACGCCCTCCGCCGCGTCGTAGCGTTCGAGCGCGGCGTGCAGCGTCCGGCCGGGTCCGTCCGGGCGGACGAACGCGGCCAGCGCCGACTCCGTCCGGGCCCGCTCGTCGGCGGTCAGCAGCGGGCCGCACCATTCCATGAACCGCTCGCAGGTCGCGTCGAGCGTGGGCAGCGGCACGCGCGGCAGGGCCGCCTCGTTGCCGAAGGTGCGGGACGAGAGTTGTTCGCTGGCGTTCACTTCGTTCCTCGTGTCGTCGTTTCGGTGCTCGTCGTTTCGGCGCATGTCGTTCAGTCGCGCGGGCGGGAGACGTAGAGCTGCGCGTAGAACCAGCCGCCCGTCTCCAGGCCGGCCGGGTCGATGCCCGCGTCCGCGAGGCGGTCCAGCACGGACTCCTGCTCCTCCTCCGTCGCGAACCGCCGCTGCTTGAACAGGCCGCCCCGGCGGACGGTCTCGTACCCGGCGGCGGCGAGGGTGTCGGCGATGGGGTCGAACGGGAACATGCGCAGGATGAAATGCGCCATCCACGGCAGGCGGCCGTCGTGGGCGCCGACGATCCGGGAGATGGTGCGCTCGGTGACGTAGCCGAGGCAGCCCGTCGAGATGACCAGGTCCGTCGCCGCGAGCTGCGCGCGCTGCTCGCCGGTCGGCTCGCCGTTCTCCAGATCGGCGTGGACGGCGCCGTCGAGGAATCCCGCCTCGAGCGCGTAGGAAAGGGCGCTGTCGGAGGCGTCCAGTCCGAGGAAGCGGACGCTGTTCGCAGGTTCACCGGAATCGACCAGCTCCCGGTCGCGGTTCAGCAGCGCGGCGCGCGTGTACCGGTGGGCGTCGCGGCCGCCATAGCGATCGTACAGCTCGGCCATCGTCGCGCCGTGTTTCACCAGGGCCGCGTTGATGCCGTACGAGCAGCCGATGTCCAGAACGGTCGGGACCGGGACGTCGCGCGCCTCCCGGTAATCGGCGATGAGCCGCTGGAAGTGCGGTTTCGCCAGTTCCGGGATGTTGTAGTCGAGTTCGCGGAGCGTGCTGAAGTAGGCGCGGGGATCGGGCCGCGTGTAGATGTGGTCGAGCGAGATCTTCCCTGTCGTGTCGACGCGCAAGAAACGGCCTCTCCTAGTCCAGCAACTGGTCGACCCGTACGGCGCGTCCCTCCGCCGCCAGGTGCTCGGGCAGGACGCGGCCGAAGAGCTGCCTCGTGCGCGCCACGCTGCCGACGACCCCCGGGCGCTCGCTGTAGGCGAAGATCGCGGTATGCCGCGCCGTGCCGCCGCGGACCGCGCTCACCCGGTGCAGCGAGTACCGCCCCTTGAAGAGCTGCAGGTCGCCGGGGCGCAGCGTGAGCCGCTGGACGAGGCGGCCGCCGCGTCCGGTCAGCACGTCCCGGACGTCGCCGAAGTTCTCCCGCTTCGCCGTCCTGATGTTCGGGCAGTACTCGAAGACGCCCCCTTCGGCGGGTTCCTGCGTGAGCAGGCTGACGGTGAACTCGTTGGTGTCGAAGTGCCAGGGGTGCTCCATCCCCGGGTTGACGACGTTGAGGCACAGCCCCGACAGCGGGTCGCCCAGCTCGTGCACGCGGGGCAGCCCGAAGCAGCTCGCCACGAACCGCTGGAACAGCCCGCTCGAATAGAGCCGGTGGACGATGAAGTCCGCCGGGACGCGGTCCCGCGCGACGAACGCGTTGCCCCGCTCGACGGTGATGCGCCCCGGATGGCCGTCCGGCAATGGCGTATCGACGTCGATGTTGTAGGCGTTCACCGTTTCGACGTCATAATGCGCGGACGGCGCGATCGACGCGCATTCCGTGCGCAGCTCGTCCTGCAATGCCGGGCGAATGAAGTCGGGCAGCACGCAGCACCCGGATTTCGCCAGCTCGTCCCGTGTCCGGGAAACGACGGCGTCCCACCCGGCGCCGCCGGGCTCGGCCAGCGGATAGCGTTCCGTGTCGGCCACCTGTGCGAGAGCCTCCGCCGCGCCCATGACGTTCCTTCCGCGTCGCCGAACCCCAGACGGGTTTTAGCACAGTCCTTCCGGGAATTCCCGTCCGCGCTTTCCGGTGCGGTTTGTCGGCCCCCGATAAGCCCGGCCCGTGACCTGTGCCTTCGAACGTTCCGACGCGTTCCGCCGTCCGGCGGACGGTGTGTCCCATCTCACCGGGCGGCCTCCGCGCCGGATCGCGGGGTAGGCATCGGGCATGCAGACCTTCCTGCCGTACGCGGACTTCGCCGAGACGGCCCGCGTCCTGGACCGGCGGCGGCTCGGCAAGCAGCGCGTCGAGACGATCCAGGTGCTGCGGGCGCTCACCGTCCCGGGGTACGGGTGGCGGCGCCACCCGGCGGCGCTCATGTGGACGGGGTACGAGGAGGCGCTCGTCCGGTACGGCCTGGAGATGTGCGACCGCTGGCGCGGCCTCGGCCACGCCGACACCTGCGCCGGCACGCTCGCCGCCGACCTGGCCGCGACGAAGGGGCCGCGCCGCCCGCGGCGGCAGGACCGGCTGGCCGCGGCGGGGGAGCTGCCGCCCTGGCTGGGCGATCCGGCGTTCCACCTCAGCCACCGCTCGGCGCTCGTCCGCAAGGACCCCGGCTTCTACCGCCCGGTGTTCCCCGGGGTACCGGACGATCTCCCGTACGTCTGGCCCGCCTCGGACCGCCGGTCACATGGGGGTGGCGCGGGCGGGTAGGGCTCCGGCGGTAGAGCCGGAACCGGCCGAGACCGTAGGACGGCGAGCGGATGCTGAGAGAACTGGTGGCGGCGAGCCACCTCATGTCCATGGAGCAGCTGCCGGGCGCGGCCGCCCGGCAGGCGGCGGACGTGGGCCTCCACGACGTGGTGATCTACGTCGTGGACCTCCAGCAGACGGTGCTGCGGCTGCTGACCGGCAAGGGCCCCGACGCCGGCGGCGATCCGGGGGAGGAGAGCCGGGAACTCAAGATCGAGGGGACGATCGCGGGCCGCGCGTACCAGACCATGGCGCCGGTGGTCGGGCAGGCGTTCGACGACGGCACCTGCCAGTACTGGCTGCCGATCCTCGACGGCACCGAGCGGATCGGCGTCCTGCGTGCCACCATCCGGCGGGACGACGCGCGGCACCGGGAGGACGCCCAGTACCTGGCCGGGCTGGTCGCGCTGATCGTCGTCAGCAAGGGGCCGTACAGCGACTCGTTCTCCCGGCTGGTGCGGACCCGGGGCATGACGGTGTCGGCCGAGATGCAGTGGCGGCTGCTGCCGCCGCTGACCTTCGCCAACGACCAAGTGGTCATCAGCGCGGCGCTGGAGCCCGCCTACAAGCTGGGCGGCGACACCTTCGACTACGCGCTGGCCGGCGACACCGTCCACTTCGGGGTCTTCGACGCCATGGGGCACGACACCAGGGCCGGGCTGACGGCCAGCCTGGCCGTCGCCGCCTTCCGCAACGGGCGGCTCCAGGGGTCCGGCCTCCTCGAGACCGGGCAGGTGATCGAGGACGTGCTCGCCGAGCAGGACAGGAGCGGACGGTTCGTGACGGCCGTCCTCGCGGAGCTCGACCTGCGCTCCGGGGTCCTGTCGTGGGCCTCCTACGGCCATCCCACGCCGATCGTCATCCGCAAGGGCCGCTGGGTGACCTCGCTCGAATGCCGTCCGGGCACCCCGCTCGGCACCGGCCTCGGCTTCGCCCCCCGGCTGTGCTCCGAGCACCTCGAACCCGGCGACCGCATCGTGCTCTACACCGACGGCATCGTGGAGGCCCGCGACCCGGACAAGCGGGAGTTCGGCCTGGACCGCTTCGTCGACTTCCTGATCAAGCGCAACGCCGACGGGCTGTCCGCGCCCGAGACGCTGCGGCGCCTCGTCCACAGCATCCTGGAGCACCACGCCGGACGCCTTGACGACGACGCCACCGTCCTCCTCGTCGAGTGGCACGGCTCCACCGGGAAGGCGTCCGTCATGGATTCGCTGATGCCGGCCTGACCTCCCGCGCGCCGAGGGCGTCCATCAGCATCGGGTACGCCTCGTGCAGGTCGCGCTGCCAGTACGGCCAGTCGTGCTGCCCGTCGAAGAACCGGGCGGTCACGGGGACGCCGGCGTCGCGGAGCCGGTTCACGAACGCGTGCGCGTTGTCGCCGGCGGCGGCCTCCACCGGGTCGGTGAACGGCAGCCCGCCGAGCGACCCGGCCCTGCCGTTGCCGCTCGCGACCCACAGCCGGACGCCGCGCAGCCGCTCCGCGAGGTCGGCCGGGTTGTGCGCGTGCCAGATCGCGGCCTGGTCGTCGGGGTCGCCCCACACGCGGCGCCAGTCGGTGCCGGGGCAGGCGAAGGACGGCCCCCAGCCGGTCGAGTCGTCGCCCGGCCGATGGCCGTGGAGCGTGTCGAGGTATCCGCTGAAAGCCGCGGCGGCCTTGAACACGCCGGGGAACCGGGCCGCGTACAGCATGGCGCCGAGACCGCCCATGGAATTGCCGGCGACGACGCGGTCCTTTCCGGCGCGGTAGTCGCGTTCGAGAATGCGCCGGAGTTCGGTCATGTGGAACGTCTCCCATCGCGGGGAGCCGCCGCGCCCGTAGTTCCACCAGTCGGAGTAATTGCCGCAGCGGCCGCCGTTCGGCATGACGACGATGACGCCGCTGCGGGCGGTGAGCCGCGCGACGTCGGTGTCGCGCGTCCAGGCGGTGTAGTCGTCGACGCCGCCGTGCAGCAGCCACAGGGTGGGCCAGGTGCGGCGCGCGTCCCTCGACCAGCCGCTGGGCAGAAGAAGACGGACCTTTTGCTCGCCGTCCATGGCCGGCGAGTCGATGGTCAGGTCGACGGTGCGGGACGCGGCGGACGTCTCGGCGACGACCCGCGCGCCCGTCCCGGCCAGCGCGGTGGAACGATCCACGAGCGGTGCCGGGATGAGCAGGACAAAGGCCCCCAGCCATGCGGCGGGGGTGCTGCGGCGGAGCAATGCGGGGCCTTTCGGGAACACCGGCGGGGATGGCGCCGGCCGTGGAAGAGGGGAGCGCCGTGATGCGGCTCGCTGCTCTCCTTACTCGGAGTGGGTTCCCGGCGGGCTGGCTTCCGAAGCGGAAATTAAAAAGTGTATAAAATGCATTTCCGCGCGCCGGTGCGCGGGCGCCGGACGTGCGAGCGCCGGAGGCCCGCGGCGGGCGTCCGGCGCTCGTCCCGGCATGCTCAGGTGTCCGGCATCGGCCGCGGCGCGGGCCCCTGGACGTAGCGCACGGCCCACCGCACCAGCCGGCGGCCGACCCCGTAGAGGATCAGCGCCACCCCGGCCAGCGGCAGGACGAGCATGACGATCTGCAACCCGGAGGTGACCAGCTGGAGCGCCCCCGCCCCGTCCGCCGCCTCGGCCGCGAGCCGCCGCATCATCAGCCAGTCCTTGGAGACGAGCGCCGGGATCTGGCTGAGGATGAGGCCGAGCTGGAACACCAGCACCGGCACGACGGTCAGCACCCACAGCGTGACGAAGATCTGCGGCCAGCGCTTGAGGTCGTTCAGCCGCGCGTCGGCGGGGCGGCGCAGCAGCGTCCGGCGCAGGATCGGCCCGATGTACTTGAACAGGTCGGGGATGCCGATCAGGTCGGACATGATGTAGTACCCGTCGAACCGGAGCGTCGGCAGGAGCTGCTGGATCATCTCCAGGTTCACGTAGAGGACGGCCACGACCAGCGGCTCGAACCCCGTCTGCAGGTACGCCAGCGTCAGCGCCACCACGAAGATGGCGTTGAAGTACACCCCGGCGAGGTCGGCGCGCAGCCGGCCGCCCCGGCCGAGCCGGTACGACTCGGTGATGTCGGTGTAGAACGCGGGCCACACCAGGTAGATCCCGCAGCCCATGACCCCCGGCCGGACGCCCCCGTACCGGCAGGCGGTGGCGTGCCCGACCTCGTGGAACGCGCACGACGCGATGCCGAGGCCGAGGATCAGCAGGATGCTGACCGGGGTCATGATCGCCGTGGAGATGGCGTCGGCCACCGAGCGGGTCGTGAGCAGCCAGCTCTCGCTCGCCACGAACGCGGCGAGCATGACGGCGATCGAGACGGGCCGGAACAGCCAGCCGAACAGCCCGCCGACGAGCCAGGTGAACGACTCGGGCAGGACCGCGACCCGCCATCGCAGCGAGAGCCACGGGTCGGCCTTGACGGGCGCGGGCTGCGTGCCGTCGCTGTAGGTGGTGACGCCGAGCGGGGCGAGCTTGCGGTCGGCGAGGTAGACGACCTGCTCACCGGTGAGCTGGGCGCCGGCCTGCTCGCTGACGGCCGCGGCCACCCGGTCGAGCGCCTGCGTGACGTCCGTGCCGGCGAGGCCGCGGTGCTCGTGCAGCGCCTTCGCGACGAGGAACAGCAGCGGCGGCAGCCGGACGAGCTGCCCGTCCGGCAGCCGGACGAGCTGGGGCGGCTCCCGGTAGCCGGAGTTCTTGAACTCGCCGACCAGCTCGGCGCCGTCGACGAGGACGGGCAGGACGAGGGCCGCGGGCGGTTCGCCGCCGGTCACGGCCGGGGTCGCCGGGGTGCCCATCAGTGCTTTTCGACCACGGTGGCCGGAACGCAGGTCAGCGTGGAGTGCGCCGGCTGGGCGAGCAGCCCGCTGCCGAGCAGGCCCGTGGTGCCCGAGGAGTACGTCGCCTGGCAGGCGTAGGCGACGACGGTCTGGTCGCCGCCGCCGCCGGAGGACAGTGCGAACCGCCGCGGCAGGACCTCGCCCGCGAGCTGGTCCAGGTCGGCGTACGACAGTTTCTGAGGGTGCATGACTCCCTTTCGGGATCAGTCCGTTGAGCGCATGTGCATCGGTGGAATGGGGGAAGGGCTGGCGCGTGAACGCCAGCCCTTCCAGTACGGGCCGGAGCCCGCAACGTCAGACCTGAGGTCAGCCGTTGAGCGCGGCGCTGGACGGCGTGCAGATCTGCGAGTTCGCCGCCGGCGACGTCTGCCACAGGGTGAGGAGGCCCATCTGCGGCTGGTTGGAGTTGGCGGAGCACGAGCTGGTGGTGACGGTGTGCCCGTCGCCGCCGCCGTTGTCGCCGTGGTTGGCGTTGAGGTTGAAGTTGTGGTTGTCGTCGTCGCCGCCACCGACGAGAAGGGTGGACAGAACGGCCCGCTCCGGCAGGACCTCGCCGGCCAGCTTGTCCAGCTCGGTGTAGCTGAAGGACTTCATGTGGTTCCTTTTCTTCCTTGTCACGCCCGGATCTCAAGGTGGATACCGGATGTCCCTTCCTCGCCGCAGGTCGCAGCGAGGTAGCTCTACGTATAGCACGTGTGACGGTCCGTGGCCAAACATGCCGTGTCCAGCCGCTTCCGCGCGTCGTTTCGCGTGCCGGGGCGCATGAGGCCCGCGCGCCGGGCGCATGAGGCCCGCCTGCCGGGTAGGAGGCCCTACGCCCGCACATGATCAGAGGAGGACGGCGCATGGCCGACAACAGCTTCAGCATCGACGTGGCGGCGATCCGGGAGCGCGCCCGGCAGAAGATGGCGGACGGGCCGGTGACCGCCGGCTACGGCCGGAGCGCCGAGGAGGTCGTCGGCGTCCTGAACGACGTCCTCGCCACCGAGATCGTCTGCTGGATGCGCTACGCGCAGCACGCGATCAGCGCGACGGGGATCGACCGGGCGCAGGTCGCCGCGGAGTTCAGCGAGCACGCGGAGGAGGAGCGCGACCACGCGATGCGCGCCGCCGAGCGCATCAGCCAGCTCGGCGGCGACCCCGACTTCGACCCGACGACGCTCGCCGCGCGCTCCCACACCACCTACACGACGTTCGACGACGGCGACCTGAAGGGCATGCTCCAGGAGAACCTGGTCGCCGAGCGGATCGTGATCGAGTCCTACCAGGAGATCATCCGGTGGCTCGGCGAGGGCGACGTCACGACGCGCCGGATCATGGAGCACATCCTCGCCGAGGAGGAGGAGCACGCCGACGACCTCATGGACCTGCTGGGGAACTGAGGATTCACCGGGTCGGGGCGGGTATGCGAGCCGGCATGGAATTCGGATACGCACTGCTCTGCGAGCAGACGCCGCCGAGGCAGCTCATCGCCGACTGCGTGGAGGCCGAGGAGGCCGGGTTCGACTACGCCAGCATCTCCGACCACTACTTCCCGTGGCTGGAGGAGCAGGGCCACTCGGCCTACGCGTGGTCGGTGCTCGGCGCCCTGGCCCAGGCCACCCACCGCATCCCGCTGATGACGTTCGTCACCTGCCCGACCATGCGCTACCACCCGGCCGTGGTGGCGCAGAAGGCCGCGACCATGGGCGTCCTGTCGGAGGGGCGGTTCACGCTCGGCCTCGGTTCGGGCGAGAACCTGAACGAGCACGTCGTCGGGCGGGACTGGCCCCCGGTGGACGTCCGGCACGAGATGTTCGCCGAGGCCGTGGAGATCATCCGGGCGCTGTTCGGCGGCGACTGCGTCAACTACCGGGGCAGGCACTACCGGGTGGACTCGGCGAAGCTCTACGACGTCCCCGACCGGCCCGTCCGCATCGGGATGGCCGCGTTCGGCGCGCAGGCCGGGCGGCTGGCCGCGCGGCACGCCGACCTGCTGATCTCCGACCAGCCCGTCCCCGGCGTCGTCGACCTCTTCCACGGCGAGGGCGGCGCGGGCAAGCCCGTCTACGGGCAGATCCCGGTCGCCTTCGGCCACGACCGGGAGGAGTGCGTGCGGCGGGCGCACCGCATCTGGAAGTTCTCCGCGCCCGCCTGGAAGGTGATGGCCGAGCTTCCCGGGCCGGTCAACTTCGAGGCGGCGGCGAAGACCGTCCGCCCGGAGGACGTCGCCGAGTCCGTCCCCTGCGGCGACGACGTCGGCGACTACGTCCGGGCCGTCCAGCAGTGGGCCGACGCGGGCTTCACGCACATCTCCTTCTGCCAGTCCGGCCCGGAGCACCAGAAGGACTTCCGCACCTGGGCCGAGGCCGACCTCCTCCCCATCCTCCGCGAACGCTTCGGATGACGCGCCGTCCATGATCGTGAATCGCCGGGCGCGGGGGTTTTGATCCAATAAGGTGGCGGTTTCGTCCCACCCCCCGCCCCAGGAGTCATGGTCGATGCCCGAGATCGAGCCCCTGGCCCCGGACGACCCGGTCGCCGTCGGCCCCTACCGACTGTCGGGACGGCTGGGCATGGGCGGCCAGGGAGTCGTCTACCTCGGGCACGGCGCCGGCGGGGGACCCGTCGCGGTGAAGGTGCTCCGCGCCGAGATCGCCGCCGACGCGCGGGTCCGGGAGCGGTTCACCAAGGAGGTCGACGCGGCCCGCCGCGTCGACCCGTTCTGCATCGCCCAGGTCCTCGACGCGTCGCTGGACGACCGGCGCCCCTACATCGTCACCGAGTACGTGGAGGGCCCGTCGCTGCAGCAGGCGGGCCCGCGCGAGGGGGCGGCGCTGCGCCGCCTCGCCGTCGCCACCGCGACCGCGCTCGCCGCGATCCACGAGGCCGGCGTCGTGCACCGCGACTTCAAGCCGTCCAACGTGCTGCTCGGCCCGGACGGCCCGCGCGTCATCGACTTCGGCATCGCGCGGAGCGTCGAGTCGCCGCTCACCATGACGAGCAGCATCATCGGGACGCCCGCGTACATGGCGCCCGAGCAGTTCGCCGGGGACCCGGCCGGTCCGCCCGCGGACGTGTTCGCCTGGGGCTCCGTCATCGCCTACGCCGCCACCGGGCGGCCGCCGTTCGGCGCGGACGCCTTCCCGGCGATCATGAACCGGGTCCTGCAGGGCGAGCCGGAACTCGGCGGCCTGCCGGAGCCGCTGCGCGCCGCGGTGGCCGCCTGCCTGGCCAAGGACCCGGCCCGGCGCCCGGCGATGCGGGACGTCCTGATGCGCCTGCTGGGCGCCCAGGCCGAGGCCATGGGCCCGGCCGTCGAGGAGACGGCGGTCGATCCGCCGCGCCCCGCGCCGGCGCCGATGCCCGCGCCGATGCCGACCCCCGGGTCGGCTCCCGCCGCGCCGCCCACCGTGCGCGACCGGAACCGCCGGAAGGCCGGCAATCGGCGGCGCCCCGTGGTGCTGCTCGGGGCCGGCGCCGGCGCGGCGGCGCTCGCCCTCCTCGTGGGCGCGGGCGTCTGGGCGTTCTGGCCGGACGAGTCCAGCGCCGCGGGCGGCGGCGGCCGGACCGGGCGGACCGGAACCGCACCCCGGGAGCAGATCTCGCCCGGCGGCGCGGAGACCTCGGGCGCGTCGCCGAAGGCCGGGCGGTCGGGCGCGCCGTCCCCGTCCGGCTCCGCGACCAGGCCGGGCGCCGGCCGGTCCGGCGGTCCGTCCGCTCCCGCCGAGCCCGGCTCCGCCCCCGGGACCGGCACGGGCGGCGGGGACGACGGCGGCGGGGGCGGGTCGGACGGCGGCTCCGGCGGCGGAGGCGGCCCCACCGCCCGCATCGACTACTTCAGGGTCGGCACGGGGGCGGCCTGCGAGCCGGCCGGCACGGCCGTCGAGACCCGGTACCGGATCACCGGCAGCAAGAACCCGACGTCGATCAAGTTCAGCATCTACTTCGACGGCCGCCTCGGCCGCGGCCACCCGATCTCCTGGACGGCGGACCCGTCCTTCGCCAGCGGCGGCTCCGGCGCGGAGGACCCCGGGACCCACACCTACCGGATGGTGCTGCTCAGCCCCACCCGGCAGGAGGTCTCCCGAACCTTCAAGGTGTGCTGAACCGGGCCCGCGTACGCGACCGGGCGGTTTCGTCCATCCGAAGACGAGGGATTCGGCGTCCGAATCGGCGGCGTTCGGCGTTATCCGGGCGGAGAGTTCTATCGGACGCGCGGAACGCCGCTTTGCGGACACCCTAAGAAAAAGGAGAACAGAAGATATCCGGCCGATCGTTGACCGGTCCGCGAACTTTACTTATCTTCTTGATAGAACGCGTTCTACTTGGAGTCGATCGGGTGCCCGCGCGATGATGCGAGACGGCTTCCGGCTCCCGGCTCCAGGTCCCCGCTTCGGCGCCTCCGCCGCCCCTTGGCCAGGGCGGTACGGGCGCGCGAGACGGCGGACCTCCCACCCCCGTTCCCCCGGGTGCAGGCGCGACGCCCACCGTTCGAAATGAGGACTCCCTTGTCCCGCATCAAGAAGCCGGCCGCGATCGCCTCGATCACGGCAGCGGCCGCCGTCGCCGTCGCCATGACCGCCACCCCCGCGCTGGCCTGGACGGCCGGCCCCTTCACGGCCACCCTCAACGGGAACATGACCATCAACGCGGGTGTCTCCGCCACCTGCACCAGCTCCACCCTGTCCGGCACGATCGCCTCCGACGGCACGCTCACCATCACCGCGGCCTCCGTCGGCGGCTGCGGTGTCACGGTCACGCCCCAGAACCTGCCGTGGAGCGGCAAGCTCGCCGGCGGCACCGCGACCCTCAGCGGATTCGCGATGAGCGCGATCGGCTGCACCTACGGCGGCAACCTGTCCGGTTCGTTCACCGGCTCCGACCTCCCGGTCACCGCCACGTTCGCCAACCAGACCGTGAACAAGACCAGCGGCCTCCTCTGCCCCGGCTCCGCGACGGTGACGGCCAAGTACGACTTCGCCGCAGCCTGACGCAGCGGGGTGCGGCCGGCCCGACGTCACCGGCCGCACCCCGCACCGCGCCCCCCGGCGTTCCCGCGCCGGGGGGCGCGGCGTCCGGGCGTCAGCGCAGCTCGAAGGCGCGGACGACCTCCTGGACGACCGCGCCGCCCCGGGCGTCCTCGGCGCTGACCCGGAGGGAGACCGCCCCCTCGCCGCGCAGCCGCGCGGCGCCGTCCCGCAGCGGGACGTCCGTCCAGGTCGCGCCGTCGTCGAACGACGTCTGGAGCGACAGGCGCCGCAGCCTCGCGGCGGAGCCGTCCTGGTGGGCGACCGCCAGGCCCAGCGTTCTGGAACGTGTTCTGTTATGCAGATCCAGATCGGCGTCATAGGTGACTTGGAGAAGTGGGAGAACGGTCACGTCCGCGGTGTGCGCGGAACGGAACGTCCAGGACGTGGTGGTCCGCGTGGACGATCTGGCCCAAGGCGCGTTGTTGGCGAAGTCGTATTCGACGCGGTATTCGGCGTCCTCCGGAATCGTGGTCAGCGTGCCGTTCGCGCGGTTCGGCGTCCGGGTGATGAGTTCGCCGTTCCGGTACACGCGGAAGTCGGTGGTGAATCCGTTCGGAAATGAACTGGAATAGGCGTCGGAGAAGTTGCGCGCGGCGTCCACCATCCCGACCTGGAGGCGGATCCGGTCGCCGGCACGGGCGATCGGGGACAGCGCGTTGACGCCGCCGGCGAGCGGGCCCCTGCCCCAGGAGTGCGCGTCCCGGTCTCCCGGCTCGTACGCGGACCACTTCGTCTCGCCGAGCACGAGGTGCGGCGTCTCCGGGCGCGGGAAGGCGTTGTTGTACGGCTGCTCCGGCGTGACCGCCATCGCGGACCACTGCGTCTCCGGGTCGGCGGAGAGGTACTCCGTGCGCGTCCGCGGCGTGCCGGTGACCGGGCGGGAGTAGGCGATCGAGAACTCCTCCCAGGGGCGCTTGCCGTAGCGGGCGAAGGTCATGGCTCCGTCGCCGTGGTAAGCGGTGTCGACGCGCGCCAGATCCCGGGTGCGGACGACGTGGTCGAGGTCGCGCGGAATCCGGCCCGTCTCCGGGAGCACCAGGTCGTACCGGTAGGGGCTGTCCGTGACGCCCTTCGCCGTCACCACGGCGTTCCGCCTGCCCAGCAGGGCCCGTCCCTCCTCCCGGGAGAGGCGGACGGTCGGGACCCGCAACCCGGTCCCGTAGCCGCCGGGGTCGTCGTTCACCCCGGGCTCGTCGTTGTAGACGGCGACCATGCGCGCGCCCGCCTCCGCCGCCCCGTTGGACTGCTCGGCGACGGACACGCCGTCCGCGCGCTCGACGACGGCGAGCCGCCCGCGCAGGTCGGCGCGCGGGTCGTCGCCGTCCGCGACCCGCATGGCGGCGGTCCCGTCCAGGCGCGGGAACCGGTCGGAGGTGTCGCTGAAATAGGCGGCGGGATAGTACGACGGGTGCAGCGGGCGGCCCCGGGTCCGCATCGTGACGGCCGGCGCCTCCAGCCGCCACCGCGTGTAGACCTCGAACGCGCCGGTGCGGACCTTCCGGGTCGGCTGCAGGAAGACCCGCTGCTCCAGCGTGGCGCCGTCGTTCAGGTAGACGCCCTCGTCGACGGCCGGGCCCTTCGCGGGGCCGCGGGTCCACATCAGGTGGCTGATCGCGCCCGGGTCCGGCGCGGTCGCGTGCTCGGGCGTCCGGACCGTGACCTCCACCGCCTTCCGCGCGTCGAGGACGATCTCGGTGTCCCCGGTGATCTCCATCTCCGGGTCGCCGACGAGGCTGTAGTTGAGCGGCTTCCCGGGACCGGTGGCCGGCGCCCACGACGGCATCGTCTTGACGAGCCCCATGACGGAGTACGTCCCCGGCCGCAGCCGCACGCAGTCCGAGTCGTTCCAGCCCTCGTCGGTGCACGGCCGGCCGGCGGCGCCGGGCAGCGGCCGGTGCGCGCCGCCGGCGGACGCGTCCTCGGCGTTCACGAAGCCGACCGTGCCCGGGCCCGGCCGCCCGTCCCGCGCGATGCTCCGCACCCGGACGGTGACCAGGTCCCCGGCCTGCGCCGGCCGCGTCCGGGCCGGGCTCCGGCGCTCGTGCAGCGCCGTCACGTTGTACCGCTCCGGGTCGTCGGCGAGCCTGTCGTCCGGAATGACGTAGAGGTCGCCTCCGCTGCGCCTGACCGAGAACGCGGGGGCGCGTCCCGGCGCGGGCGCCGTCGTCGCGGTGCCGCCCGCGACCCGCACCGTGTCGCCGGTGGGCAGCGTGACGTCGTAGGCTCCGGCGGCGGCGCGCAAGGCGGCCGGCGGCCCGGTCTCCGCCGCCGCCGGAGCCGCGAGCCCGAGGGCGCCGAGCGCCAGGGCCGCCGCGGTCTTCAGCCACATGGCCATCCCCTCCCCATGAAGTGGATCTTGATTGTCGGGCGGTCGGGCGCCGCCGGGCCAGGGGCGGCGGTGGCGGCTTCCGCCATGGCGGGAACCCGCCAAACGGCCAGGGAAGCCCTACATTTAGGACGTGTCCGAATCGCCGCTGCTGGAGGGCCTCGGCGTCACCGCCGCCGAGGAGTCGGCGTACCGCGCGCTGCTGCGGGAGGGGCCGTCCACCCTCGCCGGCCTCGCCGCGCGCCACGGCACGTCGGCCGCCGCCCTGCGCCGCCTCCTGCCGCGCCTGGAGGACCTCGGCCTCGTGACGCGGCTGGCCGGCCGCCCGCTGCGCCTCCTCGCCACCCCGCCCCACGTCGCGGTGGAGGCCCTCGTCGCGAGCCGCCAGGAGGAGATCGCCCGCAGCCGCGCCGCCATCGGCCCGCTGCTGGCCGAGGCCGCCCCGCACCCCGAGGAGCTCGTCGAGGTCGTCAGCGGGCGCACCGCCGTGGCCCGCCGCTACCTGCAACTGCTGCGCGGCGCCCGGGAGGAGCTGCTCGTCCTCGTCCAGCCGCCGTTCGCCACCGACGCCGCGGTCTCCGGCGACGAGCAGGAGCGCACGATGCGCCGCGGCATCCGGGTGCGCGGCATCTACGGCCCCGAGGCCGTCGCCGAGCCGCACGCCCTCGGCGAGATCCGCCGCGCCGCCGCGTCCGGCGAGGAGGCGCGCCTCGGCGCCGTCCCCCTCAAGCTCGCCATCGCCGACCGCCGCACCGCGATGCTCCCGCTGTCCTCCGCGCACGCGAGCTCG
Organism: Actinomadura sp. GTD37; assembly: GCF_041951365.1. NCBI lineage: Bacteria > Bacillati > Actinomycetota > Actinomycetes > Streptosporangiales > Thermomonosporaceae > Actinomadura > Actinomadura sp. GTD37. The sequence continues at coordinate 55,429 of NZ_JBGNUS010000011.1, forward strand.
GTCGACAGCTCCCTCGTCGTCCACCCGTCGGCCCTGCTGGACGCGCTCGTCTCCCTCTTCGAGGCCCTGTGGCGCACCGGCCTCCCGCTCCCCGGCGCGGACGCCCCCGACGACGCCGTCCTCACCCTCCTCGCCGCGGGCCTCACCGACGAGGCCATCGCCCGCCGCCTGTCCATCAGCACCCGCACCGTCCAGCGCCGCGTCCGCGACCTGTGCGACCGCCTCGGCGCCCGCACCCGCTTCCAGGCCGGCGCCCTGGCCGCCCGCCACCTGAACCCCTGACCGCGGTTCAGACGCGGACGCCGGAGAATTTCGCCAAGTGGTTGCGCAGGCTCGACCCGCTGCCGTGAAGTGGTCGGGGAGGACTGGCGGAGATGGCGCTGGCGCGCGACGGGGCCCGCCTGCGGCACGAGCGCGAACGGGACCGGCTGGCGGAGGCGCTCGACGGCTGGGCGCGCGGCTGCGTCCAGCTCGCCGCGCTCGACGCCGAGGCGCTCGCACTGGCCGTGGAGGACGAGCGCGAATGCGACGAGCTGGTGTTCGCCGCCCGCGCGGAGGCCGTCGACCGGCTCGTCACGGGATCCGTGCCGTCGACCCGCGCCCTTCTGGAGCGGGCGTTGAAAGTGCTCGCCGCCCTGCCCTCGGACGGCGGGCCCCTGCAATCCCTCGCGACCGGCCTGCTCGGCGACTCGCACGCGCTGGACGACGGCGGACGCCTGTCCAGGCTCGTCCTGCGCGCCCAGGCGATCCGGCACGGGACCGAGCCGCCCGCGGACGCGTCCGAGCGCAGGGCGCTGTGGGAGCGTTCGGGGGTGGAGTGCGACACGCTGTCCACGACCGTCCTCGTCGCGGGGCTGAGGCCGGCCGGCGACGGCGTCCTCGCCCGGACGCTCCGGATGTGGGCGGACGCGGGCCAGGCCGCAGTGGTGACCCTGGAGCAGTTGCGCGGCTCACCCGGCCTCCGCCCGGACGCGGCGGACGTGTGGGTGACCGAGAACCCGACCGTCCTCGCGCTGGCCGTCCGGCGACTACCTCGCCGCCGCGGACGGAGCGGAGCAGGGCGCCCTCCCGGATCCCGGCCGGGTCGGCGAGGCCCCATGGGACCCGGACCTGGGCCGGCACATGAGGGAGCGAGGTGCGGCCGTGCTGGAGGAGCAGGTCGCCGAAGTGCTGCTCGACGACCTCTCCGCGGCGATAACCATGCGTATCTGAACGACTGCATACCGAGGTGCCTGGGAAGGGTCACTCGCGTCCTTTCTCCGAGCTGCGCGGGGGCGTTGGGGTCATGAGCGAGCTGCCGGCACTGCCGGCCACGGTCGTCCGGTCCGGTGACAGGCGGTATCCGGCGCTCAGCCGGGGGTTCAACCAGCGGTGGATCGCCGCGCCGGAGTACGTGCGGCTGGCGCGGACGCCCGAGGAGGCGCGGGCCGCGCTCGCCGAGGCGGTGGCCGAGACGCCGGAGGACCCGGCGCGCGCGCGGATCGCGGTGCGGGCCGGCGGGCACTGCTATGAGGACTTCGTGTGCGGGGACGACGTGCGGGCGATCCTCGACGTGAGCCCGATGTGCGGGGTGTCGTACGACAGTTCCTTGAAGGCGTACTGCGTCGAGGCCGGGGCGACGAATTGGCACGTCTACCGCCATCTGTATCCGGTCAGCGGGAAGGTGCTGCCGGGCGGGTCGTGCTTTTCGGTGGGTCTGGGCGGGCACGTCCCGGCGGGCGGGTTCGGGTTGCTGTCGCGGCAGCACGGGCTCACCGTCGACTACCTCTACGCGGTGGAGGTGGCGGTGGTGGACGAGGACAAGAACGTCAGGCTGGTCGTGGCCACCCGAGACGACCGGGACCCGAAGTCGTACGAGCTGTGGTGGGCGCACACCGGGGGAGGCGGGGGGAACTTCGGGCTGGTCACCCGGTTCTGGTTCCGGGGCCTTCCGCAGCCGCCGAGGCAGGTGCTGCTGACGGCCCTGGCATGGGACTGGGAGGACTTCACCAAGGACGGGTTCGCCGCCCTGGTGACGGCGTTCGGGGAGTACTTCCGCGACCACCAGAATCCGTCGGCGGCGGCCGGGAAGCTGTTCGCGATGCTCAAGCTCAACCATGTGAGCAACGGGCAGATCGGGATGCTGGCGCAGGTGGACGCGGACGACCCGGACGGGCCGACGGCGATGGCCGACTTCCTCGCGGCCGTCGGCGGGCGGACCGGGCCGCGGGCGACGGCGATGCGCTCGGTGATGGGGGAGCACTTCCTCCACCTGGACGTCCCGCGGGTGATGCCGTGGCTGACGGCGACGCAGGTGCTGGACGCGGGCGGCGGGAACCGCTGCGGCAAGTACAAGTCCGCCTATCTGCGCAGGCCGTTCACCGGCCGGCAGATCGACGCCATGTGGGCGTTCCTCGGCAAGGAGCAGTACACCGGCTACGTGAACGGGCAGGCGCTCATTCAGGTCGATTCGTACGGCGGCGCCATCAACAGGCCGCTGCGCCAGACCGCGGTAAGGCAGCGCGATTCCATTCTGAAAGTGCAGTACCAGGTCTATTGGACGGAACAGGACGCCTGCGAGGACGCCCACATCGCGTGGATACGCGACGCCTACAAGGCGACGTTCGCCGAGACCGGCGGCGTGCCCGTGGCGGACGGCGAGACCACGGACGGCTGCTACATCGGGTATCCGGACGCCGATCTCGGTGATCGGCGATGGAACGAGTCGGGCCAGTCGTGGGAAACGCTGTACTACAAGGACGCCTATGCGAAACTCCAGGAGGTCAAGCGGCACTGGGATCCCCGCAACGTGTTCCGGCACGCGCAGTCGATCCGGCCGGGAACGGGAGGGAACGGGGGAGCGGCGGGCGAGTGACGAGGGTCACGTAAGAGGGGCCGTGTCCGGCGCGTTCCGCGGACGGCGGCGCAGCTTGTCTCACCTTTATTGCATTTTTTGCCAATACTTGCGGGTGTGACGTCCGGGACAGTAGTTTCTTCGGACGAGCAGAGCGGCGGGCCGAAGGCCCGAGCGGCTGGGGAGTACATGAAGAAGCGTACCGACAGGAAGATCGCCATCGCGGGCACCGCGGCGGCCGCCGTGCTGCTGCCCACCGTCATGGTCGGCCTGGCACAGGCCGGCATCGGCGTCCCGACCGGCAGGTCGGAGGCGTCGGGCAACTCCCAGACGATCCCCTCCTTCGGGCCGGCGACGCAGCCGTCCGCGCCCGGGGCGCCCGCGAGCGCATCCCCGAAGGCGGCGCCGAAACTGCCGAGCGTCCCGCTGAACAGCAACCCGTTCAAGACGGGCGGCGGCTCGCCGGGCACCGGCGACCCCGACACCAACCGCGGAAGCCACGGCTCGCAGCCGCACCTGCCGGCGGGCACCGGGTCCGGCAAGTACGCCAAGGCCCCGGACGGCGCGACCATCACCGGGGTGAAGAAGGTCAACTCGCGGCAGTTCGACGTCACGATCGCCTCGCCCGCGCTCGGCGCGGCGGTGAAGACCCGCGTGATGATCCCCAAGGGCTGGAAGTCCAACACCACCAAGACGTGGCCGGTCGTGTACGCCTACCACGGCGGCAGCAACAAGTACACGTCCTGGACGAAGGACTCCAACATCGAGCAGGTCGTCGGCCCGTACAACGCGATGGTCGTGATGCCCGAGGGCGGCTGGAACGGCTCGTACACCAACTGGTGGAACGGCGGCAAGGGCGGCATCCCCGAGTGGGAGACCTTCCACATCAACGAGGTCATCCCGCTGATGGAGCGCAACTTCCACGCCGGCGGCGTGCGCGCGGCGATCGGCCTGTCGTCGGGCGGTCAGGGCGCCATCACCTACGCCGAGCGGCACCCCGGCAAGTTCAAGTACGCCGCGTCCTACAGCGGCGCCCTCAACATCACCGCGCCGGGCATGCCGGTCATCCTGACGTCCATGAACCGCGACGCGGGCACCGCCATCTGGGGCGACCCGCTCACCGCGCGGGCGAACTGGCGGGCGCACGACGCGACCGTCAACGTGTCCAAGCTGAAGGGCGTCGGCGTCTACGTCTCGTGCGGCAACGGCCAGCCCGGCCCCTACGACCCCGCGAGCACCCCGCCGACCCACGCGGGACGCATCGGCGAGCAGCTCGCCGGGACCATGAACGAGAACTTCGTGGCGGCGGCGAAGCAGGCGGGCGTGCCGATCACCGCGAACCTCTACGGCCCCGGCATGCACAACTGGAAGTACTGGAAGGTCGAGCTGGCCAAGAGCTGGCCGAAGATCGCGGCCGCCATCGGCGCCCGCAAGTCCTGACCGGCCGGGATCGCCGGAACACGAGCCGTGAGCACGGCTCCCCTGTGGAACCGGGTAGCGTGCCCGGGGATGAAGGGATTCGCGCGGCGCGAGTTCCAGCTCGTGCTGCTCCGCCGCATGGCCGACTACCAGCCGGGCCTCGTCGAGGACGCCGTGCGCGCGCTCGGCGCGTCCCGGACCGAGATGCGGGAGGCGAACGCGCGCTGGCAGCGCGTCCTGCGGTCCCGGACGTTCCCGCGCGGGAGCCGCCGCTACGAGGCCGTCCTCGGCCCGCCCGCCGGCGCCGCTGAGCGGCGGATCGGCGACGTCGCCTGCGCGACCGCGTGGTGGCCGCCGCTGCCGCTGTGGCCCGGCCTCCGCTTCGAGATCATGATGGCGCCGGACGGCTCGGTCGTGCAGGAGTGGCTCGTCCGCGACGACGGCGTCCCGGTGCCGGAGCTGAAGAGCGTCGACGACCTCGTCCCGTGGTCGTGCACGGTGGGCGACGTCGACGCGCGGTTCGGTGCGGTCGCCCACCAGGACGGCGACGCGCCGAGCCGCTGGCACGCGACCATCACCGCGCCGGACGGCGGCACGTACGTCGCCCACTTCGTGTGGGGGCTCCTCCAGGCGGTCGTCAGCACCTGAGACCATTTGAGCGATCTTGGGGATTCCGGACAGCGCAGATTGCGCACGCCTTCCTACCGTGGTGGCATGCGAGCTGTCCGGAACCGGCCTGCCGGGGAGCGGCGATGCCCGAGGTGACCTCGTACACCCCCGGCTTCCCCACCTGGGTGGAACTGGCGAGCCCCGACCCGGAGCGGTCGAAGCGGTACTACTGCGACCTGTTCGGCTGGACCTCCTACACGCTGACCACCGACATCGGCGAGTACGAGATCTTCGCCCTCGGCGACGCCGGGGGGCCGGAGACCGCCGGCATGCAGACCCTCGCGGACGACTCCCTGCCCTCCTCGTGGACGTGCTACTTCCGCACCGACGACGTCCCGGCCTCGGCCGACGCCGTGCGCGCCGCGGGCGGCCTGGTCCTGGTCGAGCCGACCGCCGTCGCCGACCTCGGGCAGATGGCGCTGTGCTCCGACCCGGAGGGCGCCGACTTCGCCCTCTGGTACCCCTACCACCTGCAGGGCGCGGGCGTCGTGGACGAGCCGTCCGCGATGTGCTGGGTGGAGCTGGCCTGCCGCGACATCCACGCGGCCCGCGACTTCTACGGCGCCGTCTTCGGCTGGAAGGCCGTCGACCGCGACTACTACGCCTCCGTCTACACCAACTGGAAGGTCGGCGACTGGTCCGTGGCGGGCATGGTGTCGATGGACGAGCACTGGCCGCCCGGCTACCCGCCCCACTGGATCCCCTACTTCTGGGTCGCCGACTGCGACGACTCCGCCGCCCGGGCCGTCGAACTCGGCGGCCGGATCCACATTCCGCCGAGCGACATCGAGCCGGGCCGCTTCTGCATCGTCACCGACCCGACCGGCGCCCGCCTGGCCCTCATCGCCCCCGCGCTGCCCGACGGCGCCGCCCACACCCGCCCCTGACCTGCTGCTACAGCCGTGCCAGTGCGTCGCCGGGTGCGGGTGGGCCGAGGCTGTCGGCCGACCCACGTAGCGCTGTCAGGGGATAGGGGGCCGCCGGTCGGGGGCGTGCAGCCGGCCGAGGAGCATCAGGACGAGTTCGTCGATGACCTCGTCGAGGGTGGCGTCCACCCAGCCGGCGCTCCAGTCGTGCAGGAGGCCGTTGATGCTGCCGATGAAGGCGGTCGCGGCGATCCGGTAGTCGCGGTCGGCGATCTCGCCGCGGTCGGCGGCGGCGGCCGCCTCGGCGCAGAGGAAGTCGACCCAGCGGGCGCGGCGGGTGAGGCGCTGCCGGTCCATCCGGGGGCTGACCCCGATGATCTCGACGAAGGCGATCCGGATGCGGGCCGGGTCGGCGGTGATGCTGGCGGCGTAGGCGTGGAAGAGGCGCGCGGTGCGTTCGGCGAGGTCGAGGCCGTCGACGGACGGCAGGGTGGCGACGACCTCGTGTTCGGCGCCGTCGTTGACCTCGAGGTGGAGTTCGGCGAGGAGGTCCTCCAGGGTGCGGAACTCCTCGTAGAACTGGCGGGTGGAGAGGCCGGCGGCCTCGCTGAGCGCGGCGACCGTGGTGGCCCGGTAGCCGGGGCCGCGGCCGAACGTCTCCAGCCCGGCGTCCAGGAATCTGCGGCGGCGCTCGGCGCGCCGCTCGGCTGCGGATCTGCCTCCGTACCTGCCGGTAGGACTCGCGCGCCTGCCCGTCACCTGGCTCCTCCCACGTACTCGGGCGACATTTTCCCGCATCCGGGCCTTGTGTCGCACATCACCCTCGATTACTGTCCAGTAACCAAAGTTCGAACAGGGTCGTTTTCAAACCGGAGACCTACCCCCCACTGGAGGACGCGATGCCTTCCCGAAGTCTCCGAAGACGGACCGCGCTGCTCGGCTGCGCCGTCCTCGCGGCGACGGCCGCGACCGCGCCGCCCGCGCGGGCGGCCGGCCCCGCCGAGGCGGCGGCGCTGCGGGACGTGATGGCCGTCGGCAACGGGCAGGGCGGCACCGTCAGCTTCATCGACACCGCCGCCTACCGGAACCTCGGCTCCCTCGACGTCGTCCCGGACCTGCAAGAGCGCCTGGACGCGATGAACCCGGTCGAGCGCATCGGCTACGAGGCCGTCAACGCCGCGCAGGGCTACCGCAAGCTCGTCGACGACATGGCCGTCTCCCCGGACGGCAGGACGATCTACGTCTCGCGGGGCGCGCTGTCGGACGCCGTCGCGTTCGACATCGCCACCGGGACGATGCTGTGGCGGCGCAAGACCGAGGGCTTCAAGGCCGACCACGCGGCGCTGTCGGCGGACGGGCGGCAGTTCATCGTCTCGGCCACCACCGCGAGCAAGGCCGAGGTCATCGACACCGCGACCGGGGAACTGCGGACGAGCTTCGCCACCGGAACCTATCCGCACGCCAACGACTACTCGCCCGACGGGACGATCCTCTACAACTCCAGCATCGGCATCACGTCGCTGCCCAAGCTGCTGAACGGGCTGAAGGGGTCGAGGGCCGTCACGGCGGTGGACGCGCGGACGTTCAAGCCGCTGCGCACCTACTCCTTCGAGTACGGGATCCGCCCGGCGGCGTTCACCCGCGACAACCGGACGATGTACGCGCAGCTCTCCTACCTCAACGGGTTCGTCGAGTACGACCTGGCGGCCGGGAAGACCGTCCGGACGGTGCAGATGCCGTTCAGCGACAGGGCCGCGGCGATGAAGCCGGACGACTACCCGCAGAACTCCGCGCACCACGGCATGGCGATGAACGCCGACGAGTCCAAGCTGTGCGTGGCGGGGACGATCGACGACTACGTCTCCATCGTGTCCCGGCCCGGCCTGACCACCGACGGGACCGTCGCCTACGCGGCCGGCGCCCTCCCGTACTGGACGCAGACGAGCCCGAACGGCCGCGACTGCTTCGTCTCGCTCGCCGAGGACGACCAGGTCTCGGTGATCGACTACCGGACCGCCAGGGAGGTCGCGCGCATCGACGTCGGCCGCTTCCCGCAGCGGGAGCGCGCCGCCAAGCTCACCCCCGAGGCCGTCGCGTCCCTGGACCCGGCCAAGGGCTGACCCCGCGCCCGGCCGCTCACGGCCGGCCGCCCGAGACCGGCCACCGCGGGGGCGCCGCCACCCATATCCGGCGCGCCCCGCGGTGGCCCCTTGGTTCGGGCGCCCGCCCCGGGGAACGGCGATGCGGTGCCGACCGGAGGACTCCGCAGCCGTACTTCGCGCCGCTGGCCGTGCTGCTCGGCGTGTACCCGTCCGATCCGTCCGATCCGTCCGGGAGAGCCTCGCGTACGCCGTCGGCCCCGACCCGCCGTGCTGTTGTCCGCAGAATTGTTGACAATTTGGGTTACAAGGCGGAGAGTACGGGACCATGAGTAATTCTCCCTCCCCCAACCCCCTGCTCGTCGTCAGCGCCCACGCCGGCGACTTCGTCTGGCGCGCCGCGGGCGCGATCGCGCTGGCCGCGGCGCGCGGCGACCGCGCGAAGGTGGTGTGCCTGAGCTACGGCGAGCGCGGCGAGTCCGCCCGCGCCTGGCGCGAGGGCAAGGGGCTGGACGAGATCAAGAAGCTGCGGCGGGACGAGGCCGAGGCGGCCGCCGCCGCGCTCGGCGCCGAGATCGAGTTCCTGGACGCCGGCGACTACCCCCTCGCCGAGACGCAGGAGCTGGTCGACCGGCTCGTCCGGATCTACCGGGACGTCGAGCCGGCCGTCGTCCTGACGCACACCCTCAGCGACCCCTACAACGGCGACCACCCGGCCGCGGCGCGGATGGCGCTGCAGGCGCGCGTGCTCGCGCAGGCCATCGGCTACGACGCGCCCGGTGAACCGCTGGGAGCGCCGCCGGTGTTCTTCTTCGAGCCGCACCAGCCCGAGCAGTGCGACTTCAAGCCGGACGTGCTCCTCGACATCACCCCGGTGTTCGAGAAGAAGCGCGCCGCGATGGAATGCCTGCCCGCCCAGGTGCACATGTGGGACTACTACACCGACCTGGCCAAGCGCCGGGGCGTGCAGCTGAAGCGCAACGCGGGCCCGAACCTCGGGCTGCCGCACGACACCCGCGCCGAGGCGTTCGTCCGGCTGTACCCGCAGACCACGGCGGAGCTGGCATGAGGACGGTCGTCGTCACCGACCCGCCGCGCGCGGACGCCGCCGCGGTCGACGCGCTCGCCGGCTTCGGCGTCGCCACCGTCCACGAGGCCATGGGGCGCACCGGGTACCTCGGCCCGTCCATCCGGCCGGTGCACCTCGGGTCCTCCATCGCCGGGACGGCGGTGACCGTCCTGTCGTGGCCGGGCGACAACCTGATGATCCACGTCGCGGTCGAGCAGTGCCGGCCGGGGGACGTGCTGGTGGTCGCCACCACGTCGCCGTCCACCGACGGCATGTTCGGCGAGCTGTTCGCGACCGCGCTCCAGTACCGCGGCGTGCGCGGGCTCGTCATCGACGCGGGCGTGCGGGACGTCGCCGGGTTGCACGCGATGGGCTTCCCGGTGTGGTCGGCCGCCGTCAGCGCGCAGGGCACGGTGAAGGCCACGCCCGGCTCGGTGAACGTGCCGGTGACGATCGGCGGGCGGCTCATCCGGCCCGGCGACGTGATCGTCGCCGACGACGACGGCGTCGTCCGCGTCGAGCGCGAGTCGGCCGCCGAGGCGGTGCGGGCCGCGCGGGCCCGCGAGGAGAAGGAGGCCGCGACCCGCGCCGCGTTCCAGAAGGGCGAACTCGGCCTCGACCGGTACGGCCTCCGCGACCGGCTCGCCGGGATGGGCATCGAGTACGTCGACCACGCCCGGTACGCCGAGCGGACGGGGAGCGCCGAACGGTGACCGGTGTCCGCTGCATGCTGATGCGGGGCGGGACGTCCAAGGGCGCGTACTTCCTGGCCGCGGACCTGCCGTCCGACCCGGCCGAGCGCGACGGCCTGCTGCTGCGGGCCATGGGCTCCCCCGACCCGCGGCAGATCGACGGGATCGGCGGCGCGCACCCGCTGACCAGCAAGGCCGCGATCGTGGCGCCGTCCGCCGACGCGGCCGCCGACGTCGACTACCTGTTCCTGCAGCTCGGCGTGGAGGAGCCGACCGTCTCCGACCGGCAGAACTGCGGGAACCTGCTCGCCGGCGTCGGCCCGTTCGCCGTCGAGCGCGGGCTCGTGCCGGCGGGCGGCGACCGGACCGTCGTCCGCATCCGGATGCTGAACACGGGCAGCGTGGCGACCGCCGCGTTCCCGACGCCCGGCGGCGCGGTCGACTACGACGGCGGGACCGCCGTCTCGGGCGTGCCCGGCACGGCGGCGCGGATCGACCTCGACTTCGCCGGGACGGAGGGCTCCACCTGCGGGGCGCTGCTGCCGACCGGCCGCGTCCGCGACGTGATCGACGGCGTCGAGGTCACCTGCGTCGACAACGGGATGCCGGTCGTGGTCGCCGCCGCGTCCGACCTCGGCGCCACCGGGTACGAGACCGACCTGTCCCACCTGCGGGACCGCGTCCAGTCGCTGCGGCTGCGGGCCGGCGGGCTGATGGGTCTCGGCGACGTCTCGGCCGCCTCGGTGCCGAAGACGACCCTCGTCGCGCCGCCCCGCGACGGCGGCATGATCTGCACCCGCACGTTCATCCCGCTGCGCATGCACACCTCGATCGGCGTCCTCGGCGCGGTCAGCGTCGCCACCGCGCTGCTCATCGACGGCGCCGTGGGCCACGACCTCGCCGAGTTCCCGCCGCCGGGCGCGCCGATGAGCGTCGAGCATCCGACCGGCCGCCTGGACGTGGTGGTGGAGCTCGACGGCACGGCCGTCCGGCGGTCCAGCATCGTCCGGACGGCGCGCAAACTCTTCGACGGAACCGTCTTCCCCCGGAGCTGGCCATGACCATCAAGCACGAGATCGCGCACGTCGGCCACGTCGAGCTGCTGACGCCCGAACCCGAGAAGAGCCTGTGGTTCTTCACCCGCGTCATGGGCCTCACCGAGGTCGGGACCGAGGGCGACTCGGTGTACCTGCGCACGTGGGACGACTACGAGCACCACACCCTCAAGCTGACCGCGCACGGCACGTCCGGCATCCGGCGGACGGGGCTGCGCGCGTCCTCGCAGGAGGCGCTGGACCGGCGCGTCCGGGCGATCGAGGACGCGGGGCTCGGCGTCGGCTGGCGGGACGGCGACCCCGGCATCGGCCCGACCTACGTGTTCCGCGACCCCGACGGCCACGAGCTGGAGGTCTACTGGGAGTCGGAGTGGTTCGAGGCGCCGCCGGAGCTCGCGCCGGCGCTGAAGAACCAGGCGCAGGCGTACCCGGCGCTGGGCGTGTGCGTCCGCCGCCTCGACCACGTCAACTTCCTCGCCGCGGACGTCGAGCCGAGCACCGACTTCGTCCGGGACGTGCTGGGCGCGCACGCCACCGAGCAGATCCGGCTGGACGACGGCGGGATCGGCGCGCGGTGGCTGACCTTCACCAACAAGTCCTACGACCTCGTCTACACGCGGGACTGGACGGGCACGCGCGGCCGCCTGCACCACATCGCGTTCGCCACCGACACCCGCGAGGACATCCTCCGCGCCGCGGACATCTTCCTCGACAACGGCGTGTTCATCGAGACCGGGCCGCACAAGCACGCCATCCAGCAGACGTTCTTCCTCTACGTCTACGAGCCGGGCGGCAACCGGATCGAGCTGTGCAACCCGGTCGCCCGCCTCATCCTGGCGCCGGACTGGAAGACGATCACCTGGACGGAGGCGGAGCGCGCGAAGGGCCAGGCGTGGGGCCTGAAGACGATCGAGTCGTTCCACACCCACGGCACCCCGCCGGTCGGCTGACCCGGGCGCGCCCGGACAGAGGGGGGCGGGGTCAGCCGGCGAGACGCCGCAGCAGGTCGCGGCTGGCGGCGGCCATCGGGTTGGGCACGCCCAGCTCGTCCAGCATGGTCGCCGCCGCCTCCATCTCGGCGGCGCGGCGGACGGCGTGCCTGCGGGTGCCGCCGACGAGCCGGTCCACCGTGTGCCCGCCGGCCGCGGCGAGCTCCTCGGCGATGTTCGCGCGGAGCCAGTCCTCGCACCCGGCCGCCCGCGCGGCGTCGAGGGCCTCGACCACCGCCCCGGCGAGGCCCTTGAAGAACACGCTGCGCAGCAGCTTGCGCTCCGCGGCCAGCCCGGCGGCGCCGTCCATCACCTCGACGCCGGCCCCGAGCGGCCGCAGGACGTCCGCGACCCCGCGCGCGCCGCCTCCGCTGGCCAGCAGCGGCGTGCGGAGCCCGCGGCCCGGCACCGGGGCCATGATCGCCACGTCGGCGAACCGGACGCCGCGCTCCCGCGCGATCGCGTCGAGTTCGCGCTTCAGCCCGGGGGACCCGGTGTTCAGATCGGCCCAGACGGCGCCGCCGCCGACCGCCCCGGCGCCGGCCCTGAGCGCCGCGGCGGCGTCGTGCGCGCTGTTGACGCTCAGCACGAGATCGGCGCCGGCCGCGGCCTCGGCCTCGCCGCCGCAGCCGACCGCCCCGTCCGGCGCGGGAACGGCGGGGTCGTAGCCCCGCACGACCGCGCCCGCCGCGACGAGATCGCCCGCGATCGCGCCGCCCGCCTCGCCCAGCCCCAGCACCGCGATGGTCGGCATTGCCGTTCCCCTCCCTGACGTGACGTCCCGCATCGGCTACAGTAGATCAGCGACAAAAATGGCGACAATCCAGGAGTGCCGGTGGCCGACGTGGTGGACGGGATCCGCGAGGCGATCCTCAGCGGCGAGTTCGTCCCGAACCAGCGGCTGATCGAGGCGGACCTGTCCGAGCAGTTCGCCGCGAGCCGCGCCGGCGTCCGCGCCGCGCTCGCCGAGCTGGCCAACGAGGGGCTCATCGAGCGCGTGCAGAACCGCGGCGCCCGCGTCCGCGCCGTCTCGCTCACCGAGGCCGTCGAGATCTCCGAGGTCCGGATGGTGATCGAGGGGCTGTGCGCCGCCAAGGCCGCCGCCCGCGCCACCGAGTCCGACGCCGCCGAGCTGCGGGAGATCGGCGCGCAGATGCGCGCCGCCGTCGCGTCCGGCGACGTGCTCGGCTACTCCCGGCTGAACGAGCGCCTGCACCGCCGCGTCCGCGAGATCAGCGGGCAGCGGACGGCGTCCGACGTCCTCGAACGGCTCCGCGCGCAGAACGTCCGGCACCAGTTCCGCCTCGCCATGCACCCGGGCCGGCCGCAGGCGTCCCTGCCGCAGCACCTCGCCATCATCGACGCGATCGCCGCCGGCGACCCGGACGCCGCCGAACGCGCCGCCCGCGCGCACCTGCGCAGCGTCATCGAGACCCTCCCGGAGATCGACCGCCGCCGCGCCCCCTGACGCGGAGAACCCCTCGCTCCCGCGCGCCCCCCGAGATGGCGGGCGCGCGTATTGACCCGCCATCACGACCGAATTAGATTCGGATCTCCCGGCCGGCGGGTACGGTCGGGACGATCGCGGCACGGCGACGCGGCGGCCTGACGACACGGCGAAGACACGGCGACGACACGGAGGCGGCGGATGCGAGCGGCACGGCGGGCATGGCGGCGGCTGGAACCGGTGCACGCGATGATCTACTTCGTGCCGGAGGCGACGGAGCGGTACGCGGCACTCGGCCTGGACGCGCAGACCGCCTACTTCGCCTCCCGCGCGGCCGCGTTCGGGCGCGCCTCCGCCGAGGTCGTCATCGCGACGTTCTACAACTTCAACCCCGACGTCGTCCGCGGCGCCCTCCCGGGGGCCTGGGAGAAGACGTCCCCGGAGCGGGTGCTCGCCGGACGGGCGGAAGCGGCCGCCGCCGCGCTCCGCCGCGGCGGCATCGACCGGCTCCCGGGCCTGGCGGAGACCGTCTCGCTGGCCCGCCGCGCCGCCGAGGCCGCCGGCGACCACGCCCAGGGGAGGGCCCTCTTCGCGGCGCACGCGGCCCAGCCCTGGCCGGACGAGCCGGTCCTCCAGCTCTGGTGGGCGCAGACCCTCCTCCGCGAATTCCGCGGCGACGGCCACATCGCCGTCCTCACCGCCGAAGGCGTCACCCCGATCGAGGCCCTCGTGCTGCACGCGGCCACCGGCACCCTGCCCAAGGCGTTCCTCACGGCGACCCGGGCCTGGCCCGCCGAGCAGTGGGACGCGACCGCCGAGCGCCTCCGCGGCCGCGGCCTGCTGGACGGCGAATCCCTCACGCCCGAGGGCGAGGCGTTCCGCCAGGCCATCGAGGACCGCACCGACGAGCTGGCCCTTCCCGCCTACACCGCCCTGGGGGAGGACGGCTGCGAGCGCCTCGCCGAACTCGCCCGCCCCTTCGGCAGGGCCGTCGTGGACGGCGGCCTCTTCAACCTCGCCCAGCCCGCGCCCGGCGTCGATCCGCACTAGTCTCGGCACGGTCGGGACGCCCGGTCCCGCCCGTTCGCGAGGGGAGCGTCCGCCGTGTTCGAGTCCGTCCTCGTGGCTAACCGCGGGGAGATAGCCGGCCGGATCCTGCACACCGCCCGCGCGATGGGCCTCAAGGCCATCGCCGTGTACTCCGAGGCCGACGCCGACCTGCCGTTCGTCGCCGAGGCGGACGAGGCCGTCCTCATCGGCCCCGCCGACCCGGCCCGCAGCTACCTCAACACCGCCGCGATCCTGGAGGCCGCGCACCGCACCAACGCGCGGGCCGTCCATCCCGGCGACGGGGTCCTCGCCGAGAGCGCCTCGTTCGCCCGCCAGGCCGCGGCCCGCGACCTGGTCTGGGTCGGCCCGCCGCCGCTCGCCGTCGCCCGGATGGGCGACAAGATCAACGCCCGGAACCTGATGAAGGAGGCGGGCGTCCCCGTCGCGCCCGGTGTCTGGGAGCCCGTCCCGGACGCCGCTACGGCGGTCGAGGAGGCCGCGCGCATCGGCTACCCCGTCATGGTGAAGCCCGCCGCGGGCGACGGCGGCCTCGGCCTCGCCGCCGCGCACGACGAGCCGTCCCTCCGCGCGGCCTACGCGGCGGCCCGCGCCGCCGCCGAACGCGTCTTCGGGCACGGCGAGGTGCTCATCGAGCGGTACGTGCCGGGCGCCCGGCACATCGAGGTGCCGATCCTCGGCCTCGCGGACGGCACGGTCGTCGCGTTCGGCGAGCGCGACTGCTCCGTCCAGCGCCGGTACCAGAAGATCGTCGAGGAGACCCCGTCGCCGGGCCTTGACCCCGGCCTCCGCGACGGCATGGCGGCCGCCGCGGTCCGCGCGGGCGAGACCGTCGGGCTGCGGGGCGCGGGCAGCGTCGAGTTCCTCGTCGATCCCGCCGCGCGGGAGTTCTACTTCCTGGAGATGAGCACCCGCCTGCCGTCCGGGCACGTCGTCACCGAGATGGTCACCGGCATCGACCTCGTCGAGCAGCAGTTCCGCATCGCCGCCGGCGAGCCCGTCTCGTTCACCGGCGCCGCGCCGCACGGCCACGCCATCGCGTTCCGCGTCCACGCCGAGGACCCGCAGCGGTTCCTCCCCGGGTCCGGCGAGATCAAGGTGTGGGAGGAGCCCGTGGGCGACGGCATCCGCATCGACGCCGGCTACGCCGAGGGCAACACCGTCACCCCGCACTACCACCCGCTGATCGCGAAGCTGTCCGTCCGCGGCGACGACCGCGAGCACGCGCTGGCCAGGGCGCGCGCCGCCGTGGACGCGTTCCGCATCGAGGGGCCGCCGACGAACCTGCCCTTCCTGCGCGAGCTGCTCGGCCGCCCCGAGTTCGCGGCGGGAACCTACGACACCGGCATGGTCGCCCGCATGCGCGGCGTCGTAGGGTAGGCCCGTGTACTGCGACCGCTGCGGTGAGCCCGCCGCCGACGGCGACCACGCCGCCTGCCGCGCCGCCCGCGAGATGGAACCGCCCCGCTACTGCGCGCGCTGCCGCCGCCGGATGATCGTCCAGGTGACCCCGCTCGGCTGGACGGCCCGCTGCGCCGAGCACGGCGCCCTGGAGAGCACCTCGTAGCCGGGGCGCCGGGGCCTCTTGGCCGGGGCCGGGCCTCCTACAGGGCGAGCGCGTAGGTCAGCAGGTCGACGCCCGGCACGGGCGCCCAGTCCCGCTCGGGGGTGCGGACGAACCCCATCCGCTCGTACATCCGATGCGCGGAGTCCATGTTGGGCTGCGTCGACAGCCGCAGCCCGCGGAGCCCGGCCGCACGCGCGCGCTCGGCGCACGCCCGCACCATGGCGCGTCCCGCGCCCTTCCCGCGCGCCGTCTCCCGGACGGCGAGCATCCGGAACTCGGCCTCGCCGGGCCCGGCCAGTTCCGCGTACGGGCTGCCGGGCGGGCAGTACGCGACGGCCCCGGCGACCTCGCCCGCGACCTCGGCCACGAGCAGTTCGGCCTTGGCGGCCCGGTCGGGGGCGTCGCGCAGCGTCCGCACGTACGACGACTCGGGCGACACCAGCCCGCCGTGCACGTACACCTCGACGGTCAGGTCTCCGACCAGCGCGTACTCCTCGGGACGCGCCGCCCGCACGACCACCTCAGCGGACACCGGGGGTCCGTCCACGATGCGCATGGGTGCTTTCTCCAGCCCTTGGACGCGCGACCGGCGGGCCGCGCCGGA
This sequence comes from Actinomadura sp. GTD37, assembly GCF_041951365.1. Taxonomy (NCBI): domain Bacteria; kingdom Bacillati; phylum Actinomycetota; class Actinomycetes; order Streptosporangiales; family Thermomonosporaceae; genus Actinomadura; species Actinomadura sp. GTD37. The sequence continues at coordinate 71,806 of NZ_JBGNUS010000011.1, forward strand.
CCACGGTACCCGACGACGACCGGGCGGCCTTGACGGTGCCGGGCGGAGGGCTGTTTATTGACGTGAAGTCAATAGCCTCTGGAGGGCTGATGCCGGTTCCCCGCTCCATCCTCGGCACGCAGGACATCTCCGACATGGACCTGGAGGTCATCGCCGGCGCCTGGCCGGACGACGTGCGCGGCCACTACGTCGTCAGCACCTCCGACCAGCGGACCCGCCCCCGGCACGCGTTCTTCGGCGACGGGATCATGGCGCGGATGCCGCTCCGGCCCGGCCCGGACGGGCGGTTCCCCTGGCGCGCCCGCGTGATCGACACCCCGTCCGTCCGGCTGCGCGGCAAGCGCCCCGGCCTGTTCACCGCCGGAGCGGTCGGCACCGACTCGCCCTGGGGGTTCGTCAACGCCGCCAACACCGCGCCGCTCCCGTGGGGCGACCGCCTCTTCGCCACCTGGGACGCCGGGCGCCCCGTCGAGGTCGACCCGGTCACGCTGGAGTTCGTCGCCGAGGTCGGGCGCCGCGACGACTGGAAGCCCGCCCTGGACCACGCCGTCCTGCCGCTGGTCTCCACCACGGCGCACCCCGTGGTCGACCCCGAGCGCGGCTGCCTGTGGAGCGTCAGCCGCGACGTGCTGACCGGCGCCGTGTCGGTGATCCGCTACGACGGGACCGGCACCCGCGTGCAGCGCTGGGCCGTCGAGGGCGCGGCGCTGCCGCAGGCGACGCACACCATCACGCAGACCCGCGACTGGCTCGTCCTCGCCGACACCGCCTTCAAGATCGAGGTCGACGAGATCTTCGGCGGGGACCGGACCGCCCCGAACAACCCGGACGGGCCCGTCCTGCTGATCCGCAAGGACGACCTGGTCCCCGGGCGGGACACCGTCACCTGCACCGAGTTCCGCCTCGCACCCGAGGTCAACCACTTCTACGCCGGCTACGACGACTCCGACGGCATCCAGGTCGTCATGGAGCACAGCGAGGGCGTGGACATCGGGATGTACCTCCGGGAGGACGACATCGACGCCCATGGCCGTCCCGTCGACCCGGCCCTGCGCGGCATGTACTGCCACGGCATGACGCCCGCGCTCACGACCGTCATGCAGTTCGACCCGGAGACCGGCCGCGTCCTGGAACGCGCCCGCGCCCGCGACACCGAACGGTGGTGGCAGGCGGAGCTGTCCGCCATCGACTGGAGCATCGAAGGGCAGACCGCCCCGACCCGGCACCACCTCGTCTACCTCGGGTTCCACCCGGAGGCGATCAACCAGCGCGCCCTGCGCAACTACGCGGGCCGCGTCGACCCGTCCCTGTTCCCCGCGGAGGAGACGCCGTCCGTCCTGGTGAGCCACGACCGCGGGGACCTGAAGGCCCTGTCGGAGTGGACGTTCGCCCTGGACGACTACCCGACCTCCCCGTCCTTCGTCCCGCGCGGGCGGGGCGGCAGCCGGTACGCGGGCGCGGAGCCCGGCGGCCACGAGGGCTACCTGGTCGTGGCCGTGCACAACGACGACCGGTTCCGCGTCGAACTGTTCGACGCCGCCGACGTCGGACGGGGCCCGGTCGCCGTCCTGGCCCCGCCGGACGGCACGACGGTGCCGTTCCTGATCCACTCGGCGTGGATGCCCGAGGCGGTCCCCGCCCCCGACGTGGAGCGCCTCCGCTTCGCCGACGACCTCGACGCCCGCCTCGACCAGCTGGACCCGGAGCTGGCCGCCACCGCCCGGGAGGTCGCCGACGACCTCGACGCCCGCTAGCGCAGGTCCCGGCAGGACGTCTCGCCGGGGAGCAGGGGACGGAGGCGGACGGAGTAGGTCTTCCCCGCGCTGCGCCACGCGGTGCCGGGCTTCGCGGCGGGCGTCTTCTTGGACGGCGCCAGGGTGCAGATGCCTCCGGCCACCCGTTCGCCGTCGCCGAGCGGCTCCAGCGGCCACGTCTCGACGGTGCCGCTCCCGGCCGTCTCGCCCGCGAGGACGGCCGTCCGCGCCGGCGTGTACGGGCCGGGCTTCGCCGACAGGCGGGACGCGGGCCAGGCGGCGGGGTCCAGCTTCTTCAGGAAGCGGGCCTCCGGGCCGGCCTGCGACTCCGCCTGGACGATCCGGGTCGTCGCGCCGCCCATCGTGACCACGGTGGTGATCGCGTCGGCGATCCGGTCGGACCCGACCGTGTGCGAACGGCCGAGACCGGCCGCGCGCGCCTCGGCGAGGAGGCGCCGCAGCGCGTCCGGTTTCAGGCGGTACTCGGTCAGCCGGCCCTGGGACGCGGCCACCGCGCGTCCCGTGGAGTAGAGGGAGAACTCGGGAACGCTTCCGGGGCCGCCGATGCCGGCGATGCCTCCGGTGTTCCGCCACCGGAGCACGAGTTCCTCCTGGGCGGGGTCGTCCTTGGCGGGGGACGTCGTGGACGGGGACGCCGTGGACGTTGACGGGGACGTGGACGGTGCGGGGTGCGCCGGGGGCCCGGTCTCACCGGAGCCGTCTCCGCAGGCGGTCAGCGCGCAGGCGGTCAGCGCCGCGCAGGCGAGAGCCGGGAGCCGGCGGGAACGTGTGTACGGTCCGGCCATGGGGCTTGGACGCCCCGCGCCGCCGCCGGGTTCCGCCCCGTTACAAAAACGGCCGCCGAAGACTGTGGGATCCGGCGGGCGTCCGCTCCGAGGGCCCGCGCTAGGGTGCCGCTTTGTGAGTGTGCTCGTGATTACCGGGACCTGTACGGGCGTGGGCAAGACGGTCGTCACCGCGGCGCTGGCGGCGGTCGCCGCGGCCCGCGGCGCGTCCGTCGCCGCCGTCAAGCCCGGCCAGACCGGGGCCGCCGCCGGTGAGCCCGGCGACCTCGACGAGGTCCGCCGCCTCGCCGGCCTCGACGACGTGCACGAGTTCGCGCGCTTCCCCGACCCGCTGTCCCCGGCCGCCGCCGCCCGTGCGGCCGGGCTGCCGCCCGTCCGGCTGCCGGACGTGGCCGAACGCGTCCGCGACCTGGCGGGCGGCCGCCGGCTCGTGCTCGTCGAGGGCGCGGGCGGCCTCCTCGTCCGCTACGACGACGAGGGCACCACGATCGCTGACCTGGCGCGCTGGCTCGGCGCCGCCGTCGTCGTCGTGGCCCGCCCCGGCCTCGGCACGCTCAACCACACCGCGCTCACGCTGGAGGCGATGGCGCACCGCGGCGTGCAGCTCGCCGGCGTCGTGATCGGCGCCTGGCCGGACGACCCGGACCTCGCCATGCGCAGCAACATCCGCGACCTGGAGACCATCGCGGCTCGACCGCTGTCGGGTGTGCTGCCCGCGGGGGCCGGCGCCCTGGACCCGGCGGAGTTCCTGGTGGCCGCGCACCGCGGCCTGGCCCCCTCGTTCGGCGGCGGCTTCGACGCCGCCGCCTTCCGCGACAGCTTCGGCCTCGACAAGGAGAGCACGTGACGGACATCCTCGGCACGGACATTCTCGGCACGGCACGCCGCCAGGTTCTGGACGCGGGCGAGGGCCTGTCGCAGGACCAGGTGCTCCAGGTGCTGACCCTGCCCGACGACCGCCTGGAGGACCTGCTCGCCCTCGCCCACGACGTCCGGATGCGCTGGTGCGGGCCGGAGGTCGAGGTCGAGGGGATCGTGTCGCTGAAGACCGGCGGCTGCCCCGAGGACTGCCACTTCTGCTCGCAGTCCGGCACGTTCGAGTCGCCCGTCCGCTCGGTGTGGCTGAACATCCCCGAGCTGGTCGAGGCTGCGAAGGAGACCGCGCGGACCGGCGCGACCGAGTTCTGCATCGTCGCCGCCGTCCGCGGCCCGGACGAGCGGCTGATGTCGCAGGTCCGCGAGGGCGTCAAGGCCATCAACGACGCCGTCGAGATCAACATCGCCTGCTCGCTCGGCATGCTCACGCAGGAGCAGGTGGACGAGCTGGCCGCGATGGGCGTCCACCGCTACAACCACAACCTGGAGACGGCGCGCTCCCACTTCCCGAACGTGGTCACCACCCATTCGTGGGAGGAGCGCTGGGACACCCTCCGCATGGTGCGGGACGCCGGCATGGAGGTGTGCTGCGGCGGCATCGTCGGCATGGGCGAGAGCGTCGAGCAGCGCGCCGAGTTCGCCGCCCAGCTCGCCGACCTCGGACCGGACGAGGTCCCGCTGAACTTCCTCGCGCCCCGCCCCGGCACCCCGTTCTCGGACCTCCCGCTGGTCGAGGGCGCCGAGGCGCTGAAGACGATTGCCGCGTTCCGCCTCGCCCTGCCCCGCACCATCCTGCGCTACGCGGGCGGACGCGAGCTCACCCTCGGCGACCTCGGCACCCGCGAGGGCATGCTCGGCGGCGTCAACGCCATCATCGTCGGGAACTACCTGACCACCCTGGGCCGCCCCGCCCAGAAGGACCTGGACCTCCTGACCGACCTGCAGATGCCCATCAAGGCCCTCAGCAAGACCCTCTGACAACGGCGTCGGCCCGGCCCCGGGGTGACGCGGGCCGGGCCGGACGGGTCAGCGGCTGAGGCGGGTGATGAACTTGTAGCGGTCGCCCCGGTAGAGGGACTGGGCCCACTCGACCGGCTGCCCCGTCGTGTCGAAGGCGTGGCGGGAGAGAAGGAGCATTGGGAGCCCCACGTCCACGCCCAGGAGCTGCGCGTCGTGCGGGGTCGCGAGGACGGTCTCGATCGTCTCCTCCGCCTCGGTCAGGTGGACGTCGTAGGCGGTGGCGAGCGTCTCGTAGAGGGAGTGGTGGCGGGACAGCTCGCGGCGCAGGCCGGGGAACCGGCGGGCCGGGAGGTGCGAGGTGTCGATCGACATCGGCTCGCCGTCGGCCAGGCGGAGCCGGTGGACGCGCAGGACCCGGCCGCCGGGCCGGATGCAGAGGAGCGACGCGAGGCTCTCGTCGGCGCTGACGTACCCGGCCTCCAGGATGCGGGTCTCGGGACGCAGCCCGTGGTGCCGCATGTCCTCGGTGTAGCTGACGAGCTGGAGCTCCTGCGCGACCTTCGGCTTGGCGACGAAGGTGCCCTTGCCCTGGATGCGCTGGAGGCGCCCCTCGACGACGAGTTCGGCGAGGGCCTGCCGGACGGTGGTGCGGGACGTCTCGTACTTCTCGGCCAAGGTGCGCTCGGGCGGCAGCGGGCTGCCGGCGGGCAGCGACTGGATCAGCTCGACCAGCAGCTCTTTGAGCTTGTAGTACTTGGGGATCCGGGGAGCCTGGTTCGGGTGGCGCTTACCGATGCCGGCGAGGGAGGCGCGGTCGAAGCCGTGCTCGTAACCGCCCCCGTGCCGGGGCCCGCCCCTGACCTCCGTCACGGCAACTCCTCACGTTCATCATCGGTTTCCCCCGATGTTATGCGTGCAGACTACGGGCGGTAGAGGAAGCGACCTCCGCCAGGGCCTCCCCGAGGCGTGTGAGGTCCGCCTCGTCCAGGGTGGCGCGGGCGGTGAGGCGCAGGCAGGCGCGGCCCTTGGGCACGGACGGCGGGCGGAAGCACCCGGCGCGGAGCCCGTGCTCAGCGCAGATCTCCGCGGCCCGCACCGCGGCGTGCGGCTCGCCGAGGAAGACGGGCACGACGGCGGCTGCCGGGACGGCGGTCTCCAGGCCGGAACCGGCCGCGAGGTTTGCGATCCGGAGCGCCCGGTCACGGGCGCGGGACGGCAGCCCCGGGTCGGCTTCCAGCACGTCGAGGGCGGCGAGCGCGGCGCCGGCGGCGGGCGGGTTCAGGCCGGTGTCGAAGATGAACGACCGGCCGGTGTCGACCAGCGTCTCGATCACCTCGGGGGCGCCGAGGACCGCGCCGCCCTGGGACGCGAGCGACTTCGACAGGGTGAGCGTGAGGACCACGTCGGGCTCGCCCGCGAGCCCGGCCGCGTGCGCGGCGCCGCGGCCCCGGTCGCCGACGACGCCGAGCGCGTGCGCCTCGTCCACCACGAGGAGCGCGCCGTGCGCCCGGACGGCGGCGTGCAGCGCGGCCAGCGGCGCGAGGTCGCCGTCCACGGAGAACACCGCGTCGGTCACCACGAGGGCGTGGTCCTCCTCGCGGCCGGCGAGGGCCCGCTCCACGGCGGCGGCGTCCCGGTGCGGGACGATCACGACGCGGGACCGCGACAGCCGGCACGCGTCCACGATCGACGCGTGGTTGACCTGGTCGGACACGACGAGCGTGCCCGGCCCGGCGAGCGCCGTGACGGCGCCCAGGTTGGCGAGGAAACCGGAGGAGAAGACGAGCCCGGCGGCGCTGCCGGTGAACGCGGCGAGCCGCCGGTCCAGCTCGGCGTGCAGCGCGGTCGTCCCGGTGACGAGCCGCGAACCGGTGGAGCCGGTGCCCCACGCGCGCGCCGCCGCGCACGCCGCCTCGATCAGCCGGGGGTCCCCGGCGAGCCCGAGGTAGTCGTTGGACGCCAGGTCGGTGAGCGCGCCGGCGCGGCCGTCCGGGCGGGGGCGCAGCGTCCGGCGGAGCCCGGCCCCGGCGCGCCGCGCGGTCGCGTCCCGGAGCCGGGCCAGGGGGTCTCGTACTGCGGTCATGCCGGGCATCCTGCCAGCCCGGGTGCGGGCCGGGGCACCCGCCCGTGCACCGGGAGGCATGGGCGATGATGGTCGCGTGCCTACCTTGACCGATCTGGTCCGCGATCACACCGATCTCACCGAGACCGACCTGGAATGGCTGCACGCGCTCGTGTCGGACTGGCAGCTGCTCGCCGACCTGTCGTTCGCGGACCTGCTGCTCTGGGTGCCGCTGCGGTCGGCGGACGTGCTGCCCGCCGAGGCGGCGCCGGGCGGGGCCCGCGGCCGGCGGGGCGGGATGGACACCGGCGCCACCGTCCCCGGCTGGGTGGCGATCGCGCAGATGCGGCCGACGACCGGTCCCACCGCCTACTCCGCGGACCTCGTCGGCAAGGTCGTCCGGACGGGGCGGCGCGGGCTGATCGACGTGGCGTGGCGGGAGCGCCGGATCGTCCGGGAGGGCGACCCCGAGTGGGGCAGCGGCATCCCCGTCCGGGAGGAGTCCATCCCGGTGCGGCGCGGCGCGAAGATCCTCGGGGTGATCCAGCGCAGCACGAACCTCAGCTCGGCGCGCACCCCGTCCCGGCTGGAGCTGACCTACCTGCAGAGCGCCAGCGACCTCGCCACGATGATCGCCGAGGGCCGGTTCCCGGTGCCGGGCGAGGAGCCGAACATGGTCCGGTCGCCGCGCGTCGGCGACGGGCTGATGCGCCTGGACCGCTCCGGCAAGGTCACCTACGCCAGCCCGAACGCGCAGTCGGCCTACCGGCGGCTCGGGTTCCCGGCGGACCTGGTCGGCGAGGCGCTCGGCCAGATCACCGCGGACCTGTGCGACACCGGCGAGCCGATGGAGGAGGCGCTCAGCGTCGTCCTGTCCGGCCGGGCGCCGCGCGAGGTCGAGGTCGAGTCGCGCGGGTCGATCATGCAGCTGCGGACGATCCCGCTGGTCGTCGGCGGGACGCGGATCGGCGCGATCGTGCTGTGCCGGGACGTCACCGAGCTGCGCTGGCGGGACCGCGAGCTGATGACCAAGGACGCCACCATCCGGGAGATCCACCACCGGGTGAAGAACAACCTGCAGACGGTCGCGGCGCTGCTGCGGCTGCAGGCCCGGCGGCTGCGGATCCCGGAGGGCCGGGCGGCGCTGGACGAGGCGGTCCGCCGCGTCGGGTCGATCGCGATCGTGCACGAGACGCTGTCGCACACCCCGGACGAGCTGATCGACTTCGACGACATCGCGGACCGCGTGATCACGATGGCGGGGGAGGTGTCGACGCCGGAGACCAAGATCGCCCCGAAGCGGAGCGGCAGCTTCGGCGTGCTGCCCGCCGAGGTCGCGACGCCGCTGGCGATGGCGCTCACCGAGCTGCTGCAGAACGCCCTGGAGCACGGCCTCGCCAACCGCTTCGGCACGCTGGAGGTCGTCGCGCGCCGCTACGGCGAGGGGGAGGAGCGCGGCGAGCCGGGCGGCGTGGCGGTCTGGGGCGAGTGGTCGGCGCCGGGCGCCGACGAGCCCCGCGCCCCGCACGAGGAGGAGTCGGGGGAGGCCCCGTCCGGGCCGCGGCTGGTCACGACCGTCGCGGACGACGGCGTCGGCCTTCCCGCGGACTTCGACGTGGAGAGCACCACCAGCCTCGGCCTCCAGATCGTCCGCACGCTGATCGTGGGCGAACTGGGCGGCCGGCTCGAATTCCGCGCCCGTCCGGGCGGGGGCACCGAGGTGGTGGTGGACGTCCCGCTGGACCACGGCCAGCGGAGGTTCTGACGACCGCGGCGCCACATGCTCTCCTGCCGGGGCTGGGAGGCGGTGGCGCCGCGAGGGTCGGAGAGGGAGGGGCTTAGAAGGCCGCGTTCGCGCGGGCCCGCGCGCGGGAGGCGCGGCGCTTGAGCGCGCGGCGCTCGTCCTCGCCCATGGCGCCCCAGACGCCCGACTCCTGGCCGGACTCCAGCGCCCAGCGCAGGCAGGCGTCGCTCACGTCGCAGCGCCGGCAGACCTGCTTGGCCTCTTCGATCTGCAGGATCGCGGGTCCGGTGTTGCCGATCGGGAAGAACAGCTCGGGGTCCACGTCACGGCAGGCTGCGCGGTGGCGCCAGTCCATGCGGTCCACTCCTTCGTCAGGTGGCGGAGAAACTCCACTTATGTGAACGGTTTCACATGTCGCGAACGCCCGGGAGGCCGAGACCGGGTCCAGGGGTGAATGTTCGGCGGCGCCGCGAGCAGGGGACCGGCGGCGTTGGGGTCTCCGACCAGCGGGCGCACTTTGAGCGTGTCAGGGCCGCGCGGGGCGACGCAAGACCTTTGAGAAAGGATTCTCAAAGTATGGGTGTCGCATGTGTCACATCCGTGGGACGGGCGTGTTACTTGGCTCTCACCTGGTCGTCCATGCGCACGGAATGACCGCGCGGCTCGACCGGGGGCGCTCAAATGACGATGCGTATCGCCTTCGGAACCGACCGGAAGGTCACGCTCCGCTGTTCGCCGAGGTAGTCGCCGTCCAGTTGAAAGGCCACCGGGCGGTCCGCGCGCAGCGTGACCTCGGCCGCATCGTGGACGTTCACCACATGCCGTCCCTGCAGCGGACGCGCTCGGGTGGTCAGCATCTGGGCAAGCGCCGCCACCGTCGGGCCGACCTCCAGCGAACGCATCCCGAACACGTCCAGTCCGCGCCCGAAGTTCGCCTTCGGACTCGGATTCACCGGCATCCGGCCCATGAAAGTCCACGGCGACGTATTGGAGATGAACGCGAGGAACAGCCCCGATTTCGGCGGGCGCCCCGGCTGTTCCAAAGTGAGCGCGGCACGCCGCCGATCGGTGCCGGAGAAGAAATGCCGGGCGGCCGTCCGCACGTAGAGGGACGGGTCCGCGCGGACCCCGGCGGCGCGGCGCCGCTCCACCTCCTGGATGACCTCGGCGTCCAGCCCGACGCCCGCGCAGAACGTGAAGTACCGCTCCGCGCCGTCCGGCAGGGAGGCCGTCCCGAGGCCGACCGTCCGGTGCCGGCCGGCCCGCAGCGCCTCCAGCACCGCCGTCGTCGCGCCGATCGGATCGTCCGGCAGGCCGAGCGCGCGGGCGAAGACGTTCGCGCTGCCGGCCGGCAGCACCGCCAGCGCCGGCAGGCCGGGGGACGGGCCGCCGGCGAGCAGGCCGTTGACCGCCTCGTTCACCGTGCCGTCGCCGCCGAGCGCGATCACGACGTCGTAGCCGTCCTCGGCGGCCTGCCGAGCCAGTTCGGTCGCGTGGCCGCGGTGGCCGGTCTCGGCGAGGACGAGGTCGAGGTCTCCGGTGAAGGCCCGCACGAGGATGTCGCGGGCCCGCCGGGAGGTGGAGGTCGCCTTGGGGTTGGCGATGAGCATGGCGCGCACGTGCGTCAGGGTATGGGACGCGCGGGGGAAGAGGACGAGTAGGGTTCGAGGTGTGACCAAGCGTCCCAGCACCGTGCGGGCCGCCGCCGCCCTGGAGGCGGCGGAGGGCCTCGCCGCCGTCGGCTTCGGCGTCTACACCGGCGTGGAGACGGCCGCCGGCGCCGCCGTCGACCCCGCCAGCGCGATCGGGGTCACGGTCCTCGCGCTCGCCGGCGGCGCCGGCATGCTCGCCTGCGCGCGCGGCCTGCTGCGCGCCGACCAGTGGAGCCGCGCCCCCGCCGTGCTCACCCAGCTGTTCGCGCTGCCGGTCGCCTGGTCGCTGTGGCAGGGCGACCGGCCCGCCATCGCGATCCCGCTGGGCGCGGTCGCGCTCCTCGCGCTGGTCACCGTGCTCAGCCCGCCGAGCACCGCCTGGCTCATCGAGGACCACGACGATGACGGCGAGACCCCCGCGCAGCCCCGGAAGGAACCGCGCGGGCGGCCGGAGAAGGACGCCGAGCCCGTGCGGGCGGCGGCCGAACCGCGCTCCCTGGGGCAGCGCCTCATGGACCGCCTCAAAGAGCAGCCCACCAAGAACTGACCGGACGCCGAAGGGCCGCGGAGACGGAGATCCCGGGGCCCTTCGCGCGAACTCTGCCCGTCCGCTATTCGTCCGCGGTGAGGCCCTCGCGGAGCTGCGCCAGGGTGCGGGCGAGCAGCCGGGACACGTGCATCTGGGAGATGCCCAGCTCGGCGGCGATCTGCGACTGCGTCATGTTGCCGAAGAACCGCAGCAGCAGGATCTTCTTCTCGCGCGCGGGCAGCTTCTCCAGCAGCGGCTTGAGGGACTCGCGGTACTCCACGCCCTCCAGCGACTCGTCGACCATGCCGAGGGAGTCGGCCACCGCGGGGGCGTCCTCGTCACCGGAGTCGGGGGCGTCGAGGGACACGGTGGAGTAGGCGTTCGCCGACTCCAGGCCCTCCAGCACCTCCTCCTCGGTCATCTGCAGGTGCGCGGCCAGCTCGCTGACCGTCGGCGCGCGGCCCTCGCGCTGGGCGAGGTCGCTGATCGCCTTGGTCAGCGACAGCTTCAGCTCCTGCAGCCGGCGCGGGACGCGGACGGCCCAGCCCTTGTCGCGGAAATGGCGCTTGATCTCGCCGACGATCGTGGGCGTCGCGTAGGTGGAGAACTCGACGCCGCGTTCCAGGTCGAACCGGTCGATCGACTTGATCAGGCCGATGGTGGCGACCTGGATCAGGTCGTCCAGCCACTCGCCGCGGTTGCGGAAGCGGCGGGCGAGGTACTCCACCAGCGGCAGGTGCAGCTCCACGAGCTGGTCGCGGATGCGCTGGCGCTCCGGATCGCCCTCGGGAAGCTCGGCGAGGCGCTCGAACAGCGCACGCGCACGCGCCCGGTCGGGCACGCCCGACTCCGACCGCTCGCTCGTCGCGGCGACCGTCGTCGTCGTCTCCTCCGTCGTCGTCTTCTCCGTCACGGGGCCCCCGCCGCACCGCGACGCTTCTGCAGCGTCACGGTGACCCGGTCGTCGGAGCCCACCGCGGCGTCGACCTCGCCCGCCAGGGACGACAGGACCGTCCAGGCGAAGGTGTCGCGGCTGGGCTCCTCGCCGTCCACGGTGAGCACCGACACGGAGATGCGCATGGCGTCCCCGGTCAGCTCGAACTCGCATGTCAGGTCGGTCCCGGGCAGGGCCTGGGCGAGCAGCATCGCGCACGCCTCGTCCACGGCGATGCGCAGGTCCTCTATTTCGTCCAGCGTGAAGTCGAGCCTGGCCGCGAGTCCCGCGGTCGCCGTCCGCAGCACGGACAGGTAGGCGCTCGCGGCCGGCAGCTTCACCGTCACCACGTCGCGGACGGACAACTTCGTACTGGCCGGCATTGCAGCGGTTTCCTCGGTCACGTCACTCCCTCGCAGGATGGTCCCGCTGCTTCGAAACTACCGCCTGCGGGGCCCACTCGGAGACTTCGGCGCGCGTGGCTTTCCTACGAACGCCGGAGCGACCTCAGCGGACGCGTTCGAAACCCGCCGCGCGGGAGGCGTGAGTCACTCCGCCGGGCGGCAGGAGGGCGCCGCGGTGGGCGATGACGCGGGCGGCGAGGGCGCTCGCCGCCCCGGCCGCCGCGCGGCGGCCCGCGCCGGCGAGGCGGGCGGCGAGGTAGCCGCCGTTGAAGGCGTCGCCCGCGGCGGTGGTGTCGACCACATCGACCCCCTGGACGGCGGGGACGGCCTCCTCGGCGCGGGCGTCGGCGATCACGCAGCCGCGCTCGCCGAGCTTGACGGCCGTCTCGGACACTCCGGCGGCGCGCAGGCGGCGGACCGCGTCGGCGGGGGAGGCGTCCCCGAACACGGCCCGTTCGTCGGCGAGCGTGGGCAGCGCGATGTCGGTGCGCGCCAGGACGGCCGACATGGCGGACGCGGCGGCGGCGGGGGAGGGCCACCCGGCCGGGCGGTAGTTGCCGTCGAAGGCGACCAGGCCGCCGCGCCGCCGCGTCTCGTCCAGGACGTCCAGGAGCCGTTCGCGGGCGGCCGGGGAGATGATCGACAGCGTGATCCCGGAGAGGTAGACCAGGTCGTGCCCCGCGATGGCGTCGTCGGTCGCGGCGGGCTGGGCGGGGCCGAACAGGCCGCGGGCCGCCGACTGCGAGCGGTAGTAGTGGAACGTCCGCTCCCCGTGCTCGTCGGTGCGGATCAGGTAGAGGCCGGCCTGCCCGCCGGGGACGCTGCGGGCGAGCGCCGAGCCGACGCCGTGCGCGGCCCACGACTCCCGCATCAGGGCGCTGTAGGGGTCGTCGCCGACGAGGGTGGCGAACTGGACGTCGGCCGTCCCCGGGGCCGCGCTGCGGGCGAGGTAGGCGGCGACGTTGAAGGCGTCGCCGGCGTAGCCGAGCGCCAGCCGGTCCGGGCCGGTGTGGCTCAGTTCGATCATGCACTCGCCGATCAGGGCGATCCGGGCGGGCCGGGCGCGGTCGGCCAGGGTGTCCAGCGCGCTCATGGGCGGGGTCCTCTCTCCGGGCGCGTCCACGATACGGGCGACAATACATCTAGACAGCAAGTGATCTGATGACTAAGACTTCGGGGTGCCGCGCCCGACCACAGAACAGAAGGGACGACCATGGCCGACGACCCGATGCGAGGCTACGCCGACGACGGCTACGCGATCTTCCGGAACGTCCTCGACCCCGCGCTGATCGCCGAGGCGGACGGGCACGTCCGCTGGCTCCAGGAGCGCCATCCCGGCCGGACCGGCGAGGACCTGTCCACCGAGCTGGTCGCCAAGGACCCGTTCTGGGTGCGGCTGGTCTCCGACGACCGCCTGCTGGACGTCGCCGAGCGGTTCATCGGCCCGGACATCGCCCTGTTCGCCTCCGCCTACATCTCCAAGCCGCCGTACACGGGCAAGGCCGTGCTCTGGCACCAGGACGGCGCGTTCTGGCCGCTCGACCCGATGCGCGTCGTGACGCTCTGGCTCGCGATCGACCGCTCCACGCCCGAGAACGGCTGCCTGCGCGTCATCCCCGGCAGCCACAAGGAGGACCTGCACGACGTCCGGGAACGCGATGACGCCGGGGCCGTGTTCGGTGTGGAGAGCGCGGTGGGCGTGGACGAGTCCCGCGCCGCGGATCTCGTCCTCGAACCCGGCGACGTCGAGGTCCACCACCCGAACATCATGCACGGCAGCAACGCCAACGGGTCGCCCCACCGGCGCTGCGGGCTGACCATCCGCTACATCCCGACGTCGACCCGGATCACGGGGGAGCCGCTGCCGTTCCCGTCCGCGCTGCTGCTGCGCGGCGAGCCGGGCGCGAACGAGTACCAGCCGCGCCCGCGCTACGTTCCCGGGGAGCACTTCGCGTTCAGCGGCGCGGAGGGCTGATGGCACGCCGGCGGCACCGGCCGTCCCGCAACTGGGGCGCCCGCGTCCACGAGACCACCTGGGCGGGGCTGGACGCCCTGGTCCTGGAGAACGAGCTGCTGCGGGTGACCGTCCTCGCGGGCAAGGGCGGCGACATCGCCGAGTTCTGCTACAAGCCGCGCGACATGGACTTCGTGTGGCTGTCGCCGGACGGCCCGCGGGACCCGCGCGACGTGGCGGGCGGCGCGGCCGACGACACCGCCGCGTTCCTCGACTCCTATCAGGGCGGCTGGCAGGAGGTCCTGCCGAACGGCGGCGCGCCCAGCACGTACAGGGGCGCCGCTTTCGCGCAGCACGGCGAGGTGGCGGGGCTGCCGTGGGACGCGGACATCGTCGCCGACGACGCCGGGGAGGCCGCCGTCCGGCTGACCGTCCGGGCCAGGCGGATGCCGCTGCGGGTGACCAAGACGCTGCGGCTCCGGTCGGGCGAGGCCGAGCTCGCCGTCGAGGAGGAGCTCGTCAACGAATCGGGGGTGGCGCTGGACGCGATGTGGGGCCACCACATCGTGTTCGGGGCGCCCTTCCTGCGCCCCGGGCACCGGATCAGGCTGCCGGACGGAGCCCGCGTCGTCCCGCACGAGACCGCGATCGGCCCCGGCGGCCGGCGGGTCCGCGCGGGCGGGCCGCACGCGTGGCCGCGCGTCCCGGCGGACGGCGGCGGGGTCGTCGATCTCGGCGTCGTCCCCGGGTACGGTGCGCCGAGTGAGATCGTCTACCTCACCGGCCTGGACGAGGGCCGCTACGAGGTCGTCGATCCGGACGGCGGCCTCGGCATGCGGGTGCGCTGGGACGCGGCCGTCCTGCCGCACCTGTGGCTGTGGCAGGAGCTCGGGGCGACCACCGGGCATCCGTGGTGGGGGCGCGCCTACGTGATGGGCCTGGAGCCGTTCGCCGGACACCCGACGGACGGCCTGGCCGCCGCGGCGGCGAACGGCACCGCGCTCACGCTCGAACCGCACGCGAAGCGGAGCCTGTGGCTGCGCGCGGGCGTCATCGGAGGGGACGGATGAGGGAGTTCGAAGGCAAGGTCGCGGTCGTGACCGGCGGTTCGCTCGGGATCGGCCGCGCCGTGGTGGAGCGGCTCGCGCGCGACGGCGCGGCGGTGGTGTTCTGCGGCGTCGGCGGCGTCGGCGGCGTCCGGCAGGCGGAGGCCGAACTGCGCGCGGACGGCCTGGACGTCACCGGCGCGGAGGCCGACGTGACCGACGCCGCGCAGATGGACGACCTGGTCGCGACGGCCGTGTCCCGCCACGGCGGGCTGGACGTGGTGGTGACGTGCGCGGGCGTCCAGCGGTACGGGACGGTCGAGGAGACGTCCGAGGAGCTGTGGGACGAGGTCCTCGGCGTGAACGTCAAGGGCGTCTTCCTCGCCTGCCGCGCCGCCGTGCCCGAGCTGCGCCGCCGGGGCGGCGGGACGATCGTGACGATGTCGTCCGTGCAGGCGTTCGTCTCCCAGGACCGGGTCGCCGCCTACAGCGCGAGCAAGGCCGCGATCAACGCGCTGACCAGGTCGATGGCGCTCGACCACGCCGCCGACGGCATCCGCGCGAACGTCGTCTGCCCCGGCTCGGTGGACACGCCGATGCTGCGCTGGGCCGCGGACCTGTTCCGCGGCGGGACGAGCCAGGACGCGCAGGTCGCCGAGTGGGGGAGGGCCCATCCGCTCGGGCGGGTGGCGGCCGCCGCGGAGGTCGCCGAGGTCGTCGCGTTCCTCGCCGGTCCCCGCTCGTCGTTCGTGACCGGCGCCGAGCACCGCGTGGACGGCGGGCTCCTGGCCCGCAACCCGGCCGCGCTCCCGGAGCCCGAACCCGGTCCGCAAAAGATCTAGACACCAAGTCATTTGATGACTCATGATGTGGAGCGCACGAGCGGCGTGTGACAGCGACCTCGCGGAGGCTTCCATGCAGGAACCCGGCCCCTCCCGTCCCCACCCTCCCCATCGGCACTCGCCCGATCGACACTCGTCCGTTCCGGCGAGGCGGCGACGGCGGCGGACACGCGCCGCCGCCGTCGCGTCCGCCCTCCTGGCCGGCGCCGGGCTGGCCGCCGCGCCCGCCGTCCCGGCCCAGGCCGCGGCGGCCGGGCCCACCTGCTCCGGGCACGCGCCGCCGGTGTTCGGCACGGCCGCGCAGAACACCGCGCTGAACGGGAAGTTCACGTCCTACGGCAACAGCAACGCCCTGCTGGACGACTGGACCGGCGCCGACACGACGTACTCGCTGAAGCTGTCGGACGGCCGCACCGTCTACGCCTACTCCGACACCTTCCTCGGCAAGGTGAACGCGGACGGGTCCCGGCCGCTCGTCGTCGAGGAGGGCGGGACGACCCCGTTCATCAACAACTCGTTCGTCGTCCAGAGGCCGGGCGGCGGGCTCACCACCGTGCACGGCGGGACGGCCGCCGCCCCGAAGGCCGTGATGCCTCCCGCGCAGCCGCACCACTGGTACTGGGCGGGCGACCTGACGCAGAGCGGCGCGGAGGTCCAGCAGCTCTACCGCGAGTACTACGACCCCGACCCGGACAACGGGACCGGCTGGGACATGACGTTCAAGGACAACGTCCTCGCGCGCTTCTCCACCGGGAACCTGGCGGCGCCGACGCGGGTCGAGGCGATGCCCTCGGCGTCCGGCGTCCAGTGGGGCTCGGCCCTGCTCAAGGACGGCGGCTACACCTACGTCTACGGCAGCGAGGACTACACCGACCCCGGCACCAAGGTGAACACCAAGTACCTGCACATCGCCCGGGTGAAGGGCGCCGACCTGCGCGGCGCCTGGCAGTACCGGACGGCGAGCGGCTGGTCGCGCGCGGAGACGGCGTCGGCGCGGCTGATGAGCGGCGTGTCCAACGAGTTCAGCGTGAGCAGGCGCGGCTCGCACTACGTGATGGTCAACCAGGACACGAAGATCGCCTTCGGCGCGGAGATCGACGTGCTGCTGTCGTGCTCGGCGGCGGGCCCGTTCACCGGGGAGCGGACCGTCTACACGACGCCCGAGACGGGGATCTGGGGCTCCTACGGCGACGGGGACGTCTACACCTACAACGCCCACCAGCACGCGTCGCTGTCGTCCGGCGGCAACCTGGTCGTCTCCTACAACGTCAACAGCGTCGACGCCACCAAGGGCCCGGCGAACGACAACTACCGCGACGCGAGCATCTACCGCGCGCGCTACATCGACCTCCCGGTCTCCGGCTAGCCGGAGGACCCGAAAGCCGCGGCACCACCGTCCCGTCCACGGCGGTACCGCTCCCCACGCGCCCCCGGGCAACCTCCCGCCCGGGGGCGCGTCCCCGTCCCACGACACCGACCAGGAGGTCCGGACCATGGCCCTGGACGCCGAACTCGCCGCCGCGCTCGCCGGCATGCCGTACGTCGGCCTGGCCGACCCGATCAGGGCCCGCGCCTCGATGCGCGACCTCGTCGCCGCGCTGGAGGCGCCCGCGGCCGGCGCGCCCGCAGGCGTCGAGGACCGGACGATCCCCGGCCCGCCCGGCGCGCCGGACGTCCCGGTGCGGATCTACCGGCCGCGCGGACGGGCGCGTCCGGCGCCGGTGCTCGTCTACTTCCACGGCGGCGGGTTCGTGACCGGCGGCCTGGAGAACGAGCACGGGCGGTGCCTGCGGTTCGCCGGCGAGGACGGGATCGCGGTCGTGTCGGTCGGCTACCGCCTCGCGCCCGAGCACCCGTTCCCGGCGGGCTTCGAGGACTGCTACGCGGCGACGGAGTGGGCGCACGCGCACGCGGCCGGGTTCGGCGGCGATCCGGAGCGGGTCGCGGTGGGCGGCGGGAGCGCGGGCGGCGCGCTGGCCGCGGCGGTGGCCCTGCGCGCGGGACGAGGGCGGTCCGCCGCTGGTGTTCCAGATGCTGCTCTACCCCGTCCTGGACGACCGGATGGACACCCCGTCGATGCGGACGTTCACCGGTCCGCCGCTGTTCAACCGCGCCGACGTCCGGCACATGTGGCGGCACTACCTGGGCGGGCGCGCCGCCTCCGCCTCCCCGGCGCCCGCCTACGCCGCGCCCGCGCGGGCCGCGGACCTGCGCGGGCTGCCGCCCGCGTACGTGCTGGTCGCCGAGTACGACCCGCTGCGGGACGAGGGCCTGGACTACGCGCGCCGGCTGATCGTCGCGGGAGTCCCCGCCGAGCTTCACCATGTGCCGGGCGCCTGCCACGGTTTCGACGGCATCATGTCGGCGCGGCTGGGCCGGCTCGCGTTCGAGGAGGAGCGCGCCGTCCTGCGGCGGAGCCTCTTTCCGGGGCCCGCCGGGAGGCTGGACAGTGCAGTCGCTAAGTGATTAGATGACTTTACTTCTTGGGAACGAGGTGGCGATGTCACAGAACGTGGCCCGGCCGAGCCTGGCGGACGCCCTCACGGAGCGGATGCTGGAGCTGATCAGGTCGGGCGGCCTGCGCGCCGGCGACCGGCTGCCGTCGGCGCGGGAGCTGTCGCAGCGCTTCGCGGTGACCACCCCGACGCTGCGCGAGGCGCTCCGCCGGCTGGAGGCGACCGGGGCGATCCAGCTCCGGCACGGCTCGGGGATCTACGTGGGCGCCGACCTCGAACGCGTCGTCATCCCCAACCCCAACGTCCGGGAGCTGGAGGCCGACCGGCTGCTCCAGCTGCTCGACGCCCGGCTGCTGATCGAGCCGCCGCTGGCCGGCCGGGCGGCGCTGCTGTCCGAGCCCGCCGACGTCGAACTGCTCCGCGCCATCCTCGACCGGGCGGGCGCGGACCTCGGCGGAGACGCCCAGGACGCGGAGGTCCGGCTGAACAAGGCCAACATGTCCTTCCACAGCGAGGTCGCCGGAGTCGCGGGCAACTCCGTGCTCTGCGAGGTCATCGACTCGCTGCTGTCGGTGCACACGGCCGAGCAGCGCGCCATACAGCGGATCTTCGACGACCGCGTCCGCGACTTCGAGGAGCACACGGCGATCCTCGACGCGATCGAGGCGGGCGCGCAGCAGGAGGCCGAGTCCCTCATGCGGTCCCACCTCACAGACATCAGACACGTGATCGAGCAGCGGCTCGCCTGAGCGGGCCGTCCCCCCGTACCCCGTCCCCCGTACCCCCCGTTTTCTCGGCCGCGCGGTCCGAGCGCCGCGCGGCCGGTTCACCCATCCCCTTCGACTCCCTTCGACCACCCCGATCGGGCACGGGCGCCCGATGAAGGAGGCCACCATGGTGCCGTCCAAGCGACTGCGGGCGACCGCGCTCACCGCCGCCGCGGTGCTGCTCGCCGCCGGCTGCGGGTCCGGCGATTCCGGCGGGAGCAAGTCCGAGCTGAAGCTGTACAACGACAAGGGCGCCTGGAAGCCCTTCTTCGAGCAGATGGGCGCGCTCGGCGAGCAGCAGACCGGGCTCGGCATGACCCCGGTCGGCTACACCGACGAGCCGACCTACACCGCGTTCATCAAGACCTCGTTCCGCACGAAGGTCAAGCCCGACCTGTTCACCTGGTCGACCGGCGGACGGCTCACCGAGATCGTCGAGCAGAACCAGGTCGCGGAGACCACGGACATCTGGCGGGACGCCATCGGGAGCGGCGACCTCACCGAGGACCTGAAGAAGTACTACACGGTCGGCGGCAAGCAGTACTGCGTCCCGCTGAACACCGCCTACTGGGGCATGTTCTACAACAAGAAGATCTTCGCGAAGTACGACCTGACGCCGCCCTCGACGTGGGCCGAGCTGGAGAAGACCGCGGAGACGCTGAAGGCGAAGGGCCAGGTGCCCTTCAACCAGACCACCCCGACCT
Organism: Actinomadura sp. GTD37; assembly: GCF_041951365.1. Lineage (NCBI taxonomy): Bacteria > Bacillati > Actinomycetota > Actinomycetes > Streptosporangiales > Thermomonosporaceae > Actinomadura > Actinomadura sp. GTD37. The sequence continues at coordinate 91,296 of NZ_JBGNUS010000011.1, forward strand.
CGCTGTTCTCGTTCGCCTGGTTCGAGCAGATCCTCGCCGGCACCGACCCCGACCTGTACGAGCGGCTGTCGACCGGCCAGGCGTCCTACACCGACCCCGGCGTGGTCCAGGTGATGGAGCGCTGGAAGTCGATGATCGACAAGGGCTGGTTCAGCAAGCCCGGCGACAAGGCCGACCCCGCCGACCACTTCAAGTCGGGCGACGCGGCGATGGTCATCAACGGGACGTGGTTCAACACGAGCATGACCCAGCGCGGCCTGAAGCAGGGCGAGGACTACGGCTTCTTCTTCGTCCCGAACACGGACCCGGCGCTGCCCAAGCGGTCGCTGATCTTCGAGAGCGGCCCGCTCTGCTCGCTGCGCAAGGCCCCCGACGCGGCCGCCAGCAGCAAGTACCTCAAGTGGTGGATCACGCCCGCCGCGCAGGAGAAGTGGGCGAACGCGCGCGGCGACGTGTCCGGCAACCCGAAGGTGAAGGTCGCCGACCCCGAGCTGACCAAGGTCACCAAGGAGGCCGCGTCGGACGGGAACCGGCTCGTGCTGCGCTACTTCGAGGCCGCGCCGTCGCCCGTCCTCACCGAGGCGCTCAGCGGGTTCGACAAGTTCCTCAACAAGCCGGAGACCTACCTGGACGTCCTCAAGAGCATCCAGAAGGTCAACGGGGACTACTGGAAGTCGCACTGATCCAATGAGCACGCACAAGGCCACCGCCGACCGTCCGAGGACGGTGGCGAAGGCGCCGGGCGCCGGCCGCCGCGCGGGACGCGGCGGCCGGCCCGGGAAGGGTTTCGCACTGCACGGCCGGTTCCGGCACGTGTACGTATCGCCGGCCCTGCTGTTCGTCGCCGTCCTGCTCTACCTGCCGTTCCTGTGGACGGCGTACCTGAGCTTCACCACCTACGACGGGCTGGCCTCGCCCGAGTTCACCGGCCTGGACAACTACCGGCGCCTCATCGAGGACGACGCGCTCCTCATCTCCGTCCGCAACACGCTGCTGTGGGTCGTCGGCACCGTCGCCCTGCCGGTGGGGCTCGGGCTGCTCGTCGCCGTCCTGTCCTACGACCTCAAGGGCGGCGGATGGTTCCGGCTGCCGTTCCTGCTGCCGTACGCGATGTCGGGCGCCGGCCTCGGCGTGATCTGGGGCTTCATCCTGCAGCCGGACGGGATGGCGAACCAGGTCCTGTCCCTGTTCGGGCTGCCGGGCGGCGGCACCGCCTTCCTCCAGGACGGCCCCGGCAACACCATCGCGATGATCGTCGTCTGGACGTGGCAGCAGCTCGGCGTCAACATGCTGCTGTTCGTCGTCGGCCTCCAGTCGATCCCGCGGGGGCCGATCGAGGCGGCCCGCATCGACGGCGCGTCCGGCTGGTCGATGTTCCGGCACGTCACCTGGCCGCTGATGCGCCCGATCACCACCGTCGTGTTCGGCCTCGCGCTCGTCGCCGGGCTGAAGAACTTCGACATCGTGTGGGTGATGACCCAGGGCGGGCCCGGACGGTCGTCGGAGACCCTCGCCGTGACCATGTACCGGGACGTGTTCGTCGCCAACGAGTACGGCTACGGGTCGGCCGTCGCGGTCCTGCTCACCACCATCACCGGCCTGGCCTCGTACATCTATCTGCGCCGGCAGGTCGGCAGGGAGGAGACGCGATGACGCGGCACCTGCGCCGGGCCGTCCTCGCGGTGCTGGGGGCGGCGTGGCTGTTCCCCACGTACCTGATCATCGCCAACGCGGTCCGGCCGGCCGGCGACTACGACCCGGCGGACGCGGTGAAGCCGCCGTCCTCGATGGGCCTGTTCGACAACGTCGCCCAGGCGTGGGACCGGACCGCCGTCGGCGACACGCTGCTCAGCACCCTGCTGTACAGCGTCGTCTCGCCCGCGCTGGCCGTGCTGATGGGCGCGCTCGCCGGGTACGCGATCGTCGTCCTGCGGCTCAGGCACGGCTTCGCCTGGTTCGTGGTGATCTTCGCCGGGACGGTCGTGCCGTTCCAGATGCTGCTCGTGCCGCTGTTCGTCGGCTACAGCGAGGTGTCGCTGTACGACGGCCGGCTCGGCCTGATCATCATCTACTCGGCGGTCAACGTGCCGCTGGCCGCGCTCGTGATGCGCAACTTCTTCGGCAACGTCGCCGTGTCGATCTTCGAGGCGGCGCGGCTGGACGGCGCGTCCACCTTCCGCATCTTCTGGCGGATCTACCTGCCGCTGTCGGCGGCCGCCCTCGCCGCCGTCTTCATCCTGGAGTTCACCTTCGTCTGGAACGACCTGCTGTTCGGCCTGACGCTCTCGCAGTCGGAGACCGTCCGGCCGGTGTGGGCGGAGCTGTCCGCGCTGACCACCGACGTGTACGCCGGGACGCCCGTGCCGATCGCGCTGGCCGCCGGCCTCGTGGTCTCGCTGCCGACCGTCGTCCTGTTCCTCGCGACGCAGCGCCTGTTCACGCGCGGCCTCACCCTCGCCCAGTTCTGAAAGACCGCTCCCCAGAGAAGGATTGACGCATAACGATGACGAGTCGTCTGCTTCAGGCGAGCCTTGGCTCGCCCGACTATGACGGGATCCGCGACGCGCTGCGCGAGGACACGTCCGCCGAGGTGCTCGCGGTGCGCGGGCTGTCCGTCCGCGCCGCCGTGCTGCCGCTGTTCAAGCGGGGCGCGGACGGCGGGCTGCGGCAGGCCGTCCGGCTGACGCTGTCCGGCGGCGGGCCCGTGGACGTCGCCCTCAAGGACGGGGACGCCGAGCTGGCGTCCGCGGCGGGCGCCGCGGGGACCGTGACGCTGCTCGTCCCCGAAGTGGACGGCCCGCGCCGCGTCACCCTGGAGGTGCGGGACGCGGGCGGCCTCGTCGGCGCGGCCCCCCTCGACATCGCGCCGCAGCGCAAGTGGAACGTCTTCGTCGTCCACCACTCGCACCTCGACATCGGCTACACCGACACGCAGGGCACCGTCCTGCGGCACCACCTCGACTACCTCGACGCCGCGCTGCGGCTCGCGCGGGAGACCGACGGACGCCCGGACGACGCCCGGTTCCGCTGGTCGGTGGAGTCGTCGATGCCCGCGCTGCGCTGGCTCGCGACCCGTCCGGACGACCAGGTGGCCGAGTTCGCCGAGCGTGTCCGCACGGGCGGCATCGAGGTCACCGCGTTCCCGATGCAGCTGCACACGGAGGCGTGCTCCACGGAGGAGCTGTACCGGCAGCTCCGCTTCGTCGAGGACCTGCGGCGGCGGTACGGCATCGAGGTCCGCTCGGCGATGCACACCGACATCCCGGGCGCGGTCGTCGGGACGGTGGACGCCCTGAACGCGGCCGGCGTCCGCTACCTCGCCGCCGCGCACAACTGGGCCGGACGGTCCGTCCCGTACATCACGGGCGGCGACAGGCTGGCCCGGCCGTTCCGCTGGCGGTCGCCGGGCGGCGGCGAGCTGATCGTCTGGTTCACCGACACCCCGCACGGCATGGCCTACATGGAGGGCAACACGGTCGGGCTCGTCGACGGCTACGACCTCGCCGAGGACCTGCTGCCCCGCTACCTCGGCTCCCTCGCCGACCGCCCCTACCCGTACGGGCCCGGGACGTTCGGCTGGTACGCCGCGCCCGGCCAGGTCGGCGCCGCCAAGGACCCCGACTTCCTGGACGCCGTCCACCTGCGCGTGCAGGGCGCGCACGCCGACAACGCCGGGCCGTCGATCGTCCCCGCCGACATCGCGCACCGCTGGAACGAGACGTGGGCGTACCCGCGGCTGCGGATGGCGACCAACGCCGAGTTCTTCGAGTACGTCGAGGAGCACCACGGCGACCGCCTCCAGACCCACGAGGGCGACTGGACGGACTGGTGGGCCGACGGGCTCGGCTCCGGCGCCCGCCCGCTCGGGTACGTCCGGCGGGCGCAGAACGTCCTGAGGTCGGCGGAGACGCTGCACGCCCTCGCCGACGAGCGCAGCGGCGACCGGTCGGGGGCGGCCGGGGCGATCGACGAGGCCTACGACCGCGCCGCGCTGTTCGACGAGCACACCTGGGGCGCCGCCAACCCGTGGGAGGACGCGGAGGAGGGCGGCGACTCCGGCGGCCTCCAGTGGACCCGCAAGTCGCAGGTCGGCTACCAGGCCCACGACGACGCGCTCGACCTGCTCCAGGCCGGCGCGGGGCGGCTCGGCGCGACCTTCGGTCCCGCACCGGACGCGCTCGCCTCGTTCCTCGTCGTCAACCCCGGCACGGCCGCCCGCACCGACGCGGCCCGCGCGTTCCTGCCCCGCGACGTCGTCGCCGTCGACGTCCCGATCACGCTCGTGGACGCCCGCACCGGCGAGCCCGTCCCGCACCGGGAGGAGGAGGTCGACCCGGACGAGTGGCCCACCCGTCCCATCGGCCGCCACCTGGAGGCGGTGGTGCCGGACGTCCCCGGGCACGGGCACGTCCGCGTCGACGTCCGCCGGGCCGCCGCCGAGGCCCCGCGGCCGGTCGACCTCGGCGCCGGCGGGACGATCGAGAACGAGTTCTACCGCGTCGCCTACGACCTCAAGGACGGCCACATCGGCTCGGTGTTCGACAAGGCCGCCGGCCGCGAGCTGGTGAACACCGGCGCCGTCGCCGGGTTCGGGCAGTACGTCTACGACCGGTACGCGACCGCGCCGCACTTCAACCACATGTCCGGGCACATGCTCGTGCACGACAAGACGATGCTCGGCGACCGCGCCGTCGCCACCCACGCGACCGTCACCAGATGCGAGCGCACTCCGGCCGGAGAACGCCTCGTCGTCGAGCTGCACGGCAAGGGCGTCGACTGGCTCCGCACCACGATCGACCTCTACGCGGGCGTGCCGCGCGTGGACGTCCGCTACCAGCTCGGCAAGCAGCCGACCGCGGCCAAGGAGGCGGTGTTCTTCGCGTTCCCGTTCGCCGTGGACGGCCCGCCCGCAGCCTGGGAGCTGACCGGCGGCGTCGGCGGCGCCCGCGTGCCCAGCGTCCCCGGATCGGCGGAGCACATGCGCCCGATCCGGCACTGGGTCGCGTTCGAGGACCCGGAGCTGACCGTCGCGTGGGCGACGCTGGAGGCGCCGCTCGTCCAGTTCGGCTCCATCCACATGCCCTACGCGCCGTTCCCGCCCACGCTCGACAACGAGGACGGCACCGTCTACTCGTGGGCGCTCAACAACATCTGGGACACCAACTTCCCGTCCCAGCAGCAGGGCGAGACCACCTTCCGGTACGCGTTCGCGTCCGGCGCGTCCGGCTCGGGGCGCAGGCTCGGCGCCCGCACCGCCGCCGGCCTCACCGACCCGTTCGTCGCGACCCTCGCGACCGGCCCGGTGACCTGCCCCGAATCGGGGACGTTCCTGGACGTGGACGACCCGGACGTGCTCGTCACCTCCGTCGGACGCGCGCGCGACGGCGGCGGCCTGGCCGTCCGGCTCCAGTCGCTCGCCGCCGACGCGGTGGAGACGGACCTGCACGTGCCGGGCGCGGTGAGCGCCTCGCTGAGCGGCGGACTGGAGCGTGACCCGGCGGAGCTCCCCGTCCGGGACGGCACGATGACGGTCCGGCTGCCCGCCTGCGGCGTCGCCACCGTCACCGTTCGGCGCTAGAGAACGGATCGGGGACACATGAAGATCACAGGCATCCGCGCGACCACGGTCACCGTGCCGCTGGAGGCGCCGCTCCTGCACAGCAACGGCGCCCACTGGGGCCGCTTCGTCCGGACGATCATCGAGGTCGAGGCCGACAACGGCCTCGTCGGGCTCGGCGAGATGGGCGGCGGCGGGCAGAGCGCCGAGGCCGCCTTCGACGCCCTCGTACCGCATCTGGAGGGGCACGACCCGTTCGAGCTGGAGGCGCTCCGCTTCAAGATCGCCAACCCGACGGCGAGCCTCTACAACAACCGCACCCAGATGCTCGCCGCCATCGAGTTCGCCTGCCTGGACCTCGTCGGGCAGTACCTCGGCGTCCCGGTGCACGACCTGCTCGGCGGCCGGATCCGCGACTCCGTCCCGTTCGCGTCCTACCTCTTCTACCGGTACCCGGGCGCCGGCGGCTCGCCGGAGGTCCGCACGCCCGAGCAGCTCGTGGAGCACGCCCGCGCCCTCAAGGACGCGCACGGCTTCACCGTCCACAAGCTGAAGGGCGGCGTGTTCCCGCCGGCCCACGAACTGGAGTGCTACAAGGCGCTCGCCGAGGCGTTCCCCGGCGACCGGCTCCGGTACGACCCGAACTCCGTCCTCAGCCTGGAGGAGGGCCTCCGCTTCGGCAAGGCGATCGAGGACCTCCCCAACGACTACCTCGAAGACCCCGTCCTCGGCCTGGAGGGGCTCCGGCTCGTCCGCGAACGCGTGAACGTGCCGCTCGCCACCAACACGGTCGTCGTCAACTTCGAGCAGCTCGCCGCCAACGTGCTGCGCCGCAGCGCGGACGTCGTCCTGCTCGACACGACGTTCTGGGGCGGCATCCGGGCGTGCGTGAAGGCGGCGGGGGTCTGCGAGACATTCCAGATCGGCGTGGCCGTGCACTCGTCCGGCGAACTGGGCATCCAGCTCGCCACCATGCTGCACCTCGGCGCCGTCCTGCCCAACCTCACCTACTCCGCCGACGCGCACTACCACCACCTCGCCGACGACGTCATCGAGGGCGGCCCGATGCGGTACGCGGACGGGCGGATCCCCGTCCCCACCGGCCCCGGCCTCGGCGTCCGCCTGGACCGTGCCAAGGTCGCCGAGTACGCCGAGCTGTACCGGGAGCTGGGCGGCTACCCCTACGACCGCGACCCGGGCCGTCCGGGCTGGTACCCGATCGTCCCCAACGACCGGTGGGCCGACCCCGCCGTCCCACTGGCGCCGCTCGAATAACCTGCCACCTGTGATTCGTTACGCGACCCCCGACGACGTCCCGGCGATCCTGCGGCTGATCCGCGAACTGGCCGACTACGAGCGCGCCCTTCACGAGGTCAAGGCCACCGAGGAGCAACTGCGCGAGAGGCTCTTCGGCGACGAGCCCAAGGTCTTCGCCCACGTCGCGGAGCACAACGGGAACGTCGTCGGGTTCGCCTTGTGGTTCCTCACGTTCTCCACGTGGAACGGCACCCACGGCATCTACCTGGAGGACCTGTTCGTCGAGCCGGACGTCCGGGGCCACGGCTACGGCAAGGCCCTGCTCACCGAACTGGCCCGCATCGCCGACGAGCGGGGCTACGGACGCGTCGAGTGGGCCGTCCTCAACTGGAACGAACCGGCGATCGGCTTCTACGAGAGCCTCGGCGCCCGCCCCCAGGACGAGTGGACGGTCTACCGCCTCACCGGCGACGCCCTCACCAAGGCCGCCCGCTCCTGAGCCCGGCCGCTCCCCGCGGGGGGCCGGTCCGGACATGGCAGAGGCCCGGCCAGCCGCTGGCCGGGCCCCTCCGTACAGGTCAGGACTGCTTGGTCTCCCAGAAGATCTTGTCGATCTCCGCGATCTTGCCGAGCAGGTCCTCGGCGACCTTCACGTCCATCGTGGCCTTGGTGCCGCCGCCACCGCCGGCGAGCTTGGTCGCCTCGTTGAACAGCTGGTGCAGCTGCGGGTACTTCTCGAAGTGCGGCGGCTTGAAGTAGTCGGTCCAGAGCACCCACAGGTGCTCCTTGACCAGCTGGGAGCGCTGCTCCTTGATCAGGATCGCCCGGGCGCGGAACTCCGGGTCCTCGTTGGCGGCGTACTTCTCACAGATCGCCTTGACCGACTCGGCTTCGATCCGGGCCTGCGCCGGGTCGTAGACGCCGCACGGCAGGTCGCAGTGCGCGGACACCGTGGTCTTCGGGCGCAGAATCTTGAGCAACACCTGCTCATCCCTTCCCTCGTTGCGGATCATGCTCAGGGCACCGACATTACCCTTGTGTCCCCGGACGCGTCCGGCCAGGGCGCTCGGTAATTCGGCCTAAGACCCGGACCGCACACGGCCCGGAACCTTCCCAGCAGTGTTTGTGACCGCCGCCCGCCGGAGTATGCGAGCGGACGAGGAGGATCATGCCCATCCGCAGGCCGCGCCGCGCGGCGCGCCGGGCGCTCGCGTGCGCGGCGGTGCTCACGGCGGTGCTCGCGGCGGCCGGGGCGCGCCGGCTGCGGACCGTGGAGGTCACCGGCGAGTCGATGCTGCCGGGGCTGCGGCCGGGCGACTGGCTCGTCGTCCGCGCCGGCGCCCGTCCGACGCCGGGCGCCGTGGTCGTCGCGCAGCATCCGCGACGTCCCGGGCTCCTCATCGTCAAACGCGCCACGCACCGCACCCCGGACGGCTGGTGGCTGGAGAGCGACAACCAGCGCGCCCCCGGCCGCAGCGACAGCTGGGACTTCGGCCCCGTCCCGGACGCCCTGGTGATCGGCCCCGTCCTGACCCGCTACTGGCCCCCGCGCCGCTCGTGAGCCGCACCGCTGCGCCGGCCGATCCGTGAGAACGCGCGACCGTCGACAGCGGGCCGCGGCAACCGGCCGGACATCGACGGAACTGCAGATGGGCCCGTTTTCTTCAGCGATGTGGAACGGGAATCACCCTCGACAGGTCGAAGATGAGGGCGATCATCCCGCTGCGTGACACCGCAGACTCCCATGAACGACCGTACCGGCTGAACGAGGTGGGAATTACCAATGAAATTCGTCAACGACCTGCGTGAACGAACGTTTCGGGCAGGGGTCGGTTCGGTGGCGTTCGCGCTTGTTCTCGCCGGGTGCGGAGGGTCTGAAAAGGACCCCGGCGGTGGGCCTACCAAGAACGGCGCGCCTCCCGCGACGTTACCCGCGAGTGGACGGATGTCGCCTTTGGCGGTCCGGGGAGGGCCGGCGTACATCGAGTTGGTCGCGCTGAGTCGCACCTCCCAGGAGGCCATCACGGGAAGATTCAAGATCGTCAACAAGGGGAAAGCCCCGGTCGAGCCCGGAGCGATGCTCGGAGAGGGCGGTTTCCCGGGCGACCCCGACGCCGGAGACGTGCTGTCGGCCAGCGGCATCGGCCTCCTCGACGTGCGGACCGGCAAGGTCTACCTGCCAAGACACACCAGCGGAAAACAGTGCCTCTGCTCGAAACCGTGGGGACGGCGGATCCCGGCGGGCGGTGCAGTGGACATTTACGCCGTTTTCCCCCAGGTGGAAGGCGCCGAGCAGCTCACGGTGGTGATGCCGACCGCCGCCCCGTTCGTGGATGTCCCGGTCACCGAGGGGCCGGTGCGGCCCGCGCCGGACCAGACCATTGATCCGGCCAAGGCGCAGCTCCTGCCACCGCGGGCCCTGAGCCTGGTCAGCATCGCGGATGGCGACGGGCAAACGGTGAGTGAGGACGCCGACAAGCGGGCCGTGCGGCTGTCCGCGGACGTGTTGTTCGCACTCAACAAGGCCGATCTCACGCCGAAGGCCGACACTCTGCTCAGGCAGACGGCCGAGCAGATCGACGCTTCCAAGGGGAGTGAGGTCACGGTCGGCGGCTACACCGACAGCTCCGGGAACGACGCGATCAACCAGCCGCTGTCCGAGCGGCGGGCGCAGGCGGTGGCGGACCGGCTCAAGAGCATGGTCACCCGGCAGGGAATCACCTTCCTGCCGGCGGGTCACGGCGCGAAGGACCCCGTGGCCCCCAACGACAGCGAGAACGGCCGACGCAAGAACCGGCGGGTGACGGTGACGTTCGCCAAACCGGTGCCGCCGTCCGGTCCGTCGGCGGGAACGCCCTACGAGGGGAAGCCCGATGTCATCGGCGGCGCCGCGTTCAGCGCGGCGGACGCCAAGGACCTCAAGGTCCAGGTGCACAATCTGCACCGTGATTCGGCGGGATTCACGACCATGGTGTGGACTCTGCGCAACTCTGGGAGTACGTCGGTGAACTTCCAGTCGAAGCTGGAGAAAACCCTTATCGTGCACGGCGACCACTCTCCGCGGCGCGGGTCCACGGTCGGCGGCGTGATGCTCTACGACCCTGCGGCGAAGGTCCGTTACCAGCCGATGTACACCTCTAACGGAGCCTGTATCTGCAGCGCGCTGTCTGCCGACGCCACGGTGAAGAGCGTCGGGCCGGGCGAAAGCGTCACCCTCTGGAGCATGTACCGGGTCCCCGCCGAAGTGCAGTCGGTCGAGGCGCAATTCCCCTGGGCCAAGGCGGATGACGCAGTGATCCGTGGACTCCCCATCAGGTAGGGCTGCCGAAACGTCGCGACGGCGAGCCGGGTCGTTCTGGTCATGTTCGTCCGGGGGAGAGAGCCCCGGTCTCCATGAAGGCCCGCGAAGAGCGCTGACCGGCTGCTCGGCGCCGTTCCGGACGGGCCGCCGCGCTCTACCGGCCGATCTCGTGTGCGGGGACGGTCACGTGGGGCGCGCCGGGGTGGCAGGCGGCGGCGGTGGCGCTCGGGCGGCCCGCGCAGCGGTCGGAGCAGTAGCGGCGCGAGCCGTTCGCGGTCGTGTCGAAGAACACGCGCTCGCAGCCCTCCGCGCGGCAGGCGCCGAGCCCGCCGAGGCCCTCGGCGGCGATCTTCGCGGCGAGGCCCATCGCGGCGCGGGCCGCGTAGCGGTCCGGGACGGAACCGGCCTCGTTGCAATGCAGATGCCAGTCCTGGCCGTCGTGCCGGGCGATCTTCGGATGCACCGGATGGTGGATGAGCAGCGTGTTGAGGCGGTCGGCGGCGCCGTCCTCGTCGCCGCGCGCGGCGGCGGTGAAGATCGCGCGGAGTTGCGCGCGCAGTTCGCGCATGGCGTCGAGATCGCGGTGCGCGATCCGCCCCCCGAAATGCGGCCGGTGCACCAGCAGGGCCCGCAGCCCTTCGAGATCACGCAGGTCGTCCCCGTCGGAACGGCGCGTGTTCACGAGGTCGATCGCCAGGTCTGCGTACGAGGCGAGATTCACTGTCGCTCCAGACGGACTCGACCTGAACGGACGAATTTCGCCAGAATCTATGCCCACTTGACGAGAATTACACCGGCTTCGGGGAAGGATCTCCGGCAAAATTACCTGAATTCGGCCCGCCGGCGGGCGAGTTTATGGACCAATCGAACGGCCCGTGCTCCGCGAGGGGAGCACGGGCCGCCGGGGCGAGCGGATCAGATCCGGTTGACGCCTTCCTTGCGCGCCTGCTCGGCGACCGCGGCGGTGACGGCCGGGGCGACCCGGTCGTCGAACGGGTTCGGGATGATGTAGTCGGCGGTCAGGTCGCCGCCGACGATGTCGGCCAGCGCGTTCGCCGCCGCCAGCTTCATGCCCTCGGTGATCGAGTGCGCCCGGACGTTCAGCGCGCCGCGGAAGATGCCCGGGAACGCCAGCACGTTGTTGATCTGGTTCGGGAAGTCGCTGCGGCCGGTCGCGACGACCTTGGCGTGCCGCCGCGCGACCTCGGGGTGCACCTCGGGGGTCGGGTTGGACAGCGCGAACACGATCGCGTCCGCCGACATCGTGGCGACGCACGATTCGTGCACGGTGCTGCCGGACAGGCCGATGAACACGTCGGCGCCGCGCAGCGCCTCCTCGGTGGAGCCCTTCAGGTGCGACCGGTTGGTGATCGCGGCGATGCTCTCCTTGACCGGGTTCAGACCGTCCCGTCCCTCGTGGATGAGGCCCTTGCTGTCGGACAGCGCGATGTCGCCGATGCCGCCCTCGATGAGCATCTTGGAGACGGCGATGCCGGACGCGCCCGCGCCGGCGACGACCGCGCGCAGCTCCGACAGCGGCTTGCCGACGAAGCGGGCCGCGTTCTTCAGCGCGGCGAGCGCGACGATCGCGGTGCCGTGCTGGTCGTCGTGGAAGACGGGGATGTCGAGCGCGGCGCGCAGCCGGTCCTCGATCTCGAAGCAGCGGGGGGCGCTGATGTCCTCCAGGTTGATGCCGCCGAAGCTCGGCGCGATCCGGATGACGGTGTCGACGATCTCGTCCACGCCCGTGCAGCTCAGCGCGATCGGCACGGAGTCGACGTCGGCGAACTCCTTGAACAGCAGGGACTTGCCCTCCATGACGGGCATGGACGCGGCGGGCCCGATGTCGCCGAGGCCGAGCACGGCGGTGCCGTCGGTGACGACGGCGACGACCTTGGACGTCCAGGTGTAGTCGTAGGCGAGCTCGGGGTTGTCGGCGATGGCGGTGCACACGCGGGCGACGCCCGGGGTGTAGGCCAGCGAAAGGTCTTCCTTGTTGCGGACCGGAATGGTCGACCGCATCTCCAGCTTTCCGCCGCGGTGCAGCGGAAAGGCGGGATCGTCCTCGAATGAGGGCGGTTCGGTGGGAATGGGTTCAGCAGTCACAGCGACCCCTGTCAGTGAAAGTTGGCTTTCTTGCGATGCCGCCGCGGTGGTGGTGGTGTGGTGGCCGGTCACCTGGAGGTCATCTCGCGACGTACGGGGGTCACCCGTTGTCCGATTGTGCCACACGGGCTCGAAGCTCCCTTGAGGCCGGGGTGGGTGTCGACCGTCACGTGACGGTCGCCACATGTAGCCGTCCGGTAGCACACGGTGGGTGAGCGGCAGGTCGGCGCGCCCGTCCGGCGCTACCTCGTTGCGTGATTGTTTCGGACCCTTTATCCAGATCAGGGAGGTTGTGCGCCAAACTGTGCACCTGACCTTCGGATCTACGCGGATCCGACGCAACCACCTGGAGGGGGACCATGACCACCGGTTCTCTGCGCCGCCGCCTTGTCGCGGCGAGCGCTCTCGTGCTGACCGGCGCCCTCGCCCTGTCCGCATGTGGCGACAGCGACGACTCTGGCGACTCGGGCGGCGCCGCCTCGAACACGAGCGCGGACAGCAAGCTCGCGGCCATGGTCCCGGACGCGATCAAGAGCGACGGCAAGATCTCGATCGGCACGGACGCGTCCTACCCGCCCAACGAGTCCGTCGACCCGGCGTCGCAGAAGATCGTCGGCTGGGACGTCGACCTGTTCAACGCCGTCGCGGCCAAGCTCGGCCTGAAGACCGAGTACCACAACGCCGGCTTCGACACGATCATCCCGGGCGTCCAGTCGGGCAAGTACGAGGCCGGCGTCTCCTCCTTCACCGACACCAAGGAGCGCGAGCAGGCCGTCGACTTCGTCACCTACTACTCGGCGGGGACGGCCTGGGCCGCGCTCAAGGGCAACGCCAAGGGCGTCAACCCCGACGACGCCTGCGGCAAGAGCATCGGCGTCCAGCAGGGCACCGTGCAGGTCGACGACCTCACGGCCCGCAGCAAGAAGTGCACCGACGCGGGCAAGCCGGCGATCAAGCAGGTCGTCCGCAAGCAGCAGACCGAGGTCAACAACGACCTGGTCGCCGGCAAGGTCGACGCGATGGCCGCCGACTCGCCGATCGTCGGCGGCGCGGTCAAGAAGACCGGGAAGCTGGAGATCATCGGCCAGGTCTACGACACCGCGCCTTACGGCTACACCTTCGGCAAGAACTCCGGCCAGTTCAAGGAGGCCGTGCAGGGTGCGCTGAAGGCGCTCATCGCCGACGGCACCTACAAGAAGATCCTCACCGAGAACGGCGTGGAGAGCGGCGCCGTCTCCGAGCCGGCGATCAACGCGGCGCAGAGCTGATCGGATGACGGTCGACACCGACGTCGAGAAGGGACGGCCCGAAGCGATCCGGGCCGTCCCCGTCCGTCATCCCGGCCGCTGGGCCGCCGCGGTGGTCGTGCTCGTGCTGGTCGCGATGTTCGTCCACTTCCTGTTCACCAGCGACGCGCTGGACTGGGCGGAACAGCGGAAGTACATCTTCTCCGTCGCGGTGCTCAAGGGCGTCCGCAACACGATCCTGCTCACCTTCGCCGCGATGATCGGGGGCGTGCTGTTCGGCACCGTCCTCGCGCTGATGCGGCTGTCGCCCAACCCGCTGCTGCGCGGTGCGTCCTGGTTCTACCTGTGGTTCTTCCGCGGGACGCCGCTGTACACGCAGCTGCTCGTCTGGGGCGCGATCGGCTCCCTGTTCCCGACCGTCGGCATCGGCATCCCGTTCGGGCCGGAGTTCCACACCTGGCAGACGCAGGCGCTCGTCACCGCCATGATCGCCGCGGGGCTCGGGCTCATCCTCAACGAGGCCGCCTACATGGCGGAGATCATCCGGGCCGGGATCCTGTCGGTGGACGAGGGGCAGCAGGAGGCGGCGAGCGCGCTCGGCATGTCCCGGATGCAGACCATGGGCCGCATCGTGCTGCCGCAGGCGATGCGGGTCATCATCCCGCCGACCGGCAACGAGGCGCTCTCCATGATGAAGAACACCTCGCTCGTCGCGGCCATCCCGTTCTCCGAGCTGACGTTCACGGCGCAGACGATCTACGCCAGCACATACAAGATCATCCCGATGCTGGTGATGGCGTGCCTGTGGTACCTGCTGCTCTCCTCGCTCATGATGGTGGGCCAGCACTACCTGGAGCGCTACTTCAGCAAGGGGATGGGCAGGCCCGCCGAGGCCAGGCAGCGGCTGCGCTTCCGGGGCGGGGGCGGCGGCCAGTGAGCGGAGGAACGGCATGGTGAGACGCCGGAAGCAAGCGCAGGGCGACCCCTCCGCGAACGTCGAGAAGTTCGCCGCCGAGGTGTCCGCGGGCAAGTGGAGCGGCGGCGGTCCCGCGAACGGCGGCCCCATGGTCAAGGCCGAGAAGGTGCACAAGTCGTTCGGCCGGCTGGAGGTGCTGAAGGGCATCGACCTGGAGGTCCGGCAGGGCGAGGTGATGTGCGTCGTCGGACCGTCCGGGTCGGGCAAGTCCACGTTCCTGCGCTGCATGAACCACCTGGAGAAGATCAACGCCGGACGCCTGTGGGTGAACGGCCACCTGGTCGGCTACCGGGAGTCGGGCGGCAAGCTGTACGAGCTGCGCGACCGGGAGGTCGCCGCGCAGCGCCGCGAGATCGGCATGGTCTTCCAGCGGTTCAACCTCTTCCCCCACAAGACGGCGCTGGAGAACGTCATGGGGGCGCCGATGTGGGTCAAGGGCGTCCCGAGGGAACAGGCCAGGCAGCATGCCCTCGCGCTGCTGGAGCGCGTCGGACTCGCCGAGAAGGCGCAGAGCTACCCGTCGCAGCTGTCCGGCGGGCAGCAGCAGCGGGTGGCGATCGCGCGGGCGCTCGCCATGGAGCCGGCGCTGATGCTGTTCGACGAGCCGACCTCCGCGCTCGACCCCGAGCTGGTCGGCGAGGTCCTGGAGACGATGAAGGGGCTCGCGCTCGACGGCATGACCATGATCGTGGTCACCCACGAGATGGGCTTCGCCCGCGAGGTCGGCGACTCGCTGGTCTTCATGGACGGCGGCGTCGTGGTCGAGGAGGGCACCCCGCGGGACGTCCTCGCCGACCCGCAGCACCAGCGCACCCGGGACTTCCTCTCCAAGGTCCTCTAGGCGCCCCGCGCGCGAGGGCTCAGCGGCCCGCGAAGAAGGAGATCACTTCGCGGGTCGCGCGCCCGTGCTCGGGCCGGATCAGCAGCGGGACGCGCTGCCGCCGCGGCACGAACAGGTACCCCGGGAACGCCGTGTCGTGGTCGGGGCACGCCGTGAAGGTGATCGCGTGATCGGCCTCCGCGGGGGTGCGGGCGTCGCTCGACGCCTCGCCGTAGAGCAGGCCGGCGGCCTTGCGGTACTCGGCGGGAACCGACAGCGTGGCCGTCCTCCCCGCGCGCACCAGGACGCCCGTCTTGTACCGGCCGTTCACTCCGTGGCGGGCCGGATCGGCGTCCGCCCAGCCGCGCACCCCGCTGATGACCATGGGTTCCACGATGAGATCGTCCGGCTCGGCCCGGTAGGGGCCGGAACGCTCCCCGGGGAACGAGGCGTTCCGGTTCGCGCAGTTCATGATCCGCGGATCGGCGGGGTCGCGCGGCGCCGCCGTGGCGGGCGGCGCCACCGTGGCGGGCGGCGCGGCTGCGGCGGGACGTTCCGTCCCGCCGTCCGCCTTCTCCGTGCAGGCCGCCGCCGCGAGCATCAGCCCGGCGAGGAGGAACGCTCGCTTCCGCATGGGGGCATTGTCGCGGAGTGTCCGCGACGTTGGTCAGGGGTGGCCGTCCGCCGCCCCGGCGCGTTAGTTAGTGTGCGTTCATGTTCGCTGTCACGGCAACGCAGATCGACGCAGACAATCCACTGAACGGGCTCACGCTGGGGGAGCGGCCCGATCCCGACGTACCGGACGGCTGGACGACCGTCACGGTGAAGGCCGCCGCGCTCAACCACCACGACCTGTGGTCGCTGAAGGGCGTCGGCCTGCCCGCGGACAAGCTCCCGATGATCCTCGGCTGCGACGCGGCCGGGATCGACGAGGACGGCAACGAGGTCATCGTCCACGCGGTGATCGGCGACCCGGACCGGGGCGGCGGCGACGAGACCCTCGACCCGAAGCGGTCGCTGCTGTCGGAGGCCCATCCGGGGACGTTCGCGGAGAAGGTCGCGGTGCCGCGCCGCAACCTCGTGCCGAAGCCCGCCGAGCTGTCGTTCGAGGAGGCGGCCTGCCTGCCGACGGCGTGGCTCACCGCCTACCGCATGCTGTTCGACAAGGCGGAGGTGCGGCCCGGGTCGTCGGTGCTGGTGCAGGGCGCCGGCGGCGGCGTCGCGACCGCGGCGATCGCGCTGGCGTCCGCCGCCGGGTACCGGGTGTACGCGACCAGCCGGAGCGAGGCCAAGCGCAAGCGCGCCCAGGAGCTGGGGGCGGACGCGGTGTTCGAGCCGGGCGCGCGGCTGCCCGAGCGGGTCGACGCCGTCATCGAGACCGTCGGGCAGGCGACCTGGTCGCACTCGCTGAAGTCGCTGCGGCCGGGCGGCCGGATCGTGGTGTCCGGCGCCACCAGCGGCCAGGTGCCGCCGGCGGAGCTGAACCGGGTGTTCTTCCTCCAGCTGTCGGTGGTCGGCTCCACCATGGGGACGCGGGCACAGCTGGAGCAGCTCGCGCGGTTCCTGGTCAAGACGGGCGCCAAGCCGCTGATCGACCGGACGCTCCCGCTGAGCCGGGCCCGCGAGGGGTTCGCCGCGATGGCCGAGGGCGACCTCTTCGGGAAGATCATCTTCACGCCGTGAGCGGGGCGGCCGCGGCCCCGCCCCGCCCGGGAGGGGTCACGGCCGCTTCTTCTGGAAGACCTCGTTCTTCAGGCGTTCGCGGGCCTCGTCCAGGAGGGCCTCGGCGGCGGCGAGGTCGTCGTCGTCCAGCCGGGCCCTCTTCGCGGCCTTGCGGACGTCCTCGACGAAGTTGCGGAGCAGGCGCTCCAGCTTGAGGCGGGCGATGTCGTCGCGGGTGCCGGTCGCCGTCTTCCAGGCGTCGTCCCAGTTCTGCCGCCACTCCTCCTTCCACGCCTGCTTCTGCTCGCGCCAGTACTCCTTCTGGCGCTTCCACTCGTCCTTCTGCCGCTCGGTGGTCTCCTTCCACGCCTCCTTGGACGTGGTCTTGCCCTGGTCGCGCATGGTCCGGGCGGCCTGCGTCAGCTCCTCGCGCAGCGTCCGGACGGTCTGCCGGACGTCCTCCTGCACGCCCCGCGCGAACTCCTGCGCCGAGGCGGAGATCTCCTCCTCCAGGTCGGCCAGCTCGTCCATCCGGCGCTCCAGCTCCTCGCGGCCCTTGTCGGTCAGCGAGTACACCTTCTTGCCCTTGATCACCTCATGGGTGACCAGGCCCTCGGCCTCCAGCCGGGCGAGCCGCGGGTAGATCGTGCCGGGGGAGGGGGAGTAGACCCCGAGGAACCGGTCCTGCAGCAGCCGGATCACCTCGTAGCCGTGCCGCGGGCTCTCCTCCAGCAGCTTCAGCAGGTACAGCCGCAGCCGACCGTGACCGAAAACGGGGCTCACGTCTCACTTCTCCATTCGGGGGCCGGTGGTGATCTCCGAGGCGTCGTCGTCGCGGCCGAGCAGGGTGATCGCGCCGGACACGGTGTTGACCGTCAGCCGGCCGCCGCCGTCGCCGAGCTTGCCGCCGACGCTCTGCGCGAGGGTGCGCTCCTGCCGGCCGAGCTCGGGGAACGACGTCTCGATCCGCCCGGCGGCCGAGCTCAGCGAGACCCGGGCGTTCGCGGACTCGGGGACGCGCAGCGCCACCTCCCCGGACACCGTGTTCACGTCGACCCCGCTGTCGGTGCCGAGGTCGAGGTCGGCGGCGATGCGGCCGCTGACCGTGCGGGCCCCCAGCCGGTCGATGGACGCGCCGGCGAGGGACAGGTCGCCGGAGACGGACGTGAACGAGACCGTCCCGTCCAGGCCCTGCGCCTCGATCGCGCCGGACACGGTGTTGGCGTCGATCGCGCCCGCCACCCCGTCCAGCGTCACGTCGCCGGACGCGCTCTTGATGGACGTGCGGGTCGTCATGCCGGTGACCACCGCGTCCGCCGACACGAGGTTCAGCGAGACCGGGCAGTCGTGCGGGACGGTCACCGTGATCGCGGCGTGCACCTTGTGGGTGCGCAGCCAGCTCAGCACGCCCTCCCACAGCTTCTCGTGCGTGACGGTCAGCATGCCGGCCTCGTGCGTGACGACCAGCGGCGGGCCCTCGACCTCGCCGACCATGATGGAGGGGCGCTCGTCGGAGGCGAGCACCGAGACACTGCCCGCGATCAGCGTGACCCGCAGCGCGACCACGCCGTCGAAGTCCAGGGTGGTCGGTTCCTCGATCGTCCAGCGCGACATCGCGATGCCCTTCGTCCGGCTCCTCTACCAGTAAACACGATATGTCGCGTTCCTGGAAAGTCAAGACATATCGCGTAAGCCGGGCGGACTACTCGTCGTCCTCGTCGTCCAGCCGGGCGAGCCAGGTGGCGAGGCGCTCGACGGGAGTCTCGAACTCCGGGTTCAGGTCGACGAACTCGCGGAGCCGCTCGGCCAGCCACGTCAGGCTGACCTCCTCCGCGCCGCGCCGGTCCGTCAGCTCCTCTATGCCCCGATCCGTGAAGTACATGGACTGGTGTCTTCTTTCTGCGCTCTCGCCCTCGGGACGCCGAGGGCCCCGGCGCGCCGCGCCGGAGCCCTCGCGTCTACGCCTGCCCTGTGCTACTTCTGCTTCGGCTCGCCGAACAGCCGCGCGAGCAGGGCCTCCTGCTCCGCCTGGTGCAGCTTCGCCGACCCCACCGCGGGCGACGACGACGCCGGGCGCGACACCCGCGACATCTTCAGGCCCTCGATGTGGTGCGGCAGCTTCAGCGCCATGAACGGCCAGGCGCCCATGTTGGCGGGCTCGTCCTGCACCCACACGACCTCGGTGTGGCCCGGGTACTTGGCCAGCTCCGCCTTGATCTCGTCCACCGGCGGCGGGTACAGCCGCTCGACCCGGACGACCGCGGTGTCGTTCGCGCCCGCCGACTGCCGGGCCTTCACCACGTCGTAGTAGATCTTCCCGGTGGTGAGCAGCACCCGCCGCACGCCCGCCGGATCGACCGCCGGGTCGCTCTCCGGGATCACCGGCTGGAACGCGCCGTCGGTGATCTCCGCGACCGGGGACGTCGCCGCCTTCAGCCGCAGCAGCGACTTCGGCGTGAACACGACCAGCGGCTTGTGCCGGCCCGACAGCACCTGCCAGCGCAGCACGTGGAAGTAGTTCGCCGGCGTGGTCGGGTACACCACGGTCATGTTGTCCTGCGCGCACATCTGCAGGTACCGCTCGATCCGCGCGGACGAGTGGTCGGGCCCCTGGCCCTCGTAGCCGTGCGGCAGCAGCAGCACGACGCCGGAGTGCTGGCCCCACTTCTGCTCGCCGGACGAGATGTACTCGTCCACCACCGACTGGGCGCCGTTGGCGAAGTCGCCGAACTGGGCCTCCCAGACGACGAGCGCGTCCGGGCGGGTCATCGAGTAGCCGTACTCGAAGCCCATCGCCGCGTACTCGCTGAGCAGCGAGTCGTGCACGTAGAACTTCGACACGCCCTGCCCGAACTGCTTCAGCGGCGTGTACTCCTCGCCCGACCTGCGGTCGACGAGCACCGCGTGCCGCTGCCCGAACGTGCCGCGCCGGGTGTCCTGCCCGACGAGCCGCACCGGGCGGCCGTCGATCAGCAGCGAGCCCATCGCCAGCAGCTCGCCGGTCGCCCAGTCGATCGCGTCGTCCTCGATCATCTGGGCGCGGCGCTGCAGGATCGGCTGGAGCCGCGGGTGCGGGGTGAAGCCCGCCGGCAGGCTGACCTGGGTCTCGATGATCCGCTTGACAGTCTCCTGCGGGATCGCCGACCCGGCCTTGCCGTGGTCGATCGGGATGCGCTCCTCGACGTCCGGCTTGACCACCGAGCCCGGTTCGAGTGGCTTCTTCACCGCCTCGCGGGTCTCGGTGAAGGCCCGCTCCAGCTGCTCCTGGTAGTCGCGGAGCGCCTGCTCGGCCTCCTCGACCGTGATGTCGCCGCGGCCGATCAGCGCCTCGGTGTACAGCTTGCGCACCGAGCGCTTGGCGTCGATCAGGTCGTACATCAGCGGCTGGGTGAACGAGGGGTTCTCGCCCTCGTTGTGGCCCCGGCGCCGGTAGCAGACCATGTCGACGACGACGTCCTTCTTGAACGTCTGCCGGTACTCGAACGCCAGCAGCGCCACCCGCGCGCACGCCTCCGGGTCGTCGCCGTTGACGTGGAAGATCGGCGCCTGGATCATCCGGGCCACGTCGGTCGCGTACACGCTGGACCGCGAGTACTCCGGCGCGGTGGTGAAGCCGACCTGGTTGTTGATGATGACGTGGACGGTGCCGCCGGTGCGGTAGCCGCGCAGCTGCGACAGGTTCAGCGTCTCCGCCACGACGCCCTGGCCGGCGAACGCGGCGTCGCCGTGGATCAGGATGGGCAGCACGGTGAAGCCGGCCTCGCCGACGTCCAGGACGTCCTGCTTGGCGCGGACGACGCCCTCCAGCACCGGGTCGACCGTCTCCAGGTGGGACGGGTTCGCGACCAGCTCGGTGTGGATCTTGGAGCCGTCGCTCGCGACGAAGTCGCCGGACGCGCCGAGGTGGTACTTCACGTCGCCGGAGCCCTGCGCGCTGCGCGGGTCGAGGTTGCCCTCGAACTCGCCGAAGATCTGCCCGTAGGACTTGCCGACGATGTTGGCGAGGACGTTCAGCCGGCCGCGGTGCGCCATCCCGATGACGACCTCGTCCAGGCTGTCCTTCGCCGCCGCCGAGATCACCGAGTCGAGCAGCGGGATGACCGACTCGCCGCCCTCCAGCGAGAACCGCTTCTGCCCGACGAACTTCGTCTGCAGGAACGTCTCGAACGCCTCGGCGCTGTTGAGGCGGCGCAGCACGTGCAGCTGCTCCTCGCGCGACGGCTTGTCGTGCGGGACCTCCACGCGCTCCTGGATCCAGGCGCGCTCCTCCGGGTCCTGGATGTGCATGTACTCGATGCCGACCGTCCGGCAGTACGCCATCCGCAGCACGCCGAGGATGTCGCGCAGCTTCATCGTCGGCTTGCCGCCGAACCCGCCGGTCGCGAACTCGCGCTCCAGGTCCCACAGGGTGAGGCCGTGCTTGAGGATGTCGAGGTCGGGGTGGCGGCGCTGCTTGTACTCCAGCGGGTCGGTGTCGGCCATCAGGTGGCCGCGGACCCGGTAGGCGTGGATCAGCTCGTGGACGCGGGCCACCTTGGCGACGTCGTCGTCGTGGGTGGCGGAGATGTCCTTGACCCAGCGCACCGGCTCGTACGGGATGCGCAGCGCCTCGAAGATCTCGTCGTAGAAGCCGTCCTCGCCGAGCAGCAGCTGGTTGATGCGGCGCAGGAAGTCGCCGGACTGCGCGCCCTGGATGATCCGGTGGTCGTAGGTGGAGGTCAGCGTCATGACCTTGCTGATCCCCATGCGCGACAGCGTGTCGCTGGACGCGCCCGCGAACTCGGCCGGGTACTCCATCGCGCCCACGCCGATGATCGTCCCCTGGCCGGGCATCAGCCGCGGCACCGAGTGGACCGTGCCGATCGTGCCCGGGTTCGTCAGGCTGATCGTGGTGCCCTGGAAGTCCTCAAGGGTGAGCTTGCCGCCGCGGGCCTTGCGGACGATCTCCTCGTACGCGGCCCAGTACTGGCGGAAGTCCAGCGTCTCGGCGGCCTTGATGCTCGGCACGACGAGCTGCCGCGAGCCGTCGCTCTTCTGCAGGTCGATCGCCAGCCCGAAGTTGACGTGCTCGGGCCGGACCAGCACCGGCTTGCCGTCCACCTCGGTGTAGGCGGCGTTCATCTCCGGCATCGCGGCGAGCGCCCGGACGATCGCGTACCCGATCAGGTGCGTGAACGAGACCTTGCCGCCGCGCCCGCGCTTCAGGTGGTTGTTGATGACGATGCGGTTGTCGACCAGCAGCTTCGCCGGGACGGCGCGCACGCTCGTCGCCGTCGGCACGGCGAGGCTGGCCTCCATGTTGGTGGCCGTCCGGGCGGCGACGCCGCGCAGCCGGACCTCCTCGGCGCCCGCGGGCACCGGCGGCGGAGCCGGCTTCTCCGCCGCCTTCGGGGCCGGCTTCGCCGCGGTCTTCGGGGGCGCCTGCGGCGGCGCCACCGGGCGCCGCGCTGTCGGCGGAGCGGCCGCGGTGCCGTTCGCGGCCGCCGGGGCCGCGCTCCCGGTGGACGCCTGGGGGGACGCGGGGGTCGCCGACGACGGCCGGCTGTCCGGCCGGTAGTCCGCGAAGAAGTTCCACCAGGCTTCGTCAACGGAGTTCGGGTCTTCGAGGTACTTCTGGTACAGCTCGTCGACCAGCCACTCGTTGGCGCCGAAATCTGTGATCTTTGGGTCGGCACTAGTTTGCGACGACTCTGTCGACACGGCGGAGATCGCCCTCTTCCGCAGCTCGCAGGTGAGTTCTGAGACGCACCCCAGGCTACTGTAGTGAGGGCGCGGCCGCGTGCCTCAGTGGGTGTGAGGCGCGACCGTCGGGCCCTCGCTGGCCTGGATGAGGACGAAGCCCTGGCCCTGGTAGGCCAGCTGCATCGCCTCGCCGCTGCCGCGGCCGATGAGGGCGGACGCCTTGAAGGTGCGGTTGACGCCGACCTGGAGGCTGGTGCTCCACGCCACGGCGGACTGGCCGTCCGCGAACGTGGGGGCGCGGCCGCAGTCGAGCATGACGGGCGTGCCGTGCGTGGTGAGCGCCACCCATCCGGTGCCCTGCAGGGTCGTGTTGAACAGGCCGCCCGCGGCGATGCCCGCGCCCTGGACGCGCTGGATGTCGGACTGCAGGTGCGAGTCGTAGGCGAGGATGTTCTTGCCGTTGACGGTGATGCCCTCGTTCTCCAGGTAGAAGAGGTGGATGTCGTCGGCGTCGTTGGCGGCGAACAGCAGGCCCTGGCCCTTGACGCGCATCAGGGGGACGCCCTCGCCGGTCAGGGCCTTCTTCATGAACTTGCCGATGCCGCCCGCGCCCTCGTAGTCGAACTCCATCTGGCCCTGGAAGGCGACCATGGAGCCCTGGCGGGCCAGGACGTCCCCGTTCAGGTGGACGCGGAGCATCTTGGAGTTCTGGAGGGCGAAGTGGCCGGGAAGCTGCTGGCCCTGGTCGAGGTTGCCGAAGAACTGGCTGCGCATGGTCGGGTCATGCCTTTCGTGCGGATTACTGGAGGTCCGCCAGCATAACGACGGGACGGGGTTCAGCGTCCGCGCCCGTGCGGAGCGGTCCAATCCGTGAGAGGGCCCTTGGGGACCACGCCGGACGGGTTGATGTTGCGCTGGGTCACGTAGTAGTGCCGCTTGATGTGGTCGAAGTTCGTCGTCTCGCCGAACGCCGGGATCGAGTACAGGTCGCGGGCGTAGCCCCAGAGGTTGTCGTAGTCGACCAGTCGCCGCAGGTTGCACTTGAAGTGCCCGTGGTAGACGGCGTCGAAGCGGGCCAGGGTGGGGTACAGGCGGACGTCGGCCTCGGTGACGTCGTCGCCGAACAGGTAGCGGCGCGTGGAGAGGCGCTCTTCGAGCCGGCCGAGGGTGTCGAAGAGGGCGTCGAACGCCTCGTCGTAGGCGCCCTGGGACGTGGCGAACCCGCACTTGTAGACGCCGTTGTTCACGGTCGTGTAGACGAGGTCGTTCAGCTCGTCGATCTCGGGGCGGAGCGCCTCCGGGTACAGGTCGGGCGCGCCCGGCCGGTGGTGGGCGGCGAACTCCGTCTCGAACATCGTGGTGATGTTCGGGAAGTCGTTGGTGACCAGGCGCTCGGTCTCGGTGTCCCAGATGGACGGGACGGTGTAGCGGCCCTGGAACGACGGGTCGGTGGCGAGGTACAGCTCGGAGAGGAACGCCGCGCCGGTGACGGGGTCGGGCTCGGGGAACCGCCAGCCCCGCTCGTCCCGGATCGGGTCGACGACCGCGACGCCGATCGCGTCCTCCAGGCCGAGGAGGCGCCGGACGATCAGGCTGCGGTGCGCCCACGGGCACGCGTAGGAGACGAACAGCCGGTAGCGGCCGGGCTCGGCGGGGAGGCCGGACGAGCCGTCCGCGGTGATCCGGCCGGTGAACCGGTTGGACTGCCGCACGAACCGGCCGCCCTCGACCTCTTGAACGCTCACGCGCGCCTCCTCCTGAAGTCTGTGGGGCCATCCGGGGATGTCGCCCGAAAGACCGATCCGAGCCCGGGACCCCGCGGATACCATAACCGTCGTCAGCAGATGCCAAACGGCCGCGCGCGGCCCGGCGGGACGAGATGGCGGGGGTCCATGCTCGAGCACTTCAACGCCCTGGTGGACGGGATGCCGCCCGCGATGATCTACCTCGTCATCGCGGCGCTGGTGTTCGCCGAGGCGGCGCTGTTCGTCGGGTTCGTGTTCCCCGGCGAGACCGCGATCGTCGTCGGCGGCGTCCTCGCCAGCCAGGACGTCCTGTCGCTGCCGCTGCTGCTCGTCATCGCGGTGGTCGCCGCGGTCGCCGGCGACTCCGTCGGCTACGAGATCGGCCGCAAGTACGGGCCGCGGCTGCTGGACGTCGGGGTGATGCGCAAACACCGCGCGAAGGTCGCCGGCGCGCAGGAGCTGATCCGCCGCCGGGGCGCGTTCGCGGTGTTCATCGGCCGGTTCACCGCGCTGCTGCGGGCGCTCATGCCGGCGCTCGCGGGCAGCTCGCGGCTGCCGTATCCGAAGTTCCTGGTGTTCAACGTCATCGGCGGCGTGACCTGGGTCGTGACGTTCACGCTCGGCGGCTACTTCGCGGGCACGGCGTTCGAGCACGCGGCGAAGCTGGCGGGGCGGGGCCTCGCGATCGGCCTCGCGGTCGCGGCCGTCGCCGGGCTGGTGGTGTGGACCGTCCGGAAGCGCCGCAAGGAGGCCCTTGAGGAGGCCGATGCGGAGGCCGAGGCAGAGGCCGAGAGCGAGCCCGCCGCCGCGCGGACGCTCCCGTAGCGCTCAGACGTGCATGCGGCCGCTGATCATCGGCAGGTCAAGGTAGGTGCGGATGCCGGGCTCGGCGGCGCACACGGCCGGGACGGAGTTCAGCGCGTGCCCGGACGCGGCGGAGATGACGTCGGTGAGCCAGTCCTCGTCGACCGAGAGCATCAGCGACGGGCGGCCGTTCACCCGGAGCGAGTACCCGGGGCTGCCCCACTCGTCCGGCATCCGGGCGGCGTCGGCCTTGTGGACCACCTCGACGGTGATGACGGGGCGCCCGCCGGCGAGGCCGCTGAACGTCCAGCGGGCGGCCGCGACGGTGCCGCGCGGGATCGGGCCTGCGGCGGTGACGAGGTCGGTGCCCGCGAGCCGGTAGTCGACGTCGACGTCGATCTCGTCGAGGTCGACGCCGAGCCCCGCCGCGACGAGGTGCAGGCTCTCGGCGAACATCGCGCGCATCGCGGCGCGGTTCGGCCGCAGGGCGCGCTGGTACGCCTCCTCGGTCTTGCCGAAGCCGAGCATCCCGTGGACCATCCGCCAGGACGGGTGCCGGGCGAAGTCGGAGCACTCGCGCGTGTAGACGTGGGTGATCCGCCGCGACAGCCGGGAGAGCACGAGCGGCATGACGTCGGCCATGAAGCCGCCGCTGACGCCGCTGCCGTGCACGGACGTCCCGCCCCGCTTGCACGCCTGCTCCAGGTCGCCGACGTACCGCGGGCCGTGCGCGTACGGGTAGACCAGCCCGCAGAGGGAGATCAGGTTCTTGCCGGACGCCAGCAGTGCGCAGATCGTGTCGAGGTCGGCGAACCGGTCCTGGGCGGGGGTCGGGGCGTAGACGACGCAGTCGGCGTCGAGGGCGAGGATGTCGTCGAGGTCGCGGGTCGCCGCGATGCCGATCGGGTCGCGTCCGGCGAGGGCCCCGGCGTCGGCGCCCTCCTTGGCGGGGGTGTGCACCCAGACCCCGGCGAGCTCCATGTCGTCGCGGTCGAGGACGCCCCTGATCGCGCTGCGTCCGAGCGCTCCCGTCGCCCACTGGACGATGCGGTACGGGCGGCGGCCGGTGGACGGCGCGGCGGCGGCGATCATCGAGACGGGACCTCCGTTGCTCCTCGCGGCTTCGTCGGAGACTACGCGGCGGCTCCGGTGAATTGCGGCATTCGACGCAACTTCCCTCGTGTCCCATCGTACGCGCGGGGAGGGGACCCCGGTGGAGCGCGGCCGAGCGAGATTCGGTTTAGTAGTACCACTTGGTAACCCCCGGATGATTTCCTGGGGGCGGGCCCCACGATGTGAGGAGAAGCGAATGTCGGAACTGCGCTACGACGACCGGGTCGCGGTCGTGACCGGGGCCGGCCACGGCCTCGGCCGCCAGCACGCCCTGGAGCTCGCCGCGCGCGGCGCCAAGGTCGTGGTCAACGACCTCGGCGGCGACCGGTCCGGTGTCGGCGCCTCCGCCGGCCCCGCCCAGGAGGTCGTGGACGAGATCAAGAAGAACGGCGGCGCGGCCGTCGCGAACCCCGACAACGTCGCGACGCCCGAGGGCGCGCAGGCCGTGATCAAGACCGCGCTGGACGAGTTCGGCAAGGTCGACATCGTGGTCAACAACGCGGGCATCCTGCGCGACAAGTCGTTCAAGAACATGTCCGTGGCGGAGTTCGACGCGGTCATCGCCGTCCACCTGCGCGGCTCGTTCCTGGTGTCCAGCGCCGCCTGGTCGCACCTGCGCGAGCAGGGCTACGGCCGGATCGTGAACACCTCGTCCCCGGCGGGCCTGTTCGGCAACTTCGGCCAGGCCAACTACGCCACGGCGAAGATGGGCCTGGTCGGGTTCACCAAGACCCTCGCCCAGGAGGGCGCCAAGTACAACATCAAGGCCAACGCGATCGCGCCGGTCGCCTGGACCCGGATGACCGAGGACCTCCTGCCCGCCGACTTCGCCGGCAAGCTCGGCGTCGACCAGGTGACGCCGCTCGTCGCCTGGCTCGTGCACGAGTCCAACGAGGACTCGGGCGAGGTCTACACCGTCGGCGGCGGCCGGATCGCGAAGATCTTCGTGGCGGAGGGCCCCGGCTACGGGCAGAACAGCACGCTCTCGGTGGAGGACGTCCGGGACAACTGGGCGGCCGTCAACGCGAGCGAGCCGCTGACCGTGTTCAAGAACGTGGGCGAGCAGATGGGCCCCCTGATCCAGCAGCTCACCTCCTGAGCCGTTGGCCGGGATCAAGCTCGACCGGCGGGACGGGGTGCTCACGATCGCCCTGTCCCGCCCGGAGCGACTGAACGCCGTCGACGGCGCCCTGACCGAGGAGATGCTCGACGTCCTGAACGAGCTGGCGCGCGACCCGTCCACGCACGTGGTCGTGCTCACCGGCGAGGGGCGCGGGTTCTGCTCGGGCATGGACATCCAGGGCGGCGACCCCGGCGGGGAGAGCGCCGAGGGCCGCGTCCAGCGGCTCTACGGGGGCATCGCGCGCGGCGCCGAGGTCACCGCGCGGCTGCGGGAGATCCCGCAGCCGGTGATCGCGGCGCTGCACGGCCCGGTCGCGGGCATGGGCGTGTCCTGGGCGCTGGCCTGCGACCTGCGGGTCGCCGACCCGACGACCCGGTTCGTCGTCCCGTTCACGAACCTCGGCCTGTCGGCCGGCGACTGCGGCCTCTCCTGGCTGCTGCCCCGGCTGATCGGCCCCGCGAAGGCCGCGGAGCTGTCCTACCGCGCGCAGCGGCTGGACGTGACCCGCGCCGACGAGCTCGGCCTGATCACCGAGATCACCGCGGAGGGCGCCGACCTGGCGGGGGCGCAGGCCCTGGCCGACGAACTGCTCACCAAGTCCCCGTACGGCCTGCGCCGCACGAAGGAGCTGCTCAACGCGTCCCTGGACGCCCCCGGCCTCCGCCGCCAGCTCATGGCGGAGACGGCCGTCCAGACGCTCGCCTTCTTCACCGAGGACCTGGCCGAGGGAATGACGGCGACACTCCAAAAACGCGACCCCGATTTCAAGAACCGCTAGCCCGGAGATTGGAGCTCGACCACCGGGCACGGGTCGGGCGGCCGGAGGGCGCTCTGCGCCCGGAGGCCGCCCGGCCCGCCGAGCCGGGCGACCGCGGCGACGCCCAAGAACCCGCACGGTCACGAGGACCGCAACGGCGGCGTGAGGATCGACCGGCTCGTGACGGGGGGTTCCAGGGGATCGCCCCCCCTGGGTCAATCAGCGAGTGCCGTCGACAACGCTTCGACGTAGCGGAGGGCGACCAGGCGGGCCAGGGCCGGGTGGGCGCTGAGCGGCGCGGAGTGGGCGGCGCCGACGGAGGCGGCGGCGGGTGCGGCCAGTGCGGCTTCGGGTTCGGGGCCGATCAGGTGCGGGGCGAGGGCGATGGACGTGGCGCCGGCCATGCGCAGTTGTTCGGCGGCGGCCTTGACGGACGCCTCGTCGTTCAGTGAGGCGGTGAAGACCGGGGCGGCGAGCCGGGAGGCGAGGAGCACGCCGGTGACTTCGGCCTGCCGGACGGCGGTCGCGTCTCCGGGTGTGGCGACGATGACGCCGGACGCGGCGGTCACCATCGTCATCAGCCTGATCCGGTCGGCGCGGGCGAGGCCGGCGTCGGCGAGCCGGTCGTGCAGCGCCTCGGCGATGAGGGGGTGCGGGCCGAGCGGTTCGGCGGCGACGGCGCGTACGGGGGCGGTGGCCACGGCGGCGTGGACGGCCCGGTCCAGTGCCGGGTCGGGGCCGGTGGACAGCGGTACGACGATGGCGGCGAGTTCGTCGTGCTCCTGCCGTACGGCGGCGAGGAGGCCGCGCAGGCTCGCCTCGTCGCCGTCCAGGTGCCCGACGTAGGCGGGCTGGCCGGTGTGCTCGATCTCGACGAGCCGGGAGAGCTCGGCGGCGATCTCGGTGCCGGCCTGCCGGGCGTGCCCGGGCACGGCGAGGATCAGGGCGGGGGATCCGGGGGGCAGCAGGAAGGACTCGTCGCCGCGGTGCCGGCCCCCGCGGGGGGTGCGGCGCCTTCGCGACGGCAGTGCGTCGGATGCCTGGCTTTCGGGACTCACGGCGGGAATCGTAACGCCCTCCGGCCCGGGAGCCGTCCTCCCGGCCCGGCCGGCCGCGTTCCGCGGCCCGGCGGGCGCGGCCTCGTTCCGGCCTCCGTCGTTGCCTGTATGGATCGCGGTCTCCTTCCCGTGGCGGCGCGACGCGAGCGGTGTGAAGAAGCAGAGTATGGCGCAATGCCCCCGAGCAACAGGGGGAAATGAAGTAAATTGTCCGGATTTGCCGCTATCCACTTGCGCGAGTCTGGCAAGATCACTCGGCGCGCGGGCATCGCCGCAGGTGACACGGAATGGTGCCAATACGTCCGAAAGGCGCCAAAGGGGTTGCGGTCCCGTCGCGGGCCGCCTTTATGATCCAGGGACCCTCCGCGCCGGAACGTTCGAGGTCACATGAAATCCCCCCGTACGCGCTCGATCCGCTCGAAGGTGACCGCGCTGCTGCTCGTGCCGATGCTCTCGCTCGTCGCGCTGTGGGGATACGCCGCGAGCGTCACCGGGCGGGAGGCGCTCGCCCAGCGCAGGTACCACACGCTCGACCGCGAGTTCGCGCCGAGCGGCCAGGGCGTCCTGGTGGAGCTCGGCAGGGAGCGCCTGGCCTCCGCGGTGTTCCTCGGCACCCCGCGCGCCAGCGCCGGCGGGACGCCCGCCGACCTCGTCGCCCAGCGCGTCCGCGTCGACCGGGCCGTCGAGCACTTCCGCCGCGAGGCGACCTCGGACGCCGCACGCGGCGCCACGACCGAGGAGATGAAGAGCCGCGTCACCGACGTCCTGCGGGCGCTCGGCGGGCTCGGCGGGCTCCGCTCGGCGGTCGACGGGCGGCTCGTCGACCGGCTCACCGCGATCAACAACTACAGCACGATGGTCGACGACATGCACTGGCTGTACGACGGCCTCGTCGTCATCGACGACTCCGGCCTCTACAACTGGACGCTGTCCACCCGGCACGCCGGACGCGCCATGGAGCTGCTCCAGCGGGAGAACGCGCTGGTCTCCTCCGCCCTCGTCACCAAGGGCCGGATGACGCCGGCCGAGCACCGGCTGTTCGTCGAGATGGTCGGCGAGCAGCGCTGGCAGTGGGTCAAGCAGCGCTCGCTGCTCGACCCGGCCGTCTACCGGACCGGGACCGCGCAGGTCTTCGCGTCCCCCGGGTACCAGAGCTTCAAGGGCATCGAGGACCGGATCGCCGACGCCGACCCGCGCGCGCCGCTGCCCGTCGGCGGCCAGGAGTGGCGGCGGACCGCCGAGCCGCTGGTGCTCGCGGTCAACGAGATGGTGCTGGGCAACTCCAAGCGCGCCGGTGAGCACGCCGACCGGCTCGGCCGCGACGCCTACGTCCGGCTCGGCGTCGTCGGCGGACTCGGCCTGCTGGCGCTCCTCGCCTCGGTGCTGCTGTCGCTGCGGTTCGCGCGCGGGTTCGTCCGCGAGCTGGTCGGGCTGCGCGGCTCCGCCGAGGAGCTGGCCGACCGGCGGCTGCCCGGCGTCGTCGCGCGGCTCGGCCGCAACGAGAGCGTGGACGTCGCCGCGGAGGCGCCGCCGCCGCGCGCGGGCCGCACCACCGAGATCGCCCGCCTCGCCGACTCGTTCGCCAAGGTGCAGCGGACCGCCGTCGACGCCGCCGTCGGCCAGGCCGAGCTGCGCGCCGGCGTCAGCCGCATCTTCCTCAACATCGCCCGCCGCAACCAGTCGCTGCTGCACCGCCAGCTCACGATGCTGGACGGGCTGGAGAGCCGCGCCGAGGCCGACGACCTGGACGACCTGTTCCGCATCGACCACCTCACCACCCGCATGCGGCGGCACGCGGAGAGCCTGATCATCCTGTCCGGCGCCACGCCCGGACGCGGCTGGCGGCGGCCGGTGCGGTTCGCCGACGTGCTGCGCGCCGCCGTCTCGGAGATCGAGGACTACACGCGCGCGACCGTCCTCACCGACTCCGCGGACGGCCTCGTCGGCGCGGCCGTCACCGACGTCGTCCACCTGCTGGCCGAGCTGATCGAGAACGCGGCGACGTTCTCCCCGCCGAACACCGAGGTGCGGGTCATGGCCGAGCGGGTCGGCACCGGCTTCGCCGTCGAGATCGAGGACCGCGGCCTCGGCGTCAAGCCGGAGCTGCTCGCCGAGGCCAACCGGCGGCTCGCCGAGCCGCCCGAGTACGACCTCGTCGACACCGACCAGCTGGGCCTGTTCGTCGTCGCGCGGCTGGCCGCCCGGCACGACATCTCCGTGACGCTGCAGCGGTCCCCGTACGGCGGCGTGACCGCGATCGTCCTGCTGCCGCACGACCTGGTCGTCCCGGAGGAGCAGATGGCCGCCGGCGTGCTGCCCCCCGCGCCGGAACCCGGCGAGGACGAGGCGTCCCCGCTCGACACCGCGACCGACGGCGTCGCGGAGCCCGCGGCGCTGGTGCCCGCGCCGCGCCCGGAGGCCGTCGTCCCGCTGTGGGACGCGGCGGTGCGCAGCATCGAGACCGGCCCCGGGGAGGCGCCGCCCGCGCTGCCCCGGCTCACCGGCCCGTGGGGCGCGCCCGGGGAACCGGAGCCCGCCGCCCCGCCGCGACCCGTCCCGAACCCGTGGTCGGACGACGCCGTCCCGCAGCCGGCGCCGACCGTGGCGGACGCCCGCGGCGAGGACGCCGACGGGGAAGACGACTGGCAGCCGGCGGGGACCCATGCGGGCCTGCCCCGCCGGGTCCGGCAGAAGAACCTGGCACCGCAGCTGCGCAAGCGGCCACCGCCGCGGGCGCCGGCCGGTGCGGGGGCCTCCGGGGGCGTGGCACGCTCGCCCGAGGAGGCACGCTCACTGATGGCATCGATACAGCAGGGATGGCGGCGCGGCCGCGCGACGGACGCGACCGACATGGGGGATGAGGGAGCCCGATGACGCACAACACCGTGACAGGCGAACTGAACTGGCTGCTCAACGACTTCGCCGAACGAGTGACGACGGTGCGGCAGGCGGTGATCCTGTCCCGGGACGGCCTGGCCGTGGCCGCCTCCAACGAGCTGGCCCGCGAGGACGCCGAGCACCTGTCCGCGCTGGCCTCCGGCGTGCAGAGCCTCGCGCGCGGCGCCGGCCGGCACTTCGCCGGCGGGAACGTCCGGCAGACCATCATCGAGATGGACGCGCTGCTGCTGTTCGTGACGGCCGCGGGCGACGGCACCTGCCTCGCCGTCCTCGCCGAGGCCGAGGCCGACGCCGGCCTCGTCGCCTACGAGATGGCGGTGCTGGTCAAGCGGGTCGGCCAGCACTTGCAGGCGAGCCCGAGGTTCGGCGCGCAGGGGTCCGGCCAGGACTTCGGAGGCGCCGGGGGGACCGCGCCGCGGGGCTTTTGACCGATGTCCCCGTCGGCAGAGCGGTGGCTGGACCGGGACGCCGGTCCGGTCGTGCGCCCGTACGCGATGACCCGGGGCCGGACCCGTCCCGAGGGCGCCGGCTTCGAGCTCATCGCGGTCGTCGCCGCCACCGGCGTCCCGCCCGGTGACCGGCTGCGCTACAGCCCCGACCACGCGCGGGTGCTGCGCCGCTGCGCCTCGCCCGTCCCGGTCGTCGACCTGGCGGCCGACCTCGCGCTGCCCATCGGCGTCGTCCGGGTGCTGCTCGGCGACCTGCGGGACGAGGGCCTCGTCGCGGTCGTCGCCGAGGAGCGCGCCCCGGCCGGCCGCCGGCCGCCCAGCGGCGTGCTGAGGGAGGTGCTCAATGGCCTCCGCGCACTCTGACGGGACGCACTCCGACGGGACGCGTCCGGACCGGTTCGGCGGGGCGCCCGCGCCGCTCGTCACCACCAAGATCCTCATCGCCGGCGGGTTCGGGGCCGGCAAGACCACCATGGTCGGCTCGATCAGCGAGATCAGGCCGCTGCACACCGAGGAGCCGCTGACCGACCGCGGCGCCGGGGTGGACGACGTGTCCGGCGTCGGCGCCAAGACGACCACGACCGTCGCCATGGACTTCGGCCGCATCACGCTGTCGGACCAGCTGCTCCTCTACCTGTTCGGCACGCCCGGCCAGGAGCGGTTCTGGTTCATGTGGGACGAGCTGGCGGCCGGCGCGATCGGCGCCGTCGTGATCGCCGACACGCGCCGGCTGACGGGCAGCTTCCCCGCGATCGACTACTTCGAGCGCCGCGGCGTCCCGTTCGTCGTCGCGGTGAACTGCTTCGACGGCGCGCGGACGCACCGGCCGGGCGACATCGCGATCGCGCTCGACCTCGATCCGGGCGTTCCGGTGGTGCTCTGCGACGTCCGCCGCAGGGAGTCGTCCAAGGAGGTGCTCGTCGCGCTGATGGAGCACGTCCTGACCTGGCCGGACGCGGGGGACGCGGGGGACGGTGACCGGATGCGCGATCATCGCGAACCCGCGACGTAGTAGGCTCCCGCACACCCCCGTACTCCACGCATCGGGAGGTTTCCCCCGCATGTTCCACCCCCCAATGCCGCACGGCCCAGTGCACGAGAACCAGCCAGTGAGGGTCCGCCAGCCGTGATGGCCCGCGGTTTCTCCTCCATCCGGGCGAGGATCACCCTGCTGGTCCTCGTGCCGCTGCTGGCGCTCGCCGCGCTGTGGGCGTTCCTCACCGGCATCACCTACGGCGACGCGCACCAGCTGCTGCAGAGCCGCGAGTTCCAGCAGAAGACGGTGCTGCCCACGCAGCGGCTCATCGACGCGCTGCAGAAGGAGCGGCGGCTGTCGGTCGCCGAGCTCGGCGGGGCCCGCGGCGAGGCCGGCGCGATGCGCACCCAGCGGCAGGCGACCGACCAGGCGGCCGAGGACGTGCGCGAGGGCGCCCGCGACGGCGGGCTGCGGGACGCGATCCAGCCCGTGGTCGTGCGGCGGATGGACGACCTCGTCGACAGGCTCGCCACGCTGAAGTCCCTCCGCCGCGGCGTGGACGAGCGGACGGGCACGCGCGCCCACGTGATGCGCGAGTACGGCGAGCTCATCGACGGCGGCTACGCGATCTACAGCGCGACCACGCCGGCGGACGGGGAGCTCACCGGGCGGGTCCGCACGCTCACCTCGTTCGGCCTGGCCCGCGAGTACCTGGCCCGCGAGGACGCGCTGCTGACCGGGGCGCTCGCCGCGGGCCGAATCACCGCCGCCGAGCGCGCCGAGTTCGCCAAGCTGGTCGGGGCGCACCACACGCTGCACGAGGTCAGCGCCCGCGACCTCTCCGCGGCGGACCACGCCCGCTACGAGCGGCTCATGTCCTCCCCGGCCGTCATGCAGATGATGCGGCTGGAAGACCAGGTCATCGCCGGCGCCGAGCCGCCGAAGGCCGCGGCGCGCCGCACCCGCACGTCCGGCGGCGGCACGACCGGCACGTCCGGCACGGGAACGCCGGCGGCCGGCACGGGCGGGACGGCCGCGACCACAACGCACGGCCACGGGCAGCCGAACGGACAGCAGGGGACGCGCTCCGGGCAGGCCGCCCCCGTCATCGAGCCGACCGTGTGGCGGTCGGTCGCCGACACCGCGAACGGGCAGCTGTACGAGCTGGAGAACCGGATCCTCGACGAGGTCGTCGGCCGCGGCCGGCACATCGCGATCAGCGCGTTCACCCGGCTCGGGCTCGCCGGCGGCCTCGGGCTCGCCGCGATCGTGCTGTCGTCGGTCATCGCGGTCCGCGTCTCCCGGCGGCTGGTGCGCGAATGCCGCACGCTCGCCGGCGGCGTCGTGGACTTCACCCGGAAGCGGCTGCCGAAGCTCGCCGAGCAGATCATCGCCGGACGTCCCGCCGAGCCCGAGCCGGCCCCGGAACTGGACTACCGCATCACCGAGATCCGGCAGATCGCCGAGTCGTTCGACCGGGCCCGCGAGGCCGTGCTGGTGGCCGCCGAGGGCGAGGTCGCGGCGCGGCGCGGCATCAGCGAGGTGTTCGTGAACCTCGCGCGCCGCAACCAGGCGCTGCTGCACCGCCAGCTCAGCCTGCTCGACACCATGGAGCGCCGCACCGAGGACCCGTCCGAGCTGTCGGACCTGTTCCGCCTCGACCACCTCGCGACCCGCATGCGCCGGCACGCCGAGGGCCTGGTCATCCTCGCGGGCAAGACCGCGGGGCGCGGCTGGCGCCGTCCCGTCCCGCTGGTGGACGTGGTGCGCGGCGCGGTCGCCGAGGTCGAGGACTACCCGCGCGTCCGGGTGCAGCCGCTGCCGCGCATCGCGCTGCTCGGCTCCGCCGTCGCCGACGTCATCCACCTGCTCGCCGAGGTGGTGGAGAACGCCACCACGTTCTCGCCCCCGCAGTCGCCGGTGCGGGTCAGCGGGCACCCCGTCGCCAGCGGTTTCGCCCTGGAGATCGAGGACCGCGGCCTCGGGATGACCGAGGAGGCGCTGCGCGCCGCGAACGAGCGGCTCGCGAACCCGCCCGAGTTCGACCCGTCCGACAGCGCCCAGCTCGGCCTGTTCGTCGTGGCGCGGCTCGCGCAGCGGCACGACATCACGGTCACGCTCCGCCCGTCCCCCTACGGCGGGACGACCGCGATCGCGCTGATCCCCGGCTCGCTCATCGTGGAGAGCGCCGACCCGGACCCGGCGATGCGCCGTCCCACCGGGCCGATGCAGGTGCTGCCGGGCCAGCCCGCGGCGCTGGCGGCGTCCGCGCGCCCGGCGGTCGGGTCCGGCCGGGCCGAAGCCGGCGGAGTCGTCCGGCTGGTCGCCGAGCCCGCCGCGGTGGAGCCGCCCCGCCGGCACGCCGCGCCGCCCGCCGCGCGGCCCGAGCCCGCCGGGGCTCCGCCGGAGCCCGAGGCGCCGCCGAGGGAGGGCGAGCTGCCGAAGCGCAGGCGGCAGACCCACCTGGCGCCGCAGCTCAAGGAGCGCGTGGACGCGCACCTCGCCGCCCAGGGCCAGACGCCGCCCGGACCGCCCGCGCCGCCGGACCCGCCGCCCGCACGCGAACCCGCCGCACCCGGGCCCGCCGCACGCGAGCCCGCGGCGCCCGAGCCGGCCGCACGCGAGCCCGAGCCGGCCGCGATGCCGCTGGCCGCGCCCGTCCCCATGGACGAGGCGCCGCCGCCCGGCGAGCCGGCCGGGACCGCCCCCGCGGACGCGGCACAGGACGACGATGAGACCCGCTCGGCCGAGGCGATGCGATCGATGCTGTCCGCCATGCAGGCCGGCTGGCAGCGCGGCAGGCAGGACGCGGCCGGCGCGGAGGCACCAGGCTCGGCGCAGCCCGCGCGGAACCCAGGCGACCAGGAGGACGACACCCCATGACACATGCCCAGCACTCCGGCACGGAGGTCCCGGGCGGAGCCGGCGGTGACCTGAACTGGCTGCTGGACAGCCTCGTCCAGCGGGTCGCCCCGGTGCGGAACGCGGTGGTGCTGTCGAGCGACGGGCTGAAGATGGCCTCGTCCGCCGGCCTCGCCCGGGAGGAGTCCGACCACCTGGCCGCGGTCGCCGCGAGCTTCCAGAGCCTCGCGCGCGGGGCGGGGGAGTCGTTCGGCGGCGGCCCCGTCCGGCAGACGATCGTGGAGATGGAGTCGTCGTTCCTGTTCGTCACGGCCGCCGGGCGCGGCGCGTGCCTGGCCGTGCTCGCCGACGCCGACGCCGACCTCGGGATCATCGCCTACGAGATGGCGATGCTGGTGACCCGGGTCGGCCAGCACCTGTCCGCCGATCCGCGGGTGGCCGCGGCCGAACCCGGCGGGCGGTGAGATGGGCGGCACGGCCTGGTACGACGACGCGGCGGGGCCCGTGGTCCGCCCGTACGCGCTCACCGGAGGCCGCACGCACTACGACGGCGACGAGTTCGACCTCGTCGCGCTGATCGCCGTCGCGGACCCGCCGGAGGCCGCGGACGGCGCCCTTCCCGCCGCGCCCTGGGCCCCCGAGCCCGAACATGACATGATCCTGGAGCTTTGCCGCACCCCGTTGTCGGTCGCCGAGATAGCGTCGGATCTGGAACTCCCCCTCGGGGTGGTCCGTGTCCTGCTCGGTGATCTGCTCGACCACTCGCTGATACAGGTCCGGCGTCCCGCGCCGGTGGCGCAGTTCCCCAGCGAGCGCGTACTCAAGGAAGTGATCGATGGAATCCGTGCGCTCTGACGCGGGCGCCCACCAGGGCGAGTCCGCGCTGACGGTGAAGATCCTCGTGGCCGGCGGTTTCGGCGTCGGCAAGACCACCCTGGTGAGCGCGGTCAGCGAGATCCGTCCGCTGCGCACCGAGGAGGCGCTGACCGAGAAGAGCATCGGGGTCGACGACACGAGCGCCGTCATGAACAAGACGACGACGACCGTGGCGATGGACTTCGGCCGCATCACGCTGCCGAACGGCCTCGTCCTGTTCGTCTTCGGCACCCCCGGCCAGGACCGCTTCTGGTTCATGTGGGACGAGCTGGCCAAGGGCGCCCTCGGCGCCGTCGTCCTGGTCGACACCCGGCGCCTCGCCGACTGCTTCGCCTCGGTCGACTACTTCGAGCGGCGCGGCGTCCCGTTCATCATCGGCGTCAACCAGTTCGACGGCGCCGGCCAGCACTCCCACGACCAGGTCCGCAACGCCCTCGACCTCCCCGCGGACGTGCCCGTCATCTCCTGCGACGTGCGCGACCGCGAGGACGCCAAGCGGGTCCTCATCACCCTGGTCGAGCACATCATGCGCACCATGAGCGGCCGCCAGGCCGTCAGCTACTAGCGGCACCGCAGGCCGGCGCCCGCCCCGCGAACCGCGCGGCGGGCGCCGGCCGTTGCGCATCCGTGACTTTGTCCTCTAAGTGGAGAAAGTTTGAATGATCTAGGGAAAAGGTCTTCTCAAGGCGGCGAAAGCGGGTTACGGTCTCGGCCATGAGACCGGAGTCACACGGCTCCGGCCGGCCGGACCGATCCCGAGAGGACGGCGTGATGCGCATGTCGGCTCGCCCGCAGAACGTGCATCAGGCACGACTGCTGCGGCTGCTGCGTGACGAGGGGCCGCGGTCGCGCGCCGAGCTCGGGGACGTCGTCCGGCTGTCGCGCTCGAAGCTGGCCGTGGAGCTCGACCGGCTGGTGGAGCTCGGGCTCGTCGAGGGCGCGGGGCT
This sequence comes from Actinomadura sp. GTD37, assembly GCF_041951365.1. Classification (NCBI taxonomy): domain Bacteria; kingdom Bacillati; phylum Actinomycetota; class Actinomycetes; order Streptosporangiales; family Thermomonosporaceae; genus Actinomadura; species Actinomadura sp. GTD37. The sequence goes on from NZ_JBGNUS010000011.1 coordinate 129,512, forward strand.
CGCGGCGTCGCGCGGCGGGCGGCGGTCCGGGATCGTGCGGCTGTCGCCGAGCCTGCGCTTCGTCGCGTTCGACATCGGCGCCACCTCCATCGACGTCGCGGTGACCGACGGCGCGCTGGAGGTGCTCGGCCACGTCAGCGAGCAGTGCGACGTGCGGCAGGGCGCGACCGTGGTCCTGGAGCGGGCGCTGGACCTGCTCGGCAAGCTGCGCGACGAGGGCCTCATCCCGCAGGTGCACGGCACGGGGATCGGGGTCCCGGGGCCGGTCAGCTTCCGCGACGGCATGCCGGTCGTCCCGCCGATCATGCCCGGCTGGGACCGGTTCCCGGTGCGGGACGCCATCGGCCAGGAGCTGGGCTGCCCGGTGCTGGTCGACAACGACGTGAACCTGATGGCGCTCGGCGAGCTGCACGCGGGGCTCGCCCGGTCGGTCCGCGACTTCCTGCTGGTGAAGATCGGCACGGGCATCGGCTGCGGCATCGTGGTCGACGGGGCGATCTACCGGGGCGTGTCCGGCAGCGCGGGCGACATCGGCCACATCCGCGTCGACGACGACGGGCCGATCTGCGCCTGCGGGAACGCCGGCTGCCTGGAGGCGTTCTTCGGCGGGGCGGCGCTCGCGCGGGACGCCGAGGCGGCGGCGCGGGCGGGCGAGTCGCCCGTGCTCGCGGCGCTGCTGGAGACGCACGGGGAGCTGTCCGCCGAGCACGTCGGCGAGGCCGCGGCCGCGGGCGACCCGGCCGCCGTGCGGATCATCCGGGAGGGCGGCCGGCACGTCGGGCAGGTGCTCGCCGGCCTCGTCAGCTTCTTCAACCCCGGCCTCGTGATCATCGCGGGCGGCGTCGCGGGGCTCGGGCACACGCTGCTCGCCGAGATCCGCAGCGTCGTCTACCGCCGGTCGGCGCCGCTCGCGACCGGCAACCTCCCGATCGTGCTGTCCGAACTCGCCGGCGCCGCCGGCGTGGTCGGCGGCGCCCGGCTCATCAGCGACCACGTCTTCTCCGCGTCCTGAGGAGGCCCACCATGGAACCGCTGCTGCTGATGCGCGGCATCGTCAAGCAGTTTCCCGGCGTCCGCGCCCTCGACGGCGTCGACCTCGACGTCCGGCCCGGCGAGGTGCACTGCCTGCTCGGGCAGAACGGCGCCGGCAAGTCCACGCTCATCAAGGTGCTCGCCGGCGCGCACCAGCCGGATGAGGGCGAGATCGTCTTCGCCGGGGAGCCGGTGCGGCTCGCCGGGCCGACCGCCGCGATGCGCGCCGGGATCGCGACCATCTACCAGGAGCTCGACCTCGTCGACGGCCTGTCGGTCGCCGAGAACGTCTTCCTCGGGCACGAGCGGGCCCGGTTCGGGTTCACCCGGCGCGGGGACGCCGAGCGGGCGGCCCGCGAGCTGCTCGGGCGGCTCGGGCACGGCGAGATCCCGCCGCGCCGCGAGGTCGGGCGGCTGCCCGCGGCGGGCAAGCAGGTCGTCAGCATGGCCCGCGCCCTGTCGCACGACGCCCGGCTGATCGTGATGGACGAGCCGTCCGCCGCGCTCGCCCACGACGAGGTCGGCAACCTGTTCCGCATCATCCGGGAGCTGACCGCCGCCGGCGTCGCGGTCGTCTACATCTCGCACCGGCTGGAGGAGATCCGCGAGATCGGCGACCGGGTGACCGTCCTCAAGGACGGCCGGGCCGTCGCGGTCGGGCTCCCGGCGAAGACCACCTCGACCGACCGGATCGTGTCGCTGATGACCGGGCGCGACGTGGAGTACGTCTTCCCCGAGCGGCCGGAGCCCGGCGGCGACGCCGCCGAGGTGCTCCGCGTCGAGGGGCTCACGCTGCCCGGCGCGTTCGAGGACGTGTCGCTCACCGTCCGCGCCGGCGAGATCGTCGGGCTGGCCGGGCTCGTCGGGTCCGGGCGCTCGGAGATCCTGGAGAGCGTCTACGGCGCCCGGCGGCCGTCGCGGGGGCGGGTGCTCGTCGACGGGCGCCCCGTCCGGCCCGGCGACACGGGCGCGGCGGTGCGGCGCGGCATGGGCATGGCGCCGGAGGAGCGCAAGAGCCAGGCGCTGCTGCTGAACGAGACCGTCGCCGGGAACGTCACCGTCGCCGGGCTGTCCCGGTACGCGTCGTTCGGCTGGCTCAACCGCCGCCGCGAGCTGGCCGACGTGCGCCGCCAGATCGCGGCGCTCGACATCCGGCCGCCCGATCCGCGGCGTCCCGTCGTGACGCTGTCGGGCGGCAACCAGCAGAAGGTCGTCCTCGCCCGGTGGCTGCTCGACTCGGCCGGGCTGCGGCTGCTGATCCTGGACGAGCCGACCCGCGGCGTCGACGTCGGCGCCCGCGCCGAGCTGTACGCGGTGATCCGCGAGCTGGCCGGACGCGGGATCGGGGTGCTGCTGGTGTCCAGCGAGGTGCCCGAGGTGCTCGGGCTCGCCGACCGCGTCCTCGTCGTCCGGGAGGGGCGCGTCGTGCACACCGGCGACGCCCGCGCCCTCGACGAGACCGCCGTGCTCAACATGATCATGGAAGGGAGTGCCCTGTGACCGACACGCGTCCTTCTGCGGGGGTGCTCGGCCCGCTGGCCAAGAGACCGGGCGGCGGCGGGCCGTGGCGGCCGTTCGCGCGGAACGGGGGTGCGGGGACCCGGGAGGTCCACCACCTCGGGCTGGTCGCCGCGCTGGTGCTGCTCGCGGTCGTCGGCCTGGTGACGGAGCCGGACAACTTCGCGACGTCCGGGAACGTCGTCGGCATCCTGGCGCTCGCCGCCACCATCGGCGTGATCACGGTCGGCCAGACCTTCGTGATCATCGGCGGCGGGATCGACCTGTCCGTCGGGTCGGTGATGGCGCTCGCCTCGGTGTGGGCGACCACGGTCGCGACGCAGTCCTACGGCCCGGGGGTGATGGCGCTGTGCGCGATCCTCGTCGGGACGGGCTCGGGCGTCGTGACCGGGCTGCTGATCTCCTACGGCCGGATGGTCCCGTTCATCGCGACCCTCGCGATGCTCGTCGCCGCGCGGGGCCTCGCGCAGCGGATGTCGGACCGCAGGACCCAGCTCGTCCGCCCCGAGAACGACGCCATCGAGGCGCTGTCCACGACGAAGCTGCTCGGGCTGCCGCTCGTCGTCTACATCTTCGCGGCCGTCGCGGTCGCCGGGTGGCTGCTGCTCAACCGCACCGTGTTCGGCCGCCGGACGTTCGCGGTCGGCGGCAACCCGGAGGCGGCGCGGCTCGCCGGCATCGACGTCCGCCGGCACACCCTGCTGCTGTACGCGCTGTCCGGGTTCTGCTGCGGCATCGCGGCGCTCATCATCATGGCCCGCACCACCACCGGTTCCAGCACCCACGGGGACCTGTACGAGCTCGACGCGATCGCCGCCGTGATCATCGGCGGGACGCTGCTCACCGGCGGGCGCGGGACCGTCGTCGGGTCGATCCTCGGCGTGCTGATCTTCACCGTCATCACCAACCTGTTCATCCTGAACGGCCTGCAGACCAGCGACCAGCTCATCGCCAAGGGCGCGATCATCGGGATCGCGGTGCTGCTGCAGCGGCGCGGGCTCCGCTCGCCCACCTGACAACCCCACCCCCCCACGTCCAGCGCCGCGCGTCCCCCGGGGAGGCGCGCGGCGGGGACGGCCCATCCCTTCATCAGGAGCACGTCATGCGTGATCAGAGCCCCCGTCAGGCGAACACCCGTCCCACCCGCAGAGGCGTCCTGTTCGGCGGCGCCGTCGTCGCGGCGGGCGGCCTCGCCGCCGCCTGCACGGGCAACAGCGAGAAGGACGACCCCGCGCCGGCCGCGCAGGCGGGTTCGCTCGCCGGCGACAACGACAAGCCGGGCAAGCAGGTCACCGTCGGGTTCTCCGCGCCCGCCGCCGACCACGGCTGGATCGCGGCGATCGCCAAGAACGCCGAGGCGCAGGCCAAGAAGTACAAGGACGTGACGTTCAAGCCGGTCGAGCCGACCAACGACATCAACCAGCAGATCTCCGCCGTCGAGTCGCTGATCCGGGCGAAGGTGGACGTCCTGGTGATCCTGCCGAACGACGGAGAGCAGCTGAACCAGGTCGCCCGCAAGGCGATGGACGCCGGCATCCCCGTCGTCAACCTCGACCGCGTGTTCCCCGACAAGCTGTCGTACCGGACGTGGGTCGGCGGCGACAACTACGGCATGGGCGTCTCCGCCGGCCACTACATCGGCAAGAAGCTGAAGGACAAGGGCGTCTCGAAGCCGGTGATCCTGGAGATCCAGGGCATCGCGACGCTGCCGCTGACGCAGGACCGCAGCAAGGGCTTCGCGGACGCGCTGAAGTCCTACGGCTTCTCCGTCACCGCGAAGCAGGACGCCAAGTTCACCGTCGAGTCCGGCAACCAGGTCGCGTCCAACCTGCTGCAGGCGCACAAGAAGATCGACGCGCTGTGGAACCACGACGACGACCAGGGCGTCGGCGTGCTCGCCGCGATCAAGCAGTCCGGCCGCAAGGAGTTCTTCATGGTCGGCGGCGCCGGATCCGCCAACGCCATGCGGGAGATCAAGGCGGGCGGCGGCGTGCTGGAGGCCACCGTCACCTACCCGCCGACGATGGCCGCGTCCGCGATCAAGCTCGGCCGGCTGATCGCGCAGGGCAAGGGCATGACCGACCTGGTGGAGCTGCAGGTGCCGCAGTCGATCACGCTGGCGTCCGAGACGGTCACCAAGGACAACGTCGACACGTACATGCCGCTCGGCTTCGAGTCCTGAGCGACGGGGGCGCCGGCGCGTCCGTTCCCCTCCCGGAGACGGGCGCGCCGGCCTGCGACAGAGAGGTGAGCTGAACATGACGACCGTCGGAGTCGGGATGGTCGGGTACGCGTTCATGGGGCGTGCCCACTCCCAGGCGTGGCGCAGCGTGGGGCCGTTCTTCGGGCCGCCGCTGACGCCCGTCATGACCGCCCTGGCCGGACGCTCCGCGGGCCGCGCCCGCGCCGCCGCCGAGTCGCTCGGCTGGGCGTCGGTGGAGACCGACTGGAAGGAGCTGCTCCGCCGCGACGACGTCCAGCTCGTCGACATCTGCACGCCGGGCGACAGCCACGCCGAGATCGCGGTCGCCGCGCTGGACGCGGGCAAGCACGTGCTGTGCGAGAAGCCGCTCGCCAACTCCGTCGCGGAGGCGGAGGCGATGGCCGCCGCCGCCGGACGGGCGCGCGAGCGCGGCGTCCGGTCGATGGTCGGGTTCAACTACCGGCGCGTCCCGGCGGTCACCCTCGCCCGGCGGATGGTGGACGAGGGCCGCATCGGGACCGTCCGGCACGTCCGCGCGCAGTACCTCCAGGACTGGCTCACCGACCCCGAGGCCCCGTTCACGTGGCGGATGGACCGGGACCGGGCCGGGACGGGGGCGCTCGGCGACATCGGCGCGCACATCATCGACACCGCGCAGTTCATCACCGGGCAGTCGCTCGTCGGGGTGTCGGCGCTGCTGGACACGTTCGTCCCGGAACGCCCGGCGCCGGGCGGCGGCACCGCCCAGGTCACCGTGGACGACGCGGCCCTGTTCATCGGGCGCACCGACGCCGGCGCGCTCGCCACGTTCGAGGCCACGCGGTTCGCCACCGGCCGCAAGAACTCGCTGCGCATCGAGGTCAGCGGCTCGTCCGGCGCCCTGTCGTTCGACCTGGAGTCGCTGAACGAGCTGTGGTTCTACGACGGGACCGAGGACGCGGCGACCGCCGGGTTCCGCCGGATCGTCGTGACCGAGCCCGTCCACCCGTACGCGGGGCACTGGTGGCCGCCCGGCCACATCCTCGGATACGAGCACACCTTCACCCACCAGATGGCCGATCTGCTCACCGCCATCGCGGACGGCGCCGACCCGCGCCCGTCGTTCGACGACGGCCTGCAAGTGCAGCGCGTCCTCGCCGCGGTCGCGGACAGCGCGGCGTCCCGCGGCTGGGTCGACGTCGAGGGAGGCAACTGACATGGCACGACCGATCACCCTGTTCACCGGCCAGTGGGCGGACCTGCCGTTCGAGGAGGTCTGCCGGCTCTCGTCCGGCTGGGGCTACGAGGGCCTGGAGATCGCCTGCTGGGGCGACCACTTCGAGGTCGACAAGGCCCTCGCCGACGACTCCTACGTCCCGCGCAGGCTGGAGATCCTCGCCGAGCACGGCCTGAAGGTCTGGGCGATCTCCAACCACCTCGTCGGCCAGGCCGTCTGCGACATCCCGGACGAGCGGCACCAGGCGATCCTGCCCGAGCGGATCTGGGGCGACGGGGAGGCCGAGGGCGTCCGGCGGCGCGCCGCCGCCGAGATCGAGGACACCGCCCGCGCCGCCGCCGCATTGGGCGTCGACACGGTCGTCGGCTTCACCGGCTCCTCGATCTGGCACACGGTCGCGATGTTCCCGCCCACCCCCGAGGCGATGGTCGAGCGCGGCTACGCCGACTTCGCCGAGCGCTGGAACCCGATCCTGGACGTGTTCGACGAGGTCGGCGTCCGCTTCGCGCACGAGGTCCACCCGAGCGAGATCGCCTACGACTACTGGACGACCGTCCGGACCCTGGAGGCGATCGGCCACCGTCCCGCGTTCGGGCTGAACTTCGACCCGTCCCACTTCGTCTGGCAGGACCTCGACCCGGTCGGCTTCCTGTTCGACTTCCGCGACCGGATCTACCACGTCGACTGCAAGGACACCAAGGTCCGGACGGGCGACGGCCGCCGCGGGCGCCTCTCGTCCCACCTGCCGTGGGCCGACATGCGGCGCGGCTGGGACTTCATCTCCACCGGCCGCGGCGACGTCCCCTGGGAGGACGTCTTCCGCTCCCTGAACTCGATCGGCTACGACGGCCCCATCTCCGTCGAATGGGAGGACGCGGGCATGGACCGCCTGCAAGGCGCCCCCGAGGCCCTGGAGTTCGTCCGCGCCCTCAACGCCATGACACCGCCCGAGGGCGCCTTCGACGCCGCCTTCTCGTCCGACTGAGCCAGCGGTGCGCCGCCCGCCGTGAGGCCACGCACACGGGCGGCGCACCGTTCCCTAACCCACCTAGACGCCACCGACGATCTGTTGATCTGCGGCGTGTTGTTGTTTTGAGGGCACCTATAACAACAACACGCCGCAGGTCAACGAAGGGGGGCCGGGGCGGTTGGCGTGTCGTAGTGGTGGGGTCTCGTGTGCGTTGGCGTGGTGGTCGGATGAGGCCCGGCTTGTTGCGTGATCCGAAGGCGCGGGGGAGGCGGTCACCGAGTCGCCGGATGCCGATCCACGGCTCCTTGGCCGCGTCCCAGACGCGGAACGGGGCCTACTGGGCAGAGTGTTCGGCCGCGCCGCAGACGCTAGGGGAGGGCGCGGAAGTCGGTGAAGTCGAAGCCGGGGGAGACCACGCAGCTGACCAGGACCTCTTCGTTCCCGGCCGGACGTGCCGCCTGCCAGACGCCAGGAGGCACGACGGCCTGGGGGACCTGCCCGTCCGCCAGGTCGTCGCCGAGCATGACCGTCTCCGGGTTCCCGGACGGACGTTCGCCGTCGCCGTCGAGCAGCAGTGCCAGTGGCCCGCCCTTGTGCCACAGCCACACCTCGGCGGACCGGACGGCGTGCCACATCGACTCTTCGCCCGGCGGCAGCAGGAAGTAGATGCCGGTCGCGCTCGCCCGCTCGCCCGGATAGCCGTCCGGCGTGAACGCCATGTCCGACCGCCACGTCTCCCGGTACCAGCCGCCCTCGGGGTGCGGGAGCAGGCCGAGGGCCGCCGCGGTCGCGGGCCGGTCGAGGAGCGCGGCGTGCCGGCCGTCCGGGCCGCGCCGCAGGTAGCGGACGCGGGACGCCGCCGTCTTGTCGATCACCCCGCGGGCCGGCGCCGCGCCGGGCGAGGGGTCCAGCGTGACCGCGACGACCTGCCCGTCCTCGAACACGTCGTCCGCGACGGCGAGCGCCGCCTCCTCGGGCGCCCAGGCGGCGCCGGTCTCGGGCAGGACGAAGCGCGGGCCGGGCCCGGCCTTCCAGGCGTCGAGCGTCGTGAGCAGCAGCACGCACCGAGCCTAGACGGTCAGGACGATCTTCCCTGTGACCCGTCCGGTGTCGCCGCGCTCATGGGCCTTCGCGGCGTCCTCCAAGGGGAACACGGAGTCGATCTCGGCGCGCAGTGTCCCGGCCTCGGCGAGTGCGGCGATCTGCGTCAGCGCGTGGTGGTCCGGCTCGACGAGCAGGGTCTCCGCGCGCACCCCGTCCGCGGCTATGTCGGCGAGCCTGCTCAGCACCAGCGACACCAGCACGCCGCCGGGCCGCAGGACGCGCAGCGAGCGCGGCCCGTAGTCGCCGCCGATGGTGTCGAGTACGACGTCGACGTTCTCGGCCACTTCGGTGAAGTCGACGGCGCGGTAGTCGATGGGCTCGTCCACGCCGAGGCGGCGCAGGAACCCGTGCTTGGGCGCGCTGGCCGTCCCGAGCACGTACGCGCCGCGCGCCTTGGCGATCTGCACGGCCAGATGCCCCACGCCGCCCGCGGCCGCGTGGACGAGCACGCGCTGCCCCTCGCGCACCTCCGCCGTGTCGACGAGCGCCTGCCACGCGGTCAGCGCGGCCAGCGGCAGCGCCCCCGCCTGGACGTGGTCGACGGCGGACGGCTTCGCCGCGAACGTCCGGGACGGCGCCGTCACGTACTCGGCGTGCGAGCCTCCCTCGAACGGGTAGCGCAGCATCCCGAACACCTCGTCGCCGGGCTTGTGGATCGTCACCCCGGCGCCGGTGCGCTCCACCACGCCGGACACGTCCCAGCCCAGGACGAACGGCGGTTCGCCCAGGAGCCCGCCGCCGGCCCGGTGCTTCCAGTCGGTCGGGTTCAGCCCGGCCGCTCGCACCCGCACGAGCACCTCCGTGGGGCCCGGCTCCGGCCGGTCGACCTCGACGATCTCGAGCACGTCCGGCCCGCCGAGCACGTCCTGCCGGACGGCCCGCATCTTCTCCGCCACCGCGTTCCTCCTTTTCGGCGTCCGCCATGGGCAACCGGCCGGACGGTCAATCCATTTCGGAGAGGCGGGCCGGGTCGAAGGCGATGGGGTAGGGGCGGTCGACGGTGAGCGTCTCGCCGGAGCGGGCCCGGCCCGCGACCTCGTAGTGGTCGCCGCCGAGCTCCAGCAGGGTGATCGTGGGCCGGGGTTCCAGGTCGATGAGCCAGTAGTGCGGGATGCCGGTCGCGGCGTACTCGTCGACCTTGCGGACGCGGTCGATCTGCTCGTTGACCGTGCGCGGCGTGACGACCTCGGCGACCAGGATCAGGTCGGGGCCGTAGTAGGTGCGGGTCTGGCGCTCCAGCGCCGCGCGGGCCACGTCGCGGGCCACGGCGAAGACGTCGGGCTTGCGGATGCCGGCCGGGGTGGTCACGTCCTGCGGCGCGCCGGCGATGTGGACGTCGGCGTCGGCCTGGCGGGCGGCGTCCTTCAGGACCGTCTTGAGCTGCTCGGCCGCGTGGTCGTGCCAGAGGTCGCCGGGCAGCTCGTTCAGCCAGCCGTCGGCGAGCTCGTAGCGGCGGCCCTCCTCGGGAAGCGCGTCCAGGTCGTACAGCGTGTACGGGCCATGCGCGCGGCCGAGCGTCCCGCCCATGGACCGTCCCCCCTCACCTCGATCTACGGGCTGCTTCGAACCTAGCGGACGGACGTCCGGATGGGCGGTAAGCATGATCGCGCGTCGGGATGCGGCCGAATGTCTCGAAAGCCGAACGGCGGCAGGTTACGATGTATCGCGTCTTGACCCTCCAGTGACCGGAGGGCTCAGGCTGGGGAGGCCGGCCGCCGCGAAGGAGAGATGCGATGAGCGTCGAGCAGCACCCCGCGCCCGCATGGCGCGCCTCGGACCGCGACCGCGACGAGATGCTCGTCCGGCTGCACACCGCCTTCGCCGAGGGGCGGCTGGACGAACCCGAGCTGGACGAGCGCATCGACCTCGTCCTCGCCGCGCGCACCCATGGCGAACTCGGCGCCGTCGCCGCCGACCTGCCGTCCGGCCGGGCCGTCCCGGCGGCTCCGGCTCCCCGGGGCGGGCCGGTGGGCCGGTTCCAGGTCGCCTACAAGAGCTCGGTGACGCGCGCCGGGCGGTGGCGGCTGCCCGAGCGTTTCACGGCCGTCGTCTACAAGGGGTCGGGCACGCTCGACCTCCGCTCCGCCGAGCTGGATGGCCCGGTCGCGACCCTCCGGGTGCTCGCCTACAAGTCCGCGGTGGAGATCATCGTGCCGCCCGGCGTACGCGTCGAAGCGGACGGTGTGGGCGTGTCCGCGGAGGTGCACGGCGACCCGCCCGCCGGGGCGCCGGTCGTCCATGTCCGGGGTTATGCGTACAAGGGGGGTATCCGGGTGAAAGGTCTGATACGTCGCCCCTGAAGTGATAGAACGCTCCAGCGGCCCCATTGGCCGCCGTTCATGCGGATGTCGGTACAGGACGTCCCATGGCGCGATTTGATGGTGGTCCGACAGGACCGTGAAGGAGCGCGTGTGACGGCGAGGACCCCGGAGCAGGACGAGGCCCCGCGGACGGCCGAGGACGAGCCGGCGGGCTCCCGCCAGGTCCGGCGGCGGCTGACGTTCGGCGTCGCGGGCGATATCGCCGACCTGCGCGCCGCCCTGTCGCCCTGGCAGCGCGCCTACGAGGCGTGGCGCGCGGCCGGGCTGAGCTGGGGGCACGGCGCCCCGCCCCGCGAGCGCGCGACGCGCCCGGCCAGCCGCAACGCGATCCGCGCGGGGGGCCCGTCCGCCGAGCCGGAGCCCGCGCCCGCGCCCGCCGAGCCGAGGGCCCCGAAGGCCGCGAAGGCCGCACGCACCAAGCCGAAGGCCGCCGGACCGAAGCCGAAGGCCGCCGGACCGAAGCAGGCGAAGGCGAAGGCCGAACCGGGCGACGTGCTCGTCGCCGGGCCCCCGAAGCCGGCGCCGGAGGCGTCCGGCAGGCCGCCGCTCGCCCGGCGGCTCCGCGCGCGTGCGGCGGTCGGGGCCGGGCTGGTCCTGGTCGCCGCCGGGACGGTCTTCGCCGTGGCGCAGCGCGCGGACGCGCCGGACGAGCCGGGCGTGCGCGGCCCGATCGCGGCGGGCGAGCTGTTCGCCCTCGACCCGGCCGCCGCGTCCGACGGCCTCGTCCAGAACCTCACCGCGATCGGCTCCGCCGGCGCGACGGTCGTCGCGGCGGGCGCCGAGGGCGACGGCGCGCCCGGCCGGGAGCGGGCCCGCTTCCTCGTCTCCACCGACGCGGGGAGCACCTGGAAGACCGCGGAGGTCCGCGCCGAAGACGGCTCGGCCCCGCTGGGCGAGACGCCGCGGCTCGTCTCCGGCCGGCCCGGGCAGTGGGTCGCCCTCGGCCGGGCGCCCGGAGGCGGGACGGTGGCGTGGACGAGCGAGAACGCCAGGACCTGGACGCGCCGTCCCCTCGGCGCCGCCTTCACGCCGGCCGACCGGGTGAGCGACCTGGCCCCCACCGGCCGGGGCTTCGTCGCCGTGGGCGCCTCGAAGGGCCGCGCGGTCGCCTGGAGCTCGGCGGACGGCCGGGTGTGGCAGCGCATCGACGGCATCGCGGGGATCACCGGCCTCGACCGTGTGGCGGCGTCCGGGAGCGGTCTCGTCGCCCACGGCACGTACTCCAGGAAGGTCACGGCGAAGAAGGGCCGCAAGAAGGTCACGCGGACGGTGCGCAGCGAGGGCCTCTGGCTGTCCCCCGACGGCGGTCGGACGTGGACCGGCGTGAAGGTGCCCCAGGCGCAGGGCTCCTACGGGCCCATGAAGGGCCTGGCGGTCGGTCCCACCGGCTTCGCGACCGTCCGCGAGGGCAGGCAGACGACCGGGCCGAAGAAGCACCGCCGGACCAAGCGGTTCGGCGTGCTGTTCACCTCGCCGGACGGCCGGACGTGGCGGGCGGCGAGCCGGTTCGCCGGGTCCGGCGTCGAGCTCTTCGACGGGACCGCGTCCGGCCTCGCCGTCGTCGTGGCGGGCGCGAAGGGCGCCCGCACTGTTTTGCGGAGCGCCGACGGCCGCACCTGGCAGCCCGGCGGGAGCGTCCCGGCGGGCGTGCGGGGCAGCGGCCTGACGGTCGCCGGCGCCGGCCGGCTCTCCCTCTCCGGCCAGCGGGGCGACGACGCCTACCTGCACGGGGTCGACCTGCGCGCCGTGCCGGGCGCCGTCAACGCGGAACGCTCGGTCAGGTCCCTGGCCACCGCCCCCGGCCTGTCGGTCGCGGTGGGCGGCACGAACGGCGGCGCCGCGATCTGGACGGCCCCCGACGGCCTGCAGTGGACGCGGGCCCAGCTGCCCGGCGCCACCCGCGGGTGGCTGTCGGACGCCGCGCACGGAAGCCGCGGCTGGCTGGCCGTGGGCCGCGCGGCCGGTGCGGGCGGCGCGCCGGCCGCACCGCTGGCGATGACCTCGCAGGACGGCCTGGCCTGGCAGAAGACCGCGTTCCCGGCCGGACCGCCGCCGGTCGCCGTCGCCGCGGGGCCGTCCGGCTACGCCGCCGTCGGCCCGCGCGCGGCGTGGCGCTCCGCCGACCTGCGGACCTGGCGGCACGCCGCGCTCGACGGCGCGCCCTCGGACGTGACCGCGACGGCCGGCGGGTACGTGGCGGTCGGCGCGCGCGGCGCGGCGCCCGCCGTCTGGACGTCCCGCGACGCCGCGACGTGGACGGCGGCCCGGCTGCCGTCCGGCTTCACCGCACCGCTCACCCGGGTCGCCGCCCGCGGCGGCACGCTGGTGGCCCTCTCCGCGACCGCGACCGCCCTCGTCTCCACCGACGCGGGCGCGACGTGGACGCAGCGCAACCTGGGCCCCGGTCTGACCGCCGCGGCCGTCGCGCCCACCCCGTACGGCTTCGTCGTGACGGCGGCCTCGGGCGACGACGCGGCCGTCCTGACGTCCGCGGACGGGACCACGTGGCGCGGCCTCGACGTCGGCGGTCTCAGCGGCCGCGGCGAGCAGCGGCTCACCGCGCTGACCGCCCTGGGCGCCGACATCCTGGCGACCGGGACCGAGAACGGGGCCCCGATACTCTGGCGCGCCCCCGCCCCGAGGTAGCGAGGCCGGGCCCGCCGACTCGCGAGGGAGCGACCGAGGCGGGGAGGCGGGTCAGCCGTTGCAGCCGCAGGAGCAGCCCTTCGGGCAGGAGCATCCGCCGCCGTGTCCGCAACTACAGTCTTTTTTCGTCATGAGCGGAACGTAACGTTTGCGGCACTGTGCGGTCTATGACCGGGGCGCGATGTGCATCTGTCGTTGGAGACACGGGCCGTCCCGTGGCGGGGATGTGGGACGGCCCGTGCCTGGTCATGGGGTCAGAAGTCGATGTGGAAGTCGACGCCGAGCAGGACGAGGACCCACAGGAAGACGGCCAGCAGCGCGCTGACCACGCGCTGGACCAGGCTCTCGTCGATGTAGCCGCGGTCCCAGGCGATGAAGACGCCGATGATGATGTAGATGAGGCCGAGCAGGCTGATGTGCGGCCGATATCGTCTCGCCATGGAAGGCGTCTCCTCCGGGTCGGGGGGTGTGACGATCCGTCGCTGCCCGGCCGTATCGGGAGAAAACACCGGCGGTGTTCTGGGACATGCCGTGACGATCTTTTCGGTGGCGCCCAAATTCGGGGAGCCCGCCTACTTCCCCGACATGTCGATGCGGACGACGGTCGGGTCGCGCTCGCCGGCGCGCGCGGCGAACTCCGCGTTGCGGTGCACGATGTCGAACTGGTGCCTGCGCTTGCGGAGGGACTGGCTGAGCAGGATGTGGTCGAGGTCCTCGGCGTTGCCCGCCGACACCGCGGTGTAGCGGTCGGCCGGGGGCAGCGACGCGGGCAGGTCGGTGAGCCCGGCTCCGGCGGCGAGGGTCTGGACGGGCACGGACGTCCCGCCGCCGTTGAGGTCGCCCGCGACGATCACGCGGGCGTTCGCGTCCACCTTCCGGACCGAGTTCACGAAGCCCGCCACCACCCGGGCCTGCGCGTCGCGGCGCCACTCGGTGGGCCGGGACGGCGGCTGGTACCGGCCGAACAGCGGCTGGTCGTCGCCGGTGCGCGGGTACCACTGGTTCGCGACGACGATGAGGCGGCGGCCCCGCCAGGTCAGCTCCCCGGCGAGCGGCTTGCGGGCGCCCGCCCAGGCGGCGCCCCGGGGCGCGATCCGGCCGGGGCTCAGCGACAGCCCGGCGGTGCCGCCCCGCCGGACGGCCCGCACGGCGGTGACGGCGGGGTCGGGCCCCTCGGGCGGCTCCTCCGGGATCGGCTCGCCCGCGGTGGGGCGGTCGACGAACGCGAGCCCCCGGTCGGTGCGGAACAGGAACCCGGACCGCTCGTTGGCGCCGTCCCCGCCGCCGTCGGCGTTGTCGCGCGGGTCGACCGAGCGCCAGTCGTAGGCGGGCCCGCCCGCGGCGCTGACCGCGGTGATCAGCTGTGCGACGGTCTGGTCGGTGGCGACGGTGCCGTCGTCGTCCGGGCCGCTGTTGTCGCCGACGCCGGTGACCGCGATGAGGTCGGGGGAGCTGAGGCCGTGCACGATGTCGTCGGCGAGCGCGGTGAAGCGGGCGGGCGGCGCGTCGGGGTTCAGCCCGTCCAGCCCGGCGGTGGCGACGGCCATCTCGCCGGGCCGCTGCGGGCGGGTCGACTCCCGGGCCAGCCCGCCGGCGGCGCGCCGCGGGGACGCGGTGAGCAGCAGCTTGTAGTCGCCGTAGGAGTAGTCGAGGACGCCGCGGTTCGCGCCGGGCAGCTTGTCGCCGACGTCCGCGCCGGGCAGCGGGGCGAGCGCGTCGTCGAGGACGACGCGCTCGGGGTTGGCGTCGCCGTCGCGGAGCAGGATGCCGCCGCGGCCGGTGCGCGGCCCGGCGCCGGCGCCGTTCGCGGGCAGCACGGGCAGCTCGCCGTAGCGGGTCGGCCCGGCCGCGACGGCGTCGCGGACCTCGACCCGCATGCCTTCGAGGGCCTCGTAGAAGTCGAGGCCGTCGCGGCGGGGGTCGAAGGCGCCGCCGCGCTCGACGTTCCCGTGCCCGCTGTCGACGACGCCGGCGGGCGCCCTGAGTCCGTGCCGCCCGCCGAGGACGACCGGCGGCGGCAGGGCCGTCCCGCGCGCGGTGACGGCCACGTCGGCGGCGTCGATCTCCGTGCGGGTCAGCCCGCCGGACGACGGCCCGTCCGGGCGGAACTCGCGGACGGTGCCGGCCACCCGGACCGCGTCGCCGGCGGCCGTGCCCGGCCGGTTCCGGGTGAAGACGAAGACGCCCTCGGACGTCGCCGCGTTGTGGTCGGGGCGGGGGTCCTGCATCCAGAAGCCGTTGACGGCCGCCGCGGTGACGACGCCCGGGACCCGGGCGACCTCGGCCCCGTTCATCGGCGAGATGTGCGCGGCGCCCTGGACGTCGTGGATGCGGACGGCCCGGGGCGCGGCATGGGCGGGAGGCGCGACGGCGAGGGGCGCGGCGAGCGCCGCCGCGGCCAGGACCGTCCCCAAACCGTGGATCACCCGAAGGATGATACGGGCGGCGGGGCCCCGGCCGCGCCAACCGGCGGGCGACCGGGGCCGGCTACTCCTCCAGCGACAGCGCGGCCTTGGGGCACGACCGCACCGCGTGGCGGACGCGGTCCTGCTCCTCGGCGGGGACGTCCGGCTGGAGGATCCGGAGCTCGTCGTCGTCATCGAGGTCGAAGACCTCGGGTGCGAGCCCGACGCACACGGCGTTCGCCTCGCACACCAGCGGGTCGACTCGTACTCTCATCGCTTCTCCGTTCAAGGATGCACCGTGGCCGCCAACCTACCGAACAGGGTTCGGCGCGGGGCGCTCGCCCCCGAAAGTAGAACACGTTCCATTCTGCCTCGGCAAGACTCGCGTCTCACCCCCCGGAGCGCGGATAGTAGGGTGCCCGCACGGAGGAGATCGATGACCCACACCAAGGCGTCCACCGAGCCGGGGACGACCGCTCAGACCGCCCCCGCCTCACCCGTCCCGCCCATGCCCGCGGACCTGCTGCGCACCGCGCGCACGGCCAAGGGCTTCATGCCGGACGACGAGGGCCGCGCCCTGTACGAGACGGCCCTGCACTACGGAGGGCTCCTGGCGGAGACCGGCCCCATGCTGGAGGTCGGCACCTACTGCGGCAAGTCCGCCGTCTACCTGGGGGCCGCGGCCAGGGCGGCGGGGACGATCCTCGTCACCGTCGACCACCACCACGGCTCGGAGGAGAACCAGTCGGGCTGGGAGTACCACGACCCGTCCCTGGTCGACCCGAGCACGGGCCGGATGGACACGCTGCCCACGTTCCGCAAGACGATCGGCGCCGCCGGCCTTGAGGACGAGGTCGTCGCGATCGTCGGGCAGTCCCGCACCGTGTCGGCCTTCTGGCGGACGCCGCTGGCGCTGCTGTTCGTCGACGGCGGGCACGCCGAGGAGCACGCGCAAGGCGACTACGAGGGCTGGGCCCCGCACGTCGCCGTCGGCGGAGCCCTCGTCATCCACGACGTCTTCCCCGACCCCCAGGACGGCGGGCAGCCGCCCTACCACGTCTACCTGCGGGCCCTGGAGAGCGGCGCCTTCGAAGAGCGGCGGGTGGAGGGGTCGCTGCGCGTCCTGGAACGCGTGAACGACACCCCCACATAACCGTTGAGTTGCGGCGTGTTGTTCTTAAGAGCGGTCTCTTAAGAACAACACGCCGCAGGTCAACGGGAGGCCGCGACCAGCGCGCAGCCGCATGCCAGCGGATCGGACGCCTCCGAGGGCCCGAGGGGCCGTCCCGCGATCTCCTTGAAGAGCCGGGAGCCGGGGGAGGCGTCCGACAGCGCGTCCGCCGCGAGGACCACCGCCGCCGCCGTGTAGGTGGACCGGTCCCCGGGGAAGTGCCGCTCGTTCTCGAACTGCCAGCCCGTCCAGTACGAGCCGTCCTCGTGCCGGAGGTGCTGGATGGTCGTGAACAGCTCCAGCGCGCGGTCGCGCTCGCCGGCCGCGTCCAGGGCCAGCACCAGCTCGCAGCTCTCCGCCGCCGTCACCCACGGCTGGTCCGACACGCAGCGGCAGCCGAGCCCGGGCACCACGAACGTGTCCCACTGCTCGTCGAACCGCCGCCGCGCGGCCGCGCCGCGCACCGGGCCGCCGAGCACCGGGTAGTACCAGTCCATCGACCAGCGGCCCTTGTCGGCGAACGCCTCCGGATGCGCGGCCACGACGTGGCCGAGCTGGTCGGCGGCGAGCTCCCACTCGGGCTGCGGCTCGCCGAGGTGCTCGGCCAGCGCGACCGCGCAGCGCAGCGACTGGTAGATCGACGAGCAGCCGGTGAGCAGCGCGTGGTCGGACGGCTCGCCGTTCTCGTGCCGGATCCAGATGATCTCCCCGCGCCGGGTCTGCAGCCCGAGCGTGAAGTCGATCGCCCGCCGCACCGCCGGCCACATGTGCCGGGCGAAGCCGGTGTCCCCGGTCATCAGCAGCTCGTGCCAGACGCCGACCGCGGCGTAGGCGGCGTGGTTGGACTCGCCGCCCGGCTCGGTGACCTCGCCGAGCACCCACTTCGCGGGCCACGACCCGTCCGGCCGCTGCACGCTCCGCAGCCACTCGTAGGCGCGCCTCGCCTCCGCGCCGAACCCGGCGACGGTCAGCGCCATCGCCGCCTCGACGTGGTTCCAGGCGTCCACGTGTCCGGGCACGCCGCCCGTCGGCGAGAACCACGGGATCGCGCCCGACTCCTCCTGCTGCGCCACGATGCTGCGCGCCGTCGCGACGACATCGTCCGGCGCCAGGACCCCGGGCACTTCGGGAGGCGCGGTCTCAGACCGCATCCGCCGTCTCCTTGGCCGGGGTCGCGGGCGTGCCCGGCTTCGCGGGCTTGCCGAAGTACACGACGACGCTCTTGCCGATCAGCGGGTTCATCACCCGCTCGGCCGCCCGGGTCGCCAGGGGCCGCTTCATGATGTCCCAGACGAGGATCTGGTGGTAGGCCCTTGCGAGCGGGTTGCCGTCGTTGTTCACCCCCACCGCGCACTTGATCCACCAGTAGGGGGCGTGCAGGCCGTGCGCGTGGTGGTGGCCGCCCACCTTGAAGCCGACCGACTTCAGCTTGGCCTCGAGCTCGGCGCGCGTGTAGATGCGGACGTGCCCGCCGGGCGCGGTGTGGTAGTCCTCCGACAGCGCCCAGCACACCCGCTCGGGCAGCCAGCTCGGCACCGTCACCGCGAGCCTGCCGCCCGGCTTCAGGACGCGCAGCAGCTCGCGCATCGCCCGCATGTCGTCGGGGATGTGCTCCAGCACCTCCGACGCGATGACCGCGTCGAAGTGGTCGTCGGGGAACGGCATCTCGAGCGCGTCACCCTGCACGGTCTCGGCGGTCGCGTCCGCGGGCACCTCGCCTTCGAGGCGCATCGCCCCGAACATGGTCTCGACGCCGGCCAGCTCCTCGGCGTCCATGTCGAAGGCCACGACGTGCGCACCCCGTCGGTACAGCTCGAAAGCGTGCCGTCCGGCGCCGCATCCCATGTCGAGGACGCGGTCTCCGGGGGTGACGCGGAACCGCTGGAAATCCACGGTCAGCAGGGTGGTGCTCCTTCCGTACTGGGGCGCCCGGCGGGCGTGCCCCTACTTGCCCCGCGCCTGATCGGCGCGGGCGGCCAGCCGCAGGTAGTGCTGCTGGGCGATGGCCGCCCGGTAATGCTCGACGGTGGCCTT
Organism: Actinomadura sp. GTD37; assembly: GCF_041951365.1. Classification (NCBI taxonomy): domain Bacteria; kingdom Bacillati; phylum Actinomycetota; class Actinomycetes; order Streptosporangiales; family Thermomonosporaceae; genus Actinomadura; species Actinomadura sp. GTD37. Next base: position 148,132 of record NZ_JBGNUS010000011.1, read on the forward strand.
CGCCACGGCCGGCCAGGCGAACCGCGCCTGGACGCGCGCGAGCCCCGCGGCGCCCGTCCTTGCCCGCTCCTCGGCGGAGTCGTGCAGGCGGCGCAGGGTGGCGGCGAGTTCCTCGACGTCCCCGGGCTGGACGAGGACGCCGGCGTCGCCGACGACCTCGGGCAGCGCGCCGGCGCGGCTCGCGACCAGCGGCGTCCCGGACGCCATGTGCTCCACGGCGGGCAGCGAGAACCCCTCGTAGCGGGACGGGACGACGGCGATCTCCGCGGACGACAGCAGCTCGCCCAGCTCGTCGTCGCTGATCCCGCTGACGAACCGCACGCGCTCGCCGAGCGCCAGCTCCCGGACGAGCTTGTCGGTGGGGCCGTCCTTCTGCGGCTTGCTGACGACGATGACGTGGACGTCCCGCTCGGTGGCGAGCTTGGCGACCGCGCGCAGCAGCACGTCCACGCCCTTGATCGGCGCGTCGGCGCTGGCCATCGCCACGATCCGGCCGGGGACGCGCTCGCCGCGCGGATGGAAGATGCGGGTGTCGACGCCGAGCGGCAGGATGTCGATGTCGCGCGGGTCGACCTTGAAGTCCTTGACGATGTCGACCTTGGACGACTCCGACACCGTCAGCACCGGGCCGATGCGCCGCGACACCTGCGCCTGCATCCCGACGAACCCGTACCAGCGGAGCTTGCCGAGCTTCTGCTTGATGCCGCGCGCGGCCTCGATCTCGATCCGCCGGTCGACGCTGATCGGGTGGTGGATGCTCGTCACCAGCGGCGCCCCGATCCGGGAGATGCCGAGGTTGCCGAGCCCGAGGACCTGGTTGTCGTGCACGACGTCGAAGTCGCCGCGGCGCCGCTTGAGCAGCCGCAGGGCGCGCAGGGAGAACGTCAGCGGCTCGGGGAAGCCGCCCGTCTTCATGTGCGCGAACTCCAGGACGTCGACCCAGTCGCGGAACTCGCGGAGGGCCGGGGTGCGGAACGGGTCCTCGTCCCGGTACAGGTCCAGGCTCGGGAGCTTGGTGAGGACGATCTCCGCCCGGTCCAGCTCGGGGTAGGGCTGGCCGGAGATCACCTCGACCGTGTGCCCGAGATCGACCAGCTCCCGGCTCAGATGCCGGAGGTAGACCCCCTGGCCGCCGCAGTGCGGCTTGCTCCGGTACGAGAGCAGGGCCACACGCAATGGCCCCGAGGACGGTGAACCGCCCACCTCACCTGCCTCACCCACGCCAGCCCCTGACCACGCACCACTCCCGTCAGTCGAGGGACGCCGGACGCACGCGCACCGGCATCTCCTTTATGCCGTTGATGAAACTAGACCTTAGCCTGCGAACGTTACCGCTGAGTTCAATATTGGGCACGGTGTCCAAAAGTGTTTCGAAAAGCACACTCAGCTCGAGTCGGGCCAGATGGGACCCCAGGCAGAAGTGGGGCCCGCCCCCGCCGTAGCCCAGGTGGGGGTTCGGGTCGCGGCCCACGTCGAACGCGTGCGGGTCGGCGAACACGGCCTCGTCGCGGTTCGCGGAGGAGTAGAACACCACGACCTTGTCGCCCTCGGCGATCTTCTTGCCGCGGAGCTCGGCGTCCCGGACGGCGGTCCGCCGGAACAGGTTGACCGGGGTGACCCAGCGGACGATCTCGTCCACCGCCGTCCGGACGAGGGACCGGTCGGCGCGCAGCCGCGCCCACTGCCCGGGGTGCTCCAGCAGCGCGAGCATGCCGCCGGTCGCCGCGTTCCGGGTCGTCTCGTTGCCGGCGACCGACAGCAGCATCACGAACAGCTCGAACTCGTCCCCGGACAGGACCTCGCCGTCCGCGCCGGGCTGGAGCAGCCTGGTGACGATGTCCTCGCGCGGGTTCTCCCGCCGGTCGGCGGCCAGGACGTTGGCGTACGCGTACAGCTCCGCCGCCGCGGCCTGGCCCTCCTCCGGCGTCCGCTGGAACTCGGGGTCGTCCCCGCCGATGAGCGTGTTCGACCAGGTGAAGATCTTCTCCCGGTCCTCCGGCGGGGCGCCCAGCAGCTCGCAGATCACGTACAGCGGCAGCGGCGCCGCCAGGTCGCGGACGAAGTCGGCCTCGTCCCCCCGCTCGACGGTCTCCGCCACGAGCTTCCGGCAGATGTCCCGGATGTGCTCCTCCAGGGCGCCGATCGCCCGCGGCGTGAAGCCCCGGTTGACGATGCTCCGCTTGCGCGTGTGCTCGGGCGGGTCCTGGTTGAGCATCATCATCCGCTGCAGGACGAGGTGCTCCTCCGGCGGCTCGTCGAACAGCGCGAGCCGCTGCCACGACGAGAACACCTCCGGGTGGCGCGACACGTGCACGACGTCCTCGTGCCTGGTCACGGCCCAGAACGGCGGGTAGTCCCGCTCGGGGTCGCCGCGGTGGCGGTGGACGGGATCGTGCTCGCGCAGCCACGCCAGCTGCTCGTGCGGGATGCCGCCGCGCTCGTACGCGCCGGGGTCGACCAGCTCGATGTCGGGGCTCGCTGTCTCGGGGGTCATCGCCTCGAACCTCCTCGTCCGGAGTGATGGGCGCCGTCAGCCTCCCAGGGGGGCCGACGGTGTGAAGCTCACCGGGATGTCCTTGTAGCCGTTGACGAAGTTGGACCGGAGCCGGCGCGGCTCGCCGGCGAGCCGGATGTCGGGCATCCGCTCCAGGATCGTCTCAAAGATGATCCGCAGGTTCATCCGCGCGAGGTGGGTTCCGAGGCAGTAGTGCGGGCCGCCGCCGCCGAAGCCGATGTGCGGGTTCGGGTCGCGGCCGACGTCGAACGCGAACGGGTTCTCGAACACCCGCTCGTCGCGGTTGGCCGACCCGTAGAACAGCACGAGCTTGTCCCCGGCCTTGATCTCCTTGCCGCCCAGCTCGGTGTCGACGAGGGCGGTCCGGCGGAACTGGTTGAGCGGGCTCACCCAGCGGACGATCTCCTCGACGGCCGTCGGCAGCAGGCTCCGGTCGGCGCGCAGCCGCTCCCACTGGTCGGGCCGCTCGAAGAAGGCCAGCATGCCGCCCGCGGTCGCCGTCCGGGTGGTCTCGTTGCCGGCGATCGACAGCATGATCACGAACAGCTGGAACTCCTCCAGGCTGACCCGGGAGCCGTCCGCGTCCGGCGTGAGCAGCTTGGTCACGATGTCGTCGCGCGGCGTGGACTCGCGCGCGGCGGCGAGCTGCCCGCCCCACTCGGCGAACTCGGCGGCGCACAGCGCCGACTCCTCGCGCCCGCCGATGAACTCGGGGTCGTTGAAGGCGACCAGCTTGTTCGACCAGTGGAAGATCTTCTCCCGGTCCTCCATGGGGGCGCCGAGCAGCTCGCAGATCGTGTACAGCGGCAGCGGCGCGGCGAACCGCTCCACGAAGTCGCACTCGCCGAGCGGCGCGGCCTCGTCGATCAGCTCGTTGCAGATCTTGCGGATGTGCTCTTCCAGCCGGCCGATCATCCGCGGCGTGAAGCCCTTGTTCACCATGGACCGCAGCCGGGTGTGGTCCGGCGGGTCCTGGAACAGCATCATCTGCCCGTACATGGCGATGTCGTCGTCGGTGAACTCCTCGAACATCGCCGTCCGCTCGTGCGAGGAGTAGGGGTTGGCGCGCCGCGACACCGAGACCACGTCCTCGTGGCGCGTCACGGCCCAGAACCCGGGGACGCCCTCGTTCGGGTCCTGGTGCCAGTGCACGGGATCGTTGTCGCGCAGCCACTGGAACTGCCGGTGCGGGATGCCCCCGCGCTCGTACACCCCCGGATCGATGATGTCGATCTCTGGGGCGCGGAAGGCCCGGGATGCGGAGGCGATGGACGTCGCAAGTGCCATGGAGGATCCTTCGTGCCGGGACGGAGTCAGGCGCTCGACTGAGCGCTTGCTTGGCCACAGACCTAGAACACGTTCTAACATGAGACTGGAGTCTCATCAAGAGCCCGGCGGACAACAGTGACCTGGGTCGCACCCTCCTCTCCCGCGCCGGACGGGCTGATAGCCTCGGTTCATGCTTCAGCAGCTCCTCTACCTCTGAGAGGTCTCCGGACGGCCCGCCGCTCGCCGCTGAGCGAGCCGCAGGCGGTCTGACGCTGTCATCGGCCCCCGCGACAGGGGGCCATCAGCCGAAGGCACTCCGTTTCTCCCTTCCGTGGGACAGGTGTGCCTCCGTCCGGAGGAAGCATGACCATCTCCATCACCCTGCCCGCGCGTGCGCGGGCCCAGCTCGTCGCCGAGGGGATCCGCGTCGTCCGCGGCGGGCGGGCCGTCCTGCGGGACGTGCGCCTGTCGGTCTCGCCGGGCGCCCGCTGGGGCGTCGTCGGCGAGAACGGGCGCGGGAAGACCACCCTGCTGCATGTGCTGAGCGGGGCCCTCGCCCCCGACGAGGGGATCGTCCAGCGCGTCGGCACGTTCGGGATCGCCGAGCAGGCCATGGCCCTCGGCGGCGATGCCACGGTCGGCGACGCCGTCGACCGGGAGCTCGCGGGCGTCCGCGCGGCCCTGGAGGCGTTCGACGAGGCGGCCCTGGCCATGGGCGAGGGACGCCCCGGCGCGGACGAGTCCTACGCGGCCGCGCTGGACGCGGCGGAAGCGCTCGACGCCTGGGACGCCGACCGGCGCGTCGAGCTGGCGCTGGAAAGCCTCGGCGCGGTCGCCGACCGGGGCCGGCGGCTGGCGGAGCTGTCCGTCGGGCAGCGCTACCGGGTCCGGCTCGCGTGCCTGCTCGGCGCCGAGCACGACTTCCTGCTCCTGGACGAGCCGACGAACCACCTGGACGCGGCCGGCCTCGACTTCCTCACCGCGCGGCTGCGCGGGCACCCCGGCGGGGTCGTCGTCGTCAGCCATGACCGCGCGCTGCTGTCCGACGTCGCGACGACGATCCTCGACCTCGACCCGAGCCGGGACGGGAGCCCCTCCGTCTACGGGGACGGGTTCGCCGGCTACCTGGAGGGCCGCGAGGCGGACCGCCGCCGCTGGGAGGAGGAGTACGAGCTCCAGCGGAGCGAGCACGCCCGGCTGACCCGGGACCTCGCGGAGGCGCGCAACCGCCTGGTCACCGGGTGGCGGCCGGACAAGGGCACCGGCAAGCACCAGCGCGCCACCCGCGCGCCGGCGCTCGTCCGGTCCGTCCACCGGCGCCGGGACGACCTGGAGCGGCACGCGGTGACCGCGCCCGCGCCGCCGCTGCGGTTCCGGATGCCGGACCTGCCCGCCCGTCCGGGCGCGGTGCTGCTGGCGGCCGAAGGCGTGCGCGTGGCGCCGCGCATGGCGCACCCGGTGTCGCTCTCCCTGGAGTCGGGGGCGCGTCTCGTCGTCACCGGCCCCAACGGCGCGGGCAAGTCGACGCTCCTGGCCGTGCTGGCGGGACGGCTGGAGCCGACCCGGGGCACGGTCCGGCGGGCCCCGGGGGTGCGCGTGCGCCTGCTCGCCCAGGAGTCGCCGGACGCGGCGGCCGGGCGCGCCCACGAGGTGTTCGCCGCCCACGTCGGGCGCCTGATCACCACGGGGGCGCTCGCCGAGGACGAGGCGGTCTCGCTCTCCGCGCTCGGACTGCTCTCGTCCGCGGACGCGGGCAGGCCGGTGCGGGAGCTGTCGATGGGGCGGCGGCGCAGGCTCGACCTGGCGATGGCGCTGGCGGCGCGCCCGCACGTCCTCCTGCTGGACGAGCCGACGAACCACCTGTCGATCGCCCTGGTGGACGAGCTGACGGAGGCACTCCAGGCCACCGCGGCCGCGGTCGTCGCGGCGAGCCACGACCGGCAGCTGCTGCGGGACGCCGAGGGCTGGCCGGTCCTCCCCGTCGAGGGGGCCGCCTCCTGAGCTGAGCCCCCGGTGCGCCGCCGCCAGGCGCGGCTGGTGCGCCGCCGCCACGTGCAGGCGGCGGCGCACCGGCCGGACGCCTAGCGGAGGACGTAGCGCAGGGGGTCGTCGGCGCCGTCGCGGCGGGCGACGCCGCGGGTCTCGAGGGTGCGGAGGTGGGCGGCGGCCTCCGCGGCGGCCATCCGGCGCGCCTGCTGGGGCATGTCGGCCCACGCGTGCCGCCAGTGGAGGCCGGCCGTGAGGTCCCAGAGGGTGACGGGCGCGGCCGACAGGAGGGCCGTCACCTCGGCGAGGCGCTCCTCGTGGTGCGCGATGATCTCCTGGGCGCGGCCGGAGAGGCCGTTGAAGCGGTACTGGTGCGCGGGGAGGACCTCGTCCACCGTCATGGCCGACACCTTGTCGAGCGAGCCGAGGAAGTCGCTCAGCGGGTCGATGTCGGGGGTGTCGTACGGGTAGAGCCCGATGTGCGGGGTGATGCGCGGCAGGACGTGGTCGCCGGTGAAGATGCGGTCGCCGTCCTCCAGGTGGAGGCAGATGTGGCCGGGGGAGTGGCCGGGCGTCCAGATGGCGCGCAGCCGCCGGCCCGGGACGTCGAGCAGGTCGCCGTCGGACACCTCGCGGTCGGGCACCGCCGGCGGGGACACCTGCGTCTGCCGGCTCGGCCCGGCCAGCTCGGACTCTCCGGCGCCGGCGCGGCGCAGGGCGGTCAGCTCGAACTCGCGGCGGCCGCCCTGGCCGACGGCGTGGAAGCGGCGGACGATCTCGGCGTCCGCGTGGTGCATGGCGATCCAGGCGCCGGACGTCTCCCGGACGCGCCCGGCGAGCCCCGAGTGGTCGGGGTGGAAGTGCGTGACGACCACGCCGCGGACGTCCGACATGTCGATCCCGAACGTGCCGAGGCCGTCGCGGAGGGCGGCCCACGCGTCCTCGTGCTGCCAGCCCGCGTCGATCAGGACGGGCCCCTCGGGGCTCTCCACGGCGTACACGAGGGTGTACGCGAGCGGGTTGTCCGGGATGGGGACGGGAACGCTCCACAACCCGCCGCCGAGGTCCTCAGGTTCCGGCTGCACCGAGACCGCCTTTCGCGCCTGTCGAAGCATGGGAATGCCCCGGCCACGGTAGCCGGGGCGGTGGATCGGGTCAGATTCGCTCTAGGACGGTGGCGGTGGAGAGGGCGCCGCCCGCGCACATGGTGATGAGCGCCGTCCGGTCGTCCCGGCGCTCCAGCTCGTGCAGGGCGGTGGTGATCAGGCGGGCGCCGGTGGCGCCGACCGGGTGGCCGATGGCGATGGCGCCGCCGTTGACGTTGACCTTGTCCATGTCCGGCTTGTGGACGGACGCCCACGACAGGACGACCGACGCGAACGCCTCGTTGATCTCGGTGATGTCGATGTCGTTCATCGTCATGCCGGACCGCTGGAGGACGCGCTCGGTCGCCTGCACCGGGCCGTCGAGGTGGTAGTACGGCTCGCCGCCGACGAGCGCCTGCGTCCTGATGCGGGCGCGGGGCCGCAGGCCGAGGGCCTTGGCCTTCTCCTCCGACATCAGCAGCACCGCGGCGGCGCCGTCGGAGATCTGGGACGAGGTGCCCGCGGTGTGCAGGGCGTCCGGCATGACGGGCCGGAGGTTCGCGAGGCCGTCGGCGGTCGTCTCGCGCAGGCCCTGGTCGCGGGTGACCTCGCGGGTCTCGCCGGTCGGGTTGCCGTCGGCGTCCAGGACGGGCGCGGTGACGGGCGCGACCTCGCGGTCGAAGCGGCCGTCCGCCCACGCCTTGGCGGCGAGCTGCTGCGAGCGGGCGCCGAACGCGTCCAGGTCGGCGCGGGTGATGCCGCGCCGGGCGGCGATCCGCTCCGCGGCCTCGAACTGGTTCGGCATGTCGATCGACCAGTCGTCGGGGCGCGGGTTCGCGGGCATGACGTTGGTGCCGAGCGGCGCGCGGCTCATCACCTCGACGCCGCAGCCGATCGCGACGTCCACCACGCCCGCGGCGATCTGCGACGCGGCGAGGTGGACGCCCTGCTGCGACGAGCCGCACTGCGCGTCCAGCGTGGTCACGCCGGTCTGCCACGGCAGCCCCGCGTACAGCCAGGAGTAGCGGCCGATGTGCCCGCCCTGCTCGCCCGCCTGCGTGACGCAGCCGGCGAAGACCTGCTCCACCTCGGCGGCGTCGATGCCGGACCGCTCGACCAGCGCGTTCAGCGCGTGCGCGAGGACGGCCATCGGCTTCATGCCAGCGAGCCATCCGTTGCGCTTACCGAGCGGCGTGCGCACCGCCTCGACGATCACCGGGGTACCCATGCGGTCTCCTTCTAGAACACGATTCGCCTTTGAATGTAACGTGTTCTAGGTTTCCCGGGCGAGGCCGGGTCCCGGTGAGAGGGACCCGGCGGCCCGGCCGTCAGTACCGGACGGGGAGCTCCTTGATGCCGTTCAGCCACGCGGAGCGCAGCCTGCGGGGCTCGCCCGCCCGGGTGATGTGCGGCATCTGGTCGGCGATCGCGTCGAACATGAGCCCGATCTCCAGCCGCGCCAGGTTCGCGCCGATGCAGTAGTGCGCGCCGGTGCCGCCGAACCCGAGGTGCGGGTTGGGGGAGCGGGTGATGTCGAACGTCATCGGGTCGGCGAAGACGTCCTCGTCGAAGTTGGCGGAGCTGTAGTACATCGCCACGCGGTCGCCGGCCCTGATCTCCACGCCGCCGAGCTCGGCGTCCCGGACGGCCGTGCGCTGGAACGCGGTGACCGGCGTCGACCACCGGACCACCTCGTCCGCCATGGTCTCGGGACGCTCCGCCTTGAACAGCTCCCACTGCTCCGGGTCGTCCAGGAACGCCATCATGCCGTGGGTGATCGCGTTGCGGGTCGTCTCGTTTCCGGCGACGGCGATCACGATCATGAGGTAGCCGAACTCGTCGTCGGTCAGGCCGTGTCCGTCCACGTCGGCCGAGACGAGCTTGGTGACGATGTCGTGCGCGGGGCAGCCGCGGCGCTGCTCCGCCAGGCCCATCGAGTAGCCGATGATCTCCGCGGCGGCGCCGGTCGGGTCCGCGTTGTACTCGGGGTCGTCGTAGCCGAGCATCTTGTTGGACCAGTCGAACAGCCGGCGCCGGTCCTCCTGCGGGACGCCCATCAGCTCGGCGATGGCCTGCAGCGGCAGTTCGGCCGCGACCTCGGTGACGAAGTCGCCCGCGCCGCCGCGGCGGCGCGCCTCGGCGACGATCCGCTCGGCGCGGTCCTGCAGCGCGTCGTGCAGGCCGTTGATGACGCGCGGGGTGAAGCCGCGGGACACGATCCGGCGCAGCTTGGAGTGCTTCGGCGCGTCCATGTGCAGCAGCAGGTGCTCCCACTGGACGTCCAGCTCCTCGGGAGTGAACATCTCGTTGAACCGGATCACGGCGCCCTTGGCGCTGGACGACCACTGCTCGTGGTCCCGGGAGATCTCCTTGATGTCGGCGTGCTTGCTGATCACCCAGAAGCCGCCGTCGTCGAACCCGGTGCGGCCGGGCGGCTGCTCGTTCCACCAGGGCGCGCCGGTGCGGCGCAGCCGCGCGAACTCGGCGAGCGGGATGCGCTCGGCCATCAGGTCCGGGTTGGAGAAGTCGAAGCCGGCGGGGACGGCGGCGGTCCCGGAAGTCGTGGTGGTCATGCGCGGTTCCTCCCGATAAGGCGGCGCTCTCCCGGCAACCGTAGAACCCGTTCCACGGCAAGTTCAAGAGCAAATGAGACTCAAGTCTAATCTTGCGTCTCCATCACTCGATTGATGGATGACTGGGTAGTCATGTTCGTGTCCAACAGGGGGTGACCGATGGGGCGGCCGCTCATGACACAGGCCGGGAACGAGCTCAAGGGGACGCCCGGTGAGCTTCCTCACCCGGACCTGAAGGTTTAGGTAGAACAGGTTCTAGAAATCGCCTTGCGTGGACCGTCGGAGCGGTCGACTAGCCTGGGGAACTCGACCTCCCCCGCGCCGGAGAGCCCCCATGGCCGCAGATTTCGACGAGCCCGCGTTCGACGAGGAATTCGTCCGGAGCGCGGTGTTCCGCGAACCGTCCGCACGCGAGCGCGCCCGGCCGCCGAGCCGCCGGGAGCGGCGCCGTGCCCGCCGGTCCGCGCGGCGCGCCGGCGGGGGCCGGTTCGCGCGCCGCCGCCGGCGCGAGCCGAGCCACCGGCGCGCGGTGTTCCAGCTCCTCGGCGGCGTGCTGGTGCTGTTCGCGATCTCGTTCGCGCTCTGGTGGTGGAACTCCGCGCCCCGCGACGCCGAGCCGCAGCGCCCGGTCAGCCCGACGATCACGCACTCCCCGGAGCCCGCCCCCACCCCCACGGCCCCCGCGCCGGAGGCGCCGCCCACCGGGATCCCCGAGATCTAGCCCCGCCCGCCGGCCCGCCGCACGCGCAGTTCGGCGTACGCCGGGACGAGGACGCCGCGTGCCGCGCGCCGCGCGACGATCCGGTACGGCGCGCCGTCCGCGAGCAGCGCCGCCAGCATCCGCGCCACCTGCGTGCGCGCGACGGCCGCGCCCAGGCACAGGTGGCGGCCCCCGCCGAACCACAGCTGCCGCGTCTCCGGCACGTACTCGCGGTGCAGGTCGAACGGCCCGGCGCCGTTCGTCGCCCGGTACGTCAGCAGCAGGACCCGCTCGCCCGCGCGGAGCCGCCGCCCGCCGACCGTCGCGTCCCGGTTCACGTGCCGTCCGATCACCGGGGCCGGGGTGGCGACGCGCAGCCCCTCCCGCACCGCGTTGTCCAGGAGGGACGGGTCGTCCAGCAGCGCCCGCTGCCGGCCGGTGTCGTGCAGCAGCGCCACCGTGCGGACGGTCCCGGACGCCCCCGTCTCCGTCCCGGCGATGACCAGCAGGGTCGCGAGGCCGCGGGCGAGCGGCAGGCCGAGGTCCAGCTCGCGGCAGCGGCCGAGGAGGGTGTCCGGCCCGGCCGTCCGGTAGGCGTGCGGCACGCCGGAGGTGATGTCGTCCACGATGTCCCGGGCCCGCGCGACGACCGCCGGATCGAGGTCGGTGGACGCGGTGGTGCCGAGCGCCAGCCGGGCGAGCCTCTCCCCGGCCGCGTACAGCTCCCGGAAGGCGCCGTCCGTCCGTCCGGCGGGCAGGCCGAGCAGGTCGGCGACCATCCGCCCGGCGAGGACGCGGGCCGCGTCCGCGACGTCCACGGTCCCGCCCGCGGCGAGCCGGCCGGCCAGCGCGGCGTGCGACGGGCCCTGGGACCGCTCGATCAGGGTGCGCGCGGCGTCCTCGGTGAACAGGTCGCGGGCCCGGGTGCGGATCTCCGCGTGCCGCGCGCCGCCGAAGAACTGCGCCATCTCGTCCCCGAACAGCTGCGTCCACAGGTGGCCGACGCCGCCCTCGCCGTTCATGCCGAAGGCGGCGTGGTCGTTGAGGACGTGCCGGGCCAGCACGGGATCGGTGACCACCCACCCGAGCCGGGGGACGCGCGCGATCGGCCCCGTGTGCCGCGCGGCCTCCAGGAGCGCGAACAGGCCGGGGTTGGCCGCCCACAGCAGCCGGGCCTCGTGCCGTGCCGCCTCGCGGACCGGCCTGGGTGTCTTTGTGCTGGTCATCAGCCGATTGTGTCGGGTTGAGAATCCGGACGAAAAGGCGGTACTACTCAATCCGGATGAGCGGCGATACTCACGGCGAACCGGGTACAAGATCCGGTCGTGGTCCGTAGGGTCTCCCTCACCGCAGGCGCCCGGGTCGGCGAGTCTGGCCGGACACCGAGCACGAGGAACCGGGGGAACCCCAGCCCATGAGAGCCCGCATCGCCGCCGTCGCGGCGCACCTGCCCGAGCGGACCGTCACCAGCGCCGAGGTCGAGGCCCGCGTCGCGGCCGAGAGCGCGGGGTACCGGCCGCACCCCACGATCGTCGAGCGGATGACCGGCATCCGCGCCCGGCACGTCATGGGCGACGGCGAGCAGGCGTCCGACCTGGCCGTCGCCGCCGCCCGCCGCGTCCTCGCCGAGCGCGGCGCCGACCCGGCGGGCGTCGACCTGCTGATCTTCGGCTCGGCGTCGCAGGACCTCGTCGAGCCCGCCACCGCGCACATCGTCGCCGCCAAGCTCGGCGCGACCTGCCCGGTGTTCGACGTGAAGAACGCCTGCAACAGCTTCCTCAACGGACTGCAGATGGCGGACGCGCTGATCCGCACCGGGCAGCACGAGCGCGTGCTGGTCTGCACCGGCGAGAGCCCGTCCCGCGCGATCCGCTGGAACGTCCGCGACCGGGCCCAGTTCGTGGACGCGTTCGCCGGCTACACCCTCTCCGACGGCGGCGCCGCGATGCTCGTCGAGGCCGCCCCGGACGGCGGGATCTTCTACCGCGACTTCGCGGCCGTCTCCAGCGCCTGGCGCGTCGGGACGCTGCCGGGCGGCGGCTCCATGCACCCCCGCGACCCCGAGTTCGGCTACTTCAGCGGGGACGGGCGGCGACTCAAGGACGCGTTCCTCGCCAGCGGCCCGGAGATCTTCACCACCGCCCTGGAGAAGACCGGGCTGACCTGGGACGACTTCGCGGTCGTCGCCGTCCACCAAGTGACGCTGCCGTATCTGGAGGTGCTGCGCTCGATCCTCGGCGTCCCGGCCGGCCGGCTCGTCGTCACGCTGCCCGAGCACGGCAACGTCGCCTCCGCGAGCCTCCCGCTGCAGATCGCCACCGCGCGCGCGGCCGGACGCTGCGGCCCCGGCGACCGCATCGCGCTCATCGGCCTCGCCGGCGGCGTCAGCCTCGGCGTCATGTTCGCGGAGCTGTGACCGTGCCGGATCCTTCCGAGATGCGGCTGTGGGTGGTCGTGCCCGCCTACGACGAGGAGCGGTCGATCGGCGCGACGCTGCGCCGCCTCGCCGAGCAGACCGACACCGCGTTCTCGCTGGTCGTCGTCGACAACGCCAGCACGGACGGGACGGCGCAGGTCGTCAAGGAGTTCGCCGCCGGGCACCCGGCGCTGGACGTCCGGCTCGTCCGCGAACCGGAGAAGGGGACGGGGGCCGCCGCCGACACGGGCGTCCGGCACGCGATCGGCGCGGGCGCCACGCACGTCGCCCGCACCGACGCCGACTGCCTGCCGCACCGCGGCTGGGTCGCGGCGGTGAAGCGCGCGTTCGGCGACGGGCTGGAGATGGTGTCCGGCCCGCTGCTGCCCCGCACCGACGAGTTCGCGCTGAAGTTCTGGGAGCGGCGCCTGCTGCCCGCCGTCATCGACGTCGCCGCCCTCTTCGGACGGTTCCGCCCCGGCAACCAGGACCCGCTCTACCTGGGCCCCTACGTGATGATGCCGGGCTGCAACCTCGCCATCACCGCCGACCTGTACGAGCGGTCGGGCGGCTTCCCGCGCACCCGCATCGAGGACGTCCACGAGGACCGCGCGCTCGTCAACCGCGTCCGCTACGTCACCGGCGCCTACGGTCTGCGCAAGGACGTGACCGTCTACGGGTCGGTGCGCAGGCTGCGCGCGTTCGGCCTGGTCAGGACGCTCGGCTGGTACGCCGACCACCGCTACCGCCCGCCCGTCGTGGACATCCGGTGAACTGGGAGGAGCGGCTCTACCTGGCCGCGCACCCGTTCGCGTACCCGCTGCTGCGCGGGGTGGCGCGGCGCGGCCCGGTCGTCCGGGTGCCCGGCGTCGGCGTCGTCGTGAACGACGCGGCGGCGGCCCGCGAGATCCTGATGGACGGGGAGACGTTCCGCAAGGACGGCCCCGGCTCGCCCGGCGAGCTGTGGACGCCGGTGCTGGGCCCGTCCGTCCTGCTCAACATGGAGGGCGAGGCGCACCGGGCGCTCCGCCGCCGGCTCACCGACCTGTTCGTCCCGTCCTACACCGAGGCGCTGTGCGCGCGGGTGCTGGCCGAGCCCCTGGACCGGCTCGCCGGCCGCCTCGGGCGCGGCGCGACCCTCGACCTGGTGGACGCCGCCCGCGTCATGGCCGGCACGGTGATCGGCGAGGTCATCGGCCTGGAGGGCGGGAGCGAGGCGGCCTACCGGGAGCTGTTCGAGCAGGGCGAGCGGATCGTCTCGATGGTGTCGCTGCGGACCCGCCGCCTGTCCCCGGCCCAGGTGCGGCGCGCCCGCGGGGTGCTCGGCCCGCTCGGCGACATCGCCGCGAAGGCGTACCTGGCCGGGGACGAGTCGACGGTCATGGGGCGGATGCGGGCGCTCGGCCTGTCCGAGGACGAGGCGCGCGGCGCGGCCGGCGCGTTCTTCCTCACCGGCACCGAGACGGTCGCGACGCTGCTGCCCCGGCTGATCGCCCTGCTCGCCGACCACGGGCAGTCGCGCCGCGTCGCGGACGATCCGGCGCTGCTCGACCGGGCCGTCGAGGAGGCGATGCGGGTGGCGACGCCGACGCCGGTGATGCTGCGCAGCGTGCACCGTCCCGCCGCGGTCGGCGGCGTGGCGATCCGCCCCGGCGAGCGGGTGCTGATCGCCACGCACAACTGCTGCCGCGCGCACGGCCCGTTCGACCTGGACCGCCCGCACCCGCCGGAGCTGCGCCGGCTGTGGTTCGGCGCCGGGCCGCACTTCTGCATCGGCTACCCGCTCGCCATGGCGCAGATCCGCCTGGTGGCCCGGACGCTGCTGGCCGCCGGGCCCCTCGTGATCACCCGCCGCGCGGCGGCGCGGGGCGTGCTGATCCCGACGTACCGGTACCTGGCCGTTCGCACCGAGGAGGGTTCGGCATGACGCTGGTCAGGCGGCTGCTCGATCAGGCGGCCCGGACGCCCGGCGCCGTCGCGCTCGTCTCCGGAGCGGGCGCGGAACTGACGTACGGCGAGCTGCGGCGGCAGGTGCTGGCCGTCCGGCACGGCCTCCTCTCCGGGGGCCTCGCGGACGGCGACGGGGTGCTGTTCTCGGTGCGGCCGTCGCCGGAGTCGCTCGTCCTGGCGCTGGGGGTGGTCGCGGCCGGGGGAGTGGTCGTCTTCGCCGACCCGGGGGCCGGTCCCGAGATGTTCACCGCGCGGCTGCGGCTGGCGCGCCCGCGCTGGTCGGCGGCGGAGTCGATGCTGTACGCGGGCAGCAGGCTGCGGCCCGTCCGGGCCTACGCACGGCGCCGCGGGCTGCTCCTGCCGAACCTCGCCGACCTCCAGATCCCGGGCGAGGGGCCGATGCGGCACGTCCACGTCGGACGCCGGCTGCCGGGCGTGCCGCGCGGCGCGCTGTCGTTCGCGCGCCTGATCCGGGGCGAGGCGCCCGAACCGGACCGGGACACCGACCCGGACGCGCCCGCCGCCGTGATCTTCACGTCCGGGACGACGGCGAACCCCCGCGCGGTGGTCCACACCCAGGCGTCGCTGGCCGCCGCGCTCGACCTGTTCAGAACCCGGCTGCCCCTCGGCCCCGGCGACGTCGTGCACACCGACCAGCTCATGCTCGGCCTGCCGACGCTGATCGCGGGCGCCCGCTGGTCGATGCCGCCGCTGTTCTGCGCACCGGCCGACTTCGCCCGGCTGATGCGCGAACGGGGCGCAACGCACACGTTCTGCGTCCCCGTCCACCTGGCGGAGATCCTGGACGCCGCCCCGGACCTGCCGCCGTCCGTCCGCTATGTCCTGCTGGGGGCGGCCCCCGCGCCCGCGCCGATCCTGCGGCGGGCGATCGCGGCGGCGCCGTCCGCCGAGGTCCTGTCGGTGTACGCGATGACGGAGATCCTGCCGGTGGCGATCGCCTCGGCGCAGGAGAAACTCGCTCACGCCCACTCAGGGGCAGGGGACCTTCTGGGCGCGCCGCTGCCAGGGGTGGGCGCGCGTCTGGAGGGGGACGGCGAACTCCTGCTGTCGGGCCCCAACCTGTGCCGCGGCTACCTGGGCGCCGACCCCCTCACCGAACTCCCGACCGGCGACCTGGCCCGCCTGGACGACGGACGCCTCGTCCTCATGGGCCGCAAGAAGGACATGCTGATCCGGGGCAAGTTCAACCTGTACCCCGGCCTGTACGAACCATCGGTCGCCGCGCTCCCCGACGTCGCCGAAGCGGCCATCGTGGGCGTCCCCGACCCGCAGACCGGGGACGAAGAGGTCGTCCTCGCGGTGGTCGGCCCACCCGGACTCGACGCCCGGCTGCACCGCACCCTCCCCGACGTCATCGACCACGACGCCCTCCCCGACCGCATCGTCGTCCTGGACGCACTGCCGCGCGCCGGCCGGACCCGCAAACTCGACCGCGACCGGCTCCGCGCCATGGTGACACCGTGAGGATCGCCGTAACCGGGGCGTCGGGCTTCGTGGGCGGCGCGGTGTGCCGGGCACTGACGGCCCGAGGCATCACGACGTACGCGTTCGGCCGCCGTCCGACCACGTCCGAGGCCCAGGTAGGCGGCGCGCCCTACCGTTCATGGGATCTGACCCGCGGCCCGCTCCCCGATGGCCCCCGCGTTGACGCGGTCATCCACTGCGCGGGGAGCGTCACCGACTGGGGACCGGCCCGCGCCCTCTTCGCCGCCAACCTCACCGGCACCCGCAACGCCCTGGCGGCGTTCCCGGACGCCCGGTTCGTCCACGTCAGCACGGCCAGCGTGTACGACCCGTTCCGGCCGAGCGTCATGGCCCGCGAGGACGAGGCCCCGGTGTCCCGCTACATGAACGCCTACGGCGCCTCGAAGGCCGCCGCCGAGCGCCTGGCCCTGGACGGCGGCGCGATCGTCCTCCGCCCCCACGCGGTCTACGGGCCGGGCGACACGACCCTGCTGCCGCGCGTCCTGTCGGCCGTCCGGGGCCCGCTCCTGCCCGCCGTCGGGACGGGCCGCCAGCGCGTCAGCCTGACCTCGATCGGCAACCTCGTGCAAGCCTGCCTGCTGGCCGCCGCCGGCCCGGTGGCCTCGGGCGTCTTCAACATCGCCGACGCGGCCCCGGTCACGATCGACGGCGCCTTCCGGGAGATCCTCCGCGAGCGCCGCATCCGGGCGAGGCCCGTCTACGTCCCGGTCGCCGTCGCCCGCCCGCTCGCGGCCGCGGCCGAGGGCGCGTTCCTTCTGGCCCGCCGCCCCGAGCCCCCGCGCATCACCCGCTATGCGATCAGCCATCTGGCCGTGGAACGCACCCTCGACATCGAGGCGGCCCGGAAGGTCCTCGGCTTCGACCCGCACGAGACGACCTTCGCGGGAGCCGCCGACTGGTAATCGTCAACCACAGGTTGACGCCTCGCGATCGTCAACCTATGGTTGACGCATGACGGAACCCACCCAGGTGACCAGCCAGGTCCGATTGGACGAGCTGATCAACGCCATCAAGAAGGTCCACACCGACGCCCTCGAGCAGCTCAGCAGCGCGATGATCGCCGCGGAGCACCTCGGCGAGGTCGCCGACCACCTCATCGGCCACTTCGTCGACCAGGCCCGCCGCTCCGGCGCGTCCTGGACGGACATCGGCACGAGCATGGGCGTCAGCAAGCAGGCCGCGCAGAAGCGCTTCGTCCCCAAGGGCGCGACGCCCGGCCTCGACCCGTCCCAGGGCTTCTCCCGGTACACCGCCCGCGCCCGCAACGTCGTCATCGCGTCGCAGAACGAGGCCCGCGCCGCCGGCAGCGACCAGATCACCCTCGCCCACCTCGTCCTCGGCCTGCTCTCGGAACCCGAGGCGCTCGCCGCCAAGGCCATCACCGGGCAGGACGTCCTGCTGGACACCGTCCGCCAGGCCGCCACCGCCGCGCTGCCCCCGGAGGCCGCCGACGTCCCGGCGCTCATCCCCTTCGACCAGGACACGAAGAAGGCCCTCGAACTGACCTTCCGCGAGGCCCTCCGCCTCGGCCACAACTACATCGGCACCGAGCACATCCTGCTCGCCCTCCTCGAACACGAGAACGGCTCCGGCGTCCTCTCCGAATCCGGCATCGACAAGGCGGCCGCCGAAGCGAGCATCACCGCGGCCCTGGCGGCGCTGACCGAAGAGCAGAGTTCCTGAACGGCGACCGGCGGCGCCCGATGAGTTTCGGGCGCCGCCGGAGTCCGAATGGGTATGGAGAAGCTCATCACCGCCAACGGCGTCGACCTCTGCACCGAGACCTTCGGCGACCCCGCCGACGTCCCGATCCTGCTGATCGGGAACACGATGCTCACGTGGCCCGACGCCCTCTGTGAACGCCTCGCCGCGCTGCGCCGCTTCGTCGTCCGCTACGACCTGCGCGGCACCGGCCACTCGACGACCGACGACCCGGAGGCCCCGTCCCACACCCTCCGCGACCTGGTGGCGGACGCCGCCGCCCTGCTCGACGCGCTCGGCCTCCCCCGGGCGCACGTCGTCGGCGCGGGCCCCGGCGGCTGGATCGCCCAGCTCCTCGCCCTCGACCACCCCGCCCGGGTCGCCACCCTCACGCTGATCGGCACGAGACCGACCGCCCCCGGCCCCGCCGACCCCGACCTGCCCGAGCACGCGCCCGAACTCATGCAGCACTTCATGAGCGCGCCCCGCGTCGACTGGACGGACCGCGCCTCCATCGTCGAGTTCCAGCTGGAGAACGCCCGGCACACGGGCGGCGGCGACTTCGACGAGGACGAGGCGCGCACGAACATCGAACGCGTCTACGACCGCACCCGCCCCGGCGGCGACCACGGCGCCGCCCACCGCGCCGACCAGATGGGCACCCAGTTCGCCGCCCTGGACTGCGCCCCCCGCTGGCGCGAGCGACTCCCCGGCATGACGGCCCCGACCCTCGTCGTCCACGGCGAGGACGACCCGTTCTTCCCTCTCGGCAACGCCGAGGCCCTGGCCGCCGAGATCCCCAAGGCCGAGTTGCTGGTCCTCCCCGGCACGGGCAGCGAACTCCCGTGCCGCACCTGGCCCACGGTCGTCCCGGCCCTGATCCGCCACACGTCCTGACCCGCGCGACCTGAGGGGAGGGCGCCCTCACATCAGGCGCAGGGCCAGGAAGAAGTCGACCCGGTCCTCCAGGCGGGAGAGGTCGCGGCCGGTCAGGTCCTCTATGCGCTGGATCCTGTACCGGACCGAGTTGACGTGCAGGTGGAGCTGCTCGGCGCAGCGCGTCCAGGAGCCGGAGTTCCGCAGGAACGTTTCCAGGGTCCGGACGAGGTCGGCGCCGTGGGTCTTGTCGTAGTCGTGCAGCGGGTCCAGGAGCCGCACCTGGAAGATCCGGCGGACGTCCTCCGGGACGCTCGCCAGCAAGAGCACGTGGGTGGCCAGTTCGTCGTGCCGGACGACCGAGACCGGCGACGCGCGGGCGGCGGCGAGCCGGCACGCGTGCCGGGCCTCCTCGATCGCGGCGCGCAGGCCGGACGGCGGGGCGGCGTCGCTGACGCCGACCGCGACGGCGGCGCCGGCGAGCCCGGGGGCCAGGAGGTCCAGCGCGTCCTGGAGCGCGGCGGCGACGTTCCGGTCCGGCGCGGGGACGAGTGCGACGGCCGCGTCGTCCAGCACGCCGGCCGCCGGGCGCTCGGTGCCGAGGAGGTCGGCAAGGACGGCGCGCAGCTCGGCCGGGCCCAGTCCGCCCCGGCCGGAGGCGACGACCGCGACATGCGGGACGTCCGGCAGGCGGGAGACGTCCCCGGCCGCGGCGGAGGCGACGAGTTCCCGGTCGGCGGGGACGTCCAGCCGGGCCCGTTCGAGGGCGACGATCGCGGCCAGTTCGGCGGTGAGGGCGCGGCGTTCGGCGGGCCAGTCGGTGAAGTCGCCCTCGAAGGCGATGAACCAGTCGGCGACGCGGGGGGTGCCGGCGGCGACCGGGAACAGGGACGCGCCGAGGCCGGGGACGTGCAGCGGCAGGGCCGGCGCGGTGAGGAAGGCGCGGGCCAGCGCGGCCGGGTCGGGCGGCGGAGGGCCGGCGATGACGCGGCCCGCCGGAGTGAGGACGTGGCAGTGGCCGACCAGGTCGAGGACGGCGCCGAGGCCGGTGCCTTCGACCAGGCGGCGGTGCCGGTCCAGGACGGCGGCGAGGTCGGCGGCGCGGGCCCCGGACAGGTTCCGGACGACCTCCTCGGTGACGGTCGCGAACGCCACGTCCTCCGGAACCTTGAACAGCGGCAGGCGGTGCCGCCGGCAGGCGTCGACGAGGTCGTCCGGGATGGCGCCGAGCGTGAGGTCCCACGCGGCGAGCCCGGAGACGCCCGCCCCGGCGAGGGCCCGCACGAACGTCTCGGAGTCGGCGGGGGAGGCCCGCCAGACGAGGCCCGTCAGCACGAGTTCGCGGCCGCGCAGGTAGCGGCCGGGGTCCAGGAGGTCGGTGGTGACGACCCACCTGATCGCGCGGTCCAGCTCGTCCGCCCCGGTGACGACCTCCAACCGCAGCTCCGGCATCGCGAGCAGGGAGCGCAGCTTCATATGGAGAAACCTACAAAAGCCGGCGCGTGACGCGCGCCGCAGTTCGGACGTCCTGTGCCTCGACCCGTTCGCGGGCGGCTGTGTGTACTGGCAGACGTGGAGTTGAGCGACGCGGACCTGACGGCGTGCTGCGCGTCCCGCCGGTGGGTCGCGGCGGTCGCCGGGCAGCAGGACCTCGGTGCGCTGCGCGAGATCTCGAAGCGGGTGCTGGACGAACTGGCGTGGGCCGACGTCGAGGAGGCGCTCGCGGCGCACCCCCGCATCGGGGACCGGGTGGGCGGCGGGGCGCGGGAGGCGGGCTGGTCGCGGGGCGAGCAGTCCGGGATGGACGGCGCGGCGAAGGAGCTGAGGGACGCGCTGGTCGAGGGGAACCGGGCTTATGAGGAGCGTTTCGGGCATGTGTTCCTGATCTGCGCGTCGGGCAGGACGGCCCTGGAGATGCTCGCGGATCTCCGGGAGCGGCTGGGGAACGACGCCGAGACCGAGCGGAAGACCGTCCGGAGGGAGCTGGCCGCGATCGTCGATCTGCGGCTGGTCAAGCTGGCGGAGGAGGCGGGGGAGAGCGCATGAGCCTGTCGACGCACGTGCTGGACGCGGCGAAGGGACGGCCGGCGGCGGGCGTGGCCGTCCGGCTCGACCGCCGCGACCGGGACGGCTGGACGCCCCTCGCGCAGGCGCGCACCGACGCCGACGGCCGCGTCAAAGAGTGGGGCGCGGAGGCCGGGAAGGGCGTGCACCGGCTCACGTTCGACACCGCGGGCCTGTCGGAGTTCTACCCGGAGGTCACGGTGGCGTTCACTATCGACGACCCCGGGCGGCACTACCACGTCCCGCTGCTGATCAGCCCGTTCGCGTACTCGACCTACCGGGGGAGCTAGCGGCGATGGCCATCGTGCTCGGACCCAACCGCTACGGGAAGGCGGAGACCCGCGTCGTCCGCGTGACCCGGGACGGCGGCACGCACCGGCTCAAGGACGTCAACGTCAGCGTCTCCCTCTCCGGCGCGATGGACGACGTGCATCTGACCGGCGACAACGCGGCCGTCCTGCCGACCGACAGCCAGAAGAACACCGTGTTCGCGTTCGCCAAGAAGCACGGCATCGGCGCCATCGAGGACTTCGGGCTGCTGCTCGCCCGCCACTTCACCGCGTCCCAGCCCGCGATCGCCCACGCCCGCGTCGAGATCCACGAGTACGGCTGGAGCCGGATCACGGGCGGGCACTCGTTCGTCCGGGACGGCGGCGAGGTCAGGACGGCGCTGGTCCACAGCGGCGCGGAGTCGGAGACGGTCGTGTCCGGCCTGACCGACCTGGTCGTCCTCAACTCGACCGGCAGCGAGTTCCACGGGTTCGCGCGGGACGAGTACACGACGCTCGAACCGGCCCGCGACCGCGTCCTCGCGACGGCCGTGACCGCGCGGTGGCGGCATCGCGGCACCGCCGCCGGATGGGACGAGTCGTACGCGGCCGCCCGCGGCGCCCTGCTCGCCGCCTTCGCCGGGACGCGCAGCCTGTCCCTCCAGCAGACGCTCTTCCAGATGGGGCGCCGCGTCCTGGCCGAGCGGGACGAGATCTGCGAGGTCCGGCTGTCGATGCCCAACAAGCACCACTTCCTGGTCGATCTGGCCCCGTTCGGCATGGAGAACGACAACGAGGTCTACTTCGCCGCGGACCGCCCGTACGGGCTGATCGAGGGCACGGTCCTCGATGACGACGTCCCCGGCGCCCCATCCGCCTGGAACTGAGGAACCCTGGAGATATGGACTTCCTGCGACCGCCGACCTGGGAGGACGCCCTCGCCGCCAAGGCGGCGCGGCCGGGCGCGCGGCCCGTCCAGGGCGGCACCGACGTCATGGTGGAGATCAACTTCGACGCGGACCGGCCGGAGGCGCTGCTCGACCTGACCCGGATCCGCGCGCTCGCCGAATGGGACCGGGCGGACGGGCGGCTCCGCGTCGGCGCCGGCGTCCCCTACGCCCGGCTGATCACCGAGCTGGGCGGGAGCCTGCCCGGTCTGGCGCAGGCGTCCCGGACGGTCGGGTCGCCGCAGATCCGCAACCGGGGCACGGTCGGCGGCAACCTCGGCGCCGCGTCGCCCGCCGGGGACGCGCATCCGCCGCTGCTGGCCGGGGACGCGGTGATCGAGGCCGAGTCGGCGGCGCGCGGCGTCCGGATGATCCCGGCGCCCCGCTTCTTCACCGGCGTGAAGCAGAACGCGCTCGCACCGGACGAGCTGATCCGCGCGTTCTGGACGGCGCCCGCGTCCGGCCCGCAGTACTTCTCCAAGATCGGCACCAGGAACGCGATGGTGATCGCGGTCTGCTCGTTCGCGCTCGCCCTCCACCCCGGGGAGCACCGCGTCGGCACGGGCCTCGGGTCGGCGGCGCCGACGCCGCGCCGCGCCGCCGAGGCGGAGGCGTTCATCTCCGCCGAACTGGACTGGGAGGGCCGCGGCCCGCTCGCCGAATCCGCGGGCCGGCGCTTCGGCGAGCTGGTGCGCGCCGCCGCGTCCCCGATCGACGACGTCCGGGGGACGGGCGACTACCGCAGGCACGCGCTCTCGGTGATGGCGCGCCGCACACTCACCTGGGCCTGGGACGACTACCGCGCCGCGAGCGCGGGAAGGGAGGTCTCCTGATGCGCGTGAACCTGACGGTCAACGGGTCCGCGGAGGCCGTGGACGACGTGTGGGAGGGCGAGAGCCTCCTCTACATGCTGCGCGAGCGGATGGGCCTCCCCGGTTCGAAGAACGCCTGCGAGCAGGGCGAATGCGGCTCCTGCACCGTCTACCTGGACGGCGTGCCGGTGTGCGCGTGCCTGGTCGCCGCCGGTCAGGCGGAGGGCCGGGAGGTCGGCACCGTCGAGGGCCTGGCCGAGGGGCCGCCGGGCGGCGGGCGGCTCGATCCCGTCCAGGAGGCGTTCGTGGAGGCGGGCGCGGTCCAGTGCGGGTTCTGCACGCCCGGCCTGATCGTCCAGACGCACGACCTGATCGCGCGGAACCCGGCGCCGACCGACGCCGAGATCCGCGAGGCGCTCGCCGGGAACCTGTGCCGCTGCACCGGCTACGAGAAGATCCTGGACGCGGTGCGGCTGGCCGCCCGCCGGAGGGCCGACACATGATCATCGAGAACGCGCACGTCGTCACCGTCTCCGGGGACGAGTACCCGGACGGCCACATCGTCGTCGACGGCGACCGCATCACGGCGGTCGGCCCCGGCAGGGCGCCGGGCGGCGACCCCGAGCGCGTCGACGCCGCGGGCTGCCTCGCCACCCCCGGCCTGGTCAACACCCACCACCACCTCTACCAGTGGGCGAGCCAGGGCATGGTCACCGACGGCACGCTCTTCGAGTGGCTGAGCACCCTCTACAAGCCCTGGTCGAAGATGGACGCCGAGGTCGTGGCGGGCGCGGCGACCGCGGGCCTGGCGTGGCTCGCCAAGTCGGGCTGCACGACGTCCACCGACCACCACTACCTGTTCCCGGCCGGGCGCGGCGACCTGTTCGCGGCCGGGATCGAGGCGGCGCGCGAGATCGGCGTCCGCTTCCACCCGTGCCGGGGGTCGATGGACCGCGGCGCGTCGCAGGGCGGGCTGCCGCCGGACGAGGTCGTCGAGGACCTCGACACGATCCTCGCCGAGACCGAGGCGGCGATCGACCGGTACCACGACCCGTCGCCCGGCTCGATGCTGCGCGTCGCCGTCGCGCCCTGCTCGCCGTTCTCCGTCACCCGCGAGCTGCTGGCCGAGTCGGCGCGGCTGGCGCGCGGCAAGGGCGTCCGGCTGCACACCCACCTCGCCGAGACGGTGGACGAGGAGGAGCACACCCGGGAGCAGTTCGGCATGACGCCGGCCGAGTACATGGACTCGATCGGCTGGCTCGGCCCCGACGTGTGGCTCGCGCACTGCGTCCACCTGCACGACACCGACGTGAAGCGGCTCGCCGAGACCCGCACCGGCACGGCGCACTGCCCGAGCTCGAACGCGCGGCTCGGCGCCGGGATCGCCCGCGTGTCGCACCTGCTGGAGGCGGGCGCGGCGGTCGGGCTCGGCGTGGACGGCTCGGCGTCGGCGGAGCTCGTCCCCCTCGCCGGGGAGCTGCGGCAGGCCCTCTACATGCAGCGCGCCCGCTACGGCCCGGCCGCGCTGACCGCCCGGCAGGCCCTGGAGATGGCGACGCTCGGCGGCGCCCGCTGCCTCGGCCGCGAGGACGAGATCGGCTCCCTCGAACCCGGCAAGCTCGCCGACATCGCGCTGTGGCGGGTGGACGGGTTCCGGGCCGCGATCGACGACCCGGTCGCCGCGTTCGCGTTCGGCCCGGTGCCGCCGCTCCAGCGCCTGCTCGTCGGCGGGCGCACCGTCGTGGACGGCGACACGCTCGTGACCGTCCCGCAGGACGAGGCCGGACGGCGCGGCGCCGACGCCCACCGCCGGCTCATGCGGCTCGCGGAGGAGGTGCTCTGATGGCGTCCCCGGTGAAGAGCCCCGGCCATGTGGCCGCGCCGGGCATCGGCGGGGTCGGGGAGAGCCCGCTCCGCCCGGACGGCACGCTGAAGGTCGCGGGCGAGTTCGCCTTCGCGTCCGACCTGTGGATGGAGGGCATGCTGTGGGGCGCGACGCTCCGCAGCCCGCACCCGCGGGCCCTGATCAGGTCGATCGACGTCGGGCGGGCGCTCGCGCTGCCCGGCGTGCGGGCCGTCCTCACCCACGAGGACGTGCCGGGCCGCACGATGTTCGGCATCGACGGCACCGAGGACCAGCCCGTCCTCGCGATCGACCGGGTCCGGCACGAGGGCGAGCCGGTCGCGCTGGTCGCCGCCGACCATCCGGAGACGGCCCGCCGGGCCATGGCCGAGATCGCCGTCGGGTACGAGGTGCTGGAGCCGATCACCGACCCGCGCGCCGTGATCGCCGACCCGGAGCGGCTGAAGGTCCAGGACCGGGGCGGCATCACCCGGTACCAGCCCGTCCGGGTCGGGGACGTGGACGCCGCGCGGGCGGCCGCCGAGGTGGTCGTGGCGGGCGAGTACGAGGTCGGCATCCAGGACCAGGCGTTCCTCGGCCCCGAGTCGGGCCTGGCGATCCCGTCCGAGGACGGCGGCGTCGACCTGTACGTCTCGACGCAGTGGATCCACAACGACCTCAAGCAGATCGCGCCGTGCCTGGGCCTCGCCGAAGATCAGGTGCACATGACGCTCGCGGGCGTCGGCGGCGCGTTCGGCGGGCGCGAGGACCTGTCGATGCAGATCCACGCCGGAATGCTCGCCCTGCACACCGGCAGACCGGTGAAGATGTCCTACAACCGGTACGAGTCGTTCTTCGGGCACGTCCACCGGCATCCCGCCCACATGAGGTACGAGTACGGCGCCGCATCGGACGGCAGGCTCCTCTACGCGGACGTCGAGATCGTCCTGGACGGCGGCGCGTACACGTCGTCCACCATGAACGTCGTCGGCAACGCGGCCTCCCTCGGCGTCGGCCCCTACGAGATCCCCAACATCAGGATCGACGGATACGGCGTCTACACGAACAATCCGCCCTGCGGGGCGATGCGCGGGTTCGGCGCAGTGCAGGCGTGCTTCGCCTACGAGTCGATGATGGACAAGCTCGGCGACGCCTGCGGCTTGGGGCCCGTCGAGATCCGCCGGCGCAACGCGGTCTCACAGGGGTCGAGGCTGGCGACGGGCCAGGTCATCGACTCTCCGGCGCCGCTCGCCGAGATGCTGACGCGGCTGGAGGCGATGCCGATGCCCGCGGGCGCGGACGCGTCCGACGTCCGGAACCTGCCGGGCGGGGTGTCGCAGACGACGCACGGCGAGGGCGTCGTGCGCGGGGTCGGCTACGGCGTCGGCATCAAGAACATCTGCTTCTCCGAGGGCTTCGACGACCTGTCCACGGCCCGCGTCCGGCTGGAGGTCATCGGCGGCGAGGCGACCGCGCTCGTGCACACGGCGGCGGCCGAGGTCGGGCAGGGGCTCGTCACGATCCAGGCGCAGATCGCGCGGACGGAGCTGGGCGTCCAGAGGGTCACGATCGCCCCGACGGACGACGGCGTCGGCGACGCGGGCTCGTCCAGCGCGTCCCGCCAGTCGTACATGTCGGGCGGCGCGGTGAAGGCGGCGTGCGAGGCGGTGCGGGCCGGACTGCTCGCGCTCGCAGAGCGCCGGTTCGGGCGCGCCGACCTGAACGTCGCCGGCGGCAAGATCGTCTCGCGGGCGGACGGCGTGCTCGGCGCCATCGAGGACGTCCTCGGCGGCGACGCGATCGAGGAGACCCGCGAGTACCACCACCGGCCCACCGCCCGGATGGACCCGCTCACCGGGCAGGGCCGCAGCCACACCCAGCTCGCGCTGTGCGTGCACCGGGCGGTGGTCGACGTGGACGTGGAGCTCGGCCTCGTCAAGGTCGTCGAGATGGCCGCCGTCCAGGACGTCGGCAAGATCATCAACCGGCTGTCGCTGGAGGGCCAGATCCACGGCGGCTCCGCGCAGGGACTCGGCCTCGCCCTGATGGAGGAGATCGTCGTGTCGGACGGCCTCGTCCGGAACCCCTCGTTCACCGACTACCTGATCCCCACCATCCTCGACATGCCGCCCATGCGCCTGGACATCCTGGAGAACCCCGACCCGGAGGCGCCGTACGGCCTGCGCGGCGCGGGCGAACCGCCGACCCTGTCCTCGACCCCGGCCATCGTCGCCGCCATCCGCGACGCGACGGGCCGCCCCCTCACCCGCGTCCCGGTCCGCCCCGAGCACATCGTCCAAGGGCGACCGTGACCGGCGGTTCGTGGTGAACCGCGTGGACGACCTCCTGATCCGATCGCGCCGGGCCGTGCTCCCGGACGGCGAGCGCCCTGCCGACGTCTCCGTCCGGGACGGCCGCATCGCCGCGATCTCGGACCATGCGGGTGGCGCGCCGGCCAAGGCCGCGGTCGACCTCGGCGACGTCGCGCTGCTGCCCGGCCTCGTCGACACGCACGTCCACATCAACGAGCCCGGCCGGACGGAGTGGGAGGGGTTCGCCACCGCGACCCGCGCCGCCGCCGCGGGCGGTGTCACCACGCTCATCGACATGCCGCTCAACTCGCTTCCGCCGACCGTCGACCCGGAGGCGCTCGAAGCCAAGCGCGCGGCCGCCGAGGGCGCGTGCGCCGTGGACGTCGGATTCTGGGGCGGAGCGGTCCCCGGCAACCTCGCGTCGCTGCGCCCGCTCCACCGACTCGGCGTCTTCGGGTTCAAGTGCTTCACGTCCGACTCGGGGGTGCCGGAGTTTCCGCCGCTCTCCCACGAGCAGACGCGTGCGGCGTTCCGGGAGATCGCCTCGTTCGGCGGGCTGGTCATCGTCCACGCGGAGGACCCGGCCGCGCTCAGCGCGCCGTCCGGCGGCGGGTACGCCGAGTTCCTCGCGTCGCGGCCCGCGTCCGCCGAACGCCGGGCCGTCGAGCGGGTCGTCCGGCTGGCGGCGGAGACGGGCGTGCGCGCCCACATCCTGCACCTGTCCGCCGCCGACTGCCTGGACGTCCTCGCCGAGGCCCGCGCCCAGGGCGTCCCCGTCACGGCCGAGACCTGCCCCCACTACCTGGCGCTCACCGCCCAAGAGGCCGCCGGGACCGCCTTCAAATGCTGCCCGCCCATCCGCGGCGCCGCCAACCGCGAACGGCTCTGGCAGGGGCTCGCGGACGGCCTGATCTCGTGCGTCGTCAGCGACCACTCGCCCTGCACGCCCGAGTTGAAGCGCGGCGACTTCGCGACCGCGTGGGGCGGCGTCTCGTCCCTCCAACTGGGGCTGCCCGTGGTGTGGACGGCCGCACGCGAGCGCGGGCACCGCCTGGACGAGGTCGTCCGCTGGATGTCCGAGGCGCCCGCCGCCCTGGCCGGCGTCCCCCGGAAGGGCGGCATCGCCGTCGGCAACGACGCCGACCTCGTCGCCTTCGCCCCCGGCGAGACGCTCACCGTCGACCCGGCGGCGCTTCACCACCGGCATCCCGTCACGCCGTACGAGGGCAGGACGCTGACCGGCGCCGTCCGGCGGACGTGGCTGCGGGGCGTCCCCGCCGGCGAGCGGCCGGCGGGGCGCCTGCTCGCCCGGGAGGCACGATGAACGATCCGGAGACGGCCGCCTTCGCGTCGCTGCCGGACCTGGCCGTCCGCACCCTCGGCGGGTCGGTCATCGCGGCGAGCGACGAGTCCTTCGCCGAGAAGGAGAACCTGGTCAACCCGTGGGCGCCGGCGTTCGCCCCGGAGACCTTCGGCCCGAAGGGGCAGCTCTACGACGGCTGGGAGACCGCGCGCCGCCGCGCCGGCGGCCACGACTGGGCGGTGGTCCGGCTGGGGCTGCCCGGCGTCGTCCGCGGCGTCGTGATCGACACCGCCTGGTTCGAGGGCAACTACCCGCCGCGCGCGTCCGTCGAGGCGTGCGCCGTGGACGGCTACCCGCCCGACCTCTCCGGCGCCGAGTGGGTGGAGATCGTCCCGGAGAGCCCGCTGCGGGGCGACGCGGCGCACCCCTTCCCGGTGCGGGCGGAGCGCCTGTTCACGCACGTCCGGCTGAACATGCTCCCGGACGGCGGCATCGCCCGGCTCCGCGTCCACGGCGAGGTGGTCCCCGATCCGCGGCTGCTGAGGGGGCTGACCGTCGACCTCGCGGCGCTGGAGAACGGCGCCCGCGTCATCGACTGCTCGGACATGTTCTACTCCGCGCCGGACAACATGCTGTTCCCCGGCCTGGCCCGCAACCAGGCGGAGGGCTGGGAGACGGCCCGCCGCCGCGACGGCGGCCACGACTGGGCGGTGATCCGGCTCGCCGCGCCCGGCGTCGTCAGGCTCGCCGAGATCGACACCGCGAACCTGAAGTTCAACGCGCCCGGCGCCGCCGCGCTGCAGGGCCTCGACGCCCGCACCGCCGCGCCGGACGCCTGGCGCCCCCTCCTGCCGCGCACCGGCCTCCTGCCGGACACCCGGCACCGGTTCCGCCTCACGTCGCCCGAGGTGACGCACGTCCGGCTCGACATCCACCCGGACGGCGGCATCGCCCGGCTCCGCCTGCTCGGCGACATCACCCCGGACGGGACGCGGGAACTCGCCGCCCGCTGGGACGCCCTCACAAGACATTAGGCAGACCACCCTGCCGATCACGCTCGGGCATCCCGACTTCGACCTCAGGCCGCTGGTGGTGGGCCTGGCACGGGTCCGGGCGCCCAGCCGCTCATCACCACCACCGACCAGGCAGCGCGGATGCCCGAACTGACCATCTTGAGCGCCCTGGCCAACGTCACGGCCCCTACCGAGGAGTCCGTTGAGATCACCCACGCCGCCCTGGCCACCATCGACAACGAACCTGGCCTTCCGCGCCATTTTCGACCGGCCACTGGCCAGGTACCAGCGCCGGCTCCCTCAACAGGGCCGCGGAAGCCCTCTCCCTGGACTCCTCGGCATTCCTCGCCTGCCGCCCGAACCGCCGCGCAGCCATCACATCCGTAGTGGACGGACGTCCGCATGAGTACGCCCCCGGCGGAGCGCCGGGGGCGTACGTCGTTCACGGTCAGGTCGCCTCGGTGGGGTCCTCTTCGAGGAGGTCGTCGAACTCGCCGTCCTTGACGCCCGCGATGAACGCGTCCCACTCGGCCTCGGTGAAGTAGAGGATCGGACCCTCGGGGTTCTTGGCGTCGCGCATGACGACGGCCCGCTCACCGAAGTCCTTGTGCTGGACGGGGACGTCCTTGCCATCGACGAACTCGATGATGACCCCGTCGCTGAGGATCGGTTCCTGCTCGGTCACTGGCACACCTTCTTCTCCTGGCTCCTGTGGGAGCCCCCAGGCTAGTGGGGAAGCGGGCCGGGAGACGCCGGAACGCCCTCGCGGTCAGGGGTCGATGAGCAGGCGCGAAGCGGTGATCTCCAGCCGGGACTGGATCTCCTCGGCGGTGGCGTTCCCGCGCAGCATCTCGATCATCTCCATGGTCCAGATGCCGGACAGCGCGCGGGCCACGAGGCGGCGCGGGTCCTCGGCGGAGATGTCCTCCGGCGGGCCGGACGCGGCGCGCAGCAGCAGCTCGCTCATCCGCTCGCCGAAGTCGGTCTTGACGTCGGACAGCAGCAGCGAGCGGATCAGCGCCTCGGCCAGCTCGGGCTCGCGCATCAGGCCGCGGGTGGCGCGCATGAGCACCTCGACCGCGCGCTCGGGCGCCCCGCCGGCGCGGGGCGGGCGGCGCTCGATGCTGCCTTCGAGGAGCAGGATCTCCTCGCTGACGACGGCGACGACCAGATCCATCTTGGACGGGAAGTAGCGGTAGAGGGTGCCGAGCGCGACCCCGGCCCGCTCGGAGACGGTGCGCATCTGCATCGCCTCGATGCCGCCGCGCGACGCGAGCGCCGCCGCGGCCTGCACGATACGCTTGCGCCGCTGGTGCTGGCTGCGGGAGCGCACGCCCTGTCCGGCCGCGGGGCCTGCCGCCTGTCCCGCCGGCTGACCCCGGGTCTCGTCCCCGGTCACTGTCGGCTCTGCGGTCACGGTCGTCATCCCTTCTGCGCGGGCTCGGCCGCCCGACGTTTCCCCTCCAGCGTACAGCCATCACGAGAACGTGTTATCTGATCGTCCGATGGCGGCCGCTCGGACGTGCTCCCCGGTTCCGCCCTGCGGCCTTGCCGCGCCAGGCTAACCGCCCCGTGAACGGGAACGATCGGACCTCTGGACACAGACTAGAATCTGTTCTACTTTTTCGCCGTGGGCGCGTCCGGGAGGTGGGCATGACGAACGTCGCCGCACTGCTGGAGGCGAGGGCGGACGACGACCGCCCGGGGCTGCGCTCCCGGACGCGTTGGCCGGCTACCTGCGCGGGCGCGCCGACCTGGGCCCGAAGTGGCCGCCGTGCTACGTGCGGGTGATGCGGGAGCCGCCCGCGACCGCGTCCGACAAGATCCTCAAGCGCCGGCTCGTGAAGGACGGCCGGCGGACCGACGACCCGGTGTGGTGGCGTCCCGGACGCGACCTCGCCTACCGCCGGATGACCGCGGCGGGCGCGGCCGGCCCGCGGGCCGAGTTCGAGCGGCGCGGCCGGCTGCACCTCCTGGAAGGGAGCGGATGAGTGGACTTCAACCTCGATGAGACCCAGCAAGAGATCAAGGGTCTCGCCGCCGGAGTGCTCGCGCGCGAGGCCGCGCCGGAGCGGCTGGAGGCGTTCGAGAAGAGCGGCGCCCCCTACGACGAGGCGGCCTGGACGGCGCTCGGCCGGGCGGGCCTGCTCGGCCTCGTCCTGCCCGAGGACGCCGGCGGCGCCGGGCTCGGCCCGGTCGAGCTGGCGGTGGTCCTGCGCGAGGTCGGCCTCCATGTGGCGCCCGTCCCGGCGTACGCGTCGCTCGCGCTCGCGGCCGTCCCGATCGCCGCGCACGGCACGGCGGACCAGCGCGCCCTGCTGGCCCCGCTGACCGACGCCGCCACGGTCCTGACGGGCGCCTACCGCGAGGTCGGCCCGGCCGGCGAGATCGCCGCGACGGCCCGGAAGGACGGCGACGGCTACGTCCTCGACGGCGTGAAGACGTTCGTCCCGTACGCGCGGGAGGCCGCGCGGATCCTCGTGCCCGCCCGCGTCGAGGGGGAGGGCGTCGGCGTCTTCCTGGTCGAGCCGGCCGCCGCGACGATCACCCCGCAGCCGTCGGCGACGAGCGAGCCGCTGTCGCGGGTCGCGCTGAACGGCGTCCGCGTCGGCCCCGGCGCCCTGCTCGGCGGGACGGCCGACGGCGCCGCCTGGGACACCCTCCGCCGGTCCGCCGTCGCCGGCGCCGTCGCGATCTCGTCCGGCGTCATCGAGGGCGCGCTGGAGCTGACCAAGGAGTACACCAAGACCCGCGAGCAGTTCGACCGCGCCCTCGCGCAGTTCCAGGCCGTCACGATGCAGGTCAGCGACGTCTACATCGCGAAGCGGGCGCTGGACGTGGCCGTCTGGTCGGGCGTCTGGCGGCTGGCCGAGGGCGCCGACGACGCCGAGGAGCTGCTGACGATCGCGTCCTACAACGCGTGCGATCCCGTCATCAAGGCCCTCTACACCTGCCAGCACCTGCACGGCGGCATCGGCCTGGACGTCACCTACCCGCTGCACCGCTACTTCGCCTGGGGCAAGCACTGCGGGCACCTGCTCGGCGGCGCGGAAGACCGGCTCGACGCGCTCGGCGCGCTCATCGCCCAGGAGGCCTGAATGTTCATCGACCTGACCGGCGAGCAGAAGAAGCTCCGCGCCGAGCTGCGCGAGTACTTCGAGAACTGCCTGACCGCCGAGCAGCGCGCCGCGATCTCGGCCGACCCGTTCGGCGCCGCCTACATGGAGCACTGCAAGCGGCTCGGCCGCGACGGCATGCTCGGCGTCGCGCTGCCGACGGAGTACGGCGGCCGCGGCTTCGGCCCGGTCGAGCAGACGATCTTCGCCAACGAGATCGCCCGCGCCGAGGTCACCTACCCGCTGATCACGCTGAACTCGGTCGCGCCGACGATCCTGCAGTACGGGTCGGACGCGCACAAGGAGTTCTTCATCCCGCGGATCCTCGCGGGGGAGTGCCATTTCGCGATCGGCTACAGCGAGCCGGGCGCCGGGACCGACCTCGCCGCCCTGCGCACCACCGCCGTCCGGGACGGCGACCACTACGTCGTGAACGGCCAGAAGATCTTCACGTCCGGCGCGCACCATTCCGACTACGTGTGGCTCGCGGCGCGCACCGACCCGTCCGCGAAGAAGCACAAGGGCATCTCGATGCTCATCGTCGACTGCAAGGACCCGGGCTTCTCCTGGACGCCGATCATCACGATGGACGGCGCCCACCACACCAACTCGACGTACTTCCAGGACATCCGCGTCCCGGCGGACATGCTGATCGGCGAGGAGAACAAGGGCTGGGACCTCATCGTCAACCAGCTCAACCACGAGCGGGTCACGCTCGGCCCGGCGGGCAACATCGGGCACACCCGCATCCGGTTCGAGCGCTGGGCCCGCGCCACCGCGGGACGGGACGGGCGCCCGCTCATCGAGGAGCCCGCCGTCCGCCGCGCGCTCGCCCAGGTGCACGCCTACCTGCGCGTCAACGAGATCCTCAACTGGCAGGTCGCCGCGAACCAGGACCTCGGCTGGCTCGGCGCCGCCGACGCGTCCGCCACGAAGATCTACTCCTCGGAGCGGATGCAGGACGTCGGCCGGATCGTCGGCGACGTCCTCGCCCGCTACGGCGACCCCGGCGACCCGGAGACGGCGGACTTCACGGCGTCGGTCGACCGGCTGGCCAAGGGCGCGCTCGTGCTGACCTTCGGCGGCGGCGTCAACGAGATCCAGCGCGAGCTGATCGCCATGATCGGCCTCGGCCTGCCCCGCGCGCCCCGCTGACCTCCGATCGGAGAGCGTTCCCGGGTCCGCCCGCCGTATCGTGAGTCGGCGCGGCCGGCGGCCCGGTAATTGGCGGGAAGGGCATTAAGCGGCGTTCCCGATATGGGCTTCTCGATGGCGTAATTCGTGGTGGAGATAGGAGAGGCTGCGGTCGCGGCCAGGGTGGAGTGGCAGGCCCGGCGATATCGCAAAGCGTGATATAAGGCAATTATCGGATCTGTGGTGGATATTCCGACTTTTCCGTTCCCGGCCGACCACGCCCTCCAGGTGTCGCCGCTGCTCGCCGAGGCGCGCGCCGGGTCGGCGCCCGTGCGCGTCCAGCTCGGCTACGGGGCGCCCGCCTGGCTCGTCACCCGGTACGAGGACGCCCGCACCGTGCTCAGCGACCCGGCGTTCGGGCGCGACCGCGAACGCGCCGGGATCCCGGCCGACCGCGTCGCCGGCATGACGCCGATCGACCCGACCAGCGACACGCTCCTCACCGAGGATCCGCCCGACCACACCCGGCTGCGCCGCTTCGTGTACCGGACGTTCACGCCGCGCCGCGTCGAGGCGCTGCGGCCCGGCACCGAGCGGATCGCCGGGCGGCTCCTCGACGCGATGACCGAGGCGGGCGGACCGGCCGATCTCGTCGAGGCGTTCGGGCTGCCGCTGCCCATCCAGGTCATCTGCGACCTGCTCGGCGTCCCGGTCGCCGAGCGGCGCCGTTTCACCGCCTGGACCGACGCCCTCCTCAGCACCAGCGACCTGACCGGGGACGAGATCCGGTCCTCCATCGACGAGATGAACGGCTATCTGGCGGAACTGGCCGCCATGCGGGTGGAGCATCCGACCGACGACCTCATCGGCGCGCTCGTGCGCGAGCGGATCGAAGGCGACCGCCTCAGCGGCGACGAGCTGAACAACCTGGTGCGCGCGGTCCTCGCCGCGGGATTCGAGACGACCGCGTCGCAGATCCCCAATTTCGTGTTCCTGCTGCTGCGCGGCGGCGACTACGCGCGGCTGGCCGCGGATCCGGGGCTGGTCCCCGCGGCCGTGGAGGAGCTCCTGCGCTTCGTGCCGCTGATCGCCCAGGGGTCGTTGACGCGCTTCGTGCTGACGGAGATCGAGGTCGGCGGGGTCCTGCTGCGGCCCGGGGAGCAGGTCCTGGTCGAGCTGTCCGCGGCCAACCGCGACGGGGACGCCTTCCCCGAGCCCGAGACCCTCGACATCGCCCGCCGCAGCAACCCGCACATCGCCTTCGGGCACGGCCTGCACCGCTGCCTGGGCGCGTCCCTGGCGAGGATGGAGCTCCAGGTCGCGCTGTCCGCGCTGGCCGTGCGGCTCCCCGGGCTGCGCCTCGCCGTGCCGGCCGACCAGGTGCCCTGGCACACCGCCCGGTTCGTGAACCGCCCGCGGGAGCTCCCCGTCGCCTGGTGACCCCGGGGGCCTGGTCAGCCGCGGCCGGGGGACCTCAGGTGCTTGGGCTCGGCGCCGTGCGCGAAGCCGCCGGCGTCCTCGGCGGTGCGCCGCGGGGCCGGCTGGGCCGACAGCCGCGGGAGGACGCGGCGCAGGTCGTCCAGGAACAGGTCGGCGAGGTCGTGGCCGAACCCGTTGCGGACCACGATCCGCAGCACGGCGAGGTCCGTGCGGTTCTCCGGGAAGGTGTAGGCGGGCACGAGCCATCCCGACTCGCGCAGCGCCGCCGACACGTCGAACACCGTGAAGTCGCGGACGTCGTCGCGCACCCGGAACGCGAACACCGGCAGTTCGCCGCCGTCGGTGAGCGTCTCGAACGGGCCGAGCCGCCCGATCTCGGCGGACAGCCGGGTCGCGACGTCCCGGCAGGTCCGCTGGACGCGGCGGTACCCGTCGAAGCCCAGCCGCAGGAAGGTGTAGTACTGCGCGACGACCTGCGCCCCGGGGCGGGAGAAGTTCAGCGCGAACGTCGGCATGTCGCCGCCGAGGTAGTTGACGTGGAAGACGAGGTCGTCCGGCAGCGCCTCCTCGTCCCGCCACAGCGCCCAGCCGAGGCCCGGCATGACCAGGCCGTACTTGTGCCCGGACGTGTTGATCGACGCGACGCGCGGCAGCCGGAAGTCCCACCGCAGGTCCGGGTCGAGGAACGGCGCGATCATGGCGCCGGACGCGCCGTCCACGTGCACCGGCACGTCGAGGCCCGTCCGCCGCTCCAGGTCGTCGAGCGCCGCCGCGATGTCGGCGACGGGCTCGTAGCCGCCGTCGAACGTGGAGCCGAGCACGGCGACGACGCCGATGGTGTTCTCGTCGCACAGCTCGACCGCCTCCCGCGCGCCGAGGTGGTGGCGGTCGCCCTCCATCGGCACGTACCGGGGTTCGACCTCGAAGTAGTTCGCGAACTTCTCCCAGCAGATCTGCACGTTCACGCCCATGACGAGGTTGGGCCGGTCGGCCGGCTTGCCGGCCGCCCGGCGCCGCGCCGCCCAGCGCCGCTTGAGCGCGAGGCCGCCGAGCATCGCCGCCTCGCTGGACCCGGTCGTCGAGCAGCCCACGGCGCGGTGCGGGTCCTCGGCGTGCCACAGCCGCGCGAGCATGTGGACGCAGCGCATCTCCAGCTCGGCGGTGCGCGGGTACTCGTCCTTGTCGATCATGTTCTTCTCGGCGCACTCGGCCATCAGCCGCAGCGCCTCCGGCTCCGCCCACGTCGACACGAACGTCGCCAGGTTCAGCCGCGCGTTGCCGTCCAGCATCAGCTCGTCGTGGACGATCTGGTACGCGGTGCCGGGCTCCATCTCGCCGGCGGGCAGCGCGTACCGGGGGACGGTCAGCGGCTCGCGGCTGAAGACCGGATTGATCCGCAGGTCGCGGCCGCCGCCGGCGGCGCGGGGATGCTTCAGGGCCATGTCGCCGCACTACCCCGGCCGCCCGGCTCCACACCGGGGCGGCGGACGCCCGGGGGCTACTCGCCCGGGGGCGGCGGTTCGTTGAGGCCGCTCTCCAGGATGGCGAACGTCTGGTCGACCACCTCGGAGAGCGTGGCGAACGTCCCGCCCTTGCGGCGGATGGCGTCGGCGGCGGCCTGGAAGCCGCAGTGGGCGGCGGCGGCGACGACGTGCGGGCGCAGGTCGGCGCCGGGGTCGAGGCCCATCCGCCGCGCGACGATCTCGGTCAGCAGCGCCTGCTTGCGCTGCGCGTGCTCAAGGCTGCCCGCCATCAGGGCGGGGCTGTCGTTCATCATCGACAGCATGCACTCGAAGCGGCCCGGGTCGAAGCCCAGCTCGCCCCCTTCGCAGGCGCGGGCGATCTCCACCACGGTGCGCCGCAGCGCGGTCATGATCGGCTCGTCCGCGGGGCGCGCGGCCAGCACCGACGCCACGGCGCGGACCTGCTCCTCCTGGAAGGTGAGCGCGACGTCCTCCTTCGAGGCGAAGTAGCGGAAGAACGTGCGGGACGAGACGTCGACGGCGTCGGCGATCTCCTCGACGGTGGTGGCGTCGAACCCCTTCTCGGCGAAGAGGGTGAACGCGGCGTTGATGAGCGCCTCGCGGGTGCGCTGCTTCTTGCGCTCGCGCCTGCCCGGGGGCTCGGATCCGAGACAGGACGGACCGGTCTCGGGGACGGTCTCGCGGGCGGTCGCGGTCATGGGCGAAGTGTAGCCAGCGGGTGAACGCGCGCCAAGTGGCGGACGGCGAATTCTGTCGTAAGCTGAATCCTGTCCTCATGTGACCTTCGGCATTTGACGACAAGTGTCATGCCGTGACACTTTGAACCCCTACCCAAGCCGGAGGTCGCAGATGACTCATTCGCAAGGCGCCGACATCCTCGAGAGCGGCGCCGCCGACGTCCCGCCGCGAGAACGGTCCCGCGCCCGGCCGGCGCGGCGCGGGCACGGGCATCCATGGCTCACCCTCGCCGCCGTCGCGCTCGGCGTGATGATGGTCGGCCTGGACGCGACCGTCGTGTCCATCGCCAACCCCGCGATCGCCAAGGACCTGGACGCGAGCCTGTCCGGCCTGCAGTGGGTGACCAACGCCTACCTGCTGGCGCTCGCCGTCACGCTGATCCCCGCCGGGAAGATCGCCGACCGGTTCGGGCGCAAGCGGACGTTCCTCGCCGGCGTCCTCGGGTTCGCCGTCTCCTCGGTGCTGATCGGGCTGTCCGGCGGGCTCGGGATGGTGATCTTCTGGCGGGTCGTGCAGGGCTTCGCGGGGGCGCTCCTGCAGCCCGCCAGCCTCGCCATCCTGCGCAACACCTTCCCCGCCGAGCGGCTCAACACCGCGATCGGCGTCTGGGGCGGCACGCTCGGCTTCTCCATCGCGGGCGGCCCGATCGTCGCCGGCCTGCTGGTCGAGAACGTCAACTGGGAGTCGGTGTTCTTCCTCAACGCCCCGCTCGGGCTGGTCGCGCTGCTGGTCGGCTTCTGGGTGATCCGCGAGTCGCGGGACGAGCAGGCCGCCGGCTCGTTCGACCTGCGCGGCGTCGCGCTGCTCAGCGGTGCCCTGTTCGCCCTGGTCTGGGGCCTGATCAAGGCCGGTGAGAACGGGTTCGGCGACGCCGTCCCGCTGGTCTCCTTCGCCGCGTCCGCCGTGCTGTTCGCCGTGTTCGCCTGGAACGAGCAGCGGGTGGAGAGCCCGCTGCTGCCGCTCGGCCTGTTCCGCTCGGTGTCGCTGTCGGCGGCGACCGGGCTCATCGTCCTCGGCTTCTTCGCGATGTTCGGGACGATCTTCTTCCTCACCCTCTACCTGCAGCAGGTGCACGGCATGAGCCCGGTGGACGCCGGCGTCCGGCTGCTGCCGATGACCGCCGTGTTCATCGTCGCGTCCCCGATCGCGGGCGCGCTGACCAGCAGGTTCGGGCCGCGGCTGCCGCTCGCCCTCGGGATGGCGTTCACCGCGGCCGCGATGTTCGGCCTGTCCCGCATCGGAGTGGACGCCGCCTACGTGCAGCTCTGGCCGTGGTTCGTCCTCATCGGCCTGGCGTTCGGGATGGTCCTCGTCGCCGGGACCGAGGCCGTCGTCGGCAACGCGCCCGCCCACCTCGCGGGCGTCGCGGGCGGCCTCCAGCAGACCGCCTCGCAGGTCGGCGGCGTCCTCGGCACGTCCGTGCTGGGCGTGCTGCTGTCCACCAGGGTCGGCGACGTGCTGTTCGGGCGGCTGACCGACGCGGGCGTCCCCGCGCCGGCGGCCCAGCAGCTGGAGGGCGCGGGAGGGCTCGTGTCGCAGGGCGTCGCGCCCGTCCCGCCCGGCACGCCGGACGGGGCCGCGGACGCCATCACCACCGGGAGCCACCTCGCGTTCATGGACGGCTTCCAGGAGTCGCTGAGCGTCGCGGCGGCGGTCGCGCTCGCCGCCGTCCTCGCGGCCCTGCTCGTGCGGCGCGGGAACAGCCCGGTCGACGGCGCCGCGGCCGTCTGAGCGGACGGCGTTAGGCTGCCGGTGTGATGGGCGCGTTCGTGAAGCGGTACGCGATGCCGCTGACGTTCCTCGGGCTGTTCGCGGCCGTCTGGATGGTGCAGGCGCTCGTCCTGCCGCCGGACGCGCGGCACGCGGTGATCGCCTGGGCCAGCACCAACCTGGCGAACCTCGCGGTGAACCCGGTCGGGACGATGATCGCGTCGGCGTTCGTCGCCGAAGGCGCGCAGGGCGTGCTGCTGGTCGCCGCCGCGATCGGCCTGTTCCCGCTCACCCGGCGGTTCGGCAACCTGCGGGCCGTGGTGCTCGTCGCCGCCTCGCACGTCCTCGGCACCCTCGTCAGCCAGGGCATCGCGCTCGTGCGGCTGGAGGCCGGCCTCCTGTCGGACTCCATCCGCACGATCCCCGACGTCGGGCCGTCCTACGTGCTGTGCGCGGCGCTCGTCGCGGCGTTCCTGTACGGGCACGGGCGGGTGCGGCGGCTGCTCGCGCTCGCGGGCTGGTGCGCGCTCGCGCCCGTCCTGCTGGACGGCCTGCCCGCGCTGGAGATCGCCGCCGTCGGGCACCTGGTGGCGATGCTCGCGGGCGGGCTGATCGGCGGGCTGCTCCTGCTGCTGGAACGCCGCCGCTCCGCCGTCCCGGGGACTCCGGTGCCCGGGGCGGCCGCCGGGGCCTGACCCGTGGTCAGCCCTGCCCCGGCTCCGGGGTCGGGTTGGCGGTGGGGTTCGGGCTCGGCGTCCCGGAACCGTCCGTGGGCGGGTCGGTCGGCGTGTCCGTCGGCGGCGTGGTCGGCGGCGTCGACCCGTCGTCGGGCGGGGTCGTCGGGTCGGCCGGCGGGGTCGCCGGGGGAGTGGTCGGCGGCTCCTCCGGCGGGGTGGACGGCTCGTCCGGCCTCGACGGCGTGTCCGTCACCGGCTTCTTCTCCGGGGACGGCGTGTCCGCGGGGGACGTCGCGGGCGGCGCCGGAGCCCCGCCCGCCTGCTGCGGCGGGCCGTCGAAGGCGCTGGTGACCGGGTTCCCGGACGGTGCGCCGCCCGTGGCCCGCTCCGAACCGGTGAGGCCGGGCAGCGGGTTCTGCGGCACGCCGCTGGTCTTCGCCGACGCCGGGCTCGTCTGGCCCTCGCTCGACGACGGGACCATCGAGGCGGCCTCACCGCCGCCGCCCTTGGCCGCCGGCCAGGAGATGAGCAGGCCGATGACGGCGGCCGCCGACGCGGCGACGCCCGCGGCGGCGCCGAGGCCCCGGGAGACGCCGCCGGAGAGCCCGCGCTTGCGCCGGTCCTTGCGCTCCGCCCCGATCACGACGAGCGGGCTCGGCGAGATGACGCTCGGCAGCGGCCGCGCGGCCTCCTGCTCGCAGGCGGCGAGGACCCGGTCGCGCAGCCAGCCGGGCGCGCCCGCGGGCGCGCGGCCGGCGAGCAGCCGCGGCAGCCGGCCCTTCTCGAACGCGGAGATCAGGTCGAGCCGCGGCCCGGCCGTACCGCGCATCAGGATGTCGAGGACGCTCCGCTCCAGCCGCGTGCGCGCGGCGGCGAGCAGCTGCAGGACGGTGTCGGGGGCGAGGCCGAGGACGCGGGCGATGTCATGGGGTTCGAGCCATTCGCCCGCCCACAGCAGCAGGACCTCGCGGTGGTCGGCGCGCAGCCCGGCGGCGGCGCGCAGCAGCGGGTCGGGGTCGGCGAACAGCATGCCGCCCTGGACGGCGAGGTCGCCGGTGAAGGCGCCCCGCTCGGCGCAGGCCGTCCGGGAGAGCGAGTACAGCCAGAGCACGCTGTCGCCGCGCGGCGGCTGGTGCACGGCCGCGTTGAACGTGTCGCCGACGGCCGCCGCCGCGAGCTGGTCGCCGACGAGCGACCAGCAGTACGCGTACAGGCGGTCGGCGTGCGCGTCGTAGAGCGAGCCCAGGTCCCCGCGCATGTGCCCTCCCGTTCCCGTCCGGCTGGTCCAACTGTCCGACAAATGGTGCATAGCTGATCAACGGGACTCTAGCGCCTCGTGTCCGCGGCTGAGAAGTCCGAGATCGGACGGCACGTCGAATAGCACGGAAGGTAGTCGCGCCGCCTGCGGACGGTGATGTTCATGGAGATTTAGGCAACTTCCCGGAAATCGGCGGATTCCTGATGCGGTTCAGCAGGGAAGGATTCGAACTCGTTATCGATTTACGCGAGGAGTCAACGGTGACCCGCCTGACGGTTGATGGTGTCTACCAGCACATTCGCGGTGTCTGCTTCAAGACCGGCCCGCCCGGGACGGTCGGCGCGGAGACCGAGTGGTTCGTGGTCGACACCGCCGAACCCGCCGCCCACGTCCCCGCCGAGCGGGTGCGCGCGCTCGTCGCGGACGCCGGGCCGCCGGCCGGCGGAAGCAAGATCACCTATGAGCCGGGCGGCCAGCTGGAGCTCAGCTCCGCGCCGTTCCGCGGGCTGGGCGTGCTGCACGCCGCGCTCGGCGCGGACATCGCGCGCATCCGGGACGCGCTCGCCCGGGACGGGCTGTCGCTCGCCGGCCACGGCGTCGACCCCGTCCGGCGCCCCCGGTTCCAGGCCGACCACCCCCGCTACGCGTGCATGCGCGACTACTTCCGCGCCGGCGGCTTCCCCGACGCGGGCCTGGCGATGATGTGCTCGACCGCGTCCGTCCAGGTGAACCTGGACATCGGCGCCGACGAGCCGGACGCGTCCCGCCGCTGGCGGCTCGCGCACGCGCTCGGGCCGGTGCTCGTCGCCGCGTTCGCCAACTCGCCGCTGCGGGCCGGCCGCCGCACCGGGATGCACTCGTCCCGGCAGGGCATCTGGACCGAGCTCGACCCGTGCCGCACCCTGCCCGTCCTGCGGGACGGCGAGGACGGCGACCCCGCCGAGGCGTGGACGCGGTACGCGCTCGACGCCCAGGTCATGCTCGTCCACACTGCCGACGGCGAGTGGGTGTCCGACCCCGGCATGTCGTTCCTGGAGTGGCTCGACAAGGGCGAGCCCGGCGAGGAGGACCTCGCCTACCACCTGTCCACGCTGTTCCCGCCGGTCCGGCCGCGCGGCTGGCTGGAGCTGCGCATGATCGACGCGCCGCCGGGCCGGTACTGGCCCGTCCCCGTCGCCGTCGCGACCGCGCTGCTGGACGACCCCGCCGCGTCCCGGGCCGCCGAGGCCGCCGCCGAACCGGTCGCGGACCGGTGGGCGGAGGCGGCCCGCCGCGGGCTGTCGGACGCGCCGCTCGCCGCCGCCGCGCGGGCGTGCTTCACGGCGGCCCTCGACGCGCTGCCGCGGCTCGGCGCGTCCCGGCTCGTCCCGCTGGTCGAGG
This sequence comes from Actinomadura sp. GTD37, assembly GCF_041951365.1. NCBI lineage: Bacteria > Bacillati > Actinomycetota > Actinomycetes > Streptosporangiales > Thermomonosporaceae > Actinomadura > Actinomadura sp. GTD37. Next base: position 190,209 of record NZ_JBGNUS010000011.1, read on the forward strand.
AGTACGACCGCCGGTACGTCCGGCGGGGGCGCAGCCCCGCCGACGACCCCGCGTCCGCGGCCCCGTTCACCGCTCCGTCCGAGGAGGAACCGACATGGCCCCGATGAACCCCCAGGGCCCGATCGACACGCTCGACGAGGGGGCGCTCAAGGAACTGATAGCCGGCGAGCTCGGCGCGGTCCGGGACCGCAGTCTCGGCCTCACCACCGAGGTCCTCGCGGAGGACGACCTCACCGGCCAGGTGTCGCCGCTGATGTCGCCGCTCGTGTGGGACCTCGCCCACGTCGGCAACTACGAGGAACTGTGGCTGCTCCGCCAGGCGGCCGGCCGGGAGGCGATGCGTCCGGAGATCGACGACCTGTACGACGCGTTCGAGCATCCGCGCGCCGAACGGCCGACGCTGCCGCTCCTGTCCCCGGACGAGGCCCGCGCCTACATCGGCACGGTCCGCGCCAAGGTGCTCGACTCGCTCCCGGCGGCGCGGTTCGACACGGCGGATCCGCTGACTTCGGGCGGGTTCGTCTACGGAATGGTCGTGCAGCACGAGCACATGCACGACGAGACCATGCTCGCCACCCACCAGTTGCGGAAGGGCGCTCCCGCGCTGCTCGACCCGCCGGCCGAGCCGCTGCAGAAGCCCGCCGAGGGCTCGGCGGCGGACGAGGTCCTCATCGAGGCGGGGCCCTTCCAGATGGGCACCTCGGACGACCCGTGGGCGTACGACAACGAACGTCCTGTCCACCTCGTCGACCTGCCCGCCTACTACATCGACGTGGAGCCGGTCACCAACGCCGCCTACCTCGCCTTCATCGAGGCAGGCGGCTACGACGACCCGCGCTGGTGGGAGCCCGCCGGATGGGAGTGGCGGAACGCCGGCGGCAAGCGCGCCCCCGCCTTCTGGCACCGCGAAGCAGGACAGTGGATGCGGCGCCGGTTCGGACGGACGGAACCCGTCCCGCCCGGCGAACCCGTCCAGCACGTGTGCTGGTACGAGGCCGACGCCTACGCGCGGTGGGCCGGCAAGCGGCTGCCGACCGAGGCCGAATGGGAGAAGGCCGCCCGCTGGGACCCCGCCGCGCAGCGCTCGCGGCGCTACCCGTGGGGCGAGGCGTACGAGGAGGGGCGCGCCAACCTCGGGCAGCGCTCGCTGCGTCCAGCCGAGACCGGCTCCTACGCGTCGGGCGGGTCCGCCTACGGGGTGAGGCGCCTCCTAGGGGACGTGTGGGAGTGGACGTCGTCCGACTTCCACGGCTACCCCGGTTTCCGGTCGTTCCCCTACAAGGAGTACTCGGAGGTCTTCTTCGGCCCCGAGTACAAGGTGCTGAGGGGCGGTTCCTGGGCGACGCACCCGCTCGCCGTACGCGGATCGTTCCGCAACTGGGACTACCCCGTCCGCAGGCAGATCTTCTCCGGATTCCGCTGCGCCCGGTCGGCGCGGGAGGGACGCTGAATGTGCCGCCATCTCGGATACCTCGGGCCTGAGCGGACCCTGCACTCGCTCGTCTACGACGGCGAGCACTCCCTGGAGACCCAGGCGTACGCGCCGCGCATGACGCAGGGGAACCTGCTGAACGCCGACGGGTTCGGCGTCGGCTGGTACCAGGGCGGCGCCGGATCGCGGGCGCCCGTCCGGTTCCGCCGCGCGCAGCCGCTCTGGACCGACCAGTCGTTCCGCGAGGTCGCCGGGTCCGTCCGGGCGTCCTGCGCGGTCGCGGCGATCCGGTCGGCTACGGCCGGGTTCCCCGTGGACGAGTCGTGCGCCCAGCCGTTCCGCGCCGGGACGTGGCTGTTCAGCCACAACGGCAGGATCGAGGACTACGGCGGCGTCGAGGCCAAGCTCCGCGAACTGGCGGGGGACATCGCCGAGATCCCCGACGCCCGCGCGCCGGTCGACTCCGCGCCGCTGTTCGCGCTCGCCGTCCGGCACTGGCGGGACGGCCTCCCGCTCGGCGACGGCCTCGCCGCCGCCGTCGCCGCCGTCACCGCGCTCGCCCCCGGCCGCTACAACCTGCTCGCCTCCGACGGGACGTCCCTCGCCGCCACGACCTGGGGCGACTCCCTGTTCGTCCGGGAGGAGGGGGACGCGGTCCAGGTCGCGTCCGAGCCGCTCGACGACGCCCCCGGCTGGCGGCACGTCCCCGACCGCTCGCTCGTCACCGCCGCCCCCGGCGCGGGCGTCCGCATCGACTCCCTGTGAGGGAGGACCACCCTGTGAAGGAGAACCACATGGACCGGTTCCTGACCGCCGACGACCTCGCCAAGACGCTCCGCCGGGACGTCCGGGAGGGGCTCACCGGCACGCCCAAGACCCTGCCGCCCAAGTGGTTCTACGACGAGCGCGGCAGCGCGCTCTTCGAGGAGATCACCAAGCTGGAGGAGTACTACCCGACCCGCCGCGAGCGGGAGATCCTCGCCGCGCGGGCGCCCGCCGTAGCCGCCGCCACCGGCGCCCGGACGCTGCTCGAACTCGGCGCCGGGTCGGGGGAGAAGACCCGGCTGCTGCTCGACGCCCTGTCCGGCACGCTCCGCTCCTACGTGCCGGTCGACGTGAGCGGCGACTTCCTCGACGAGGCCGCCGCCGGGATCGCCGCCGACCATCCGGGCCTGACCGTCCGGGCCGTCGTCGCCGACTACGAGCAGCACCTGGCGCTGCTGCCCGGCGGCGAGCGGCGGCTCATCGCCTTCCTCGGCGGGACGATCGGCAACATGCCGCCCGCCGAGCGGATCGGGTTCCTCGGCGGCGTCCGCGCCACCATGGCCGACGGCGACTTCCTGCTGCTCGGCGCCGACCTCGTCAAGGACGAGGGGCGCCTCGTCCGCGCCTACGACGACGCGTCCGGGATCACCGCCGAGTTCAACCGCAACGTCCTGCGCGTCATCAACCGGGACCTGGACGCCGACTTCGACCCGGACGCGTTCGAGCACGTCGCGCGCTGGAACCGGGCGGAGGAGTGGATCGAGATGCGGCTGCGGTCCGTCCGGGACCAGGACGTCCGCGTCGGCGGCCTCGACCTGGAGGTGTCGTTCGCGGCCGGGGAGGAGATGCGCACGGAGGTCTCCGCCAAGTTCCGGCGGGAGCGGCTGGCGGCCGAGCTGGGCGCGGCCGGCCTGGAGATCGCCGAGTTCTGGACGGACCGGGACGGCGACTTCTCCCTCACCCTCGCCGGACCGGCGTCCTGACGGTCAGCCCTTCCGGACGGGGTGGGCCAGGCCCATCCGCTCGACGTCCGCGGCCAGGCGGGTCGCCACGTACCGGTGGCCCGCCGGGTTCGGATGGGTGCGGTCGGCCTTGATGAGCCGCGCCGCGTTGCCCGCGCCGGTCAGCCGGTCGCCGGTGACCCACTGCTCGCCGATCGGGTCGACGAACGGGACGCCGAGCTGCCGGGCGAGGTTCTTCAGCGCGTCCCGGACGAGGAGCGCGCCCGGCACCGGCGAATCCGTCCCCCACAGGGGCCCCATCAGCACGATGTGCGTGCCGGGCCAGCGCTGCCGGACGCGTTCGAGCAGGACGTGCGCCGCCGCCGCGACCTGCGCCGGCGGGTACCGCCAGTCGTTGTGGCCGCCGGACACGATGAGCAGGTCGGGCGCGGGGCGCCAGCCGAGCTGGCTCTCGAACAGGCCGAGGAACGGCTCCCCGCTCCGGCCCGCCCGGACGAACCCGGTGCCGGCCCGCCCGCCGACGATCACCTGCCAGCCGAGCAGCCGCGCCGTGGCGGACGCGTACGTCGACTCCGGCCGGACGCCCCGGTCGCCGACCGTGTAGCTGTCGCCGAGGAACATCACGACGGACGGCGCCTTGCGCGGCTCGCCCTCCGGCGGCCCGTCCGCGGCGGCCGGCTTGTGCACCGAGCCCGCGAGCACGGAGCAGCCGGCGGCCGCCAGGACCGCAACCAGGCTGAGGCACAGCATCAACGTCGCCGCGCCGCGTCGGGCGCGGCGAGATGTCATGGAGGACCACCCATACGTTCCAGGGGATGCACCCGGCATCTTACTGATCCGCCGCCCGTGCCGGGTGCGCCTCGCGGCCAACCGGGCGCCTCGTTTCCGGGCGTCGTGTTTCTCCATCGTGTTTCGACATCGTGCGTTCATCCCCGGCTCACCCCGGGGATCGCGGGGGGCCACCGCGGGGCGGGACGGTTCCGCGGTGACCGGACGGGAACGGCTGAGCGAACTCGACCTGCTGCGCTTCGCGGCGGCGCTGGCGGTGGTGCTCTACCACTTCACGGGCTTCGGCGGCGCCGGGCCCTGGCCCGAGCCCGCGCGGGACGTGTTCCCCGGGGTCGCGGCGGTCACGCGGTTCGGGTACCTCGGCGTCGACCTGTTCTTCGTGATCAGCGGGTTCGTGATCCTGATGAGCGCGTGGGGACGCGGACCGGGCGAGTTCGGGGTGTCGCGGCTGGTCAGGCTGATGCCGGCGTACTGGGTGAGCGTGCTGCTGGGCGGCGTCGTGTACGCGGTGTTCCGGCAGGGGCACGGCGTCCCCGGCCTCGTCCTGCCGAACCTGACGATGCTGCAGGGCGGGCTCGGCCTGAAGAACGTGGACGCCGTCTACTGGACGCTCTGGGTCGAGCTCCACTTCTACGTGCTCGTCGCCGTCCTCGCCGGCATCGGGATCACCTACCGCTCCTGCCTGGTGTTCATGGCGGTGTGGCTGCTCGCCGGCGTCTTCGCCGACGAGGCGGACGACGGCCTGCTCCAGGTGATGCTGATCCCGACCTGGAGCTGCTACTTCATCGCCGGCATGGCGCTCTACATGATCCACCGGTTCGGGCCCACGCTGCTGCTCTGGGGGTACGTGGCCGTGTGCTACCTGATGGCGCTGCACTGGGGCGCCTGGCGCGCGGAGCACGTCTTCCGGGGCGCGGACGAGATCGCGGTCGGCGCCGTCGTCACCGGGATCTTCGCGGTGATGATCCTCGTCGCGACCGGCCGGCTGCGCGCCCTGCGGTGGTCGCGGCTGAGCGTCCTCGGGGCGCTCACATATCCGCTGTACCTCGTCCATGCGCAGCTGGCGCTCCCCCTGCTGGACGCGCTGTACCCGGACCTCGGCAGGTGGACGGCCCTGGGCGTCGTCCTCGCCGCGTCCCTGCTGAGCGCGTACGCCGTGCACCGCCTGGTCGAACGTCCCGGCGCGGCCTGGATGCGGGCCCGCCTGCGCGCGTCTCTGGCGCCCATGCGGCCGCGGGCCGGGACGTCTAGGTTTGTCGGCCATGACGGTCGGGGTGGACGGGGCGGTCCTGCTCTCGACGGCGGTGAGCCTCGCGGCCGCGCCCCGGTCGACGCGTCGCGCAACTGAACCGGGAGCGCGCCGCTGGGCCCGTCCCGAGACGTTCCCGGCCCTGGTGGTGGCCCTCGTCCACCTGAACCAGGTGCTCTTCGCCGTGTACGTGTTGCGCGTCCACGGTGGAGACGCGTCGTTCGTCGCGAGGCACCTCCCGGAGGGCTGGTTCGCCCTCGCGGACGGTCCGGCCATGCGCGGGTGTGACGCTTCCGGGGCGGCGGGCGCTGAGGGAGGTGTGAGCGTCCGGCCGGAGTGAGCGGGCTTCGGCCGGACGCCCCTCCTCCGGCGGGCCCGCGTCCCCCGGTCGGGCCCGCCGGAGGCTTCAGGTCGTGGAACGGTCCGTCAGGCCGGGGCGTCCGGCGGCCGCAGCTCGTCGGTGTAGGCGACCGACAGGCGGCGCATCACTCCGGACTCGTCGACGGAGTACTGGCCGAGCCGCCACAGGGGCGGCGAGTAGGCGTGGATCGAGACGCTCGCGTCCTGGACGCCGGTGAGCCGGTGGATGTGGTCCGGGCCGAAGCAGAACGACTCGCCCTCGCCGACCACCGTCCGCATCGGGTCGCCGCCCATGCGCGGGTTGTTCTCCTCGATGGCGCCCGCGACGACGCGGACGGCCCCCGACGAGACGTCGTGGTCGTGCCACCCGGTGTCGTTCTCGGGGGTCCAGCAGAGGAGCCAGACGTCGACGTGCTCGTCCCGGTGGAGGGACGCGTAGTGGCGCCGCCCCTCGGGGAACGCGACGTGCTGCCGCCAGAGGGCGGGCCGCTTCGCCAGGTCGTCCACCAGCTCCCGCAGTTCGCGCTTGTCGAGGGGGCGGCCGGGCAGGCTCTCGAAACCGGCGGCGCGGGGCAGGACCTCAGCGGACACGGGTTCGCTCCTTCCGTTCCTTCGTCGGGTGCGGTTCTTTCGTCGGGTGCGGCCGCGGGGGGCGCGGTCGCGCGGGGCGCGGTGAAACCGCTGCGCAGGCGTACTGAACCGCATCACTGAACCGCATCAGTTAACCGTTTCAGTGAACCGCTTCAGCAGCCATGCCGTCAAGAGCGGGTCCATTGCCCTGTCGGTGGCGGCCTCTAGGGTTGGAGGGATGTCGGAGAAGCGCAAGCGCGCGACCATCCGTGAAGTGGCGCAGGCGACCGGTTTGTCGCCTGCGGCCGTGTCGTACGCGCTGCGCGGCATACAGACCTCGGAGGAGACGCAGGAGCGGGTCCGCGCGGCGGCCGACGAGCTCGGCTACGAGGCGCACCCGATCGCGCGCGCCCTGGCCAGCGGCCGCACCGACCAGGTCGGCCTGCTGTGCGGCTCCCTGGAGGACTACTGGCAGCAGTCCCTCGCGGTCGGCATCGGCCGGGCGCTGCTCGCCCGCGACCGCTACGCCCTCATCGTGGACGCGGGCGGCGACCCCGAGCGCGAGCTGGCCCTCGCCCGCCGGCTCCGCGACCAGCGGGTGGACGGCCTGATCGTCCAGCCGCTCGACCCGTCCGCCGCGCTGTGGTCGGAGCTCGCGGGCACGATCCCGGTCGTGTCCATCGGCGACGCGCTGCACGGCGGGCAGGCGCAGGGCGAGGTCGTGTTCGACAACCGGCGCGGCGTCACGCTCGCGCTGGAGCACCTGCGCGGCCTCGGGCACCAGCGCGTCACCGTGTTCACCCCGACCGGCGCCAGCACCCCCGACCGTCCCGCCGACGTGCACGTCAACGCCGAGGCCGAGCGGCTCGGCCTGCGGGTCGACGTCGTCGTCGTGCCGCAGGCCCTCGCCGAGGCCACCGAGATCGCGACGCGGGTGCTCGGCGGGCCCGACCGCCCGTCCGCGGTGTTCTGCTTCGCCGACTCGATCGCCTACGGGGTGTACGCCGCCACCCGCGAGCTGGGGCTCGCCGTCCCCGGCGACGTGGCGGTCTGCGGGTACGACAACCATCCGATGTCGGCGCTGCTCACCCCGCCGCTCACCAGCGTCGACTGGGACATCGACGGCATCGTCCACTCCGCCGTCCGGCTCGTCGTGGACGTCATCGACGGCAAGCCGCGCAAGCGCCGCGTCGTCCGCGAGCCGTCGCTGCGCGTCCGCGCCTCCACCGGCGGCCCGGCCGGGTAAGGGGCGCTAGGGATGCAGCCGGGCCAGCCGGGGGAGGAGGTCCGCCGCGGCGGCGATGTCGGTGTCGAGCGGGCGGTCCTCGACGCGCGGGTCGAGGACGGCGCCGGCCAGGTCGGTCGCCGCCCGGAGCGGCCCGCCGGACGGCGCGCGCCCCTGCATCCGCAGCGCCCGGACGGCCGCGACCAGCTCGCAGCCGAGCCCGAGCCGGTAGGCCGCGACGGCGTCGGTCGTCGCGCGCGCCGACTGGGTCGAGAAGCCCGCGTGCTCCTCGACGCCGCGCGACAGCACCGCGCTGCCGAGCGCCGCCGGGGTCGCCAGGCGCCGGACGTCCGCGAGGCACGAGTGCGCCACGTACTCCAGGATCATGATCCCCGACGACGCCTCCGTGGCGCCCTGGAACGGGTACAGGCCGGTGAACGACGGCTCGGCGAGCGTCCCGAGGCGGGCGGCGGCGAGCGCCATCGTCTGGAACAGCGCGGCGCGCGCCGAGTCCAGGGCGAGGCCGACGTAGGCGGTGTGGAAGTTGCCGTTGTGCCACACCGTCCGGCCCGGCGCGTCGACCAGCGGGTTCTCGGCGGCGGCGTTGATCTCCCGGGTGACGACGTCCGCGGCGTAGCCGGCCGCCTCCAGCGCCGGGCCGTGGACCTGCGGGAACGCCCGGTACCCGTACGGGTCCTGGATGCGCATGGGGGCGGGCTGGTCGAACGCGAGCAGCGCCCGCATCGCCGCCGCGGCGTCCCGCTGGCCGGGGTGCGGGCACGCGTCCTGCACCGCCTGCGCGTACGGCTCGCCCGAGCCCCGGACGGCGAAGTGCGACAGCGCCGCGACGACCGTCGACGCGCGGAGCATCTCGCGCAGGTCCGCGGTCGCGAGCGCCGCCTCGCCGAGCGTGGCGGCGTTGGAGCTGATGAACGCGAGCGCGTCGGCGGAGCGGAGCCGGTAGCCGGGGCCGCGCTCCTGGCCGCCGTCCGGTCCGGGGAGCCAGGGCCGCTCGCCCAGCAGGCACAGCGCCGTCGAGGCGAGCGCCGTCAGGTCGCCCGTGCCGATCGCCCCGTACACCGGCACCGGAGGAAGGAGGCCCAGGTTGAGGGCGTCCGCGAGGGCCTGCAGCGCGCCCGGCTCCACGCCCGACCCGCCCGCCGCGATCTGGTTCAGCCGGACCGTCAGCATCGCCCGGACGATCTCCGGCGCCACCAGCGGCCCGGCCCCGGCCGCGTGGCTGCGCAGGAGGCGAAGGCCGTGCGCGTCGGCGTCCTCCCACTCCACGTCCACCACGCGGTTGGCGCCGACGCCGGTCGTGCGACCGTACACCGGCTGGGTCGCGGCGACCTCGCGGGCGACCAGCCAGGCGGCGCGCGCCCGCTCGACCCCGCCGGGGGCTATGGCGACCATCACATCTTCGCGGGCCGCGCCGACCACCTGGGCGCAGGTGAGCGAGGTTCCGTCGATAACGATTCGGCTGTTCTCCAAGGGGCAACGCTACTTTCCCCGGTTTACCGGTAGTTATGCTCGACAACCGACGTTCCGGACAAGCCGGGACATCGAGGTGACCGTACCCATTGGCTACGGTTGGCAGGTAGGCCGAAATCGATCATCGGCGTCGCGGGCGCCCAACGAGGACGTGAATCGTTGATCACCTTTGAGGGCGTCACCAAGCGCTACCCGGACGGCACCGTCGCCCTGGACGATGTCAGCCTCGAATGCCCCACGGGCCGCATCACCGTGTTCGTCGGCACGTCCGGCGGCGGCAAGACCACGGCGCTGCGGACCATCAACCGGATGGTCGACCCGACGTCCGGCCGGGTCCTCATCGACGGGCAGGACGTCCGCGAGCGCAAGCCGGCCGAGCTGCGGCGCGGCATCGGCTACGTCATCCAGCACGCGGGGCTGTTCCCGCACCGCACCGTCCAGGACAACATCGCCACCGTCCCGTACCTGGTCGGCTGGAACAAGAAGAAGGCGCGGGAGCGGGCGCTCGAACTGATGGAGCGCGTCGGGCTCGAACCGTCGATGGCCAGGCGCTACCCCTTCCAGCTGTCCGGCGGCCAGCAGCAGCGCGTCGGCGTCGCGCGGGCCCTCGCCGCAGACCCGCCGATCATGCTGATGGACGAGCCGTTCAGCGCCGTCGACCCCGTCGTCCGCGCCGAGCTGCAGGACGAGTTCCTCCGCCTCCAGGACGAGCTGCACAAGACGATCGTGTTCGTCACCCACGACATCGACGAGGCCATCAAGCTCGGCGACCGGATCGCGGTGTTCCAGACCGGCGGCAGGCTCGTCCAGCTCGACAGCCCCGAAGACCTGCTCGCCCGTCCCGCCGACGACTTCGTCGCCGGGTTCATCGGGCACGACCGCGGCATCCGGCGGCTGTCGTTCGTCCCGTCGTCGTCGGTGCCGCTGAACGAGCGGGACGTGCTCCCCGCCGGCACGCCGGTGGCGGAGGCGCCGTCCGAGGGGTGGCTCCTGGTCGTGGACGGCGACCGGCGCCCGCTGGGGTGGGCCTCGGCCGGCGCCCTGCCGTCCTCCGGGGCGCTGGGCGACGCGCGGCTCGCGCCGATCGGGCACACGTTCGACACCGAGACCGACTCCGTCCGGGCCGCGCTCGACGCCGCGATCCTGTCGCCGTCCGGCCGCGCCGTGAGCGTCGACGCGGGCGGGCGGCTCGTGGGCGTCGCCGACCAGGCCGACCTGAGCGCCGCCATCGCCCGCTCCGGCGCCGAACCCGGGGCGGCCTCCCTCGCCAAGGAGGGCGGCTGATGGACATCGACTGGGGCTGGATCGGCGACCACACCGACTCCCTCGGCGAGCACGCCCTCCTGCACCTGCGGCTCGCGCTGCTGCCGGTGCTGTTCGGGCTGGTCATCTCGCTGCCGCTCGGCGTGCTGTGCCGCCGCTGGGGCTGGCTCTACCCGCCCACGCTGACGATCTCGAACGTGCTGTACGCGATCCCGTCGCTCGCGCTGTTCATGATCTTCATCCAGTACACCGGGCTGACGCCGGCCACGGTCATGATCCCGCTGACGCTGTACAGCCTGTCGGTGCTCGTCCCGAACGTGGTGGACGGGCTGGCGTCGGTGTCCGAGCCCGTCCGGCAGGCGGCCACCGCGATGGGCTTCGGGCCGCTGCGCCGCCTCATGCGGGTCGAGCTGCCGATCGCGGTGCCCATCGTCATCGCCGGGACGCGGGTCGCCGCCGTGTCGTCCATCAGCCTCGTCGCCGTCGGCCAGCTCATCGGGCAGGGCGGGCTCGGCTACGACATCATCCGCGGCTACCAGCTCCAGTTCCAGACGCAGATCGTCGCGGCCACCGTGCTGATCGTCCTGCTGGCCCTGGTCACGGACGCGATCCTCGTCACCGTCCAGCGCCTGCTCACCCCGTGGGCCCGAGCCAGGGGGGCGTCCGCGTGACCGACCTGTGGAACCAGCTCGACCTGTTCTGGACGTGGCTGACCGCCTCGTCCCAGTGGCACGGCGGCGACGGCATCCCGCACCGGCTGCTCCAGCACCTCTACTACAGCGGCGTGTCGCTGCTGTTCGCCGCGCTGATCGGGCTGGCGCTCGGCCTCCTCGTCGGGCACACCGGCCGCGGCGGCTTCCTCGCGATCAGCGTCGCGAACATCGCGCGCGCCGTGCCCACCTTCGGGCTCATCCTGTTCGTCGTCGTGATCGAGTACAGCATCACGCCGGTGCTGATCGCGCTCGTGGCGCTGGCCGTCCCGCCGATCCTGGTGAACACGTTCGAGGGCGTGCGCGGGGTCGACGCCGACGCGAAGGACGCCGCGCGCGGCATGGGCATGACCGGGTGGGGCGTGCTGTGGCACGCGGAGCTGCCGATGGCGCTGCCGCTGATCCTGCTCGGGCTGCGCACGTCCGCGATCCAGGTCGTCGCCACCGCCACCATCGCCGCCTACCCCGGCTTCGGCGGCCTCGGCCGGTACATCATCGACGGCCTGGCCCGCAACGACTACCAGCTCGTCGTCGGAGGAACGGTGCTGGTCGTCCTGCTCGCCCTGATCGTCCAGCTCGTCTTCGCGGCGCTGCGCCGCGTCGTCATCTCGCCGGGGCTGCTCGGCTCCGCCCGTTCCTCCTGACCGAAGGACTAGGACAATGAAGAAACTCATCCGTGGCGCGGCCGTGGGCCTCGCGGCCGCCCTGACGCTGTCCGCCTGCGGCGGCGGAGACTCCGGCGACGACAAGAACCCGCTCTCCGGCGGCGGCGACAGCGGCACCGTCACGGTGGGCGGCGCCAACTTCCCCGAGAGCAACCTGCTCGGCGAGCTCTACGCGCAGGCCCTTGAGGCCAAGAGCATCAAGGTCACCCGCAAGTTCAACATCGGCGCCCGCGAGATCTACTACGACCAGGTCGTCAAGGGCGGCATCAGCGTGATGCCCGAGTACAACGGCGCCCTGCTGACGACGTCGGTCGACGAGAGCAGCACCGCCGCGACGACCGAGGAGATCAACGCGGCCCTCAAGGCGAAGCTGCCGCCGTCCGTCGAGATCCTCAACTCGGCCGAGGCGGAGGACAAGGACTCCGTCACCGTCAACCCGCAGACGGCGGCCAAGTACAACCTGAAGTCCATCGCCGACCTGAAGCCGGTCGCCAAGGACCTCACCATCGCGGGGCCGTCGGAGTTCAAGACCCGCCAGCAGGGGCTCGTCGGCCTGAAGAAGACCTACGGGCTGGAGTTCAAGAAGTTCCAGCCGTTCGACGCGGGCGCCCAGGCCACGCTGGTGAAGCTGCTCACCGAGAACAAGATCCAGGCGGCCGACCTGTTCACGACCGACCCGACCATCCAGCAGAACAAGCTGGTCGTCCTCGAAGACCCGGAGAACGTCTTCAGCGCCCAGAACGTCATTCCGCTGGTCAACAAGTCCGCCGTGAACGACCAGGCGAAGGCGGCGCTGAACGCCGTCTCCGCCAAGCTCACCACCCAGGACCTCCTGGACATGATGAAGCGCATCGCCATCGACAAGGACGACCAGGAGAAGGTCGCCGAGGACTGGCTGAAGAAGTCGGGCCTGGCCTGACGCGCACTCCCGGAGAAGCCCGCCGCGCGGTTCGCGGCGGGCTTCTCCGCTGCCGTCCCTGCGGCGCGGGCACGACCTGGTAGGGCTCGATCCAGTCGCCTTCGCGCAGGTCGGGGAAGCCGATGGAGATCCTCATCTTGGAGTCGGGGCCGGTGCGGAGCGCCTGCTCCATGAGGCCCCGCGTGACGACGCCGCCGATGGCCGGCCCGTCGGCGACCGGCCGCCCGCCGCGCACGACCGGCACCCGGTCGCCCGCCGCCAGCCGTCCCTCGGCCGCGTCGACCCGCGCGTCCGGCCCCGCGAGCGGATCGCCGGCGGCCTCGCGCACGGTCGCCCGTCCCAGCGCCCCCTCACCCATGGAACGCTCCCCGTTTCATGCCGGTTCTTCGCGAGATGCGGCAGCCTGCACTCGGCGGCCCCGGCCGACCGGGCGCCGCCGTGCGCGGGTCTCATCTCCCGGCGAGCCGCAGATGGGCGATGACGGGATCGTGGTCGGAGGCGAAGACGTCGCCGTCCCGGTACGGGTCGATCCCGGTCCAGACCGTGCGGACCGCGCCGCGCGCCAGGATCCAGTCGATCCGCCTGCCGTCGCGCTGCGGCGGAAGCCAGTGGTTCTCGGTGCGGTACTGCGGGCCGTGCCGGGCGGCCGTCGTCCAGGTGTCCTGGAACGCGCCGGCCCCGGTGAGGATCGCGTAGGCGGGCGAGGCCCCGGCGGCCGCGTTGAAGTCGCCGGTCAGCACCACGGGGACGCCCGCCTGGAATTCGCGGACGCGGTCGAGGATCAGCCGGGCGCTCTTCACCCGCGACTCCGCCGACATGTTGTCGAGGTGCGTGTTGGCCTGGTACATCACCGCGCCGGTGCGGCGGTCGCGGAACTCGGCCCACGTCACCATCCGGACGTATCCGTTGCCCCAGCTGGCCGAGCCGATGACGGACGGGGTGTCGGAGAGCCAGAAGTGGTCGAAGTCCAGGACCTCGAACCGCTGCTTCCGGTAGAAGATCGACAGGAACTGGTCGCGGGTGCCGCCCTGCGTGCCGAGGCCGATCCAGCCGTACTCCGGCAGGGCCCGCGCCAGGTCGCGCACCTGGTACCACCGCGCCTCCTGGACGCCCAGCAGGTCGGGCTCGTGCTCGTCCAGCAGGTGCCGGACGAGCGGCAGCCGGGTCTTCCAGTCCCTGGGCGGCGGATCGTTCACACCGCGCAGGTTGTAGGTCATGACGCGGATCGTCCCGTCGTCGTCCGCCCGCGGCGCGCCCAGCACGAACCCGGAGACGAGCACTGCCGCCCCGCCCGCGACCGCCGGCCAGAACCAGCGGCGACGTAGGAGTCGTCGGAGCATGCTCTTCCCCTCCCGCCGCTTTCAGAATAGATCGAAACGGCGCGGACGAGCCGCCTCCCGTCCGCCGCGCTAGCGGGAACCGGTTCGCAGGATCCGGAAGACGCCGATGTCGTCGGCGTCGGGTCCCTCGGAGGTCGACTGGTTCAGGGACGCCTCGACACCCACCCAGCCGCGGAATCCAGCGGCGTCGTCCACGATCTGGATCATGGGTTTGACGTGCGAGTTCCCGGTGTAGCAGGTCTCGTGGCGCGCGTCGGCGAGAGTGGTGCGCCAGTGCCACAGGGTGTCCCGCCGGTCATCGGACGCGGTGCCGGCCGGAGCGATGTAGTACACGGTGTGGGCGGGCGCGCCGCGCGGATGCGTCCGCGCGCCCAGGCACCGGCGGTCGCCGCAGACGTCCCAGCGGGTGACCCAGAACGGTGAACCGTCGCCGTGGTCGATGTACGCCTGTCCCGAGTCCGTCTTCCACAGGGAGTAGCGGTGGACGAAGGCGGAGTGGTCCGCGGCGGCGACGGCGTCCGCCGGAACGCGGGCGCTCCAGGCGGCGTTGCTGCCGTTGCCGAAGCCGTGCGTGGCTCCCAGGTCGTTGGCGGCGAGTTCCACTCCGGCGAGTTCGCCCCCCGCGAGGGAGGCGAGGTTCCAGGTCTCCCAGTGGCCGTCGTCCCAGGTGATGCGCAGCTCCGCGCCGCGGACGCGGTACCCGCCGGTCTGTGTCCTCGCCGCGCGGGCCGACTGCCAGCCGGCCGCGGTGAGCACCGTGCAGTCCCGTCCCGTGCAGCCCGAGGCGCGGTTCCCGGTGGACGCGCGGCGGACGCGGACCGACTGGCTCCAGGACCAGTACTCCTCCGAGACGTCCCCGTCGGCGGTGAAGGTGTACTGGCCGAGCCGGACCCAGTTGCTCCTGGACGCCGCGTCCAGCCCGCCGAGGGCGACGGCGAAGTTCGACTTGCCGAGCGGCGTCCCCGCCTCCCGCGCGGCGGACCCCCGTGCTGGGAGTGTGACGAGCAGGATCGCGACGCCGAGGGCGGCCGCTCTCGTGCTGGAGATGCGCATGCTTCCCCCGGCTTCGAGGCCGCCCGCGAAGGGCGCGGCGGGACGTGCGCCGCTCGCGGCGGTCCAGCGGCCGCGCCATCCTCGCCGGACCGCCGGTCGGCTGACGCGCGACACGCCGTCCTTGATCATCGAGCGACGCGGCGATGACCGGCGCTCCACCAGGGCTTGACCGGCCAGGAACGCGGTCGTCCGGTTGCTCCCCCGTGAGGTGAATTGTGATAATTGGGCTGGGTGCTGGACCGGGCCGCCCTTTTCCCGAAGACGGCGGCACAGTTATGGGAGGTCGCGTGATTTTCGGTAGAGGTCGCCCCAAGCGCGGCGAGCCGTCCACGGACGCCGGGGGAGTGCTGGACGCGAAGTTTCAGGAGCTCCAGAAGGTGCAGGAGAATCTGCTCGCGGAGCTGGCAGAGACGCAGCAGAAGGTCGCCGACGCCGGTTCCGCCCGCCGTCGGATCGAGGAGCAGATGAAGGATTTGGAGACGCGACGCGAGGCTCTTTCCGCGGACGAGGAGAAGGCGGCCCGGGACGGAAGGCTGGACGTTGCCGAGCAGGTCCGCGAGCAGATCGCCCGGCTTGCGAGCGAGGTTGAGAATGTCGAGGACCGCTACCAGCAGGCGACGATGAGCGAAAAACGTCTGATCGGCGATGAAGGCGCGATGCGGAAGCAGGCAGACGAGCTCTCTGCTCTAAAGGCGTCGATAGAGGACCACGCAAGGCAATTGAAGTCCATGCTCCAAACGGACTGACATGCCGAAGGCGACCGGCTCCACACGCGCTGCGTGATACCTGGGACGCTCTGTGGGACGCGGGCAGCGCCACCCTCTTGCCGACCGCCGACTTCTTCTAGTGGTCGGCGTCGCGGAGGGTCTTTATCAACGTGGCCCACTCTTGAGGTGAGAAGTCGAGGATGGGGCCGGTGCCGTCTTGCTTGGTATCGCGCACGCCGATGGTGCCCTGAGGGGAGCGGCTGACCTCGACGCAGTCACCGTTCGGGGCGCTGTGGCTGGACTTTTGCCAGCTCTCGTACTGGGAGGTCATGGGAGGGATCGATCCTTTTCTCGAGATCGTCGGCTGCATCCGCCAGCAGGCCGAGACTCGCAGCGACGGTTCTGGACGGGCTCCGCTGAGGCGCCTTCTACGGGTTGGCGGAGCGGATGGCTTGCGTGAACATTGCCCATTCGCGAGGAGAGAAACCGAGGACAGGGCCCCTGTGACCCTGCTTGCTGTCCCGGACGCTGATCGTCCCAGCGGCGGAGCGCGCGACTTCGAGACAGGCGCCGTTGGCCTCGCTGTGGCTCGACTTGCGCCAGTTGAGGTGCTGCGTGGTCATGTGGAGGATCCGATCCCGTTCTCAAGGCTGTCGGCCGCATCCGTCAGCAGACCGATGGTGGCAGTGCCACCCCCTTGCCGACCGCCGACTTCTTCTAGTGGTCGGCGGAGCGGATGGTCTTTATCAACGTGGCCCACTCTTGAGGCGAGAAGTCGAGGATGGGGCCGGTGCCGTCCTGCTTGGTGTCGCGCACGCCGATGGTGCCCCGAGGGGAGCGGCCTACTTCGACGCATTCGGAGTCTGGAGTGCTGTGACTGGACTTACGCCAGCCGCTGTACTGGGTTTTCACCGTCCGTGGCCCGCCTGTTCGCTTAGCCGGTCGGCTGTGTCCGCCAGGAGCGACATGCTCTCCAGGGCGGGCAGCGTAGCCTCCCGGAGCCGATTGTGGAGACGCTCATACTTTGCCACTTCCTCAGGCGAAGCGTGGACAGTGCATGAACTCACGCTCTCGGCAACGGCGATCGTCGGGTCCTCTGGGTCGGTGAACGTGTAGATCATGTATCCCGACTCCGGCAGGCGTCCCGGAGAGAGCCGGGCATCCGTCGGCAGTACGAGAACGGTGAAGCGTGGCTCGCGAGTGAGCACGTCGACCATGTGGCGGAGCTGGGCTACTAGGACGCTGGCGGGGACGGCGAGCCGTCTCAGGACGAACTCGTCCAGTATGTTCTCGAAATAGGGGCCGCCGGACCTGAAGATCACCTCTTGCCTGCGCTGACGAGCCTGCAGGCTGCGGTCCGGGTCGTATTCGATCTGCGCCCCCTCCAACCTGTCGATCTCGATCAACGCATGGGTGAACGCCGGGCACTGGAGGAGGCCGGGAAGCGTGAACTGGTTGTACCCGCGGATGGCGGCGGCGCCCGACTCGATGTTCGCGTACATGCGCTGGCGGACGCCCATGGAGTCGCCGTAGGTGTCCCACCATCCACGTTCGGCGGCCTCGCCGGCGATCTTGATGATCTCGTGCCACTTGTCTCCGGTGACGTCGAGGACTTGGAGGATCTTGATGATGTCCGCCACGTCGGGACGGCAGCGGGCGTTCTCCAGTTTGGACACCGTCATGCGGGAGCGGTAGATGCGGCGGGCCAGGTCGTCGGCGGTCATGCCGCTCTGCTCGCGGAGCGTTCGCAGTTCGGTGGCGAGGCGGCGTCGGCGGACGAACGGGCTGGTCACCGGGAACCTCCTGGGGTCGGGCCGGTGCGGCGGGGGCGCTGACCGGGGGAGTCAACGTTTCCACTCTGTGTTACCAGTCGACACCCGAACGTGTCATTCACTGCCACGCCGTTCGAACACCCGGAAGGAGAGACCGCTGTGCGCCTCGGTGGCGTTCGGGGGGTGGACGCTCGGATCGCGAACGTTCCGTTCGTTTACGTTAAAGGGGGCGAACGTTCGGGGTGGGGGCGTGCCGGGGAGCGCGGCGGGTCGCCGGCCTGGTCCTTTTCCGTACCGGGGCCTCGCCGTTACTGAAGATGGAACGGCCGATGACACACCGTTCCGAGAGGTGATCAATGTTGCTCGCCGTGCCCGTCCCCGCTCAGCACGAGGCTCCGATGTACTGGCGGCGGGAGTTTCCGGGCCGTCCGGAGGAGGTCCGGTCCGTCCGGGCGTTCGCCGCGCACTTGCTGGCCGGTTTTCCGGCTCTGGACGACGTCCTTCTCGTCTTGGACGAGTTGGCGGTCAACGCGATACGGCACACCCGTTCAGGTGAGGACGGGGGCCGGTTCATCGTGGACATCAGCTTGGACGTGGCCGGTGCCATCGTCTACGTCACCGATCGGGGCGGTCCGGGGGAGCCCAGGCTGCGGAGCCTGGCCGGGCTTGCGGAAGGCGGGCGCGGCCTGCTGGCCGTGGACGCCCTCGCCGCCACCTGGTCTTGGACCGGCGGCCCCCGAGGCCGGACGATCCGCGCGACGTTCCCCCGAACGGACCTCAGCCCGGATCATCGCGGCTGAGAGCCACTCGTCCTAGCGCGTGGTGCACACCCAGGTGACCGTCCGGCCGCCGCCCGCGTTGGACAGCGCGTTCCGCTGGGCCGCGGCCCGCGTGTCGCCGTGGCCGCCCCAGTACTTGTTGGTGCTGGAGTTGTAGGCGACCGCGCCGCAGCCGTTGACGAACGTCGTCAGGACCTTGCAGCTGCCCGAACACTCGTTCAGCGCCCGCCGTCTGGCGGTGGCCATCGAGTCGTAGTCCCAAGCCTTGCCGATGGCGCCGTTGCTTCCGACGGCGATGGCGCCGTAGTTGCTGGGCGGCGGCGAGTACGTGGGCTCCCGGGTGGTCGGCTCCGAAGTGGGCAGGCTCGGCGGGCTGTAGGTGGGCTGCCGGGTCGGCAGGTCCGGGTCCGTGGGCGTCACGGCCAGCGGCCTGATCGGCGGGTCGTCGTCGGAGTCGTCTCCCGACAGCAGGAAGACGCCGCCCCCGATCACCACGAGGAAGGCCGTGACGGCCATGATGACGATCACCATGGCGTTGCCGCCGCCCGGCGGCCGTGAGCCGGGCGGGCCGGGCGGAGGAATGAAGCCGGGCGGCGGGCCGCCGTGCGGCGGCGGTGGTGGTGGATGCACAGGGAGCCCCCGAACTCGTGGATTTGCGGAAGATCATAGCGATTTACCGTCAAATGGGTAGGCGACGTCCGCAATTCGGGCCCCACATGGCACGTTGTGGCCGCTCAGGCCACCTTTTCGCGGGCGCCGACGAGTGTTCTCGGGGGTGCGGCCCGGCGGGGGAACGTCCCCGCCGGGCCGGCTACCGCACGATCACCGGGACCGGCGCGCGGGCCGCGTCAGGCGTCGCGGCGGCGCAGGACGGTGATGCCGCCCCACATCGCCGCCGCCGTCCAGACCGCGATGATCGCGAGCGCGGCCGCCGCCGGGTAGGGGCCGTCCCCGGCGAGCAGGTGCCGGCCCGCGGTGCTCGGCAGCGCGTCGGCGACGTCCTTCAGCAGGTCGGAGCGCGAGTTCACCATCGTGATCGGCAGCACCAGGAGGAACAGGAACGCCGTCGTGATCGTCGCGGCGGTGCTGCGCAGCATCGCCGCGACGCCCAGGATGAACGCGCTCATCACCGCCAGGTACACGCCCGTCAGCAGCGCGTCGCGCACGACGTCGCCGGCGTCCAGGCGCCCCCACTTCCCGAGCATCGGGTAGGCGACCGCCGTGCCGGTCAGCGCGAGGAGCACGCCGACGGGGAACATGACCGCCATCGCGACGGCCGCCTTCGCCGACAGCATCCGGGTGCGCGGCGGCACCCACTGGAGGGTCGCCCGGATGCTGCCCGTCGCGTACTCGCCGGTGATCATCAGGATGGCGAGGGCGAGGACGACGAACTGCACCATGTCCACCGAGCCGGTGGCGGTCCCGCTCACCGACACCACGCCGGGAGGTTCCTCTCCCGCGGGCGGGTGGGCGTTGTTCGCGACCGTCCCCGTCGCCAGGATCATCGACATCAGGGCCATCAGCACCACCGCGCCGGCCAGGCCCCACCAGGTGGAGCGGATCGACCACAGCTTCGTCCACTCCGCCGCCAGCGCCCCCGGCAGCCCGCCGCGCGTCACCGTCCCACCCCGTACTCCACGCTCGCCCCGGTCAGTTCCATGTACGCCTCTTCCAGCGACGCCTCGACGGCGCGCAACTCCAGCACCGGCGCCCCCGCCTCGTAGGCGATGAGCCCGACCCGCTCCACGGGCACGCCCCGCACCTCCAGTTCGTCCTCGCCCACCCGCCTGACCTCCGCCCGGACGGCGGCGAGCCGCGCCGCCAGGTCGTCCGCGCCCGGCGTGCGCACCCGGACCGCGTTGCCGGAACCGCCCGCGATGACCTCGGCCATCGGGGCGTCCGCGAGCAGCCGTCCCCGGCCGATCACGACCAGGCGGTCCGCGGTCAGCTGCATCTCGCTCATCAGATGCGACGACACGAACACCGTGCGGCCCTCCGCCGCCAGGCCGCGCATCAGCCCGCGCACCCACAGCACCCCGTCCGGGTCGAGGCCGTTCACCGGCTCGTCGAACATCAGCACCGGCGGGTCGCCCAGCAGCGCGCCCGCGATGCCGAGCCGCTGCCGCATCCCGAGCGAGTACGACCCGACCCGCTTGCCCGCGACCGCCTCCAGCCCGACCAGGCCGATGACCTCGTCGACCCGCGCCCGGTCGATGCCGTTGCTGCGGGCCATCGCCAGCAGGTGCGCCCGCGCGGGCCGCCCGGGATGCACGAAGGCCGCGTCCAGCAGCGCCCCGACCTCGCGCAGCGGACGCGGCAGGCCCGCGTACCGCCGCCCGCCGACCAGCGCCTCGCCGGCGGTCGGCCGGTCCAGCCCGACGATCATCCGCATCGTCGTGGACTTCCCCGCCCCGTTCGGGCCGAGGAAGCCGGTGACCTTGCCGGCCGCCACCTGGAGCGTCAGCCCGTCCACCGCCGTCTTGTCCCCGTACCGTTTCGTCAGGTCCCGCAATGTGATCAAAAGGGTCTCCCGGCTCGTCCGACCTGCCGCGTCCGAACCTAGGAACCCGCGGGCCCGCGCCGCAGCACCCGAACGCCACCGGCCACCCCTGCCTTTCGACAGGGGCGGCCGGGCCGATTCCGGACACCCGGCCCCGCGCCCGGCGGTGCGCGCCCTCCGGACCGGCTTACGATGAGGTATGGCTGAGACCGTCCGACCGATCACGCCCGCCGAGCAGACGCCGCGCGAACCGGCCGGGAAGCGCCCCCCGGGCGGGCCCGACCAGGAGCCGCTGTGGCGCGAGGCGCTCGGCGAATGCCTGCGCGGCCTGCGCAACGAACGCGGCGAGATCCTGACCGAGACCGCCCGCCGCGCGGGGGTCTCGCCCCAGTACCTCTCCGAGATGGAACGCGGCGTCAAGGAGCCGTCCAGCGAGATGATCGCCGCGGTCGCCGGCGCCCTGGACGTGACGCTCGGCGACCTGGCGCTCGCGGTCGCGACGCGTCTGCTGACCGCCCGGCCCGCGGCCCGCCCGGCGGGCCCGACCGCCTACGCGCTGGCCGCGTAGGCGCTGCCGGGAAGCGGCTCGCGCTCCTCGATCACGTGGTCGATGAGCCCGTAGTCCAGCGCCGCGTGCGCGGTGAACACGCGGTCGCGGTCGGTGTCGGCGCGCAGCGTCGCGGTGTCCTGCCCGGTGTGCCGGGACAGGATGGCCTCGATGTCCGCGCGGACGCGGACGACCTCGTCGGCCTGGAGGATCAGGTCGGGGATCGTCCCGCGGCTCTGCCCCGTCGGCTGGTGCAGGACCACGCGGGTGTGCGGCAGCGCGGCGCGTTTGCCGGGCGCGCCGGCGGCCAGGAGCACGGCGCCGACGGCGACCGCCTGCCCCACGCACGTGGTCGCCACCTGCGGGCGGATGAAGCGCAGCGTGTCGTACACGGCGAGCATCGCGCTCGGGTCTCCGCCCTCGCAGTTGATGTAGAGCTGGACGTCGACGTCGGGCGCGTCGGCCTCCAGGTGCAGCAGCTGCGCGACGAGGGCGTTGGCGACGCCCGCGTCGATGGCGGTGCCGAGGTAGATGATCCGCTCGGTGAGCAGGTGCGAGTAGACGTCCATGATCCGTTCACCGCGCGGGTGCCGCGCGATCACGTTCGGGATCGTGTAGCTGCTCATCGGGAGGCTCCTTCGGAGGGGACGCCGAGCCCGGCGGGCCGGCGGGCGGCGGGCATGATCTCGTCCATCGTGCTGACGATCGAGTCGATGAACCCGTAGTCGAGCGCCTCCCGGGCCGTGTACCAGCGGTCGTGCAGGGAGTCCTCGAAGACCCGCTCCAGGGGCTGGCCGGTGTCCTCGGCGATGAGCCCGAGGACGGTGTCGCGGGTGTGGCGCAGGTCGTTGGCCTGCAGCTCGATGTCGACGGCGGCGCCGGCGATTCCGGCGGAGCCCTGGTGCATCAGCACGCGGGAGTGCGGCATGGCGCGGCGCTTGCCGGGGGTCCCCGACGACAGCAGGAACTGGCCGGCGCTGTAGGCGACGCCGAGCACCATCGTGGACACGTCGCACGGGACGAGCCGCATGACGTCGCGGATCGCGAGCATCGACGGCACCGACCCGCCGTGGGAGTGGATCCACAGCGCGATGTCGGCCGACGCGTCCTCCCGCGCCAGCGTGATCAGCTGCGTCGCCAGCAGGGTGCCGTTGTCGTCGTCGAGCGTGCCGTCGAGGACGAGCACGCGCTCGTGGTAGAGCTCGCGCCGCACTCGTTCGTTGAACAACGGGATCTTCTGTTCCTCGCTCATGCCCTCCACTCTGCGGCGGCGCGGGGACCGGGCGGAGCCGTATCCGCCCACGGCGGATCCGCCCAGAGCAGCGCGCCCGGCCGGGCGCGTCAGGGCGACGGCGGGCGGCCGGTCAGCCGGGTCGTCAGCGTCTCGGCGGTCCTGCGGACGAGGGCGGCGAGGCGCGGCCACGTCTCGGGCGGGCGGTCCGCGCGGCGGAACGTGACGGTGATCGCGGCGGTGGGGTGGCCGGTGTGGTCGAAGGCGCAGGCGGCGATGCTCGCGAAGTCCTCGGTGACGTGGCCGTCTTCGACCGCCCAGCCCCGGCGGGCGTCGCCGGCGAGGACGCGGCGCAGCTCGCGCAGGGACGCGGGCCCCCGGCCCGTCCGGTCCACGAAGCGGCCCGGGAACAGGGCGCGGACCTGCGCGGGCGGCAGGTGCGCGAGGAGGGAGCGGCCGCTGGCGGTCAGGTGGGCGGGCATGCGGACGCCCACGTCGGTGACGAGGGTGGCGTGCCGGGGCGGCTGCTCCTTGAGCAGGTAGAGGGTCTCGGCGCCGTGCAGGACGCCGAGCTGGGCCGTCTCGCCGGCCTGGTCGACGAGGCGGCGGAGGAGGGGGCGGGCGAGGCGCTCCAGGGGTTCGTGGCGCAGGTAGGCGGAGCCGATCTCGAAGGCCGCCACGCCGAGGCCCCAGCGGCGCTCCTCCGGGACGTAGGCGACGAAGCCGTCGTCCGACATCGCGGTGAGCAGGTGGTACGTGCTGGAGCGGGGCAGTTCCAGGGCGCGGGCGATGGACGACGCGGGGAGCGGGCCCGGCGCGGCCGCCAGGAGGCGCAGCACCGCCAGGGCGCGGCGGGCGGCGGGGACCTGGGGCACCCGCCCATTGTCTCGTATCCGAGACACAACGCGCCGGACGGGGGTGGGACGGGCGCCGCCGGCCGGGTCCAATGGTGGGTATGGGTGTTCCTATGGTTGAGGTCGGGCCCGAGGCGCTGACGTTCCCGCAGGTCGTCGCCGTCGCGCGGGACGGCGCCCGGGTCGTGCTGACCGACGGGGCGCTGAAGCTGATCGGCGAGGCGCGGGCGCACATCGAGGAGCTGTCGGCCCGCCCCACGCCGGTCTACGGGGTGTCGACCGGGTTCGGGGCGCTCGCGACCCGGCACATCGCCCCGGAGATGCGCGATCGGCTCCAGCTCAACATCGTCCGGTCGCACGCGGCCGGGTCGGGGCCCGAGGTCGAGCGGGAGGTCGTCCGGGCCCTGATGCTGCTGAGGCTGCGGACGCTCGCCACCGGGCGCACCGGCGTCCAGCCGTCGACGGCGCTGACGCTGGCCGCGCTGCTCAACGCCGGCATCACCCCGCAGGTCTTCGAGTACGGCAGCCTCGGCTGCTCCGGGGACCTCGCGCCGCTCGCCCACGTCGCCCTCGCGCTGATCGGCGAGGGGTCGGTCCGGGACGCGGGCGGTGCGCTGAGACCGGCCGCGGAGGCGCTCGGCGAGGCCGGGATCGCGCCGGCCGAGCTTGCCGCCAAGGAGGGCCTGGCCCTGCTGAACGGGACGGACGGGATGCTCGGCATGCTCGTCCTCGCCATCGACGACCTGCGGAGACTCCTCACGGCCGCGGACGTCGCCGCCGCGATGACCGTCGAGGCCCTGCTCGGCACGGACCGGGTCTTCGCCGCCGACCTCCAGGCGCTCCGGCCGCACCCGGGGCAGGCCGCGTCCGCCGCCAACCTGCGGGCGCTGCTCGCCGCGTCCGAGATCATGGAGTCGCATCGCGGCCCCGACTGCACCCGCGTCCAGGACGCCTACTCGCTGCGGTGCGCCCCGCAGGTGAACGGCGCGGCGAGGGACACCCTCCAGCACGCGGAACTGGTCGCGCACCGGGAGATGGCGTCCGCGATCGACAACCCCGTGGTGCTGCCGGACGGGCGGGTCGAGTCGAACGGCAACTTCCACGGGGCGCCCGTCGCCTACGTGCTCGACTTCCTGGCGGTGCCCGCGGCGGACGTCGCGTCCATGTCCGAGCGGCGCACCGACCGGATGCTCGACAAGGGACGCTCCTACGGCCTGCCCGCCTTCCTCGCCGACGACCCCGGCGTCGACTCCGGGCACATGATCGCCCAGTACACGCAGGCCGGGATCGTGTCGGAGCTGAAGCGGCTCGCGGCCCCGGCGAGCGCCGACTCCATCCCGAGCTCGGCCATGCAGGAGGACCACGTCTCGATGGGGTGGAGCGCGGCCCGGAAACTGCGCCGGGCGGTGGACGGGCTGGCCCAGGTCGTCGCCATCGAGATCCTCACCGCCGCGCGGGCGCTGGACCTGCGCACCCCGCTGCGTCCCGGACCGGCGACCGGCGCCGTCGTCGCGAGGCTGCGCGAGGCCGTCCCGCCGCCCGGACCGGACCGCTACCTCGCCCCCGAGATCGCCGCCGCCACCGCGATGGTGCGGGACGGCTCCCTCATCGCCGCCGCCGAAGCCGTCACCGGCCCCCTGTCGTAAGGAGCCCGACATGCCAGGCCCCCGTCCCGTCCGCGCGCCGCGCGGCGCCGCGCTGACCGCCGCCAAGGGCTGGCCCCAGGAGGCCGCCCTGCGCATGATCCAGAACAACCTCGACCCCGAGGTCGCCGAGCACCCCGACGAGCTGGTCGTCTACGGCGGCTCCGGGAAGGCGGCCCGGAACTGGGACGCCTTCGACGGCATCGTCCGGTCCCTGTCGGACCTGGCGGGGGACGAGACGCTGCTCGTCCAGTCCGGCAAGCCGGTCGGGATCTTCCGCACGCACGAGTGGGCGCCCCGCGTGCTGATCGCCAACTCGAACCTCGTCCCGCAGTGGGCGACCTGGGAGGAGTTCCGCCGGCTGGAGTCGCTCGGCCTGACGATGTTCGGCCAGATGACCGCCGGGTCGTGGATCTACATCGGCACGCAGGGCATCCTCCAGGGCACGTACGAGACGTTCGCGGCGGTCGCGGAGAAGCGGTTCGGCGGCACCCTCGCCGGGACGGTCACGCTGACCGCCGGGCTCGGCGGGATGGGCGGCGCGCAGCCCCTCGCCGTCACGATGAACGGCGGCGTCGCGATCTGCGTCGAGTGCGACCCGTCCCGCATCGAGCGGCGCGTCGCGCACCGATACTGCGACGTGGCGGCCGACTCGCTGGACGAGGCGCTGCGCCTCGCCGAGGAGGCGAGGGCGGCGCGGCGCCCGCTGTCGGTCGCGGTGCTCGGCAACGCCGCCGACCTCGTCCCCGAGCTGCTGCGGCGCGGCGCGCCGATCGACATCGTCACCGACCAGACCAGCGCGCACGACCCCCTCATGTACCTGCCGAGCGGCGTCGCGTTCGCGGACATGGCCGCCGAACGCGACAAGGACCGGGACGGCTTCATCGCCAAGGCCCGCGCGTCGATGGCCGCGCACGTCGAGGCGATGGTCGGGTTCCAGGACGCGGGCGCCGAGGTCTTCGACTACGGGAACTCCATCCGCGGCGAGGCGCAGCTCGCGGGCTACGCCCGCGCGTTCGAGTTCCCCGGGTTCGTGCCCGCCTACATCCGGCCGCTGTTCTGCGAGGGCAAGGGGCCGTTCCGGTGGGCGGCGCTCTCCGGCGACCCGAAGGACATCGCCCGCACCGACCAGGCGATCCTCGACCTGTTCCCCGACAACGAGCCGCTGACCCGCTGGATCAGGATGGCGCGGGAGAAGGTCCGCTTCCAGGGCCTGCCGTCCCGCATCTGCTGGCTCGGCTACGGCGAGCGCGACAAGGCCGGCGAGGCGTTCAACGAGCTGGTCGCGCGCGGCGAGATCAGCGCGCCGATCGTGCTCGGCCGCGACCACCTCGACTGCGGCTCCGTCGCCAGCCCGTACCGGGAGACCGAGGGCATGAAGGACGGTTCGGACGCGATCGCCGACTGGCCGCTGCTCAACGCCATGCTCAACACCGCGTCCGGCGCGACGTGGGTGTCCATCCACCACGGCGGCGGCGTCGGGATCGGCCGGTCGATCCACGCGGGCCAGGTGTGCGTCGCGGACGGGACGGCCCTCGCCGGCGAGAAGCTCCGGCGCGTCCTGACCAACGACCCCGGCACCGGCGTCATGCGGCACGTCGACGCCGGATACGACCGCGCGGAGGAGGTCGCCGAGGAGCGCGGCGTCCGCATCCCGATGCGTTGAGCTGCGGCGTGTTGTTCTTATGCGGGCGTTCATAACAACGACACGCCGCAAGTGAACGGAGGATTGGCGTGAGCTTCGAGGAGATGTGGGCGGCGCTGCTGCCCGTCGGGCGGGACGAGGCGACCGGCGGCTACCACCGGTTCGCGTGGACGCCGCCCGAGCTGGAGTGCCGCGCCTGGTTCCTGGACGAGGCGCGCCGCCGCGACCTCGACGTGGAGCACGACGCCAACGGCAACCTGTTCGCCTGGTGGCTCCCCGAGGACGGGACGCGCGGCGACGCCGTCCTGACCGGCAGCCACCTCGACTCCGTCCCCGGCGGGGGAGCGTTCGACGGGCCGCTCGGCATCGTGTCCGCGTTCGCGGCGATCGACGGACTCAGGGAACGCGGCGTCCGGCCGGACCGGCCCATCGGCGTCGCGGCCTTCGCCGAGGAGGAGGGCGCCCGGTTCGGTGTGGCCTGCCTGGGGTCGCGCCTGCTCTGCGGAGCGATCGACCCGGCGCGGGCGCGGGCGCTGGCCGACGGCGACGGCCGCACGTTCGCCGAGGTCATGCACAACGCGGGCCTCGACCCCGAGGCCATCGGCCCCGACGACGGCCTCCTCGGGCGCATCGCCTGCTACGTCGAACTCCACGTCGAGCAGGGGAGGGCCCTGGACCGGCCGGTCGGCGTCGCCGGCTCGATCGTCCCGCACGGCAGGTGGCGGTTCGGGTTCGGGGGCGAGGGCGACCACGCCGGGACGACCGCCCTCGCCGACCGCCGCGACCCCATGCTGCCGTTCGCCCGCATGGTCATCGCCGCCCGCGAGGCCGCCGAGCGCAACGGCACCGTCGCGACGGTCGGGAAGGTCGGCGTCGTGCCGGGCGGGGTGAACGCGATCGCCTCGTCCGTCACGGCCTGGCTGGACGCCCGCGGGCCGGCCGACGACGCCGTCCGCCGCACCGTGCGGGAGGTCGGCGAGGCCGCCCGCGCCGCCGCCCGCCCGCACCGGGTGAGCGTCGAGGTCGCCGAGGAGTCCTACACGGAGGTCGTCGACTTCAACCTCGCGCTGCGCGACCGCGTCGGCGCGCGGCTGGGCGGCGTGCCCGTCCTGCCGACCGGCGCCGGGCACGACGCGGGCGTGCTGTCCGCCCGGGTGCCCGCCGCGATGCTGTTCGTCCGGAACCCGACCGGGGTCTCGCACGCGCCCGCCGAGTTCGCCGAACCGGCGGACTGCCTGGCCGGTGTGGAGGCCCTCACCGCGGTACTGGACGACCTGGCGCGCGGGTAAGGGTCCCGGTATGCAGTGGCATGCCCAGTACGCCTGGCTCGGCGACGGTGTGGCGGCCGACGTGCTCATCGAGGCCGACGGCGAGCGGATCACCAGCGTCGCGGCCGGCGTCCCGTCCGCCCCCCACGCCCAGCGGCTGCCCGGACTCACCCTCCCGGGCCTCGCCAACGCCCACTCCCACGCCTTCCACCGCGCGCTCCGCTCCCGCGTCCAGGCCCGTACGGGCACCTTCTGGACGTGGCGGGAGCAGATGTACAAGGTCGCCGACCGGCTCGACCCGGCGTCCTACCGCGCCCTCGCCACCGCCGTCTTCGCCGAGATGGCCCTCGCCGGGATCAGCTGCGTCGGCGAGTTCCACTACCTGCACCACCGGCCGGGCGGCGCCCCCTACGCCGACCCGAACGCGATGGGCGAGGCGCTGATCGCCGCCGCGGCCGACGCCGGCATCCGGATCACGCTCCTCGACACCTGCTACCTCGCCGGCGGCATCGGCCGCCCGCTCACGGGCCCCCAGCTGCGCTTCGGCGACGGCAGCGCGGGCAACTGGGCGCGCCGCGTCGACACCCTCTACGAGCAGACGGACAAGGCGGGCCGGCTGCACGCCCGCGTCGGCGCCGCCGTCCACTCCGTCCGCGCGGTGCCGCGCGAGCAGCTCCGCGCCGTCGCGGCCTGGGCGAAGGAGCACCGCGCGCCGCTGCACGTCCACCTGTCCGAGCAGCCCGCCGAGAACGAGGCGTGCCTGGACGCCTACGGCATGACCCCGACCCGCCTGCTCGCCGAGTCGGGCGCGCTCGGCGCGCTCACCACCGCCGTCCACGCCACGCACCTCACCGACGAGGACATCGGCCTCCTCGGGACGACGATGACCGGCGTGTGCATGTGCCCGACGACCGAACGGGACCTTGCCGACGGCATCGGGCCCGCGCGCGCTTTGGCCGACGCGGGCGTCCCGATCTGCCTCGGCTCCGACCAGCACGCCGTCATCGACATGTTCGAGGAGGCCCGCGCCGTCGAGCTGGACGAGCGGCTCCGCACCCGCGTCCGCGGCCACTGGACGGCCGGGGAACTGCTCGCCGCCGCCACGTCCAACGGCCACTACGGGCTCGGCTGGCCCGAGGCGGGGCGCCTGGAGCCCGGCGCGTACGCCGACCTGGTCACCGTCGACCTCGGCTCCGTCCGCACCGCCGGCGCCGGGCCCGGCTGCGCCGCCGAGGCCGCGGTCTTCGCCGCCGCCTCCGCCGACGTCCGGCACGTCGTCGTCTCCGGCCGCCCGATCGTCCACGACGGCCGCCACCTCCTCGTCGACGACGTCGCCGCCGCCCTCACCGAGGCCGTCACAGCCGTCACCGCCGTCACCCAGGAGGAGCCCGCTTGAGCACGGTCATCACGAACATCGGGGAACTGGTCACCAACGACCCCGCCGCGGGCGGCGGGCTCGGCATCGTCCGCGACGCCGCGCTGGTGATCGAGGACGGCCGGGTCGTCTGGACGGGCCCGGCCGCCGGCGCGCCCGCCGCCGACGAGTCCTTCGACGCCGCCGGCCGCGCCGTCCTCCCCGGCTTCGTGGACTCCCACGCCCACCTGGTCTTCGCGGGCGAGCGCGCCGAGGAGTTCGCCGCCCGGATGAGCGGCCGGCCGTACGCGGCGGGCGGCATCCGGACCACCGTCGAACGCACCCGCGCCGCGTCCGACGACGACCTCCGCGCGAACCTGCGCCGCCTCATCGACGAGATGGCGCGCCAAGGGACGACGACCGTCGAGTGCAAATCCGGCTACGGACTCACGGTCGACCAAGAGGAACGCGCCGTCCGCATCGCCGCCGAACTCGCGGACGAGGTCACCTACCTCGGCGCCCACGTCGTCCCCCCCGAGTACAGGGACGACCCCGCCGCCTACGCCCGCCTCGCCGCGACGGACATGCTCTCGGCCTGCGCCCCGCACGCCCGCTGGGTGGACGTCTTCTGCGAGGAAGGCGCGTTCGACGCGGACCAGGCCCGGGAGATCCTGCAAGCGGGCGTGAAAGCGGGCCTGAGCCCCCGCCTCCACGCGAACCAGCTCACCCAAGGCCCGGCCGTGCGACTCGCCGTCGAACTGGACGCCGCCTCAGCCGACCACTGCACGTTCCTAAGCGACGCCGACATCGACGCCCTGGCCTCGTCCCGGACGGTCGCGACCCTGCTGCCCGGCGTCGAGTTCTCCACCCGCCAGCCGTACCCCGACGCCCGCCGCCTCCTGGACGCCGGCGCCACCGTCGCCCTCGCCACCGACTGCAACCCGGGCTCCTGCTACAGCTCCAGCATGGCGTTCTGCATCGCCGTGGCCGTCCGCGACATGCGCATGACCCCGGCCGAGGCCGTCTGGTCCGCCACGGCGGGCGGCGCCCGCGCCCTCCGCCGCACCGACGTGGGCCACCTCGCCGCAGGGGCCCGCGCCGACGTCCACGTCCTGGACTCCCCGTCCCACATCCACCTGGCCTACCGTCCCGGCGTCCCCCAGACCCGCGCCGTGTGGAAGGCGGGCCGCCGGGTGGACGCCCCGCAGTAGCCGAGGTACGCCTCCCCGAAGGCTAGACCGGCAGGTAGCGGCGGTTGACCCTGATCAGCGGCTTCCGGTCGCGGTCGATGTAGTCGGCGGACAGGGCCTCGGCCACGAAGAGGGTGTGGTCGCCCGCCTCGATGGTCTGGCGGGTCTCGCACTCCAGCGCGGAGGCGCCGGTATCGGGAATGAGGGCGTCCGAGAGTTCGCCGCGGTGGTGGGGCTCGGCGGCCAGGAGGATGCGGGCGCTCGGACGGCCCTCGGCGGCGAAGCGGCCGGCCAGGGCGCGCTGGGCCGAGGACAGGACCGTCGCGGCCCAGCGCGGACGCCGGTTCAGGACCTCCGACAGGTACGACGACGTCGACACGCTCGCGAGGACCATGGGCGGGTCCAGGGAGACGGACATGAACGAGGTCACCGTGGTGCCGAGGTCGTCGCGGCCGTCGCGGACGGTCAGCACGACCACGCCCGTGGCGAAGCCCGCGACGGCCTCGGCGAAGTCGGGGTTCAGCGGATCTCCCAGGCGCCCGGAAGGGTGAGCGGGCCCGCGGCGGGCAGGCCCAGGCGGGCGGCGAGGCCGCCGAGGGAGCCCCAGCCGTCGAACCGCGCGGACGCGGCGGTGCGGTCCTCGCTGGACTCCGGCGGGCGGAGCCGCTCCAGCGGCGAGGAGTGCGGGTAGACGCGGACCGGCGCGTCCGACGCGAGGCCGGCCTTCTTGCGCGCCAGGCCGAGCGCCGTGTCGATGCCGCCCAGTTCGTCGACGAGGCCGCGCTCGCGGGCGTCCGCGCCCGTCCAGACGCGGCCCCGGGCCAGCTCGTGGACGCGTTCGCGGGACAGGTCGCGGCCCTCGGCGACCTTCGCGGTGAAGTCGTCGTAGATCCGGTCGAGGGACGCGTTGACGCGCTCCCACTCGGAGTCGCTGAAGTCCTTGGTGGCGCTCAGCATGCGGGCGTGGTCGCCGTCGGCGACGGCGCCGAGGCCGATGCCGACGCGGTCCAGCAGGCCGCTCACCACGGCCTTGCCGACGACGACGCCGATCGAGCCGGTGAGGGTGCCGGGCTGCGCGACGATCGTGTCCGCGGCCATCGCCACGTAGTAGCCGCCGGACGCGGCGACGTTGCCCATCGTGACGATCACGGGCTTGCCGGCGCGGCGGGCGAGGACGACCTCGCGCCAGATCGCGTCGGACGCGACGGCGGAGCCGCCGGGGCTGTTCACCCGGAACACGATGGCCTTGACGCGGTCGTCCTTCACCGCGGCGCGGAACGCGGCGCCGATCGTGTCGGAGCCCATCGCGGGCCCGGAGTTCGGCAGCGGGCCGCCGCGCCCGCTGCGGCCGAGCCGGATCGGGCCGTGCCCGTTGATGAGCGCGACGACGTCCTGCCTGCCGGGCTGCGGCAGCCGCCCGGCGATGCCGTGCGCGCGGTTGTAGCGGGACACGTAGCGGAGCTGCGCCTCCGCCCCGAACCGCTCGCGGAGGTCGGCGTAGACCTCGTCGCGGTAGGCGAGGCGGTCGACGAGGTTCTCCGCCAGGGCCTCGTCGGCGAGGAACGGGCCGCGGTCGACCAGCTCGCGCACCTTGTCGCGGGGCAGGCCGCGGGCGGCGGCGATCCCGGCGGTGATCTGCTCGCCGAGCGAGGCGACGAGGCGCCGGGACGACTCCTCGTGCTCGGGCGTGTAGCCCTTCTCCATGAACGTGTTCGCCATGGTCTTGTACTCGTGCCGCTTGGCGAACCGCGGCTGGACGCCGGCCTTCTCCAGCGCGCCCGCGAAGAACGGCTCCTCGATCGCGACGCCGGTCAGCCCCACCTCGCCCGTGGGCTGGAGGTAGACCTTGTCGAAGGCGGTGGCCAGGTAGTACGGCACGGTGCCGCGGCCGCCCTCGCCGTACGTCTCGGCCCACGCGACGGTGAACTTGCCGGCGTCCCGCAGCTCCCGGACGGCCTCGCGCAGCTCCTGGGCGAGCGCCAGCCCGACGCCGCCGGTGACCTTCACGACGAGGGCGCGCACCCGGCTGTCGGAGCGGGCGCGGCGCAGCCCGTCCAGGACGTCCCGCAGGTTCGTCCGGCGCATGGACAGGATCGCCGAGATCGGGTCGGACGGCGCGGTCTCCACGATGCCCTCGGTGAGGTCCAGTTCGAGGATCAGCGGAGCCGTCCGCCGGTCGCGGGCCTGCTTGATCACATTGACGACTGTGCCGGGATCCACCATGGCACCAGCCTATGCGCTCCCCCCGCGGCCCTTCCGGCACCCGGGCGGCGGGGCGGCGGTCAGCGCGCGAACGCCTTGTTCGGGATGACGCTCGCGGACGCCTGGGCCACCGGGCGGCCGCGCGCGTCGGTGATCAGCGCGTTGGAGACCATGCGGGTGCCGCCGGGGTGCAGGCACGTCCCGGTCACCGTGTAGGTGTGCCCGGACCGGACGCCGCGCAGGTAGTCGACGTTCAGGTTCAGCGTGAGCATCGGCATGAAGTGCTCGCACGTGCTGCTCGCCGCCATGCAGACGGCGTTGTCGAGGATCATCGCGATGTAGCCGCCGTGGACGGTGCCGCCGGGGTTGCAGAGCTTGTCCCCGGGCGTCCAGGCGATGTCCACCCGGCCGGGCTCGGCGGCCGTGACGGCCTGTCCGATGTAGTCGCTGATGTCGGAGAACTCCGGGATCCGCTTGTCGACCATCGCCTGGATGAACGCCGCGCCGGACAGCGTGTTCCACAGGTCGGCGGCCTCCCGTACGGCGTCCGTGCCCGCGTCGACGCCCAGCAGGTCGACGGCCTCCCGCACGGCGTCCGCGCTCGCGTCGACGCTCAACTCGCACTCCCTGGTCATGGTGATCTCCGAATGCTATTCGGAGATCGGGGTGACGGCACTGTGCCGTTCATCACGGGCGTTCGGCGCTATCGTCGGACGCATGGGAGATGGCGACGGCTGGGCCGGCTGCGGGCAGGGCCACACGCACTGGGGGCGGTTCGGCGCCGCGGGCCTGCTGGCCTACCACCGCGACCCCGCCGGCCAGGCGTGGATCCTGCTCCAGCAGCGCGCCTGGTGGGGGATCGGCGGCGGGACGTGGGGCATGTTCGGCGGCGCGCTGCACAGCCACGAGGACGCCGTCACGGGCGCGCTCCGCGAGACCTCCGAGGAGTGCACGCTCGACACCGGAGTGGTCACCGTGCACGGCACCAGCGTCGAGGACCACGGCGGCTGGTCGTTCACGTCGGTGATGGGGTCGCTGTCCGAACTCGTCCCCGTCGACCCCGCGTCCAGGGAGACGCGCAGGGCCGAATGGGTGCGGCTGGAGGAGGTCACCGGCCGCAAGCTGTTCGAGCCGTTCGCCCGGTCGTGGCCCCGCCTGCGGGACGCGATGAAGGGGCTCGTCCTCGTCGTGGACGCGGCGAACGTCGTGGGCGCCCGAGCCGACGGCTGGTGGAAGGACCGCGCCGGGGCGAACGCGCGGCTCCGCGACGACCTGAAGGCCCTGGGCGGCGGCGTGCGGGGCCTGCCCGGCGGCGTCGTCCCGTTCGACCGCTGCTTCCCCGAGGTCGTCATGGTCGTGGAGGGCGCGGCGCGGCCGGTCGCCGACGAGCCGTCCGACGGGGTGAAGGTCGTGGCGGCGCCCGGCAGCGGCGACGACCGGATCGTCGACCTCGTCGAGCGGGCCGGGCCCGACACCGAGCACCTGGTGGTCACCGCCGACCGCGAGCTGCGCGCCCGCTGCGAGGCCGCCGGCGCCGCCGTCACCGGCCCGCGCTGGCTCCTCGAACGCCTCTAGACCCCGCCCGCGGGCGGACGCCTACCTACACCTCGACGCGGTGGCCCGCGTCGCGCAGTGCGGCCGTCGCGTCCTCCAGCCGGTGCTCGGGGACGAGGACGAGGTCGGCGTGGTACGTGGACGCGACGAAGACCGACACCCCGGCCTCCGCGAGCGGCCCCACGAGCGCGGCGAGCATGCCGGGCACGTCGAGGCCGTGGCCCGCCTCGCTGTAGAAGCCGACCCAGCGGTCGGCCTCGGTGAACGGCGACGCGTCCCGCACGACGGTGAGGCCCTCGGGGGCCCGCACCAGCGCGATCCACTCGTCGGTCTCGGGGAACGTCGCGTGCGGGAGGTGCTCGACCGTGAACGACCCGGGAACGATGTGCAGGCGCTGCATGCGCCCACCCTATTCAGGTACCGGCCCCATTCAGGTACCAGTCCTATTCGTGTACGAGCCCTATTCGGGTACGAGCCAGACCGCGCCCAGCGGCGGGACGCGCAGCACCGCGGACGCGGGCAGGCCGTGGCACGGCCCGCCGGACGCCTCGACGCGCCCCATGTTGCCGACGCCGCTGCCGCCGTAGTCGTAGGAGTCGGTGTTGACGACCTCGCGCCAGCCGCCCGCGCGGGGCAGGCCGAGCCGGTAGTCCTCGTGCGGGTTCCCGGCGAAGTTGACGACGCACGCGGCGACCGGCGGCTCGCCGCCGTCCGGGGACGTCCCGTAGCGCAGGTAGGACAGGGTGTTGCCGCCCGCGTCGTTGCCGTCGATCCAGCGGAAGCCCTCGTGGTCGCTGTCGCGCGTCCACAGCGCGGGCTCGGCCCGGTAGGCGAGGTTCAGGTCGCGGACGAGCCGCTGGAGCCCGAGGTGGTTGGCGCCCTCGGCCGCGTTGTCGAGCAGCCACCAGTCGAGCGGGCGCTCCTCCGCCCATTCGGCGCCCTGCCCGAACTCCTGCCCCATGAACAGCAGGTGCTTGCCGGGGTGCGACCACATGTAGGCGAGCAGGGCGCGCAGCCCGGCGAACTGCTGCCAGGCGTCGCCCGGCATCTTGCTCAGCAGCGACCCCTTGCCGTGGACGACCTCGTCGTGCGACAGCGGCAGGACGTAGTTCTCCGAGAACGCGTACACCAGCGAGAACGTGATCTCGTTGTGGTGGTAGTGCCGGAACACGGGCTCGTGGCGCAGGTATTCGAGCGTGTCGTGCATCCAGCCCATGTTCCACTTGAACCCGAACCCGAGCCCGCCGAGATGGGTCGGACGGGACACGCCCGGCCACGCCGTCGACTCCTCCGCGATCGTCACGACGCCCGGGTTGCGCTTGTAGACCGTCGCGTTCATCTCCTGGAGGAAGGAGATGGCCTCCAGGTTCTCGCGCCCGCCGTAGATGTTGGGCGACCACTCGCCCTCGTTGCGCGAGTAGTCGAGGTACAGCATCGAGGCCACGGCGTCCACGCGCAGGCCGTCGATGTGGAACTCCTCCAGCCAGAACGACGCGTTCGCCACCAGGAAGTTGCGGACTTCGGCGCGCCCGTAGTTGAACACGAGCGTCCCCCAGTCGGGGTGTTCGCCGCGCGTCGGATCGTCGTGCTCGTACAGGGCGGTGCCGTCGAACCGGGCCAGCGCCCACTCGTCCTTGGGGAAGTGGGCCGGCACCCAGTCGATGATGACGCCGATGCCCGCCTGGTGGAGGCGGTCGATGAGGTGGCGGAAGTCGTCCGGGTCGCCGAACCGCGAGGTCGGCGCGTAGTAGGACGTCACCTGGTAGCCCCAGGACGGGCCATAAGGGTGCTCTGCGACCGGCAGCAGTTCGACGTGCGTGAACCCCATCTCGCGCACGTAGTCGGTGAGCTCCACGGCCAGTTCCTTGTAGCTGAGCCCAGGGCGCCACGACCCGAGATGCACTTCGTACATGCTCATGGGCTCGTGCAGCCAGTCGTGCTCCTTGCGGCCGTCCATCCAGTCGCCGTCGTCCCACTCGTAGGACGAGGTGAACACGCGCGACGCCGTCGCCGGGGGACGCTCGGTGAACTGCGCCATGGGGTCGGCCTTGCTGCGCAGCACACCGTCCGCGCCGAGGATCTCGTACTTGTAGCACGTGCCGTCGCCGACGCCGGGGACGAACAGCTCCCAGACGCCGGAGGAGCCGAGCGACCGCATCGGGTGGGCGCGGCCGTCCCAGTGGTTGAAGTCGCCGACCACCCGCACGCCGCGCGCCGTCGGCGCCCACACCGCGAAGGCCGTCCCGTGGACGGTGCCGAACGCGGACGCGTAGGAGCGGACCCGCGCGCCGAGCGCCCGCCACAGCTCCTCGTGCCGGCCCTCGCCGATCAGGTGCAGGTCGAGTTCGCCGAGCGTCGGCAGGTGCCGGTAGGGGTCGTCCTGGACCGACTCGGCGCCGTCCCCGTAGGCGACGGCGAGCCGGTAGTCGGGGACGGCCAGCGGCGCCTTCGCCTCGTCGGCGCCGGAGAGGGACGCCCCCGCCGGGAGCGTGCCGCTGAACAGGCCCTGGTGGAAGTGGCGGAGTGCGTGCCGGTCCCCGTTCGGCAGGACGACCTCGACCTTCTCGGCGAGCGGCCGCAGCGCCCGCACCGTCACCCCGTCCCGGCCCGGATGCGCCCCGAGGACGCCGTGCGGATCGTGATGGTCGCCGCCGACGAGCCGGTCGATCTCCGCGCGCGTCACCCGTGCCATGTCCTCATGGCCTCCCGTCACTGAGCTTTCACCTCAGTAGGGGTGCCCCGAGAAGCGGCGGTCTCACATGACGGGCGGACCTGTTTCCGCCGGATCGGGAACGGCGGGCGGGGGCCCGCCGTTTGCGGACGCACGGGCGGCTCGACTCTGCGTCGTGGGGTCGCGCCGAATGACGCCGCCCGTGCGGCCACGTCTACCTCGCCCCAGGGGTGACACCGACCCCGCCGCCCAGGGCTCCACTCCTGTGTCACCTGAGCGACACAGGTACCTGCCGTACCGGAGCGCCCCGGCCCGGTCCGCCCCCGCTCGCGGACCGGGCCGCGCCGTTCCCCGCGGCGTCCCTTCATCCATCCCCGTGCCCTCCCCGCGCCTGCTCGGCGAGCAGTAGGCGGAGCCCCGCGGAGTCGTCCGCCGCCACCGTCATCGCACATCCCGCCTGGAGTTGGGCGTCGGTGAGGTCGCCGCTGCGGGTCGCGTACCAGCGTCCCGCGTCGCTGCGCCACACCTGCCAGCCCGGGAAGTCTCCCTCGATGGCCGCCTTCAAGGCGTCGAAGTCGCCCATCAAGGTCGTCCCTTCCCCGAGGCCGTTCTTCTGTATACAAAAG
Source organism: Actinomadura sp. GTD37 (assembly GCF_041951365.1). Lineage (NCBI taxonomy): Bacteria > Bacillati > Actinomycetota > Actinomycetes > Streptosporangiales > Thermomonosporaceae > Actinomadura > Actinomadura sp. GTD37. The sequence goes on from NZ_JBGNUS010000011.1 coordinate 227,545, forward strand.
TCTTACTCGGTCCAAGAGGTGTCAAGCTGTCCGTAAGCGGACCGTGCCCTCGCGGATAGCGCGTGGAAGGTATGGATGGCAGGAAGGGACGAGCCAGGATCGAACGCCGGGTCGAACATCGTTCGAACGCGGATACCAGAGTTGGGAGGTGACGCCGGTGCCGGACCGTCCCGCCTACCTGCGCATCGCCGACACGCTGCGGGAGGGGATCCGGGACGGCAGCCTGCCGCCGGGGACGCGGCTGCCGACCATCGCGGAAATGTGCGAGACCCACGGCGTCTCGGAGATCGTCGTCCGGCAGGCCGTCGCGCTGCTGCGCGGGGAGGGGCTCGTCGAGACCCGCCGCGGCGGCGGCACGCTCGTCAAGGTCGTCCCCCCTGCGCGCCGCGTCGCGATGGACCGGTACCGCGCGGTGAGCCGGCCGCTCGCCGTCCCCGAGACGACCTTCACCCGCGACCAGCGGATCACCTGGGAGGAGTACCGGCTCGACAAGGAGTTCACCCGGGTGCGGGCCGACGACGAGCTGGGCGCGCTGTTCGAGCTGCCGGCCGGCGCCGACCTGCTGCGCCGCCGGTTCGTCTTCTACGCGCGCGGCGAACCGCAGCAGATCTCCGTCAACTACCTGCCGTGGGACCTCGTCGGCGACACGCCCGTCTCCGACCCCGCGCGCGAGCCGTGGCCCGGCGGGACGCTCGCGCAGCTGGCCTATCTCGGCCATCCGCCGATCCGGGTGGAGGAGGCCGTCCGGTCCCGCATGCCGACCCCCGAGGAGGCGGAGACGCTCCGGATGAGCGGCGGCGTGCCGGTGCTCGGCATCACCCGCCGGATGCTGGCGAACGACGGCGTGATGGAGGTGTGCCGCGAGATCGTGCTGCCCGCCGACCGCGTCGTCCTCGACTACTCGATCGACCTCTGAGCGGGCGGCGTGCGGGTCGGGCCCGCGAGGCGGGGCGCGGGTCAGCCCGCGAGGCGGGCCAGGGACCGCAGCGGGACGGGCAGCCACGACGGCCGGTTGGCCGCCTCGTAGCGGACCTCGTAGACCGCCTTGTCGAGCTCGAACGCCCGCACCAGCGCGGCGTGCGCGGCCGGGTCGGCGCCGCCGGCCGCCGCGTAGCCGGCGCAGAACGCCGCCCTGTTCCGCTCCGCCCACGCGGCGGCGCGCAGCTCCAGCGCGTCCGCGGAGTCGGCCGGCAGCCCGCCGTCGCGCACGAACAGGAACCGCGCCGCGTACTCGAAGGAGCGCAGCATCCCGGCGACGTCCCGCAGCGGGTGCGCGAGGGCGCGGCGCTCGGCGGGGACGCGGGCGGGCTCGCCCTCGAAGTCCAGCAGGTACCAGCCCGCGTCGGTGCGCATGACCTGGCCGAGGTGGTAGTCGCCGTGGATCCGCTGGAACGGCAGCGCCGCCGCCTCGGCCGCGACCCGGTCGAACGCCGCGCGGATCGCGTGCGCGTGCGGGCGCAGCTCGGGCACGGCGGCGGTGACCTGGTCGAGCTGCACGTTCATGCCGTAGACGATGTCGCGCAGCACCTCGGGCGGCGTCCGCGTCACGCCGAACGCGCGGGCGAGGTCGCGGTGCACCTGCGCGGTGGCGGCGCCGAGCCGTTCGGCCTCGGCCGCGAAGTCGCCGCCGGCGTCCCCCGCGTCGCTCGTCGTGACGGCGCCGGGCGGTCCCGGCGGGACGGGCTGCGCGAACCAGTCGCGGACGCTGGTGAGGGCGAGCTGCCAGCCGTCCGTCCCGGTGCGCAGGAACTGCGACAGCAGCGCCAGCGTGACGGGCTCGCCGCCGTCCGCGCCGGGCGGGCCGCGGCCGTCCGCGCCGGGTTCGAGCTCGATCCAGCCGTGCACGGCGGGGACGTGCTCGCAGCCCTCGCGGGACAGCGCGAGGTTGACCTCCAGGTCGGGGTTCACGCCGGGGGACAGGCGCCGGAACAGCTTGAGGATGTAGGCGTCGTCGAAGACCAGTGAGGTGTTGCTCTGCTCGGCCGAGGTCGGCAGGCCGTCCAGGCCGGTGCGGATGCCGGTCCCGGGGGCGCGGCGGAAGCGCAGCGGCCCGACGGCCGTCTCGTCCGCCATGAGGCCGAGCAGCATCCCGGTCAGGTCGGGGTCGTGGGCGGCGTCGTAGACGTGCCCGGTGATCGCCGGTTCGCCCGCCGTCCGGCCGATCTCGACGTGCCGGAGCCGGTCGGGCAGGTGGCGGCGGACGCCGAGGAGCAGTTGGTACTGGTCGGTGGCGCCGTTCTGCCGGACGTCGAGGACGAGGTGGTGGAGGGCGGGGTCGCCGCCGCGGAGCTCGGTGGCGGTGCCGATGGAGATCTCGTCGACGGGGACGTCCTTGCCGCCGAACCACCGCTGCCGGGGCAGCCAGTCGGACAGGAGCCGAACGAGGGAGCGGCCGGGCGGCGGGGGCACGGCTACCGCGCTCCTTCGCCGGGCTCGTTCTCCTCGGGCTCAGGCGGGAGCAGGAACCAGTAGAAGCCGTGTCCCGGGAGCGTCAGCAGGTAGGGGAGTTCGCCGATGGGCGGGAACTGGACGCCGCCCATGCATTCGATCGGCGCGGAGCCCCGGAAGCGCCGCAGATCCAGTTCGACCGGCTGCGGGAAGCGCGACAGGTTGTTCACGCAGAGGACGGTGTCCATTCCGCCCCACTGGTTGGCGTCCCCGCCGTTGATCTCGCGGGTGAAGGCGAGGACGGAGGGGTTGGAGGCGGAGAGTTCGACGTAGGAGCCGACGCCGAAGACGGGGTGGCGTTGCCGGATCTCGATCATTTTGCGGGTCCAGTGCAGGAGTGATCC
>NZ_JBGNUS010000012.1:0-179232 GCF_041951365.1 Actinomadura sp. GTD37
GCTCTCCCACAGCTTGAAAGAGAAGAGGTGTCCAGGTTATGGCCTGGGAGTTCCGCAAGCTCGGCCCCGGTGAGAACGTGGCGGTTGAGGCGCAGCGTGACCCGTTCGCCGCGCCCAAGTGGGCGCCTCCGGTGTGGCACATGCCCGAGGGCCTGGTGCTCATCGTCAACGCCGTCCGCGCGCTGGTGCGGACGGTCGTGTTCCTGGTCCGCAACATCGTCCCCGTCTCGGTCCTGTCCGGTCTGGGCTGGCTCGGCGTCCGGTTCGGGTGGCTCGTCCCCGTCCTGGTCCTGGCCCTCGTCGCCGTGGGCTTGGGCGTGTGGGCGGTGGTGGACCGTCCGTCCTTCGTCCGCTGGATCGCCCGTCGGGCCCGTGCCCGGTGGCGACTCATCTTGGTGTACCGGCGGGACTGGCAACCGGTCCTGGTCACGGCGGGCCTGACCAAGGTCCACAAGGGGCGGGAGTACCTGCCCTCCCTGGTCCGGGTCCGCTGCGGCCCGACCTCGGACCGGGTGCTGGTCCGCATGTTGAAGGGGCAGGCTCCCGACGCGTGGGAGCGGGTCGCGGTCAACCTCGCGCACGGCTTCGGCGCTTCGCTCGTCCGCGTCCGGGTCGGGGACCGTCCGGGACGGATCTGGCTGGAGTTCGTCCGCCGTGATGCCCTTGCCGTCCCGATCCCGGCCTTGCCCGTTCCGGACGCCTCCGCGGTCGACCTTCGGGCGCTGCCGGTCGGGCGCACTGAGGACGGCTCACCCTGGCTCCTGCGGCTCCTCGGGACGCACGTTCTCATTGCGGGCGCGACAGGGGCCGGCAAGGGCTCGGTCATCTGGTCCACCATTCGCGCGCTGCTGCCGCTGATGCTCGCGGGGCTGGTGGAGGTGTGGGCGGTCGACCCCAAACGCATGGAACTGTCCTTCGGCCGTCCCCTGTTCGAGCGGTACGGCCGGTACAGCGATGACCCCAAGGGCGGCATGGTCGAGCTGCTGGAGGCGGCGGCCGAGGACATGAACGCTCGCGCGGAACGGTTCGCGGGGGTGACGCGGTCGTTCACGCCGTCGCATGAGTTCCCGTTCCGGGTCATCGTTGTGGACGAGCTGGCGTTCCTGACCGCCTACTGCCCCGAACGCGACCTACGCAAGCGGGCCGAGTCCGCGCTGGCCGTGCTCACCTCACAGGGCCGGTCGGTCGGCTATTGCGTGATCGGGGCGCAGCAGGACGCGCGCAAAGAGGTCAACAACCTGCGCAACCTGTTCCCCGACCGCATCGCCCTGCGCCTCGATGAAGACGAACAGGTGGACATGGTGCTCGGCGACGGCGCCCGCGACCGTGGCGCCCTCGCAGACCAGATCTCCTCCATCCCCGAGATCGGCGCGGGCGTCGGGTTCGTCCGACTGGAAACCTCACCTGACCCGGTCCGGGTCCGGGCGGCCTACGTCTCCGACAACGACATCCACGACATGGTCGCGCTCGGCCTGCCTGACCTCGACATCAAGGGGGCTGCGTGACCAACTCGGTTCCTCGCGTGACCCAACCCACCCTCGACGCTCCCGAGGTCTCCCCGTCCCCTCCGGCCGAACCCGTTCCGGAACCGGTGGTCAAGACGCTGGCTCCACTGGCGCGGGGTGTGCTGGAAGCGGTCGCGGTCGAACACGGCGTCTGTATCCGACCGGTGCCCATGCGGCGGGTCGACCTGCACACGGGCGCGGCCGAAATGGTCTACGTCCCCTGCGGTCACACCCTGGCCTCCGTCTGCCCGTCCTGCGCCGAACGCAAGCGCAAACTCCGCGCCGTCCAGTGCCGCCAGGGCTGGCACCTCACCGAAGAACCCGTCATCACCCGCGCCGACCCCGACATCGAGCAACGCGCCTGGATGGAACTGCGGGCGCAAGCTGCGGCGGCCCGTGACCGCGCGGCCGAGGACGGGACGGCGGACGGGGAAGACGCCTCGTTCTGGGATGCCGTGGTGCGTGACCTCGACAACGAACTAGAACGAACGGGCGTCCGCGGTGCCCTCAAGACCGAGGAGGGCAAGAGCCGGCGCACTCGGTCGACTCGTCGGAGGCAGGACGCGCCCGACCTTCCCCGGCGTCCGGTCGACTCCCGCACCCTCGGCAAGGTCTTCCACGGCAAGGACGGCCAGACCTTCCGGCCCTCGCTGTTCCTCACCCTCACCCTCGACTCGTACGGGCGGGTGCGGGGTGACGGAACACCGGTCGACCCTGAGTCGTACGACTACGCGCGGGCGGCCCGTGACGCCCTGCACTTCTCCAAGCTGGTCGACCGATTCGTGCAGAACCTGCGCCGGTTCGTCGGCTACGACGTCCAGTACTTCGCCGCCGTCGAACCGCAACGCCGTCTCGCTCCCCACCTGCACATGGCCATACGCGGAACCATCTCCCGCGCTGAACTGCGTCAGGTGGTGGCAGCCACCTACCACCAAGTGTGGTGGCCTCCGACCGACCGCGTCGTCTTCGACGGCGAACACCTGCCCGTCTGGGACGAGATCGCGGGCCAGGACGGCGGCGGCTACCTCGACCCGGCAACCGGCGAAGTCCTCCCCACCTGGGATGAGGCCCTAGACGCCCTCTGCCAGGACGACGATGCCGAACCCCTGCACGTGGTGAAGTTCGGGCGACAGATCGACGCGCAAGGCGTCCTCGCCGACTCGGCCGACTCCCGACGCTGCATCGGCTACCTGACCAAGTACCTCGTCAAGGGCGTGGCCGAGTGCCACAACGCCGAGACAAGCGCGCAGCGTGAGCACGTCGACCGCATGGCCGAAACGCTCCGCTACGAACCGTGCTCGCCCACGTGCGCGAACTGGCTGCGCTATGGCATCCAGCCCAAGAACCCCCGCAAAGGCATGACACCGGGCTACTGCAAGGGCAAAGCACACCGACACGAACACCTCGGCTACGGCGGACGCCGCGTCCTGGTCTCCCGCAAATGGTCCGGCAAAACCCTCGCCGACCACAAAGCCGACCGCAAAGCCTGGGTGCTGGCTCGCTTGGCTGAGGCTGGCGTCCCCGTGTCGAACCCGTCCGACCCGCAAGCGGTCCACGTCTGGGAGAGAGCCGGCCCCGGTGACCCCGACGTGAAACCCGCCGAACAACGGCTCTTGCTGCTGATCAACGAACGCATCCAACGGCGTCGCCAACTCGACCAAGCAACGTCGACCGAACTTTCGGCAACTGAGAGCAGGGAGGCCGCCTGATGGCGAACCAGAAGGGGAAGCGCCGGTTCGGCAGCATCCGCGAACTGCCCTCGGGGCGCTTCCAAGTCAGGTACCAGGGACCGGACGGCAAGATGCGCTCGGCCGGAACGACGTACCCCACCAAGCGTGAGGCGGAACGACAGCTCTCGCTGATGGAAGCGAAGCTAGTCACCGGCGACTGGACGGACCCGCAACGGGCCAAGGTCAAGCTCTCCGAGTACGCGGCCAAGTGGATCAAAGAGCGGCCGGACCTGCGGGCGCGTACGGTCGAGATCTACACAGGTCTTCTCCGCCGTCACATCACGCCCTATCTCGGCAATGTGCCCATCGGCAAGATCGACACGGCGACCGTCCGCGAGTGGCGGGCAACCCTGATCAGCGCTGGCGTCGGGGCGTCCGAGGTGGCAAAGGCGTACCGGCTGCTGCGGGCCGTCCTCATGACGGCGACCGACGACATGATCATCTCCCGCAACCCGTGCCGGATCAAAGGTGCCGGTGAAGAGAAGCCGGACGAGCGGCCGGTCCTCACGGTCGCCCAGGTCCTCAAGCTCGCCGGGATGGTTCCGGAGCATCTGCGCGCCCTCGTCCTCCTCGCGACGTTCGCAAGCCTCCGGTGGGGTGAAGTCGTCGCGCTGCGCAGGATGGACCTCGACCTCAACGCCGGGACGGTCACCGTTCGGCAAGCGCAAGTCGAGTTGGACACCGGCGAACTGATCATCGGGCCGCCCAAGTCACGGGCTGGCCTCCGCACCGTGGCACTCCCCCAAGCGATCATCCCGGACCTGCGGCGGCATCTCGGCAACTTCACCGGGGCCGAGGATGACGCGCTGATCTTCACGGGCAAGCGTGGCGGCGTCCTGCGGCGGGCTAACTTCCGGCGCGCTACCAAATGGGGCGCGGCCGTGGCCAAGCTCGGCGTGCCGAACCTGCACTTTCACGATCTGCGCCACACCGGGAACACGTTCGCGGCCGAGTCCGGCGCGACGCTCCGCGACCTCATGGAACGGATGGGGCATGACAGCGTGCGGGCCGCGATGATCTACCAGCACCGGACGGCGGGCGGTAACCGAGCCATCGCCCAGGCCATGGACAACAAGATCAACAACGAGAACCCGGACGACGACGATGGGGCGGCCGGATCGCTCGCGCTCGTCGGCTAATGGCACGCTAATGGCACGAAGACCCTGTTCCCATGATCGGGAACAGGGTCTTTTCGCTGGTGGGCGCGGACGGTTTCGAACCGCCGACTCCTCGCTTGTAAGGCGAGTGCTCTACCCCTGAGCTACGCGCCCGCGTTGCCGGGAAAGCGTACCCGGTTCGTGGGGGCGATCGCGAAACGGTATTCAGGAGGCGGGGGTGAGGCGGGTCAAGGCGGCGGCCAGGCGGTCGGCGGCGGTGGGGACGGGGGCGGGCGGCATGCCGCCGGCGAGGGTGAGGGCGAAGCGCATGAGGGCGGGGCGGGTGAGGCCGTGCCGGGTGGCCAGGCGCATGACGCGCGGGTCGTCCATGGCGCGGGTGAACGCGCGGCCGAGGGTGAAGGGGCGGCCGTTGGCGCGGCGGACGGCGGACGGGTAGCTCTGGAGCGCGTGTTCGGGGAACGGGGCGTGGAAGGCGGTGGTGATCACCTCGGCGGCGATGCGGCCCGCTTCCAGGGAGTAGGCGATGCCCTCGCCGCTGAACGGGTTGACCATGCCGCCGGAGTCGCCGGCGAGCAGCAGCCCCGGGAGGTAGTGGGGGCGGCGGCTGAAGCCCATGGGGAGGGCGGCGCCGCGCAGCGGGCCCGTGGCGTTGCCGTCGGTGAGGCCCCAGGCGGACGGGACGCGCTCCAGCCAGCGGGAGAGCAGGCGGTGGTAGTCGGGGTGCTGGGTGCGCAGGAGGGCGACGCCGACGTTGCAGGTGCCGTCGCCCACGCCGAAGATCCAGCCGTAGCCGGCGGGGGCGAGGTCCAGCCAGATCTCGAGGTGGGCGTCGTCGTGGCGCGGGCTGCGGTAGTAGCGGCGGCCCGCGATGCCGATGGGGCGGTCGCGGCGGGGGTGCAGGCCCAGCGCGACGGAGAGGCGGGACGAGGCGCCGTCCGCGGCGATGACCAGGCGGGCCGCGTGGGTCCCGGTGGCGGTGCGGACGCCGGTGACGCGGCCGCGGGTGCTGACGGGGGCGGTGACCTTGGTGTTCTCCAGGAGGGTGGCGCCGGCGGCGACGGCCTGGCGGGCCAGGAGTTCGTCCAGGCCGGAGCGGGTGCGGGTGAGGCCGTGGCCGGACGGCCACGGGAGTTCCAGGGTGCGGCCGGCGCCGATGAGGCGGACGCCTTCGGTGCGGAACCAGCCGGAGAGGTCGATGTCCAGGGCGCGGAGCTCGTCGACGGCGCGGGGGGTGAGGCCGTCGCCGCAGATCTTCTCGCGCGGGAACGACGTCTTCTCCAGGACGAGGACGTCCAGGCCGGCGCGGGCCAGGTGGCACGCGGCGGACGAGCCGGCGGGGCCGGCTCCGACCACGATGACGTCGCGCATCACAAGTGCCGGTTGAACCAGTCGGCCGCCTGGGTGGTGACCTCTTCGAGGGCGCCGGGCTCCTCGAACAGGTGGGTCGCACCGGAGACGATGTGGATGTCGGAGCGTTCGAGCTTTTCGTGCGCCTGCTCGTTCAGCCGGAGGACCTCCGGGTCGCGGCCGCCGACGATCAGCAGGACGGGGGCCTGGACGCGCGGCAGGGACGGGCCGGCGAGGTCGGGCCGCCCGCCGCGGGAGACGACCGCGCCGATCCGGGGGCGGGCGGCCGCGGCGGCGAGCGCGGCGGCGGCGCCGGTGCTGGCGCCGAACAGGCCGATGGGGAGGCCGGCGGTGTGCGGGGCGGACTCCAGGCCCTCGGTGAGCCGGTCGACGGCGCCGATCAGGCGGAGGGTGAGGAGCTCGATGTCGAAGCGCAGGGCGGCGGTGACGCGGTCGACCTCGTCCTCGTGCCGGGTGAGCAGGTCGATGAGGAGCGTCCCGATCCCGGCGGCGTTCAGGCCGTCGGCGACGGCGCGGTTGCGGGGGCTCAGCCGGGAGCTGCCGCTGCCGTGCGCGAAGAGGACGACGCCGGTCGCGCCGTCCGGTATCGCCAGGTCGCCGGCGAGTTCGGCGTCCCGCAGCCTGAGTGTGATCATGTGTTGGGCGGCTCGGCGCTGATGTCGGCGAGGGCCGACCGCTCGTCCCGCTGGACGGCCAGGTCGCCGATGGACACCATGCCGATCGGGCGGTCGCCGTCCACGACCGGGACGCGGCGGACGGCGTTCTCGCGCATCAGCCGCACCGCCTCGTCGGCGTCCTCGCCGGGCGCGACCGTGATCATGTTGGTGCTGCAGATCTCGGCGACGGTCGTGCCGGACATGTCGCGCTGCGCGGCGACGGCGCGGACCACGATGTCGCGGTCGGTGACCAGGCCGCGGAGCCGCCCCTCGTGGACGACGAGGACGTCGCCGATGCCGTGCTGCCGCATGAGGTCGCCGACCTCCACCAGGGACGTGTCCGGAGACACCGCCACGGGCACGGGCGTCATCACCTCGTTCACCTTCTGGGCCATGAGCGAACCTCCCCTCTCGGGCGCTCGCCTACCCAGCGGCGGACGGGATATGTCTACCCGGAGGAGTCGGGCCCGTCCTGCTCGGCGAGGAACCGCTCGAACTGGGCGCCGAGCTCGTCCGCGGTGGGCATGTCCTGCGACTCGGCGAGCAGGTTGTCGCGCTCGGCGGCGCCGGCGAACGCGTCGTACTGCTGCTCCAGGGCCCGGACGACCTTCTCGACCTCGTCGTTGCCGTCGACCTGCTCGGCGATGTCGGCGTCGGTGGCGGCGGCGGCCTCGCGGAGCGGGTCGGCGGGCAGCACCAGGCCGGTCGCGGAGACGATCGCCTCCAGCGCGGCGACGGCGGCGGCCGGGTAGGCGGACTGGGCGAGGTAGTGCGGGACGTGCACGGCGAACCCGACGGCGTCGTGCCCGGCCTCGCCGAGCCGCAGTTCCAGCAGCCCGGCGGCGCTGCCGGGCACCTGGACCTTGTCGAACCACGAGTTCTTGGTGATCAGCTCGGGGCGGGTGGCGTGCGCGGTGGTGCCGACGGGACGGGTGTGCGGGACGCCCATCGGGATGCCGTGGAAGCCGACGACGACGCCCACGCCGAGCTTCTCGACCAGGTGGACGACGGACGAGGTGAAGCCCTCCCACAGCCGGTCGGGCTCCGGCCCGGACAGCATCAGGAACGGCGTGCCGGCGTCGTCGCGCAGCAGCCGGACGACCAGCTCGGGCGCGTCGTAGGCGGACCAGTGGTCGCGGTCGAACGTCATCGGCGGCCGGCGGGCCCGGTAGTCGATCAGCGAGTCGACGTCGAAGCGGGCGATCACGCGGTGCTCAAGGGTCTCCAGGAGGTGCTCGCGCACGAGCTGCCCGGTGGATCCGGCGTCCACGAAGCCGTCGAGGCTGTGCAGCAGCACCGGACCCGTCATCTCCGGCAGGTCGGCGTCAAGCTCGTACAGATCCTCAGGGTTAAGCAACTTCTCCCCCACCTCTACATGTCGTAAGCCCAACATTAGGACATGCGGAGGCTCATCCCCGGATCGGACGTGACACCGGTCACCCGAAGACGCGGCTGGCGAGGAAGTCGTCCGGGTGGAGCGTGGTGAGGTCTTCGCGGCCGACCTCGCCGCCCTGGGCGAGGAGGCGGTTGGCGTGGCGGAGGCGGGCGCGCTCGACGGCGTTGCGGACGGACCGGGCGTTGGCGAAGCGGGGCTGCGCGCGGCGCCGGGACAGGTAGTCGCGGAAGACCGCCTCGGTCTCGGCGGCGAGGACGTAGCCCGCCCGCTCGGTCATCAGGCGGCCGATGGCCTCCAGCTCGTCCGGCTCGTAGTCGGGGAAGTCGATGTGGTGGGCGATGCGGGAGCTCATGCCGGGGTTGGACGCGAAGAAGGAGTCCATGCGGTCCTTGTAGCCGGCGAGGACGACGACGAGGTCGTCCCGCTGGTTCTCCATCACCTGGAGGAGGATCTCGATGGCCTCCTGCCCGTAGTCGCGCTCGTTCTCGGCCCGGTACAGGTAGTACGCCTCGTCGATGAACAGGACGCCGCCCATCGCGCGCTTCAGGACCTCCTTGGTCTTGGGCGCGGTGTGCCCGACGTACTGGCCGACGAGGTCGTCGCGGGTGACGGAGACGAGGTGGCCGCGGCGGATGTAGCCGAGGCGGTGCAGCAGTTCGGCGAGCCGGACGGCGACGGACGTCTTGCCCGTCCCCGGGCTGCCGGTGAAGCACATGTGCAGGTTGGGTCGCCCCGAGTCGATGCCGAACCGGGCCCGGACGCGGTCGACGAGCAGCAGCGCCGCGATCTCCCGGATGCGGGTCTTGACCGGGGCGAGGCCGACGAGTTCGGCGTCGAGGGCCTCCAGGACGGAGTCGGCCTGGGACTCGGCGCGTTCCCTGGCGAGGTCGACGCGGGCTCCGGGAGGGAGCGGCTCCCCGGTGGCGGGAGCTTCGGAGGAGTCCACCGGGGAGCCGTTCTGGCGCATCCCGAAGCCGGGGCGTCCGCTCAACGTCCCGCCCCGTAGCGGTCGCCCTCGGGGCGGTCGAGCGCGTACGGGTGGAGCGTGTAGCGGATGCGCCGGTCGGACGTCTCCTCGCGGTCGAGCCGGAAGCCGGGCTCCTCGGCGGGGCGCTGGACGATGAACTGGAGCGCCGTCGTCTGCCGTCCGTAGCGGGCGTCGTAGGCGTTCAGGCGGACGTAGCGGTCCGGGTACGCCTTGCGGCACTCGTTGATCTCGTACAGGACGCCGGCGGGGTCGGCGAGGTCGAACATCGGCAGGCCCCACATCTCCCAGTAGGAGTTGCGCGGGTGCGGGTCGTCGGTGAACTCGACCGAGCAGGGCCAGCCCTGGTCGAGGGCGTAGGCGACCTGCCGGGCGATCTCCTCGTCGGTGAGGTCGGGCAGGAAGGAGAAGGTGCCTTGAGTGATTCGCATCAGATGCTCACCGGGGTCTCGACGACGTCGGGGGTGTCGGTGGATTCGTAGGTGAAGGTGACGTCGCCCCACGTGGACAGGGCGACGTCGAGTTCGCGGCTGTTCTTGGCGGCGGCGCGCAGGATGTCGGGGCCCTCGGCCAGGTAGTCGCGGCCCTCGTTCCGCGCCTTGATCATCGCTTCGAGCGCGACGCGGTTGGCGGCGGCGCCGGCGGCGATGCCCATCGGGTGGCCGATCGTCCCGCCGCCGAACTGGAGGATCGAGTCCTCGCCCAGGTAGTGCAGGAGCTGGTGCATCTGCCCGGCGTGGATGCCGCCGGACGCGACGGGCATCGTCCCGGGCATCGACGCCCATTCCTGGTCGAAGTAGAGGCCCTTCACCGGGTCGGCCTCCACCTTGTCCAGGCGCAGGGTGTCGTAGTAGCCGCGGACGCTGTTCGGGTCGCCCTCCAGCTTGCCGACGACCGTCCCGGCGTGGATGTGGTCCACGCCGGCGAGGCGCATCCACTTGGCGATGACGCGGAAGTTCACGCCGTGCGATTTCTGCCGCGTGTAGGTGGAGTGCCCTGCGCGGTGCAGGTGCAGGATGACGCCGTTCCTACGCGCCCAGTTGGCCATCGACTGGATCGCCGTGTAACCGATGGTGAGGTCGATCATCACGATGACGCTGCCCAGTTCCTTGGCGAACTCGGCGCGCTCGTACATGTCCTCCATCGTCGCGGCGGTGACGTTGAGGTAGTGGCCCTTGACCTCGCCCGAGGCGGCCTGCGCCTTGTTGACGCCCTCCATGCAGTAGAGGAAGCGGTCGCGCCAGCGCATGAACGGCTGGGAGTTGATGTTCTCGTCGTCCTTGGTGAAGTCGAGGCCGCCGCGGAGGGCCTCGTAGACGACGCGTCCGTAGTTGCGCGCGGAGAGCCCGAGCTTGGGCTTGACCGTGGCGCCCAGCAGCGGACGCCCGAACTTGCCCAGGTACTCGCGTTCCATGATGATGCCGTGCGCCGGACCCTGGAACGTCTTCACGTAGTGGGTCGGGATCCGCATGTCCTCCAGGCGGAGGGCCTTCAGCGCCTTGAACCCGAAGACGTTCCCGATGATGGACGACGTCAGGTTCGCGATCGACCCCTCCTCGAACAGGTCGAGGTCGTAGGCGATGTAGGCGATGAACTGGTTCTCCTGCCCGGGAACCGGCTCCACCTTGTAGCACTTGGCCTGGTAGTTCTCGTAGGACGTGAGACGGTCCGTCCAGACGACCGTCCACGTCGCGGTGGACGACTCGCCCGCGACGGCCGCGCCCGCCTCCTCCGGCGGGACGCCCGGCTGCGGCGTGATCCGGAAGGCGGCGAGGATGTCGCTGTCCTTCGGCTCGTAGTCCGGACGCCAGTAGCCCATCTCCGCGTAGGGGATCACGCCCGCCGACCATCTGCCCGAGCTCATCGCCGCTCCTTCCTGGACGACCGGGACGCGGCGCTCCGCCCCAGGTGGAGGACGGCATGTCCCAGGGGATCCGGAGCGGAGCGCCGCGTCCCGGCCGCGTGCAACCGTGACGCCTCGAAGCTTCGCCTCCCGACACTTGCGATGTCCATCAAGTGTTCTACGGTGACCCTGAAGCATTCACTTGAACGAGCACTTCCGAGGGGACGCCCCCGGGGCCGACTTCGTCGGAGACAGGAGGCCGGACGTGACGGAGGCGCGCCTGCGGACGTTCGTCGCGCTCGCCGACGCCGGGTCGGTGCGGGCGGCGGCGCGGCGGCTGTACGTGACGGAGTCGGCGGTCTCGGCGGCGGTCGCGGCGCTGACCCGCGACCTCGGCGTGCCGCTCGTCCAGCGGGTGGGGCGGGGCGTCCGGCTGACCCCGGCCGGGACCGTCTACGCCGGGTACGCGCGGCAGGTGCTCGGGCTGCTGGAGGAGGGGCGGGCGGCGGCGCGCGGCGCGGCCGACCCGGGGCACGGGCCGCTGCGCCTGGCGGCGGTGACGACGGCCGCCGACCAGATCCTCCCCGAGCTGCTCGCCTCGTTCCGGGCCCGGTGGCCGGGCGTCGAGCTGACGCTGGAGGTGGGGCCGCGCCGCCAGGTGTGGAGCAGCCTCGCCGCGCACGAGGCCGACCTGGTGCTCGCCGGGCGTCCGCCCGCCGAGGTCGCGGCGACCGTGCTGGCCAGGCGTCCGAACGAGCTGGTGGTCGTCGGGGCGCCCGGCGTCGCGGACGGTTTCGCGCTGGCCCGCACGCCCTGGGTGATGCGGGAGCCGGGCTCGGGGACGCGGGCGAGCGCGGACGCCTACCTGGCCGAACGCGAGGCCGCGCCGCCCCGGCTCGTGCTCGGCTCGAACGGCGCGGTCATCGCGGGCGCGGCGGCCGGGCTCGGGGTGGCCCTGATGTCGCGGGACGCGGTCGGCGCCGAACTGGACGCCGGGCGCCTGGTGGTGATCGACGCGCCGGGGATGCCGCTCGACCGCCCCTGGCACGCGGTCGCCGGGGCCGCGCCCACCGCGACGACGCTGCTGTTCGTCCGGCACCTGCTGGACGCGCCGGGATGGCGCCCCGCGCGCCCCGCGCGCCCCGCTAGGGCAGGCTCCACAGCGACACCGACAGCAGCCCCAGGCTGACGGCGATCAGCACCATGGCGACGGATCGCCCGCCCTCGTCGGCCTGCGCGCTCCTCCCCCGCGTCAGCAGCACCACGAAGAACGCGAGGAAGCCGACGGCGACCACGTCCATCGCCACGGCCAGCCCGGTCACGACACCACCATTCCCCGTCATCGGGGAAACCTTAGAGGAGTGCGGTGCCTCACATCGGCGGACTGCCGCACATCCGCCCCGCCCGACAGGACAGAATCAGGTTCGGAACCGTGAGAGGGGCATCATGATCGCCGACAGCCCGAACGACTCTGCCCGCCCGAACGACTCTGCCCGCCCGTACGACTCCGCCCGCCCGTACGACGTCGTCCTGTTCGGCGCCACCGGCTTCACCGGCGCGCTGACCGCCGAGTACCTGGCGGAGCACGCCGGCGCGGGGACGCGCTGGGCGCTCGCCGGGCGCAACCGGGCCAAGCTCACGGCCGTCCGCGACCGCCTGGCGAAGATCGACCCGGCCTGCGCCGGACTTCCGCTGCTGCACGCCGACACCACCGACACCGCGTCCATAGAGGCCATCGCCGAATCGGCGCGCGTCGTCATCACCACGGTCGGGCCCTACGTCCAGTACGGCGAGCCCCTGGTCGCGGCGTGCGCGCGCGCCGGGACCGACTACGTCGACCTCACCGGCGAGCCCACCTTCGTCGACCGCATGTACGTGAAGTACCACCGGGACGCGGTGCGCAGCGGGGCGCGGATCGTGCACGCCTGCGGCTTCGACTCGATCCCGCACGACCTCGGCGCCTACTTCACGGTCAAGCAGCTCCCCGAGGGCGTCCCGCTGCACGTCGAAGGGTTCCTGCGGGTGCGCGGGGACGCGTCCGGCGGCACCCTGCACTCGGCCGTCGGCATCTTCGGGGACCCGGCCGGCATGCTGCGCGCCGAACGCGAGCGCCGCCGGCTGGAGGACCGGCCCGCCGGCCGCAGGGTGCGCATCTCGCGGAGCCCGGCGCCCAGGTCCCGCATCGGGGACGGCTGGACGCTGCCGCTGCCCACCATCGACCCGCAGATCGTCACCCGGTCGGCGGCGGCCCTCGACCGCTACGGCCCCGACTTCTCCTACGGCCACTACCTCGCCGTCAAGCACCTCGCCACCGCCGCCGGCCTGGCCGCGGGCTCCGGCGCGCTGCTCGCGCTCTCCTCGCTCCCGCCGACCCGCGGCCTCCTGCTGCGGGCCCGCACCCCGGGCGACGGGCCGTCGCCCGAGCGGCGCGCCGGCAACTGGTTCAGCGTGAAGTTCGCCGGCGAGGGCGGCGGCAGGCGCGTCGTCACCGAGGTCGCGGGCGGCGATCCCGGCTACACCGAGACGGCCAAGATGCTCGCCGAGTCGGCGCTGTGCCTCGCCCACGACGACCTGCCCGCGACGTCCGGGCAGGTCACGACGGCGACCGCGATGGGCGGCGCGCTCATCGACCGGCTCGTCAAGGCCGGGATCACCTTCCGGGTGCTGGAGGCGCGGTGACCGCGCGGCGGCCGGGGACGGGGATGACGGCCTCGACCGTCGTCCCGGCGCCGGGCCTGCTCCGCACCGCGACCCGGCCGCCGAGCAGCTCGGCGCGCTCCCGCATGCCGCGCAGCCCGTAGCAGTCGGGCCGGCGGCCCTGCGCGAGCACGTCCCGGACGGAGAACCCGGTCCCGTCGTCGGCGACCCGCAGCCGGACCCGGTCGGCGGAGTGCTCCAGCAGCAGGTCCACGCAGGTCGCGGACGCGTGCCGCAGGCTGTTGCCGACCGCCTCCTGCGCGATCCGGTACAGCGCGGTCTGCACGTGGTCGGGCAGCTCGTCCTCCAGCTCGCCCTCGATGGTCACCGTCACGTCGATCGCGCCGGACGGGGCCTCCAGCCCGTCCCCGGCCTCCCGGGCGAGGGTGGCGAGCGCCGCCGACAGGCCCAGATCGTCCAGCACGGGCGGGCGCAGGCCGCCGATCGCCGCGCGCGTCTCGGCGGCGGACAGCTCGCACAGCCGCCGCGCCATCATGATCTGCGCCAGCGCCTCGGGATGGTGCTCGGGCAGCGCCCGCTCGGCGGCCGACAGGTGGAAGCCGAGGCTGGCGAGCCGCTGCGCGATGCCGTCGTGGATCTCCCGGCTCAGCCGGGACCGCTCGGCCTCCTGCGCCTCGACGGCCCGCTCGGCGAACCGCTCGGCCGCGTGCTCGCGCTCGCGCGCGGTGCGCAGCCTGCGGCACGACGACAGCACCGGCGCGAACAGCCCGGCCAGCGCGGCGGCGAGGGCGAGGTCCTCCGGCGGCGCGGGACCGGCGGACCGGACGTCCACGACCGCGATCACGCCGCCGTCGCCGTGCACGGGGATCGCCGCCCCGCGCCCGTCCGGGTGCGGGCGGACCCGGCCGTGCGCGGCGACCCAGCCGGCGTCGCCCTCCCCCAGCGGGACGGGCGGGCCCGACCATTCGAGGGCGCGCTCGTCCTCGTCGAGGACGTACACGTCGCAGAACGTCAGCGCCCGCGCCGACCGGACGACGAGGCCGGCCAGCTCCTCGGCCATCCGCGGCAGCTCGCGGTCGGAGCACGCCGCGGCCACGACGCGGACGAGCAGGTCGCTCCCGCGCCCGGCGAGCAGCTCCAGCGGCGACGTCACCGGAACAGGCCCTCGCGCAGCGCGACCGCGATCGCCGCCGACCGGTCGGCGACCTCCAGCTTGCGGTACAGGGCGCGCAGGTGGCTCTTCACGGTCTCCTCGCTCAGCACGAGCCGCGCCGCGATCGCCTTGTTCGACAGGCCCCCGACCAGCAGCGACAGCACCTCGCTCTCGCGCTGCGTGAGGCCCCGGTTGGCGCCCGGCCAGAACTCGCCGCGGGTCAGCCGCGCGGCGGTGACGGCCATCCGCCCGGCGAGCGTCGGGTCGACGACCGTCTCGCCCCGCGCGACCTCCTCCAGCCGCCGGACGAGCTCGGGGCCGTCCACCCGTTTGAGGAGGTAGCCGCCGGCCCCGGCCCGCAGCGCCTCGAAGACGTACTGCTCGTCGTCGTAGACCGACAGGAACACGACGCGGGCCTCCGGGACCCGCCCGGTGATCAGTCGGCACAGGTCGAGGCCGCTCTCCGGGCCGAGCCGCACGTCCAGCAGGACGACGTCCGGGCGCAGCGCGGTCACCAGCCGGGTCGCCTCGTCCCCCGTCCCCGCCTGCCCGACGACGCGCACGCGCCCGGAGAACCCGGCCAGCATCGCCTGCAGTCCGGCGAGGATCATCTCGTGGTCGTCCACCAGGACGACGCGTACGGGGACGCTCATCCCGGCACGATAACAACCGGAAGCTACTCATCAGTAGCCCGGCGCGGAGGGACCCTCCGGCGTTTCACCCCCGCTCTCCCCTGATTGGGGGACGCTCCTCCCCGCGGCCCGCCGTACGCTACTCAGCGAAAACTGAATTCCGCAGGACGGAGGAGCAAGGTGCCCCATCGGATCGTGCATATGCTCCGGGCGCGCGGGTCCGGCCGCCGGCCGGTCATGCTCGCCATCGCGGGAGACAGCGCCGCGGGCAAGACAACCCTGACCAAGGGGCTTGTGCAGTGTCTGGGGGCCGACCGGATGACCGCGGTCTGCGTGGACGACTACCACCGCTACGACCGCGCCGAGCGCGCCGGCAAGCCGTTCACGGCGCTGCACCCCGACTGCAACCACGTCGACATCATGGAGCAGCACCTCCAGCTGCTGTCGATGGGCGAGCCCATCCTCAAGCCCGTCTACGACCACGCGACCGGCGAGCTCGTGCGGCCGGAACTGGTCGAGCCCCGCGACTTCGTGATCGTCGAGGGCCTGCTGCCGCTGCACACCCGGATGGCGCGGGCCTGCTTCGACATCACCGTCTACCTCGACCCGCCCGAGCCGCTGCGCCACTCCTGGAAGGTCCGCCGCGACTGCGACAAGCGCGGCTACAGCCCCGAGCAGGTCATGGCGGAGCTCGCGCGCCGCGAACCGGAGAGCGCCGCCTACATCCGGCCGCAGCGCAAGCACGCCGACATCGTCGTCCGGTTCGCGCCCGTCGCCGGGCGCCTCGACCCGCCCGGCACCCCGCTGTCCGCCGAGCTGCTGCTCCGCCCGACGATCGACCACCCCGAGCTGGCGGACGTCCTGGACAGCGGCCCCGGCGACACCGAGACCGCCATGCACCTGCGGCTGCACCGCGACACCGACGGCCGTCCCGTCGACGCCCTGCACGTCCACGGGTACGTCTCGCCCGAGGAGTCGCAGGTCGTCAAGAAGGCCATCTGGGAGCGGCTCGGCCCGCGCGCCGGCGCCGCGCTCCCCGCCCCGGACGCGCTCGGCAGGCTCGGCGACGCCGGGTCCAGCGACCCCCTGGCCATCACCCAGCTCCTGCTGCTCTACCACCTGCTGGACGCCGACCACCGGCAGGCCGCGTGAGCGCGGACCGGAGGCGCGGGGTCGCCCCCGCGCACCGGACCGCCTAGACTCCGCGGGCGCGCGGGGAGGCCCCGAGGCTTCGGACCTGTGCCTCGGGCCGCGCGCAAGCGGCCGCCGGGAGGGCGCCCAAGCGGGCGCGCGGGCGCCCTCCCGGCAACTCCCTCAGAGCTCCGCCCAGGGGATCTCCGGGCGCTCGGGGGCGACGACCGCCAGCGACTGGCCGCCGCGGATCGTCTCGTCCGGGCGGGACGTCAGCCGGAACCGGGCGTTCGGACGGTGCGACTCGCCGACCGCGAGCAGCGTGCTGCCCCGCCGGAGCAGGAAGATCGCCACCTCCGTCCGCGACCACTCGCCGGCGTCCTCGGGGACGTCCACGCGGTAGAGCGTGCCGTCGGCGTCGAGCGTGCTGGCGAGGTTGTGGTAGATCGCGGCGACGCCCGGGTTGCGGATCGCGACCGCCACGACCGCGGGGTCGTCGATGTCGACCGGCTCGATGTCCGCGCTGACCAGGCTCAGCGCCTCGGTGATCTCGGCGCGGCGGCCGCCGTCGCGCAGCCCGGCCAGCAGGTGGACGGACGGCTCCCCGTTCCGCCGCAGGTAGGCCGACACGCCCAGCATCACGCGGACGGTCTCGTCGTCGGACCGCGCCACCACCAGGGCGGTCCGGGCCTTCTCCAGGCACGCCCGCTCGTAGGCGGTGTCGTCGTTGGCGACCACGTCGTAGAGACCGGGGTCGGGGTTCTCCCCCGCCAGTTCCTCCGGCCAGAAGAGCGCGACGACGGGGGTCTTCGCGAACTGGGGGTCGGCGCGCAGCTGGCCGACGATGGCCCGCAGCGCCTCCCGCTCGTAGCCGATGACCACGACATGACCCCGATTGTGCAACTGCGCCCGGCCGGTGGCCTTCATCATCCTGCCCTTCCCCATCCAGAGCGTCAGCTCGGCGAACATCACGAGCCCCGCGGTGAGCCCCGCCACGATGATGACCACGCCGCCGACGCGGCCGCCGGCCGTCTTCGGGGACAGGTCCCCGTATCCCGTGGTGGTGCCGCTGACGATGAAGTACCAGACGTAGTCGAGCGGGTTCTTGAGCTCGGCGCCGGGCTCCTCGAACACCGCGATCAGCAGCCAGCCCACCAGGAAGGCCGCGGCCAGCACCAGCGCGGGCGCGCGCCAGGACCGCCCGGTGATCCGGTTGACCAGGCGCATCAGCACGATCGGCATCCGCGCAGCGTTGCAGTGAGCAAATCACCACGTCAAGCCGCAAAACCACGGAAAGTGGTCACGCTGCGCGACGCCCCCTGGCCGAACGCGGCCACGAAACGGCGGGCCGGCCGTCCCTCAGCGGGCCGGGCCGCGCTTCAGGACGCGCGACAGGGCCGCCGCCACCTCCTCCGACAGGCCGCCGTCGGACGGCAGGTCCGCGCCGGAGGACGGGGAGCGTCCGGCGCCGGCGGACGAACGCCCGGCGCCGGAGCGCACCAGGTCGGCGCCGCCGAGATCGTCCCGGACGGCGTCGCGGGTGTGCCCGCAGTCGCGGCACTCGACCTCGCCGAGCCGGCACACCAGGGCGGCCGAGCCGCAGGCCGAGCAGCGGTCCAGGTCGTCCGCCCAGTCGCGGGCGGCCTGGCAGCCGGGGCAGATCAGAACCTGGTGGTCCGCCCGGACCCCGCGCTTCCACGGGCTCGCGCCGCGCACGGGATCGGTCTGCCGCGCCCCGCAACGGAAGCAGGGCATCACACCTCCAGAGGTGCGGGGACCGGTTCCGGCCATCCTTCGCGGACGCGCCGGAACCGGTCCGTTCACTCAGAGCCCGGCGAGCGCCTTGCGGTACTCGTCGATGTCACGTGCGTCCGGGATCGCGTTCACTACCTTCCACCGGACCACGCCCTCGGTGTCGATGACGAAGGTGCCGCGCAGGGCCAGCCCCTTCGCCTCGTCGAAAACGCCGTAGCGCCGTGCCGTCCCGCCGTGCGGCCAGAAGTCCGAGAGCAGCGGGAACCAGAAGCCTTCCTGGTCGGACCAGGCCCGCAGCGCGAACATCGAGTCGACGGAGACGGCGAGCACCTGCACATCGCCCTCGCCCCCGTCCCGGAAGTCGTCCCTGAGCCGGGACAGCTCCCCGGTGCACACACCGCTGAAGGCCAGCGGATAGAACACGAGAAGGACGTTCTTGCGGCCGCGGAGGCCCGACAGCCGCACCGGAGCGCCGTGCTGGTCCGCCAGCTCGAAGTCCGGCGCCTCGTCGCCCACGGCGACACCGCCTGCGTCCGGGTCGCCCGCACCGGGTCCGGTCACGTCGCCGATTCCGGTCACGTCGCCGGGTCCGGTCACGTCGTCGCCCGCGTTGGCGGCCAAGTCCCTACCGTCCCCCGCTACTTGCGGACCTTGGGTGCGACCAGCCGCGTGCCCGACCACTCCTTGGCGGCGCTGACGCTGCTGGTCTGCGAGAGTCCGGCCGTCTGCGCGGCCTCGCCGATGTCGCTGGGCTCCACGTGCCCGTCCCTGCCCGCCTTGGGCGTCAGCAGCCAGATGTTGCCGCCGCCGGTGAGCGGGATCATGGCGTCGGTCAGCCCTTCGAACAGGTCGCCGTCCTCCTCGCGCCACCACAGCAGCACGATGTCGACCACGTCTTCGTAGTCCTCGTCGACCAGCTCGTTCCCCGTGAGTTCCTCGACGGATCGACGAAGCTCCTCGTCGACGTCGTCGTCGAAGCCGATCTCCTGCACCACCTGGCCCGCCTTCAGGCCGAGCCGTTCGGCCAGGCTGCGCTCAGACTGCGCCTGACCCGCGGTCGCGCTCACGAAAGTCCTCCCATTGTCGTCGTCCGCACGGTGCCGTGCTCTGTCTCCCAGCCCCCCGGGACGGGTGGCCCGCCCGCACCTGTGCGGTGTTTGCGGGACAGTCCACACAAGTGAGGGCCCCTAGCGCAAGTGTCTTCCCGGCTTTTGGTGGCCTCATTGGCCTGATTACGAAGATCGGCGCAACCGGCCCGCCACGCAGCGTGATGTTCATCCCCTGATGAAGGACAAACGGACCTGCCGGTCGGGATTGTCCACGTTGATGTCGACGAGGGCCACCGACTGCCACGTTCCGAGGGCCAGCCTCCCGCCCACGACCGGCAGGGTCGCGAACGGCGGGACGAGGGCGGGCATCACGTGCGACCGCCCGTGCCCCCGGGATCCGTGCGCGTGCTTCCAGCGGTCGTCCGCCGGCAGCAGGTCGCGCAGCGCGGCCAGCAGGTCGTCGTCGCTGCCGGACCCGAGCTCGATGACCGCCACGCCGGCGGTGGCGTGCGGGACGATGACGTGCAGCAGCCCGTCGCCGCCCGCCGACGCGGCGAACCGCTCGCATTCGGCCGTGATGTCGTGCACGGCGTCGCTCGTACCGGTGGCCACCCGGACCACGGTGCTCTCCATGATCCCGTGTCTACCCCATCCGCGGCACCGGACGCGCCCGCGCCCGCACGGATGTCACCGTCCGCGCTCCCCCGGACCGGCTCCCGGACCGTGTTCCCCGGCCGGGCGGGTCCGGCTAGTGCGGGATCTGCTCCCGGGACTCGATGACCGCGTCCGGCCCCGGGTAGACGAGGGCCTGGTGGCCGTCGTCGAACCGGACCAGGTACGGCGGGCCGCCGTCCGGGCCCCGCACCTCGATGATCTTTCCCGTCCGGTCCGGCTGTCCGACCACGTTCCCGTGGACGTGCAGCCGGTCTCCGACTCGTCCGTTCATCGCTTTCCCCCAAGCTCGTGCGTCCGCCACCGGGACGGACCGTGCCGGGCATGTGGCAGTCGTTGCTCCCGCCCTCATACGTTCCCCGGATCCCGCCGGGGGCAATCCCCGCGAGGCCGGAAAAAGGCCCCGTCCCGGGGTCGGCACCCCGGCTGACCGGCACGAATGGTTACCCATTGGTAGAGATGCGTTAGCCGCCATAAACGGCGACCATGGGATCACCAGACGAGCGACCGACAGTCTGCCGGGGACCGGTGGCCTCCCGCGCGGCGGCCATGGGTCTCACCAGCAAAGACGGTAAGGACAGAGGGGACCCCGTGGCTTCCGGACGTCAACGCTTTTCGATCATCAGCGACGGCCTGCCGAGCCAGCTGCCCGACATCAACCCGGACGAAACCCGGGAATGGCTGGAATCGCTGGACACGGTCATCAAGACCGAGGGCCGGGGCAGGGCGCGGTACGTGATGCTCCGCCTCCTGGAGCGGGCCCGCGAGCTCCAGGTCGGGGTGCCCGGCCTGCGCAGCACCGACTTCATCAACACCATCCCGCCGGAGCACGAACCCTGGTTCCCCGGCGACGAGCACGTCGAGCGGCGCATCCGCGCCTACATCCGCTGGAACGCCGCGATCATGGTGTCGCGGGCCAACCGCCCCGAACTCGGCGTCGGCGGGCACATCGCCACGTACGCCTCCGCGGCGTCGCTGTACGAGGTCGGCTTCAACCACTTCTTCCGCGGCAAGGACCACGGCGAGTCCGGCGACCAGGTGTTCATCCAGGGGCACGCCGCGCCCGGCATCTACGCCCGCGCCTTCCTGGAGGGGCGGCTCCCCGAGAGCCGGCTCGACGGGTTCCGGCAGGAGCACTCGCACCCGGGCGGCGGCCTGTCGTCCTACCCGCACCCGCGGCTCATGCCGGACTTCTGGGAGTTCCCCACGGTGTCCATGGGCCTCACCGCGATCGACTCGGTGTACCAGGCCCGGTTCAACCGGTACCTCTACAACCGGAAGATCAAGGACACGTCCCGCTCGCACGTGTGGGCGTTCCTCGGCGACGGCGAGATGGCCGAGCCCGAGTCGCTCGGCGCGATCGGCCTCGCCGCCCGCGAGGAGCTCGACAACCTCACCTTCGTCGTCAACTGCAACCTCCAGCAGCTGGACGGCCCGGTCCGCGGCAACGGCAAGATCATCCAGGAGCTGGAGTCGTTCTTCCGGGGCGCCGGCTGGAACGTCGTCAAGGTCATCTGGGGCCGCGACTGGGACCCGCTCCTCGCGCAGGACGTCGACGGCGTCCTCGTCAACCAGATGAACACCACCCCCGACGGGCAGTTCCAGACGTTCAGCGTCGAGTCGGGCGAGTACATCCGGGAGAAGTTCTTCGGCGCCGACCCGCGGCTCCGCCGGATCGTCCAGCACCTGTCGGACGACGAGCTCCGCAAGCTGTCGCGCGGCGGGCACGACTACCGCAAGGTGTACGCGGCGTTCAAGGCGGCCCGCGAGCACGTCGGGCAGCCGACCGTGATCCTCGCGCACACCATCAAGGGCTGGACGCTCGGCTCCGACTTCGAGGCCCGCAACGCCACCCACCAGATGAAGAAGCTCACCAAGGCCGAGCTGAAGGAGTTCCGGGACCGCCTCTACCTGGACATCCCCGACTCGGCGCTGGAGGAGCCGCTGCCGCCCTACTACCACCCGGGCGAGGGCTCCGACGAGATCCAGTACATGCGCGAGCGCCGCGCCGCGCTCGGCGGGTTCCTGCCCCGGCGGGTCGTGCGGGCCAAGCCGCTGAAGCTGCCCGGCGACCCCGTCTACGCCGAGATGAAGAAGGGCTCCGGCAAGCAGAACATCGCCACGACCATGGCGTTCGTCCGGCTGCTCAAGGACCTGATCAAGGACGAGAACATCGGCGCCCGGTTCGTGCCGATCGCGCCGGACGAGTACCGCACGTTCGGCATGGACTCGCTGTTCCCCACGTCCAAGATCTACTCCCCGCACGGGCAGACCTACGACGCGGTCGACCGCAAGCTGCTGCTGTCGTACAAGGAGTCCGAGAGCGGCCAGATGCTGCACGAGGGCATCAGCGAGGCCGGCTCGATGGCGTCCACGATCGCCGCCGGCACGACGTACGCCACGCACGGCGAGCACATGATCCCGGTGTACATCTTCTACTCGATGTTCGGGTTCCAGCGGACCGGCGACCAGATGTGGGCGCTCGGCGACCAGATGGGCCGCGGGTTCCTGCTGGGCGCCACCGCCGGCCGCACCACGCTGACCGGTGAGGGCCTCCAGCACGCCGACGGCCACTCCCCCCTGCTCGCGGCGTCCAACCCCGCCTGCGTCCACTACGACCCGACGTGGGCGTTCGAGCTGGGCCACATCGTGCGGGACGCGCTGCGCCGCATGTACGGGACGTCCGACGCCCACCCGGACGGCGAGAACGTCTTCTACTACCTCACCGTCTACAACGAGCCCTACCAGCAGCCCGCCGAACCCGACGGCCTCGACGTCGACGGCCTCCTCAAGGGCCTGTACCGGTACAAGGCGGCGGAATCCGGCAACGGGGAGGCGCCGCGCGCGCAGATCCTCGCGTCCGGCGTCGGCGGCCGCTGGGCGCTGGAGGCGCAGCGCCTCCTCGCCGAGGACTGGGGCGTCGCCGCGGACGTGTGGTCGGCGACCTCGTGGAACGAGCTGGCCCGCGAGGCCCGCGCCTGCGACGAGTGGAACATGCTGAACCCGGACGCCGGGCAGCGCGTCCCGTACGTCACCCGGACGCTCGACAACGTCGCCGGGCCGATCGTCGCGGTATCGGACTTCACCCGCGCCGTACCCGACCAGATCGCCCCGTGGGTCCACACGGACTTCACCTCGCTCGGCACCGACGGGTTCGGCTTCTCCGACACCCGCGCCGCCGCCCGGCGGTTCTTCCACGTGGACGCCGCGTCGATCGTCCTCGCGGTGCTCACCCGGCTCGCCCGGCACGGCGAGGTCAAGCCGGAGACCCTGTCCCAGGCGATCTCCCGCTACCGGTTGGACGCGCAGGTCAGCGACGTCTTCGCGGGCGGCGTCGGCAGCGCCGAGAGCAACACCGGCGGCGACGCGTGACGTACCTGGGGGCGCCCCCGGCCCCCGTCACGAGCCGGTCGACGGTGCGGGTCGGTCGCGACCGTGCGGGTTCGCGTCGCGTCGCCGCGGCCGCCAGGCCCGTGTGCGCGGGTTGATGTTCGGCCGAGAACGGTGATCGCGGAGGTGTAGGCCGCGATGACCGGAAGGGCCCCGAGGTTTTTCGCCTCGGGGCCCTTCGCGTTCAGGACGCCGGAGGCGTGAAGACCCCGAACGTGTTGCCGGACGGGTCTTGCAGGTAGGCGAACTTGAGGCCGTTGCCGGTGGTCAGGGCGGGCATGGCGACCTTCCCGCCGTGCTCCACCGTCTCCCCGCAGGCGGCCTCGACGTCCTCGACCATGACGAGGAACATCGCATGGTTGCGGGACGCGTCCGGCTCGTGCGAGATGCCGCCGCTCGGCGCGCCGGCCCCCGGGTAGCTGACCAGGTCGTAGCCGTCGGCGTCCGGGTCGAGCGCGAACTGCCAGCCGAACATGTCGCCGTAGAAGCGGCGCGCCTCCTCCGGCGCGTCGGTGCCGACCTGGAACCACGTGACGGTGTTGAACGCGGGAACACTCATCGATCTCCTCCTTCGAACGCTGCGGGCACCAGCGTCCTGGAGCATTCCGACAGCCCCCTGTCGGTGTTTCCCCTCAGAATTCCGACCGGCGACCGGAACCGCGCCCGCACGATGGTGCCTACGTCCGCCCGACGGCTCTCCGCGTCCGTACACCCACTGGCGCGAGAGCTCCCTCAGCGGCGCCAACAAAGGTAATTGTGTCGAATTCCCCGACCTGAACGACCGTGTACGCCATCCGTGACAGCAAGGCACAGAGGCCGGCCCCCTCGCCCGCCAACACTTCACCGGCCAGCTCACTCGCCTGGTCAAACTGCCATCCTGACGGCACGGAAACCACCAGCACCGTGGTCGGCAGGGGCTTGACACCGCTGCCCGCTGGAAGCGGTGACGTGGTCGTGTAGGGAGCACACAAATCACCTGAGCGGGTGGGTCTTCTACAAGGGGCGTGCCGCCAGGCGATGGCTGGTCGCGCGGCGCGTCGCACGCACGACCTGCCATTCGCCTGGATGCCCCGTCTGGTGAGGATGCAGTTCAGCGACGGCCGCCGGCCCAGGTCGACTCAGTTGGCGGTGGCTTGGGCGGCTCGAAGGGCCGCCGGGTCCACCTCGGGAACGGCGAGCCTGGGGTTGTGACCCGCAGCGACGACCCTCATGACGAATCCCGCCGCTTCCTCCAGCTGCCGCGAGCTGCCGAGTCCTCCGACCACGGCGGCCTGCCCGCCGAGGTCCCGGATCAGCGCCGCAGCGCGATCGAGCGCATGTGGCTCATCGCCGCAGATGGCCACGACCGGTGCCGAGTCCTGGGATCCCTCGTACGGCCACGAGGCGCCTGCGAACAGGTGGAGTGCCTTCACCACGTGCGCTCCCGCGACGGTGCGGGCCACGAGTTCCGCTGCCGAACCGGTCGCCGGCTTGAGTTCTCCGGTCTCGAAGTCGACCGGGTTGGTGCAGTCGAGCACGGTCTTGCCGGTCAGCGCCCCCTGGGGACCACCGACAAGAGAAAGCCCCGTCTCCAACCCCTCCCACGAGACCGCGACCACGACTACGTCGACCTGGGCCGCGAAGTCTCCCGGGTCGACAGCCTTCGCACCGTGACCGATCTGGTCAGCGGCCTCACTGGCGTGCAGCGCATTCCGTCCTGTCACCGACAACGAGTGGCCGGCCGTGGCCCAAACTCGACCGAGCGTCACGGCGAGGTTGCCCGTACCCAGGATGCCTACGTTCACAGCGATCTCCTTCGTTCGGCGGTGGTGCCTTCGGGAACGCTATGAACGCCGTTCCTACCGTTTGGTAGGCAATCGATGTGACACTGGATGCGTGATCGAGGAGACCTGCCAGACGTTCGTTTCCGACTGCCACGTGCGTGCGGCAGCCGAACTCATCAACCACACCTGGGATCCCGTCGTGCTCTCCGCCCTGCGTCTGGGGCCGACGCGACGCAACGAACTGCTCCTGCGTATCGCGGGAGTCAGCGACAAGGTGCTGACCCAGGCGCTCCAACGGCTGCGATCGCGTGGGCTCGTCACCAAAGTTCACGGCACCGAGCAAGCGTCGGCCCATGCAGGCGCGGTCTACCGACTCTCGCCGCTCGGTGAGTCCTTCACGAACGGCCCCCTGGCCCAGCTCGCACAGTGGGCCGCCGACAACCAAGCCGAACTCGTGGGACCGTCGACAACGTCATGATCTGCAACGGCTGGTTGTACTGACCCCGGAGGTTGTGGACGTGGCGACATGCCGCCGATGATCTCGAAATGAGGGATGGCTCCTCCGGGTGCCCGACCGTAACGCCCCGCTGACTGAGACCGGCAGGCTGCGCCTGGCCCGTCGTGTGGTCGAGGACGGCTAACCGCTGCGTCGGATGCCCGAACGGTTCCAGGTCTCACCCACCACCGCCCGGCGGCGGGCGCACCGGCGGCTGGGCGAGGCGAGGCCGGGATGGCCGACCGGTCCAGCCGCCCGCATCGCAGTCCCCGCCGCACCCCGGCCCGCACCGAGCGATGACCATCCAGCCCTCTGCGGCGGGGACACCGGCCCCGGCGATCGCCCGCCCGGTCGCCGCCACGAGGACACCGCCCCCGTCCGGGAGGTGATCCACGACTTCAACCAGCATGGACTGGCTGTGTGGACCCTGATCGAGCGGGAGGCCACCCCCGCCGCATCAGCGACGATGACACCGCGTCCATCATCCAGACGGCCACCACGCCCGCAGGCCCATTCGGTCGCCAGTGTGCGGTTGAGGCGTTCGGCTTTGCCGTTGGCCCATGGATGGCGGGGGCGAGTGAACTTCCGCCGGGCGCCGAGTTGGGCGCGGGCGTGCCGGAAGGCTGCCGAGACGGAGTAGTTCTTGGCGTTGTCGGTCAGGATCCGCTGGATGCGGGTGATGCCGTGGGTGGCGAAGTAGGCGGCGCGGGTCGGGAACGCCGCACAGGTGGTGCCCTTCTCGTCGGGTAGGACTTCGGCGTAGGCCGGGCGGGGTGTGGTCGTCGATGGCGGTGTGGACGTGGTCGTAGCCGATGCCGCGGCCGCGCCGACGGGTTCGCTGCGGCCGTGCGCACGCCAGCCGCCGCCGTCGGGGATGCGGCGAGCTTCTTGGCGTCCAGGTGGAACATGTCCCCGGCGCGCCACGCTCATAGCGGCGCTCGCTCTTGCGGGACGCGCGGATCTGCCGCCCGGTGACGGGGTCGCAGGCGGCCAGGACCGGGACGTGGTGGCGGCGCAGGATGCGGGTGGACGGTGCGAACCGGCACCCGGTCCGGCGGTGATGCGGCACGCGGCCGAGTCCGGCAGGAAGGCTCTCGCGGGCGGCCAGCACCCGCTGCTCGGTCTCGACATGGGTCCATTGGCGGGATGAGCAGGGGCCACTGCGCCGCTCGGCCAGCCCGTCCTAGCCCTGGCGGCGGAAACGGCCCACTCACCAGTGCGCGCGCTGACGAGACACCCCGAGTTCGGCAGCGACGTGCGCGATCGGGCGCCGGTCGAACTCGACACGGCGAACCAGCAGACACCTGCCATCAAAAGTCAGCCGAGCATGAGCGGTGACCCATTGGGGCCTCCTCGTGACGGGTGAAGTCGGTGGGTTGCGTCCAGGAAGGTGGTGTACGAGTTTCCGCAGGTGAAGAACGTGGCGTCGTGACGTGAGACGGCCACCGCGTAGATCCTTCGAGATGGATGATCAAGAACGAAGGAGCGGAACGCGGTGGCCGTGGACGACAGTGTGGACCCTGCCGAGTGGATTCCGAGCAGATCAGGGCGTGTGAGCCGGATCTGCTGCGGTCGGTGGTCGAGACGATGGCCGAGGCGCTCATGTGGGCCGAGGCCGACGTCGTCTGCGGCGCCGGTTACGGCGAACGCTCCGACGGGCGGGTCAACAGGCGTAACGGCTACCGGTCCCGCGATTGGGACACCCGCGCCGGGACAGTGGAGCCGGCCGTTCCCAAGCTGCGGTCGGGGTCCTACTTCCCCGAGTGGCTGCTGTAGCGGCGCCGGCGGGCCGAGCAGGCCCTGGTCGGCGTGGTGGCCACCAGCTATCTCCTCGGAGTGTCGACGCGGCGGGTGGACAAGCTGGTGGAGCAGATGGGTATCGGGGGGATCTCCAAGAGCCAGGTATCGGAGATGTCCAAGGTGCTGGACGCGCAGGTGGCCGCGTTCCGCAACCGGCCGCTGGAGGGCGGGCCGTACGCGTTCGTACGGGTCGACGCCTTGACCCAGAAAGTGCGTGAGGGCGGCCGCATCCGCCGGGTGGCTGGCGTTCCTGCGCGGGCTGGTCGCCCGCGGCCTGACCGGCGTCCAGCTGGTCATCTCCGACGCCCACGCCGGCCTGGTCGAGGTCATGGGGGCGACCCTGCCCGGCGCGGCCTGGCAGCGGTGCCGGACCCACTACCTGCGCAACCTGGTCGGCGCGGTGCTGATGGAACAGACCGATGAATGGACCGGGGCCCGCCGCTACATGGGCCTGGAATTCCTCGCAAAAGCACGCTCGCGGGTGATCGAAGACACCACACCCGACCCCAAGATCGACAAGCGAGAACTGACCGCTTAACCTGCAGAAAAAGGATCACACGGAGGCAGCTCTTACACACTCCCTGTGTCAACCTCAGGCAGCGTTGGGGGGCGTTGAGGGCTGCCGCGGCTCCGTGTTTGGCGGGGTCGTACGGGGTGCCGTCGAGCCAGCATCGCCAGATCACGCGGATCCATGCGCGGGCAAGAATTCGGATGGCGTGCGCGTGGTCTTTGCCGCCGGCTCGTGCATCGGCATAGATCTTGGCGGCCCAGGGACTGGAGCGTCGGCTGTTGTCGGCAAACGAAGTGAGGGCCCGGCGGAATCTCTTGTTGCAAGCCCAGCGGAACCCCACCGCGCGGTGCCGCCCGGAGGCCCTGGTGACCGGGCACATCCCAGCAAGCGCCGCGACCGAGTCGGGGCCGGCGTAGGCGGCTCGGCAGTCGCCCCACTCGGCAAGGATCTGTGCGGCATTGACGCGTCCTGACCGTGGCAGAGAGGTGAAGATATCGCTGTCTGGGTGCTCGCTGAGGCGGGCGGCGACGGACTTGTCGAGGTCTTTCAGCGCGGCATTCACGGACTTGAGCACGGTGACCAGCGCAAGAACCGCGTCGCGCAGCGCTGGTGTCAGCGTCTGGTCCAGCGTTCCCGCCGGCGCCGCTCGCAGCCGCGCCAGCAGCTCGGCGGGTGAGCGGCGGCCCGAGTAGGAGTGCTTGGCGCAGAACGCCGCCATCCGCCCCTCTCCAAGGCGGGCGGCCGAGGCCGCAGTCGGATAACGCGTCAGAAACTCCAGGCTGATCGGCGACTCCAGGTCCGCGAACAGCGTCTTGGCGCCAGGCCAGTGGGCTTCCAGGAGAGCGGCCAACTGGTTGACCGCTGTCACCCGCATCCCTACCAGGTCATCACGTGTGCGCACCACGGTCCGCACCGCCTTGGTCTGGCTGGAACAGGGCGTGACTACCTGCAGCCGGTGTTGCCGCAATCGAAGGTACTCGGCGATAACCGCGGCGTCCCCGGCGTCGGACTTGGCACCCGACAACACCTCGCCCTCGCGCCAAGTCTTAATCGCGTTCGGACTGACCGGGACGACTGCATGCCCTGCCTCCAGCAGCAGGTCTACCAGGCGACCGTTGGGGCGTTCGATCGCGATCGGCACCTCCTCGGGGCCGCCGTACTTGGCCAGGCGCCGCACCAGTTGGGCGATTCCGTCCGCCGAGTGCTTGATCGTGAACTCGGCCACGATCTTCCCGGCCTCGTCCATCACGCACACGGCATGTTCAGTCGAGGCCCAGTCGATCCCGACAAAGAACAATGCCTCACCCAGCGCAAGTGACAACACGACTCCTCTGATGGCGATGAGATCGACTCGGCGAGGAGGCCGGCTCACGGGTGGTCACTAAGCGGCGCTTCGCGGCGCATCTCCCTGTTGCCGTTCTGCAGCCCCGGGGAGGACCGAGGGCGGCAGTGTGTAAGCGGCCGTTGTCCGGCGACCACTCCAGGCCGTCACCTCGGTCCCCGCCGAGTCTCTTCACCAAGCACCAGCGGTGCCCGGCAAGAGCCATGGTGCCCTAGTGACCACTCCGCCCGACGTGACCAGTCGGTGAAACTCCACTACGCCAGGAGGTCCTCTTGGTGACCAACACCCACCGGTTACGTGCCACCAGGACCATGGCCAAGTACAGCAGCTAAAGGCTTTCCTGTAATGGTGCAGAAGTGCGGCTGGGCGTGCTGCCGGTGATCGGCTGCTTCAGGGCCGGGTCAGTTGGCGATCGTCAGGTTGCGCATGAGGGTGATGCCGCGGGTGGCGTGGTGGACGCCGTCGCGTTTGCGGCGGCAGTTGCGCAGGCTGTTCCTCGACTTCAAGTGTGCGGAGGCTCCAGCGTCGCCCGGTGCCGGTCTGCTCACCACCCCTACCTGCGACCGATCCTCACCAGGCGGCGGAACTGCCGCACCGATAGGCCGATGAACACCGTCACCCACTTGTTTTGGTCGACCGCGATCATCCGCTTCACGTCGAGATCAACGATCTTGATCCCCCGGCGTTACGGGACAGGCTTTAGGCGGCTTGGAGCCAGGGTGGTGGGTGGACGGGCACAGCGTCACGCGATGTCAGAAGGCGGTACGTATATCGTCCGTCGGGGCCGGTCGTGATGCGGACCTTTGTGGGGTTGGTGTGTTTGTAGCGGTTGTGCCATCCGCAGGTGAGGGCGAGTTTGTCGATGTCGGTGGGATTGTGGCCGAGGGCCCAGCCGTGGACGTGGTCGACTTCGCACAGGGTGCCGGGGACTTCACAGTCGTGGACGGCGCATGTGGGATACAGGGTTTCCAGGACCTGGCGTTGTGCTGGGGTGGCGAAGCGGACTTTGTGGCCGAGGTAGAGGGGCAGGTTTCCGTGTCCGAGTAGGAGGGGTGCGATTCCGGCGTTGAGGGCGATCCGGCGGGCTTGGGCGGCGGGGATGGGGATGCCGTCGGTGAGGCGTGCGGGTGCGGTGCCGCCGGTGAGGGTGTCCAGGTCGCAGATGAGGGTGATCTTGGTGGCTTTGTGTCCGCCCGCCAGGACGCTGCTCAGGGCCGCTGCCGTTCGCTCGGGCAGGTCGCGCTGGTCGTCGGTTCCGGCGGGTTTGGCCAGGGCTGCGAGGGTGCCGTCGAAGATGGCGGCGTCTTCGGCGTTGAGCCAGCCTTTGATGTAGCGGCCGCCGTCCAGTGAGCGCGTCGACTCGATCCACGACCGGTCATAGCCCCGCGCCACTTCTTCGGGGGCCTGTTCGCATCCGTCGCGTTCGGCGATGACGTCGCGGATCCGGCGGCCGAAGGAGGCGATCTTTCCGGCGGAGAAGCCCTGCTCGACCATGTCGAGCAGGATGGTCTCGGCTTTCGCGCAGTCGGTGTCGTGGAGTCGGGTGGTGGTGTCGGTGATGGTGGCGGCATATCCGGTCGACAGTTCACCGGCGGTCCACCGCCGCGTCGTCTCCGGTAGGCGGTGGTGCTGGCGGGCGAGGGTCAGGCGTTCTTTGGCGCGGTTTTCGCGCATGCCGAGGCGGGACCGCAGCCAGGACCGGGTGGAGGGGAACCCCCACCGCTGCACCTCCCGCGCGCCGTCGACCACGCGGATGAATCCGGCGAGGGCGGCCTCCTGCCGATCACTGGCGGCGGCGAGGGTTTCGGTGAGTTCCATGCACGCCGCCGCTGATTCGGGTGCGGAGCGGGAGGCTAGTTCGGCGGCGATCGCCGATGCCGCGTCCACCAATTCCATGGTGGACGCGGCGTCCAGGTCGACCGCGATTGAACTCATGTATCAATGATATCCGGCCGGGTGCGGCTTCGCCCTTTCAATTCATAATCCGAGTCATGATTCTTTTCTTTTTCCTTGATCGATTACGCCCGACATTGGGAAGGGTTCCATTTCGGGCATTTCGCCGGGGCGCGTCTGCCCCGGTTGCCGGTTGATGTTTGGTGGTTGTTGGGTTTCTGGTTGGGGTGGGGGCGGCGCGTCGGGCAGAGGGCAGGCGGAGCCTGCCCGACGAAAGCTGCACTCAGGGGCCGCAGAGGCTCCGAAGTCAAGGGTGGGACGGAGTCCCATCGCGAAGCGACGCCGAAGGCGCCCTTGACTTTGGAGGGGCGGCCCCGTACGCAGCGCCGCCCCCACCACGATTCCGCGAATGGCGGTCAGCCAAAAAGGTGATCGGCCGATTAGCCCGGCCCGGTCGAACATCCGATGCACGACGACTAACTAGCCGTTGCGGAGGGCCTTCTCTATGGCGGCCAGGTGCAGCAGGGCGCCTACGGACGGGTCTTCGGTACAGATCGCCGTGATCAGGTCGCCTTGCCTCGGGCGATGGAGAGGTTCATGCGGGTGAAGTCGAGCGTGATGTTGAAGGGCTTGAAGAAGCAGTGGGCGAAGTGGCCGATCACGTCGAACCCCGGCCCGTAGGGCCACGGCACGTTGACCGGCATGTTCGGGTCCATTTCGCAGAAGACCTCCTTGGCGACGGCGTCGCCGAGGCGGATCTCCTTCGGGTAGCAGGGGTAGGTGGTGGTCGCGTGGCTGTGGGCGAAGGTTTCGAACGGGCGGTCGTAGTCGGTGCGGATGCCCAGCCGCTCGGCCACCTCCCCGGGCATGCCGGCGACGGTCGCGCCGCTGTCTCCGCCGAAGTTCACGCCCATCACCCGGGGGCCGGAGCCGACGATGCTTCCGATGCTGCTGACATCGTGGTCGCGGGACAGCCACAGCGGCAGCGACTCGGCTCCCGCCCGTACCCTTCTGGCCGCTTCGGGGGTCGGACGGCGCAGGATCAGCGACCGGCCCGCGTAGTCGAAGGTGGTCAGCAGGTGGTAGAAGACCCACGTGCCGATCATGCCGTCGCTGCCGGTGCCGACGTCTTCGCCCGACTCCGTCGACGACCAGCCCACGGGGACGTTCCGCAGTTCGATGCCGCCCAGCCTGAGGGAGTCCAGCACCCCGTAGTACACCCATATGGCGACGCCTTCGAACTCGCTCTTCTCCTTGTAGACGGGGCTCAGCCCGGCTTCCTTGGCCGTCGTCGCGGTCAAGCTCAGGTTCGGGGCGCCGGTGTAGAACGTGAAGCGCTTCGGCGGCCCGTCGTTGAGCGAGACCTCCACCAGCGGCACCGGGTCCATCTGCTGCCATGGAACACGGCCGATGTCACCGTGGATCTGATACGGCTTGCCGCGGACCGCCGCGAACCATTCGGCATAGCCCGTCTCGCCTGCCGCTCGCCAGTGCGGCACGGAGAGGGAGAGTTTGTCCTGCCGGATGTAGCAGTCGCCCAGCAGTCCGTTGGCCTCCTTGTCATCGGGCGCCAATTCGAGGGCCATCGTGAGGTACTTTTCCGCGTCGGGGAACTTGTTGGC
Source organism: Actinomadura sp. GTD37 (assembly GCF_041951365.1). Classification (NCBI taxonomy): domain Bacteria; kingdom Bacillati; phylum Actinomycetota; class Actinomycetes; order Streptosporangiales; family Thermomonosporaceae; genus Actinomadura; species Actinomadura sp. GTD37. The sequence continues at coordinate 32,469 of NZ_JBGNUS010000012.1, forward strand.
CAGTAGCCCGACATAGCCGCGACGGCGGGCCGCGTGCAGGTTCGCGGGGTCCGTTCTCAGGATCTCCTCGTACGCGCGGCCGGCCTGCTCGAACTTCCCGGCCTTGAACAACGCGTCCGCGTCACCGCCATCGGCATGTGCCGTGCCCGCCTTTCCCAGCAGTGGCGCAGTCGCGGCGGCGCCGGCCACCACGACTGCGCCCCGCAACAGTTTGCGCCGGTCCCACTCTTCGTCAGCGGCCACGGTCTTCTCCTTTTGCGCTCACCGTCCGAAACCGGGGCACGTGCCCTCGGCGCGGACCGCTGCGGTCCGCGCCTCCATGGAAGACAGGAGACTGTTGCGGGGGCGTATGCGCTTTTCGATACGCCCGCGATACATCCCGCGGCCTCGGTGAGCGGCGTGGCCTTGACCGGCTCGGGGAGCGTGGCCGGCCGCCGCATGGTCAGGCGGCCGGCTCCTTGAAGACCCCGAAGCGGTTGCCCGATGGGTCTTGCAGGTGGGCGAAGCGGAGGCCGCTCGCGGCGGTCACCGGCGGGACGATGATCTTGCCGCCGCTCCGCTCGGCATCGGCGCAGACGGCCTCCACGTCCTCGACCAGGACGAAGAACACGGCGTGCGGGCCGCCCTGGCCGGTCAGGCCGCCGCTCGGGGCCTCCGTGCCCGGGTAGGAGATCAGCTCGTAGCCCTCGTCGGCGGTGTCGCCCGCGAAGCGCCAGCCGAACATGTCGCCGTAGAAGCGGCGTGCCTCGTCCGGCGCGTCGGTGCCGATCTGGAACCAGGCGACGGTGTTGTACGCGGGAATGCCCATGATGTGTCCTCCGTGTCGGTGTCTTGGGACCGAGGGTGGACGGAGGGCGCGACAACCCTGTGTCGGGGTTGTCGGCTGAACTTCGAGGACGGTCAGATCCAGGTCAGCGGCGGCGGCAACGGTGGTGGTGTTCTCGTCACACCGGTCGGGGCGGCGTACGGGTCAGGCGCGTCCGCCCAGGGGCGTGCGGTGCGCGCGGACCTTCCGGTGGCTGATCCGCCAGCCCTGCGGGGTGCGGACGACGGTGTCCTCGTACGTCACGCTCCCGTTGGTCCCGTCGGCGTTGACGCCGATCCCCTTGGACCGCACGTGGACCCGGTTCTCGGCGACCTCGGTGAGGACGACGTTCGTGACGTGATGACCGACCGGGTTGAGCTCTCCCAACGCGCGCCCCGCGGCGGCGCAGGCCGCGACGCCCAGCAGGGGCTCCTGCCCGAAGTCGGAGACGTCGTAGACGACATCGGGGGTGAACAGCTCGCCCAGCCGATCCAGTTCCCCGCTGTCGCACAGGTGGCCGTGCATCGAGATCAGCTCGGTGATCGTGGTGCGGTCGTCGGCGGTGAACGCCATCGCTCCTCCTGGAGACGGCCCGGCGGGCGTCGGGCCCGCGGGAAGCGAAACGGGGAACTCCCCGGTCGGCTGCTTCGCTAAGCGAAACGGGGAACTCCCCGGTCGGCTGCTTCGCTAAGCTAAACGGGGAAGTCCCCGTTTAGCAATCCGGGAGTCTCCGTCCAGCGACCATAGAGTCCCGTTCGGCAACCGGGGAGTCTCCGTTCAGCGACCAGGGAGCACGGATGACGGCCGCCTCCGGACGCTCGCGCCGCGCGGACGCCGAGCGGAACGCCCGGCTGCTGCTCGCGGCGGCCAGGGCCCTCTTCGACGAGCGCGGCCCGGACGCCGCCCTGGACGAGGTGGCCCGCCGGGCGGGCGTCGGCAACGCGACCCTCTACCGGCACTATCCGACCCGCGGTGACCTGCTCGTGGCGGTGTACGCCGACGAGGTCGCCGCGCTCTGCGACCGGGGCGCCGCCCTGCTGCGGGACCCGGCGCCAGGGGACGCGTTCTTCGCCTGGCTGGAGGACTTCGCCGTCCACGCGGCGACCAGGCGGACGCTGGCCTTCGCCGGCACCGACGGCGACAGCGAACGGCGCACCGCGCTGTTCGAGCACTGGCACGCCTCGATGACGTCGACGGCGGCGAAGCTGCTCGGCAGAGCACAGGAGGCGGGCGCCGTCCGCGCCGACGTCGCCGTGGCCGAGGTGCTGACGCTCGCGAACGCGGCCGCCCTGGCGGACACCGACGCCGGCCGGGTGCGCCGCCTGCTCACGATCCTTCGCCACGGGCTCGGCGGCTCGGCAACGTCCGGCTGAGCCGCCGAACGGCGCGTGGGGTACGACATCCACTGGGTGACGGAAAACCGGCTTCAGAAGGGTCACGCGCCCTGGGGCGGGATTCCTAGACGAATTCGAGGGGGCGGACGACGTAGTCGGCCGGGATGCCGTCGTGCATGGCCTCGATAGAGCGGTCGGGGGCCGCTTCGTCCAGCAGGGCGGCGCGGCGGACGCGGTCGGTGCGGAAGACGCGGCAGCCGCCCCGCATCCGGCACCAGGCGGTCAGGTACCAGCCCTTTCCGGACGCGGTGAACGTGACGGGCTCGACGTCGCGCTCGGTCTCGATGCCCGTCCGGTCGACGTAGGTGAGGCGGACCACCCGGCGGGCCAGGACGGCCTCCTCCAGCACGGCCGGAACGGACGCCGGGTCGTCGTTCCCGGCGGGGGCCAGGAACCGGATGCGCGCCGCCAGTGCGCGGGCCGAGGCGCCGTCGTCCGCCGACATCGCCGCGACGATCTTGTGGAGGGCGGTGCGGGCGGACCGGGAGTACGGCGAGCCGCCCGCCCGGGACAGGGTGATCGCGACGGCGACGGCCTCGCTGGGGGTGAAGTTCAGCGGCGGCAGTGTGCGGCTCTTGTCGATGCTGTAGCCGCCGCCCCGGCCGACGTCCGCGAAGATCGGCACACCGGCCTGCTGGAGCGCGCTGATGTCGCGCTCGACGGTGCGGACGCTCACCTCGTACCGCGCGGCCAGTTCGCGCGCGGCGAGGCGGCGCGGCGCGCAGGCGCGCAGCTCTTCCACCATGGCGTACAAACGGTCGGTGCGGTTCACGCGGTGACCGTACGCGGCGGCTCCGACATTTCCGAGGCTGGGCGAACCGCCAGAGGCGCACCCTTCCGTCGAAGCTGGGCGAACCGCTAGACGCGCACCCTGCCGTCGAAGCCGCCCGCCCCGGCGGTGAGCGGCCGCTCCAGCCGGTACGGGCCGATCCAGCGGGGGGCGCCGCGCGTCCGGTGGGCGGCTCCCGTGTCCTTTCAGCTGTGATCTGGCAACGGATATTGCCGTCCCCTCCGGCCGTCCCTTCCAGGTGCGGGCGCTCAGAGGGCGCGGAGGAAGGCGAGCATCTCCTCGTTGACCTCGGCGGGGCGTTCCTGCTGCGTCCAGTGTCCGCAACCGGACAGCCAGACGGTGTCGCGGAGGTTGGGCACGAAGTCGGTCATGGAATCGATCGCGTCGCGGGCGCCGACGGCGACGAGGTCGCGGTCCCCGGCGATGTAGAGCGCGGGCGGGCCGATGGGGGCGCGGTGCCAGGCGGCGGTGAGCTCCCAGTTGCGGTCCAGGTTGCGGTACCAGTTGACCGGGCCGGTGAAGCCGCCGGCGGCGTACTCCTCGACGTAGGCGGCGATGTCCGCGTCGGTGAGCCAGCCGGGCTGCTTCTCCGGCTCGGGGAGCGCGTCGAGGAACCCGCCGCCCTCGGGGGCGATCAGGGGCGGGCACGGGCCGTCGCCCGACACGCCGTGGAACATCCGGCGGAACGTGGCGGCCCGGTCGCGGTCGAGTTCGGCCTCCGGGGCGTCCGGCTCCTGGAAGCGCACCATGTAGAACCCGTCGCCGAACAGGCGGCGCATGGACTCGACCGGGGGGCGGCTGCCGCGCGGACGGTGCGGGACCGACATCCCGATCACGCCGCGCACCTTGTCCGGGCGCATCTGCGCGACGGCCCACGCGACGGGCGCGCCCCAGTCGTGCCCGGCGACGACCGCCCGGTCCGCGCCGAGGGCGGCGATGAGCCCGACGGCGTCGCCCGCCAGGTGCAGGATCGTGTACTGGCCGGTCTCGGCCGGGCCGCCCGTCCGGGCGTAGCCGCGCTGGTCCGGGGCGACGGCGTGGAAGCCGGCGTCGGCGAGCGCGATCAGCTGGTGGCGCCAGGAGTACCAGCATTCGGGGAAGCCGTGCAGCAGCAGGACGAGCGGTCCCTCGCCCGCCTCGGCGACGTGCATGCGCAGGCCGCTCTCCGACTGGACGAAGCGGTGCGTGATGTCGGTCATCGATACCCCTCGCGGTGAGCGGGACCAGGCGAGCCCAACGCTAACCCCACGGACTACCGCCCGGTATCCGGGATGGCGCGAACAGTCCGATGCCCTCCGCCCATACCGTCCGCGAAGAGATTGTGTGCGCGGGCCACATGGGAGGGCGGGGGATCGCTCCGTAGTTTCCTCGCATGACGAGCGTGAGCCCGCGGGCGGGCGCGGGGACTTCGGGGACGCTGGATCTGTCGGGCCGGCGCGCCCTGGTCACCGGCGGCGCGGGCGGCATCGGCCGCGCCTGCGCGCGGCGGCTCGCGGCCGCGGGGGCCGAGGTGGTGGTGGCCGACGTGGACGGGGCGGCGGCGGAGCGGACGGCGGGCGAGATCGGCGGCGTGCCGCTGCTCGCCGACCTGTCCGACGTGGACGCGCTCGGCGGGCTGGCGTCCGGCGTCGACATCCTGGTCAACAACGCGGGCATCCAGCATGTGGCGCCCGTCCACGAGTTCCCGCCGGAGGTGTTCGCGCGGATCCTGCGGCTGATGGTGGAGGCGCCGTTCCGGCTGGCCCGGGACGCGCTCCCCGGCATGTACGAGCGGGGCTGGGGGCGCATCGTCAACATCTCGTCCGTGCACGGGCTGCGCGCGTCGCCCTACAAGTCGGCCTACGTGACGGCCAAGCACGGGCTCGAAGGTCTTTCCAAGGTGATCGCTCTGGAGGGCGCCGCGCACGGCGTGACGTCCAACTGCGTCAACCCGGCCTATGTCCGGACCCCGCTGGTGGAGAGCCAGATCGCCGACCAGGCGCGCGCGCACGACATGCCCGAGGACGAGGTCGTCGAGCGCGTCATGCTCGACCACGCGGCCGTGAAGCGCCTGATCGAGCCGGACGAGGTGGCCGAGCTGGTCGGCTACCTGTGCTCGCCGCCGGCCTCGATGGTGACCGGCGCGTCCATCGCACTCGACGGCGGCTGGACCGCCCGTTGAGAATGGCCCGTATGACCTGCGGCGTCTTCCTCGAACTGCTGGCCCGGGAGGCCTCCCCCGTCGAGTTCGAGGGGCCCCTCGTCCAGGCGCGGGCGGACGGCGCGCCGCCCGCCGTCCTGGAGGAGCTGGAGGCGGCCAAGCTGGCGGCCCTCCGGGTCCGGATGATCATGCGGCGGCACGCCCGGCGGGAGGCGGAGCTGGCGGCGCTGTTCGACACCGCGGGCGACCTCGCCGGGCTGCGCGACCTCGACGCGGTGCTGGAGGCGATCACGCGCCGCGCCCGGCGGCTGCTGAGCGCCGACATCGCCTACCTGACGCTGAACGACGACGAGCGCGGCGACACCTACATGCGGGTGACGGACGGGTCGGTGTCGGCGGCGTTCCGGCGGCTGCGGCTGCCGATGGGCACCGGGCTCGTCGGCCTCGTCGCGCAGACCGCGATGCCCTACAACAGCGCCCACTACCTGGGGGACGGTCAGTTCCAGCACCGCGGTTACATCGACGACGCGGTCTCCGAGGAGGGCCTGGTCGCCATTCTCGGCGTGCCGATGCGGCTGGGCAGCCGGGTCATCGGCGTCCTGACGGCGGCGAACCGCAGCGAGCGTCCGTTCGACCAGGAGGAGGTGGCGCTCCTCGGGTCGTTGGCCGCGCACGCCGCGATCGCCATCGACAACGCGCGCCTCTTGGAAGAGACCCGTACCGCCTTGGACGAGCTGAGCGCCGCCAATGTGGAGGTCAGGGCGCGCAGTGCGGCCGTGGAGCGGGCGGCGCGCGCGCACGACCGGATGACGGCCGTCGTCGTCCGCGGCGGCGGTGTGGAAGACGTCGGCGCGGTCGTGACCGAGCTGCTGGGCGGCACGCTGCACGTGCTGGACGCGGACGGCCGCCAGCTCGCGACGACGGGGCTCGTGTCGGGCGTCCTGAGCGACGACGCGCTGGCCGGGGTGTCGGCCTCCGCGCACTCTGCGCGCGCGCAGGGCCGGACGGTCAGGCGCGGCGACCTGTGGATCGCCTCGGTCTCGACCGGCGACGAGATGCTCGGGACGCTCGTCCTGCGCACGGCCGACGAGGTGGACGACGCCGACCAGCGGATCCTGGAGCGCGCCGCGCTCGTCACCGCGCTGCTGCTGCTGTTCCAGCGGAGCGTCACCGAGGCGGAGGGACGGGTCCGCGGCGAGCTGCTGGACGACCTGCTGTCCGGCCGCCGGACCGGCGCGGACGCGCTGACGGCGCGGGCACGGCGCGTGAACGTCGACCTGGGCGCCCCGCACGTGCTGCTGTGCGCGAAGTACGGGTCCCAGGAGCACCGGCAGCGGGCCGCGTTCTGGGCGTCGTCCTACGCGGCGGTGGAGAAGGGCCTCGCCGCCACCCGTGCCGAGGAGATCGTGCTGCTGCTGCCGGGCGACCGCCCCGGTGACGCCGCGCGGCGGGTGGCGAAGGAGCTGGGCGCGTCCCTCGGCGGGCCGGCGACGGTCGGCGCGGCCGGTCCGGTGCGCGGGCCGGCCGCGGTCGCGTCCGCGCACCGGGAGGCGCAGCGCTGCGCGGACGCCCTGCTCGCCCTCGGCCGCGGGGGCGACGGCGCGGGAGCGTCCGAGCTGGGCTTCGTCGGCCTGCTGATCGGGGACGACCGGGACGTGGCGGGGTTCCTCGCGAGCGCGCTCGGGCCCGTCCTCGACTACGACGAGCGGCGCGGCACGGCCCTCGTCCAGACCCTCGAGTCCTACTTCGGGGCGGGCGGGAGCCTGTCGCGGACGGCGGAGCGCCTGCACATCCACGTCAACACCGTGAGCCAGCGCCTGGACCGCATAGCCCGCCTCCTGGGCGACGACTGGCAGGCCCCGGAGCGCGCCCTGGAACTCCAGCTCGCCCTCCGCCTGCACCGCCTCTCCCGTTGATCTGCGGCGTGTTGTTCTTATAGACGAACTCATAAGAACAACACGCCGCAGGTCAACGGTCAGACGGGGGCGTCTACCTTTGGGGCCGGGTCCGGTTGCGGGTCCTTGGGGGTGCTGCGGGCCTTGATCAGGTCGCGGGCGGTGCCCCAGACGCCGCGCCGGAACAGCAGCACGACCAGGATGAAGATCGTGCCGGTGATGATCCCGGTCTCCTCGAACCCGGCCGTGGCCAGGTAGTCGTTCAGCTCCACGACCAGCGCGGCGCCGATGGCGCCGCCCCACAGGGTGCCGATGCCGCCGAGGACGACCATCATCACGGCCTGGCCCGAGGTCGTCCAGTAGACGCCCTGCAGGGACGCGAAGCCGTGCCCGATGGTGAACAGCCCGCCCGCCAGGCCCGACAACGACGCCGACAGGACGAACGCGAGCAGCTTGTAGCGGTCGATGCTGTATCCGAGTGCCCGCGCCCTGTTCGGGTTGTCGCGGATGGACATCAGGACCCGTCCGAACGGGGAACGGACTATGCGCCACGCCGCGAACATCCCGGCCAGCACGAACGGCAGGGCCGCGTAGTAGAAGAAGAACGGGTCGGACAGGTCGACCCCGAAGAAGTCCCTGGGGATGCCTTGGAGACCGTTCTCTCCGCCTGTCGCGTCCCGCCACTGGTTGGCGACGAAGTACACCATCTGCGCGAAGGCCAAGGTGACCATCGCGAAGTAGATGCCGCGCAGCCGCACCGACAGGAACCCGATCGGGACGGCGAGAACACCGGCGAAGACGGCCCCGCCCAGCACGGCCACGGGGAAGGGCAGCCCGGAGTGGAGGGCGATCAGTCCGGTGGCGTACGCCGAGCCGCCCCAGAAGGCGGCGTGCCCGAACGACAGGAGCCCGGTGAAGCCGAGCAGCAGGTCGACGGCGGCGGCGAACAGCGCCCAGCAGGCGATGTCCAGCGCGACCGGCGGGTAGACGAACCACGGCAGGACGAGCGCCGCCAGCAGCCCGGCGGCCGGCAGGACCGGCCGCCCGGCCAGTTTCGAGAGGATCACCGGAACGCCTCCTCGCGTCCGAACAGCCCGGCGGGGCGCCACAGCAGGACGGCGGCCATGAGGATGAACACCAGCGTCTGCGAGAGCGACGGGACGTAGTAGTTGCCGAGCGCCGAGACGAGCCCGACCGCGAACCCGGCGGCGACCGAGCCGAACACCGACCCGAGCCCGCCGATCACGACGACCGCGAACACGGTGATGATCAGGTCGGAGCCCATCAGCGGGTTGACGGCCCGCATCGGCGCGGCGAGGACGCCGGCGAACGCGGCGAGCGCGATGCCGAACCCGAACACCGGGGTCACCCACCGGCCGACGTCGATGCCGAGCGCGCGTGCCAGCTCGGGCCTCTCGGTCGCCGCCCGGACGATCATGCCGACGCGGGTCCGGGTCAGCACCACCCACACGACCCCGCAGACCACCACCGACACGGCCAGCACGAACACCTGGTACGCGGGGTAGGTGAACAGGCCGAGGTCGACCGACCCGCCCAGCGCGGACGGGCGCGGGTACGGCTGCGACTGCACCCCGTACCGCCGTTTCACGAGGTCTTGCAGGATGAGCGCCAGGCCGAAGGTGAACAGGAAGTTGTAGAGGGGGTCCAGGGGCGCCAGCCGCCGGATGAACAGCCGTTCCAGCACCACGCCCGCCGCGCCCAGCACGACGGGGACGAGGGGCAGCGCCAGCCAGAAGTTCAGGCCGAGCGAGTCCAGCGCGATGAACGCCCCGAACGCGCCGAGCATGTAGAACGCGCCGTGCGCGAAGTTGACCACGCCGAGCATCCCGAAGATGACGGCCAGGCCCAGGGCGAGCAGGGCGTAGAACGCCCCGCCCACCAGCCCGTTGAACGCCTGCTGCAGCACGTCGGCCGCCTCAGAGGGCGCAGGCCGCGTCGGGCTGCTGGAACGCCTCGGCCGCCGGGATCGTCTTGACGATCTTCTCGTAGTCCCACGGCTCCTCGACCTCCGCGGACGGCTTCACCTGCGCGATGTAGGCGTCGTGGACGAGCAGGTGGTCGTCGGCGCGGATCGTGCCCGTGGACGTGAACACGTCGTCGACCTTGTGGCCTTCGAGCTGCTTCACCACGCTGTCGGACTTGTCGGTGCCGCCGCGCTGCACGGCCTCCAGGTACTGGAGGGCCGCCGAGTAGTCGCCCGCGTGGACGGCCGTCGGGCGGGCGCCCGTCTCGGCCTTGAACTTGTCGGCCCAGGCGCGGTTGCCCGCGTTGGCGTTCCAGTACCAGAAGTCGGTGAAGTACGTCCCCGACAGCGCGTCCGGGGTGAGGGAGTGGATGTCGGTCAGGAACATCAGCCCCACCGCCAGACCCACGCCCTTGTCGCGCAGCTTGTACTCGTTGTACTGCTTCACCAGGTTGACCAGGTCACCGCCCGCCTGCATGGCGCCGAGCACCTGCGGCTTGGGGTCGAGGCCGGGCGCCTTCAGCAGGAACGTCGAGAAGTTGTCGTTCGGGAACGGCGTCGGGTCGCTCTTCACGACCGTCCCTCCGGCGCCCTTCACGGCCGCCGTGAACGTCTTCTGCATGTCCTGCCCGAACGCGTAGTCCGGGTAGACGATGTACCAGTTCTTCGCGCCGTCCTTGGTGACCTCGGTGCCCGTCCCGTGGGCCAGCATGTAGCTGTTGTAGCCGTAGTGGAAGGTGTACTTGTTGCACTGCTTGCCCTCCAATTCGGTCGTCGCGCCGCCGACGTCGATGAACACCTTCTTCTTGTTCTTCGCGACGGTGGCGACGGCGAGCGCGGCGGACGAGGTGGGCACGTCCACGATCAGGTCGGCCTTCTGCCGGTCGTAAAGCTCCTGCGCCTTGGAGTTGGCGATCTCCGGCTTGTTCTGGTGGTCGGCCGAGACCACCTCGATGTTCTTGCTGACCGCCTTGTCGCCGTACTTGGCCTTGAAGTCGGCGACCGCCATCTTCACCGCCTCGACGGCGTTCTTGCCCGACAGGTCGGCGTAGACGCCGGACTGGTCGGTCAGCACCGCCAGGACGATCTTGTCGTCGCTGATGTCGCCTCCGCCCCCGCCGGGTCCGCCCGCGCAGCCGGCCAGCAGCGCTCCGGCGGTCGCGAGCGCGGCCGAACGTCCGAGAACTCTCATGGGGGTCTCCCTAGATTCCGAGGTACTGGAGGAGTTCGCTCTCCCGGGCGCGGACCTCGTCGTTGTCCATGGACTCGACGATCCGGCCCTCGGCGAGCAGGTGGTGGCGGTCGGCGACGGTGGCGGCGAAGTGGACGTTCTGCTCGATGAGCAGGACGGTCACCCCGGCCGCCTTCACTTCGCGGAGGATTTCGCCGATCTGCTGGACGATCAGCGGCGACAGGCCCTCGGTGGGCTCGTCGCACAGCAGCAGCCGCGCGCCGGTGCGCAGGACGCGGGCGAGCGCGAGCATCTGCTGCTCACCGCCCGACAGCTTCGTCCCGGGGAACCGGCGGCGCTCCTTCAGGCGCGGGAACGTCTCGTACACCCGCTCCAGCGACCACGGGTCGGGGCCCGAGCGCGGGGGGAGCGTCAGGTTCTCCTCCACGGAGAGCGTGGCGAAGATGCCGCGGTCGTCCGGGACGTAACCGAGACCGCGCCGCGCGCGCTTGTGCGGGCCCAAGGCGGAGATGTCCCCGCCCAGGAATCGGACGGTTCCGGACGTCCCCTTATGGAGCCCCATGAGGGATCGCAAGAGGGTGGTCTTGCCGGCGCCGTTGCGGCCGACGAGCGTGACGATCTCGCCCTCGTCGACGTGCAGGGACACGTCGCGGAGGGCTTGCGCCTCGCCGTACCAGGCGGACAGCCCGTCAATGCGCAGCATTGGAGTCTCCGAGGTAGGCGGTGACGACGCGCGGGTCGTGGCGGATCTCGGCGTAGGGGCCCTCTACGAGGACCTGGCCGTGCTGGAGCACCGTGACCCGGTCGGCGAGGCTGGAGACGACGCTCATGTTGTGCTCGACCAGCACGACGGTCCGTCCGGCGCGCACCTTCTTGATGAGGTCGACGGTCCGGCCGACGTCCTCGACGCCCATGCCGGCGGTCGGCTCGTCCAGCAGCAGGACCTTGGGGTCCAGCGCGAGGGCCAGCGCCAGTTCGAGGGCGCGCTTGCGGCCGTACGCCAGCGCGCCCGCCGCCACGTTCGCGTGCTCCCCCAGCCCGACCTGGCCGAGCAGTTCGGCGGCGCGGTCGCCGTAGCGTCCGAGCGCCCGGTCCGACCGCCAGAACCGCCAGCCGAGCCCGCTGCGCCCGGCCAGCGCCAGCTCCACGTGCTGGCGCGGCGTCAGCTCGGCGAACAGGCTCGTGATCTGGAACGACCTGGCGAGCCCCAGCCGGGCGATCCGCTCCGGGCTCCGGCCGGCCAGCTCGTGGCGGCCGAGCCGGACGCTGCCCGCGGTCGGCTTCAGGAACCCGGTGAGCAGGTTGAACAGCGTCGTCTTGCCCGCGCCGTTCGGCCCCACCAGGGCGTGGACGGAGCCTTCCCCGACGTCGAGATCCACGCCGTCCACGGCCCGGAAGCCGCGGAACTCCCTGACCAGGCCCCGCGCTTCCAGCACCGGGGCCTCGGGGACGGGATCGCCCATGCGCCCTCCTCACGCTCGTCGTAGGTGACCCGGAGCACACCGGGCCGCCGTGACCGGGAACGCTAGGTCGCGCCCGCGGGCCGGACCATGTGAGCCGCCCCCACATTCGGACGGCCCGATACGGCTGTGACCCACATCACGCCCAGGTCAGCGCCCCTCGCACATGGCGGGCTTCCGCGATGTGTGGACGGGCCACGTGGTCGCGGTCACAAGGGCCGCCCACCATGGCGGGCATCTGACGTCCCTCCCGAGGAGCCGGAATGCCGCTCGTCCGCACCGTCCTGACCGCCGGGGCCGCCGCCGGCGCCGTCGCCGTCGCCCTGGCCGCGCCGGCGCACGCGCAAGAGCACGATCGCTGCGGGGCCGGGCTCGCCGTCCCCGGGGCGGAGAAGCAGGTGGCCGCCTGCCTGGACGACCTCACCACCGCCGGGACGGTCGCCTCGGGGCACACCGTCCCCGCCGACTGGGCGGGCCTGCACGCCGCCGGAACGCGGAACCCGGCCGGCGTCCCCGGAATCCAGCTGGACGGCTATTTCCCGGACGGGTCGACGTTCAACGCCAACAACGGCTGGAACCACGACGCGCAATTCGTCATCCGCCTGCCCGAGCGCTGGAACGGCGGGCTCGTCGTCGCCGGCACCCCCGGCAACCGCCGCCAGTACGCCAACGACGTCACGATCTCCGACTGGGCTCTCGGCAAGGGCTACGCGTACGCCGCGACGGACAAGGGCAACAGCGGCCTGGAGTTCTCCAAGGACGGCCGCCGCCCCGGCGACGCCGTCGCCGAATGGAACGACCGCCTGACCCAGCTCACCCGCGCCGCCAAGAAGACCGTCGCGAAACGCTACGGGCACGCCCCTCGCCGCACCTACGCGGCGGGCATCTCCAATGGCGGCTACCTCGTCCGCTGGCAACTGGAGAACCGCCCGGACCTCTACGACGGCGGCATCGACGCGGAGGGCACCCTCTGGCGCGCCGGCGGCCCCAACCTGTTCACCTATCTACCGGCCGTGCTCCGCGCCTACCCGTCCTACGCCGCCACCGGCGACCCGGCCGCCCACAAGGCGCTCCTGAAGGCCGGACTGGCGCCCGGATCGGAATTCCTCTGGCCCTTCCACGACCAGGTCTACTGGGAACTCACCCAGCGCATCTACCGCGAGGAGTTCGACCCCGCCTACACGGGCGAAGAGGCCGGCTACGACTACGCCGCCCGGCCGAAGGCGGTCCATCGCGCGGTGGCCCGTGTTTCCCTCACCGGCAGAATCCGCAAACCCCTGATCACCCTCCAGGGGACCTACGACTCGCTGCTGCCGATCAGCACCGACTCCGACGCGTACGCGAAACTCGTCCGGGCCCGGGGAAAGGCGCCCTACCGCTACTACCGGTTGGAGGCCGCCAACCACGTCGACGGCCTCTACGACACTTATCCGGACCGCCTCCGCCCCCTCCTCCCCTGCATGCGCACGGCCTTCACCGCCCTCGAATCCTGGACGCGGAACGGCACGGCCCCGCCGGAGAGCGGCACACTTCCCCGGCCCGCGTCCGGCGACCTCGTCAACACCTGCTCCCTCACCGACTAGCCGGGGACGTCCAAGGGCGCCGGCGTCTTCAGCGCGGCGCCGAGGCGTCCCTGCCCTCCGAGACCGACGGGCTGCGGGTGCTCGTGTCCTATCCGCGCGCGCCGGCCGCGGCGATCGCCGCGGTCAACCGGGAGCGGACGCCGCCGATCAGGCTCCGCGTGTCGATGCACCACGGCCCGCTGTCGGACGGCCTGTTCGGCGCGGTGGGCCGGGCGCCGATCGTCGTCGCCCGGCTGCTCGACTCCGAGGAGCCGCGAGACGAACTGCGCGCCGATCCCGGCCGCGACATGGCGCTGATCGTCTCCTCGTCCCTCTACCAGGACCTCGTCGAGACCGAGTTCGAGGGACTGGACCCCAAGGAGTTCCATCCGGTGGACATCACGGCCAAGGGCGCGGTCTTCCCGGCCTACATCCACCGCGGGTCGCGCTGACCCGTCAGAGCCCGGCGCGCGTCCAGGCGACCAGGTCGCCGGCCGGGAGCGTGTTGACGATCTGGGACGCCGCCACCCCGCACCGGGCGGCCCGCTCGCAGCCGAAGGGCTGCCAGTCGAGCTGGCCCGGCGCGTGGGCGTCGGAGTCGATCGAGAAGCGGCAGCCTGCCTCGACGGCGAGGCGCAGCAGCCGTTTGGGCGGGTCGAGCCGCTCCGGACGCGAGTTGATCTCGACGGCGACGTCGTAGGCGGCGCAGGCGTCGAACACGAGGGCGGCGTCGAACTCCGACTCGGGGCGCAGGCCGCCGCGCTTGCCGCCGGCTTTCACGATCCGGCCGGTGCAGTGGCCGAGGACGTTCACGCGCGGGTTCGCGACCGCGGCGACCATGCGCTTCGTCATCGCGACGCGGTCCATGCGGAGCTTGGAGTGGACGCTGGCGACGACCACGTCCAGCCGTTCGAGCAGGCCGGGCTCCTGGTCGAGGGCGCCGTCCTCCAGGACGTCGACCTCGACGCCCGTCAGGATGCGGAACGGCGCGAGATCCTCGTTCAGCGACGCCACGGCGTCGAGCTGGCGGCGGAGGCGGTCGGCGGACAGGCCGTTGGCGACCTTCAGGCGCGGCGAGTGGTCGGTCAGCGCGAGGTACTCGTGGCCGAGGGCGCGTGCCGTCTCGGCCATCTCCCGGATGGGCGAGCCGCCGTCCGACCAGTCGCTGTGCGTGTGCAGGTCGCCCTTGAGCGCGGCGCGGAGCGCGGCCGCGGCCTCGTCCGGCGGCTCCCCCTCCGTCGCCTCCAGCCGGCGCAGGTAGACGGGGGTCTCGCCGCGCAGCGCCTCCTCGATGACCAGGGCGGTGACCTTGCCGATGCCGGGCAGGGCGGTCAGGGTGCCGTCGCGGGCGCGGCCGGCCAGCTCGTCCGGGGGCGTCCGCTCGGCGAGGTCGGCGGCCGAGCGGAACGCCCGGACGCGGTAGGTCGGCTCGCGGGCGCGCTCCAGCAGGAACGCGATGCGGCGCAGCGCTTCGACGGGCTCCACGCCTCGCACCGTACCCAGGTATGACGGGACGTGTCCCACCATGGTGTCATCCGGGACCCCCCGCGGGTCTCTAGCCTGGTCGTCATGGCCGGGGACGAATCCGAGGAAGAGCCGAACCTGCTGCGCGCGGCGCTGCGGAACGGGATTCCGGCCGCCGCGGTGACGGGCCGGGCCGAACCCGCGCCGCCGCTCGACCGCCCCTGGCCGGCCGGGCTGCGCTGGACGCGTTTCCTCGGCATCGGGCGGCTGCCGTTCGGGCTGGTCGCGAACCTGTGCTGGATCGCGGTCACCGCCCTGGTCACCGGCGGGACGAGTTCGATGCTGCGGGAGCCGGTCCGCGCCGGGGCGGCGGGCTATCCGGGGGACGGCACGGCCCTGCTGATCGCGATCATGGTGACCGCGCCGCTGGCCCTGCGCGACCGGCATCCGCTGGCGGCCTGGCGGTTGAGCTTCGGCGCGCTGGCGGTGCTCGCGCTGAGCCCGTGGCCGCCCGGCATCGAGTACACCGAGGGCGGCGCGTTCGCGGCGCTGATGTGCGTCTACACGGTGACGGTGCGCTGCTCGCGGGACGTCGCGCTGGGCGTCGCGGTCCTGTCCTTCGCCGGTGTGTGGATCAAGGACGCGGACTCGGCGCCCGGGGCGTCGATGCTGCTCCTGCTGCCGCTGGCGGTGGGCTACGCCGTCCGGGTCCGGCGGACGTCGCGGCGCGAGCTGGCCGAGCAGGAGCGGCGGCACCAGGACGCCGAGGCGGTGCTGACGGAGCGGGCGCGGATCGCGCGGGAGCTGCACGACGTCGTCGCGCACCACATGTCGATGATCGCGATCCAGGCGGAGGCGGCCCCCTACAAGGTCGAGGACGTGCCGGACGAGACGCGCCGCGACCTCGCCGAGATCCGCGCGACCGCGCTGGACGCGCTGACCGAGCTGCGCCGCGTCCTCGGCGTCCTGCGCGCGGAGGACGGCGCCGAGACCGCGCCGCAGCCGAGCCTGGAGCGGCTGGACGACCTGGTCGGCAACGCGCGCGGCGCGGGCCTGCGGGTCGAGACGCGGCTGGACGGCGACCTCGCCGGGCTGCCGCCGGGCGTGGGCCTCACCGCGTACCGGATCCTGCAGGAGGCGCTCAGCAACGCGATGCGGCACGCACCCGGTTCGCGAGTGGAGATCCACGTTTTCCGGGATGCCGGAAATAATGGGAATGGCGGGAATGATGACATCGTGGGGCTCGGCGTCGTGAACGGCCCGCCCGGCGGCGGGCAGGTGCCGGGCCCTCCGCTGCCGGGCGGCGGGCACGGGCTGCTCGGGATGCGGGAGCGGGCCGCGGCGCTGGGCGGCGAGCTGACCGCCCGCCCCACGTCCGAGGGAGGATTCGCCGTGGCCGCGACGCTGCCGGTGAGGGCGCGGGAGACGACGTGACGATCCGGGTGGTGATCGTCGACGACCAGGGGATGGTGCGCTCCGGGTTCGGCGTGCTGCTGAACGCCCAGCCGGACATCGAGGTCGTCGGCGAGGCCGTCAACGGCGAGGAGGGCCTGCGCCGGGTCGCCGAGCTGCGGCCCGACGTGGTGCTGATGGACGTCCGCATGCCGGTCATGGACGGTCTGGAGGCGACCCGCCGGCTCCTGTCGGGCCCCGGGAACGGCACTGATAGCGGCGCGGGCGGCGGCACGGATGGCGGCGCGGATGGCGGCGTGCCGAAGGTCCTCATGCTCACCACGTTCGACCTGGACGACTACGTCTACGCGGCGCTGCGGGCGGGGGCCAGCGGGTTCCTGCTGAAGGACGCGTCGGCGACCGAGCTGGCCGACGCGGTACGGGTCGTGGCGGCGGGCGACGCGCTGCTGTCGCCGTCGGTCACCCGCCGCCTGATCGCCGAGTTCTCCCGGCTCGGCGGGCCGCGCGCGCCGTCCCGCAAGCGGCTGGAGGAGCTGACCGAGCGGGAGACCGAGGTCCTGGCGCTGGTGGCGCGGGGGCTGTCCAACGGGGAGATCGCCGGGAGGCTCGTCGTCGCCGAGCAGACCGTCAAGACGCATTTCGGGCGGATCCTGATGAAGCTGGCGCTCCGGGACCGTCCGCAGGCGATCGTCTACGCCTACGAGGTGGGCCTGGTCCGCCCCGGCGACTGATACCTGAGGGCGAGCCGTCACACCGGGGTCGCACGCCGCAAGACCGCACCGCCGGTTGATCTCCGCCACGCCGTCCGGTTCCTAGCTTCCTTGTCAGTGCCGTGAACCACTGACCAGGAAGGACGTGCCGCATGCCGCGCGTTCGCAAGGCCGTCGCCGCCGTCTCGCTGCTCGCGGCCGGTTCGACGGCCGCCGCCGCGCGGCCGGCCGAACTGTACGCCGCCCCGGAGCCGGTGCCCGCGCTGTCGGCCGCGTCCCTGGACGTCCGCTACGAGGCGACCGACCGGAACATAAGCCGGGCCCTGGCCACGGCCGAACGCGTCCACGACGAGGACCGGACGCGCGCGCTCGCCGCTCTCTTGGCTCCGGGCAGGCGTTTCCTGGCGTTCGACCCGCGCGGCACTGGACGAGCCGTCGAAGTCATAGGCGACCTAGAGCACGCCGACCGGATCGCCGTTGTGGTGCCCGGCGCGGACAACACGCTGTCCAACTACGACTCCCCCAAGTTCGTCGGCGACGGCGGCCGGGCGCTCTATCGCGAGGCCCGCGCGGACGCTCCGCGCACACGTCTCGCCGTGATCGCCTGGCTCGGCTACGACTCGCCCTCGACGCTGAGCCCCACCGTCCTGACGTCGGGCCCGGCCGACGACGGCGCGCGCGGGCTGCGGCGCCTCCTCACCGGCGTGCACCACGTGAACGGGCGCGCCCGGTTCGCCCTGCTCTGCCACAGCTACGGCTCGGTGGTCTGCGCGAAGGCCGCCCGGCGCGCGGCGGACCCGCCCGTGGACGACCCGCCCGTGGACGACCCGCCCGTGGACGACCCGTCCGTGGACGACCTGCCCGTGGACGACCTGCCTGTGGAGGACATCGCCCTCTTCGGCAGTCCCGGAACGACGCTGGACAAGGCCGCGGACCTCGGGACGTCCGCGCGCGTCTGGGCGGGCCGGGCGAAGGGCGACTGGATGCGCTACGTACCGAACGTCCGCTTCGCCGGGCTTGGCTTCGGCGCGGACCCCGTCTCGCCCGGCTTCGGCGCCCTCCGCTTCGACGCGGGCACCGGCCCGCACAGCGCCTACCTCAAGCCCGGTTCGCTCGCACTCCGCAACCTCGCCCTCATCGCCCTCGGCCGCGCCGCGGAGGTCACCCGCACTTGAGCGGTCACCCCGTCGGCGATGCGGCGGCGGCTGACCCGCCGGACCGGACCCGTCCCGGCGGGTCACCCCGCCGCCGCGACCGCGTTGACGGGCGTCACCGCGGTAACTCCGGTCACATTGGGTAGCCTGCCGGAAGTGCACGCCGCGCCCGACCGGCCGGGATGAATCGAGTCGCACCTGCACCGGCCGGCCGGCCGCGCGCTCGTGCTCGCCGCGATCGCCGCCCTGGCCGGCCGCTTCTGACAAGCCCTGCCCGCGCGGCGCCGGTCCGCACGCGGGACGCGCCGCCCGCCCGAGATCCTGGATGGTCGACATACGCACGATGCCGCCGCACCCCGCGATGCCGCCGCACCTCGCGAAGCCGGGCACGCCCGTCCGGCGGCCGCGCTCCCGGCGGCTGCGGCGGGCGCTGGCCGGCGCCGCGTCCATCGGCGTGATCATGCTGACGACGGCCGGGACCGGGAACGCCGACCCCTACGCCGCGCCCGTCCCGGTCCCCATGCTGGCGCCCTCGACGCTGGACGTCCGGTTCGCCGCGGAACGCCAGGCCATCGAGGAGGCGTTGGAGACGGCGCAGGCGGTCGGCGACGTCGACCGCGGCAAGGCGCTCGGTGCGTTCCTCCAGCCCGGACGCCGTTTCCTCTACTTCGACCCACGCGGCGGCGGACGAGCCATCGAGGTCGTCGGCGACCTCGCCCGTGCGCGGCGTGTCGCGATACTCGTCCCGGGCGCCGACACCACCCTGTCCGCGTTCGACAGGCGGGGCGCCAAACCGTGGTCGACTCCGGGCGGCGGCGCCCGCGCCGTCTACGCGCAGGCGCGGTCCATGTCCCCGGACCCCGGGCTGGCGGTCGTCGCCTGGCTCGGATACGCGGCGCCCAAGACGTTCAGCAGTGACGTCCTCACCGACGGCAGGGCCTCCGAAGGCGCGGAGAGGCTGCGCCACTTCATGAAGGGGCTGCACCGGGTCAACCCTGGCGCGACCGTGGGGTTGCTGTGCCACAGCTACGGCTCGGTGGTGTGCGGCCGCGCCGCGTTGGACGGCCCCGGAGGCACCGCCTGGCGTCAGGTCACCGACATCGCCCTGTACGGCAGTCCGGGCACGACCGCATGGTCGGCCTCCACGTTGAGCAGCACCGCCCGCGTCTGGGCGGGACGAGGCTCGACCGACTGGATGGAGGACGTCCCCCATGTGCGCATCTTCGGGCTCGGGCTAGGCCCCGACCCGGTCTCCCCCGAGTTCGGCGCGCGCGTCTTCGACGCCGGACCCGGCGGCCACAGCGACTACCTCGCTCCCGGCTCGTCGTCGCTGCGCAACCTCACCGACATCGCGCTGGGCCGCGCGTCCGACGTCGCCCCGGGCTGACCCGTTCGCCCACCTGAGGCCGGGTCACCGCCGGTGTGGTGGCACTCTAGGGTCGTGGACACCGCGAGCGAGGCCGAGATCCGTGACCAGACCACCCAGCGCCTGGAGAAGGCGATGGGGACGTTCGGCACCGCGGCCCTGTCGAGCATGGAGGAGCAGCTCCCCTGGTTCCGGCGCATGCCCGCCGACCAGCGCTCGTGGATCGGCCTCGTCGCGCAGGCGGGCATCGCCGCGTTCGTCGAATGGTTCAAGAACAACGAGAAGACGCGCCCGGCCATCGCCGGCGAGGTGTTCGGCACCGCGCCCCGCGAGCTGCTGCGCTCCATCAAGCTGCACCACACCATCGACATGATCCGCGTCATCATCGAGGTGGTGGAGACCCGCCTCGACGAGCTGGCCGCGCCCGGCGGCGAGGCCCAGCTCCGCGAGGCCATCCTCCGCTACACGCGGGACGTGGCGTTCGGCGCGGCGCAGGTCTACGCGCGCGCCGCCGAGACGCGCGCCGCGTGGGACGCGCGGCTGGAGGCGCTCGTCGTCAACGCGGTCCTCCGCGGCGAGGTCGACGACGGCATGCACTCCTGGGCCGCCGCCCTCGGCTGGACGTCCAAGCCCGTCACCGTCATCGCCGGGTTCACCCCGGAGGACGAGGAGCCCGAGGTCACCATCGACCAGATGCAGCTGGCGGCGCGCCGCGCGCGCGCCGACGTGCTCGCCGGCGTGCAGGGGCACCGCGTCATCGTCATCGTGGGCGGCGAGACCGACCCCATCGAGGCCGCCCGCCCCATCGCCGCCAAGTGCGGCCCCGGGCCCGTCGTCGTCGGCCCGCAGGTCTCCGACCTCTACGAGTCCACCCACTCCGCCCAGGCCGCGGTGGCCGGCCTCCGCGCCGCCGCCGGCTGGCCCGACGCGCCCCGCCCCGTCCAGGCGACCGAGCTGCTGCCCGAACGCGCCCTGGACGGCGACGACGACGCGCGCCGCTACCTGGTGGACGGCGTCTACAACCCGATGCTCGCCGCCGGCGCGCCGCTCCTCGACACCCTCACCACCTACCTCGAGCAGGGGTCGTCGCTGGAGGCCACGGCGCGGCTGCTGTTCGTCCACCCCAACACCGTCCGGTACCGCCTGCGCCGCGTCACCGAGCTGACGGGCCTGTCGCCCACCGACGGCCGCAACGCCTTCACGCTCCGGATCGCGCTCGTTCTGGGCCGCTTCGGGACACGGAGGTTGTAGAGGTCGTACAAAGGGGTCCGGGCAAACTTCGTGCTGATCGGTATCGAGTCCTGCGGGGATCAACGGCAGGGTGGACGCTGTGATACTCCTCGCATCGCCCGGCCAGGGCGCCCAGACCCCCGGCTTCCTGCAGCCATGGCTTGAGATACCCGGAGTCGCCGACCGTCTCGCCTGGTGGTCGGCAGTCACCGGGCTCGACCTGGTCAGGTACGGGACCGAGGCGGACGCCGAGGAGATCCGCGACACCGCGGTGGCGCAGCCGCTGCTGGTCGCCGCCGCCCTCGCCGCCTGCGAAGTCCTCTACGAGGGCGCGCTGCCGGACGCCGTGGCCGGGCACAGCGTCGGCGAGCTGGCCGCCGCCGCGATCGCCGGGGTGCTGTCCCCGGAGGCCGCGCTCGTGCTCGTCCGGGAGCGGGGCCGGGCGATGGCCGAGGCCGCCGCCGTCGCCGAGACCGGCATGACCGCCGTGCTCGGCGGCGACACCGACGAGGTCCTCGCCGCCATCGACAAGCACGGGCTCACCCCCGCGAACGTCAACGGCGCCGGCCAGATCGTCGCCGCCGGGACGATGGAGCGGCTCGCGAAGTTCGCCGACGAGCCGCCCGCGAAGGCGCGGCTCCGCGCGCTGTCGGTCGCGGGCGCGTTCCACACCGAGCACATGGCGCCCGCCGTGGACACGCTCCGCCGCCTCACCGCCGGCGCCCCCGTCGCCGACCCGCGCACGACGCTGCTGCAGAACCGCGACGGCGCCGTCGTCGCGGACGGGCGCGAGTTCGTCGCGCGGCTCGCCGACCAGGTCAGCGCCCCCGTCCGCTGGGACGCCTGCATGGCCGCCATGCGGGACCTCGGCGTCACCGGGATCATCGAGCTGCCGCCCGCCGGGACGCTGACCGGCCTGGCCCGGCGCGAGCTCAAGGGCATCGAGCTGGTGGCCCTCAAGACACCCGGTGACCTGGACAAGGCCCGCGAACTGATCAAGGCGGACGCGTCATGACCGCAGTGCTACAGATCCCCGAGACGACCGCCGGGTCCCGCATCCTGGCGTTCGGCGACTACCGGCCGGACCGCGTCGTCACCAACGACGACCTCGCCGGGAAGGTCGACACCAGCGACGAGTGGATCCGCAGCCGCGTCGGCATCGCCGAGCGCCGCATCGCGGGCGACGACGAGGGCATCGTCGAGCTGGGCGTGCGGGCGGGCGCCAAGGCCCTCGCGGGCAGCGGCCTCGCCCCGTCCGACATCGACCTCGTGATCCTCGCGACCTGCTCCGCGGAGTCGCCGATGCCGGGCCACGCCGCCCAGGTCGCGCACCGCCTCGGCATCGACGCGCCCGGCGCGTTCGACCTCAACGCCGCCTGCGCCGGGTTCTGCTACGCGCTCGCCACCGCCAGCGCCGCCGTCCGGACCGGCAGCTCGCGCAACGCGCTGGTGATCGGCTCGGAGAAGATGTCCCAGTGGATCGACTGGACCGACCGCTCCACCTGCATCATCTTCGCGGACGGCGCGGGCGCGGCGGTCGTGGCCGCCAGCGACTCGCAGGGCATCGGGCCGGTCGTGTGGGGCAGCGCCGGCGACAAGTACGACAAGATCATCATCGATGACCGGCACTCGTTCATCCGGCAGGAGGGGCAGGCGGTGTTCCGCTGGGCCACCACCGCCATCGCCCCCGTCGCGGTGCAGGCGTGCGAGCGGGCCGGCATCAAGCCGGAGGACCTCGCCGCCATCGTCCCGCACCAGGCCAACCTGCGCATCATCGAGGCCATCGCCCGCAAGGTGAAGGCGACCAACGCCGTCGTGGCCGACGACATCGTCCACTCCGGCAACACTTCCGGCGCGTCCATTCCGCTGGCGATGTCCCGCATGATCGAACGCGGCGACGTGCCGTCCGGCGCCCCGGCCCTGCTGGTCGGATTCGGCGCCGGACTGTCCTACGCTGCCCAAGTCATCCAGATCCCGTAGGCCGTCACGCCTGCCCGCAGGGCCTGGACCAACCCACCGAAGGAGAACGCAGAACCATGGCAACCGCCACCGAAGAGCAGATCCTGGACGGCCTCGCCGAGATCATCGACGACATCGTCGGCATCGACAAGTCCGAGGTGACCCCCGAGAAGAACTTCATCGACGACCTCGACATCGACTCGCTGTCGATGGTCGAGATCGCCGTGGCCGCCCAGGACCAGTTCGGCGTCGAGATCCCCGACGACGAGCTGCGCAACCTGAAGACGGTCAAGGACGTCATCAACTTCGTCCAGAGCCTGCAGACCTCGGCCAAGAGCTAGCCGCGGGGAAGGCGCGCCGCCACTCCGGCCGGAGGCGGCGCGCCCGACCTTCACCCCCCCTTCACAGTCCGCAAGGAGCACCCACATGAGCACGAGCCAGACCAGAGTCGTGGTGACCGGTCTCGGTGCAACGACCCCACTCGGCGGAGACCTGCCGTCGACCTGGTCCGCCCTGCTCGCCGGAGAATCCGGGGTCCGCCCGCTGGAATGGGAGGGCGTCGAGGACCTGCCGGTCCGGTTCGCCGCGACGCTGAAGGTCGACCCGTCCGAGATCCTGCCGAAGCAGTCGCTGCGCCGTCTCGACCGCAACCAGGCGATCGCGCTGATCTCCGCGCGGGAGGCGTGGGCCGACGCGGGGTTCGGCCCGCCCGCCGGCAAGCCGCAGAAGGGCATGGAGAAGGCCGGCGTGGACGGCGGCTTCACCGTGGACGGCGAGCGCCTCGGCGTCGTCTTCTCCAGCGGCATCGGCGGCCTGCACACCGCCCTCAACAGCTACGACGTATTCCGCGAGAAGGGCTGGTCGCGGGTCTCGCCGTTCACCGTCCCGATGCTGATGCCGAACGGCGCGTCCGGGCACGTCGGCATCGAGTTCGGCGCGATGGCCGGCTCGCACGCCCTCGTCAGCGCCTGCGCGTCCAGCGGCGAGGCCGTCGGCTACGCCATCGACATGATCCGCGCCGGCCGCGCCGACGTCGTGATCTGCGGCGGCACCGAGTCGTGCATACACCCGCTGCAGATGGCCTCGTTCGGCGCCATGCGCGCGATGTCGACCCGCAACGAGGCGCCGGAGCGCGCGTCCCGGCCCTACGACAAGAACCGCGACGGGTTCGTCCTCGGCGAGGGCTCCGCGGTGCTGATCCTGGAGTCGGAGGAGCACGCCCGCGCCCGCGGCGCGCGGGTGCACGGCATCGCGGCCGGCTGCGGCTACTCCGGCGACGCCTACGACATCGTCCTGCCCGACCCCAGCGGCGCCGGTCAGGCGAAGGCGATGCAGCGCGCGCTGAAGGACGCCGGGCTGGAGCCCTCCGACATCGTGCACATCAACGCGCACGCCACCTCCACCCCGGCCGGCGACGTCGCCGAACTCGCCTCCATCAAGGCGGGGCTCGGCGAGGAGGCGGCCCGGCAGGTGGTCGTGACCGCCACCAAGTCGATGACCGGGCACCTGCTCGGCGGCGCCGGCGCGCTGGAGTCGGTGTTCACGATCCTCGCGCTGAAGGAGGGCCTCATCCCCTTCGTCGCCAACCTGGAGGACCTCGACGAGGAGGCCGACCTGGACATCGTGCGGGACGAGCCCCGCAAGATCTCCGACGGCCCGGCCGCGGCGCTGAACAACTCGTTCGGCTTCGGCGGCCACAACGTCTCGGTCGCCTTCCAGCGCGCCCTCTGACCCGCGGAGGGCATGCGCACAGAGAAGACCTACGCGTAGCGAAGGCGCACGCGCATAAGGGAACGGCCCGGCGGATCCATTCCGCCGGGCCGTTCCCTTGTGTCGCGCGTCCGCGGAGGCGTCCCGCCCCGCTCCCGTCCGGCCCCGGCCGTTCAGGCGGCGGGCGGCCCGGCGCCGGCCGGGGCGGTGGGGCGCGTCCGTTGCGGGGCGGGCACGCGCCAGGCCGCCGGGGCCGGCGGGCGGGGCGTCACACGGCGGCGTGCAGCCAGCGGACGGGGGCGCCGTCGCCGGCCCTGCGGAAGGGCTCCAGCTCGTTGTCCCACGGCGTGCCGAGGAGGCGTTCGAGCTCCGGCTCCAGTGTGATCTTGCCGACGGCGGCGTTGGCCATGACGGAGCGGAGCCGGTCCTCGGGGACGAGGATGTCGCCGTTGGCCCCGATCACGCCGGAGAACACCCCGAGGGACGGCGTGAAGCTGAACCGGACGCCGTCGGTGCCGGGCGTCGGGTCCTCGGTGGCCTCGAACCGCACGAGCTTCCAATTGCGCAGCGCCGAGGTGATGCCCGCGGCGGTACCCGGCCTGCCCTCCCAATGAAGCTCGGCGCGCAGCGTTCCCGGCGCGGCCGCCTGATCTGCCCATTCAAGGGAAACGGGCACACCGAGAACACCTGCGGCGGCCCACTCGATATGCGGGCTCAGCGCAGGCGGCGCGGAGTGGACGTAAAAGACGCCACGTGCGGTCACCGGACCTCCTGGATCTGTACCGAGGCTCGTCTTCCCCTACGGCCTCGTACGTCCCAAGTCGGCGTCCGCGTCCCTCATTGTGCATCATCGGCCCGTCTCGCACCACCGGGAGGCCGTTGTTTATTGAACGCTTGACCATGCGATGCGCGCCGTTAACCGGGCTCGCGCGACAAGGTTAGGCGCTTCGCGGCCGGTCCGCGGCGAAAGCACGCAACACGGTCGGCGACGGCGGCGGCGACTTTCCGTCCATTTCCGGTGACCCGGAGTCGCCGGTCCGGCACCATGGGCGCGGAGGCGGGCACGGGCGAGAGCGAGGGGACGATGTTCGATCAACAGGCGCGGCTGGAGCGGGTGCTCGCGCGCCATCCCGACGCGCGGGTGGTGGAGCCGCTGCCGGGGCGTCCGGCGCTGGTCCGGCGGGACGAGATCCTGGTCGCCGGGCAGGACGCCGGCGCGGTCCAGGACGTCGTGCGGCGCTGGTACGACTCGCGGCAGGACGAGCACGGCGTCACCCGGCTGCGGCTGCGCGCCCCCGCGAAGGTGGACGTGTGCGAACTGTCCGCCCTGCTCGCCTCGGGCGGGATCGGCGCCGGCGGGCGGCTCCGCAGCCTGAGCGCCGCGCCGAACCACCTCGTCCTCGGCCAGCCGATGTGGTGGAGCGGGCCGGCGGACCTGCCCCGTCCGGCCGCGCCCCTGCCGGCGCCCCGGGCGGCCGCGCCGAAGCGGGACGCGACGGTCGCGATCCTCGACACGGGCCTGTCGCCGCATCCGTGGTACGCCGGGGCCGACTGGTTTCGCGAGCAGCCCGCGGAGGACGCCGAGGTCCTGGACGCCGACCTCGACTTCGCGCTGGACGCCCAGGCCGGGCACGGCACGTTCATCGCGGGCGTGGTGCTGGCGCAGGCGCCGGCCGCCCGGCTGCGGGCCCGCCGGGTCATCGGCGGCGACGGGGTCGGCGACGAACTGGACGTGATCCGGGCGCTGCACGGGCTCGCGGAGCGGGGCCGCGCCGACGTCGTCAACATCTCCCTCGGCTGCCACACCTACGACGACCGTCCGTCGCCGGTGCTCGCACGGGCGATCGCCGCGCTCGGCCGCCGGACGGTCGTGGTGGCGTGCGCGGGGAACTCGGCGACCGACCGTCCCTTCTGGCCCGCCGCGATGAAGCCGGTCATCGGCGTCGGGGCGCTGGACGGCGGCGGCCGCGCCTGGTTCTCCAACCACGGCTGGTGGGTGGACGCGTGCGCGCAGGGCGTCGACGTGGCCAGCACGTTCGTGTCGTTCGACGGGCCGCGGCCGCCCGTGCGCGGCCTCGACCCCGACCTGTTCCAGGGGTACGCGACCTGGAGCGGGACGTCGTTCGCGGCGCCGGTGGTCGCGGGCCGGATCGCCGGTCGGGCGGCGGCGGACGGCGTCGACGCGGTCACGGCGGCGGACCGCGTCCTCGATCCGGCGTCCCGTCCGGTGCTCAGCGATCTGGGCGTGGTCGTCGAAGCGCAGAAAGACACCGAATCACAGAAAGACACCGACTGTCAGGGATCGATGGCATAGGGTCATCGGAGCGGGGGGCCTCGGGAGGAGACTTCGGTGGCCCAGAAGGACGGAACGGACGAGCTGGTGGTCCGGGCGCGCGACGGCGACGGTGACGCGTGGGCCCGGCTGGTCGAGCGGCACAGCGCGCTGCTGTGGTCGATCGCCCGGTCGCACGGATTGAACGACGCCGACTCGGGCGACGTGGTGCAGACCACCTGGCTGCGGCTGGTGGAGCGGATCGACGGGCTGCGCGATCCGGCGGCGACGGGGTGCTGGCTGGCCACGACGGCGCGGAACGAGAGCCTGCGGCTGGTGCGGCGGAGGGGCCGCGACCTGCCGCTGGTGCCCGCGCCCCGGCGGGCGGAGCCCGGCCCCGACCGGGTCGTCGCGGCGCGCGAGCGGCTCAGCCGGGTCGGCGCCGCGCTCGACACGCTGCCGCGGCGCTGCCGGACGCTGCTGCGGCTGTTCGCGCTGGCGCCGAGCCACGCCGAGCTCGCCGCCGCGCTCGGCATCCCCG
Source organism: Actinomadura sp. GTD37 (assembly GCF_041951365.1). Classification (NCBI taxonomy): domain Bacteria; kingdom Bacillati; phylum Actinomycetota; class Actinomycetes; order Streptosporangiales; family Thermomonosporaceae; genus Actinomadura; species Actinomadura sp. GTD37. The sequence goes on from NZ_JBGNUS010000012.1 coordinate 59,510, forward strand.
TCGGCAGCGTCGCCCCGACCCGGGCGCGCTGCCTGGACGCGCTGCGGAGGCTCGTCCCGTGAACGACGACGAGCTGATGTCCGGGGTCCGGGAGGCGTTCGAGACCCTGGACCCCGTGCCGGCGGACGTGCTGGCGGCGGCGCGCGCGTCGATCGCCTGGCGGGCGCCCCACGCGACGCTGGCGGAGCTGGCGCACGAGCGGCCCGGCCGGACGGCGGCCGGGGTGCGCGGCGCGGCGGCCCGGACGCTGACGTTCGCCTGCCCCGGCTCGGGGATCGAGACGGTGGAGATCGAGGTCGCCGAGCACGGCCGGCACCGGGAGATCACCGGGCGGCTCGTCCCGTCCTCGCCGGCGCTCGTCGAGGTCCGGCACCGCGACCTGCCGCCGGACGGGATCACGGCGCGGGCCGAGCCGGCCGGGCTGTTCTGCGTCCCGCGCGTCCCGCAGGGCCTGGTCAGCCTCGTGTTCCGGCTGGACGACGGCTCCTCGATCGTGACGAGCTGGATCCGCCTGTGAGCCCGGACGAGCGCGCGCTGCTGTGGATGGCCGCGAGGGACCCGGCGACCGCCTTCGCGCGTGCGCTGGACCTGCTGGAGGACGGCGGCGGCGTCCTCCAGCAGGCGGCGGACGGCGGAAACGTCCTCGCGCTCCGGGTGGCCGGGCTGGCCGCCAAGGAGCTGGGCCGTCTGGAGGAGGGCCTCGCCTTCCTGCACCGGGCGCTGCGCGCGGCCGCGGACGGCGGCGACGGCTATGCGGCGGCGCAGGTGCGGATGAATCTCGTCGGCCTGCTCGCGGCGCACGGCGACATCACCGGGGCGCTCGACCACGCGCTCGCGGCGGGGGCCGTGCTGCGGGGCCCGGACGCCGACAGGCTGGCCGCGAACAAGGCGTGCGCCCTGGCTCGCGCCGGACGGCTGGACGAGGCGCGCGACGCCGCCGCGGAAGCCCTGCCCCGCCTGAGGCAAGGTCACGACCCCGCCGCGCTGAACGGCCTCCTCACCAACCTGGGTCTCGCACTGGCCTTCAGCCGCGACTACGACGCCGCGGAGGAGGCCCTGGAGGAGGCCGTCGCAGTCGGTGAGGCGGCTGGGTTACGCCACCAGACGGCCATGGCGAAGGGCAACCTGGCCTTCGCGGTGTCGCGGCGGGGGGACGTCCCGCGCGCGCTTCGGCTCTTCGCCGAGGCCGAACCGGGCCTGTCCGGTGAACGCCTGGCGCAATGCCGGTTCGACCAGGCGGAGACGCTCGTCATGGCCGGGCTGCCCGGCGAGGCGCGGCCCGTCCTCACCGCCGCCTTGGAGGCCGCCATGGCGAACGGGTACGGATGCGACGTCGCCGACGGTCACCTCCTCCTCGCCCACGCCGAACTGGCGGACGGCCACCCGGAACAGGCCACGGACGCGGCCGAACGGGCCCGCGCCCTGTTCGCTCGGCAGGAGCGGACCGGATGGATGCTGCTGGCCGAGCACGTGCTGCTCAGGGCCCGGTGGGCGTCCGGCGAACGGTCCGCCGTGCTGCTCCGCTCGGCGGTGGCCGCGGCCGGTCGGCTGGAGGGCGGCGGCTGGCCGGACGCCGCCGACGAGGCCCGCATCGTCGCCGCCCGCGTCGCGCTGGCGCTCGGCAGGCCCGCCGGGCACCTGCTGTCATCCGTCGGCGGTACGCGCGGCCACGCGTCCACGCGGATCGCCGCATGGCACGCCCTCGCCCTCGAACGCGCGGCGCGGGACGACCACCGGGGCGCGGTGGCGGCCGTCAGGTCCGGGCTCCAGGTCACCGAGGACCACGCGGAAGTCCTCGGCGCGCTCGATCTGCGCGCCCGCGCGGCGGGCTTCGCCGCCGAGCTGGCGGAGCTCGGCCTCGGCCTCGCCCATTCGGCGCAGGAGGTGCTGGCCGTCGAGGAGCGGCGGCGGGCGATCGCGCGTCCGGTGCGGGTCCGTCCGCCGAAGGACCTCGAGCGCGCCGCCGCGCTGGCCACGCTGCGCGTCCTCAGCGTCGACCACACGGCCGACACCGCCCGCGGCGGCGTCCCGTCCGCGCTCTCCGCCGACATCGCGGAGCTGGAGGCGGCGATCCGCTCCCGGACGCGCCGCCGGCCGTCCGGCGCGTCCGCGCCGGCCCGCTCCGCGGGGACGGCGGAGCTCGCCGCGGCGCTCGGTGAGCGCGCCCTGGTCGAGCTGGTCCCGATCGGCGGCGAGCTGCACGCCGTGACCGTCGCGGACGGGCGGCCCCGCCGCCACCACCTGGGGACGTGCGCCGCCGCGAGGCACAAGACCGACCTCGTCCGGCTCGCGGCGCGCCGCCTCGCCGGGGCCGACGACGAGGAGCTGCTCGCCGCCCTCACCGGCGCGGCCGGACGCCTCGACCGGCTCCTGCTCGCCCCGCTGGGCCCCGTCGTCGGCGACCGCGATCTCGTCATCGCCCCGACCGGTCCCCTGCACGGGCTTCCGTGGGCGGTGCTTCCGTCGCTCGCCGGACGTCCGTTCACGATCGTCCCCTCCGCGGGCGCATGGCTCCACGCACGCCGGCCGGCGCCCGCGGACGGGCACGCCGTGCTCGTGGCGGGCCCCGGCCTGCGGCACACCGGACGCGAGATCGCCGCTCTGCGGCGCCTCCACCCGCGAGCCCGCGTCCTGGACGGCATGGACGCGCGCGCGGAACCCGTCCGGGACGCCCTGGACGGCGCCGCCCTCGCCCACATCGCCGCCCACGGCGAGTTCCGCCAGGGCAACGCCCTCTTCTCCCGGCTGCGGCTCGCCGACGGCCCGCTGATGGTGCACGACCTCGACGAGCTGACCGCGCCGCCGCACCTGATCGTCCTGTCCGCCTGCGACATCGGCCGCGCCGACGAGGGCGACGCCGTCCTCGGCATGGCCGGCGCCCTGCTCGCCCTCGGCGCCGCCACGGTGATCGCCAGCGTGGTCCCCGTCCGGGACGAGGCCACGCCGGAGTTCATGTCCGCCTTCCACACCGCCGTCGCGGCCGGGCAGAGCCCCTCCGCGGCCCTGGCCTCCATCGCCCGCACCCCCGCGACGGCCGGCTTCCTCGCCATGGGCGCCGGGTGACGGCCTCGGCGCCGGCCCCCGGGGCCGGGTCAGTCGTCGCCGGTCGCGACCGGGTTGGACGGGTCGGTCACCCAGTTCGACCAGGAGCCGACATAGAGGGCGGCGGGGATGCCCGCGAGGTTGAGGGCGAGGATCTCGTGGGCGGCGGTGACGCCGGAGCCGCAGTAGGCGCCGACGTCCAGGGCGTCGGTCGCGCCGAGCTGCGCGAAGCGCTCGCGCAGCAGCTCGGACGGCAGGAAACGGCCGTCCACCCCCACGTTGCCGGACGTGGGGGCGTTCCGGGCGCCCGGGATGTGCCCGGCGACCGGGTCGACCGGTTCCTGGTCGCCGCGGTAGCGCTCCGCGGCGCGGGCGTCGAGCAGGACGCCCGCCCTGGCCAGTTCGGCGGCGCCCTCCGCGTCCAGGACGGGGAGGCGGCCCGGCTTCGCGATGAAGTCGCCCGGTTTCACCTCGGCTTCGGCGGTGCTCACCCGGTGGCCCGCCTCCGTCCAGGCGTGGTGGCCGCCGTTCAGGACGCGGACCCTGTCGTGCCCGAAATAGCGCAGCGACCACCAGACGCGGGCCGCGGACGTCGAGTCGGCGTCGTCGTAGACCACGACCAGGCCGTCCTGCGACACCCCGGCGCGGCGCATCGCCGACTCGAAGACGACGGGGTCGGGAAGGGGATGGCGGCCGCCGGGGCCGGGCGGCCCGGCCACGTCGCGGTCGAGGTCGACGAACACGGCGCCGGGCAGGTGCCCCTTGCGGTAGGACTCGATCCCCGGCGGCCCCGCCAGATGCCATCGGACGTCCAGCAGGACCACGGGCGTCTGGCGTCGCAGCAGCCGATCCAGTGCGGGCACTTCGATGAGAGGGTGCACACGGCCAGTTTGACCGCCGATGCCCCGATAAGGGAGGGGCGAGGCCTGGTTCATCTCACAACCGCCGGGTCTCCGGGGCGGGACGTGCTGAGCAGCGGGACGAGCTGCTCGGCCGGGACGAGGGAGCCGTGCATGCCGACCATCCGGTTCAGCCAGGGCTCCCGCTCCGACGCGACGATCGCGAGATCGCCGTGCGGGACGGCGAGCACGTCGCCGATGCGCTCCGCCATCCCGTCGCCGAGCGGGCCGAACCAGCCGTCCGCCACGGCCTGCTCGCGCGGCACGACCCAGGCCCGGTCGCCGAGCAGGGCCGTCCAGGTGGCGAGCACGTCGCCGTGGGCGCCCGGCTCGCTGTAGACGTAGCGGCAGCGGGCGTCCCCGCCGAGGAGCGCGACACCGTCCCGCAGTTCGGGGACGGTGTCGGCGTCCACCCGCTCGGACGGGTCGACCATGCCGTGGTCGGCCGTCACGTACAGCGCCGAACCCGGTGGCAGGACCGCCGCGATCTGCTGGACGAGCACGTCCACGAACCGCAGCTGGTGCCGCCAGTCGGCCGAGTCGACGCCGAACCGGTGGCCGGTGCCGTCGAGGTCGGCGTGGTAGGCGGTGACGTACGCGCGGTCGCCCCGGCGCAGCGCCGCCTCGGTGCGGCCGACGAGCTGCCCGAGGCCGTCGGCGGACAGGTAGTCGGCGCCGCGGGCGGTCGCGCGGCTCAGCCCGGAGCGCCGGTACTGGCGGAGCGACACGTAGCCGGTCTCCACGCCGTCCGCCGCCGCCCGCTCGTACGCGGTCGGGACGGGCTGGAACGTGGCCGGGTCGGGGTCGTCGTCCTTCCAGTGCAGGCAGTTCAGCAGCCGTCCCGCGCCGGGGATCGCCACCTGCAGGCCGAGCAGCCCGTGCCCGCCGGGCGGCGCGCCGGTCCCCAGCGAGGCGAGGCTGGTGACGGTCGTCGCCGGGAAGCCCGCCGTGATCGGGCCGCCGTCCATCGCGTTCAGGTAAGGCGCCTCGTCGGGGTGCGCCTTGAGCTGCTCCCAGCCGAGCCCGTCGACGATCAGGACGCAGGCGCGCGGCAGGGCGGGCAGCCCCAGCACGTTCGCCTCGCCGGCCACGCCCAGCGCGGCCAGCACCGACCCCGGAAGATCGGCCAGCGCGCCCGACCCGTACCGCGGAACGGGCGGCTCCGGCCCCACGCCGGTCACCGGACTGCCCATCCCATGGGAGCGGGCCCCCGCACCCGCCGAAGTTCCGCTCCGGTCACCGGGCGGTCGCGGCGGACAGTTCCTCGGCGAACGCCAGCACCTGGGCCACCGCGTCCGCGCCGTCGGCCGCCTCGCTGACCCGCAGGGACAGGTCGTCGGCCGTGACGCTGCCGGTGTAGCCGTGGTCGGCCTCGCAGTTCTCGTCGCCGCACGTCGCCGGTTCGAGGTCGATGTGGGCGATGGCGCCCCAGCCGATGGTCAGCACGACCTCGGTGGGCGGCACCCCCGGCACGTAGGACGCCGGGTCCGGGACGACCCGCGTCACCGCGACCGACTGGACGCGCTCCAGTTTGACGGCCTCGGTGGTGGTGGAGGCGTGCGGCTGGGCCATTCCCTCGCCGGGCGGGTGCTCGTCGGTGTGGCACACCAGCAGCCGGGCCGCGGACAGCACGAGCACCGTCACGTGGCGCCGCACCTCCATCGCGGGGTCGAACGTCGCCTCGTGGTGAACGACATAGGCGACGACGCGGTCGTCGCCCACGGCCGACTCGACCGCGTCCGCGACCAGGGCCGGGTAGTAACCGCTGCGCTCGATCGCCGTGCGCAACCCGCTTGCGGTCGCTCGGGTTTCCCTCATGGCCCCATCCTGCCCTGTCCGGGGCGGTGGCGCACATGACCGTCCCGGCGCGCGGTCATTCGCGCGCCTGGCGGGTAGGGGGCGGGCATGGACGAGCATCCACTGCCGACCCCGCCGCCGGTGCCGCCGCCCACCCCGGACCCGGCCCCCGCGCCGCAGCCGCCGGTGCCGCCGCAGCCGCCGCCCGGCCCGGCGCCGCGGCCGCCCGGTCCCGTCCCGCCGGGGCCGTCGCCCGAGCCCGTCCCGCCCGGTCCGCCGCCGGAGCCCACTCCGCCCGGTCCGGCTCCGGAGCCGACGCCGCCGTCCCCGCCGCCGGAGCCGATCCCGCCGGGTCCCGAACCCGACCCCGTCCCGCCCACTCCGGACCCGCGCCCGCCGGGGCCGCCCGGTTAGAGGCGGCGGGGCCCCATCTCCGCGCGGGGGCCGAGGGGGCGCTCGAGCGTCAGCCTCGCCTCGCGCACCGTGGCGCCGGCCCCGTCGACCACGACCGGGGCCAGCTCCAGCCGCGCCACCTCGGGAAGGTCGTAGCCGAGGCGGGACGCGCGCAGCAGCAGCCGCTCCAGGGCCCGCACGTCCACGGGTTCGGCGCCCCGGTGGCCGAGCAGCAGCGGGGCGGTGCGGATCGCGCGGATCATCTCCGCCGCCTCCACGTCCGCGAGCGGCGACAGGCGGTAGGCGCGGTCGTCCAGCAGGGCGGCGGTCTCGTCGGCGATGCCGAACGAGATCAGCGCGCCGAAGGAGCGGTCCTCCCTGACCACGATGCGGGTCGGCACCCCGTCCCCGCCGCCGCCGACCTCGATGCCGTAGCAGCGGAGCAGCTCGGCCGCCTGCTCGGGCGCGACGTCCACCGGGCCGCCGTCGCCGAGCCATTCCGCGACCAGGACGCGCGCGCGGTCGCGGTCGACGTCGTCGAACACCGGCGTGCGGCCCGCGGGCCGCTGCCGCCACTGCGCGTACCGGATCACGTACGCCAGCGCGCGTACGGCGTCCTCCGGCGAGGGATAGGACGGCACCGAGCCCTCGGCGGGCATCCCGTCCGGGCCGGGGACGCGCAGGTCGGCGGGCATGCCCTCGCCGCCCAGGTAGGTCGCCACGATCGGCTTGCCGGTGCCGGCGGCGAGCCGGAGGATCTTCTCGGGGACGCGCACGTCGTAGCCGCCGATCGTCGGCGGCGTGAACAGCGCCACGACCGCGTCGACCGTGTCGTCGGCCAGCGCGCCGGCGAGCGCGGCCTCGTAGTCGTCGGCGTCCGCGCGGGGGCCGAGGTCGATGCGCGGCCGGACGTCCAGGCCGAGCGCGGCGGCCTCGTCCTGCGCCAGCAGGCCCAGCGAGTTGGAGTTGTCGATGATCGCGATGCGGTCGCCGGCGGGGAGCGGCTGGTAGGCGAGCACCTGCGCGACGTCGAACAGCTCGGACAGGTCCTCGACGCGGATGACGCCCGCCTGCTCGAACAGCGCGCTCACCGCGTGGTCGGCGAGCGTGAGCGCGCTCGCGGCGTGCCCGAGGGGGACGCCCTGCGTGCTGCGGCCGCTCTTCACCGCCACGATCGGCTTGCGGCGGCCGAGCCTGCGCGCCAGCCGCGCGAACTTGCGCGGGTTGCCCAGCGACTCCAGGTACAGCAGGACGGCCTTGGTCGCCGGGTCCTCCTCCCAGTACTGCATGAGGTCGTTGCCGGAGACGTCCGCCCGGTTCCCGGCGGAGACGAACGTGGACAGACCGAGGCCGCGTTCGGCCGTCCGCTGCAGGATAGCGATGCCGAGCGCGCCGGACTGGGAGAAGAAGCCGACCGGGCCGCGTCCCGGCATGGTCGGCGCCAGGGTCGCGTTGAGGCGCACGTCAGGGTCGGTGTTGGCGATGCCCAGGCAGTTGGGACCGACGACGCGCATCCCGTAGGCGCGCGCGAGGCTCACCAGTTCCTTCTGGGCGGCGCGTCCCTCCTCCCCCACCTCGCCGAAGCCGGACGACACCACGACCAGGCCGCGCACGCCCTTGCTCGCGCACTCCTCCACGACCTCGTGCACGGCGTCGGCGCGGACGGCGACGACCGCGAGGTCGACATCGTCGGGGATCTCCAGGACGGACGCGTACGCGCGGACCCCCGCCACCGCCACCGCCGTCGGATGCACCGGGTAGACGGGCCCGGTGAAGTCTCCGGCGAGCAGGTTGCGCAGGGCCGTCTGCCCGACGCTGTGCTCCGCGCGGCTCGCCCCGATCACCGCGACCGACCCCGGGAACAGCAGCCGCTGGATCGAGCGCGACTCGGCCCGGTGCTCGCGGGCCGTCATGACCTCCAGCGAGGTGTCGGTCGGCTCCAGGTCGAGGACGAGCTCGATCACGCCCTCCTCGAACCGCTGCTCGGCCCGGTAGCCCGCCTCCCGGAACACCCGCGTCATCCGGCGGTTGTCGGGCAGCACGCTCGCCACGAACCGGCGCACGCCCCGCTCCCGCGCGGCCGCCGCGATGTGCTCCAGCAGCACCGCGCCGAGGCCGCGCCCCTGGTGCGCGTCCTCCACGAGGAAGGCGACCTCCGCGGTCTCGGGCCGGTCGCTGAGCCGGTCGTACCGGACGACCGCCACCATCACCCCAGCGATCGTGGCGATCAGCGCGACGCGCCGGTCGTGGTCGACCGTGGTGAAGTGCTCGACGTCGCGGTCCGACAGGTGCGGGCGCGGCGAGAAGAACCGGTAGTAGATCGACTCGGGGGACAGCCGGTCGTGGAAGGCGCGCAGCAGGTCCGCGTCCTCGGGCCGGATGGGGCGCAGGTGGGCCGTCCCGCCGTCGCTGAGGACGACGTCGGCCTCCCATTGGTCCGGGTAACGCTCGGTCACGTACCCGAGGGTAAGGCACGGACGCTCGCGGCCCGCGCGGGAAAAATCAGGCTTCCCCGCGTTTCGCTGCGCGTTCGAGACCTAATCGGGGCTCAGGAGCTGTTACGGTCAACCACACGTCCAAGAATTGCCGCTCGCGCGGGCCGTGTTGATCGAGGTGATGACTCCATGACGCGCGTGGTCGTGGTCGGCGATCTTATGACAGATACCGTGGCGCGTGCCGCGTTCCCGTTGGCCAAGGGAAGCGACACGCCGGCCGCCGTGACGACTCACGGAGGCGGCTCGGGTGCCAATGTGGCAGCCTGGCTCGCCCTGGAGGGGGTCGAGGTCGCGTTCGTCGGCCGCCGCGGCTCCGACATCGCGGGCCGGAACCGGGACATGGAGATGATGGGGTACGGCGTCGACGCCCGCCTCGTCATGGACCAGGAACGTCCCACCGGCACGTGCGTGGTGATGGTCACCCACAAGGGCGACCGGACCATGCTGTCGGACCCGGGCGCCAACGCCGCGCTCCTCCCCGAGGACATCGAGCGCTGCAAGGACCTGTTCTCGCAGGGCACCCATATGCACCTCTCCGGCTACTCGCTGATCAACGAGGGCTCCCGCAAGGCCGCCATCCACACCCTGGACCTCGCCCGCAAGGCGCAGATGTCCGTGTCGGTGGACGGCGGCTCGTCCTCGCCGCTCAAGCGCATGGGCGCGGAGCCCTTCCTGGAGTGGACGCAGGGCGCCCGCCTCCTCGTCGTCAACACCAAAGAGGCCGAGATCCTCACCGGCCGGGACACGCCGGAGCAGGCAGCCAAGGTGCTGACCGCCTGGTACCCGCAGGTCGTGATCAAGACCGGCCCGGACGGCGCCATCTGGTACACCAACGGCCGCCCGGAGCCCGTCACCGTCGCCGCCGAGCCCGTCGAGAAGATCGTCGACGGCACCGGCGCCGGTGACGCGTTCGTCGCGGGCTTCCTGCCGCCCTGGCTGGACGGCAAGCAGCCCGCCGACGCCCTCACCGCCGGCTGCCGCCTCGCCGCCCAGGCCATGAAGCACCTGGGCGCCCGCCCCTCCCTCGACGTGATCGACAACCAGATCAACTGACCCGCTCGGAGCGCGGGCCGGAGTCCGGCCCGCGCGGTCGCCGTTGCCCGGCGGCGCGCTGGAAGTGGTCCGGCCGCGGTCAGGCGAGCGGGGTGTAGGTGCGGACGTCCTCCTTCACCGCCGCCCAGAGGCGGTTGAGGGGATGGCCGGCGTCGTAGCGCTCCAGGTCGGCGCGGCGGACGAAGGCGCCGGTCATCAGCTCGGCCTTGGGCTCCAGGTCGTCGTGGAGTCTGATGGCGCGGAGCGGGACGGCGTCGGGGTCGTCCTGGGCGGCCATGCCCCGGCCGATCGAACCGGTGACGATCATGCAGCCGCGGACGAACCCGGACCGCAGCAGCGACAGCCCGTAGTGGACGTCGTCGATGTCGGCGACGACGTTGAGCCGGTCGCGGAAGTTCGCCCCGTACCAGGTCGCCAGCAGGTCGGCGACCAGGCCGGCGGGCGGCACCACCAGCGGGACGCGGCCGAGCCCGCTGGTGTCGACGGGCGCGTCCGGCAGCTCGCCCTCCGGCAGGTTGGTCAGCAGCAGCGCCTGGCCCCGCGCGTACTCGATGACCTCGTACTCCTTCAGCCGCAGGTCGCCCTCGGGGGTGCTGACGATGCTGCCGCAGATCAGGTCGACCTGCCGGTTCTCCAGCCGCGACCACACGTCCTTGGTGCGGACGTGGGCGACCTTGAACTCCACCTCGCGCTGCCGGAACTCCTCCGAGACCCGGTTCCAGGCGCGGGAGACGATCGGCAGGGTGAACTCGGTGGTGCCGACGGTCAGCATCCGGCCGAGGCGGCGCCGGCTCAGATGAACGGATTCCAGCCATTTGTCGAACGTCATGCGCGCCAGTTCGACGGTGCTCTCACCCGTGGGCGTGAACAGGTAGTCCTTGCCGCGCCCCTGCCGGACGGTCAGCACCTCGCCGCAGAGGCCCTGGCTGTTGCGGTTCAGGATGTCGAGCTGCTTCTGGACGCTCGACTGCTCCCTCCCGAGGACGCGCGCGGCCCGCAGCGCGGACCCGGTCTCGTGCACCACCAGAAGGGTCCGCAGCTGGTCGAACGTCGTATCGAGCAGCCCGGACGGGCATTCCAGCAGCACGTCGAGGGTCACGGAGAGGGACATTACTACCTGTTTCGCCGTCCCGCGGAAATGGCCGAGCGGCCACCCGGGCGGGAACTGATGACATTTCCCGCTGAACTTATCTCAAGATGTTCTTGCAAACAACTGGACAGAGTTTTCTAACCTCTAGAACACTTTCTCCAGACCACGCCGCCGTCATCCGTCCCACCCGGACGGCGGCGTTCCCGGGCGTGCCCCGGCGGTGCCGGCCGCCGGGGCCGCCGCCCGGCGCCACCGACTCCCGCTCGCCGCGGCACTTCTCCGCCGCGGCGCCGGGACCGGACGCCGGCCCGTGCGCGGGGCCGCGCGCACGGGCCGGCCCGATCGTCCCGCCCGCGCCCACGGGGGCGCGCGGGCGGCCACGATCCGCCGGCCCTGGGCCGACACCCGGCGAAGGCGACCCCGCCAAGGTCGCGATACCTGGCGGGACCGGGGCACTGAATTCCCGACGAATCCGGGAAAGCCGAAGCTCCACCGATGAGTAAGCCACGGCCCGGAGGTCTACCAGGAGACCACCACCCCGCCACGGCCGCCGCACGGCCGACGACCACTCCGGGAGGGGGCACCATGCCCGGCCATGCGGAACACGCGTCAGGCCGGCCCGTGCCGCCCGCGCTCACAGGGGCGCGCGGGCGGGCCACGGCCGCCACCCGATCCCGCGCGCCGGGCCGGGCGACCCAAGCCAGGGCTCATGGCCTAGCAGACCGCCCCACCACGCCCCCCCTCACTCCCTCCGCCCCCGTCCACCGACGACGGAACACCCGGTCCCGGTGGGCTGCTCGCACACGGTGTCGTGAGCCACTCCCCCTGGGGCATGTCATGAGCGTTCGGACGGTCCTGCTCGGTCGACCGGCGGGTGGGGCGTGCGGTGAGCGCTTTGCGGAAGCAGGCGCAGGGACCGGTCGACCGGCTGAGGGGTGCGCGCGGTGAGCGGTCTGCGGGAGCTGGCGCAGGAGGCCGTCGACCGACTGGTGGGGGGCATGCGGTGACTGGTCTGCAGGAGCGGGTGCAGGGGGCCGTCGACCGGCTGGTGGGGGACGGCGGGGAGGTCGGGCTGCAGGTTTCGGTCGTCCAGCGTGGCCGGGTGGTCGCGGACGCGGCCGGAGGTGCGGCCGATCTCGGGCGGGGGCGCGCCGTCGCGCCGGACACGCTGTTCTACGCCGCCTCCGCCGCCAAGGGGGTGGCGTCGGCGGTGGCTCACGTGCTCGTGGAGCGCGGCGAACTCGCCTACGACATGAGGGCGGCGGACGTCTGGCCGGAGTTCGCGGCCCACGGCAAGGGCGGGGTGACGCTCCGCCACGTCCTGCTGCACACCGCTGGCGTTCCCGCGCCGCCGTACGACACCGCGGTCGAGGACCTGTGCGACTGGGACCGCATGTGCGCGATGCTGGCCGGGTCGCGGCCCTGGTGGGAGCCCGGCACTCGCTTCGGCTACCACGCGCAGACCTTCGGCTTCCTGCTCGGCGAGATCGTGCGGCGCGCCACGGGGCGCGGCCTCGCGTGGTGGCTCCGCGAAGCCGTCACCCGCCCGCTCGGCATCGAGGACGAGGTCCACTTCGGCGTACCCGAGGCCCTGCTGGGCCGGGTCGCGCGCCAGGAACCCGCGACCGGGCCGCCGCCCGGCCCGCCGGAGCCCGGATCGCCGCTCGACCGGGCGCTTCCGCCGGGCATCCGCCCCGACGCCGCCTACGCCAACCGGGCCGACGTGCTGCGCGCGGACATCCCCTCGGCCGGGACGATGACCGCCCGCGGGGCGGCCCGCCTCTACTCCGCCCTGCTGGGCCATGCCGACGGGGTCGACCTGGTCTCGCCGGCGCGGCTGGCCGAGATGGCGGCGTTGCAGTACGAGGGCAGGGACGAGGTCATGGGCATGTCCGCCACCTGGGCCTTCGGGTTCAGCGACTACCGGCCCGGCGGCGCGCGAGGCAGCGCCGGATCCGCCTCCGGCAGCGCCGGATCCGCCTTCGGCAGCGCCGGATCCGCCTTCGGCATGGTCGGCATGAACGGCTCGGCCGCGTACGCCGACATCGACTCCGGCGTCGCCGTGGCGGTGATGCGCAACCGCTTCGACGCGGACCTGACGGCCGCGTCGGAGATCGACCGCATCGTCGGCGACGCCTTCTCAGCATGAACCGATGGGAGAAATCATGAAGGATCCGATGGCCCGGCTCGACGAACGGTTCAGCGACCCCGGCGCCTCGCCGGTGCCGTGGGCGGCCGTCCGGGACGCCCTGGAATCGGCGCAGCTGTTCTGGATCACCACCGTCCGCACCGATGGGCGGCCGCACGTCACACCCCTCGTGGCCGTGTGGCTCGACGGTGCGCTCCACTTCTCCACGGGCGCCGAAGAGCAGAAGGCCCTGAATCTCGCCGGCAACCCCCAGGTGGCGCTGACCACCGGCTGCAACCGGTGGGACGAGGGACTCGACGTGATCGTCGAGGGTGCGGCCGAGCGCGTCACCGCGCGCGCCGACCTCGAACGGCTCGCCACCGCCTGGGCGGCCAAATGGGACGGCCAGTGGCGGTTCGAGGCGTCCGACAGCGGTTTCACCCATGCGGACGGGGGCGAGGCGCTCGTCTTCGCCGTCCACCCCGCGAAGATCCTCGCGTTCAGCAAGGGCACCTTCGCGCAGACCAGCTACACCGCGGCTGCTTCGTAGGGGCCGGGAGCACGGCTCCGCCGGTCAGTTGGGGATCGCCAGGGTCAGCGGCAGGACGGTTCCGGCGCCTGATTCCTTGAGGAGGCGGGTGGCCACGGTCATCGTCCAGCCGGACTCCACCCGGTCGTCCACGAGGAGGACGGGGACGGGGTTCTCGCGGAGTGCCGCGGCCAGGTCTTCGGGGACGGCCAGGGTGTGCCAGACGGACTGGAGGCGCTGGGCGCTGTTGTGGCGGCGCGGGACGGGATCGCCGAGGGGCGTGAGTTCGCCCAGGTAGGCCAGGCGGCCGATCTGGGCGATGCTCCGGCCGAACGTCGTCACGAGGCGGGGGCGGGAGCGGGAGCCGATCGTGACGACACCGGTGGGCCGGGCGGGCCAGTCCCAGGCGGCGAGGACCTTGACGACGGCGTCGACCAGGTCGGCGGGGACGTCGGTGTCGGGCGCGGCGAACAGGTCGCGGAGGCGGTTGCCCCAGCCGATGTCGGTGAGGCGGCCGAGGGCGCGGCCCGTCTCGGCCTGGAGGTCGGGTTTGATGCGGCCGGAGACGCCGAGGTCGTCCTTCACGCCGGTGGGCCACATGCGCCGGGGTGCGATGTCGACGCCGGGGCGGTGCAGGCGGTCGCGGGCCTGGGTGGTGCTCTCCCGGGTGACGTCGGTGGGCCAGTGGCGGCCCGTGCAGTTGTCGCAGCGGCCGCAGGGAGCGGCGCCGGGGTCGTCGAGCTGGCGGCGCAGGTACTCCTCGCGGCAGCCCCCGGTCGAGATGTAGTCGAGCATCGCCTGCTGTTCGCGGCGGCGCTCGGCGGTGACGCGCTCGTAGCGTTCGCGGTCGTAGGACCAGGGTTCGCCGGTGGCCGTCCAGCCGCCCTTGACGCGGCGGGCCGCGCCGTCCACGTCGAGGACCTTGAGCATCATCTCGAGCCGGGACCGGGTGAGGTCGACCATGGGTTCGAGGGCGCCGGTGGACAGCGGGCGGCCCGCCGTCTCCAGGACGTCGAGGGTGGCGCGGACGGTCTGCTCCGGCGGGAAGGCGAGGCTGGCGAAGTAGGCCCAGATGTCGCGGTCCTCCCGGCCGGGGAGCAGGATGACCTCGGCGCGCTCGACGCCGCGCCCGGCGCGCCCGATCTGCTGGTAGTAGGCGACGGGCGACTGCGGGGCGCCGACGTGGACGATGAAGCCGAGGTCGGGTTTGTCGAAGCCCATGCCGAGGGCGCTGGTGGCGACGAGGGCCTTGAGCTTGTTGTCCTGGAGGTCCTGCTCGGCCTGGAGGCGCTCGGCCTGCTCGGTCTGGCCGGAGTAGGCGGCGACCTCGTGGCCCCGGTCGCGCAGGTAGCCGGTGATCTCGTGGGCCGCGGCGACGGTGAGCGTGTAGATGATCCCGGAGCCAGGCAGGTCGGCGAGGTGCTCCTCCAGCCAGGCGATGCGCTGCTCGGCGGTGGGGAGCGCGACGACGGCGAGGTGCAGCGACTCGCGCTCCAGCGGGCCGCGCAGGACGAGGGCGTCGTCGCCGGCGAGCTGCTCGGCGACGTCCTGGGTGACGCGGGCGTTGGCGGTGGCGGTCGTGGCGAGCACCGGGACGCCGGGCGGCAGCTCGGCGAGCAGGGTGCGCAGCCGCCGGTAGTCGGGCCGGAAGTCGTGGCCCCAGTCGGAGATGCAGTGCGCCTCGTCGACGACGACCAGGCCGGCGCCGGCCGCGAGCTTGGGCAGGACGAGGTCGCGGAAGTCGGGGTTGTTGAGCCGTTCGGGGCTGACGAGCAGGACGTCGACCTCGCCGGCCTCCACCTCGTCGAAGATCTGGTCCCAGTCGCCGGTGTTGGACGAGTTGATCGTGCGGGCGTGGATGCCGGCCCGGTCGGCGGCCTCGATCTGGTTGCGCATCAGCGCCAGCAGCGGCGAGACGATCACGGTGGGGCCGGCGCCGCGCTCGCGGAGCAGCCGCGTCGCCACGAAGTAGACGGCGGACTTGCCCCAGCCGGTGCGCTGCACGACCAGGGCCCGGCGCCGCTCGACGACGAGCGCGCGGATCGCCGTCCACTGGTCGTCGCGGAGCCGCGCGTGGTCGCCGGCGAGTGCGCGCAGGCACCGCTCGGCATCGTCCCGGAGCCGGTCTGAAGTGCTCATGCGTCCTTGGTACCAGCGCCGCGGAGG
This sequence comes from Actinomadura sp. GTD37, assembly GCF_041951365.1. Taxonomy (NCBI): domain Bacteria; kingdom Bacillati; phylum Actinomycetota; class Actinomycetes; order Streptosporangiales; family Thermomonosporaceae; genus Actinomadura; species Actinomadura sp. GTD37. The sequence goes on from NZ_JBGNUS010000012.1 coordinate 75,102, forward strand.
ACACCGCACCAGAATCGCGTTCTGTGGACAAGCCGGGTGGGAGCCGCGCATTTTGGATGACCGGGCCGCGGGTAGCCTGCCAGTCAAGATCGGTTACAAGGCGGGAAGGGGCACGAGCGGGGGGATGCGCGCGGCCGAACGCTTGCGACGGACATGGCATGTCCTGATGGACGTCTCGCCTCCCGAACCCCCGGAGGAGGAGCCCGGCGAGACCGTCGATCCGCTGGCGATCGACCTGGTCCTGCGCGTGGGCGAGCTGCTGCTGGCCAGTGGCGAGACCACCGAGCGCGTCAACGAGGCGATGCTCAGCCTGGCCGTGGCCTACGAACTGCCCCGCTGCGAGGTCCAGGTCACGCTGACGAGCCTTCTGGTCTCGGCCCATCCCGGCAAGGGCGGGGCGCCCATGACGGGGACGCGGGCCATCCGGCGCCGTACCCCGGCCTACTGGCGGCTGACCGCGCTGCACCAGCTCGTCCAGGACGCGTCCATCGGCATGTTGGAGCTGGACGACGCCCACAAGCGCCTCGCGGAGATAAAAAGGGGCCGCGCTCCCTATCCGGCCTGGCTCATGGTCGCGTCGCTGGGCCTCATCGCCGCGTCGGGCAGTGTGCTGTCCGGTGGCGGGCCCCTGGTGGCGTCCACCGCTTTCTTCGCCACGCTGCTCGGCGACCGCACCGCCGCCGCCCTGGCGCGGCGCGGCATCGCGGAGTTCTTCCAGCTGACGGTGGCCGCCGCGATCGGCGCCGCGGCCGCGGCCGTGGTGGTGGCCCTGGGCAACCCGGAGCACGCCGCCACGATCGTCACCGGGGCGATCCTGGCCCTGCTGCCGGGACGCCCGCTGGTCGCCAGCATCCAGGACGGCATCACCGGCGACCTGGTGAGCGCCGGGGCCCGGGTCCTGGAGGTGTTCTTCATGATCGCCGCGATCGTCGCGGGGCTCGGCGCGGTCGTCTACCTCGCGGTCAACATGAACGTGCCCATCGACGTCAAGCACCTGCCCACGGCGGCGGCGGAGCTGAGACCGGTCGCGGTCCTGGCCGCCGCCGCCATCTCGGTCACGTTCGCCATCTCCCTCGCCGCGCCGAGGGAGGTCCTCATGGCCGCGGGCGTGGGCGGAGGGCTGATCTGGGTGCTGTACGTCCTCGCGCGCGGGTGGGACGTCCCGCCCGTGCTGGCGGCGGCACTGGCGGCCATCGTCGTCGGTATCGCGGCGAACTGGCTGGCCCGCAGGAACAACCAGCCCGCCATGCCGTTCGTGGTCCCGGCCATCGGGCCCCTCCTGCCGGGGACGGCGCTCTACCGGGGCATGGTCGAGCTCAACACCGGCTCGCCGAACACGGGGGTGCTGAGCCTCATCGGGGCCATCTCCGTCGCGCTGGCGCTCGGAGCCGGCGTGAACCTGGGCGGCGAGCTCGTCCGGGCGTTCCAGCACGTCGGTCTCGGCGGGTCCGGACGCTGGGCGCGGCCGGCGGCGCGCCGCACCCGCGGCTTCTGATCTCCGCCCGCCGTTCTGTCGGTGGCGGAGGTTACGTTCGCCGCATGTACCGACAGGGAGACATCCTGATCCTGCCCGTACCGGAGGAGGCGGTCCCGCGGTCCGTCCGCGACCGGCCGCCGGCCCCGCGCGACGGCCGGGGGCGCATGGTGCTGGCGCTCGGCGAGGCGACCGGGCACGCGCACGCGCTGACCGCTCCCGGCGCGCTGCGGCGGGTGCCCGATCCGCTCGCACCGGACCATCTGCACCTGCCCTCGGGCGGGCGCCTCGTCCACGAGGAGCACGCGGCGATCACCCTGCCCAAGGGGTGGTACCGGGTGATCCGGCAGCGCGAGTACGTGCCCGGCGCCGTCCGCGTCGTGGCCGACTGAGGGGGCGGGATGCTCAGCGCGACGGTACGCGAGTCCCACTTCGTGGTCGGCGACTGGCAGTCGGCGGCGTTCGGCACCGGTCCCGCCGACCGGAGCCGGGCCGAGGCGGGCGTGGCCGCGGCCTACGCCGCCGCCGGCCTGGACGCCCCCGAACGGTTCGTGTGGGTGCCCTCCCCCGCGCGCGGCGCCGTCGCGGCGGCCGTGCTGGCGGGGCACGGCGACGTCCTCCGGGCGGCGGGGCTCGGCGGCCTGGTCGAGCGGGCCCGCGCCGACCTGGGCGAGGGAGCGGCGGGCGGGAGCGTCCTCGCGGACGTGCGCACCCGCCCCTGGGAGGCCGAACGTGCGGCGGCCTCCGCCGAACAGGGGCCGGAGCAGTGGCCGCGCACGTGGGCCGAGACCGGCGGCCTGCTCTGGGACCAGGTCCAGTCGCTGGTGACGCGGGTCCGCGCCGCCGTCGGCGAGCAGGCCCACGCCCGTCCGCCCGCCGCCGGGAGCCCGCTGCCCGCCCCGGAGCGGGAGCAGGCGGCGTCGCTGCTGCGCGCCGCGACGCTCGACGCGGTCCTGGGCCAGCACGACGCGCCGTGGCTGGCGCTGTTCGAGGCGGTCGGACGGCTGGACGGCCCGCTCGCCGGCGTCGCGGAGGTCGCCCGCTCGGCCGGCTGGTGGTGGCCCTACGAGCGGCTGGTGATCCTGTCGGAACGTCCCGGCGAGCTGCATCGGGACGAGCCCGGGCGCCTGCACCGGGGCGACGGCCCCGCCCTCGCCTACCCGGACGGATTCGCCCTGCACGCCTGGCGCGGCATGCCGATCCCGCCCGACTTCGTCTCCTCGCTGACCGGCCTCACGCCCGACCGCATCTCGTCCGAGGAGAACGCCGAGCTGCGGCGGGTCATGCTGGAGATCTTCGGATACGACCGGTACCTGGCCGAGACGGGCGCGCGTCCCCTGCACCGGGACGAGACCGGCGTCCTCTGGTGCATCGACCTGCCCGGCGACGAACCCGTGGTGATGGTCGAGGTGGTCAACTCCACGCCCGAACCCGACGGCACGCATCGCATCTACTATCTGCGCGTCCCGCCCGGCACCCGCACAGCGCGCGCGGGCGTCGCCTGGACGTTCGGTGTGGACGAGGCCGACTACCACCCCGAGAAGCAGACCTGAGCCCGCGGGCGCCCCTTGGTCGCACTTCCCCAGTCACCAAGGGGCGCCCGCCTCACGCGTCGCCGTCCGCGCCCAGGTGAGCTTGCCGCCGGCGCGGTGGAGCGCCGGCCCCGGGGCCGCTGCTGCGGCCTATGGGAGGCCGAGGAGGGCGGGGATCCGTTCCAGCACGCCGTTGGCGAAGGTCTCGTAGAGGCCCAACGGCTCCAGGTGGACGTAGCCGATGTGGCAGTCGCAGGTGTCGAGGGGGCAGGGGCGCGGGGCCAGCGCGTCGCGGAACGTGCCGTCGTAGAGGTTGCCCAGGACGGTCGGGACGAAGTGGCAGCGCCGGACGGTGCCGTCGCCGTCCACGGACACGACCGTCTGCCCCGTCCGGCAGGGGAGGCCGCGGCTGGCGTGGGGGCGGCGGCTGAGCGGGAAGAGCGGGTCGATGTCGGTCCACTGGGCCGCCTCCGCGTCGTCGTAGACGCGTCCCTCGGCGGCGTTGACCCAGAGGTAGGTGTCGGCGGGCAGGTCGGCGCGCAGCCGGCGGGCGGCGTCGAGGTGGCCCGGTTGCCCGACGATCCCGACGCTGTGGCGGACGCCGCGGTCCGTCAGGTCGCGGCACTTGCCCAGGAACCGCTCGTAGGGGACCTGCCCGGGGTGGTACGTCGCCCACAGCGCGAGCCGGGTGAGGTCGGCGTCGGCCGTCCAGGAGACGCGGTGGCTGAGGTTGGTCTGGATCGCGACCCGTTCCACATGGGGCAGGTGGCTCAGGGCGGTGAGGGCCTGCCGGTACCAGGAGCGCACCAGGCCCTCGCCCCACGGCGTGAACAGGACCGAGACCGGGTGGCCGCAGGCGGAGACCCATTCCGTGAAGCGTTCGAGCGCGGCGCGGTCGGCGCGGAGCTGGGCCGGGGTGTCGCGGCGCTTGGCGAAGGGGCAGTACGGGCAGTCGTAGTCGCAGCTGGAGAGCGGGCCCCGGTAGAGGATGGTGAGGTGGTCCATCAGCGGGCCTCGTAGGAGTCCATGAGCGCCTGGACGCTGGACGAGAACAGCGCGGGGCCGATGGCGTCGGAGTAGGCGAGACCTTCCGGCGTCAGCCGCACCGTGCCGTCCGTCGCGTCCAGCCATCCGCGGTCGCCGAACGATGCGAGATCGCCGGTGAAGTCGTCCAGCGGGTCGGCGCCGAAGCGCGCGCGGTAGGCGGCCCGGTCGACCCCGCCCGTCTGGAGGAGGGATTGGATCAGGTGGCGGCGGCGCTTCTCGTCGTCGTCCAGAGCGAAGCCGACACGGGCGGTCGTGAAGTCGGTCTCGCTCACGTAGGAGTCGATGATGGACCGCACCTGGCCGGCACCGACCGCGTACTCGAATGAGTAGTGCAGGCGGGACGTGTAGGAACGGGCCCCGCATCCCAGGCCGACCATGCCGTCGGTCTGGCAGCAGTACTCGGTGCCGGTGGCGGCGTCGCCGGGCAGGCGGAACATCCGCATCGACACCTGTTCGTAGCCCTCGGCCAAGAGGTGGTCACGCCCGATGCCGTAGAGGGTGAGGCGCTGGTCGTCCCAGTCTTGGGCACGGCGTCCCAGACCGGTCAGCGGCCGGACGTAGAGGGGGTACAGGTAGATCTCCTCCGGACGCCACGCGAGCGCGGCGTTCAGGGAGTGCAGCCATGTCGCCGGTGTCTGGCCGTCGATGCCGTAGATGAGGTCGATGTTGAGGGTCGGGAAGCCCACTGCCCTGATCCGGTCTAGCGCGGCCTCCACTTCGGCGCGTTTCTGGGGCCGCACGGCCGCGCGCGCCTCTTCGTCGATGAAGCTCTGCACGCCGATGGAGATCCGGGTGGTTCCGCGTTCGGCGAGCACGGTGAGCCGGTCGGTCGTCGCGGTGGCGGGGGACGTCTCCACGCCGAGGGGGATCGAGCCGAAGCCGCGGAACCGTCCGGCGATGTCGCAGAGGCGTTCCAGTTCAGGCGCCGTGAGGTAGGTCGGGGTGCCGCCGCCGAAGGCCGCCGTGGCGAAGGCGGCGCCGTCCAGGGCGTCCAGTACGGCGGTCGCCTGCCGGTCGAGCGCGTCCAGGTAGGCGCCGGTCAGTTCTTCGGGGGCGCCCGTGCGGGTGAAGAGGTTGCAGAAACCGCACCTCATCTCGCAGAAGGGCACATGGAGGTAGAGGAAGAGCGCGTCGAGCGACTCCGCCGTCCACACATCGCTCAGCTGGGGGGACGGGTCCAGCGGCCGGTAGGCGGTCTTGTGCGGGTACGCGTAGACGTATCCCTGGTAAGGCTTCACGTTAGAACGAACTCTCCGTACGGAACGGTCCAGACGGCCTCGTGGCCGATGCGGTGCCCGGTGTGGCCGTCCTCGCCGTAGGCCGTCCCGTGGTCGGAGCAGACGATGACGAAGCAGGGGCGGCGCATCGACGCGAACAGCCGGCCGATGTGGGCGTCGACATGGCGGAGGGCGGCGGCGTGGCTGGCGCGGGTGTCCCCGTCCTCCCGCGTGGCCCCGGGCAGATAGAACCAGTTGGGCTGGTGCAGGGACGCGACGTTCAGCAGCATGAACAGGCGCCGGTCGGCTGGGAGCCGCCCCGCGACCTCGGCGGCGCGGTCGATCTGGTTGGGCAGCGCCTCCGGGTCGGTCACGCCGAACGCGCGCTCCCAGTGGCTCTCGGCGAACAGGGACGGCAGCGCCGACCCGAGCGGCGTCAGCTTGTTGAAGAACCCGACGCCGCCCACGCAGACGGTGTGGTACCCGGCGGCCGCGAGCCCGGACGGCAGGTCGGCGGCGTCGAACGTCCACGTACCGGGCGCGGTCGTCTCGCTGCCGGGGAACGCCCCGGCGAAGAGCCGCGGGTGCGGCCCGGGGGACGCGGGCGTCGGCATGAACCCGGCCAGCATCGCGGCGTGCGCGGCGTAGGTGAAGCTGCCCGGCGTGTGGCGGCGCTCCCAGCGGCCTCCCGGCAGCAGCCCGGCGAGCGTGGGCGTCCCGCCGGACGCGGCCAGTTCGGCGGCCACGTCGTAGCGCAGCGTGTCGAGGGTCACCAGCAGCAGATCGTGGCTGCCGATGACGCGGTTCATGTCGCGCATGCGAGCGACCTGACCCGCGCGGCACACGACTCGGCCTGCGCGGCGTACGACCTGACCTGCGCGGCGTAGGTGTCGAGCCCCTCGGCGGGGCCGCCCGGAAAGCCGGTCAGCCCGGGAAGCAGGTCGCCGAAGGCGTTCACCTCGCACACCGCGAACCGTTTCATGCCCGCCCCCACGAGCAGGTCGACGCCGACCATCGGGCTGCCCGGGAAGCAGGCGGCGGCCCGCGCGCACACGTCGAGCGCCCGCCGCCATCCGTCCTCGCCGAGCGCGCGCCGCACCGCTCCCAGGTCTCCCCTGGCGCCGCCCAGGTGCAGGTTGGTCATCGGCGTGCGGCTCGTCCGGACGACCGCATGCGTGGGCTCGCCGCCGACCACGACGACGCGCAGGTCGAACACGCGTCCGCCGAGTGCGGCCTTGGGCAGCCACCGCTCCACATGCAGGCCGTCCGGCGCGAGCAGGCCGATCAGCGCCCCGACCTCCTGCTCGCTCCCGTAGGAGCGCACGCGCAGCGCGTTGAGCAGCCGGTCGCCCGCCATGAACGCCGAGGTCACGGCCCTCACCCGGCCCGGCGCGGTCTGCAGCGCGACGACCCCGGACGCGGACGAGCCGTGCGCCGGCTTGACGAACACCCGCCGCTCCCCCGTCTCGTCCATCCGCGAGCGGAGCGCCGCGTACCCGTCGATGTCCGGCAGGACGGCGGGGACGGGCACCCCGGCGGCCGACAGCCGGGCCTGCGACAGCCGCTTGTCGAACATGACGGCGATGTCGCCGATGTCGCAGAGCAGCCGCGCCCCGGCCGCCGTCGCCTCGCCGGACAGCCGCCGCAGCGCCGCCGTGAACGTCGCGTACCAGCGTGCGCCGCCGCCCACCCGGGCCGGTTCGCCGGGGCCGCGCAGCAGCGCGTCGGCCGCGCGGTCCTCCCCCGGCGAGTCGACGCGCACCAGATCGCCCGCCCGAAAGGGAAGCGGGACGCCGCGCAGCACGTCCGTCCAGGGGACGAGCCGCGGTCCGGGCAGGCCCGCGGACCGGCACGCCTCCGCGAACAGCCCGGGACGCCGGTCGCCGGGCGTCCCCACCACGACGAGGTTCATTCCGCGATCGCGATGCGGGAGCCGCAGGCGGCCTCGCCGGCGGCGGGAGGCGGGCCGCCCGCCGGCTCCCCGCCGAAGGCGTGGACGGGGAGACCGGCGAACGCCGGGAGGCGTTCCCCGATCATTCGGATACCGCGATGTAGTGCCAGTCGCCGTCCGGCTTCTCCTGGTCGTCCAGGTCGACCTCGACGCCGGGCAGCGCCGCCTTCACCCGCTCCACCATGGCGTCCGACAGGAAGTGGTGGTGCAGGTCCAGCTTGCGCAGGTGGGTGAGCGGCTGCCCGGCGAGCAGCGCCTCGGCGCCCCGGTCGGTGAGGACGCCCATCGCCAGGCTGAGCGATTCCAGCCGCGCGACGACGGGCGCGCCCGCCACGGCCGCGGCGATCTCGTCCTGGATCTCGCTGTCCTCCAGGCCGAGGTGGCGCAGCGCGGGCAGCCGCTCGCCGCTGAGGATCGGCGCGAGGTCGGCGACCGCCGCGTCGCCGCCGTAGTTGTCCTCGCCGAGCCACAGGTCGAGGTGCTCCAGGTTCGGCAGCTCGCTCGCCGCCACGGCCCGGACGATGGCGGCCGGCAGCCCGCCCGACTCGAACCGCAGCACCTTGAGCCGGTCGCTCTTGACCGGGTCGAGGACGAGGCCCTGCGCGCCGCGCACCTCGAACCGCTCCAGGTCGGGGAACGCGGCGAGCAGCGGCGAGACGTCGGAGTGCTCGATCCAGGAGATCTCCGACTCCTCGCCGGTGATGTCGCCGAGGAACAGGGCCCGCAGCTTGGGGAAGGACGCGGCGGCCTCGGTGAGCACCGCCGCCGGGTCGGCGGCGCCGCTGTCGTAGGACGCGCCCCAGTAGCCGATGATCAGCGCCGTGACCTCGGTGGTGTCGACCGTGCGCAGGAACCGCGCGAAGACGTCGCCGAACGGCTCCTCGTCGAAGGACGTCCCGACGAACCAGGCGGCCTCGGCCGCGGCCGGCAGCGCGTCGCCGCCGCGGCCGTCGTCCTCCTCGGTCACCTCCTCCACGTCCGTGTCCTCGTTGAATGTGGCCACCGGCAGGCCCGCATATTCGTCGAGGTGCTGGTAAATGCCCATGGTTCGTCCCCTTCGCGAGTTCGTCGGCACATGTCCTATCAGGACTGGCGGACAAACCGCGGCGGTTTCCGTCCGGACGGCTCCCCGCGCCGGGGGCGCGCCGCCGGGCGGCGACCGTGCGTCAGGAGGCGATCAGCACCGAACCCTTGTACTTGTCCTCGACGAACTTCTTCACCTCGGGGCCCTGCAGCAGCCCGACGAGCTTCTTCACGCGGGCGTCGTCCTTGTTCTCCGGCAGGGTGACGACGCCGTTGGCGTACGGGTTGCCCTCGGCCTTCTCGGCGGCGAGCGCGTCCTTGTTCGGCGCCAGCCCGGCCTCGATGGCGTAGTTGCCGTTGATGACCGCCAGGTCCACGTCCGCCAGCGAACGGGGCAGCTGCGCCGCCTTGACCGGCGTGAACTTCAGCCCCTTCGGGTTGCTCGCGATGTCGCGCGGGGTCGCGGTGGCCGGCGCGTCCGGCTTCAGGGTGAGCAGCCCGTTGGCGGCGAGGAGCTTCAGGGCGCGGCCCTCGTTGGCGGGGTCGTTCGGGACGGCGACCTCCGCGCCGCGCGGGACGTCCCGCAGGCTCTTCGCCTTCTTGGAGTAGACGCCGAGCGGCTCCAGGTGGACGGGCGCGACGAACGTCAGCTTCGTCCCCGCCTGCTTCTCGAACTCCTCCATGAACGGCACGTGCTGGAAGTAGTTCGCGGTGACCTGCTTCTCCGCCAGCGCCGTGTTCGGCTGCTGGTAGTCGCTGAACTCCACGATCTCGATCTTGAGGCCGGCCTCGGCCGCCAGATTGTCCTTGACGTAGGTCAGGATGTCGCCGTGGGGGACGGGGTTGACCGCGACCTTCAGCGGGGCGTCCGGATCGTCCGACGCCGCCGAGGAGCCGCAGGCGGTCAGTCCCGCGAGGAGACCGACGGAGGCCAGCGCGACAATGATCTTGCGAAGCACGACGAGTGCCTTTCTGTGGATCAGCGGTGGGTCAGCCGGCGGGCGACGAGGTCCCCCGCGGCCTGGATGAGCAGGACGAGGACGATGAGCAGCGCGACCGTGGCGACCATGACCTTGGTCTCGAACCGCTCGTAGCCGTAGACGACGGCGAGGTTGCCGAGCCCGCCGCCGCCGACCGTCCCCGCCATGGCCGTGTAGCCGATCAGCGCGATGACGGTGACGGTCAGCCCGGACACGAGGCCCGGCCGCGCCTCGCGCAGCAGGACCTTGCCGACGATCTCCCGGCGGGTGGCGCCCATCGCGTCCGCCGCGGCGAGCACGCCGGGGTCGACCTCGCGCAGCGCGATCTCGACGAGCCGCGCGTAGAAGGGAATGGCGCCGATCGTCAGCGGCACGATCGCGGCGGCGTTGCCGATGCTGGTGCCGACGACGATCCGGGTGAACGGGATGATCGCCACCATCAGGATCAGGAACGGCAGCGAGCGGCCCATGTCGACGACCACGCCGAGCGCCCGGTTGACCGGCGGCGCGGGCAGCAGCCCGCCGCGGCCGGTGACCACCAGCAGCACCCCGAGCGGCAGGCCGAGGACGACGGTGAACAGCGTGGCCACGCCCGTCATGTAGAGGGTGTCCACGGTGGCGGGCCACAGCAGCGGTGCGACTTCGTTCCAGGTCATCGGGCGTCCTCCCGGTTCTCGACGCCGGCGTCGTGGACATCGGCGTCGTGGACGTCTCGGGGGTTCCGGACGCCGCCGGGGTTCCGGACGTCGACGGCCAGCCCGGACTCGCGCAGGAACGCCAGCTGCGCCGCGTTCACCGCGGGGTCGCCGGGCAGTTCGAGCTGGAGCCGCCCGACGCGTTCGCCGCCGACCGTCTCCACGGCGCCGCCGAGGATGTTCACGTCCAGCGAGTACTTGCGGGCGAGCGCCGACACGAACGGCTCGTCGGTGGCGCCGCCGGTGAAGGTGACCTCGATGAGGGTCCACCCGTCGCGGGGCTCCGCCGGCGGCAGCGGGAACAGGTCGCGCGCCAGTTCCGAGCCCGGCCGGGCGAGCAGCCGCGTCACCGGCCCCGACTCGGTGAGGCGGCCGTCCCGCATGACCGCGGCCGAGTCGCAGATGCGCTTCACGACGTCCATCTCGTGGGTGATCAGCAGGATGGTGAGGCCGAGCCGCCGGTTCAGGTCGCGGAGCAGTTGCAGGATCGACGCGGTCGTCTCCGGGTCGAGGGCGGACGTCGCCTCGTCCGACAGCAGCACCTTCGGGCGCCCGGCGAGGGCGCGGGCGATGCCGACGCGCTGCTTCTGCCCGCCGGAGATCTGCGCCGGGTAGGCGCGTGCGTGCTCGCCGAGCCCGACCAGCTCCAGCAGTTCGGCGACGCGCCGGGCCCGCTCGGCGCGCGGGACGCCCATGACCTCCAGCGGGAACGCCACGTTCCCGGCGACCGTCCGGCTGCCGAGCAGGCCGAAGTGCTGGTGGATCATGCCGATGCCCTGGCGGGCCCGGCGCAGGCTCGCGCCGCGCAGCGCGAGCAGGTCCTGGCCGCCGACCGTGATGCGGCCCTCGTCCGGACGTTCCAGCAGGTTGACGCAGCGCAGCAGGGTGCTCTTGCCGGCGCCGCTGCGGCCGAGCACGCCGAAGACCTCGCCCTCGGCGACGGCCAGATCGACGCCGTCGACGGCGATGACCTCGCGGTCCCGGTCACGGTAGCTTTTTCGGAGTTTTTCGATCTGAATCACAGGGAATCACCCAGGCATGCGGGGGACGCCGCACGAGCGGCGACGGTCAGCGGAACAGCGGGGCGCAGCGGAACAGCGGGGCGCGCAGCGCGCGAGCGCCTAGGACAGGCCGGGCGGGAAGGGCGCGTGGCTCAGCAGATGGCGTTCGAAAGGCATGTGAGGCTCTGGGTCGTCGCGAACGGGCTCGCTTCGGGGGCGCGAGGCTAAGGCAGGGGCCCTCAGCGGTCACACATTCGCGGTCGACACGTACACCGCATGGCCCGCCGCGTCGGCGGGCGGTGCTCACGGCACGGGCGTACGGAGGACATGTCAGCAGTTAACCGGCTCCACACCAGTGACGCAAACCCAGCCGGTGTGACATTGATCGCTGCGCGTCACGGCGGCGGACGGGGACGGGGACGGGGACGGGGACGGGGACGGGGACGGGGACGGGGACGGGGACGGCGCGCCGGCCGGGTTCACGGTTCGTCGCGGTAGTCGACGTAGGTGGTGCCGGACCCGGTGTGCACGGAGATCGATCCTGGCGCGTGCGGGTCTATGACGGCCTGGTTCAGGTGGACGTCCCCGGAACCCGTCCCGGCCTGGACGGCGTAGTGCGAGCCCGGCGGCACAATGATCTTCGCGGCGCCCGAACCGGCGGACGCCTCCACCGTCCGCGGCGGCTCGGCGTAGCGGAGGTCGAGGGCGCCGGACGACACCCGCGCCCGCGTCTCCGGCGACGCCAGCCCCGTGCCGGTGATCGCACCCGACCGGGCCCGCAGCCGGAGCCTGCCGCGCGCGCCCGCGACGCCGATCCGGCCCGACCCGGTCCGCAGATCGAGGTCGCCCGTCAGCCCCCGGACGTCGATCTCCCCGGCCCCCGACACCGCCGACACGCGCGTGCCCGCCGGCACCCGGACGTCGATGTCGGCGCCGCAGCCGCCGCCGGGCAGCCCCGTCCCGCCGCAGCGGAAGGCGACGGACAGGACGCCGTCGACGAGCGACTCGGTGACGCCGGGTTCGCGCAGCCCCCACCGGAGGTCCTTGTAGACGCGCGCCTCGCCGTCCGGTCCGGGGCCGACCGAGACGGCGGCGCCCTCCATGTCGAGCCGCAGCTCCCTGATCGCGTGGTGGTAGGGCGTGACGGACGAGGAGGTCTGCCGGACGGCCCGTCCGAGCGCCGCCGGCAGCACGGGCGCCACCACGACCAGCGCGGTCGCGATCGCCAGCGCGATCCAGACGCCGCGCCGCCGGGGCCCGTCCGGACCCCGCCGCAGGGGCCCGTCCGGGGCGTGCCGCAGGGGCCCGTCCGGGCCGTGCCGCAGGGGCCCGTCCGGGCCGTCGGCGGTCACGTCTCGCCGTCCAGGAACCGCAGGACGGCGAGGACCCGGCGGTGGTCGCCCTCGGCGTGCGGCAGGTCGAGCTTGGCGAAGATGCCGTTGATGTGCTTGGCGACCGCGCTCTCGCTCACCACCAGCGCCGCCGCGATCCCCGCGTTCGAGCGGCCCTCCGCCATCACCGACAGGACCTCCCGCTCGCGCGGGGTGAGCCGGTCGAGCGGGTCGCGATGCCGGCGCAGCAGGAGCTGGGAGACGACCTCGGGGTCCAGGGCGGTACCGCCGGACGCGACGCGGCGCAGCGCCTCCAGGAAGACCGAGACGTCCGCGACGCGGTCCTTGAGCAGGTAGCCGACGCCGCTCGTGCTGGTCGACAGCAGGTCGGCGGCGTACCGCTCCTCGACGTACTGCGACAGCAGCAGGACCGCGACCTCCGGCGCCTCCCGCCGCATCACCAGCGCCGCGCGGACGCCCTCGTCGGTGAAGCCGGGCGGCATCCGGACGTCCACGATCGCCGCGTCGGGGCGGTGCTCGCGCACGGCGGCGAGCAGGCCCTCGGCCTCCCCGACGGCCGCCGCGACCTCGAACCCGGAGGTCTCCAGCAGCTTGATCAGCCCGGCCCGCAGCAGGACCGAGTCCTCGGCGATCACAACGCGCACGGCAGCTCCACGGTGACGGTCGTCGGGCCCCCGGCGGGGCTGGCGATCCGGAACGTACCGTCCACGGACCGGACGCGGCGCGCGAGCCCGGTCAGGCCCGTCCCGGCGGACGGGTCGGCGCCGCCCGCGCCGTCGTCGCGGACGGTCACCCGCAGCACGCCGCCGTCGCGGAGGACGGCGACGTCGACCTCGCGCGCCTTCGCGTGCCGGACGACGTTGGTCAGGGCCTCCGACACGACGAAGTAGGCGACGGCCTCGACCGTGGACGAGGCGCGCGGTTCCGCCTCGACCCGCAGCCGGACGGGCAGCGGCACCCGGGCGGCGACGCCGGACAGCGCGGCGTCCAGGCCGCGGTCCTCCAACACGGCCGGGTGCAGGCCGCGGACCAGCGTGCGCAGCTCGGCCAGCGCCTCCTTGGCCTCCTCGTGCGCCTCGGCGATCACCCGCATGGCCGCGTCCGGGACGCCGGTGAGCGTCTCGCGGGCGAGGCCCAGGTTCAGCGCGAGGGACACGAGCCGCTGCTGCGCCCCGTCGTGCAGGTCCCGCTCGATGCGGCGGCGCTCGATGTCGGCGGCGTCCACGACGCTGGCGCGCTTCTCGGCCAGGTCCTCGACGCGGCGCTCCAGTTCCTTCGCGCGGTCGGGGCCGAGCAGCGCGGCGGCGGCGCGGGCGTCCAGCCGCCGGACTCCCGCCGCGGCCCACGGCGCCGCCGCCAGCAGCAGGACGCCGGCCGCGGTGAGCGCGGCGACGTGCGACGGCCGGCCGGTCTGCGCGCCGGCCGGCAGGGCCCACGCGTACAGGCCCGACGTCACGAGGACGGAGCCCGCCGTCCACGTCAGGATCACGGTCACCCCGCCGAGCGCGAGGAGCGGCCCCGCGACCAGGTGGTACCGCAGGACCCGCCACAGGTCCGGCGAGCGGAGGTTGCGGAGCGGGTCCCACGGACGACCGTCGTCGAGGTCCGGCATGCGGGGGATGCGGAGGCCGAGCATCGCCCAGCACCGCTCCCGCTGCCAGGCCGTCAGCGGCCGCAGCGCGAGCAGCAGCAGGAGGATCGACGCCCCGGTGAGCATCAGGACCGGCGTCACGGCCACGGGTGTCCAGGCCGTCCAGAACGAGCCGAGGATCAGCCATCCGGCGAGTTGCAGCGGCACCCCGGAGGCGACGAACACCGTGTCGCGCCACGCCTCCGCCGACCACGGCGCGCGCACGCGGGCCCGGCGGGCCGCGGTGATCGATGCCATGGAGCAACCGTATTGCCGCATTTCGTCCGCCACCATGGACCAGGCCGGAGGCCCGGGGGTGAACCTAGTGCCACCCCGAGTCGGATAGCGGCGCTACTGACCGTGATGGACGCCGCGGCGAGGCTTTGATCACGCATCCGGAGCGGATGCGCCTCGATCGCCTCCACAGGAGTCCGCATGGTCATCACCGCGCCTCGCCGCCGCGGAGCCCCGTCGCGCGTCACGCCGGCCTCGCGGTCGTCGGCGGGCGTCCCGGTCGCGGTCAGGCCCCTGGCGGACTGCGCGCCTACCGGCCGCGGGCCCGTTCGGCGCCCGCCTCGCGGCGCCTTCGGTCCCGCCGTGCGGCGGGCGGCGGACCGGCGGTGGATCGGATGGGGGCTGGTCGGGGGCGCGGCGGCGCTGATGCCGTGGATGTGGGTGCTCGCGACCACCATGCCGTCCACCGCCACGGTCTCGAACTGGTCCACGGCCTGGGTGGGGCTGGACGCGATGGAGGCCGCCGCGCTGCTGGGCACGGGCGTGCTGCTCCTCCGCCGCGACCCCCGGTACGGGCTGGGCGCCGCCGCGGCCGGGGCGCTGCTGGCGGCGGACGCGTGGTTCGACGTGGCGACCGCCGCGCCGGGCGCCGGACGCGCCTCGGCGATCATGCTCGCGGCCGGGCTGGAACTTCCGCTGGCGGCCCTGTGCGCGACCCTGGCCGCGCGGCCGTTCACGCAGCGTGGAGCCGTGATCGACGATTGGGTGAACAGTGCTCGGCAAAGCCTTGACGGGAGTACGCCAGATGGGTGAAACCAGACGAGCCGGACCTCTAGAGTGAGTGCCACGTGAGGGCCCTCTCGCGAGAGGGCCCTTTCTCCTGCCTGCACGATCCAGAGGTCCCGACATGAACGACCACGAGGTGCACGAGGAGTGCATGCGGCTCCTCCGGGACGGCCTTCCCGTCCCCGCTCCCGCCGCCTTCCAGGATGGACGGGACTTCCTTCCCCTCGGCCTCGATATGGACGGCGACGTCGCCGTCGTCACGTTCCTCCACCAGTGGGGCGACGCGTCCGCGTTCATCGAGGGCTGGACCTTCCACCGCCGCGACGGCGAGTGGCGGGAGCTGGGCGGCGCCGGAGGGTCGGCGCCCGCCGAGCCGCTCGCGCGCCGCTCGTCCGGGGAGATGGGCCGCCACCTGCTGAAGTACGGGTCGGGCCGGACGGTCCGCAACTCCAACCGGCTGCTGCCGTGGGGCGCCAAGTGGGTGAACGAGGCGCGGCTCCGGGCCTCGGCGGAGGTGGCGCGGGTCCGGGTCGGCAACCGGATCCTGGACGTCCCCGAGCACGGGCACGTCGTCGTCGTGTGGGGCGCCCGCCGGGGGCCGGTCGTGGAGGCGCTCGCCGGCGACGGCTCCGTGCTGGACGCCATGGACCTCGACCACCCGGCCGTCCCCGCCCGCCCGCAGGGAGCCGATATTTGACCGTTCGTTCCTGAAAGGGTTATCGTCCCGATCATGGCACGGACCAAGGAGTTCGACCCCGACGCCGCTCTCGGGCGCGCACTCGACCTGTTCTGGGAGCGCGGGTACGAGGCGACCTCCATGGCCGACCTCGTCGACCATCTCGGCATCGCCCGCGCGAGCATCTACGGGACGTTCGGCGGCAAGCGCGAGCTCTACCTGAAGGCGCTCGAACGCTACCTCCAGGACACCGATCCGAAGATCGCCGAGGCGCTGTCGCAGCCGGGGCCCGTCCTGCCGGCGGTGCGCGCGCTGATCGGGCGCTACACCGACGAGTCGGCCCGCGACCGGCCCCGACGCGGCTGCCTGGTGGTGAACACGGCGGTCGAGCTGGCCGCCCGCGACGCCGACGCCGCCCGGCTGGTCGAGGCGAGCTGGTCGTTCCTTGAGGCGTCCCTGACGTCGGCGCTCACCCGCGCGCGGGCGCAGGGCGAGCTGTCCCCTGGCAAGGACCCGCGCGCCCTGGCCCGGCTGCTGCTCGTCCTCCTCCAGGGCATGCGGGTCCTCGGCCGCGCCCCGGCCGACGACGGCCGCCTCCGGGACGCGGCGCGCGAGGCGCTGTCCCTCCTCGACTGATCGCTGTTCCCGGCCGGGCCGGCCGGGTTTCCGCACGCCCATATTCGAGAACGTTCGATCTAGAATCTAGGAGTCACGGCATGGCCTTCGACGGCAAGATCGTCCTCATCACCGGCGGCGCGGGCGGCATCGGCCGCGCCATCGGGCACGCCTTCGCCCGCGCGGGCGCCACCGTGGTCCTCGCCGGGCGCGACGTGACCGCGCTCGCCGACGCCGCCAAGGAGATCGGCCCCGGCACGGCCGATCACGTGGTCGCCGACGTGACCGACGCCGCGTCCACCGCCCGGATGGTCGAGACGGTGACCGGACGCCACGGCGGCCTGCACGTCGCGGTCAACAACGCCGGGATCCTCGGCCCGGTCGGGCCCGTCGCCGACCTCGGCGCCGCCGCCTGGGGCGACGTCCTCGACGTCAACCTGACCGGGGTGTTCCTGTCGATGAAGCATGAGATCGCCCACATGCGGGCCCACGGCGGCGGGACGATCGTCAACGTCTCGTCCAACATCGGGGCCCACGGGAGGCGGCCCGGCATGGCGGCGTACGCGGCGTCCAAGGCGGGGGTCAGCGTCCTCACCCGCACGGCCGCGCTCGACCACATCGCCGACGGGGTCCGCATCAACGCCGTCAGCCCCGGGGCAAGCGACACCCCCATGTCGCTGCTACCGGGCGAGAGCGAAACCGGCCGCGCCGTCCGGATGCGTGGGGCGATCCCGGCAGGGCGTGTGGCGAACACGTCCGAGGTCGCCTCGACCGTCCTGTGGCTCGCGTCCGACGCGTCGGCCCACGTGGTGGGGCACGACCTCGTCATCGACGGCGGCAGCACCGCCTGACGACGCTTTTCGAGGCGGCTCACCGGGCAGACTCTGAGCATGGCCCTCACACCCGACTACGACTCCGACCCGGAGCGCTTCCGTCTCGCCGGAAGGGTCACCAGGAAGTACCTGATCGGGGCGCGGAGCCTGCACGACCACATCGCCTCGAAGCTGCTGGCCGCCGGTGCGTCCCTCGTCCTGGACATCGGCTGCGGGGAGGGCGCCCTCAGCGCGGCCCTCCCCCGCCGTCCGCCGCTCCGGCTCGTGGGCCTGGACGCGTCCGCCGCGCTGCTGGCCGCCCATCCGGGCCCGCGCGTCCGGGCCGACGCGCTGCGCCTGCCGTTCCGCGACGGGGCGTTCGACGCCGCCGTCGCCGTGAACATGCTCTACCACCTGGAGGATCCGTGCCCCGCGCTGCGCGAGGCACGCCGCGTCCTCGCCCCCGGCGGGCTCCTGCTCGTCTCCGCGATCTGCCGGGACGACAGCCCCGAGCTGTCGCCCGTCTGGCGTCCCGAGCCCACCCCGTTCGACGCCGAGGACGCCCCGGACCGCGTCGGCGAGGTCTTCGGCGAGGTCGAGGTGGAACGCTGGGACGCCCCGCTGATCACGCTTCCCGACCGCGCCGCGATCCGCGACTACCTGATCGCCCGCCGCATGCCCCGCCCCCAGGCGGCCGAGGCCGCCGCCCACCTCGACACGCCCCTCCCGGTGACGAAGCGGGGCTCCCTGGTCCTCGCCCGCCGCTGACCCGGGCCCGAACCCCGGCCTCGGCGGGTCACAGCCAGCCGAGGTCGTGGGCGGTCCGGGCGGCGGCGTGGCGGTTGTCGGCGCCGAGCTTGGTGACGGCGGCCGAGAGGTAGTTGCGGACCGTGCCCTCCGAGAGGCCGAGGTCGCGGGCGATGCGGGAGACCGGGGCGCCGCCGGCGGCGGCGCGGAGGGTGTCGAGCTCGCGCCGGGTGAGGGGGCACTCCTCGGCGGCGAGGGCGTCGGCGGCGAGCTGCGGGTCGATGTAGCGGGCGCCGGCGGCGACCTGCCGGATGACCTGGGCGAGCTGCCGGCCGGGCGCGTCCTTGCCGAGGAAGCCGCGGACGCCGGCGGCCATCGCGCGGCGCAGGTTCCCGGGCCGTCCGTGCGCGGTCACGATCACCAGGCGGCACGCGGGCAGGTCGCGGGAGAGGCGTTCGGCGGCGGCGAGTCCGTCCAGGCCGGGCATGTCGATGTCGAGGACGGCGACGTCGGGTTTGAGGGCGAGGGCGCGGTCGACGGCCTCGTCCCCGCGGCCGACGTCGGCGGCGACCTCGATGCCGTCCTCGGTCTCCAGCAGGAGGACGAGCGCCTCGCGGATCAGGAGGTGGTCGTCGGCCAGCAGCACGCGGATCATGCCTCGTCCTTCGCTTCGGTGGGCACGGCGGTGGTGGGAACGGCGGCCGTCACCCGGAACGTCCCCTCGCCCGCCGGGCCCGCCGAGAACTCGCCGCCGGCGGCGGCGATCCGCTCGGCGAGGCCGGTCAGGCCGCTGCCCGCGTCGCCCGCGCGGCGCCCGGCGCCGTCGTTGACGATCTCCAACCGGACGCTGTCGCGGCCGGCCCGCACGGTGATCTCGCACCAGGCGGCGCTGGAGTGCCGCAGGACGTTGGTGGCCGCCTCGCGGGCGACCCAGCCGAGCGGCTCGTGGACGTGCGCGGGCAGCGCCGGGGACACCTCGGGCCGCTCGCACCGGATGCCGGCGGCGCGCAGCACGGCGGACATGCCGTCCAGCTCGGTGCGCAGGGACGTGGCGCGGTAGCCGCGGACGACCTCGCGCACGTCCCGGACGGCGTCCCGCGCCATCGTCTGGATCTCGGTCAGCTCCTTGCGGACGCGCCCGTCGTCGCGTTCCAGGAACCGTTCGGCGACCTCGGCGCGCAGCGCGACCGCCTGGAGGCTGTGGCCGAGGACGTCGTGCAGGTCGCGGGCGAAGCGGAGCCGCTCCTCCCCCACGGCGGACCGGGCCAGCTCGGCCCGCGCCTCCCGGAGCTCCTGGACGACGTGGAACAGCCAGACCGTGACATAACCGGAGAAGGCGCCGAGCGGCACCCCGGTGACCTCGTACAGGACGGTCAGCGCGGGCAGCCCGAGGAGCGCGCCGTAGACGGGCGTCAGGACGGTCGCCGCCGCCGTCACGGCGATCGCCTCCCGGACGGGGAGGACGACGGCGATCAGCCCGGACGGGACCAGCAGCGCGTTGCCCCAGCCCGCGCCGGTGCCGAGCAGCAGCGGCATCGCCCAGCAGACCAGCGCGATCGCGGCCAGCCCGAGCCGGTGCGCGGGCGCGGTCCGGCGCATCAGGTTCTGCCACAGGAGCCGGGCGTACAGGGTGAACGCGACGCCGACGCCGCTGAGGGCGAGGAGCAGGCGGCCGGCCTCCCGACGCTCGATGATCTCGTACCAGAGCGGCGGCAGCAGGAAGCCCGCCAGCGTCAGCACCGTCATCCCCACGATGATCGCGGCGATGACGGTGGGGCGCGGGATCCTGGGCTGCACGCGCCCAGCGTATGCGGCCGGCACGGGGGTGCGGCGGAACGGCCGGCGGCCGGTCAGGCCGCGCGGAGCCGGACGGCGTCCCGGCCGGTGACCAGGCGGCCCTCGTCCAGGACCCCGACCCGGTCGGCGCGGCACGCCTCGCCGGGGTCGCGGGTCGCGACCACCGCGCTGACCCCGTGCGCGGCCAGCATCAGCAGGGCGGCCCACACCTCGCGGGCGGACGCGTCGTCCAGGCCGGCGGTGGGTTCGTCCAGGAACAGGACGTCGGACCGTCCGACGAGGGCGAGGGCCATGTCGAGCATGCGCCGCTGCCCGGGGGTCAGGTGCTCGAACGCGACGTCGGCGACGTCGGCGAGGCGAGCCAGGCGGAGGGCCTCGTCACGGGTGAGCGGGTCGAGCGTCCAGCGCCGCCACGTGTCGATGATCTCGGTGACGGTGAGCCCTGGGAACAGGCCGCCGTCGTGCCAGACGGCCCCAGCGCGCGCGGAGTCGCGCTCGCTGTAAGGGTCCGCGCCGTGGAGGCGGACGGTTCCGCTTGTGGGACGGCGCAGCCCGGCGAGCATTTCCAGGAGGGCGGTCTTGCCGGAGCCGTACCGGCCCAGCAGCGCGTAGACCTCGCCCTCGGCCACGGTGAACGAGACGTTCCGCACGGCCTCGCTCAGGTCCAGGTCGCGTACCTCGATCACAGGTGCCTTCATGACATCCATGCTGGCCGCCGGCAGCGCGGACGGTCAGTCACAGGCGTCAGGAACCGCACGTGAGGATTTCAGGGGTGACCCATGACGAATGTCATGGTTCGGCGATCGCCCATCCTGCGGCCGGGACGGTGGCGCCGTCGGTGGTGAAGCTCGCTTCACCGGCTGCGCACGTCCAGTTCGCGGCGGGCAGGTCCGCCTTGGCTGGCTCGCCGTCCAGGTTGAGGACGACCGCGAGCCGTTCTGCGCCGTGCCCCACTGTGTAGGAGAGAGCCGTGTTGGTCAAGGTCGCGACCGTCGTCTGAGCGCGGACCAGCCACGGGTGGCGGCGCCTTAGGCCGATCAGGCTCTGGTGGAGGCGGTGATGGGGGGAACCGTATCCGGCGGTCTCGTCGGGACGTTCCGGGAAGGCCGGTCGTATGGCGTCGTCCCCGCCGGCGCGTTCCTCCTTGACACCCTCGAAACCGAACTCGTCGCCGGCGTAGATGGACGGAACACCACCCACCGTCATCAGGACCACCAGCGCGTGCTCGCGGAGCCGCGGCTCGCTCAGGCGGCTCGCGATGCGGGTCACGTCGTGGTTGCCCAGGAAGGTCTGGGGGGCGAACGTGTCGAGCATCGTGTTGTGCCGGCCGAGGGCATGGGCCAGTTCGAAGAAGTTGCGGTCGTTGAGCGAGCTCCAGATGGCCTTCCAGAGTTCGTACTGGGTGATGGAGTCGAATCCGGTGTGCTCGATGAGGCCGGTGTAGTCGCCGTGGATGACCTCGCCGACGAACCATGCGTCGGGGAAGCGCGCGCGGACCCGGTCTGTGACCAGCCGCCAGAACGGTGGCGGGACGGCGTACGCGGCGTCGAGTCGCCATCCGTCTATGCCGCGCTCCAGCCAGTGGGTCATGACGTCGGTGACGTAGTCGGCGACCTCGGGTTCGGCGTGGTTCAGCGTGACGAGGCGGTCATGGCCCTCGAACGTGCGCAGGTCCGGGTGGAACCAGTTGCGGTACGGGGAGTCGTCGCCCCTGGCGGTGAGGTCGCCGAAGGGGTCGAAGCCGTGTCCGACGTGGTTGAAGACACCGTCGAGCAGAACTCTGACGCCCCTCTGGGACGCCTCGTCGATGAGCCGCCGCAGGTCGTCCTCGCCGCCGAGCCTCGGGTCGACGCGGTAGTGGTCGACGGTGTCGTAGCCGTGGGTCTCGGACGCGAACACCGGCCCGAGGGCGAGCCCGTTGCAGCCGAGCCCGACGAGATGGTCGAGCCAGCCCGTGAGCCTTGCGAGCCGTGGTTCGGGGGCCGTCCTCGCTGGGAGGGCCTCACGTTCGGCGCCGACGAAACCGAGCGGATAGGCGTGCCACCAGATGGCGTGATCGGGCCAGCGCATGCACGGGTCCCTACCCGAAATGGTGTCGCTACGCGCGCACGAGGACGTCCGGAGTCAACTCGTCCGGAGTCCTGATCCCGGAGAGGGTCATGGTCAGCTCCAGTTCGGCCTGGAGGCAGCGCAGCACATGCTGGACTCCCGCCTGGCCCGCCAGCGCCAGCGCATACGCGTACGGACGCGCGACCAGGACGGCCTTGGCCCCGAGCGCGAGAGCCTTGGCGACGTCCGATCCCGTCCGGATTCCGCTGTCGAACAGGACGGTCGCCTGGTCGTGGACGGCCTCGACCACACCGGGCAGTGCGTCCAGTGAGGCGATGGCCCCATCCACTTGGCGTCCGCCGTGGTTGGAGACGATGACGGCGTCCATTCCGGCGTCCACTGCCTGGCGGGCGTCGTCGGGGTGCTGGATGCCCTTGAGCGCGATGGGGCCGTCCCAGTGGTCCCGCAGGAAGATGAGGTCGTCCCACGTCAGGCTGGGATTGCCGAAGTTGGCGACCCAGTGCAGGATCGCCATGTCCCGGTTGGCGGCAGTGACCTCCCCGCCGACGGCCTTTTGGAAGACCGGATCGCTGAAGTAGTTCGCGACACCGATCCCGCGCAGGAACGGCAGGTATGCCCGGTCCAGGTCGCGTGGACGCCACGCCAGCGTGAACGTGTCGAGAGTGACGACAAGGGCCGTATAACCGGATGCCTTGGCCCGCTCCAGGAAGCTGACCGCGAGTTCCCTGTCCTTGGGCCAGTACAACTGGTACCAGCGCGGCCCGTCACCATTGGCTTCGGCCACGTCCTCCATCGAATACGAGGCCGCGGTGCTGAGCACCATCGTCACGCCCTCGGCCGCCGCCGCCCGCGCGACGGCCAGCTCGCCGTCCGGATGGAAGATGGACTGGACGCCGATGGGCGCGAGCAGGACCGGGGACGGCATCGCGGTGCCCAGCACGTCCACCGACAGGTCCCGGTGGGCGACGTCCCGCAGCATGCGGGGCACGATCCGCCACCGCTCGAACGCCGCCCGGTTGGCCCGCGCCGTCGACTCGCTGCCCGCCGACCCCGCCGCGTACCCGAACGCCTGCGCCGACAGCCCCCGCTCGGCGAGGCCCTCCAGCTTCGTCAGGTCCGTCGGCAGCGACGGGACGACGTCGCCGAGCCCCTGAAGGTAGATCGAGTTCTGGAAGTCGGCCAGCCCGCTCAAGGAAACCTCCACCTGGGGAAATCGAAACCGTCCGTCCTCAATCTGCCAGGTTCGGGAAGGTGACGGAACGGCACCAATCCACCGAGTTGGGCGGCACGCCCGGTGGGGCTGGCGAAAGATGTCCCTGGGACCGGCCACAATGTGGGGCATGGCACGACGCGGATCCCAAGCCCCTCCCCCGCCGCCGGACTTCGAAGAGAACATCGTCGACGTCGATGTCTCCGACGAGATGCGCGGCAGTTTCCTCGAGTACGCCTACTCGGTCATCTACCAGCGGGCGCTTCCCGACGCGCGCGACGGCATGAAGCCCGTCCAGCGCCGGATCCTGTACTCGATGAACGAGATGGGGCTCCGCCCCGACCGCGGGCACGTCAAATGCGCGCGCGTCGTCGGCGAGGTCATGGGCAAGCTGCACCCGCACGGCGACAGCGCCATCTACGACGCCATGGTGCGGATGGCGCAGCCGTGGGCGATGCGGATGCCGCTCGTCGACGGGCACGGCAACTTCGGCTCGCTCGGCGGCGACGACATGCCCGCCGCCATGCGGTACACCGAGGCCCGCATGTCGCGCGAGGCGATGCTGCTGGTCGAGTCGATCGACGAGGACACGGTCGACTTCCGCCCCAACTACGACGGGCAGGAGCGCGAGCCCGAGGTCCTGCCCGCCGCGTTCCCGAACCTGCTGGTCAACGGGGCGTCCGGCATCGCGGTCGGCATGGCGACGAACATGGCGCCGCACAACCTCGGCGAGGTCGTCTCCGCGGCCCGGCACCTGATCGACAACCCCGACGCGTCCCTCGAAGACCTGATGCGCTTCGTCCCCGGCCCCGACCTGCCCACCGGCGGCAAGATCGTCGGCCTGGACGGCATCCGCGACGCCTACGAGCGCGGCCGGGGCACCTTCCGCACCCGCGCGACGGTCACCATCGAGAACGTCACGCCGCGCCGCAAGGGCATCATCGTCAGCGAACTGCCGTACGCCGTCGGGCCCGAACGCGTCAAGGCCAAGATCAAGGAACTGGTCAACAACAAGAAGATCCAGGGCATCTCCGACCTGAAGGACCTCACCGACCGCATGGTCGGCCTCCGCCTGGTCATCGAGATCAAGAACGGTTTCAACCCCGAGGCCGTCCTGGCCGACCTCTACCGGCTGACGCCGATGGAGGAGACGTTCGGCATCAACAACGTCGCCCTCGTCGACGGCCAGCCGCGCACCCTCGGGCTGCGCGAGATGCTGCAGGTCTACGTCGACCACCGCATCAACGTCGTCCGCCGCCGCTCGATGTTCCGCCGCAAGAAGCGCGAGGACCGCCTCCACCTGGTCGAGGGCCTCCTGATCGCCCTCCTCAACATCGACGAGGTCATCCAGGTCATCCGGCAGAGCGACGACGCCGCCCAGGCCAAGCAGCGCCTCATGCAGATCTTCGAGCTGTCGGAGATCCAGGCGCAGTACATCCTGGACACCCCGCTCCGCCGCCTCACCCGCTACGACCGGCTCGAACTGGAGAAGGAGAAGGAGCAGCTCGCCAAGGAGATCGCCCGCCTCACCGCGATCCTCGACTCGGAGCGCAAGCTCCGCGGCGTGGTCTCGAAGGAGCTGGGCGACGTCGCCAAGGAGTTCACCACCCCCCGGCGGACGATCCTCCTCGAGTCCTCGGGCCAGACGGCCGCCAACGCCGTCCCTCTCGAAGTCGCCGACGACCCGTGCACGGTGCTGCTCTCCTCCACCGGCCTCATGGCCCGCACCCACGACGCGTCGCCCCTCCCCGACAGCGGCCCCCGCGCCCAGCACGACGTCCTGACCTCGGTGGTCCCCGCCACCGCGCGCGGCCAGGTGGGCGCGGTGACGTCCCTCGGCCGGATGATCCGCGTCGACGTCCTGGACCTGCCGACCCTGCCCCCCTCGGCGACGCCTCCGTCCCTGGCGGGCGGAGCCCCGGTGGCCGAGTACGTCGACCTCGAACCGAACGAGACGGTCGTGGGCATAGCCGCCGTGGGCGATGAAGGCGGCGGCCTGGCCCTGGGGACGGCCCACGGCGTGGTGAAACGAGTGGTCGCCGACTTCCCGGCCAACCGCGACGAGTTCGAGGTGATCGGCCTCAAGGAGGGCGACCGGGTCATCGGCGCCGTCCAGCTCCTCTCCGAGGAACAGCACCTGGTCTTCATCACCACCGACGCCCAGCTCCTGCACTTCGCCGCGTCCCTCGTCCGTCCGCAGGGCCGGGCCGCCGGCGGCATGGCGGGCATCAAACTGGCGGAGGGCGCGACCGCCATGTGGTTCGGCGCCCTGGACCCGGCCCGCGAGGCCCGCGTCATCACGATCTCGGGCGCGTCCTCGGCGCTCCCCGGCACCCAGACGGGCGCGATCAAACTGGCCGACTTCGCCGACTTCCCGGCCAAGGGCCGCGCGACGGGCGGCGTCCGGGCCCACCGCTTCCTCAAGGGCGAGGACGTGCTGCTCCAGGCCTGGGCGGCGCCGACACCCCTGCGCGCCGCGGCCGCCAACGGCAAACCGGCGATGCTGAACGTCACCATGGGCCGCCGAGACGGCTCCGGCGACCCCCTGGACAACCCCATCGTCTCCATCAGCGGCCCCATAGGCCCCGCCCCAGAAGAAGACGAAACAGCCGAAGAGTGACCCCAGAGGCCCCGGGGCCGCACTCCCCGGGGCCTCTCCCCCTCGCCGGACGATCTCACCTGCGAGCACAGGCATTGAGATCCTCGTTGCACCGGACGATCGCCTCCGCCACCTCGACAACATCGCAGACCGGGTGGCACGCGGCACCCGCCCCCGGCAGGGTGATGAAGAACGTCTCGTCCCGCACCCACACCGTGATCTCGGCCCGTACCGAAACGACGGCCATCCGCCACCCCTCGTTCAGATGCAGCGGCCCGATCCCCCGCGCGGCGAGCAGCCGCCGTAGCTCCCGAGCCGCCTCGTGGCAGTCCCGCCGTGTCGGACGCCACGGCATCGCCACAGGCAGCGTGAAGTAGACGACCTTTCCGGAAACCGGCGTGAGCCCCGTTTGCGACCGGCTCCGATGCGCGCCCCACCGCCCACCGTGCTCCACGGTCAAGGCGTTGACCAGCTCAAGCCCGCGCCCGCCCTCGGCCTCCGTCGGCGGACGCAGGTTCCCCGCCCCGGACGGCACCGTCCCGCACCATGACGCCGAGTCGAAGACCCGCACCACGACCTCCGTCCCCCGCCCGCGCCCGCGTCCGTAGATCTGCACCTCAGGCAGCCCGGCCGTGGGCATGACCAACAGCGGCCGCCCGCCCAGCGCATGCACGAACGCGTTGGTCGCCAGCTCGGAAACCATCGTGACCGCGTCGTCCACCACGCCTTCGGCCAGCCGCAGCGCCCCAAGAGTCTCCCGGACGGCCTCCCGCGCCACCCCGGCACACCGAGCCTCCGGCGGCAGCACCCGAACCGCACACCCGCCCGCCCGAACCACCTCGGCCGCGTCCGACGCCTCAGACACTGCAACCCCCAGGATCCGTGATCAAACGGACACCCTTTGTGATGTCCTCGCGACGCATAGTGGCTGGAGCGAACTGCTGATCGCAACTAGTGATGGAAAATTCCATCACACTCTCCAAAGAATTTCCGGAACCGTCACTCGCCGCCGTAGCGAACACGGCACACTCGGTACATGCCTGAACGCCGGCCCACGATCCGCGAGCGCAAACTCGCCGCCGAGCTGCGCCGTCTGCGCGAACGATCGACGCTGCGCTTGGACCAGGTCGTCGCGGAGTTGCAGACGCATGGCGCGGGGCGATGGTCCACTCCGAAGCTGTCCCGCATCGAGACCGCCGCCCAAGGGATCAAGACCTCGGACGTGAACCAGCTCTGCGCGGTCTACGGCGTGCCGCCCGAGAAGCGCGAAGCGCTACTCGCCCTGACCAGGACGGCACGGCAACGCGGCTGGTGGGACGCCTATGCCGACACGATCCAGACCGACTACGCCGCGTACATCGAACTCGAGGCCGAGGCCAAGTCGCTCCGCTGCTACAACGCCCTCGTCCTCAACGGGCTATTGCAGACCGACGAGTACGCGCACGAGGTGATCCGCGTTGGACTGATGCAGTTCGCTCCGCCGGCGGAAGTAGATCGGCGGGTGGAGATCCGCAAGACGCGCCAAGGACTCGTGAAGGACACGGCGTCCGAGGCACTCCGCGTCTGGTCCGTCATCGATGAGGCGGCCCTGCGCCGAATCGTCGGCAGTAGCGACATCATGCGGCGGCAGTACGCGCACCTGCTGGCACTGTCAGAGCAGCCCAACATCATGCTTCAGGTCCTGCCCTTCGAGGCCGGAGCCCATCCCGCGTTCAGCGGCGCCTTCTCCTACATGGAGTTCCCCGAGCATCACATGCCCGACGTGGTCTACATCGACGGGCTGACCAGCGCGCTCTATGTCGAGGACGACGCCCAGGTGCACACGCACTTGCTGACGTTCAACCAGCTCGCGATGGCCGCTCTCGGGGCGGACGAGTCAATGGAGCTGATCTCTGAGCTGGCGGAGACCCATTAGGCCGGGCATATTAACTTCAATGGACATTGGCGACAACAGGCTCAACTGGCGCACCAGCTCCTACACAGCCCAGGGCGCCGACTGTGTCGAGGTCGCGCAACTCGGTGACAGGCGCGCGGTCCGCGACTCCAAGGATCCGAGCGGCCCGATCCTCACCTTCACCACCAGCGCTTGGGCCGCCCTGCTGGGCACCATCAAGACCGGCGCCCACGGCCTCCCCTGAACGCGGCCACCACGTGGTCTTCAGTCTTCGCCTGCCGGTGATCGGCGATGGCCGCGGCCGGTGCACCCACGAAATCACGGTCTATGGCTGGAGCGGCAGGTCGCGCTGGTACCGGGTGCCCGGCTTGCCGCCGAGGTCGGCTGGGTTCGCCGGGCCGGCGGGGACGAACCCGGCCTTGATCAGCGCCCTTCGGGACGCGGCATTGCTGTGGGAGCTGGCCGCCCGCAGTGTGCGCAGCCCGTGCCGCGACGCCGCCAACCGGCACAGGTCCAGGACGGCCGCGATCCCCACCGCGCCGCCGGGCCCGAGCGGATCACGTCGTGAGCCGGCAGGAGGCCGCGCTCGGCAGCGGAGGGACGTCAGCGGACGACGTCGAAGACGTTCTTCTGGATGCCGTTGGAGTAGGTCTCGTACTCGACGAGCTTGAGCTGCTGGGTGTCCTTGTCGGCGGTGCTGAACAGGCGCTTGCCCGCGCCGAGCAGCAGCGGGAACACGAGCAGGTGGTACCGGTCGATCAGGCCCGCGTCCGAGAGGGCGTGGTTCAGGGCTGCGCTGCCGTGGACGATGATCGGGCCGCCCTCGGTCTCCTTCAGCGCCGCGACCTGGTCGAGCGAGCGCAGGATCGTGGTCTCGCCCCAGTCCGCGACCAGGTCGTCATCGGTGAGGGTGGTGGAGACGACGTACTTCGGCATCACCTTGTAGTCGGCGAACTCCTCCATGGCGGGCCACACCGGGCTGAACGCCTCGTAGCTGGCCCGGCCCAGCAGCATCGCGGTGGACTCCTGCTGTTCCCGGCCCTTGATCTCGTACGCCTCGGGGACGAACTCGATGTCCTTGAAGGTCCAGCCGGTGTTCCGGTAGCCGGATTCGCCGCCCGGAGCCTCCATGACGCCGTCGAGCGAGACGAAGGCGGTGCTGATCAGAGTGCGCATCGTGGTCTCCTCGGTGTCGTGCGGTACAGTCACCAGCATGCTCCGGACAAATAGATTTGTCAAGAACGATTCGATTGTCGGTGGTGCCGCGCCTCGCGCCGAGGCGGACCTCGGGCAGGCGTCCGTGCTCGTGGCCCAGACAGCGAGGCGCGGTCAGGTCGGCTCGCACCCGGCCGAGGTCCCGAGCACGTCGCACCAGTTCGGGCGGCGGCCTCTTCGACGGGATGGCATCGCGCGCCCAGCGGGCTGCGGGCATTCACTCGGCTGCGTCCGCGGCACGTCCGGACGTCGGCGGGGCGGCTCGGGCAAGGCCGAGCGGCTGCCGGGGTGGCGGGGGCCCGCGCTTGGCGCGGCTACCTCAAGGAGAGCGGGGACCCCGCTGCCCTGGTGACCGCCTCAGTCATTGAGGTGTGCGCGCGTTTCCCTGAGTTCACGCCGCAGTTCCGTCCAGGGGAAGGTGCCCTTGGCCATGTCGGGCGAGTCGGGTGCCGGGAGCGTCGCGGGGTCGAAGACAACGGTCACGCCCCAGTCGCGCAGCTCCGCGATGCTGCGGACGAAGACCGGGTGGCGGGCGAGCGCCGAGTTCGGCCATGGCGCGGCGATGATGGGGCGGCCCAGGCCGACGGCCTCGTTGAGGAGGCCCAGGGCGAGGGTGTCGCTGGTTCCGTGAGCCCACTTGTTGACGGTGTTGAACGTGGCCGGCACCACGGCGAACGCGTCGGCGGGCGGCAGGACGTCCGGTTCGTCAGGTTGCTTGTAGTCGGAGCGGACCGGGAAGCCCGTCGATTCGGCCAGCCGGGCCGTGTCCAGGAACTTCGTGCCGGACGGGGTGGCGACGACGCACACCGTCCAGCCGTCGGCGTGGAGGCGCTCGACGAAGGGCGGGAGGTCCGCGGCGGGGCGGCCGCCGCAGGCGATCACGTAGAGCACCGGATCCTTGGCCACCTCCCCAGCCTGCCACGGCGCGGGAGGCGGCCCGGACGGTCGGGTCAGGACTCGATGTCGTCGGGGCCCCAGTGGGCCTGCATGCGGGTGATCTTGCCTTCGTCGTTGAAGGTCATGACGTCGATGGCGCGGATGCGCAGGCCCGGGACGTCCACGGTGAAGGCCATGGCGGCGCGGTCGCCGTGGGAGCCGCGGATGGGCGCGTCCAGGGTGAGCTTGGCGCCGCCGGCGATGGCGTTCGTGTAGAACTCCTCGATGGCGGCGCGGCCGGTCATCGGGGGGTTGCCGACCGGGTCCTCGACGACCGCGTCGTCGGTGTAGAGGCCGGAGATGGTCGCGGCTTCGCCGGCGTTGAAGGCGTCGATGTAGGTCTGAAGCGTCTGCTTCATGTGCTCCTGTGTCGGCATGAGCGAAGCGTACCAAGCGATCGCTTGGTTAACGAGACGGCGCCGTCGCGGATCGCGGGCCGGTGATCAGCCGGTGAGGCCGTGCTTGTACGCATAGGTGACTGCCTGGGCGCGGTCGCGCAGGTTCGCCTTCGCGAACAGGTTGTTGATGTGCGTCTTGACGGTGGCCTCGGAGATGAACAGGTCGCCGGCGATCTCGGCGTTGGAGCGTCCCCGGGCGATGAGGGTGAGCACCTCGGCCTCGCGGCGGGTCAGACCGTCCGGCAGGCCGGCGCGGCGCGGGCGTTCGCCGGCGGCGACGGCCTCGACCAGGCGGCGCTGGACGGCCGGGTCGAGCTGGGACCCCCCGCCGCGGACGGCGTCGACGGCGCGGGCGATCTCGTCGGCGCCCGCGTCCTTGGTGAGGTAGCCGCGGGCCCCGGCGCGGAGCGCGGCGAAGATCGAATCGTCGTCGGCGTAGGTGGTGAGGACGACGACTCCGACGTCGGGGTGGGCCTCCTTGATGCGGCGGGTCGCCTCGACGCCGTCCATGCGCGGCATCCGCAGATCCATGAGGACGACGTCGGGACGCAGTTCGGCGACCATCGCCACCGCCTGCTCGCCGTCGCCGCACGCGCCGGCCACGTCGATGCCGGGCAGCAGCTCCAGGAGGAGGACCAGGCCCTCGCGCACCACGGTCTGGTCGTCGACGACCAGGATTCTCGTCCGCACCGCGCCTCCCGTCACGCCGGCACCTGGAGGGCCACACGGAACCCCTTGCCGTCCGGTCCGGTGACCAGGGTCCCATCGATCAGTTCGGCGCGCTCGCGCATGCCGACGAGGCCGTATCCGCCGCCGTTCAGCTCGACGACCGATTCGGTCCCCCCGCTGTCGGTCACTTCGAGTTCGACCTTGTCGCGCAGGTAGCGCAGGGCGACCTGCGCGCGGGCGCCGGGAGCGTGCTTGCGGATGTTCGTGAGCGCCTCCTGAGCGGTGCGGACGACCGTGAGCCCGGCCTGGGCCGACAGTTCTCGCGGCGTACCCGTCACCCGCACGTCGCAGGGGCGGCCGGTGCTGGCGTAGAACTCCTCGGCGAGTTCCGCGATGACCTCCTTGGGTTCCGGTATCTCACCGCGGAGCGTGGCGAGCGCGCGCCTCGTCTCCTCCAGGCCCGAGCGGGCGAGGTTCCGCGCGCGCTCCACCCGGTCCAGGGCCTGGACGCGGTCGCCGTCCCGCGAGAGGAGCAGCCTCGCGCCCTCCAGATGGACGATCTGCGCCGACAGCGAGTGGGCGAGGATGTCGTGGATCTCCCGCGCGATGTGCGACCGCTCGGCGAGCACCGCGTTGGCGGCCTCGGCGCGGCGGGTCGCCTCCT
Source organism: Actinomadura sp. GTD37 (assembly GCF_041951365.1). Classification (NCBI taxonomy): domain Bacteria; kingdom Bacillati; phylum Actinomycetota; class Actinomycetes; order Streptosporangiales; family Thermomonosporaceae; genus Actinomadura; species Actinomadura sp. GTD37. The sequence goes on from NZ_JBGNUS010000012.1 coordinate 106,326, forward strand.
GCGCGGCCGCGCCCTGGCGGCTGGCGACCGCGCCCAGCGTGAGGCACGCGAACGCCGACATCAGGCCGATGTCCGCGCCACCGGACCGGAAGCCCTCCCCCAGTCCGCCGATCGCGGCGATGGTCAGCGCGCTCACCGTGATGCCCCACGGCAGCGGCAGCCGCATCATCAGCACCCAGAGGCCGGCCATGCAGAAGAAGAACCCGCCGCCGGCGTGGGGCGCGATCGCGTACAGCGCCATCGCCACCGCCATGGACGCGAGCAGCAGGACGATCGACGGCCCGCGCCACGGCGACTCCCGGTGCCGTCCGAGCCAGATTCCGGCCGCCAGCAAGGCGAACAGGGTCGCGTTGAGGATGACGATGCTCAACCCGACCCCGTGCAGCGACGGCGCCGGGTCCGAGCGGGCCAGCCCCCGGACGTAGGCGACGACGCCCCACGTCGCCAGCATCCCGACGACCAGCAGCCTGGTCAGCCGCTCCCCGCGGCTCGCCTCGCAGTTCACGAGTCGACGCTAACCGCTGCCGGTGCGCCGAGCCGCTCCGCTCGCGGGCCGACGACCGGGCACCGGGCGGGAAGGACGTCGTCCAGCGTGTTCATGGCGTCGACGCTAAGGAACGACGGCCTCCACCGGATCGGCGCACGGCTGGACATCCCGGCCTCCACCTCCGGGTGGACGCCCCCGGCCCGCCCGCGCCGACTCGGCCGGATGTGGCCATGCCGGGCGGGGGCCGTTCGCCACGGTGACGGCCCCCGCCATCGCCCGGCGTCTCCCGCCGGTCAGGTGTCGATGCGTTCGACGTCCAGCTCGGTGGCGCTGGCGGTGAGGAAGGCCCGGCGCGGCGCGACGTCGCTGCCCATCAGCAGGTCGAACACCTTCGCCGCCTCCTCCGCGTCCTCGATGCGGACGCGCCGGAGCACCCGGTACCGCGGGTCGAGCGTCGTCTCCGCGAGCTGGTCGGCGTCCATCTCGCCGAGGCCCTTGTAGCGCTGGATGGGCTCCTTCCAGCGCTGGCCCTTGCGCTCCAGCTCGACGAGCCGCTGCCGCAGCTCGGCGTCGGAGTAGGTGTAGATGTACTTGTCCTGGCCCTTCTTCGGCTTGATCAGCTCGATGCGGTGCAGCGGCGGGACGGCGGAGAAGACCCGCCCGGCCTCCAGCATCGGCCGCATGTAGCGGTGGAAGAGGGTGAGCAGCAGGGTGCGGATGTGCGCGCCGTCGACGTCGGCGTCGGCGAGGACGACGACGCGGCCGTAGCGGGCGGCGTCCACGTCGAACGTGCGGCCCGAACCGGCGCCGAGCACCTGGATGATCGCGGCGCACTCGGCGTTCTTCAGCACGTCGGCGACGGACGCCTTCTGCACGTTGAGGATCTTGCCGCGGATCGGCAGCAGCGCCTGGAACTCGGAGTTCCGGGCGAGCTTGGCGGTGCCGAGGGCGGAGTCGCCCTCGACGATGAACAGCTCGCTGCGGTCGTCGGTGGTGCGGCAGTCGACGAGCTTGGCCGGCAGCGCCGAGTTCTCCAGGGCGTTCTTGCGCCGCTGGTTGTCGCGCTGGGTGCGGGCGGCGATGCGGGTCTTGGCCGCGCCGACGACCTTCTCCAGGACGGCGCGCAGCGGCTGCTTCTGCCCGCGCGGCGGGTTCTCGAAGACCGCGCGCAGCTCGCGCTGGACGACCTGGGACACGATGCGGGTCGCCGCGGACGTGCCGAGGATCTCCTTGGTCTGCCCCTCGAACTGCGGTTCGGGCAGCCGGACCGTCACCACCGCGGTGAGGCCCTCCAGGACGTCCTCCTTGATGACGTCCTCGTCGCCGTTCTTCAGCAGCTTGACCGCGCGGAGCTGCTCGTTGAGCACCTTGAGCACGGCGCGGTCGAAGCCGCGCAGGTGGGTGCCGCCCTTCGGGGTGGCGATCACGTTGACGAACGACTTGGTGATCGTGTCGTAGCCGCTGCCCCAGCGCAGGGCGACGTCGACCTCGAGGTCGCGTTCGACGTCGGTCGGGGTGAGGTGGCCCTGCTCGTCCAGGACGGGGACGGTCTCGGTGAAGTGGCCGCGGCCCTGCAGGCGCAGGACGTCGACGATGGGCGCGTCCTTGGCCAGGTAGGTGCAGAACTCGCTGATGCCGCCGTCGAACCGGAACGTCTCGTCGACGACCTCTTCGCCGCGCTCGTCGCGGACGTCGATGGTGAGGCCGGGGATGAGGAACGCGGTCTGCCGCATCCGGTTGAGGACGAGCTCCTGCTCGACCGTGGCGTCCTTCAGGAAGATCTGGGTGTCGGGCCAGAAGCGGGTGCGGTTGCCGGTGACCTTCTTGGCGACCTTGCGGATCTGCCGCAGGCCCGACTTCTTCTTGAACCGGGCGTTGGGGCGCCCCTCGTCGGCGAACTCGCCGGGCAGGCCGCGCCGGAAGCTGATCGCGTGGGTGTGGCCGTCGCGGTCGACCTCGACGTCCAGCCGGGCGGACAGCGCGTTGACCACGGACGCCCCCACGCCGTGGAGCCCGCCGGACGCGGTGTAGGAGACGCCGCCGAACTTGCCGCCCGCGTGCAGCCGCGTCATGACCAGCTCGACGCCGGGCAGCCCCGTCTTGGGCTCCAGGTCGACCGGGATGCCGCGGCCGTTGTCGCCCACCTCGAAGGAGCCGTCGGCGTGGAGCGTCACGCCGATGTGGGTGCAGTAGCCGGCGAGGGCCTCGTCGACGGAGTTGTCGACGATCTCCCACAGGCAGTGGGCGAGGCCCCTGCTGTCGGTCGACCCGATGTACATGCCAGGCCGTTTCCGGACGGCCTCCAGCCCCTCCAGCACCGACAGGTGCCGGGCGGAGTAGCCGTGCGGGTCTTCTGTTGTCGCTTCGGCGGTCGCGGCGGTCAACGTGCGTGCGCTCCTCGGGGGTAGGACGGTCGGCAGCAGGGTACCCCCGGCCGCCGACATTCCACCGGCAGGCTCGCCGCCCGGCTCGTCCAGGGGGTTCCGCGCGTCCGGTCCGATTGTCCGCGCGGCGGGCTTGTTCGTCCGCGCGGCGGTGCGGGTCCGGGCGCGTCCGGTTCCGCCAGGCTATCCGGACCTCGACTTCTAGACCCTAACGTCCACCTTTAGGTGGGTGTGCGGGGTCGGCGTCGCTGCCTAATGTCCTGTGCATGGTGCAAACGATCGAGGTCTCGGACCTCCGTAAACACTACGGAGACGTCCGGGCCGTGGACGGGGTGACGTTCGGGGTCGAGGAGGGCGAGTTCTTCGGCATCCTCGGGCCGAACGGGGCGGGCAAGACGACGACGCTGGAGATCATCGAGGGGCTGCGCAAGGCCGACGCGGGGGGCGTCTCGGTGCTCGGGCTCTCCCCGTGGCCCCGCAACCCCAAGCTGCTGCCCAGGATCGGCGTGCAGTTGCAGGCGTCGTCGTTCTTCGAGCGGCTGACCACCCGCGAGCAGTTGCGGACGTTCGGGTCCCTCTACGGCGTCTCCCCCAAGAAGGCCGACGCGATGATGGAGCTGGTGGGGCTGGCCGACAAGGCCGACGTGCGGGTGGAGAAGCTGTCGGGCGGCCAGGCGCAGCGCCTGTCCATCGCGTGCGCGCTCGTCCACGACCCCGAACTCGTGTTCCTGGACGAGCCCACCGCCGCGCTGGACCCGCAGGCCCGCCGCAACCTCTGGGACCTGCTACGGAAGATCAACACGGAGGGCCGCACGGTGGTCCTGACCACCCACTACATGGACGAGGCCGAGATCCTCTGCGACCGCGTCGCCATCATGGACTCGGGCAGGATCCTGCGGCTCGGCCCGCCCGCCGTGCTGGTGCGCGGGCTGGACGCCCCGTCCAGGATCAGCGTCGCCAGCGGTGTCCTGGAGCTCGGCGACGCGCGGCTGCTGCCGGGCGCGGACGACGCCGCCGACGACGGCGTCTCGCTGACCATCTCCACCCGCGACCCGTCGGCCGTGGTCGCGGCCATGGCGGCCAAGGACGCCCTGGACGGCGTCCAGATCCGCGGCGCCACCCTTGAGGACGTCTTTCTGGAGCTCACCGGACGGGAGTACAGGGCGTGAGCACGTACGAGAGCTTCAAGAGCCTGTCCCGGGCCATGTACCTGGGCTTCAAGCGCGACCGGACGGCGCTGTTCTTCACCGTCCTGTTCCCCCTGATGTTCCTGGTCATCTTCGGCGGCGTCTTCGGCCACCAGACGACGTCCAAGGTCGAGGTCCTGGAGGTCGGCAAGGCCCCGATCCTGGAGGGGGCCGTCGCGCACGGGGGCGAGCAGGTCGGGAACGTCATGAAGGTCACCAGGACGTCCGACCGCGACGCGGCCCTGCGCAAGGTGGAGAAGGGCGATGCGGACGCGGCCGTGGAGCAGCGCGGCAACCAGCTCGTCGTCCACTACTCCGCCGCCGACCAGGTCAAGTCGGGGACGGTGCGGGGGCTGATGGACTCGATCGTCCAGGCGGCGAACCAGTCCGCTACGGGCAGGCCGCCCGCGTACACGATGGCCACCCAGCAGGTGGAGGACGACTCCCTCAAGGCCATCCAGTTCTTCACGCCCAGCCTGCTCGGGTGGGCGCTGGCGTCGGCGGGCGTCTTCGGGGCGTCCCAGACGCTGGTGACGTGGCGGACCAAGGGCATCCTGCGCCGCCTCCAGCTCTCCCCTGCCCCGATCCCCACCGTGTTCGCCGCCCGTGTCGCGGTCAGCCTCGCCATCGCGCTCGTGCAGTTCGCGCTGTTCGTGCTCGTGGCCCAGCTTCCGATGTTCGGGTTGCAGCTCAGCGGGGCCTGGTGGATGGCCATCCCGATGGTGATAGCCGGCGTGCTCGCGTTCCTGTCGATCGGGATGCTGATCGGCGCGTGGGCCAAGACGCAGGAGACCGCCCAGGCCGTGACGCAGCTCGTCGTCCTGCCAATGGCGTTCCTCGGCGGTTCGTTCTTCCCTCTCGACGCGTCACCGGGCTGGATGAGGACGCTGTCCTACATCTTCCCGTTGCGGTATCTGAACGAAGGGATGCTCAACGTGATGGGCCGCGGCCTGGGGCCGGCCTCCGCACTGCCCCAAATCGCCGTTCTGGTGGGCGTCGCGGTCGTCGGCGCGTTGATCGCCATGCGCCTGTTCCGATGGGACGCCGCCTAATGTGACCTCGGTCACTAATTGGGCCATTCTGCTCTGGGCGTACGAGGAACCAGGTTGGGAACGCCAGCGTCGGGTTAGATGTTGTCCTAAGTACCGACCCCGAGCATGAGGAAGGTGCCGTGACTGGAGCCCTTGCCCCAACCAAGCCGCTGACCGTCGCCGACCGATGCGACCGCTGCGGCGCCCAGGCCTACGTCCGTGCTGTGCTTGTAGGCGGCGGCGACCTTCTGTTCTGCGCCCACCACGGACGCAAGTACTCAGAGGCGCTCCGCGCAAACGGGGCCGACATACAGGACGAGACCGACCGGCTCAACGAAACCCCGGCCACCGTTCCCCCCGAGGAGCGGTAGATCTCCCAATAGAAACCCCAGGGACGGCGGCCACCGACACGGTGGCCGCCGTTCGCATTTCACCCGTTCCGGCTCGCCGTGGAGTCAATGGGACGCGATCACATAGCGTCATTGATCGGCCACGGATCGTATCGACATTCGGTCACCGCGGTGAGGTGAATCACAGAATGCACGGTTCTCTCACTCGGGAGTGACACTCTTCACTCGGTAGTGATAGCCGGCGACCGGCGCGAAACCCTCCGCCTCGTACATCGCCCGCGCCGGGGCGTTCCGTTCGACGACCACCAGGTACGCGCGCTCGCATCCCTGCTCGCGCCCCCAGCCGAGAAGAGACCGCAGGACGCGCCGTCCCAGGCCCCGCCTGCGCGCGGCCGGCGCGACGGCCATGGCGTAGACGCCCAGCCACTCCCCCTGGGGGACGCCGCGGCCGACGGCGGCACCGTCCAGGAAGGCGTAGCCCGCCCGTACCCCCGTCAGGATCCTCTCCGCCATCGGCAGCTGATGGTCGTACCGGCCGTCCACCGACCACCAGAGGTCGAGCCACTCCTGGGACGGCGTCTCCGCGATCTCCACGCCGTCCCGGTCGCAGGGGCCGTCCAGGGCGGTCGCCATCGCGATCGTCGGATCGACCAGCTCGTAGCCCCGTCCCTCCAGGACCGCGTCGAGCCCCTCGGGCCGCGCCCCCGCGTCCAGCGAGAACACGGCCGGCAGCCCCAGCGCGGCATAGCAGCGCTCAACGCTTTCGACGGCCACGTCCACGTCCCCCGGGTCGCGCAGGGGCAGGACGGAGTTGGCCCGCTTGGTCACCCCGCCGGCGTGGCGCAGCAGCCAGCCGCCAATATCCTGGGCGGACGGCGCGGGCCATGCCTCGGCGACGAGTTCGCCGAGCCGTGTCTCCAGGCGCCGCGTCATCTGTCACCGCTTTCGGGGGGATCGTGCACATCCTGCTGCCACCGTCGGAGAAGAAGGCTACCGACGGGGACGGTCCGCCCCTCGACCTGGCCGCGCTCAGCTTCCCCGAACTGAACCCGGTGCGCAGGCGCGTCCTCTCGGCCCTGACCAAGACGTGCCGGCGGGCCGACGCGCCGGACGTGCTCGGCCTGCCGCCCGGTCAGGTGGACGACGCGCTCGCCCGCAACAAGGCGCTGCGCGGCGCGCCCACACTCCCGGTCGCCCGGCTCTACACCGGCGTCCTGTACGACAACCTCGACCTCACCGACCTGGACGCCGGGGCCGCCAGCGCCGCCGAAGCGCAGATCATCGTGTTCTCGGGCCTGTGGGGCGCGCTGAGGCTCACCGACCGGATCCCGCCCTATCGGCTGGCCATGGCGGTGTCGCTGCCGCCTACGGGCCGCCTGGGCGCGCTGTGGCGCCCCGCGATGGGCAAGGCGCTCCGGCCGGACGGCGACCTGATCGTGGACATGCGCTCCGGGCCCTACGCGTCCGCGTGGAAACCCCCGCAGCCGGCCGTCGCCGTCCGCGTGTTCCGCGAACGGCTCGTCGGCGGCGCCCCCAAGCGGACGGTCGTCAGCCACATGGCCAAGGCGACCCGCGGGCAGATCGCCCACGACCTGCTCAAGGCGGGCGCCGCGCCGCGCACCCCGGACGAGCTCCTGAAGGCCGTCGCCGACCTCGGCCACACGGTCGAGCTCAACGGCCCCAACCTCGACGTCGTCCTGCACGACTGAACATCCCCGCACGACTGGACAACGAGAGGGCCCCGCGCGTAGGCGCGGGGCCCTCTCGTCGTTCAGTCGCGGATCAGTCGAGGTAGTCGCGCAGGACCTGCGAGCGGGACGGGTGGCGCAGCTTCGACATGGTCTTGGACTCGATCTGGCGAATGCGCTCCCGGGTCACCCCGTAGACCTTGCCGATCTCGTCCAGCGTCTTCGGCTGGCCGTCGGTGAGACCGAACCGCATCGACACCACACCGGCCTCGCGCTCGCTGAGCGTGTCCAGGACGGAGTGGAGCTGCTCCTGCAGCAGCGTGAAGCTGACCGCGTCGGCCGGGACGATGGCCTCGGAGTCCTCGATGAGGTCGCCGAACTCGCTGTCGCCGTCCTCGCCGAGCGGGGTGTGCAGGGAGATGGGCTCGCGGCCGTACTTCTGGACCTCGACGACCTTCTCCGGGGTCATGTCGAGTTCCTTGGCCAGCTCCTCCGGGGTGGGCTCGCGGCCCAGGTCCTGGAGCATCTGCCGCTGCACGCGGGCCAGCTTGTTGATGACCTCGACCATGTGCACCGGTATGCGGATGGTGCGGGCCTGGTCGGCCATCGCGCGGGTGATCGCCTGCCGGATCCACCAGGTGGCGTACGTGGAGAACTTGTAGCCCTTGGTGTAGTCGAACTTCTCGACGGCGCGGATCAGGCCGAGGTTGCCCTCCTGGATGAGGTCCAGGAACAGCATGCCGCGCCCGGTGTAGCGCTTGGCCAGCGAGACCACCAGGCGGAGGTTGGCCTCCAGGAGGTGGTTCTTGGCACGGCGGCCGTCCTCGGCGATCCACTCGAAGTCCTCGAGGTCTTCCTCGGACATCGTGGGACCGGAGGCGGCGAGGCGCTCCTCGGCGAAGAGCCCGGCCTCGATGCGCTTGGCGAGCTCCACCTCCTGCTCGGCGTTGAGCAGGGGGACCTTGCCGATCTGCTTGAGGTAGTCCTTCACCGGGTCGGCGGTGGCGCCGGCGGCGGCGATCTGCTGGGCGGGCGCGTCCTCGTCGTCGTCGCCGAGGGTGAAGCCCTCCTCCTCGGACGAGGGGGTGCCCTCGGCGCCGGGCTTGCCGGCGGGCGCGGGCGCCTTGGCGGCGGGCGCGGCCGGGGCCGCGGCCTCCTCCTCGTCGGCCTCGGGCTCCTCGACCTCGGCGGCCGCGAGCTCGACGTCGAGGTCGGCCAGGTCCGCGTCGAGGTCGACCTCGACCTCGTCGTCGGCCTCCGGGTCGGTGCCCTTCTTGGCCGGGGCCGCCTTGATCGCCGCGCCCTTGGCGGCGGCCTTCTTGGCGGGCGCGGCCTTCTTGGCCTTGGCGCCCTTGGCGGGCGCGGCCTTCTTGGGCGCGGGCTTGGCGGCGGCCGGACGCGGCTCGGCGGCGGCCTCCTCCGGCGCGTCGTCGCCGACGACGGCGGTCACCGTGTCGGGCTGCTCCTTGGCGGCGGCGGCGGTCTTGGGCCTGCGCGCCGGCGGCGTCGCGCGCTTGCGCGGACGCTTCGGCGCCGCGGAGTCGGCAGCGCTCACCATGACCGTCACACCCTCCTTGCTGAGGCTCCGCAAAATGCTGGAGGCCTTCGACACGGGGATGTCGGCCTCCTCGAACGTACGGCGTACGTCGTCGGCTTCGAGGTAACCCTGGGACCGTCCACGCTCGATCAGCTGCGCGATGACGTGATCGTGCAGATCCGACGCTTTCGAGGTCGAGCTAGCAGGCGACACAAATACCTCTCGAACGAACGTGTGGCTTGGTTGACCCAAGTGCCCTGACGGGCCCGGCCTCACACTGGGTGGGACCACACACGGAGCGGACCACCGGTGCGGGACCGCAGCGTACCCGCTCTGTCTGGGTCAAGCATTCTGGCACTGCTGCGCATTCCGCCCTGAAGTCCTACCCGGTAACACTCCACCTTAGAGGGCGCGGGACGGTCCTTCGAACGTGCTACTCCGTCTTCACGCGGTCTCAGGCGGATTTCACGCGGGCTCGGGCGGGACGTGCAGGGCGAGCACGGTCACATCGTCCACCTGCTCGTATCCGGCAAGCATCCGATCGACCAGGAAGTCGACGAGTCTCTCGGGATCTCCTACCACTTCAGGTGGGGCGTCCGCGGCCACGGCGACAAGCTCGTCCAGCCCGGCGTCCACCCCACGCCTACGGTTCTCCACAAGTCCATCGGAATAGAAGACCACAGTGTTGCCGGTCTCGATGGAAAAACTTGTCTGCTGCCGCTGGCTCGGCCAGCCGAGCGGGGTGCCCGGCTCGAGCGTGCTCACGCGCGCAGGCGTGTCGGGGGAGATCAGCAGGGGTGGCGGGTGGCCCGCGTTGCTGAACTCCCCGTGGCCGGTCTCGGGGTCGATCACCACGTACGCGACCGTGGTGAACTGCTCCTCGTCCTCGGTGGCGCTGAACAGCCGGTCGAGGCCGGCGAGGACCGCGGCGGGACGCGCGTCGTTCAGCGCGAGCGCGCGCAGGGCGTTGCGGACGCGTCCCATTCCGGCCGCGGCGAGCACGCCCTTGCCCATGACGTCGCCGACGGCGACGGCGAGCCGGTCGTCCGGGAGGCGGAAGACGTCGTACCAGTCGCCGCCGACCTGGACGTGGCGCGTCGCGGGGTTGTACCGGGCGGCCAGCACCATGTTCGGCAGTTGCGGGAGATCGCTCGGCAGGAGGCTCCGCTGGAGCTCCTCGGCGGTCTTGTGCTCGCGCTCGAACAGCAGGGCCCGCTCGACGGCCAGGGCGCACTGCCCGGCCAGCGCCTCCAGGAAGACCCGTTCCTCCTCGGTGATCTCCCTGGGGCGGGTGAAGGAGAACCGGAGCGCGCCTATCGGGGCGCCCGCCGCGAGCAGCGGAAGGCCGACCCAGGCGCGTTCCCCGGTGTGCTGGGCGAAGAGGTCGCGCTCGCCATGGCCGAGCTGGAGGCGCAGGCTGTCGGGATGCTCGGCCAGGAACGGCCGGCTCTCGCGCACCGCCACCGACATCACGGTCTGGTCGCTGACCTTGATGTCGTCGCGGGAGGCGGGACTGGTCTCGACCTCCGCCCCCGGCTGGGACGGCGCCACGATGCTCAGCCGCAGCTTGTCGTCGTCCAGCAGCGCCACGGCCGAGTAGTCGGCGCCGATGGCGGACCGCCCGACCTCGGTGATGACCTGGACGACCTGGGAGACGGTCAGGGCCTCGGCGAGCATCGAGGTGGCCTGCTGGAGGCGCGCGGTGCGCAGCGCCGCCGCGGACAGCTGCTCGGTCAGCCGGCCGCGCATCTCCTCGGCCTCGCGCTGGCCGGTCACGTCGGTGTTGGCGCCGACCCACTCGATCACCGCGTCGCCCTGCCAGATGGGCACGGCCCTGACGTCGAAGTGCCGGTAGGTCCCGCTCTTGGTGCGGATCCGGTAGTTGGTCTCGAAGACGCGGTTCTCGTCGACGCACTCCTGCCACGCGGACTCGATGCGCGGCCGGTCCTCGGGGTGGACCACCGACAGCCAGCCGCCGACCGCGTAGTCGTCCGGGGTCTGCCCGGTGATCGCGCGCCACTCGGGCGCGTCGTCGATCACGCCGCCGGCCGGTGCGGCGACCCACACCACCTGGGCGCTGGCCTCCACGAGCGAGCGGTAGCGCTGCTCCTTGCGGCGGATGACCTCCTCGGCGCGGCGACGCTCGGTCACGTCCAGCGCGGTCAGGACGACGCCCTGGTGCTCGCCGTCGCCGTTCCTGGCGGGCAGCCACGTGCAGGCGAGGATGCGCTCTTCGACTGCGGTGGCGACGCCGGCCGCATCACCGGGCGCATCGCCGGGCGCGGGCGGCTCGCCGGCCGGGACGACCAGGTCGAGGTCGCTGACCGGGCGGTCCTCGGCGACGACCTTCCGCAGCGCCGTCTCGAACGCGGCCGCCAGCGCCTCGGGCAGCACCTCGGACGGTCTGCGCTTCTGCAGCTCGCGGACGGGCACGCCCAGCAGCGCGGCGAGCGCGTCGTTGGCCCTGCGGCAGCGCAGATCGCGATCGAAGAACGCCAGGCCGCCGGGGGCCTCCTTCAGCAAGGTCGCGTACAGCGCGGCGTCGGACGCATCCATGGGCTGGCCCTCCACCCCTGAGACGCGGGGATGCGGGACGGACGTCTCGGTGCTCATGGACAACACCTCCGCCCCAGAGGGTCCCGTACCGCGCGGCAATTTTTCATCACTATGAGTGAATGGGAGCAGGCTAGCGCTCCCGCCTCCATCACAACACCGGTCGGATTCAGGTATTCATCATCCCGATGGTTCGCCGTGTACGGAACCCCTGCTGAACATCCTTGTCCCTTCGGTCCCGGACGAACGCGTCGGATTCGGGCACCGTCGCAGGGGACCGCAGGAGGCGGCCCGCCCGGACGGCGAGTAGGAGATGTTACGGCCCCCGGACGTCACGGCGCGTCAACCGCCAGAGCCCGGGTGTGTCTCCGGCCCGGCTGCTACCCGGCCGCCTTGGCGGCGGCCTTCTGCTCCTGCTTGAAGGCCCGCACCCTGGCCAGCGACTCGGGACCGGTGATGTCGGCCACGGAGCGGTGCGAACCCTCCTCGCCGTAGGCGCCGGCGGCCTCGCGCCAGCCCTCCGGCCGCACGCCGTACTGCTTGCCCAGGAGCGCGAGGAAGATCTGGGCCTTCTGCTTGCCGAAGCCAGGGAGGCCGTTGAGCCGCTTGAACAGCTCCTTGCCGGTGCCGACGTCCTTCCACACCTTCTCGGCGTCCCCGTCGTAGTTCTCCACGAGGTACCGGCACAGCTGCTGGACGCGCTTGGCCATCGAACCGGGGTAGCGGTGGACGGCCGGCTTCTCCGACAGGAGCGCGGCGAACCGCTCCGGGTCGCAGGCGGCGATCTCGTGCGCGTCCAGGTCGTCCGCGCCCAGCCGCTGGACGATCGTGTAGGGGCCGGAGAAGGCCCACTCCATCGGGACCTGCTGGTCGAGCAGCATGCCCACCAGCGCGGCCAGCGGACTGCGTCCGAGCAGCTCGTCGGCTTCCGGGCGCTGTGCGAGGTGAACCTTCGTGGCCATGGGGCCAGCTTAGGGCGGCCCCGAGATCTGTCAGAAGTCTTACGCGCGCCGCAGGACCCTGGCGGCGGCGACCCCGCGGTGCTCGAATGAAGAGGTGAACGAGGAGGAGCGAAGGGAAGGCAGCCCCGTCGGGCGGAGGGTGGTCCTGGGGATGCTCGGCCTCGGCGCGGCGGGGGTCGCCGTGGGAGCGTCCGTCCAGGACAAGGTGAGCCGGACCCTGGCGCCGGTAGGACCGATCGGTGATGTCCTGCCGGCCGCGGGCGGGTTCCGCTACTACTCCGTTACCGACAGTGTGAAACGACACCGCGCCGCGACCCATCGCGTGGCCGTTAGTGGCCTCGTCGAGAGGCCCCAGGCGTTCCGGCTGGCCGATCTGGCACTGCTTCCGCAGACCGTCCTCGACCGCGACTTCCAGTGCGTGACGGGCTGGCGCGTACCGGACGTGCACTGGGTCGGGGTCGCCCTGCCCGACCTCCTGGACGCGGTGGGCGTGTCCCCGCAGGCACGCGCCGTGCGGTTCACGTCGTTCGACGGCGTCTACACCGAGTCGCTCACGCTGGACCAGGCACGCCGCAGGGACGTCCTGGTGGCGACCCAGATGGACGGCAAGCCGGTGACACACGACCACGGCGGGCCCACGCGGCTCTACGTGGCGCCCATGTACGGCTACAAGTCGCTGAAGTGGCTGGGCGGCATCGAACTGACCGGCAAGGTGGAGCCCGGTTACTGGGAGAACCTCGGTTACGACGTGGACGCCTGGGTCGGACGATCGAACGGGCGTGACGATGCGCCGACATGACGCCCCCGGATGGATCGTCCGGTTCACGCGGGCTGAACGGTCGATCCACCACGTGACCGCGCTGCTGATGCTCGCCTGTCTGCTGAGCGCCGCGCTGCTCTACCTGCCGGTGCTGTCCACGCTGGTGGGCCGCAGGGAGATGGTCAAGACCGTCCATGTGTGGTGCGGGTTCGCGCTGCCCGTGCCGGTCGTGCTGGGCCTGGTGTCCCGTGCGTTCAGAGCGGACCTCGGGCGGCTGAACAGATTCGCTCCGCACGACTGGGAATGGCTGAGACGCGGCGACCGGAGGGCCGTGCGGGGCGGGCGCGGGATCCTGCCGGTGGGGAAGTTCAACGCAGGGCAGAAGCTCAACGCGGCGTTCACGGCGGGCGCGATCCTCGTCATGCTCGGCACGGGCGAGATCATGACGTTCCCGAACCCCTGGGGCGACCGGTGGCGGACGGGCGCCACGTTCGTCCACGACTGGCTCTTCCTCGTCATCGTGGTGGTGACGGCCGGTCATCTGTGGGAGGCGCTGAGGGACCGCGACGCGCTCAGCGGCATGCTGACCGGGCGGGTCGGCCGCGACTGGGCGGCGCGGCATCACGCGGGCTGGGCCGACGCCGAGCGGGCGCCCGAAGCGCGTCCGGAAGAGGCCGGGCCGGAATTTGCCAAACGACCTCCCGGCATGTCTTGACTCTCCCCGCAAAAGCGCTGGAATGGGACATCGAGGCGGGGTTCTCGCGGAAGCTCCCACCAGGGTCGGTCCGTGCCGCGCTTCGTCTCGGCCGGCGGCGTTCCCGTCCGCCGGAACCCCGTGCGCGGAGGTGTGCGCAAGATGCCTGCACTGGCCGGTCACCGAAGCGAGACACGCGACACGCTCGCACAACGGCTTTGCGACGAGTTCGCTACCTTCCCCTCGGACGCGGTCCAGCGATGCGTGGCCGACGTCCAGGCTTGCATGGCCCACCTAGGGCTGGAAGCAACGCCCGCCAGAGTCGAACGGATGGCGCGCGAGCACCTCACCGGAGTCCTGAAATCGGAGCCGCCGTCTGGGCGGGCCTCCGGCGGAGGGGTGGACGGCTGAGCGGTCCCCCTGGCCCGGGGCACGGGCAAGGCGCCGGACGGCGCCTTCTTCGGCCGTGTCCTGGACATCGTCCGCGCGGGATCTGAGAGGCTAGAAGGGTGAGTCCCCGCAGCCGCAACCGCTCCTCCGGGGATCCTGCCCGGGACGACCCCCCGGACGAGGTCTCGGCGATATTCGACGGCATGCTCCAGCACGCGCGCGAACTGCTCGCCGTGCGCAGCCCCCTGGACGCGGAACTGATCGTCAGCGAGATCCTCGGTTCCTGGTGGGGGCACCGGGTTCCGGACGGCGACGTCGAGGAGGTCATAGGCGAGGCCCTGGCCGACTACGCGGCGGCCGCCGGGACGCCCGCCGCGCTGGCGCTGCTCACGGGGATGGCCTACATGGGCACCCCCAGGCAGGCGGCCAAGGCGGAGCGCGCCGCGCTGGAGTTGATGGCCGGCGGCGTAGCGCGACCGGGGTGGGCCGACCGCGTGGGGATGGTCGAGCCCGAAGGGTGCTTCGTCTCCAGGGACGTCTACGGCGACCAGGACTCCATCGTCTGCACCTACACCTATGGCGGCACCGAGCGGCACGCCCTGGTCATCCTGGTCGACCGCACCAAGGCGGGGGCCGTCCAGCCCGCGCGCGACCCGTTCGCCCCCGCCGCGCCCGCGGGGCTTGCCCCGGTGAGCGGGATGGTCAGGGACGCGTGGGTCTCCTCCCGGGTCGACACCCTCCTCGACCACTGCCGCCGTGAGGGCCGCGACAACCCGCTCATGCGGTTCGAGGAACTCGACCCCCGCGACACCAAGGCGCTGCTGCAGAGCGCCCTGGACCTCACCGACGCCATCGACCACCCCCCGGTGAACGACAATTTCGGCACTTACCACGCCTTCGTCCGCGCGCGCGTGGACATCCTCCCGCCGGGCGGGCGGCTGCCTCAGCCGCCGGTGTACGGGCGCGACAGGCGCGCGACGATCGCGGCCCGTTTCCTCGCCTCGGACGAGGCGGAGGGGCTGTCCGACCTTTCCGCGGCGAGCCGTTGCGTGGACCGCATCATCGACTACGGCTGCACCCACGACTTCGGGCGGCCGCTGCGGGTCTCCCCGGTCAAGTGCGAGATGTTCCTGCTCGACTGGCTTCCGAGAAAGGTTCTGCTCTCCCCGACGGAACAGGAAGCAGTCCCCCACGTCCTCGCCGCCTGGGTCCGGTGGGCGGGCGGGCGCACCGGCCTCCCGGAGGAGGGCGTCAGGGCCACCTTGGACGCGCTCTGGGACGCCACGGCGAAGTTCGCCGAGGCGTACCGCGATCCGGCCGCATTCGGCCTCGACAGAGACCTGGTCACCCGGCTGCTGCCCGACGGCGACCTGGAGGCCCTCCCCCGCCGCGCGTTCGCCCTGCCCTTCCTGTCGGGCACCCACCGGCGATCGGGGCGGCACGGGTTCGTCGACCTGTCGAAACTCGATCCGGCCGATCCCGACGACCGCCGTACCATCCTGGAGTTCGAGCACCCGGGCGCCGACGAAACGCACCTCGACGCGCACGAGCGCCTCACCGAGATGCTGTGGGACGGCCGGCCCACGCAACTGTGGACGACCGCCCAGGCCCTGCTGGACGTCGGCTACGAACGCCACGAGATCCTGCACAAACTCATCGGCGTCCTCGACCGCTCCGGGGACGACCCGGACGCCCTCCGCGAGGCCCTGCGTGTGCTTCGTCACGAACCTCCGCCCGGGTGAACTCCCGGTTTGCGCGCGGCGTCCCCGGCGACAATCATCGGGACCCGGGCATGGTCTCGGGGTCTCGCGGGCCCGGGGCCCGGCCCCCGGTCGTAGGGAGTGATCTTGTTGGAGTGGTCCGAGTTCGCCCGGCGGCTGGGACGTGAGCTGGCGGGGCTCGAGCGCGACACGATCCTCATCGTGCGCGAGCGCGAGGAGAGCCGTCACTACGTCCAGGCCATGCGCGAGCCCGACCGGCTCTATGCCGAGGCCGTGAGCAACAACTTCCTCGACGGGCCGCTGCTGCTCACGGTGGCGGACGAGGAGGTCATGAGCGACGCGGGCTGGCGCCCGCCCGTGGACCCCGCCCCGCGCAACTGGTGGACGGAACTGCCGGCGGCAGGCGTCCCCGGCGGGATGCTGAGCGTGACGGACGGCGACTACTCGCGGCTGGCCGACGTGATGGTCACGGCCCTGCGGGACGTCCAGGGCGTCCGGCGCCCGTCCGACCTCGTGTACGAGTCGTTCCACCGGCACGGGACCGGCCTCGTCGAACTGCTCGACTTCGGCATCGACGTCGCCGACCCGTCCCGCGTGAACAAGCGGCGGACCACGTCCGGCGGCGCGCTCCCCGAAGCGGACCCGCTCTCGGCCGTCCCGCCCCCGGCGGGGACCCCGATGCCGCCGCCGGCGGAGGGGCCGCCAAGCGCGGACGCCGACCACCTCGAGCCCCGCCTGGCCGAGGCCAAGGCGAACGGCGACAACACCGGCTACTTCAGGCTGCTGGCGGACGCCGACCTGGTGCTCCCGGCGTCCGCGTCCGCCGTGGAGGACCCCGACCGCGCCGAGTTCCCCACCATCGTGATCGGCGGCGACACCTACGTCACCGTGTTCACCTCGCCGGGCGCCCTCGCGCGCACCGGCGACCGGCATCCCGGCCTGTACCGCCGCACGTCGTTCGCCCGGCTGGCGTCCGGCTGGCCGGATCCGGCGTGGCGGGTGGCGATCAACTGGGGCCTGCCCAGCGAGGTGCTGCTCGACTCGTCCGTCATCGGCCGGCTGACCGGCGGCCAGGACGCGGCGCCCGCCACCGGGATGGACGCGCCCAACCCGTACGGAACGGTCGACCCGCACGCGCTTTCAGGGCCGAACCCCGTCGCCGGGGGGTCGAGCCCTGGTCTGAACGGCGCCGTCCCCGGCATGAACGGCTCGGAGCCCGAACTGAACGGATCGGAGCCCGAGCTGAACGGCTCGGGGCCTGACCTGAACGGCTCGGGGCCTGACCTGAACGGCTCGGCCCTTGGCGCGGACGACCCCTACGACGACTCGCATACGGCGGTCGACCCGTACACGGTGGCCGACTTGAAGGCGGCACTGGACGCGGGCACCGCCGAGCCGGGGTCCCGCGAACCGGAGACCCGCGAGCCGGCGGCGGCCGCCGGGCCTCCCCTGGGCGCGCCGACGGACAGGCCGGGCCCCCAGCCACCGAACGAGCAGCCACCGGTCGGCCAACCACCAGTCGGCCAACCACTGGGCGGGCAACCACTGGGCGGGCAGGCGCCGGTCGAGCCGCCGCCGAGCAGGGCCCCCGCCCCTGAGCGGCAGCCCGCGGGCGTCCCGATGCGGCCTCCCCATGGGACGCGCCTCTGGCGGTCCGCCGGAGACGGCGACGAGACGCCGCTCGCGGTGTACGACGCCATAGGCGGTGTCTGGGCACAGGTGAGGGCCGACGCTGTTCCGGCTCCCTGGACCGAGTGACGCGCCGTTCGACTACCGTCGAGTACGGAATCCTCGCCCCGCGGACGTGAAAGTGGATCCCGAGTGGACTGGAACGACTTCGCCAAACGGCTGACGCTGGAGCTCTCACGGCTGCCGGTCAAGTCGTTCCTCATCGTGCAGGGCCCGAGCGGGCTGCCCTACGTCCAGGCGATGCGCTCCGAGGGCGTGCTGGACGCGGAGGCCGTCGGCAGCGCCTTCCTGCCCCGTCCGCTGGCCCCGCGGCAGGAGCGGCGGCTCAGGGCGCTCGGCTGGGAGCCGCCGGACGAGGAGGAGCGCAAGAACTGGTGGGACCGGTTCACCTGGCGTGACCGGGGCGGCCGCGCCTCCGCCGAGTACCTGGAGGCGTGCGCCCTGCTCGCCGGGCAGGTGGTCGGCGCCTTCCGCGACGTGTACCGCATCGAGTCCCCGCTCGAACTCGTCTACCAGGCGAGCAAGGCGGGGCCGGATGGCGGGCCGCTCGCGCTGCCCGGCCTCGGCATCCCGCTGGCCGTGCCCGAGGACGCCGGCCGCCGTGCCGCGTCCTCCGCGCGTCCTGCCCGGCCCTCCGGCTCCACCCTGGAGGCGGCCCTCACCGACGCCCGGGAACGCGGTGACCAGCACGGCTACCTGGAGCTCCTCGCGCGCGCGGTCCTGTACCTGCCGTCGCCGGGCGAGCCGGGGGCGGCCGGGCACCAGTTCGCCACGGCCCAGTTCGGGGACGGCACGTTCGTGTTGGCGTTCACCTCCCCCGAGGCCATGGACCGCTCCCTGCAGGGGCAGGCCGTCCACCACCGCGAGGCGTCGCTGGCGGAACTGTCGCGCCGCTGGCCGCATCCCGATTGGCAACTCGCCGTCAACCCG
This sequence comes from Actinomadura sp. GTD37, assembly GCF_041951365.1. NCBI lineage: Bacteria > Bacillati > Actinomycetota > Actinomycetes > Streptosporangiales > Thermomonosporaceae > Actinomadura > Actinomadura sp. GTD37. The sequence goes on from NZ_JBGNUS010000012.1 coordinate 124,689, forward strand.
GGCCTGCCCAGCGCGTGCTACCTGGACGCGAACGCGCTCCTTGAGCCGGAGGAGTCCCGCGAGCCCGCCGCGCCCGTGCCGCCCGTGCCACCCGTGCCCACGGACGTCCATGTGGCGGGCCCGACGTCCCGTCCCCGTCCCCGCACCCGCACACGCGGCGTCAAGCCGCCCCGAACCGGCGCCGGGCGGCAGGCTCCGAGACCGCCGCAGAGCCCCGAACCGGCGCGGGGTCGTCCGGAGGCATCCCCGGCGGCCGGCGCGCCGCCACAGGCGCCCACAGACCCGCGCGGCGGCTCCGCCGCGCCGCCGCCGCCCGTGCGCACGCCGCGGCCCCCGGCGCCCGCCGCTCCGGCCCCGGCAGCCGCCGCCCCGGCTCCGGCGCCCCCTCCCGCGCCCCGGGCTCCGGCGCCCGCGCAGCGCCCGGCGGCGCCCGACCCGCGCCACCAGGCTCCCGCCGCGCGACGCCCGGCACCCGCCCCGCCCGCGCCCGCTTCCCCTGCACCCATTCCATCTGCAGTTCCGCCGCCACCAGCCCCGCCTGCACCCACTCGTCCCACACCCACTCGTCCCACACCTACGGCGCGTCCGCCTGCGCCCGCGCGGTCTCGACCGGAGCCGTCCCCGGGGGCCAGGAAGACGCCGAGCGACCCGCACGGCCTCCCCGTCGCACCGCTCTACGGCCAGGGCGACCGCGACAAGACCGCCACCAGGCGGGAGACCGTCCCCGCCGACGCGCCGGCCGGGGACCTGGCGTCCGAGGACGTGCCGCGCGAGGGGCCGACCCAGGTCGTGGTCATGCAGAAGGTGGTGCGGCCCGAGCACGTGCAGCACTACCTGGAGGGCGGCTACGACCTCGTCGCCGGGTACGTGCACCGGCTGGACGACGTGGCCGAGATCAGATCGCCCGCATCGGTGATCAGGGCGCTCGGCCTCATGTACGAGGGGTCGCCCTTCACGCACGCGGACGAGCAGGTCTTCGTGATCCGGTGGCCGGCGGTGAAGCCGCCGCTGTTCCGCCGCCCGCTGGGCGGGATCGACGAGTGGAGCATGGGGATCATCCCGGGCGGATGGGTGATCGAGCGGGCGCCGTTCCCGGGGTCCGGGTACGCGCCCGGCGACGGTCCCGCCATCCCGGAGTTCAAGATCGAGAGCCAGCGGCTCCCGCACGGGGCCGAGCTGTACCGGCTGGACGCGCGCGGGGCGGAGTCCCTCGTGGCGGCGTTCGACGCCGATCTGCGCAGGTGGCTCGTGAAACTGCCGGGAGGACGCGGATGAGCATCCGGCACGGGTTCTACGCGGGCTGGCGCGGCGCCGAGTACGAGGCGAGCCCCGACGGCGACCAGGTGCGGCTCTACTCGCGGCGGCACGCCGACGGGTTCCGGCAGGTCTCGCCCGACCGGTACGTCCAGGTGGTGCCTCTGGCGGACGTCGACCGCGTCCAGTACGTGACCACGCACTGCACCTGGCGCAGCGAACCGTTCGTGGTGCTCGGCGAGCACGAGGGGTGGCTGCGGGTGGAGTACTGCGGCGGCAAGGCGCCGGTCGCCGAAGCGCTCGGGCTGGAGCTGTTCGACCGCGGCGTGTACCAGGCGTGGGCGTCCAGGCACGAGGTCGAGGACCTGCACGAGGAGACCGTCTGAACCGCCCCGGCCCGTGGTGCCGGCCCGTGGCGCGGGATCCGGTGACGCGAGGCCGGTGAGGCGCGGGATCGGTGATAGGTCTTGGACATGGCGGTCATCGACATCAACGCCGACCTCGGCGAAGGGTTCGGCATCTGGGAGCTGGGCGACGACCTGGCGCTGCTCGACGTGATCACCAGCGCGAACGTGGCGTGCGGGTTCCACGCGGGCGATCCGCTGATCATGCGCCGGGTGTGCGCCGCGGCCGTCGAGCGCGGGGTGACGATCGGCGCGCAGGTGTCCTACCGGGACCTGGCCGGTTTCGGACGCCGCGAGATGGACGTGGCGCCGCCCGAGCTGACCGCCGAGATCCTCTACCAGCTGGCCGCCCTGGACGGGATCGCGCGTACGGAGGGCGGACGTGTCGCCTACGTGAAGCCGCATGGCGCGCTCTACAACAGGGTCGGCCGTGACCCCGTCCAGGCGGGTGCGGTGGCCGACGCGGTCCGGGCGTACGATCCGTCGCTTCCGTTGCTGACCCTTCCGGGCTCTGCGGTGCATGACGTCGCCCATGGGCTCGCCGTGGTCGCGGAGTGCTTCGCCGACCGCGCCTACACGCCGTCCGGCGGGCTGGTGTCCCGCCGTGAGCCGGGGGCCGTCGTGCACGACGAAGAGGCGGTCGTCCGGCGCGCGGTCAGGATGGCCGTAGACGGCACCGTCGTCGCGGTGAACGGCGACGAGGTCGCGCTCAAGGCCCGTTCCATCTGCGTGCACGGCGACACACCGGGCGCGGTGTCACTCGCGCGGTCCGTCCGGTCGGCGCTGTCCGCGGCCGGTGTCGTGCTGGAGCCGTTCGCGTGAAGGTGCTGCGGGCCGGTGACGCGGCCCTGCTCGTGGAGACGGGCGATCTGGCCACCGCGCACCGGCTCAACGCCGCCCTCCGGGACGATCCCCTGCCGGGCATCGTGGACGTCGTGCCGGGCGAGCAGACCGTTCTCGTCGTGGCCGACCCGTCCGCAGACCTGGACGGCCTTGCCGCGCGTCTGCCCCGCATGCCCCTGCCAGATGACGCGGAGGGCGACGCAGAGCCGGTGGAGATCCCCGTCGTCTACGACGGCGAGGACCTCGGTGAGGTCGCCGACCTCACCGGTCTGTCGCGGGAGGAGGTCGTCCGCCGGCATTCCATGGGCGCGTACACGGTCGCCTATCTGGGCTTCTCTCCCGGCTTCGGCTACCTGACCGGTCTCGACCCGGCGCTGCACGTGGCGCGCCGCGCATCGCCCCGGACGGCCGTCCCCGCCGGGTCGGTGGCGATCGCGGGGCCGTACGCGGCGGTCTACCCGTCCCGGTCGCCGGGCGGATGGCGGCTGCTCGGGCGCAGCGGGCTGCGGCTGTGGGACGTCGCGCGGGATCCGCCGTCGCTGCTCCGGCCGGGCACCCGCGTCCGCTTCGTCCCCGAGGAGCGTTCTTGATCCAGGTCGTGCGGCCCGGACCGCTCGCGACCGTCCAGGACCTAGGCCGGCCCGGCCGCGCCCATCTCGGCGTCCCGCGGTCGGGCGCCGCCGACGAGCGCGCGTTCCGGCTGGCGAACCGGCTCGTCGGCAATCCCGAGGGCGCGGCGGGTGTGGAGCTCACGTTCGGCGGCGCCGCGCTGCGCTTCCGCAGGGGCGCGTGGATCGCGGTCACGGGCGCGCCCGCGCCCGTGCGGATCGACGGCCGCGCCCATGGGACGAATGCACCGTGCTTTGTGCCGGACAGTGCGTTGGTGGAGGTCGGTACACCCTCGTCCGGGCTTCGCAGCTATCTCGCCGTGCGGGGTGGTGTCGTCGTCGACCGCGTTCTTGGAAGCCGTTCGACCGACCTTCTGTCCGGCCTGGGCCCGGCACCGCTTTCGCCAGGCGACCGTCTGCCGATCGGTTCCGCGGAGGGCTTCGACGACATCAGCGTGGACGTCGCACCCGTGCCGTCCATACCGGCGACACCGGTGCTGCGCATCTTGCCGGGGCCGCGCGACGACTGGTTCACAGACGACGCGTTAGCGACGCTCACGTCCACGCTCTACGAGGTGTCGTCCGACAGCAACCGCGTCGGCGTCCGGTTGGACGGGCCGCCCCTCGTGCGCGCGCGTGAAGGCGAACTGGGCAGCGAGGGAGTGGCCACAGGCTCGATCCAGGTGCCGCCCAGCGGGCTGCCCATCATCTTCCTGGCCGACCATCCGACCACGGGCGGATACCCGGTGATCGCCGTGCTCGCCTCCGACGCCGTCGCGGGCGCGGCGCAGCTGAGGCCGGGCCAGAAGGTCCGCTTCCGCCTCTAGGACGGCGGTGCGAGGGTCAGGTCAGCGGTGCGGGGGCGGACCAGTCCAGGTGGGACACGTCGTTGAAACCGCGGATGGACGTCAGGTCGCCGAGCCGCACCAGCCGGGAGATCGACGCGTTGTCCGGGGCGAGGAACGCGAACGGCCGGGCGCCGGTCGCGGCGGCGAGCGCCTGGGCGATCACCCCGCCGTGGGTGAACAGAGCGATCCGGCCGCCGGCGTGGGCCGCCGCGAGCCGGGTGAGGCTCTCCTCGATGCGGGCGGCGAACCGGTCGCCGTCCTCCGCTCCGGGGATGACGTCCCAGCGCTCCTCGGCGAACATCCGCTGCGCCACCGGGTCGTTCTCGGCGACCTTCTGGCGGAACAGGCCGCCCTCCCACTCGCCGAGGTGGACCTCGCGCAGGCCCGCCTCGACGCGGGGCTCCAGGCCGAGGCGGCGGGCCAGGGGCGCCGCCGTCTCCGCGGTGCGCCGCAGGGACGTCACGTAGAGCGCGTCCAACTTCTCCTCCGCGAGGCGGTCGGCGACCCGTTCGGCCTGCTCGCGTCCCTCGGGGGCGAGCTCGGGGTCGGCGTGGCCGTCCACGAGCGGGAACGGCCGGTCGGCCCGCGCCGGCGCCGAGGCGCCGTGCCTGATCAGAAGCAGCTCGGTCGCGCCGTCCGGCGCCTTGTACCGCGTCTGCCGGTACTCGACCGGCTCCTCCCGTTCGTCCACGGACGGCACCCTAGAGGATCGCCGCGGACCGGCACCCGACCGGCCCCAGCGCGGGTCAGGTCAGCAGCGGGGCCACCCGGTCGATCTCGTCCTTGAGCGGCCCGGCCGGGACGTCCTCGAACGCGGTCACGGCCACACCCTCGTCCCGCGCCTCCCAGACGCCCGCCACACGGCCCTCGTGCAGCACCACAGGGGAGATCCAGCCGCCCGTACGGCTCACCTTGGCGCGATGCTCCGCCGGCACCAGATAGGTCGAACCCGTGCCCGCCCCCAGGACGTACTGGTCGAACGCGCCGAGCAACCGGACGGACGTACTGGGCGTGGTGGCGAGCAGGTCGTCGCGGTGCTCGTCCAGTACATACATCTGGACGCCCTCCACCTCCACTGTGGACAGGCCGTCCTGCGCTGCCTCGAACCAGTTTCTGACGTCCTTCTTCCGGCTCGTCTTGCGCGTCAGCCAGTTGTCGAACATGTCGGGTGTCGCGGGCCCGTGCGCGCCCAGAAAGGCATGGACGACGGTCCTGGCGGCGTCCTCCACCGGCGGCAGGCCCGTCCAGCCGGGCAGCCATCGTTCCGGCGAGGCGAACGTGACGCGGGTGCCCTGCGCCGGGCCGTAACACAACACGCCCCACCAGGCGAGCGGCTTGAGCAGGGTGCCCCAGCCGGAGCCCAGGACCTCGGCGAGATGCCGTGAGCCGGTCTCCTCGACGACGGCCTCGGTGAGTTCCTCACGGGTCAGCGCCTGGCCGCCCGCCAGGGCGACCGTGGCCGCGTCGGCGAAAGCCTCCAGATCGGCGGGCGTCGCCCCGAAGGTCTTCTGCCAACTGGGCTTCTCCCAGTTGCGCACGGTGGAGCACAACGCCAGGTACGCGGCGGCCTCATCAGCGGGGAGAAGATGCAGCGTGCCGCGCATGGCCCAGGTCTTGACGAGGGTCCGCTCGCCGAGCAGCGCCTCCGCCACGGCACCGCGTTCGGGGATCGCCTGCCGCACCGCCACCGAGAGTTCCGCCGCCGACGCCACCTGCGCCTGAAGACCCGCCAGCCGCCGCGCGACGTCCACCGCGGACGCCTCGCCCAGGGGGTCGATGTACTGCCGCCGCATCCGCCAGGCGAGGACCTGTCGCCACGTCACCGATGTCATGCCCCGATTACATCTCAGGCGACGGACATCGGTGCCGTCACGCCAGGCGGTGGGCGAGGTCGGCGAACGCGTTGCGGACGTCGTCGGTGGTGAGGAGGGTGAGGTCGTCGGCGGTGGCACGGTCGCCGAGGCCGGCCGCACGCAGCGCCCGGCACGCGCACGCCTTCTCGTAGATGGAGCGGGCGAAGCGCCCGTTGCCGAACTCGTCGATCCGGCCCGTCCCGCAGACCCGCTGGAAGACGAGGGCGAGGTCGTCCAAGGCGACGTCCTCCCACCGGTCCCCGCCCTGCTCGGCGATGAGCTGGGCGATGCGGAGCAGTTCGTCCGGCCCGTAGGAGGGGAAGGCGACGCGGATGTCGAACCGTGAGGCGAGCCCTGGGTTGGACGCAAGGAACCGGTCCATGTCGGCCTCGTAGCCGGCGAACACGATGACGAGCCGGTCGCGGTCGTCCTCGGCGCGTTTGAGCAGGGTCTGCACCGCCTCCGCGCCGAACGCGTCGCCGCCGGAGTAGCCCGGATTGCTCAGCGCGTACGCCTCGTCCACGAACAGCACGCCGCCGAGCGCCGAATCGACGACCTTGTTCGTCTTCAGGGCCGTCGCCCCGAGGTGCTCGCCGACGAGGTCGGCGCGCTGTGCCTCGACCACCTCGGGACGGGCGAGCAGCCCCGCCGCGGCGAAGATGCCGCCGAGCACGCGCGCGACGGTGGTCTTGCCCGTCCCGGGCGGCCCGGTGAAGACGAAGTGGCGCGTCGGCGGGCGGGTGACGAGGCCCTGCTCCTGCCGCATCCGGGCCACCTGGAGCTGGGCGGCGATCTCCCGGACCTGCCGCTTCACCGGCTCCAGCCCGATCATCGCGTCGAGGGAGCCGAGCGCCTCGTCCAGCGTCGGCGTCTCGGCGTAGCCGCGGTACCGCTCGGTGACCTCGGCGAACGCGGCCTCCACGTCCTCCGCGCGGAGGGTGACCAGGTCGTCGGCGCTCGGCGTGCCCGACGCGCCGGACACCGCGCCGACGACACGGACGTCCCGCGCGCGCGCCGCCGCCTCCATCAGTGACCGGACGAGCCGTCCGTTGCCCAGTTCGTCGACGATCCCGCGCCGCTCGACCTCCTCGAAGCGGGCGGCGAGCCGCCGCCGGGCCTCCGGATCGAGCCGGTCCTCGCGGAGCCCCGTGTGGTAGTCGGCGATCCGCAGGAGTTCGGACGGGCGGTAGGACGGAAAGTGGACGCGCGTACCGAAGCGGGACGCCAGCCCTGGGTTGGAGTCGAGGAACTCGGCCATCTGCGCGTCGTAGCCCGCGAGGATGATGACGAGGTTGTCGCGGTCGTCCTCGGCGCGCTTCAGCAATGTCTGGACGGCCTCGTCACCGAACCGGTCGGGTTGCCCTTCGGCGGAGTTGACCAGGCTGTAGGCCTCGTCGATGAACAGGACGCCGCCCAAGGCGGAGTCGACGAGCCGGTTGGTCTTGAGGGCCGTGGCGCCGAGGAACTCACCGACGAGGTCCGCGCGATGGGCCTCGACCAGGGCCGGCTCTGGCAGCAGCCCGAACGCGTAGAAGATTTTGGCCAGCACGCGGGCGACGGTGGTCTTGCCCGTGCCCGACGGGCCGACGAAGACGAAGTGCCGCATGGGCTTCTCGGTGGGCACACCGGCGGCGGCCCGCATGTGCGCGGCCTCGATGGACGCGGCGATGGAGCGCACCTGCCGCTTGACCGGCTCCAGCCCGATCATGTTCTCCAGTTCGGCGAGCGCGTCCGCGACGGAGATGGCCGGGGACGCGTCCGTACGGCGCTCGGGCGCCGGGCGCTCGGGCGCCGGGGCGTTCTCGGCGGCCTGCGCGGCGGCGCGCTGCTCGTGGGCCGTCTGCGCGGCCGCCGCCGCGGCGCCGGGGCCCTGCCGGTCGGACCGGCCCGGCCGGTCCCGCTTATCCGATTTGTCGGGCTTGTCCGGCTTGTCGACGTTCGACGGGTTCTTTCGCGGTCCCGGCACGGCGTCCCCCTTCGGGCTCGCCTGCTCCTGCACCCAGCCGGTCTCGTACGCCTCGGCGGGCACCGTGCGGCGGGCCCGGTCCCACCGGTAGGCGAGGACGGCCAGGGCGGCGGCCCAGCCGGGCGCCGCGTTCGCCTCCGGGAGCGGCTGGGCGGTCGCCGCCGTCGCCGCCCCGGCGGCGGCCAGTGCGAGCAGGGTCGTGCTCCACGGCGCGTACCCGCGCAGCCGGAACGCGACCACGGCCACGGGCAGGGCGAGCACCGCCAGAAGCAGCGTCGGACTCAGAAACGACAGGTCGTCGCCGTCCGGATAGAGCCGTCCCAAGGGCACTGACAGCGCGAGCCAGGAGGCGATGACCGCGACCACCGCCATGCCCGTCGGCGAGCGCAGCGTCAGGTGGACGACGACCAGCAGGACCGCCGTGCCCGCCGCGGCGGCCAGCGCCGGCCCGTCGAGGACGACCGCGGCGGCCGGCACCAGGGCGATCAGCAACAGCCCGCCCAGGAACCGCAGCCCCGGAGTGACGTGGAAATAGCGCACCCGCAGGCGCTCGAAAAGATCCCGCGCCGCGGCGTCCTTCGCCGGGCGGGAGCGGGACCTGCCGAACAAAGCCATCAGAAGCGAGTAAAGCGCAGGACCGCCCGGAACGGGACTCCCCGCGCGCGGTTCGTTGGTCCCCGCCCGGCCTGCCTGGAACGGGCCCGGCGCGTCCCGGACCGGAGACCAGGACATTTGTACTGTCCAGAAGTCGGGGTTCGATTCCGCTGCCGACACCGGTCGAATCCGTAACGTCGAATCCGTGGCACGGGGGCCGCTGCCATGATTGCGCCCATGCGGATCCTGCGCACGCCCGACGAACGCTTCGACGGCCTACCGGACTTCCCCTACGAACCCCGCTATGCCGACGTCCCCGCCCAGGACGGTGACGGAACCCTGCGGATGGCCTATGTCGAGGCAGGCCCGCACGACGGACCCGTGGTGCTGTGCCTGCACGGTGAGCCGAGCTGGTCGTTCCTCTACCGCCACGTCATGCGGGTCTTGGCCGACGCAGGGCTGCGCGTCGTGGTGCCGGATCTGGTCGGCTTCGGCCGCTCCGACAAGCCCGCCGAGATGACCGACCACACCTACGCCCGCCACATCGAGTGGACGCGCTCGCTGGTGTTCGACGTCCTCGACCTTCGGGACGCGACCCTCGTCGGGCAGGACTGGGGCGGCCTGATCGGCCTTCGCCTGGCGACCGCCCATCAGGACCGCTTCGCCCGCGTCGTCGCGGCCAACACCGGCCTCCCCACGGGCGACTTCCCCATGCCGGAGACGTGGCTGAAGTTCCGCCAGTCCGTGCGCAGCGCCCCCGAGTTCGACATCGCCCGCAACATCGCCGCCGGATGCCGCACCGCCTTCGCCGACGACGTGCGCGCCGCCTACGACGCGCCTTTCCCGGACGAGACGTTCAAGGCGGGGCCGCGCGCCATGCCGGCGCTCGTCCCGGCCGAACCCGGCGACCCGGAGGCGCAGCCCAACCGCGACGCCTGGGACGTCCTTCGCGCGTGGGAAAAGCCGTTCCTGGTGGCCTTCAGCGACAAGGACCCCATCACCGGCGCGATGGCGCCGCTGTTCAAGCAGTTGGTTCCGGGCGCGCGGGGCATCGCGCACCCTACGATCGACGGCGCGGGCCATTTCCTCCAGGAGGACGACGGGGAACGGCTCGGTCACGCGATCGCGGCGTTCGTACGTTCCTGAGGAGTCTTTTTGCCCGGCCCCACCGAGTTGCCCGGCCCCACCGAGCCCACCGGCTCCACTGACGCCCTGCCGGGGCTCGCCCCCTCCCCCGCCGACACACGAGCGATCTCACGGGCCGCGGGTTACGAGATCGAGGACGAGCTCCGGGCCGCGCGCCCGGTCACGATCGCCGGGGTGGACGAGGTCGGCCGCGGCGCCTGGGCGGGGCCCGTCGTGGTGTGCGCGGCCGTCACCGACCTGAGCCCGCCGCCGGTCCTGCCGGGCCGCGGCAAGAAGACCGTCGCGCTGACCGATTCGAAACTCCTCACCGAGGCGCACCGCGAGTCGTTCGCCGGGCTGCTGCCCGGATGGCTCACCGGGCACGCCATCGGCGCGTCGTCCCCCGAGGAGATCGACGAGGTCGGCATGACGGAGGCGCTGCGGCGCGCCGCCGTCCGCGCGCTGGAGTCGCTGCCCGCGCGCCCCGACGTCGTCATCCTCGATGGCAAGCACGACTTCCTGGGCCGTCCCTGGCGCGTCCGGTGCGAGGTCAAGGCCGACCAGAGGTCGGTCACGGTCGCGGCTGCGTCCGTCTTGGCGAAGGTCCACCGCGACCGGCTCATGGCAGGGCTGGACGGCGAGTTCCCCGGTTTCGGGTTCGCGGACAGTGCCGGGTACCCGTCACCCGTCCACCAGAAGGCGCTGCAGGAGCACGGGCCCACGCCCCACCATCGGATGTCCTGGTCGTACCTGGACGACCTCCCGCGCTGGCGGCACCTGAAGAAGCACCGCGATCCGCTCGCCGGCGAAGGGCAGCTCAGCCTCCTGTGAGTCATCCGCGCCCCGCCGGGTAAGCGCCGTCCACGGGAGGTACTTGCCATGGACGCCGTCGTGAAGAACCTGCTGCACGAGTCCGGCCGGACGTTCGCCGAGGAGGCCGGCATCACTCTGAAGGACCAGCCGGCCGCGCTGTTCAAGCTGCTCGTCCTGGCCAACCTGCTGAGCGCGCGCATCTCGTCCGACATCGCGGTCTCCGCCGCCCGCGAACTGTTCGAGGCGGGCGGCGGAACCGCGCGCGGCATGGGCAGGCTGCCGTGGCAGGACCGCGTGGACGCCCTCGGACGCGGCCACTACGTCCGCTACGACGAGAGCACCGCGTCCCGCCTGGGCGACACCGCGGAGATCGTCCAGGACGAGTACCAGGGCGATCTGAGGCGTCTCGCCATCGCGGCCGAACGCGATCCCGGAAAGGCGGCCGGGCTGCTCCAGGAGTTCCCCGGCATCGGCCCCACCGGCGCGGACATCTTCTGCCGCGAGGCGCAGGCCGTCTGGCCCTGGCTCCGCCCCCACATCGACGACCAGGTGAAGAAGGGCGCCGAGCGACTCGGCCTGCCCGCCGACCCGGGCACGCTCGCCGGGAAGGTGCCGGACAAGGACCTGGCCCGCTTCACCGCCGCCCTCGTCCGGGTCGCCCACGACAAGAAGCTCGCGGACCAGCTGAAGGCCGCGTGAGACCGGGGCGTCCGGCGAAAACCGGCGACGCCCCGGCGCGCTCCCGCCGCCTCCGTCAGTCCTTGCCGCGGGAGGCGACCCACTCCAGGTTCCAGGCGTAGGCCTGGTCGACCGCCATCTTCCCCCAGCGCGCACGTCCGGGCGGCGGCAGGACGAACCGGCCCTCGCGGCGGACGACCAGCTCGCCGTTCACGTTCTCGATGAGCGCGAGGACGGCGTCGCGGGAGGCGTCCACGCAGTCGTCCATCCGCATGTCGATGGGCGGCGCGCCCACCGGGAACAGCGTGGCGATCGCGTCCAGGCCGCGGAAGTCCTCGGCGCCTTCGTAGATCTCGGCGAACACCAGGATCCGCTTGAACTCGGCGGTGTGGTCGAGGTTGATGTGGAGGTTCTCGCCCGTCTCGATGGCGCCGGTGCGGTCGTCCTTGTCGAGCTTGATGAAGGGTGCGCGGTCGAGCGCGCCCATGTCGCCGATCGCGTGGATGATGCCCTTGCGGCCGTCCTGCAGCTCCCAGAGGCAGCACAGGTCGAGGTCGAGGTCGACGCCGCGGCGGCGCTTGCCCAGCCGTCCCTTGGCGACGCCCTCACGCGCGCTCCAGTTGAGGTTGACCCGCATGTGGCCGCCCCTCGCACCGTGCTTGGTGAGCGACACCGACGGGGAGTTCTTCGTCAGGGAGATCTTGCCGCCCTGCTCTTGCTGCGGAGCCGCGCCAGGCGGGGGCGGAGCCGCGTACTGGCCGGGCGGAGGCGGAGCGTACTGCCCCCCGGGAGGAGGCGGGGGCGCGTACTGGCCCGGTGCAGGCGGGGGCGGAGGCGGAGCGTACTGGCCGGGCGGAGGCGGCGGCGTGTACTGCCCGCCGGGCGGGGGCGGCGGCGTGTACTGCCCACCGGGCGGGGGCGGCGGCGTGTACTGGCCGCCGGGCGGAGGAGGCGGAGGCGCGTACTGCTGCGGAGCAGGAGGCTGGGCAGGCTGGGCGGGCTGGGGAGGAGCCGGGGGCGGCGGCGCCGCCTGGCCCGGGTCCTCGACCGAGATGCCGAAGTCGGTGGCGAGACCCCCGAGACCCGAGTCGTAGCCCTGGCCGATCGCGCGGAACTTCCACGCGCCCTGCCGCCGGTACAGCTCACCGAGCACGAACGCCGTCTCCGTGGTGGCGCCCTCGCTGTCGAACCGGGCGACCTCCGTGCCGCCCGCCGCGTCCACCACGCGCACGTACAGGCCCTGGAACTGGCCGAACGTCCCGCCGTCCGAGGACGCCGCGATGACGATCTTGTCGATGGCCGGCTCGACCCGGTTCAGGTCCACCGAGAGGACGTCCAGGACCGTCGGCCCCCGCTGCTTGCCGTCGTGCCGGACCGCGCCGGAGCCGTGCGCCGGCTGGTTGTAGAAGACGAAGTCGTCGTCGGAGCGCACCCGGCCGGTCTCGGTGACCAGGAGCGCCGACGCGTCCGCGTCCGGCACGCCTGGTCCGGCCTGCCAGCCCAGCTCCACCCGCACCGCGGGAACCGGCACCGCGGTGTTGGCGCCCTTCTGCATCGACATGAACGCTCCTCATCATCGGCCGACGTCACAAACCTAAGGCGTGCCGCACGGCCCCGCGACCTGCCATGAGGGGAGGACGCACGGCGGTGCCCCAAGGTTCCGTCCAGGAAACCGTCAGGGGACCCGCGCCGTCCATTCCGGGGTGCCGAACTTGTCGGTGACGTACTTGCGGGCCAGCCGCATCTCGTCCTCGCCCACCCGGTCGCCGGTCAGGCCGTACCGGGCCCGGAAGTGCGCGATCATCCGGTCGATGACCTCCTCGCGGGGCAGGCCGGTCTGCCGCCGCAGCGGGTCCACCCGCTTCACCGCGCTGGCGATGCCCTTGTCGGAGATCTTCTCCCGGCCGATCCGCAGCACCTGCGTCATCTTCTCGGCGTCGATGTCGTAGGCCATCGTGACGTGGTGCAGCACCGCGCCCGCCGCGAGCCGCTTCTGCGCCGCGCCCGCGATCTTTCCGTTGTCGGAGGTGATGTCGTTCAGCGGCTGGTACCACGCCTTGACGCCGACCTCCCCGAGCGCGCCGAGCACCCAGTCGTCCAGGAACGCGTAGCTCTCCGCGTACGACATGCCCGCGACCAGCGTCTCCGGCGCGTACAGCGAGTACGTGATCGTGTTGCCGGGCTCGATGAACATCGCGCCGCCGCCGCTGATGCGCCGGACCACGTCCACCCCGTGGCGCCGCGCCGCCTCCGCGTCGACCTCGTTGCGCAGCGACTGGAAGCTGCCGATGACCACGGCGGGCGACGCCCACTCCCAGACCCGCAGGGTCGGCGGGCGGCGTCCCGCGCCGACCTCCTCGGCGAGCACCTGGTCGATCGCCATGTGCAGCGCGGGCTCCTGCGGCGGCTCGTGGATCAGCCGCCAGTCGTGCTCGCGCCAGTCCGACGCCCGCGCCACGGCCCGCCGCACCGCGATGCCCACGGCCTCGGCGGTGATGCCGAGCATCACCGTGCCCCGCGGCAGCCCCGCCTGGACGCGGACCCCGATCGCCCTCGCGTCCAGCGCGGCGGGCAGCCCGTCCAGGACGCCGTTGATCGCGGCCAGCGCCTCGTCCGGTTCGAGGAAGAAGTCGCCGCTGATCCGGGGGGCGCGCAGCAGGCCGTCCACGACGTCGACATCGGCGACCACGAGCTTGCCGCCGGGAACCTTGTACTCACCGTGCATCACGTAAAGGTCAACCCGGCGTCCGCACGCCCCATTCCGCGGGGTTCGGCGGCGGACGCGGTAGGGCATTGTTAAGGGACGGTCTTGCGGGGAGGGACGGTACCGGTGAGCAATCTGGATGTCCGGCCGAACACGGTCGACTGCGGCGGACGCGACGACGTCGCGGGACGGCCCGTCCACGAACTGCTGCCGCCGCGGCGGGTTCCGCTGGGCGAGAGCACGGTCGTCCGGCGGCTGCTGCCCAGCCTGGGGCGGCGGATGGTCGGCGCGTGGTGCTTCGTCGACCACTACGGGCCGGACGACATCGCCGGCGAGCCCGGCATGCAGGTGCCGCCGCACCCGCACATCGGGCTGCAGACGGTGAGCTGGCTGCACGGCGGCGAGGTGCTGCACCGCGACAGTCTCGGCAGCCTGCGGACGATCCGCCCGAGGGAACTCGGGCTGATGACCGCCGGGCGGGCCATCGCGCACTCCGAGGAGTCCCCGCGCGGCCATTCGCCGGTCCTGCACGGAGCCCAACTGTGGGTCGCGCTCCCCGACGCCCACCGGCACACCGAACCCGCCTGGGAGTACCACGCCGACCTGCCGGTGGTGACCGCGCCCGGCTTCACCGCGACTCTGCTCCTGGGCGGACTCGACGGCGCCGTCTCGCCCGGCTCGACGTTCACCCCCATCATGGGGGCGGACATCACGCTGGAGGACGGCGCCGCGGCGCGCATTCCAGTCGAACCAGACTTCGAGTACGCGGCGCTCACCATGTCCGGCACCGTCGAGATCGACGGTGAGCCGGTGGAGCCCGGCTCCATGCTCTACCTCGGCTGCGGCCGCCGCGAACTGGCGGTGCGGGCCGCCGATGGGCCGGGCGGCTTCGTGCTCCTCGGCGGCGAGCCGTTCGAGGAGAAGCTCGTCATGTGGTGGAACTTCATCGCCCGGACCGGCGAGGAGATCGTCCAGGCGCGGGAGGACTGGACGTCCGGCGACCGGTTCGGCACGGTCCAGGGCTACGACGGCGCCCGCCTCCCCGCGCCCGCCATGCCCGCGGCGCGGTTGAAGCCGCGGGGCCGGACGCGCTGAGCGGTCCTCCGGGAGACCCGCCTCGCGGCGGACGGGAAAGCTGCGGCGCGCTCGCAGGCGCGGCACGAGCCCGTCCCGGTCATCGATCGACCCGGCTCCACCTGCGGCGTTCGCGATTTCTCCCACCAGGCCGTCATACTCTCCGTCAAACCGGGCCCCATCCCCGCGCTGAAGGAGTCGACGGCATGCGCTCTCGGCCGCTCTACGACGTCGTGGCCGTCCTCGCGCGGCTCGGCGTGGGCATCGTGTTCATGGCGCACGGCTGGCAGAAGATCGAGGCGGGCATCACCGCGACCGGACGCACGTTCGGCGACCTCGGCGTGCCACTCCCCACCGCGGCCGCCGTCTACTCCGCGTTCGTCGAACTGCTCGGCGGGGCCGCGCTCATCGCCGGCCTGGGCCTGCCCGTCACCGGCGTCCTGCTGTTCCTCGACATGGCGGGCGCGTTCGTCTTCGTCCACGCCGACCAGGGCCTGTTCGTGGTGGACGAGGGGACGGTCCGCAACGGCTACGAACTGGTCCTCGCCCTCGGCATGGCCAGCCTGGTGTTCGCCGCGGGCGGCGGCGGCCGCCTGACCCTCGACCAGTGGGTCATCGGCAAGCGCCTGCGGCGCCCGGCCGACGACGAGGACGACGAGGACGACGCCGCCAGCTTCGTGAAGTCGCTCCGCGAGGCCGAGCTGAAGCCGCCGAAGAAGCCCCGCCGCTCACCGAAGCCGCCCGCGCCGGCGCCGGCGCCGCCCGAGACGGCGGACAAGCCCGCCGTCTCCGAAGGCACCGAGGACGACACCCTGGTCGCCGGCCGCCGCAAGTCCCCCCAGCGCCGCCGCGCCTCGACCACCCAGCCGATCAAGCCCGCGAACGACGACAAACCCGCGTCCCCCTGACCGGGAAGGCCCCGGCAGGCGCACCACACGCCTGCCGGGGCCGCCTGCCGGGGATCAGCTGCAACCGCTGGTCGAGCCGCAGCCCTCGCAGACGTAGCAGCTGCCCGCCGGGCGCATCTTGGTGCCGCAGGTGAGGCAGAGCGGCGCGTCGGCGGTGCGGCCCTGGCGGCTCTCGATCGCCTCCATGGACGAGTGCGCCTCGGTCGCCGGGGCCGGCGCCGCGGCGGCCGGCCGGGTGATCGCGGCGGACTGGGCGAGCGACTCGTGGTCGACCTCGTCCTCGGCGTGCAGGGCGGCGGGGTCCTCGCCGTTGGCCTGCATCGCGCGCTCCCCGGCGGTGAAGATGCCGAGGCCCGCGCGCTCCTCGTAGGGGAGGTGGTCCAGCGCCAGGCGGCGGAAGATGTAGTCCATCACCGAGGTCGCCATGCGGATGTCGGGGTCGTCGGTCATGCCCGCGGGCTCGAACCGCATGTTGGTGAACTTCTCCACCCACGTCTCCAGCGGGACGCCGTACTGCAGGCTGATGGAGATCGCCATGGAGAAGGCGTCCATCACGCCGGCGAGCGTGGAGCCCTGCTTGCCGAGCTTGAGGAAGACCTCGCCGACGCCGTCGTCCGGGTAGGACGAGGCCGTCATGTAGCCCTCGGCGCCCGCGACGGAGAAGCGGGTGACGGTCGCCGGACGCTGCTTCGGCAGCCGCCGCCGGATCGGCCGCGGGACCGCCGCCTCCGCCGGCTCCTCCTTGTCCTTGCCCTGCCTGCCGGCGGCCGACAGCGGCTGGCCGACCTTGCAGTTGTCGCGGTAGATCGCGAGGGCCTTCAGGCCGAGGCGCCAGCCCTCGAAGTACACCTTCTCGATGTCCTCGATGGCGGCCTGCTCGGGCATGTTGACCGTCTTGGAGATCGCGCCGGACAGGAACGGCTGGACGGCCGCCATCATCCGGACGTGCCCCATCGGGCTGATCGCGCGCTCGCCCATCGCGCAGTCGAACACCTCGTAGTGCTCGGGGCGCAGGCCGGGCGCGTCCACCACGTAGCCGTGCTCGGCGATGTACTCGACGATCGCCTCGATCTGCTCCTGCTGGTAGCCGAGCTTCTCCAGCGCGCGCGGCACCGTGTGGTTGACGATCTGCATGGACCCGCCGCCGACGAGCTTCTTGAACTTGATCAGCGCGAGGTCGGGCTCGATGCCGGTGGTGTCGCAGTCCATCATGAGGCCGATGGTGCCGGTCGGCGCGAGCAGCGACGCCTGCGCGTTGCGGTAGCCGTACTTCTCGCCGGCCTTCAGGCACTCCGTCCACTGCTTGGCGGCGGCGGAGTGGATCTCCCGGTCGACCTCGTCCAGCGGGCGGACGCCGTCGTTGGCGGCGGCGTGCTTGCGCATGACGCGCTTGTGCGCCTCGGCGTTGCGCGCGTAGCCGGCGTACGGGCCGACGACGCCGGAGATCTCGGCCGAGCGCCGGTAGGCGACGCCGGTCATGAGCGACGTGATCGCCGCGGCCAGGGACCGCCCGCCCTCGGAGTCGTAGGCGTGCCCGGTGGCCATGAGCAGCGCGCCCAGGTTGGCGTAGCCGATGCCGAGCTGCCGGTACTCGCGGGTCGTCTGCGCGATCTTCTCGGTCGGGAAGTCGGCGAACGTGATCGACACGTCCATCGCCGTGATGATCAGCTCGGTGAGCTTCACGAACTTCGCGACGTCGAACGTCCCCGCCGGGGTGAGGAACTTCAGCAGGTTGATGCTCGCGAGGTTGCAGGACGAGTTGTCCAGGCTCATGTACTCCGAGCACGGGTTGCTCGCGGTGATGCGCCCGGTCTCGGGGTTGGTGTGCCAGTCGTTGATCGTGTCGTCGTACTGGATGCCCGGGTCGGCGCACTCCCACGCGGCCTTCGCCATCAGCCGGAACAGGTCCTTGGCCTTGACGGTCTCGACGACCTCGCCGGTCATCCGGGCGCGCAGCGCGAACTCGCCGCCCGACTCGACGGCCTGCATGAACTCGTCCGACACGCGGACGGAGTTGTTGGCGTTCTGGTACTGGACGCTGCCGATGTCCTTGCCGCCGAGGTCCATGTCGAACCCGGCGTCCCGCAGCGCGCGGATCTTGTCCTCCTCGCGCGCCTTGGTCGCGATGAACTCCTCGATGTCGGGGTGGTCGACGTCGAGCACGACCATCTTCGCGGCGCGGCGGGTCGCGCCGCCGGACTTGATCGTCCCCGCGGAGGCGTCGGCGCCGCGCATGAAGGAGACCGGGCCGCTGGCGGTGCCGCCGGAGGAGAGCAGCTCCCGGCTGGACCGGATGCGGGAGAGGTTCAGGCCGGCGCCGGAGCCGCCC
This sequence comes from Actinomadura sp. GTD37, assembly GCF_041951365.1. NCBI lineage: Bacteria > Bacillati > Actinomycetota > Actinomycetes > Streptosporangiales > Thermomonosporaceae > Actinomadura > Actinomadura sp. GTD37. The sequence goes on from NZ_JBGNUS010000012.1 coordinate 142,690, forward strand.
TTGAAGATGACGCCCTCTTCCTTGTACCAGTCGAGAATCGACTCCATCGTGTCGTCCACCGACAGGATGAAGCACGCGCTCACCTGCTGCGGGGACTGCGTCCCCACGTTGAACCAGACCGGCGAGTTGAAGCTGAAGAGCTGGTGGACGAGCGCGTACTTCAGTTCGTGGTCGAAGATCTCGGCGTCCTGCTCGGAGGCGAAGTACCCCTCCTCGACGGCGGTCTCGGTGTAGACCCGGACGACGCGGTCGACGAGCTGCTTCAGGCTCCATTCCCGCTGCGGGGTGCCGACCGCGCCGCGGAAGTACTTGGACGTGACGATGTTGACGGCGTTCAGCGACCAGAAGTCGGGGAACTCGACGCCGCGCTGCTCGAAGTTCACCGAGCCGTCGCGCCAGTTGGTCATGACGACGTCACGACGCTCCCAGCGCATCTCGTCGTACGGATGCACGCCGGGCGTGGTGAAGATGCGCTCGACCTTCAGCCCTTTGCGGCCCCCCTTGCCGCGCCGCGCCGCCGAGCCGCTCACCGTCTCCGTCATGGCCTTCCCCCTTCTCGGGCCCTCCCGCCGGACCCTGCTCAGGAACAACTCCGCCGCCGCACGGGACATGCCCGCGCGGAGGCGCCTTCAATGTGCTGCTTTGTGGTGCCGGAACCGTCCCTATCGGGACGGGCCGGGCTCCCCCGAGGAACCGGCCTTCCGCAGTGCTTCGATCTCCTTGGCGAAGTCGTCCAGCGACTCGAAGCCCCGGTAGACCGAAGCGAATCGCAGATAGGCGACCTCGTCGAGTTCGCCGAGCGGCCCCAGGATGGCGAGGCCGATCTCGTGCGAGGGGATTTCCGCGGATCCGGACGATCTGATCGCCTCTTCGACCCGCTGCCCCAGCTTCGCGAGCGCATCCTCGTCGACCGGACGGCCCTGGCAGGCCCTGCGCACCCCGGCGATGATCTTTTCCCGGGAGAACGGCTCGGTGACCCCGCTGCGCTTGGCCACCATCACGAGCACATTCTCCTGCGTCGTGAATCGCTTGCCGCATTCCGCGCACGACCGGCGCCGCCGAATGGCGCCGCCGTCGTCGGTGGAACGGCTGTCGATCACTTTGGTGTCAGGGTTGCGGCAGAACGGACAGTGCACGCTCGATCCCTCCCCTGACGAAAACGAGTTACACCGATGTAGGTGCCACATATAGTGAACTACATCGATGTGACTACTAGATGTTGTGGTCCAACCGTACGGCTCGCCGCAGGCGTTCGCAACCTGATCCGCCGCCCCGTGCGTCACATCCGGCCCGTCCGCGCAGGTCATCTCACGGCCCGCGGATTTTTCGCCGGGCGTGTCGCCGCGCGGAGCGCGCCGCGGCCACGGATGGCCAGGTGGGACGGGTCGCCGGGCACGCCCCGGAGCCGGCGGCCAGGGGTGCGCGGAGCACGGGCGCGCGGCCCCGGAGAGGGCGTCATCCGGACGGGAGGCGGATCTCCTGGCCGGGTCGGACGATAGGGTCGCCGCCCAGGCCGTTGAGGTCCATGATGCGCTCGACGGCGCGGCGCGGGTCGCCGCCGGGGTCGGCGGCGGACGCGATGCCCCAGAGGGTCTCCCCCGGCTCGACGACGACCGTCCTGGCCGGACGGGACGTCCCGTCCCCGCTCTCGCCCGAGCCCGCGAAGGCGCCGGGGCCCACCGTCAGCCAGAGGGCGACGAGGGTGACGGCGGCGGCGAAGGCGACCAGGACGGCGCGGCCGCGGCGGGTCAGGCGGATCGGGGCACGGTCACTGTGCGGTGAACCGGACATCTCTCCCCTCCTCGACGTCGAATGAATTTTCGATCGAACGTCTGTACGATGTTCTACCAGGAGGGGATCGCGAAAAGCGAGTACATCTTCGAACAATTGTTTGATCATTAGGCCGGGACGCGATAGCGTTCCATGACAAGGAGTGACCGATCGAGGCGCCCGGGAGGCGACTAGCGATGAGCAAGGTCCGGGAGCTGCCCGACGGGCCGATGGACGAGACGGGCCTGACCCAGCGGCAGCGCATGGTGCTGGAGGTGATCCGCGACTCGGTCCAGCGGCGCGGGTACCCGCCGTCGATGCGCGAGATCGGCGAGGCCGTCGGGCTGACCAGCACCTCCAGCGTGTCGCACCAGCTCCGGTCGCTCCAGCGCAAGGGCTACCTGCGGCGCGACCCCAACCGGCCGCGCGCGGTCGAGGTGCGGGTGCCGGGCACGACGCCGGTGCGCACCGAGGACGAGGCGTTCGAGGCGGCCGGGGGCCAGCCGACCTCGGCGCGGCCCGCGCCCGCCTACGTGCCGCTCGTCGGGCGGATCGCCGCCGGCGGCCCGATCCTCGCCGAGGAGGCCGTCGAGGACGTCTTCACCCTGCCGAAGCAGCTCGTCGGCGAGGGCACGCACTTCCTGCTGAAGGTCACCGGCGACTCGATGATCGAGGCCGCGATCGCGGACGGCGACTGGGTCGTCGTCCGGCAGCAGCCGGTCGCCGAGCAGGGCGACATCGTGGCCGCCATGATCGACGGCGAGGCCACGGTGAAGACCTTCAAGCGCCGCGACGACGGCCACATCTGGCTGATGCCGCAGAACTCCGCCTACGAGCCGATCCCCGGCGACGAGGCATCGGTGCTCGGCCGCGTCGTCGCCGTCCTCCGCAAGATGTAGCGAACGTACGCCGAAACGGCCGCCGGAACGTTCCGGCGGCCGTTTCCGCATGCCCGCGCCCCGGGCAGGGGCGCGGGGCGGGTGTCAGCGCTTGGGCACGATGTTGACGATCTTCGGCGCCCGGACGATGATCTTGATGATCTCGGCGCCGCCCAGGGCGTCCTGGACCTTGGCGGAGGCCAGGGCGCGCCGCTCCAGCTCCTCGGCGGCGATGGTCGGTGCGACCTCCAGGCGGTCGCGGACCTTGCCGGCGATCTGCACCACGCAGGTGACCGACTCCTCCACCAGCAGGGCCGGGTCGGCCGCGGGCCAGCCCGCGCGGATCACCGGGGCGGTGCGGCCCAGCAGCTCCCACGCCTCGTCGGCGGTGTAGGGCGCGAACAGCGACAGCAGGACCGCGATCGTCTCGGCGGCCTCCCGGACGGCCGGGTCGGCGGCGCCGGGACCGGAGTCGATGGCCTTGCGGGTCGCGGTGACCAGCTCCATGATCCGCGCGATCGCGACGTTGAACCGCTCCGTCTCGACCAGCGTCGTGGCCTCGTCGACGGTGCGGGCCGTCACCCGCCGCAGCGCCGTGTCGCCGGCGGCGAAGTCGGCGCCGGGGGCGGACGCCACCTCGGTGGCGATGCGGTGGACGCGGGTCAGGAACTTCGACATGCCGTGCGGGGACACGTCCGCCCAGTCGATGTCGTCCTCGGGCGGGCCGGAGAACAGGATCGCCAGCCGGACGACGTCCACCCCGAACTCGCCGATCTGCTCGCCCAGGTCGACGCCGTTGCGCAGCGACTTCGACATCGCCTTGCCCTTGTTGATGACCTGGCCCTGGTTCAGCAGCCGGCGGAACGGCTCGGTGAACTCGACCATGCCCATGTCGTACAGGACCTTGGTGAAGAACCGGCTGTACAGCAGGTGCAGGATGGCGTGCTCGACACCGCCGGTGTACTGGTCGACGGGCATCCAGCGGCGGACCTGCTCGACGTCGAACGGGCCGTCCTGGTAGCCGGGCGAGCAGTACCGGAAGTAGTACCAGGACGAGTCGACGAACGTGTCCATCGTGTCGGTGTCGCGCTTGGCGGCGCCGCCGCACTTGGGGCACTCGGTGTTGACCCAGTCGGACGCGGCGGCCAGCGGCGAGGTGCCCTTGGGCGCCAGGTCGACGCCGCGCAGCCCCTCGGGCAGCCGCACCGGCAGCTGCTCGTCCGGGACGGGGACCTCCCCGCACGCCGCGCAGTGGACGATCGGGATCGGGCAGCCCCAGAACCGCTGCCGGGACACCAGCCAGTCGCGCAGCCGGAAGTTGACGGACGCGCGGCCGGTGCCGCGCTCCTCCAGGACCTCGATGATGCGGGCGATGCCGTCGGTCTTGGTCAGCCCGTCGATCGGGCCCGAGTTGACGATCGCGCCGTCGCCGGGGGTGGCGACGCCGGTCGCGGCGGGGTCGTCCAGGCCGGTCTCGACGACGACGCGGACGGGCAGGCCGAACTTCAGCGCGAAGTCCAGGTCGCGCTGGTCGTGCGCGGGGACGGCCATGATCGCGCCGTGCCCGTACTCGGCCAGCACGTAGTCGGACGCCCAGACCGGCAGCCGCTCGCCGTTGACCGGGTTGATCGCGTAGCGGCCCAGGAACACGCCGGTCTTCTCGCGCTCGATGGACAGCCGCTCGATCTCGCTCTCGCGGGAGACCTCCTCGCGGTAGGCCTCGAACGCGGCCCGGTGGTCGGGGTGGCAGACCTCCTCGGCCAGCGCCGCGTCGGCCGCCACGACCATGAACGTGGCGCCGTACAGCGTGTCGGGACGGGTGGTGTAGACGGTGACGGGCTCGTCGCGGCCCTCGATGACGAAGTCGACGTCGGCGCCGGTGGAGCGGCCGATCCAGTTGCGCTGCATCAGCAGGACGCGCTCGGGCCACTTGCCCTCCAGCTGCGCCATGTCGTCCAGCAGCCGGTCGGCGTAGTCGGTGATCTTGAAGTACCACTGGGTCAGCACGCGCTTCTCGACCAGCGCGCCGCAGCGCTCGCAGTGCCCGCCGACGACCTGCTCGTTGGCCAGGACGGTCTGGTCCTTCGGGCACCAGTTGACGTGCCCGCCCTTGCGGTAGGCCAGGCCCCGCTCGTAGAAGCGCAGGAACAGCCACTGCGTCCACTTGTAGTACTCGGGGTCGGAGGTGTGCAGGCGGCGCGACCAGTCGAAGGACGGCGCGTACCGCTGGAAGGACGCGGCCTGCGTCTCGATGTTGGCGTACGTCCATTCGGCGGGGTGCGAGTCGCGCTGGATGGCGGCGTTCTCGGCGGGCAGGCCGAAGGAGTCCCACCCGATGGGGTGCATGACGTTGTAGCCGCGCTGCGCCCAGTAGCGCGCGGGGACGTCGCCGATGGCGAACGCCTCCGCGTGGCCCATGTGCAGGTCGCCGCTGGGGTAGGGGAACATGTCCAGCGCGTAGCGCCGCTCGGTGGCGGTGTCCTTCTCGTCGGCCGCGAACGGGTCGAGCTCCGCCCAGCGGGCCTGCCACTTGTCCTGAACCGCCCGTGGGTCGTACTGCTCGTCGCTGCTCACGCTTACAGACTCCGCTTCGTGCTGCTGGATCCCGGGCCGTCCGCCGACATGAAACGGCCCCTCGCAAGGAGGGGCCACCACGCTGACGTCACTTCGTCAACGTGGTCCTTCGAGGAGCAGCCTGGCTGACATACATCAAGAATAGCGCAGCCGCAAGCCCTCTCGCCGGTACTTAACGCCCCGGACGGCCCCGCCCGGGGTGGGGGCGGCCTGAAACGGCACGTCAAAGCGCCGGAAAAGATGGCCTTCCCGTAGTCCCGTACAGCAGGATGTGCGGAACCGTTCGTAGACTCGTCGGTAACTAACCGACCGGTCGCCTTTCGCGCGAGGAGTGCCATGCTCAACCTGTCCGTGCTGCTGGAGGACGCCGCCCGGGAGACGCCCGACCGGGACGCCGTGGTGTTCGGCGACCTGCGGCTCTCCTACGCGTTCATCGACTCGGTCGCCAACCAGGTCGCGAACCTGCTGCGGTCGCGCGGCATCGGACCGGGCGACAAGGTGGCGCTGTCCAGCCCGAACCTGCCCTACTTCCCGATGGTGTACTTCGGGGCGCTGAAGGCGGGCGCGGTCGTCGTCCCGCTGAACGTCCTACTCAAGCCGCGCGAGATCGCCTACCACCTCGGCGACTCCGACGCGAAGGCGTTCTTCTGCTTCGAGGGCACCCCGGAGCTGCCGCTCGGCGAGATGGGCCGCGCCGGCTTCGAGCAGGCGGACGGCTGCGAGCACTACTTCCTGCTGCCCGCGAACCCGGCGGCGGCCGAGTCCCCGATCGAGGGCGCGGAGCTGTTCTGGGCCGCGCTCGCCGGGCAGCCGGGAACGTTCGACACCGCGCGGACCGGCCCGGACGACACCGCGGTGATCATCTACACCAGCGGGACGACCGGGCAGCCGAAGGGCGCCGAGCTGACGCACAGCAACCTGCTGTCCAACGCCATGGTGGACGACACGCTGTTCTACCGGACGCTGCACGACACCTCGCTGGTGACGCTGCCGCTGTTCCACATCTTCGGGCAGACCTGCGTGATGAACGTCGGCTTCTACCGCCGCGCGACGCTGGTCATGCAGCCGAGGTTCGACGCCGGGCAGGCGATCGAGCTGATGGTGAAGGAGAAGGTGAACATCTTCGCCGGCGTCCCGACGATGTACTGGGGGCTGCTGACCCACGACACCTCCGCCGAGGACATCGCGACGATCAAGGAGAACCTGCGGGTCGCGGTGTCGGGCGGGTCCGCGCTGCCGATGGAGGTCCTCAAGGGCGTCAAGAACAAGTTCGACGTGGACGTCCTGGAGGGCTACGGCCTGTCGGAGACGTCCCCGGTCGCCTCGTTCAACCGCCCCGACCGGCCGACCAAGCCCGGCTCGATCGGCCTGCCCGTGTGGGGCGTGGAGATGAAGCTGATCGACGACGACTGGAAGGAGATCGAGGGCGAGGGTCCCGGGGAGATCGCCATCCGCGGGCACAACATCATGAAGGGCTACTACGACCGGCCGGAGGCGACCGAGGCGTCCATCAGGGACGGCTGGTTCCGCACCGGGGACGTGGCCCGCCGCGACGAGGACGGCTACTACTACATCATCGACCGCTCCAAGGACATGATCATCCGAGGCGGGTACAACGTGTACCCGCGCGAGTTGGAAGAGGTCCTGCTGACCCACCCGGACGTGTCCCTGGTCGCGGTCGTGGGCGTCGAGCACCCGTCCCACGGCGAGGAGATCAAGGCGTACGTGATCCGCGAGCCCGGCGCCGCCGTCACCGAGGACGAGCTGGTCGCCTGGGGCAAGGAGCAGTTCGCCAACTACAAGTACCCGCGCATCGTGGAGTTCCGCGACGAGCTGCCCATGACCGCCACGGGCAAGATCCTCAAGCGCGAACTGCGCTAGCGGCGCCTCCCAGGGCCTCAGCGGACGCTGAGGTCCTGGGTGCCGACCACGCGCAGCAGTTTCAGCGCCTCGTGGGACGGCGTGCCGGGCGCGGCCGTGTACAGGACGACCCGCTGGTCGCGTTCCGGCACGTACAGGACGTCGCAGTGCAGTTCCAGCTCTCCGACGACCGGATGCCGCATCGTCTTGCGGCTGCCGCGCCTGACCCCGACCTCGCCCTCGTCCCAGAGCCGGGCGAACAGCGCGCTGCGGGCGGACACCTCGGCGACCAGTTCGGCGATGCCGGCGTCGCCGGGATAGCGGCCCGCCGACGACCGCAGGTCCGCCACCGAGGTGCGGGCGAGCTGTTCCACGTACTCGTCGGTGTCGAACCGCTCGATGGCGGGCCCGGTGAACAGCCACCGGAGGACGTTGCGGTCGCGGGGCTCCATGGCGGCGAAGTCGGTCATGAGCGCCGCGGCCAGGGCGTTCCAGGCGAGGATGTCGTGGCGCGCGTTCAGCACGTAGGCGGGCGTGTCGTCCAGGCGGTCGAGCAGGTGCAGGATGCCGGGCGGGACGTCCCGCGAGGGCGCGCCGGGCGGTTCCGGAGGTTCGCCCGCGAGGTGGTAGAGGTGGCGGCGCTCGTCATCGGTCAGCCTCAGCGCGCGCGCCACCGCGCCGAGGATCTGCCGGGACGGACGGGGGCCGCGGCCCTGTTCCAGCCGGATGTAGTAGTCCACCGACATCCCGGCCAGCTGGGCGATCTCCTCGCGGCGCAGCCCCGGCGTCCGGCGCCGCCTGCCCGCCGGGAGCCCGACGTCCGCGGGCTGGATGCGCGCGCGACGCGAGCGCAGGAACGCCGCCATCTCCTGCCTGTCCATGCCCTCCAGCATGTCCGACGCGGCGCGGCCACCGCCAGGCGCAGGGTGGTACCGCCGATCCCAGCCTCCGCCGGTCTCTCCTCACCCGGGCGGCCGCCGCGCAGGCTGGGGGCATGACGACACAGATCGCGCTCATCACCGGAGCCAACAAGGGCATCGGCTTCGAGACGGCCCGCATCCTGGGCGGCGACGGGATCACCGTCCTGGTCGGGGCCCGGTCGGCCGGACGCGGCGAGCGGGCCGCAGCGGCGCTGCGCGCCGAGGGGATCGACGCCCGCTTCGTCCGGCTCGACGTCACCGATGCCGGGACCGTGGAATCCGCCGCCGAGTGGATCGACGCGGAGTTCGGCCGGCTCGACATCCTGGTCAACAACGCCGGGATCACGACGACCGGCGCCGCCGGGAACGGGCTGTACCCGCCGAGCCGGACGGCGCCGGACCTCGTCCGGACCGCGTTCGAGACGAACGTGTTCGGCGTCGTCGCCGTCACCAACGCGATGCTGCCGCTGCTGCGCCGCTCCCCCGCCGGGCGGATCGTCAACGTCTCCAGCGAACTCGGCTCGCTGGGCCTGCACAGTGACCCGTCCAGCTCCGTGCACGCCGTCAACCTGCTGCCGTACAACGCGTCGAAGTCGGCGCTCAACGCCGTCACCGTCGCCTACGCCAAGGAGCTGGCGGGCACCTCGGTCACGGTGAACGCCGCCGCGCCCGGGTACTGCGCGACCGACCTGAACGAGCACGCCGGGCACCGGACGGCGGCGCAGGGGGCGTCCGTGATCGCCGGGGTGGCCGTGCTCGGCGACGGCGGCCCGACGGGCGCGTACGTCTCCGAGGACGGCCCCGTCCCCTGGTAATGCAGGCGGCCCCTGGTAGTTCAGGTCAGAACGTGTAGGGCAGGCGCTTGATCCCGTTGATGAAGTTGGACTCCAGCCGGTCGGGCTCGGCGGAGGCGCGGATGCCGGGCGTCCGGCGCAGCAGCTCGCGGAACATCACGGTGATCTCGCGCCGGGCCAGGTGGGCGCCGAGGCAGAAGTGCGGGCCGGGGCCGCCGAACCCGACGTGCGGGTTCGGGTCGCGCAGGATGTCGAACTTCTCCGGCTCGGTGAAGACGGATTCGTCGCGGTTGCCCGACCAGTAGTAGAGGACGAGCTTGTCGCCCTCCTTGATCTCGTGCTCGTTGAGCGTGGTGTCGCGGGTCGCGGTGCGGCGCATCCAGATGACCGGCGACACGTATCGGACGATCTCCTCGATGGCGCCCGCGATGCGGCCGTCGAAGTCCGCGGTGAGCAGCGCCCGCTGCTCGGGGTTGCGGGTGAACAGGTCGAGGCCGTGCGCGATGGCGTTGCGGGTGGTCTCGTTGCCGGCGACGACCAGCAGGATGAAGAACGAGCCGAGTTCCTGGTCGGTGAGCGACTCGCCGTCGACGTTGGCGTTCACCAGGGCGGACGTCAGGTCGTCGGTGGGGTTCTCGCGGCGCCGCCGGCCGAGGTCCTCGACGATGCCCTTGAGGGTCTCGCCCGCGCCGAGCAGCGCCATCGCCATGTCCTCGGCGCTCTCGGACGGGACGAACTCGGGGTCGTTCCCGGCGAGGATGACGTTCGTGGAGTCCAGGACGGTCTGGTAGTGCTCCTCGCCGATGCCCATCATGTCGCAGATGATCCGCAGCGGGAGCCGGGCCGCGACGTCCGCGACGAAGTCGCCGGTGCCGCCGCCCGCGGCCATGTTCTCGACGATCCCGCCGGCGACGCTCTCGACCTGGTCCTCGAACCGCTGGATCATGCGCGGGGAGAACGCCCGGGACACGATCCGCCGGATCTTGGCGTGCCGGGGGTCGTCCATGCTGATCATCGAGCCGAAGTACTCGTGCATGTCGCCGGGCATGTCCGGGATGCTGATGGCGCCCTTGCCGGAGCAGAAGTCCTGCGGGCGGCGGGACGCCTCGACGATGTCGGCGTGCCGGGTGAGCGCCTTGTAGCCGGGCCCCTGCGGCATGATGACGATGTCGGGTTCCTCGAAGTGGACCAGCTCCGAGTGCCGGCGCAGAGCCTTGAACGCCTCGTGCCGATACTCGTGCGGCCGCCGCCAGAACTCCCAGTCGGTCAGGTTGATGTCCTCGACCTTGAGCACGCGCCCCACCACCTCGCCCGTTCCGAACCCGATTCGGTTTACATGCAGCCTGTCAGAGTAAAGCCATAAGCGCACACTGATCGGGGCGGTGACGCGCCTCACACTAACGGCGCCGGGCCCGGGCCGGCGCCCGGACCCGGCGGCCCGGTCAGATCCGGGCCCACGCCTCCGTCAGCACGGACCGCAGGATCTGCTCGATCTCGTCGAAGTGGCCCTGGTCGCAGATCAGCGGCGGCGCCAGCTGGACGACGGGGTCGCCGCGGTCGTCGGCGCGGCAGTACAGGCCCGCCTCGTAGAGCGCCTTGTCGAGGAACCCGCGCAGCAGCCGCTCGCACTCGCCGTCGTCGAACGTCTCGCGGGTGTCCCCGTCCTTCACGAGCTCGATGCCGTAGAAGAAGCCGTCGCCCCGGACGTCCCCGACGATCGGCAGGTCGAGCAGGCGCTCCAGGGTGCCGCGGAAGGCGTCCCGGTTGCGCATGACGTGGCCGTTCAGGTCCTCGCGCTCGAACAGGTCGAGGTTGGCGAGCGCCACGGCCGCCGCCACCGGGTGGCCGCCGAAGGTGTAGCCGTGCGCGAACATCTCCGTCCCGTGCCGGAACGGCTCGAAGAGGCGGTCGGCGACGAGCATGCCGCCGAGCGGCGCGTACCCCGAGGTCACCCCCTTGGCGAAGGTGATGATGTCGGGCTCGAAGCCGAAGCGCTGCGCGCCGAACATCGTGCCGAGGCGGCCGAACGCGCAGATCACCTCGTCCGACACCAGCAGGACGTCGTGCCGGTCGCAGATCTCCCGGACGCGCTCGAAGTAGCCGGGCGGCGGCGGGAAGCAGCCGCCCGAGTTCTGCACCGGCTCCAGGAACACCGCGGCGACGGTGTCGGGGCCCTCGAACTCGATGGCCTCCTCGATCCGGCCGGCGGCCCACCGGCCGAACGCCTCGGGGTCGTCGCGGTGCTCGGCGGCGCGGTAGATGTTGGTGTTCGGCACCCGGAACGCGCTCGGCACGAGCGGCTCGAACGGGGCCTTCAGGTCCGGCAGCCCGGTCAGCGACAGGGCGCCGTGCGGGGTGCCGTGGTAGGCGACCGCACGGCTGATCACCTTGTGCTTCGCCGGCTTCCCGGTCATCTTGAAGTACTGCTTGGCGAGCTTCCAGGCGCTCTCGACGGCGTCGCCGCCGCCGGTGGTGAAGAAGACGCGGTTCAGGTTCGCGGGCGCGAGGCCGGCGAGCCGCTCGGCCAGCTCCACCGCCTTCGGGTGCGCGTACGACCAGATCGGGAAGTAGGCCAGCTCGGCGGCCTGCTTGGCGGCGGCCTGCGCCAGCTCCTCGCGCCCGTGCCCGGCCTGGACGGTGAACAGCCCGGACAGCCCGTCCAGGTAGCGGCGGCCGGCCGAGTCGTACACGTACGGGCCGTCCCCGCGGACGATCATGGGGATCTCGCCGCCGCCCTGGGAACCCGAGTGGCGCGCGAAGTGCATCCACAGATGGTCGCGCGCCGCCCTCTGCATCGTTTCGTGCTGCTGGCTGGTCACGTCCGGCTCCGTCATCACGTTTCCCTCAGTGCGATTGATCCAGTTGTATTGATGCTAAGTGAGTACGGATTCCGCTGTAAATAGATAGTGAGACACCGATATCCGAAGGATAGCCGACCCGGGCGTCCGGGCCGCGCGGCGGCCCGGTAGCGTGCGCCGCGAACCGAGGAGGCGGACATGAGCGGCATCACGACCGGATCGGTCACGGCGAACGGGCTCGACTTCGGATACCTCACGGCGGGCCCCGCGGACGGCCCCCTCGCGCTGCTCCTGCACGGCTTCCCCGACTCGCCGCACACCTGGCGGCACCTCATGCCCGAACTCGCCGCCGCCGGATACCGCGCCGTCGCCCCGTTCATGCGCGGCTACGCGCCCACGTCCGTCCCGGCGGACGGCGCCTTCCAGACCGGCGCCCTCGCCGCCGACGCCGTCGCCCTGCACGAGGCCCTCGGCGGCGGCCCCGACGCCGTCGTCATCGGCCACGACTGGGGCGCCTTCACCACCTACGGCGCGGCGAACGTCGCACCCGGCCGGTGGCGGAGGGCCGTCGCCATGTCCGTCCCGCCGATGTCGGTGATGGGGACCGCGTTCTTCGACTACGAGCAGCTCAAGCGCTCGTTCTACATCTTCGTCTTCCAGACGCCGCTCGCGGAGACGGCACTCGACCGCGCGTTCGTCGAGGGCCTGTGGCGCGACTGGTCGCCCGCGGACGGCCGCGACCGCACGGCGGACGTCGACCACGTCATGGACTGCCTCGCCGCACCCGCCAACATCGAGGCCGCGATCGGCTACTACCGCGCCATGCTCGACCCGTCCCGCCTCGTCGAGCGCTACGCGGCCGAGCAGGCGGCCGCCTCCGCCGTCGGCGAGCTGCCCGTCCTCTACCTGCACGGCGCCGCCGACGGCTGCCTCGGCGCCGACGTGGTCGACATGGGCGCCGTCCAGGCCGCCCTGCCGCCCGGTTCCAGCGCCCGCCTCGTCCCGGACGCCGGCCATTTCCTCCAGCTCGACCGCCCGGACGAGGTCAACCGGCACATCCTCGGCTGGCTGCCCTGATCAGGGCGGTTCGCCGAACTCCGGGACCTGGGCCGGCGACAGGTCCGTCCGGATGCGGACGTAGCGGACGGCGTGCCGCCACCGGCCGCCCTCCACGGCGGTGTCCCCGCTGAACTCCACCACGACGTCGGGCTCCGTCCGCACGTAGCGGATCGGCGGATGTGCCCCGTACAGCCCGCCCGCGAACCCGGCGGGCAGCTCCGGCGGCCACGGATGGTCCGGCCCGGCGTGCCGCAGCACGCCCGCGAGGCCGGTGCGGGCGGCCGGCGCCAGCGGGGTCGTCCGCGCGACGACGCGGAGCCGCCCCTCCGCGTCGGGCCGGCCGAGGATCAGCGACTCGGGCGCCTGCCGCGTGCCGGTCACCCCGCCGACGACCGCCTCGGCGGTGACCCGCCGCTTCACCTTCCACCAGCGGCGGCGCCCCTCCAGGTACGGGCCGTCGGCGTCCTTCACCACCAGGCCCTCGATGCCCTGGCCGGCCAGCGCGTCGAACCAGATCCGCGCCTCCTCGGCGTCGGCCGTCTGCGGCGTGCCGACCACCCGCGCGCCGGGCGGCTCGTCGCCGAGCAGCGCCTCCAGGACGCGGCGCCGCTCGCGCAGCGGCCGCGGGCGCAGGTCGGCGCCGTCCGATTCGAGGACGTCGAACACGACGTAGTGGCAGGGCTCGGCGCGGGCGAGTTCGTCACGGCGGCGTCCGGCGACGTGCCGGCGCTGCAGCGCGCCGAAGTCGAGGCGTCCGTCCGGCCCCCAGCGGACGATCTCCCCGTCGACGACCGTGCCGGGCGGGAGCCGCTCGCGGACGGCCGCCACCACCTCGGGGAACGCGTCGTTGAACCGGATCCGGCGGCGGGACGACAGGTGCACGGCGCCCGCCTCGTCCACGATCGCGATCGCGCGGAACCCGTCGAACTTCGGCTCGTACCGGCAGCCCCCCGGGCACGCCTGCGGCGGCGGGATGCGGTCGACCGTCGTGGCCAGCATCGGTTTGACCGGGGACCGGATGTGCATGGCCGTCCGTCCCCTCTCGCTGGTCCTGGTCCTCGCCTACCCGCGCTGACCTGGGGCGATATCGGGTCAGGACGAATGTTGACCGGCGGCAGGCCAGTTCGAGAAGCGCCGGATCAGGACGGCGAGGCGCCGCTCGTGCTGCTCGCGGCGCATCCGGCCGTCGCGCATCAGGGTGACGAGGCCGTGCAGCGCGCTCCAGAACGTCTCGGTGAGCACCTCCGGGTCGTCCTCGCCCGCGAAGGGCCGGACGGTCTCGCGCAGCTCGCCGAACGCCTCTTGCAGCGGGGCGGGGGCCTCGGGGGTCGCGAAGGGCAGGTCGACGGCGTGGGTGAACATCGCGTCGTAGAGGGCGGGCCGGCGCTCGGCGAACCCGGCGTAGGCCCCGGCGACGTTCGCGAGGCCCCCGGCCGGATCCGCGGACCCGGCGCGCGCCTCGCGGAGTTCCGCCGCGAGTTCGGCGCACCCCTCGACCGCGACGGCCGCCATGATGGCGTCCTTGCCCTTGAAGTGGCTGTAGAGGACGGGCTGGCTGTACTCGATCTCCGCGGCGAGCCGCCGCGTCGTCACCGCGTCCCAGCCCTCGGCCTCGGCCAGGTCCCGCGCGGCCGTGACGATCAACCGCTCCCGCTCGGCCCGCTCGCGCTCCCGGCGCGTCTGGATCGACATGACCCCGATCCTAGCAGCGCTAGCGAACATGCCGACGCTATGCTAGCATCATTCTTGTTCCTAGCACCGCTAGCTTCGGAGTCGCCGCAATGCTCACCATCACCGCCTATGCCCTGGCCACCGTGCTCACCCTGTTCGTCGCCTTCATCGGCGCGCGCTTCCTGATCACGCCGCGGGCGGCGGCCGCCGGCTACGGCGTCCCCGCCGAGACGGACGTGGCCTACCTGGAGATCAAGGGCCTGCGCGACCTGACGTTCGGCCTCCTCGGCCTCGCCCTGATCGCCTTCGCCGGCGCGGAGGCCGCGGGCTGGTACATGCTGGTCGTCGCCCTGGCGCCGCTCGGGGACACGCTCATCGTCCTGCGGCACGGCGGCACCAAGGCCGTCGCCTTCGGCATCCACTTCGCCACCGCCGTGACCGTCCTGGTCAGCGCCGCCCTGCTCTTCGCCGTATGATGCCGCGCCCGGACCTCCGCCGACCGCGGCGGCCGTCCGACGGGCAGGGGCCGCTCGCACGTCCTGGTATTCCGTCTTCTGATCGTCCGTCCTGAACGGGGAGTGAACATGTCGTTGATCGCACCGGGATTCGATGAATCCGTGATCGTCCGGTCCGCCGAGGCCGAGGTGGTCGGGCGGGCGCCCACCACGATCCGGCTGCTGGCCGACAGCAGCTCGACCGGCGGGGCGCTGTCCACCCAGCGGGTCACCCTGAGCGGCGGGGCGGACGGCGCGAAGCCGCACCGCCACGACGGGTCGGCCGAGCTGTTCTACATGCTGGACGGCACCGCGCAGCTGCTGTCCGGCGACCAGGTCGTGACCGCCGGGCGCGGCGACCTCGTCGTCGTCCCGCCCGGCCTCCCGCACGCCTTCGCCGCCGCGCCCGGCGAGGACGCCGACATCCTCATCGTCATCACGCCCGGCGTCGAACGGTTCGAGTACTTCCGGCACCTGGAGCGCATCGCCTACGGGAAGGTCCCCCCGGAGAGCCTCCTCGACGTCCAGGAGGTCTACGACACCTACTTCCTCGGCAGCGCGGCCTGGGACGAAGCACGGGCGTGACGCACGCCGAGACGGCGACGAGCCGACCGGAGCATCCGGTCGGCTCGTCCTCGTCGCGGGAGCGGCTCCGCCGTCACGAATTCCAGTCGGGACGCAGCGGCATGTGGCTCGTGCCGTCGTCGTCCACCTTGACACCGAGCGTCTGGTGCAACTGGATCCAGTTCTGGTTGAAGCCGAGCACACAGCCCGCCATGTACACGCGCCACACGCGGGCGATGCCGTCGCCGACCTCGGCGACGGCCTCGTCCCAGTGCTCGTCGAGGTTCTCGCACCAGGCGGTCAGCGTGCGGGCGTAGTGCTCCCGCAGGTTCTCCTGGTGGCGGATCTCGAAACCCGCGTCGTTCATCTGCATCTGGACGTAGCCGGGGCCCTCCAGCTCGCCGTCCGGGAACACGTACCGGTTGATGAACCCGTTCTCCTTGCGGGACGGGGCCGTGTTGTCCGGACGCGTGATGGTGTGGTTCAGCATCCGCCCGCCCTTGCGCAGCTTCCCGTACAGGAACGAGAAGTAGGCCGGGAGGTTCGCCTTGCCGATGTGCTCGGTGAGGCCGATGGAGCTGATCGCGTCGAAGCCGGTCTCGGTCACGTCCCGGTAGTCCATGTGCCGGACCTCCGCGAGATCGGACAGGCCCCGGTCCGCGATCGCCTTCTGCGCCCACTCGGCCTGCTGCTTGGACAGCGTGACACCGAGCGCCTTGACGCCGTACTCCTTCGCGGCGTGCATCACCATGCCGCCCCAGCCGCAGCCCACGTCCAGCAGCCGCATCCCCGGCTTCAGGGCGATCTTCTTCGCGACCAGGTCGTGCTTGGCGAACTGCGCCTCCTCCAGCGTCGCGTCCGCGTGCGGGTAGCACGCGCACGTGTACGCCATGGAGGGGCCGAGCACCCACTCGTAGAAGGTGTTGGACACGTCGTAGTGGTGGGAGATGGCCTTCGCGTCCCGCCGCTTGGAGTGCCGCAGCCACGACGGGATCCGGCTGAACGGCGCCTCCTGCGGAGGCGGGTCCAGCCGGCGCGAGACCGCGCCGCGCAGCAGCGGGTCGCCGAGGACCGCCCCGGCGATCCGCGCCTTGTCGCGCGGCGTCACATCGCTCAGCACCTGCTGCATCGTCGTCAACGCGGTGATCATGTCCCCGTTGACGTCGATCATGCCGGTGACGTAGGCGCGGGCGAGGCCCAGCGCGCCCGGCGAGTGCAGCAGGTACGACACCGCGTACGGCGAACGCACGTCGAACCGGATGTCGGCGCCGGGCACCCCCGCCCGCGATCCGTCGTACGCCGTGAACTCCACTGGCGCCTCAGCCCCGGCGAGCTGCTCGAAGACCCTGGCCAGCGTCATCTTGTTCCCTCCTGTCTCTCCGCCCCGGGCCGGTGCCTGCCGGCCCCGTTGGGCTCCCCCGATACCGCGGGCGCATGTCAGCGTCCGCGCACGCACTTGTCGTAGAGGTCCAGCAGCCGCTCGCCGGGGTCGTACGTCCCCTTGAGCCGGCGGTAGGTCTCCCCGTCGTAGTAGCGCCAGAACTCGTCCCGGCCGTAGAACGAGGTCGAGTAGAGGGACTTGTGCCCCTCAAGCGCCGCGACCTTACGCTCGATGAGCCGGTTGTGGTACTCGGGGATCTGACCGGGCGGGATCCGCACCGTCCCCCAGAAGCCGACGTTCACGTAGGCGCGGCCGACCTCCAGCGGATACAGCGGCCACCGCTCCTTCGCGCGCAGCGGGCACAGCCAGATCGGGCTCATGCCGACCTTGTCGTGGAAGAACTCCAGGAACTCGGGCAGCCGCTCGACGGGCACCTCGATGTCCTGGATGACGTCCTCGCGCGGACGCAGGCCGCGCCACCGCTCCGCGCGCGCGACGACATGGTACCGGCGGTCGTACGCGACGAGCTTGCGGTACACGTCGGAACGCTTGTACTTGTCCGGCCACAGGCGCCGGACGGTCGCGTTCTGCACGCCGAACGCGCCCGAGCACCAGAACCAGTCGGTGTCCCAGCGCCAGATGTAGTCGCGGATCGTCAGGAAGTCGACCGACCGCTCCTGGACCGACCGGTAGTAGATCTGCTGGCCGGTGTAGTCGGACGTGTACGGCACCGAGTCGGCGAAGAAGCCGAGCGTGATGTACTGCTCGCCGGCGCCGAAGACCGTTCCGTCCATGAAGTCGACGGACTCGCCCTCGAACGTCCCGGACTCGGTGATCTCGGCCATCGTCTTGGCCAGCTCCGCGGCGTCGGCGAACCGCAGGTGCCGGAGCCGGACGTACGGGCTCACCTGCCGCAGCTCGATCTTCAGCCGCAGCGTGTAGCCGAGCGTCCCGTAGGAGTTCGGGAACCCGTAGAACAGGTCCGCGTGCTCGTTGTCGCGCGTCGCGGTGACGATCTCACCGCTCCCGGTGAGGACCTCCATCTCCAGGACGCCCTCGTGCGGCAGCCCGTCCCGGAACGACGTCGACTCGATGCCGAGCCCCGTCACGGCCCCGCCCAGCGTGATCGTCTTCAGCTGCGGCACGACCGTCGGCATCAGCCCGTGCCGCAGCGTCGCGTCGACGAGGTCCTCGTAGGTCGTCATGCCCTGGACCTGCGCGGTCCGCTCGTCGGCGTCGACGCTCAGCACCTTGTCGAACCCGGACACGTCCAGGCCGGGCGCCGCCGAGGGGTCGCGCCACCGGAACAGGTTCGAGGTCCGCTTCGCGAGCCGCACCGGCGTGCCCGCCGGGATCGCCTCGTAGGACCTCCTGAGCGCGTCCACCGCCCGCTGATGATCGCCCTTGATCGCAAGCTCCGTCATCTACCCCTCCCCGGACACACAGTTAATCGATCATCCCATGCATGGTCCACATAATTCGGACGTTGCAGGTGTCACAGGCAGGGAAGGGAATAAGGCTATGAGGTTAGACATCGGCGTCGTTTCGTCTCCTGGAGGCGACAGCACCGCTACAGGGCGGCCACGTCAACCTTTCCCCTAAGGCGTATGCCGACAAACCCCGGTCACCTGACCAGGCGAAGAATCCACGGGTAGCGGTACGTCCGGCCGGACAGCGCGAACACCGCCGCGACCGCCGACAGCACCCACGCCACCGCGTACACGACCCCGCCGACCCCGAACGTGACGATCGTGAGCAGCAGCAGCGTCACCTGGAAGTTCACCGCCTCCGCCGCCTGCCGCCGGACGTACTCCGACCGCTTGCCGCTCAGCAGCATCAGCACGAGCGGCCCCACGAAGAGCGTCGGGACCGCCACCGCGTGCGCCGCCGCCGCGAGCATCCTGTCCTCGCCCGTCGGCGGATCGCCCGGCAGTGCGACCTTCCGGCCGGGCGCGGGCTCGGGCGCGAGGTCGTGCGTGACGGCCCCCAGGTCACGCCTCGTCCTGGCCGTGATCGCCAGTTGCACGCGCATGTCGAACTCGTCCTCGTCGAGCCGTCCCTCGGCGTACGCGTCCTGAAGACGCTGGATGACCGGTTCGCGCTCGGCGTCCGAGACCCTCAGATCCCCGCTGGTGTCCATGCCTCCATGCTGGACACGGCCGCGCCCCCCGACCATCAGGGAAGACCCTGAGCCGCCCCTGAATCGTCCGCTTGGTGCATCGTCCTCCCCGTCTGGCCGTACTCCCTCCCGGGGACGAGCCTGCCGCCGTACAGCTCCGACACGGTCACGAACACGTACCCCTCGGCGGCCAGCCGGTCGATGATCCGCGGGACGGCCCGCACCGTCGTCGGGTGGATGTCATGCATGAGCACGACATAGCCGGGCTTCGCCGACTTCAGCACCCGCTTCTCGACGTACTCGCTGTCGCGGTGCTCCCAGTCGAGCGGGTCGACCGTCCACAGCACCTGCGCCAGGCCCATTTTCCGCGTGATCTTCGTCAGCCGTTCGGACATCGACCCGTACGGCGGCCGGAGCAGCACCGGTGTGAACCCCGCCGCCCGCTTGACGGCGTCCTGCGTCCGGGTCAGCTCGGACAGGATCTTCTCCTCGGACGCCGTACCGAGATCGGCGTGCGTGTAGCTGTGGTCGCCGATCTCGTGCCCGGCCTCGAGCTCCTGCCGGACGACCTCCGGATACTTGACGACGTTCTCCCCTACCAGGAAGAACGTCGCCTTGACGTTCCGGGCGGCGAGGATGCCCAGCAGTTCGCCGGTGGACTCCGCCGGCCCGTCGTCGAACGTCAGCGCCAGGCACTTGACGCGCGAGCAGTCCGGCGGGGGCTTGGGGGCCGGTTCCGGCTTCGGTCTCGCCCTAGGCGGTTCGGGCGCGGCGGCGAGTTCCACCGGCCCTCGCGCCGGGGTCAGCGTGCTCAACCCCGCGAAGACCGCACCCGCGAGGACGGCTGCCGCCGCCCTCCGGACGACGTCCAGCCCGCCCATCGACACCCCCGCCGCCGTTCCCCCAAAGGCCCCGCCAGTCTAGGGCTCGGGCCCCCGCACGCCGGGGATTCCGCCCCCTGTGTCGGGAACCGGTGCGCCCGGATCGTCGTTATCGTCGTACACCGCATCCGCACCAGACGACGGGGTAGGCGATGAGGTTCCGGGACCGGTTCGGGATCCGCAAGAACCGCGGCTCCACGGTGACGAAACTCGACCGCGAGGCGACCGACACCGACATCGAGGCGCTGATCGCCTTCGCGCGGTCCCGCCGCGGCGTGGAGTTCTTCGTGGAGCCGGAGACCTTCGCCACCGACACGACCGCCGTGGCCGTCGCCCACGACGGCGAATGGACCCGCCGCCGCGTGGGCTCCCCCAAGGTCATCGGCAAGGTGGCCCGCGACCTGGGCCTCCCCGTCTACGACGTCCAGATAGTCGGCTACCCGCCCCGGATGCGCGCCTGGAACGCCCGCAACACCGACCGCCGGATAGACCCGGGCACCCCCGGTGAAGCCGTAGCCCCCTGACCCCGTCCGGGCCCCGGCCCACGGCACACCGCCGCCCCTGCCCCGACCGCCCGCACCACGAGCACCGATGCCGCACGCCACGCGACCGCGTCCCGCCCCCGTTCCCGGACGGGATCCTCGCCGTACATTTCAGGCGCGTCGCAGTCGACTTCTCCGACGTCGCCGATACCGGGACGCGCTCGGCCATGTCGCCTCTGCCGACCTTTCGAGGATCGCCGCCGTAAGCCCGCGCCCACTCGGCCGAGGACGCCCGCAGGCGAAGCCGGAACGGGAGGCGGTCGGTCATGTCGGTCAGCCCGCCTTTCAAGGATCGCC
Source organism: Actinomadura sp. GTD37 (assembly GCF_041951365.1). Taxonomy (NCBI): domain Bacteria; kingdom Bacillati; phylum Actinomycetota; class Actinomycetes; order Streptosporangiales; family Thermomonosporaceae; genus Actinomadura; species Actinomadura sp. GTD37. The sequence goes on from NZ_JBGNUS010000012.1 coordinate 163,292, forward strand.
GCCGTAAGACGGCCATTCGGCGGAGCACGCGCCCAGGCGAAGCCGGAACGGGAGGCGGTCGGTCATGTCGGTCAGCCTGCCTTTCGGGGGTTGTCGTCGTAGGCGGCGGCCAGTTGGTCGGAGGTCATGCGCAGGCGGAGCTGGGCGGGCGGGATTCCGGCGTCGATCACCTCGCGGAGGATGACGGCCATGGAGTAGGCGGGGTCGGCGTCCAGGGCGCGTTGGAGGGCGACGTTGGCGAGGCCGCCGTCGCCGGCGGAGTAGGCGGCGAATGCCAGGAGGGACGCGGGGGCGGGGGCGCAGGGTTCCTCGACGCGGCGCACGATGCCGCGCCAGAAGGCGATGTCGGCGGCCGGGGCCTCCTCGTCGATGCGGATCCATGCCTCGTCGCGCAGGCGCAGGTCGGTGAGGAGGAAGCCGAGCCGGGCGACCTCGTCGTCGGTGGGGGCCGTGCCGGTGCGGGCGTGGGCGAGCAGGACGAGGAGGAAGGCGAGGTCTTCTCCGGCGGCGGCGGGCGAGCGGACGCGGGCGAGGTGGCGCCGTTCGGCCCGGGCGGTGGCGAGGCGCATGGCGGTGCGGGCGGCGCCTTCGAGGGGCTGCACGGAGCGGACGAGGTCGGCGCGGTCGGCCAGCGCGACGTGGCCGGCGTAGGTGGCCTGGGCGGCGAGGACGCTCGCGGAGATGTCGTAGGAGGTGCCGCCGGGCGGGCAGCAGTCGTCGTGGCAGGTGAGCGACCACCAGCGGCCGTCGGCGACGCGGATCGCCTCGGCGGCGGGGACGCCCGCGGCGGTGAGCGCGTCGCGCATCGGGCCGGCGGCGTCCTCGACCTCGGCGGCGGGGCCGTAGCCGAGGAGGAGGGAGCGGGCGAACCCGTTGGCGGCGAGGAGGGCGGCCACCCGGCCCGCGGCCCCGGTGGCGGGTAAGTCGAGCCGGATCGCGCATGTGCCGTGGTCGCGGCCGTCGAAGCCGATCACGACGAGGCTGCGCGACGGGTGGAAGCCCAGCAGGTACGGGACGGCGGCGATGGCGTCCTGGGCGGTGCGGATCACGAGAGGTGCCATGCCGTCGACCTTCGCAGCGCCCGCGACCGCCCTGCCGGGGAACCGGAACCTGTGGATAACCCCGTCGCGGGACGCGGGTGTCCGCCGTGGACGGTAGCGTTGGCCGACGTGCCCGCCCCTGATCTGCTGACCGGCAGCGATACCCAGATACCGGACATGGCGACCCTTCTCGCCGCAGCCGTCGCGTCCGTCGGGGGCGCCGAGCGCCTGGGACAGGTCGAGATGGCGCGGGCGGTGGAGAAGGCGATCGAGTCCGGGGAGCATCTCGCCGCGCAGGCCGGCACCGGGACGGGCAAGTCGCTCGCCTACCTCGTCCCGGCGATCCGGCACGCGGTCGAGAAGCAGACGACGGTGGTGGTGTCGACCGCGACGATCGCGCTGCAGCGCCAGCTCGTCGACCGCGACCTGCCCCGCCTGGCGGAGGCCCTCGGGCCGCTCCTCGGGACGGAGTTGAAGTTCGCGATCCTGAAGGGCCGCCGCAACTACCTGTGCCTGCACCGCGTCCAGACGGGCGCGCCCGAGGAGGAGGACGGCCCGGGCCTCTTCGACCCGCAGCAGCTGTCCACGCTGGGACGGCAGGTCAAGCGCCTGAACGAGTGGGCCGAGGAGACCCGCACCGGTGACCGGGACGAGCTGGTCCCCGGCGTGAACGAGCAGGCGTGGCGGCAGGTGGCCGTCACGGCGCAGGAGTGCCTGGGCGCGCAGCGCTGCCCGCAGGGGACGGAGTGCTTCGCCGAGCTGGCCCGGGCGGAGGCCGGCGAGGCGCACATCGTGGTCACCAACCACGCGTTGCTGGCCATTGACGCGCTGGAGGAGTTCCAGGTCCTGCCCGAGCACGATGTCGTCATCGTGGACGAGGCGCATGAGCTGGTCGACCGGGTCACGTCGGTCGCGACGGGAGACTTGAGCGCGGCGGGGGTCGAGACGGCCGCACGCCGTTGCGGGCGGCTGATGGAGGAGGCCGTCGCGGACCGGTTGAAGGAGTCCGCCGAAGGGCTCGGCGTCCTGCTTGAGGATCTGCCGCAAGGGCGAATGGACGTCCTCCCCTCTGCCCTGGGCAACACCCTCGCCGCCGTCCGGGACGCCGCGCACGCCTGCGTCACGGCTATCGGGCCGGAGAAGAAGGACTCCGATCCGGGCGACATGGCCGCGCGCAAGGCCGCACGGTCGTCGCTGGAGGAGCTGCATGAGACGACCGTCCGGATGCTGGAGGCGTTCCAGCCCGAGATGGCGCAGCGCTTCGACGTGGTGTGGCTGGAGCAGCCGTTCGTCCAGGACGGGCGGCCGAAGCGGCCGCCGACGCTCCACGTGGCGCCGATCGGAGTCGGCGCCCTGCTGCGGTCGACCCTGTTCGAGCGGCGCACCGCGATCCTGACGTCGGCGACGCTCACGCTGGGCGGGTCGTTCGAGCCGCTGGCGCGCCAGTGGGGGCTGCCGCCGTTGGACGAGGGCGGGTCGCGGGACGCGAAGACCGCCGCCGAGGGCCTCGGCCGCACCGCCACGCAGAAGGGCGAGGAGACGCAGGTCGTGTGGTCCGGGCTGGACGCCGGCTCGCCCTTCGACCATCCGAAGGCGGGCATCCTGTACGTCGCGCGCCATCTGCCGCAACCCGGGCGGGACGGTCTCGCCGACGCCTACCTGACCGAGATCACCGAGCTGATCGAGGCGGCCGGCGGCCGGACGCTCGGCCTGTTCTCCTCGATGCGGGCCGCGCGGCGGGCCGCCGACGAGCTGAAGGACCACCTGTCCCACCCGCTGCTCTGCCAGGGCGAGGACTCCACCTCTCTGCTGGTCAAGCAGTTCGCCGAGGACGAGCGGACCTGCCTGTTCGGCACCCTGTCGCTCTGGCAGGGCGTGGACGTCCCCGGCCCGTCGCTGCAGCTCGTCATCATGGACCGCATCCCCTTCCCGCGCCCGGACGACCCGGTCTCGTCGGCGCGGTCGCGCGCGGTCGCGGCGCGCGGCGGCAACGGATTCATGTCGGTCGCCGCCACGCACGCCGCGCTGCTGCTCGCGCAGGGCGCCGGCCGGCTGCTGCGGTCGATGGACGACCGCGGCGTCGTCGCCGTCCTCGACCCGCGGCTCGCCACGGCCCGCTACGGCGGGTTCCTCAAGAACTCGCTGCCGCCGTTCTGGGCCACGACCGATCCCGGCGTGGTCCGCGGCGCCCTCCGCCGCCTCGACAGCGCCGCGTCGGAAGCGACCGCGTCGGAAGAAGCGACCTAGGCCCCGCCCGGCGGGCCGCCGAACGGCGGTGCGCGTCGCCCGGTCAGCGGCGGTACGCGCCGAGGAACTCGCCGATGCGCCCCACGGCGTCCTCCAGGTCGTCGGCGTACTGCAGGGTGACGACGCGGAAGTGGTCGGTGGACGGCCAGTTGAAGCCGGTCCCCTGGACGACGAGGAGCTTCTGCTGTTCGAGCAGGTCGAGGGCGAAGCGCATGTCGTCCTCGATCGGGTACATCTCGGGGTCGAGGCGCGGGAAGACGTAGAGGGCGCCCTGCGGCCGGACGCAGCTGACGCCCGGCAGGTCGTTCAGCAGTTTCCAGGCGCGGTCGCGCTGCTCGCCGAGGCGGCCGGTCGGCAGGACGAGGTCGTCGATGCTCTGGTAGCCGCCGAGCGCGGCCTGGATGGCGTGCTGGCCGGGGACGTTCGGGCAGAGCCGCATGTTGGCGAGGATGTCGAGGCCCTCGATGTAGGACTCGGCGTGCTCCTTCGGCCCGGACAGGACGACCCAGCCGGACCGGAACCCGGCGACCCGGTAGTTCTTCGACAGGCCGCCGAAGGTGAGGCACAGCAGGTCGGGCGCCAGGGACGCGATCGGGACGTGCTCGGCGTCGTCGTAGAGGATCCGGTCGTAGATCTCGTCCGCGAAGATGATCAGGTTTCGGCGGCGGGCGACCTCGACGATGCGGGCCAGCGCCTCGCGCGAGTAGACGGCGCCGGTCGGGTTGTTCGGGTTGATGATGACGATGGCGCGGGTCCGGTCGCCGATCTTGGACTCGATGTCGTCCAGGCTCGGCTGCCAGCCGTCGTCCTCGTCGCACAGGTAGTGGACGGGCGTGCCGCCGCAGAGGGACACCGACGCCGTCCACAGCGGGTAGTCGGGCGTGGGGATGAGCACCTCGTCGCCGTCGTTGAGCAGCGCCTGCAGGGTCATGACGATGAGCTCGGACACGCCGTTGCCGAGGTAGACGTCCTCGACGTCGATGCCGGTGACGCCGCTGTCCTCGAAGCGCTGCACGATGGCGCGGCGCGCGGGGAGGATGCCCTTGGAGTCGCTGTAGCCGTGCGCCTCCGGCAGGTTGCGGATCATGTCCTGGAGGAGTTCGGGCGGGGCCTCGAACCCGAACGGCGCCGGGTTGCCGATGTGCAGCTTGAGGATGTTGTTGCCCTCGTTCTCCAGCTGCTTGGCGCGCTTCAGCACCGGCCCGCGAATGTCGTAACAGACGTTGGTGAGCTTGCCCGACTGGTTGACCTGCATGGACTCACCATAACCGCGACGCGTCCGCGAAACGCCCGGCACCCCGCCACGTCCGTGGCCGAGGCCGGACGCTCCGGTCCCCGCCCCCGCGGGGGACCGGAGCGGACGCCTCACGGGGCGGCGATGGCGGAGAGGACCGCCAGCCGCGCGGCGCGGCGCGCCGGGCGGATCGCGGCGAGCGCCCCGGCGACGGCGCCGACCAGCGCGATGACCGCGATCTGCACGGCGGACGGCGCGAACGGGTTGCCGAGGGCCGTGCCGAGGCCCCAGCCCAGGAACACGCCGAGGCCGAGCCCGCCGCCGGTGCCGAACAGCGCCACGATGACCGACTCCCACCGGACCATCGACCTGACCTGCGGGCGGGTCGCGCCGACCGCGCGGAGCAGCCCGAGCTCACGGGTCCGCTCGTGGACGGCGAGCGACAGCGTGTTGGCGATGCCGAGGAGCGCGACGACGATGGCCAGGATGAGCATCCCGTAGATGACCGAGATGAAGCCGGCCATCTCCTCGGTCTGCGCGGCGACGAAGTCGTCCCGCGACTGCACCTCGGGCGCCCCGTACGGCTCGGCGAGGGCCGTCAGCGCCTGCCGAGCGGACGCGGCCGACGCGCCGGGCTTCAGTTCGACGAAGGCACGCGTGTCCAAGGGCTGCGTGGTGTGCGCGTCCCACACGGTGCGCGGGACGAGGTAGTCGCCGGTCAGGTCGGTGTTCTCGTAGACGGCCCCCACGGTGAGGTTCTGCGAGGCGCCGTCCGCGAACGTCACGCCGACCGGGGCGCCCACGCGCCAGCCGTTGTCGTCCGCGGCCTTCTTCGACACGGCGAACGTGCCGGCGGCGGCCAGGCCGCCGTCCCGGACGCCGAGGTCGAGGACGCGCCGCAGCTCGGACGGGTCGGCCACGCTGACGGTCGCCGGTGAGCCGTCCACCCGCATGCTGCCCGTGCCGAGCCCCGCGACCTCGCTCACCTGGGGCAGCCCGGCCGCCTCCCGGACGAGGCCGGTGCCGAACCCGCCGGTCTCGTTGCTGCCCGCGTTCACGACGATCGGGCCCTTGAACGAGCCGGCGACGCCGTCCTCCAGCGACGCGCGCAGCGACCCGATGAACACGGTCATCAGCGTGACGACCCCGACGCCGATCATGAGCGCGGTCGCGGCGCCGGCGGTGCGCGCCGGGCTGCGGGACGCGTTGTCGCGGGCGAGCGTCCCCGGCACGCCGCGCAGCCGCGCCGCCGGCCCGCCGAGGAGCGCCGCGACCGGGCGGGCGGCGACCGGCCCGAGCGCGACCATCGCGACCACGGTGACCACCGCGCCGGCGGCGGTCATCGCCATCTGCTCGGTGACGGCGCCGAACACGACGGTCCCGATCGCGACCGCCGCGAAGACGCCGCCGACGATGAGCCGCGTCTCCGACGGTCGGGAGTTCTCCGCCGCGACCTCGCGGAGCGCGGCGAGCGGCGGCACCCGCGACGCCTTCAGCGCGGGTCCGAGCGCCGCGATCAGCGTGACGAGCAGCCCGACCGGCACCGCGATGATGACCGAGGTGGCGGCGACGGTGAGGCCCTCCATCGCGATCCCGATCCGGAACCGCGTGAACAGCTCCCGGAGGAGGGCGGCGAAGCCGAGCCCGCCGGCGAGCCCGGCGAGGGTGGCGGCGGCGCCGACCACGAGGGCCTCGAAGCCGACGATCGCGACGACCTGCCGGCGTCCGGCGCCGAGGGCGCGCAGCAGCGCGGACTCGCGGGTCCGCTGCGCCATCGTGATCGCGAACGTGTTGTGGATGGAGAACGCGGCGACGAGCAGCGCGACCCCGCCGAACGCGGCCAGCACGATCCGGAACACCCGCAGGAAACCGCTCTCGACGAGGCTCAGCCCCTCCTCGACCTGGGCCTTGTTGGTGACGGCCTCCACCCCGCCGGGCAGGACCGGCTTGATGCGGGACACCAGTTCCGCCTGGCCGACGCCGTCGTCGGCCCGGACGGCGACGGTGCTGACGCGGTCGCCTCCCTTCGCGACGTACTCGCGGGCGCCGTCCAGGGAGAACGCCGTGAACGACGTCTCGCCGAACGCGTCCTCGTCACCGAACCTGCTGATCCCGACGACGGTCACCGGGACCTTCTGCGGCGTGAGCACCGCCGTCCGGTCGCCGACCTTCAGATGCCCCTCGTCGGCGAACATCTTGTTGACGACGACCTCGTCCGGCGCGCGGGGCGCGCGTCCTGACACGAGGTGGTACGGGTTGAGCTCGGGGTCGTCCACCCAGTTGCCGGCCGTCCGCGGGCCGCGCGACTGGATCGTGGTGCCGTCCTTGGCCAGCAGTTGCCCCGACCCTTGGATGGTGGGTTCGGCGTTGGCGACGCCGTCCACCTGACGGACCCTGTCCACGACGGACGCGTCGATCTGCCCGCGCGCGCCCCACGGCGCGTCGCTCACCTTGGTCGCGTTCCGGACGGTCACGTCCGTGTTGCCGTACGCCTTGGAGAAGTATCCGTCGATGCTCGCCGCGAGCGTGTCGCCGAGGACGAGCGTCCCGGTCAGGAACGACACCCCCAGGAAGACCGCCGCCAGGGAGCCGGCCAGCCGGCGCTTGCGTCCCCACAGTTCCTTGAGAACGAGCCCGATCATGAGTGGTCTCCCAGCCCTCGCATGCGGTCCAGCACCCGGTCGGGCGTGGGGGCGTCCATGACGTCGACGACGCGTCCGTCGGCGAGGAACACGACAGCGTCGGCGTGCCCCGCGGCGACCGGGTCGTGGGTGACCATCGCGACGGTCTGGCCGAGGTCGTCCACGGCGTTGCGGAGCAGCGCCAGGACCTCGGCGCCGGTGCGGGAGTCGAGGTTGCCGGTCGGCTCGTCCGCGAACACGATCTGCGGCCGGGTGACCAGCGCGCGCGCCAGCGCCACCCGCTGCTGCTGCCCGCCCGACATCTCCGCGGGACGGTGCGACAGCCGGTTCCCCAGCTTCAGGACGCGGACGACGGTGTCCAGCCATTCCCGGTCCGGGCCCGTCCCCGCCAGGGTCAGGGGCAGGACGATGTTGTCGCGCGCGGTGAGGGTCGGGATCAGGTTGAACGCCTGGAACACGAACCCGATGCGCTCGCGCCGGAGCCTGGTGAGCCGCCGGTCCGACAGCGCCCCGAGCTCCTGGTCGCCGACGTAGACCTTGCCGGACGACGCGTCCTCCAGCCCGGCCACGCAGTGCATCAGCGTGGACTTGCCCGCGCCGGACGGGCCCATGATCGCGGTGAACCGCCCGGCGGGGAACTCCACGGTGACGTCGTCGAGGGCGTGCACCGCCATGTCCCCGGACCCGTACACCTTCCCGAGGCGGACCGTGCGGGCGCCGCCCGCTTCGCCGGTCTTCTGCCTTGCTTCCGCTGCGTTTCTCATGCCACGGATCGTGGCCGCGCGTCATGCCGTCCGTCGTCGGGCCAGGAGAGGCTCCCGCGCTGCTCCCCCGGACGCAGCGCGCCGCCTCCCGGCTACGTCCGGCGCGGTACGCACGAAGATCAATAAGACTCGGTGTCCAATTGTGATGCGAGCAACATACATGCAGGCTTGCTTGCTTGTATCTGCGCTCGTACCGTCTCAGCCATGGCAGTAAGCAGCCGCCGACGGCACCGGCACGGCTCCGAGAGCCGCCGCACCCAGCAGGAACGCCGGTCCCGCACGCGGGCCCGGCTCCTGGAGGCGACCACGGAGTGCCTGGTCGACCTCGGCTGGTCCGGGACGTCCACCACGGAGGTGGCCCGCCGCGCCGGCGTCTCGCGCGGTGCCCAGCAGCACCACTACCCGACGAAGATGGTCCTGGTCGCGGCGGCGCTGGAGCATCTGCTGGAGGCGCAGCGCCTGGCGTACGAGACGGCGTTCGCGGTGCTGCCGCCCGAGCGCCGCAACGTCTCGGGCGCCCTCGACCTGCTGTGGGAGGTGTTCCGCGGCCGGCCGGCCAAGGCCCTCATGGAGCTGGCCGTGGCCGCCCGCACCGACGACGAGCTGCGGCCGCTGTGCCTCGACCTGAACGAGCGGATCCTCCAGGTGATCCTGGAGACGTTCGAGCGGCTGTTCCCGGAGAACACGCTGCCCGCCGACTTCGTCCCGACGACGCTGCGCGCCCTGTTCGCGATGTTCGTCGGGCTCTCCATACAGAACGCGCTGGACGACGACGCCGACGGCCACCAGGCCGCGGTGCTGCGCCAGGTCAAGGACGTCGCACGGCTGATGGTCCCCGAGCCCGGCAAGCCCGACGCCCGGCCGGCCGAACACTGACCCCCTGGTTCCACCCTCGGCCCCACCGGCCGACCCGCATCACCCGAGGGAGCGCCTCACATGCCGAAAGCCCCCACCGACCTCGCCAGCGAACTCCGCGAGCAGGTCAAGGACAAGAAGTCGTACCTCGGCGTCATCGACCGCCTGAACAAGGCGTCGGTGGAGAAGCACTGGGAGGCCTACGCCGACATCCCCTGGGACGACCCCGAGTTCACGGTCGACAAGAACGACCCGCGCTGGGTCCTCCCCCCGTTCGACCGGCTCGGCGAGACCGCCTGGTACCAGGCGCAGCCGCCGGAGATCCAGGCGCAGATCGGGCTGTGGCGCGTCGCCACCGCGATGAAGATCGGCCTGCAGTTCGAGAACCTGCTGAAGCGCGGGCTGCTCAACTACGCCTACCGGCTGCCGAACGGACGGCCCGAGTTCCGGTACGTCTACCACGAGACGACCGAGGAATGTCACCACGGGATGATGTTCCAGGAGTTCGTGAACCGGACGAAGATGCCCATCCGCGGCATGCCGCGCTCGCTCAGCCTCATCGCGCAGGCCGCCCCGTGGATCCCGCTCGTCAGCACCGAGATGTTCTTCGTCTTCGTCCTCGGCGGCGAGGACCCGATCGACTACGTGCAGCGCAAGTCCCTCAAGGGCGGGCACATCAAGCACCCGCTCGAAGAGACCATCATGAAGATCCACATCGCGGAGGAGGCCCGGCACATCTCGTTCGCCCGGCACTACCTCAAGCACCGGGTGCCGAACATGAACCCGATGCGCCGCCGGATCCTCGGCGTCGCGACCCCGGTCGTGCTCGGCGTGATGGCGCGGATCATGCTGTCCCCGCCCGGGCCGATGGTGCGGCACTTCAACATCCCGAAGGACGTCGTCCGCGCCGCCTACCGGAACGACGCCGCGCAGGCGGAGATCTCCAACTCGGTCGGCAAGATCCGCGACCTGATGGCGGAACTGAACGTGGTCGGCCCGGTGAACAAGCAGATCTGGAAGGCGTTCGGCATCTGGGACGAGCCGAAGCAGCGCCGCGCCGTCGAAGCCGCCAAGGCCGCCTGACCATGGCGGACGCGGCACAGGCCGGCCCGGCCGCGCAGCCCGCGGTCGCGGGGCCCGTGGTCACGCCGGCGGCGGGGCCCGGCGGCCCGTACAAGGTCGTCGTCATCGGGACGGGCTTCTCCGGCCTCGGCATGGCGATCGGGCTGAAGAGGGCCGGCGTGCACGACTTCGTCATCCTGGAGAAGGCGGACGAGGTCGGCGGGACGTGGCGGGAGAACACCTATCCCGGCTGCGCGTGCGACATCATGTCGCTGCTGTACTCCTACTCGTTCGAGCCGAAGAACGACTGGTCGCGAATGTTCCCCAAGCAGGCGGAACTGCTGCAGTACATCAAGGACGTCGTCGACAAGTACGAGCTCGGCCAGCACATCCGGTTCAACGCCGAGGCGACCGCGACGGAGTACGACGACGCCACCGACACCTGGCGGGTGACCGTCAACGGCGACGAGGTCGTCCGGGGGCGGGCGCTGGTCGCCGGGATGGGGCCGCTGCACCGTCCGAGCGTGCCCGACCTGCCCGGGCTTGCCTCCTTCGAGGGGCGGACGTTCCACTCCGCCGAGTGGGACCACTCCTACGACCTGACCGGCAAGCGGGTCGCGGTGATCGGGACGGGCGCGTCGGCGATCCAGTTCATCCCGCAGATCGCGAAGCGGGCCGGGCACCTGACGGTGTTCCAGCGGACGCCGCCGTGGATCCTCCCGAAGCCCGACCGGCGGGTCACCGGGCTGGAGCGGACGCTGTTCCGCCGCGTCCCCGTCGTCCAGCGCGGGTACCGCAACGGCATCTACCTGGTGCAGGAGAGCTTCGTCCTCGGGTTCAAGAACCCCGGGCTGCTCAAGGCGGCCAGTTCGCTGGCGCGGCTGCATCTCGCCCGCCAGGTCCCCGACCGCGACCTGCGCCGCAAGCTGACGCCCGGCTACACGATGGGCTGCAAGCGGACGCTCGTGTCCAGCGACTACTACCCGGCGCTGACGCGGCCCAACGTGGAGCTGACCACCGAGGGCGTCGCCGAGGTGCGCGAGCGCTCGATCGTGACGCGGGACGGGCGCGAGCACGAGGTCGACGCGATCATCTTCGGCACCGGCTTCCACGTGACGGACGCGTTCGACGGCGCGCACATCGTCGGCCGGAACGGGCTGAAGATCCAGGACGCGTGGAAGGACGGCATCGAGGCGCATCTCGGCGTCGCGATCGCCGGCTTCCCGAACCTGTTCCTGCTGCTCGGGCCCAACTCCGGGCTCGGCCACAACTCGATGATCTTCATGATCGAGGCGCAGGTCCGGTACGTCCTGCAATGCCTGGCGATGCTGGACGCGGCGGGCGGCGCGCGGATCTCGGTGCGGCCGTCCGTCCAGGACCGGTTCAACCAGTGGGTGCAGCGCAAGTCGGCGGGCGCCGTCTGGGTCGCCGGGGGCTGCGACAGCTGGTACCTGGACCGGGCCGGGGTCAACCGGGCGGCATGGCCCGCGTCGACGCTCGCCTTCTGGCTGCGGACGCGCAAGCTCGACCCGGCCGACTTCCACATCGAAGGACGGGACGAGGCGGCGAGCCCCGCTTTGTAGAGGCGTGACTACCGGCGGGGCGGCCCGCCCCCTAGACTCCCCGTAATTGAACACAAAATCCAATTAGCCACCGCGGGCCGGGCCCACTCCCCCTCCGGGCCCGGACCCGCGGTCCATCGAGCGGAGCGCGCAATGAGCATCGCGATCGTGACCGGAGGCGCATCCGGCATCGGCCGTGCGATCGCCACGTCCCTGGTGGCGCGCGGCGACACCGTCGTGGTCACCGACATCGACGCCGAGGGCGCCGCGCGGGTCGCCGACAAGCTGAACACCCTCGGCAAGGGCAAGGCGGTCTCCGCCGCCCTCGACGTCACCGACGCCGGAGCCGTCGCCGAGCTCTACCAGGGCGTCAAGGCCGACCACGGACGGCTCGACCTCGTGTTCAACAACGCGGGCATCGCGATCGGCGGCCTGGCCGAGGAGCTGACCCTCGACCACTGGAACCGCGCCATCGACATCAACCTCAAGGGCGTCGTCCACGGCGTCCACGCCGCCTACCCGATCATGCTGGAGCAGGGCGGCGGCCACATCGTCAACACCGCGTCGCTGGCCGGGCTCGTCCCGATGCCGATCGGCATCCCGTACACCGCGACCAAGCACGCGGTCGTCGGCCTGTCCCTCGGGCTGCGCGCCGAGGCCGCCGGACGCGGCGTCAAGGTCAGCGTCGTCTGCCCGTCCTTCGTCGACACCCCGCTCCTGCACAACGTCAACCCGGACCTGCCCGAGACCCCGATGAGCGGCGACGCGACCGGCGACATCGCCAAGGCGTCCCCGCGCCTCTACACCGCCGAGAAGCTGGCCCGCGACGTCATGCGCGGCCTCGCGAAGAACCAGGCGCTGATCGTCGCCCCCGCCCACGGCCGCATCGCCTGGCGCGGCGTCCGCCTCAACCCGGGCGCCGCCGTCAAGGTCGCGCAGATCGCCGTCAACCGCATCCGCGCCGGGAAATGACCCTGTTCACGCGGTGACGCGACGGACGATCAGCAGCGCCACGTCGTCCTCGGCCTGCTCGCGGCCGATCAGCGCCGCCATCACGGCGGCGCCGACCTCCTCGGGCGGGCCGGCGGTCACCGCGGCGCGCAACCGGTCGATGCCGGCGTTCAGCGAGCTGCCCCGCCGCTCCACCAGGCCGTCGGTGTAGAAGCACAGCAGCGCCCCCGGCGGGAACTCGATGGCCATCGTCCGGCGGGGGAGGTCGGCCCCCATGCCGATCAGGACGTCGGGTTTGGTGTAGACGGTGCGCGCGGGCTCGCCGGGCAGGGCGATCATCGGCGGGAGATGGCCGGCGGACGACAGCCGGACCCGCTCCATGCCCGGGTCGCACACCGCGTACAGGACGGTCGCCGTCGCGTCGGGTTCGAAGTGCTGCATCTTCCGGTCGAGCCTGCGCAGCACCTCGGCGGGGTCGGTGGTCTCCAGCGCGTAGGCCCGCAGCGCGCTGCGCATCCGTCCCATGACCACGGCGGCCGCGAGCCCGTGCCCGGCGATGTCCCCCATGACGAGGCCGATCTCCCCGGACGGGAGCGTGAACACGTCGTACCAGTCGCCGCCGACGCTCGCCTTGCCGGGCCGGTAGCGCGCGGTCAGTTCAGCGCCGGCGATATCCGGAAGCGAGGCCGGTATGAGGCTGCGCGTCAACTCCCGGGCTGCGGCGCGTTCGGACCGGCTGAGCAGGGACCGCACGGCCATCGCGGCGCGCGAGGCCGCGAGTTGCAGGAACTCGGTCTCGTCCTCGGTGAACCGGCGCGCGGTGAGCGTCCCGACGTGCAGGACGCCGACCAGATCGCCTCCGGCGATGAGCGGCACGCCGAGCAGGGACCGCAGCCCCCGCTGCACCAGCAGCGGATTGAACAGCCCCGCGGTCGGGACGTCCGGGATGACGACGGGCCGCCGTTCGGCCGCGACACGTCCGGCGAACCCCTGCCCCACGGGAACGTGGGCGGCCTGGCTGACCTCTTCCTCGATGCCCTTCGCGGCCGCCGCGACGAGAAACCGCCCCTGGCGCTCCAGGAGCAGCACGACGGCGGTGTCCACACTCAGGATCTCGCGCACGCGTTCCAGCAGCGTGTGGAGGAACTCGTCGACGTCCATATGGGCGAACGCCTCATCGGTGATCGCCCGGATGTTCTCGAGCCTGTGGACCGAGCCCTTCGCGGTGCCCGCCGAGTTCTCCAACTTGCCACCCGTGTGTGCGGATATCTCCCATTTTGCCATCATTACCCCAGGTCGGGGGCACGACCCCGGCGGTGACGCGGATCACGTACGCCGGTTCACCCCGGCCTCCGGCATAGGCTGGACGGCGTGGAACGCATTCTGGTCAGTTCCTGCCTGGCGGGGCTGCGCGTCCGCTACGACGGCGCGGCCAAGCCGGTGGGGGCCGACCTCTTCGAGCACTGGCGGGCGGAAGGCCGCCTCGTCCCATTCTGCCCCGAAGTGTCGGGCGGTTTGCCGATACCGCGCCGACCCGCCGAGATCGTCGGCGGCGGTGGCGGCGACGTCCTCGACGGGACGGCCCGCATCCTCACCGACGCGGGCGGCGACGTGACCGACGAGTTCCTCCGCGGCGCCCGCCTCGCCCTCGAAACCGCCCGCCGCACCGGCGCCCGCATAGCCCTCCTCAAGGAGGGCAGCCCGTCCTGCGGCAGCCACCGCATCTACGACGGCACCTTCACGGGCGGACGCCAGCCCGGCACGGGCGTGACGACGGCCCTGCTCCAGCGCGCCGGCATCGAGGTCTTCGACGAGACCGACCTGGAAGCCGTCCAGACCTACCTGACGACCCTGGAGCACTGACCACCCGTCGGACCTCGCTGCCCCGCCCCCGGCCTCGCACCCGAACAGACAGCGGACGGACGACTCGGCCCCCGCAGGCCACCGAGCAAGAACCCGGATCGGTAGCACCGCGCCATAGACCTGCCGGATCACCTGGGACATCACCCACACGAGCAGGACGACCCCCCGGACTCGAGGCCACCGCACGGCCCGCCCCAGCCCCCGCTCACACAGACATGGGATCTCGGAGCCCGTCTCCCAACCTCGCCTCGCCCAGCCTCCTGAGCAGCTCAGGTCGGCCGGCCTCGTGATCAGTTCAGATCGTGTGCACCCGCCTTGATCGCGTCGATGAAGGCCGTCCAGGACTCCGGGGCCAGGACGAGCATGGGCTCGGCGGGCGCCTTGCTGTCCCTGACTCCAATGCCGGGCCATACACCGGCGACTTCAACACAGTTGCTTGAGCCGTTGCTCCAGGAACTCTTACGCCAGGCGGCATCATCACGAACGGCACGGTCCATCGGCCCGCCCTCCTTTTATCCGACGATCCTCTTACCCTCGTTATCCAACTCATTCCGAACCGCTAATTCTGGACGGGCCGCAATCTGAGCAAGGGCGTGACACTTGTTCGAACCGGCGACGGACGGGGTCAGAGGTCCCTGACACCCGGTCACCGCGAGGGTCGCTGCGACCGGCAATGATGGGGCTCGTTCAGGCCGGAAGGGGATCGCGTGGACGGACGGTCGAGCAGTCATCTGCTCGAAATGGGGACGGACAGGGTCATCAAACGCTATCGGTCGTGGGAGCACCGGCAGCCGGAGCGCGAGTGGAATGCCCTGAAGCTGCTCGATGAGCATGCGCCAGGTACGGTGCCGGCTCCGGTGTCGGCCGACCTTGCCGCCGTCCCGCCCCACATCGTGATGTCGCGCCTGCGCGGACTGCCGTTGGCGGGACCGATCAGCCCGGCCCAGGCCAACGCCGCCGCAGCCGTCGTCGTCCACGTCCAGGAGGCGATTCCGCAGCAGGCCCTCGCCGGTCTCCCGCCGCGGGCCGGTCAGCCGGTCGAGTTGTTGCAGCAGGTCGGTGCCTGGTGCGCCCAGGCGTCGAGCGCCGAGAGTTCGACGCTCACCGCGCAAGCACTGGCCGCCGGGACGAACTGGATCCGTCGCCCCCGCCTGACCGAGCAACTCGGTAGGCCGGGAAAGCCCGTGTTCGGAACCGGCGATGGCAATCTGGCCAACTATCTGTGGGACGGCTCCGAGATGCGCCTGGTCGATTTCGAGTACTCCGGCCGCAGCGACCGTGCCTATGAACTGGCGGAGATGACCGAGCACATCTCCGTACGACAGAACGGCGCGACCGCGCTGATCTCGGCGTTGGAGCACGTGGAGTCAGCGGCGCCGGAGCCTTCGAGGTTCAAGGACTGCCGGCGACTGCTCGCGATGTTCTGGCTACTGCGCATCCTGGCGGCCACCCGCGGTGGCTCGGCCGGCGGATCGCCTGTGCTGGACTCCCAAGCAGAACGAGTGCTCGACCTGCTGAGCTAGGCCGTCCTCCGCATGCCCGTTAATGGGCACAAATGAGAAAGGGCCCCGCCGTGTCGGCGGGGCCCTTCCTGCAATATGAGTCCGGCGGTGTCCTACTCTCCCACACAGTCTCCCATGCAGTACCATCGGCGCTGAAGGGCTTAACTTCCGGGTTCGGGATGGGACCGGGTGTTTCCCCCTCGCCAAAACCACCGAACG
>NZ_JBGNUS010000013.1:0-59374 GCF_041951365.1 Actinomadura sp. GTD37
ACCGAGCCGATAAAGGCACTGGCTTTTAACACGCTGTTGAGTTCTCAAGAAACGGACACCCACCGCGCTGGACCCGCTTTCGCGTTTCCCGCTCCGGGGCGACTCGCCTTACTTTATCGGATCCGGCCGGTCTGTCAATTTCGGCTTTTTCCGATAACGCCCTTCCGTTGCCGCTTCCGCGGCGCCTTCCGGGCGGTGGAGCTATTTCATCAGATCCAGCCGGATTGTCAAAACCGAGCCTTTTCCGACGCCACCACGGCACAGCGGACACGGCGAAGCCGCATCAACTGGTTCGTAGGTGGTTTCCCCTTGGAGCCGGCCGCCGTCAGGCGTCCCGCACCTCCGTGGGGCGAAGTGAACAGTATGCCCGGGACGCAGGAACGTCAAACCGGCTCGCGGGAACGGATCGCTTCTGTGCCGGCCGTCCGGTCGGCGTGGACATCGCGCAGCAAGGGTTCGACACCCGGTCTACCTTGGATTTCGTCCGAGTTCGTCCCACATCGTCAGACGCGGCAACCCATTTGCGGCCGCGAATGTTTCTTTTCGGCAACGGCGGGGCGGTCGGCAGAACCTCACGGCTTGGCCAGGTGGCCGCCGACGAAGAGAACCGCCTCGGCGAGCACCCACACGAAGGCCGCCACGGTCAGCAGCGCGTCCAATCGCTCGGGCCGGCGCCGGACGCTCTGCACGGTCCACGCGGCGACCGCGATGACCGCCGCCAGGACGGCGACGGGGGCCGACAGCCTTACCGCCTCGGCGAAGACGGCGCCGCAGCCCGGGTCGTGGCCATCGTCCTCACCGCAGAACGCGGCGTCGCCCCAGCCGCCGATCGCGGAGAAGAACCAGAGGACGGCCAGCACGAAGTTCGCGATCGTCGGAATGGCCGGCGAGATCCACCAGCCGTTCGAGCGTCCCGGCACGGCCTGCACGAACGGAACGTACCTCGGCCCGCGCGAGCCGGGAAGGCCCATCCGCAGGCCACGGCCGCGGTCAGGTGATCTCCTTGGACTCGTGGAGGTTCATGTCCATGACGATCGCCGTCATGACGGCCATGGTCCGCAGCGGCTCCGGGACGGGATCGGCAATCTCGATCACGTACTTGTCCGCCGTGGTCAGCAGGTGGGTGGCGAGCCCGGCCCACCTCTTGCGGACGTGCGCCACCTTGTCGCCGTCCGCGTCCTTCACCTGGAAGTTGGTCCGCGGCACATCGACGTCGACCGCGCCGATCAGGGTGCCGTCGTCGTCGTAGATGACGTACCGGCGCCCGACCCGTTCGGTCACGAACGATCCGACGCGCTCCCCGTCCGGCCGGAGGATCTCGGTGTACTCGCGCCCGCTCTGCTTGTCCACGATCAGCAGCGGCTCACCGTCCGGGGTGGACAGCATGACCGCCCGGGCGTCGAGATTCGACTTGCCGGGGAACAGGCCCCGCATCTCGGAACGGCCCTCGTCGTTCGTCTGCCCGGCGATGGCGAGGACGGTTCCCTCGTCGTCCATCACCTTGTACCGCGACTTCGCGAACGGGCCCCTGCGAGGCTGTTCGACCCTGAGCGTCGGGGAGCTGAACACTTCGGTCACGTGTTCTCCTGCCTCATCGGCCGCATGCGCGGACCGCATCACCGTTCATCGTGCCGGCACGACCGCGCGTTCGGCGCGGCACGCCGTCCAACCGGCGATCCTGCCAAGCCCGCGCCCGCAGGGGAAGCGTTTCCACCTGCGGGCGCGGACGCGATATTCGCACGGTTCCCGTTCCCGGCCCGCTGACCTGCGGCGGCGCGGCCTCGACGTGACCATGTGAGAGATAGTCATCTTTCGGCCGGGCATGTCGTGAACAGCGGCGGGGCCATGGCGCGGAGTTCGGTCCGGGTCGGTCGGTCTCCTTGCTCTCCTAACGGGCAGCATCGGGAGCTTGCGGCCAGAACGGCTGCCTTCTGGGTGGATTGGATGGCGGGCGTCGGCTTCGGAGGTGCTCAACCGGGTTCGCTTCGCGTGCTCCTTGTCCGGGACCGGCGGTGGCACTCCGTGCCTGTTCACGGCGTGGACGACCCGGTGGTTATCGGGAACTCCCCCGGCCACCTGCCAGAGGCGCGTGACGTCACGATCCTCCGGGGTCGCGACCCGGGGGAATTGAGCACTTCGTAAGCGTTCGTACTTCACTCCGTCTGGCCGTGGCGGCATCCCGGCGTCCGGGTCATGCCAGCCCGGAGAGATCGGCCAGGACCTCGGAGGCGACGATGGGATCGAGCACGTCCGCGGGCGGCCGCGTGAAGCGGACCTCGCGGAGCGTCTGCTCGGGGCGGGTGTCGACGGCGGCGACCGCGATACCGGGGACCAGTTCGACGACCAGGTCGCAGGGGACGTCCCGGAAGCGGTGGACGATCGAGTGCTGGACGCCGCCGTCCCCGACGGGTCCACGCTCCCAATCCCGTCCGAGAAGGGCGAGCAGCGCACCGACCGGAACGGTCGCGCCCTCGAAGCGCTCCAGGCGGCCGGTCTGCCGCTCGGGGCCGGTGAGCGCGTCCACGTGCCGTCCGAGCTGGGCGAACGGCTGGGCGATCTCGTAGTCGGCGAACACCGCCGACCATGCCGGCACCGCGGCGCCGAGATCGACCGGGTGCGGGAGCCCGATCCGGTCCGCCGCCCGCAGCGAAACCGGCGCGTCGTCGACGTCGGCGAACGTCCGGTCCTCGGCGAGCCGGAACGCCGTGTCGTCGCTCGTCCAGAGGAGCCTGCGGGCGATGTGCCACAGCAGCGGATGCTCGACGAAGTACCGCTGGAACTCGTCGGCGCTCCAGCGGCGTCCGGTCACCATGGAGCGTTCGAGCCGCCGGATCTGGTCGGCGGCGACGCCCCGGACCTCCTTCTTGAGCGTGGTGAAGCGCTCGTACGCGGCGGGCGCGAGTTCGGCGTCGTCCGCGGCGCCAGGCTTCGGGAGGGTTTTGCGGCGCCTCCCCGCCTCGTCGGCCACGTACGGTTTCAGCGCCTCGTCGAACCCGACCGTGAAGCGGCGCGGGCCGTAGTCGAGGACGAGCGTCCCGGCGGCGTCCAGGCCGAGGTCGGGGACGAGCCGGTCGGCGAGTTCAGCGGCCGTCAGACCGCGCGCCTCGGCCGCCATCGCCAGGCAGTCCTCCGCCGTGCGACGCCGGCCGGGGGCCTTCGCCCGCTGGGCGATGCGGCTCAACTGGACCAGCGCCGCGTCGGTGCCGATCACTCGCAGCACCTGGACGGCGTGCTTGTCGGTGCCGGGCGCCGGCCACCGGCCCTGCAGCAGTGCCCCGAGCCGCCGGACGGTCTCGTCGTCGGCCGTCCGGCAGAGCTGGTCGAGCACCCAGCCGCTGCGGGACGGCGCCCGCTCGGCGATCCAGCGGTCGAAGACCGCCCCGCCGAACGCGGCCAGCGACGCGCGGTCGCACCGGTCGAGCACCTCGTCCAGTCCGCGGTACATCGTCAGCGGGCCGTTCCAGCGGAGGCCCGGGGAGAGGACGAGCGCGCCGATCAGGTTCTCCACCGCCTCGGGCGGCAGCACGCGGCCGTCCCGCAGGCGGACCTCCGGCAGGGCGCCGCGGTCCAGCCACGGCGTCTTCGGCGGCCTGACCGGACTGGTCACCGGCGCCTTCGGCGTCTCACCGGCGAGGGCGTGCTCGATCGCCTCGGCGGCGGTGTCGCCGTGCCGCCGGGCCGCCTCCACCGTCGCGGGCAGGCCGTGCGCGTCCGCGATGAGCGACAGCGCCGCACGAGCCCGGTCCCGGGGGACGCGCCGCTCGCCCAGCGCGTTCGGCACCAGGAACGGCGCCGCCGCGATCCCGTGCCTGGCGAACCAGTCGCGGGCCTTGCCGTTCGCCGACTTCAGCCGGAGCCAGTCGGCCATCAGCAGGGCCACTTCGGCGTCGAGGAACGGCATCAGCGCCCATCCGCAGTGGTTCTCCTTCGCGCTCGGGAACACCGCGCGGCGGGCGTCCATCCCGAACCGCGCCGGGAGGACTCGCAGGATCGAGAAATCGGAGCGGCCGCTGAGAACCGGATGCCAATCGCGGAGCAGCGGCCGGACGATCTCCACGGGGGCGAGCCCGAACAGGGACGCCACGGACGACGCATGGGTGATCTTCCCGTCGCCGAACTCCCGGGCGACGCCGGGCCACCCCTCCGCCTCGTGGACATGTCTGAGCTCACCGGTGAGGTTGGGCCTGGCAGGGACCGACATCAGCCACTTCTCGCGTTCGCCGGGCTCCCAGGCGAGGCTCTGCTCCGCCGGCGGCTCAAGCCCGGGAACGAGCACGGCCTCCCGCTTCGCGGCCGCGGTCGCCTCGCGATGCGCGCGGGCGTCCCGTTCCCACGGCGGGTCGACCAGCAGCGGAGGCAGTTCGTCGCTCATCCTGAACCTTCCAGATCCGGGGGAATCGGGGATCTGACGCAGGTGTTCGAACGCAGGTTCACACGAACGGGGACTACCGGACGACGAAGCGGGGGCGGCCCCGAAGGACCGCCCCCGCCATGTGCCCGTTCGAGCTATGGACTCGTTAGAAGTCCATGCCGCCCATGCCGCCGGACGGGTCGCCCGCCGGGGCCGGGTTCTTCTCGGGCTTCTCGGCGATGACGGCCTCGGTGGTCAGGAACAGCGCGGCGATCGACGAAGCGTTCTGCAGCGCGGACCGGGTCACCTTGGCCGGGTCGAGGATGCCCGACTCGAACATGTTGACGTAGTCGCCGGTGGCGGCGTTCAGGCCCTCACCCGGCTTCAGGTTGCGGACCCGCTCCACCACGACGCCGCCCTCAAGGCCGGCGTTCACGGCGATCTGCTTCAGCGGCTCCTCCAGAGCGCGCTTGACGATGTTGGCACCGGTGGCCTCGTCGCCCGCGAGCTCCAGCTTGTCGAACGCCTTGGTGCCGGCCTGCAGCAGCGCCACGCCGCCACCGGGGACGATGCCCTCCTCGACCGCGGCCTTGGCGTTGCGGACGGCGTCCTCGATGCGGTGCTTGCGCTCCTTGAGCTCGACCTCCGTCGCGGCGCCGGCCTTGATGACCGCGACACCGCCCGCGAGCTTGGCCAGGCGCTCCTGGAGCTTCTCGCGGTCGTAGTCGGAGTCGGTGTTGTCGATCTCGGTGCGGATCTGGTTGACCCGTCCCGCGATCTCGTTGGCGTCACCGGCGCCGTCCACGATGGTGGTCTCGTCCTTGGTGATGACGACCTTGCGGGCGCGGCCCAGCATGTCGGTCGTGGTGTTCTCCAGCTTGAGACCCACGTCCTCGCTGATGACCTGGCCGCCGGTCAGCGTGGCGATGTCGCCCAGCATGGCCTTGCGGCGGTCGCCGAAGCCCGGGGCCTTCACGGCCACGGACTTGAAGATCCCGCGGATCTTGTTGACGACGAGCGTGGCCAGGGCCTCGCCCTCGACGTCCTCCGCGATGATCAGCAGCGGCTTGCCGGACTGCATGACGCCCTCGAGGACGGGCAGCAGGTCCTTGTTGGCCGACGCCTTGCTCTGAACGATCAGGATGTACGGGTCCTCGAGGACCGCCTCCATCCGCTCAGGGTCGGTCACGAAGTAGTGCGAGATGTAGCCCTTGTCGAAGCGCATCCCCTCGGTGAGCTCGAGCTCCAGACCGAAGGTCTGGCTCTCCTCGACCGTGATGACGCCTTCCTTGCCGACCTTGTCCATCGCCTCGGCGATCATCTCGCCGATCTGCGGGTCGCCCGCGGAGATGGACGCCGTGGAGGCGATCTGCTCCTTGGTCTCCACGTCCTTGGCGAGCTTGGACAGCTCCTCGCTCACCCGCTCGACCGCGGCCTCGATGCCGCGCTTCAGCGACATCGGGTTCGCGCCGGCGGCGACGTTGCGCAGGCCCTCGCGCACCAGCGCCTGGGCGAGCACGGTCGCGGTGGTGGTGCCGTCACCCGCGACGTCGTCGGTCTTCTTGGCTACTTCCTTGACGAGCTCCGCGCCGATCTTCTCCCACGGGTCCTCGAGCTCGATCTCCTTGGCGATCGACACACCGTCGTTGGTGATCGTGGGAGCGCCCCACTTCTTCTCCAGCACGACGTTGCGACCCTTCGGACCAAGGGTCACCTTTACGGCATCGGCCAGCTGGTTCATGCCGCGCTCGAGACCGCGGCGGGCCTCCTCGTCGAACGCGATCATCTTTGCAGCCATAGGCTCCAGTCCTCCCGGAACAAGGTGGCTTAGAAGGATCGAGCCGACGCCCGCGACGGACGGCCCCCGCCGACGACTGCCATTCCGCCGCCGGACTGAGGCCTCATCGCCCCGACCCAGACTGTGAAGTTGTCACTCTCCACAGTAGAGTGCCAACCGTTTTTTAGCACTCTACCCTGCCGAGTGCAAGCGCCACACATCCTCGCCGGGGGAAGGTTCACCTACCTGCACGGACCCGTTCCCACCTGCACCGGAACCTCGTTCGGCCCCTCATGGGCGTGTCGCCGCGATCCACCGTGCGTGATCGGGAGGTCAGGGTGCTGCTGGTCGGCGGCGGAGTCCCGGCCTTCTGCGCGTTCGTTCCGAGCGGTCTGGTGCCCGGCCGTCGATTCCCTCCGCGGCCGGGGGCGTTGGGCAGCCGGGTGCCGCGTTATTCGGGGAGTAGGGCTCGGGTGGCGGTCAGGCGTTCGCGGTGGGCTTCCAGCCAATCGTCGGCTACTTCGATGGTGAGTTCCACCGTCACGAGGAAGGAGTGCGAATCCACTACGGCGACATGCATGCGGTCGTTGTCGTCGATTTCCAGGTGGAGTTCGGCCGCGCGTTGGCCCTCTCGCCACGCGGCGCCGTCGTCGCCCTGGGCCAGGGAGTCGAGGACCTTCCCCCACGCGGTCAGGTCCTCGGCGTCCAGCCAGGTCTTGATGCCGCCGCTCACGAAGTAGCTGCCGACCTCGATGACGCCGGTGAGGCCGCCGGACTCCCGGCCCGTCACCCGCAGGACGACGCTGTTCCCCAGGTCGTCGGCGAGGTGGATCAGTTCGGACGCTTCATGATCTTCCACCCGCGTCATCGTAGACCCGGACGGCGGCCGCGAGCCCGGCCCCGGGGGCGCCGGGACCGGGCTCGCGGGAGGGTCATCAGCCGCCGGCCACGGCGGGGATGATGGAGATCTGGGCGCCGTCGGGGGTCGGGGTGTCCAGGCCGTCGGCGAAGCGGACGTCCTCGTCGCCGACGTAGACGTTCACGAAGCGGCGGATCTTGCCGGCGTCGTCCAGGATGCGGGCGGAGATGCCGGAGTGGCTCGCCTCCAGGTCGGCGACGACGGCGCGCAGGGTGGCGCCCTCGGCCTTCACCTCGGACTCACCGCCGGTGTAGGTCCGCAGGATCGTCGGGATGCGCACGGAAACGCTCATGGTGCTCCTTTTCTCAGGCGAGGCCGGCGGCGCGGAACGCCTCCAGGGACGGGGCGATGTTCGCGGACGGGGCGACGACCGGGGCGACGGCGTCCAGGGTCTTCAGGCCGTCCCCGGAGTTGATGATCACGGTCTCGGCGGACGGGTCGAGGGTGCCCGCGCCGATCAGCTTGCGGAGGGTCGCGACGGTGACGCCGCCGGCGGTCTCGCCGAAGATGCCCTCGGTGCGGGCGAGGAGGCGGATGCCCTCGACGACCTCGGTGTCGGTGACGTCCTCGACGGCGCCGTTCGTGCGGCGGGCGACGTCCAGGACGTAGGGGCCGTCGGCGGGGTTGCCGATGGCGAGGGACTTGGCGATCGTGTCGGGCTTCACCGGGCGGACGACGTCGTGGCCGGCCTTGAACGCGGCGGCGATCGGGTCGCAGCCGGCGGCCTGGGCGCCGAAGACGCGGTAGGGCCTGTCCTCGACCAGGCCGAGCTTGATCAGCTCCTGGAACGCCTTGTCGATCTTGGTGAGCTGGGAGCCGGACGCGACCGGCACGACGATCTGGTCGGGCAGCCGCCAGCCGAGCTGCTCGGCGATCTCGTAGCCGAGCGTCTTGGAGCCCTCCGCGTAGTACGGCCGGACGTTGACGTTGACGAACGCCCAGTCCTCCTGCTCGCCGGCGATCTCCGAGGCGAGCCGGTTGACGTCGTCGTAGTTGCCGTCGACCGTCACGAACGTCCCGCCGTACACGGCCGTCGTGATGATCTTCTGGGCTTCGAGGTCGGACGGGACGAACACCGCGCTGCGGATCCCGGCGCGGGCCGCGGCGGCGGCGACGGCGTTGGCGAGGTTCCCGGTGGACGGGCAGGCCAGCACCTTGAAGCCGAGTTCGCGGGCGGCGGCGAGCGCGACGGCGACGACGCGGTCCTTGAACGAGTGGGTCGGGTTGCCGCTGTCGTCCTTCACCCACAGGCTCTGCAGGCCGAGGCTCTCCGCGAGGTTGTCGGCGCGGACGAGGCGGGTCAGGCCGGGCTCGGTGTTGGGCGTGTCCGCCACGTTGGACGGGACGGGCAGCAGTCCCCGGTACCGCCAGATGTTGCGGGGCCCGGACTCGATCGCGGCCCGGGTGACGCCCTGGAAGTCGTAGGCGATCTCCAGGGGGCCGAAACATTCCGCACAGGCGTAGAAGGGACCGAGATCGCGGGTGGAGCCGCATTCGCGGCAGACGAGCGCGGTAGCCGGTCCGAGGTCTGTGGCAGGCGTGAGTGCCATGAGGGCGAGGCCTTTCTCCCCATCTTCCCTGCGCCACCTTGGTCGCAGGCCGGAGTTGGCACCATCTCCCGGCCGGCCTCGCAGGATCGCGAGCGCGCCATAGCCGGGTGGTTGCCGGGGCTTCGCAGGGCCGGTCCCTCCACCCCTCTGGATGAGCGGTATTCAGTTGTATAGAGCACGAGCGGTTTGAACTCGTATGCGTGACTTTACATGAACTGACCGGATGCGAGACAGCCGGGTCCACCGATTGAGACGTTACCCGGATGAGGGTCCGATCACGCGCGAGACTCCTCCCGGACGGCCCGCTGGGTGGGGTCGAGGAACACGTGCCGGACGATCGGCAGCCGCTCCCGGAGCCGCCGGTCGATCTCCCCGGCGACGTCTTCGGCCTGGTCGGCGCTGATGTCGTCGGAGAAGTGGACCTTGGCGGCGACGAGCAGCTGCTCGGGGCCGAAGTGCATGGTGAGCAGTTCGTCCACGCCGGTCACGCCGGGCGCGCCGACGATCTCCGCGCGGATCTCGCGCTGGGCGGCGGGGTCGGCGGCGCGCCCGATGAGCAGGACGGTGCTCTCCCTGCCGATCAGCAGCGCGAGCCCGACGAGGAGCAGGCCGATGAGGACGGACGCGAGCCCGTCCCAGAAGTCCGACCCGGTGACCTGCCGCAGCACGAGGCCGCCGGCGGCGAGCGCGAGGCCGATCATCGCGGCGCTGTCCTCGAACAGCGCGGTCTTGAACGTGAGGTCGGGCGACCTGCGGACGTGCTCCACGAGGTCGTGCTCGGATTCGCGGGTCTCCACGCGCGCCTGGTAGAAGGCGCGGATCCAGGACGTCCCCTCCAGGACGGCGGCGAGGGCGAGGACGGCGTAGGCGAGCCACACCGCCGTCCCGGCGCCGCCGTGGCCGGTCATGGTCAGGATGCCCTCGAAGATCGAGAACCCGGCGCCGGCCACGAAGATCCCGAACGCGGCGAACAGCGACCAGACGTACCGCTCGTTGCCGTATCCGAAGGGGTGGCGCTTGTCGGGGGGACGTTCGCTGCGCCGCAGCGAGGCGAACAGGAAGCTCTGGTTGAGGGTGTCGGCGATCGAGTGGGCGCCTTCGGCGAGCATCGCGCTGGATCCGGCCATCAGGCCCGCGACCAGTTTGGTGATCGCCAGAATGAAGTTGGCCGCACCCGCGACGAGCACGGTCTTCTTCGTCTCGGACCTGCTCATCCGAACCGGTTACCCGCCGCGCCCTCCGCTAACCCCGCCGCGTCCGGCCTCGGGCGCGGGCGCGGGCGGTCGTGGCGGAAACCACGCGGGTCACTGTGGAGCACCCCGGTCACAACTGAGACCCTGCCGGTATGAGCCAAGTGCTGGTGGCGTCCAACCGTGGCCCGGTGTCGTTCTCGCTGTCGGAGGACGGCGCGCTCGCCATGCGGCGCGGTGGAGGCGGACTGGTGTCGGGCCTGGCCGCCGTGACCGGCGCCCCACGGGATCCTGGGCCTCTCCGTCCGTCGGAGCCCGCGGGGGCGTCCGCGCAGTCCGGCCCTAGCCCGGACGTGCTGTGGGTGTGCGCGAGCCTCAGCGAGGCCGATCGGACGGCTGCCCGCCGGTCACCGGACGGTCGCATAGACCAGGCGGGTTACGACACCGGTGGCGCGGCGGTACGGATGCTCGATATCCCCGAGGCCACGTTCCAGCGTGCGTACAACGCGGTTGCCAACTCGACGCTGTGGTTCGTCCACCATCTGCTGTACGACACACCGCGCAGCCCGCATTTCGACGCTCGCGCACGGCGTGACTGGCAGTCCTATGAGGCGTACAACGCGGCCTTCGCGGACGCTCTGGCGCGGGACGCTTCGCAGGGCGCGAAGGCCGCGATCCAGGACTACCACCTGTCGCTGGCTCCGCGGATGCTCCGCGACCGGCGTCCGGACCTGAGAATCGTCCACTTCTCCCACACGCCTTGGGCGCCGCCGGAGTACTACGGGCTCCTGCCGGACGACATCGGCAGGCAGATCCTCCTGGGGATCCTCGGCGCCGACCACGCGGGGTTCCTCACCGAGCGGTGGGCTCTGGCGTTCCTCGACTGCTGCGAGCTGCTGCCGGGCGTCCGCGTCGACCGGGTGGCCCGAACCGTCACCTGCGCGGGGCACACGACGCGCGTGGGCGTCCACGGGCTCGGCGTCGACGAGACGGCGCTGCGCAAGCGCGCGGCACAGCAGGACGTCGTCGAGCGGGCGCGCGCGCTGCGGGAGCAGGTGGGCGACCGCCAGCTCATCGTCCGCATCGACCGCACGGAACTGTCGAAGAACATCGTGCGCGGGCTCGCCGCCTACCGCGAGATGCTCGTCAACCATCCCGAGTGGCGCGGACGCGTCGTGCACCTGGCGTTCGCCTACCCGTCCCGCTACGACCTGCCCGAATACCGCGAGTACACGGCGGCCGTCCAGCGGATGGCGGAGCAGATCACCGACGAGTTCGGCACCGCCGACTGGGATCCGCTGATCGTCCAGGTGAACGACGACTACCCGCGCTCCCTCGCCGCCTACGGGCTGGCGGACGTCCTGCTGGTCAACCCCATCCGGGACGGCATGAACCTCGTCGCGAAGGAGGGGCCGGTCCTGTCGGAGCAGGGCTGCGCGCTGGTGCTGTCGCGGGAGGCGGGGGCCGCGTCCGAACTGTCCGAGGACGCGCTGATGGTCAACCCGTTCGACGTGTCGCAGACGGCGGAGACCCTGCACCAGGCGCTGCTGATGCCGCGCACCGAGCGCGCCGAGCGCTGCGCCCGCCTCACCGCCGCCGCGACCGCCCTCCCCCCGCAGCGCTGGTTCGCCGACCAGCTGGCCGCCCTCGACTAGCCGGTCCCCGAAGGTGCGGAGCCGCCACCGGATTCTGGCGGTGGCGACAGGCCGCGGGCTTCACCTGCTGCTGGTGGACGGTTCCACGGCGAGGCGGCAGTCGACCGGGTTCGGCTCGTGGTGCTGCTTCCAGCGTTCGCGCAGCGCTTCCTTGCTGTGCGCCATGCGGCGGTGTGCGCTGATCCGGGTGAAGTGGGCGAGATGCGACGCGGGCGGCTTCGGCAGGCCGCTCGGCTCGTAGCCGTACTCGGCGAGCCGCTCGCCGAACGCGGCCTCCGCGAGGCTGATCTCCCACGGCTCCAGCCGCTCGGCCCACGATCCGATGCGGCCCGTCGTGACGGCGTCGTGCGTCCGGCCGTGCCACCGCTTGCGGGACGGGACGGTGCGCCGCGCGAGGCCCTCGGGGTGCGTCATCGCCGGGTCGAACTCCTCGCCGAGGAACCCGCAGAGCCGCGCCAGCTCGTCGGCGGGGTCGGCGACGAGCCGCTCGTACTGCAACTCGTAGTAGGTCTCGGGACCGAGGCGCTGGGCGAGCCGGCGGCCCTGGTCGATCGTCTCGCGCCAGACGGACACGGCGCGGTGGACGTCCCCGTCGTACCAGGGCATTTCGAGGAGCGAGGCGATGCAGTCCCGGCCGTCCCGGACGAGGTGGACGAACTGCGCGTCGGGGAACATCCGCAGCAGCGCGCCCGCGTGCCGGGAGTAGCTCGGACGCTTGTCGCCCCAGCGGGCCTTCCCGTGCTCGCGCGCGTAGGCGCGGAAGACGATGCCGATCGCGGAGCCCAGCGTGGGCGGCCCGGCGACGATCTCCTCGACGAGCTCGGCGGGGTCCAGGCCGAACTCCTTGACCTTGGTCGACCGGTCGCCGGTGATCCACTCCGCGAGCGCCCGCCTGTTCTTGCTCTCCGTGAGGTCACCGAACTCGCACCGCGCCGTATAGGCCGGCAGGACGAACTTCGTCTCCCCCGGGATCGCGAGACGCGGATGCGAGTGCAGCATCAGCCGCAGCAGGGTCGTCCCCGAACGGGCGCAGCCGAGAACGAAGATCGGGCGGGCGTGGCGGGAGGCCGGTCCTGGTGGCATGCCCCGATGCTGGTGCAGACCCCCAGGTCACGGCCCCCGTTCTTGACGCACTGTTACCGGTCGATGACGAACCTTTTGAGGCTCGTCAGGTGTAGGACTCGCCCAGCGTCTGCCTGACCTGCTTGCGCGCCTCGTGGATGCGGGACTTGACCGTGCCGAGCGGCAGCTTGAGCTGCTCGGCGATCTCCGCGTACTCCAGCTGGGACACGTCCCGCAGGACGAGGGCCTGGATGAGGTCCGGCTTGCGGGCCTCCAGGTCCTCCATGGCGTCGAGGATGTCGACCCGGGACCCGGCGATGACGCTCGTCCGGCGCGGGTCGGGGCGCTGCTGTGGAAGCTCGCCCGCCTGCTCGACCGAGCGCCGCTTCAGCGACCGGTACGTCGAGCGGGCCGAGTTGGAGACGACCACGTGCAGCCAGGTGCTGAACCTCGACCGGCCCTCGAACCGGTGGATGTTCCGCGCGACCTGGAGCAGCGCGTCCTGGCATGCCTCTTCGGCGTCCTGTCGGCAGGGCAGGAACCGCGAACTGTGCCGCAGCACGTCCGGCTCGATCTTGCGGAGGAGTTCGTTGAGGGCGCCCTGGTCGCCCTGGGCGGCCTTCACCGCCAGCTCCTCGGTCCTCTCGTCGAATGCCATGCCGCCTCAATGCTCGTTCGCGGGGCCACCCCGTTTGCTGGGATGATACGGGAGTGTCCTTCCCACCATCTGTAGGCCGTTACCGAATCGATCGCGTCCTGGGTTCGGGGGCGTTCGCCTCTGTGTGGCTGGGGCACGACGACGCACTGGAGTCGCAGGTCGCCATCAAGGTGCTGAACAGCAACCTGATCGACGACCTGGACGTGCGCAACCGCTTCCTCGAGGAGGCCAGGATCCTGCGGCGCGCCGACTCCGAGCGCCTCGTCCGGGTGCACGACATCGGCGAGCTGCCGGACGGCCGCCCGTACTTCGTCATGTCGTACGCCGACCTCGGAACGCTCGGCGACCGCATGCGCGAGCGGCCACTTCCGGTCAGCGAGGTCGTCGCCCTCGCCGAGCAGATCGCCTACGGCGTCGAGGTGATCAACACCCTCGGGGTGATCCACCGCGACCTCAAGCCGTCCAACGTGCTGTTCCAGTCGACGCCGGACGGCGGCGAGAAGCTGCTCATCGCCGACCTCGGCCTGGCCAAGGCCCTCGCGCACGCGTCCGGCGCGTTCACGCTGCCGGTCGGCACCCCCGGATACATGTCGCCGGAGCAGGCGCGGTTCGGCGGCGGGCTGGACGTCCGCGCCGACGTGTACGGGCTCGGCGCGCTGACGTACCACATGCTCACCGGGCGGGCCCCGGGCCCGGCGCCGGTCAAGTCGCCGCCGAGCGCGCTGCGCGAGGGCCTGCCCCCGGCGTTCGACCAGGTCATCATGCGTGCGCTGGAGGTCGAGCGGGAGAAGCGCTGGCCGACCGCGGAGGCGTTCGCGGAGGCGCTGTCCACGCTGCGCCCGACGACGGGCCCGCCCGCACCCACGCCGCAGCGCGCGGCTCCGGGCGCGGGCCCGGTGCCCGCTCCGGTGCCGCGGATCGACGCGGACGCGACCGTCCAGGACTTCTACCGCGACGGCTCCCCGGCGCGGCCGCCCGCTCCGGCTCCCGGCGCCCCGCCCGCCCCCGGTCAGCCCGCCCCCGGTCAGCCCGGCCCCGGGCAGGCCGGCCCCGGGCAGGCCGCCGCGGCGAACCAGGGCGCCGGCGGCCCGGCCGAGATGCGGACACGGTTCGACCAGGCGGCGGAGGACGACGTCCACACGTCCGAGATGCGCGTACCGCCGGGCCCCCAGGGCGCCGGGCACGCGACGATCGTGGACGACCCGGCCGGACGCGCCACCCCCTTCGGGCAGGGCGAAGGCCCCACGTCGCCCGACAACGGCAACGACCGCACGGTGTCGTACCAGGGTCCGCCGCAGGGCGGCGACAACAAGACCGCCGTGTTCCCGACCCAGCAGCCTCCCGCTCCGCAGGGCGGCGCACCCGTGCAGCCGATGGGCGGACCCTATGGCGGCCCGCCCCCGCCCACGGGGTTCCAGGCTCCGCCACCGGGGCCCGTCCAAGGCCAGGGGCAGCGGCCCGGCGGCAAGCAGGGTGGGCTGATGAGCCGCCTCAAAGGCGGCGGCACACCCGGCGGTCCTAGTGGCGGGCCCGGCGGCGGCGCGTCCAAGAAGTTCGTCACGCCGCTCGTCATCACCGTGGTCGTGCTCGCGGTCGCGCTCGTCGGCGGGCTGACCCTGGGCCTGCTGTTCTCCGGCGGCGACGGCAACGACAAGGACGGCAAGAAGACCCCGGCGATCCCCAAGGACTTCGTCGCCGTCTCCGACACCGCGGGCAAGATCAAGGCGGCGGTGCCGAAGGCATGGCCGAAGGGCCAGGAGCAGACGTGGACGCCGTCCGACGTCGCGCTCAACGACGCCCAGCCGCGCCCCGTCCTCCGCGCGACCCCCGACAAGGCCGCGTTCCTCGGCAACGGCAAGGCCCCCGGCGTATTCATCGGCGTGACCACGGACGTCCGCCCCGGCCAGCTGCCGCCGCCGAGCGTGGCCGGTCACCCGCAGTGCACCAAGGCCGCGCCCGAGAACTACACCACGCCGGACGGCGCCCTCAGCGGCACGATCACCCGCTACACCGCCTGCAAGCTCGGCACGCCGTCCGTCACCGAGATCGGCCTGAAGGACAAGGCGGGCAAGTTCGGCCTGTGGATCCGGGTCAAGGAGACCGACGACCGCAACGCCACCAAGGACATCCTCGACAGCCTGAAAGTAGCGCTTTAGCCCAGGGGGGCGACCCCCTGGAACCCCCGTCGCGACGCAGGCGATCCTCGCGCCGCCGTTGCGGTCTGTCTTGCCTGTGACGGTGTGTGTGGCGTCGCTGTGGTCGCCTGCGTCGGCGGGCATGCCCGCTGCGCTCGCTGGCGCTCGCTCCACGTGCCTGCCCGTGCGCGGTGGCTGAGGTCTGGTCCAAGAGCGCGAAGTCTGACTCGTCCAGGTGGGCCTATTCCCCACCGGCGACTCCACGATCAGGGAATGGTGGGGCGGCCCGGTCCTGGCCCGGGTCCCCACCCCCGCCGAAGCGATCTCCATCGCCGTGGACCGTATTCCCCGCCCGACTGGGGATGCCTGAGAACGATCCGTCACTGACTGTGAGCACGGTCGCGGACATCGTTGTTGCATCGCGAGCTGTTCCGATATATCGTTAATGCATCGCAACCGATCACTAGACAAGGAGACTGCGATGCACGACCACATGATGAGAAGGCGTGGCGGGGGCCCGGGGCC
The DNA here is from genome assembly GCF_041951365.1 of Actinomadura sp. GTD37. Lineage (NCBI taxonomy): Bacteria > Bacillati > Actinomycetota > Actinomycetes > Streptosporangiales > Thermomonosporaceae > Actinomadura > Actinomadura sp. GTD37. Next base: position 15,823 of record NZ_JBGNUS010000013.1, read on the forward strand.
CGAGGAGCGGCGCGGACGGCGGGGCGACTCGTTCGGTCCGTGGGGGCCCGGCGGCCCCGGCTTCGGTCCCGGAGGGTTCGGGCCGGGGCACCGCGGACGCGGTGGGCGCGGCCGGCGGACCCGGCGCGGCAACGTCCGGGCGGCGCTGCTCGCCCTGCTCGCCGAGCGCCCCATGCACGGCTACGAGATGATCCAGGAGCTGGACGGCCGCACCGGTGGCGTCTGGCGGCCGAGCCCCGGTTCGGTCTACCCGACCCTCCAGATGCTGGAGGACGAGGGCAAGGTCGGCAGCGAGGAGCAGGGCGGCAAGCGCCTGTTCTCGCTCACCGACGCGGGCCGCGAGGAGGCGGCGGCGCAGACCGTCGTCCCCTGGGACGAGGTCACCGAGGCCGCCGGCGAGAACGTCCTGCGCGGACGCGAGGCCATCGGCCAGCTGATGGGAGCCCTCCACCAGGTGATGGCGGTCGGCAGCGAGGACCAGAAGGGACGCGCTCTGGACGTCGTCAACGACGCCCGCCGCCGCCTCTACGGGATCCTCGCCGACGACCCCGAAGCCGGGTGAACGCCCCCGACCGGAACCGCCGCAGCCTGGCAAGGCCGCGGCGGTTTCGCGTTCAGCGCGGGAAGGGCGCCTGCTTGGCGAGCTGGTCGGCCACGTAGAGCTGCTTCCACACGTAGAGGCCCATGTCCGACCGCTTGACGCCGTGCTCGACGGGGACGTCCACCGTGGCGCGCACCAGGAACGCCGAGTCCGGCGGCATGTACTTGTCGCCGCCGTCCCCCGAGACCAGTTCGCCGCCCGCGAGGCGCCGCACGACCTGGCTCTTGGTCGGCGGGGTGCACATGTCCTCGGGGACGCCGGCCTGCGGCATGCAGCGGCCCCGCGCGTCCGGCGCGATGAGGTTCCGCTTGAGGAACACGTCGCCGGGGAAGTCGAGCAGGACCCTCGCGCTCGTCGGGTTGCCGAGGATGTACTCGATGTAGGCGAACGACGCCCCGGACGGCGGCGAGGACTGGGACGTCGCCGCCACACCGTCGCTGACCCCGTCCGTCACCGCGGCGATCCGGTACCTGGCGCCGTCGGCGGTGCCCACCGTGATCGGCGCGCCGGCGTCGGGCAGTTCCACGTCGCCGCCCTGCCGCTGCTCACCGGTGGACGGCGCCGCGCCCGTCCCGCCGTCGTCGTCGTCGCCCGACCCCGGCGTCAGGATGAGACCGGCCGTGACCAGGCCGGCGAGGACGAGCACGCCCGCCGCGACGAGGCCGCTGCGGCGGCCCGCGCGGCGCCGCTCCCACCGCTCCCGCTCCCGTTCCCGCGAGCCGAGCCGGACCTGCACGCCGCTCGTCTCCCGGACCCCCATCGGCCCGGTCGTGGACGAGCGCTCCGCACGCCGCGAATAGGCGTCCTGCGCCTCGGGGACCCCGGCCCACTCCGCGTCGCCGACCTGCGCGCCGCCCCGGCCGCGGCCCGGCTCGGACGGGCCGGCGGGCGCGCCCGGCCGGGGTGGGCCGCCGGGCACGCGGAGGGTCTGCGGGAGGCCGCCGGGCTGCGGGAGGCCGGGTTCGGCGGGAGCCGGCGGGGGCGTGCCCCAGACGCTCGGCGGCGCCTCGGCGGCGGGCGGCGCCTGGACGATGGGACGGGTCGGCGCGCCCGGCGGGATCGGCGCCCCCGCCGGCCGGACGGGCGTGCCCTCCCGCGGTGTGGCCCTGGGAAAGCCGTGAGCGGGCGTGTCCCTGATGTCGCCTGGACGGCGCGGGACTCCCGGTTCGGTGTCCACGGTCAAGCCTCCCCATGTCCTCGCGCGGCTCCCCCGTGGACCGCACATACCGCAGTCCAGCATATTTTGGCGCAATTAGACTCTCAGTCCACACGCGCCCCCAGAGTCTGCGAGATCCGACAAATCCGGTTTGGAGTCTTGTCACTTCTCCGCTAACCCGGGGCGACCCGTGCCGTGCAGGTCAGGACCGATGGTCCACCAGGGAGCCGAGAAAGTCGACCACGCCGGCCGGGCCGTCGACCACCACGTCCGCCCGCTCGGCGAGCGCCGTGACCTCCGTGGACCCGCTGCACACCAGCACGCCCGGCACGCCCTCCGCGCGCAGCGCCTCGACGGCGCCGAACGCGGCCAGGTCGCCGAGGTCGTCCCCCGCGAACAGCACGGCGGACGGACGGCCGCCGAGGCCGTCGACGAAAGAGCGCAGCGCCTGCCCCTTGTCCATGCCGTGCGGGCGCAGTTCGAGGACGAGGCGTCCCGGTTCGACGGTGAGCCCGGTCCGCTCGGCGAGCGCGGCGATGATGCCCCGCAGCCGTTCGAGCGCGACCTCCGGCTCGGCGCAGCGTCGCGTGTGCACGGCGAGGGCCTGCCCCTTGTCCTCCACGAAGGTCTCGGGCGGGGCGCCCGCCGCCGCGAGGACGCCGGGCAGCTTCGCGCGCGCCTCGGCGACGCCCGGCGGCGGCTCGGGCGCGGTCAGCACGCCCGACTCCCAGCGTTCCAGGCCGTACTGCCCGAGGACGACGAGCCCGTCGATGCCCGCGAAGCCGCCGTACTCGACGGCCACGGCGGCGGGCCGGCCCGTGATGATCACCAGCGAGCGGACCAGCGGGGCCAGCCGGGCGAGCGCGGGGGCCGCGCCGGGATGGGCCCGGGCCGAGGCCGGATCGTCCACGATCGGCGCCAGCGTGCCGTCGAAGTCGAAGCCGAGCACGGCCCCGGCCGGGTTCCTGCGGATCGCGTCGAGGCCGCCGGCGCCGGCGGCCGTCACAGAACGGGGAGAAGTCACCTGGCCCAGTGTGGTCAGGTCACGGCCGGATGCCGAGTCGGCGCGCGGCGCGGCTGCGCTGCCGCTGTGACCGCATCCGGCGGAGGCGCTTGACGAGCATGGGGTCGCACTCGAGCGCCTCGGGTCGGTCGATCAGGAGGTTCAGGAGCTGGTAGTACCGCGTCGCCGACATGTCGAACAGCTCGCGGATGGCCTGCTCCTTGGCTCCGGCGTACTTCCACCACTGCCGCTCGAAGGCGAGGATCTGCCGTTCGCGCTCGGAGAGGTGGTCCGCCGGGAAGGCGGCGTCCTCGGCCCCGCCCTCCTCGGCGGGCACGCCGTCTTCGGTCAGGGGTCGCGGGGGTCGGCCATCGTCCATGCTTCCGTCCTGTGGGGGGACGTCACCGCGGGGGTCACCGGGGGCGTTCGCCGCTCGCATCAGGTCCCCTCTGTGGTTACTGATCCCGGGTCGTCCGGGTTCGGGCGGGTGCCATGCTACGCGTCCGAGCCGACAAGTTCCGGTGGTTCGACGGGAACGGGGCCGGTGGTTCAGTGCACCACATCCCGCTTCACCTGCGGCTCTTTCGCGCCGTGTGTCTCATCGCGAACGGCAGTCCCGGTGGCCTCGAAAATATGCACTCTACATGCGTTACAGTGGGGAGTTCGCACGTCCGGCGTCCGACCCGCGAACGGAGACCCTGCATGGCGACGGAGACCCCCGCCACGGGACGGACCGCCGAGCCGGACGCGCCGCCGCCGTCCGGGTCGCAGGGCGATCCCGCGCTCGCCGACATCGCGACGGCGCTGTTCCACCTGCGCCGCGTGTGGGCCAAGCCCGACCTCATGAAGCGGATCCGCGCCCAGACGTCCGCCGGGCCGGACGGACGGCCGCTGCAACTGTCCAACCTCATGGTGGTGAACGCCGTCGCCGCCCTCGCCGCCGCCGCCGAGCAGCCGGAGTGCGCCGCCCGGCCCTGCGAGGTGACGGTCGGCGCCGTCGCGGAACGGCTGGAGATCGACCCGTCCACCGCGAGCCGGCTGGTCGGGCACGCCATCGACGCCGGCCTGGTGTCGCGGCGCCCGTCCCCCGTCGACGCGCGCCGCGCCAACCTCGGGCTGACCGGGGCCGGACTGCGCGTCAAGCGGGTCGCCGACCGGTCCCGCCGCGCCTACCTCGACACCCTCATGACCGGCTGGGCGGCGGACGAGCGCGCCGAGTTCGCCCGGCTGCTCATCCGCTTCGCCGACGCCGCCGCCCGAGCACCGGAGTACTCGGACGGCATCGGCCGCATCTTCGAGGAAGCCGCCGCCGACTGACGCCGGACGGTGTCGACGCGGTCGGCCGGCGTCGAGGATGTCACTCCGTGTTGAGGGTGGACGTGCGCCTGAGGTACTCGTCCTCGTCGATCTCGCCGCGGGCGAAGCGCTCCGCGAGGAGCGAGCGCGCCTTGGCGAGGGGGTCGGCCGCCGCGGCCGCACCGGCCGCCGAGCCGCCGCCGCCGGTGCGCCGGCGGATCAGGTAGAACACGGCCCCCAGCACGGCCAGCCAGAACAGGCCGAAGGTGATCGGGAAGACCGGCCAGAAGGCGGGCGCGTCGCCGTCGTTCCAGCCGCCGGGGTGCATCGTCGCGGCCTGCGCCGCCAGTGTCGTCAACATGGTTCATCGACCCTTCCTGTGTGCGGATACGTCGATGTTCGGCGACGGGTACGGGGTGCCGCGTCGGCCGGCCGGAGGCACTCGCACTACGCCCGGCGGAGTACCGCGATCACCACCAGGGCGGCCGGTAGTCGTCGTCCTCGCCGGGGCGCACGTGCCGCGAGCGCCGCCCGCGCGGCTCGTCGTCGCCCTGGTCCCTCGGCGGGACGGGCCCGTGCGGCGGTTCGGCGTCGGCGGGACCGGGCGGCGGGCCGGCCGGGAACGCGCCCGCGGCCTCGTCGTCCGCCGGAGGTACGGGCGGGGGCGGCGGAGCGGCCGGCGGTTCCGGGGGTACCGCGGGGAGCGGAGCGGTTCCCGGTTCCTGCTCCTCCGGCAGGCCGAGGGCGCCCCGGCGGAACGCCTCCCAGTCGTCGTCGTCGAGCGCGTCGTCCGGGCCGGCGACGTGCCTGCCGTTGGCGCGGTGCCCGTTGTGCCCGTTGTGCGCGTCATGGCCGTTGAGCCCATTGAGCCCGTCGTGCCCGTTGCCCGGCGCGTGCCCGTTGCCGGACGCGTGCCCGTTCGTGCCGTTGGACGCGAACTCGCCGGGAACGAAAGGACGCATCTCGTGCTGCATCCCCGGGGTCTGCTTCGGCTCGATGGGCGGCGGCGGCAGCGGCAGCGGCGGCTCGTCGGCGAGACCGGGCCAGTCGTCCTCGGACCAGGGCGACGGGTCCGCCGGGCGCGCGTCCGCGGGGACGGGCGGTGGTTCCAGAGGCCCCTGGTACGCCTGCGTGTTCTGCCAGAGCGGCACGTTCACCGGCGCGATCCCGGCGTCGCCCGCGGGCGGGCCGGACGCGACCGAGGCGGGCTCGGGCACCGCGGCGGGCGCGGACGGCAGGCCGTAGTCGGGGACGGCGTCGCTCTCCTCGGCGTCCTCCTCCGGGCGGCGCCGCTGCCGCCAGCCGAGCACCAGCCCGAGGGCGACGAGCAGCCCCCCGCCGCCGAGGACGAGCGGCAGCAGGACGCCGGCGTCCCGGTCGGAGGACTCCGCGGCGGGCGCGGGCGCGGGCGCGGGGGACGGCGGCGGCGCCTCCACCGGCCCGCTGGACGTCTTGTTGATCTGGTGCGCGGCGTAGAGGGTGCGCAGCGCGTCGACCGTCCCGCGGCAGCCGGCCCAGCCGGTCGGGTGGCCGCGCCGGGCCGGGGAGCCCTGGATGAGCGCCTGCCTGACCTCGGCCGGGGTCAGCTTCGGATACCGGGACCGGACGAGCGCGGCGACCCCGGCGACCATCGCCGACGACGCGCTCGTGCCCGTCCCGACGACGTAGCCGTTGCTGGCGTCGGCGCTGACGATGTCGACGCCGGGGGCGCAGATGGCGGCGTTGGAGCGCCGGTTGCTGTCCTTCCAGAGGCGGAGCCGCTGGTCGAGGGCGCCGACGGCGATCACGCCCGGGTAGGCGGCGGGGAAGTTCTTGCGGTTGGCGCCGGACCCGTCGTTGCCCGCGGAGGCGATCAGCACGACGCCCTTCGCCAGCGCGTACTTGATCGCGCTCTCCTGGGACTTGGTGCCGTTGTAGAACTGCCGTCCGCCGCCGAGCGACATGTTGATGATGCCCGCGCCGTGGTCGACGGCGTAGCGGATGCCCTGCGCGACGGCGTCGTGCTCGCCGGCGCCGGTCTGCTCCCCGTTGTCGCGGCGCAGCGGGTCGTCGTTCTCCAGCGTGACGCGCACGGACAGGACGCGGCTGAGCGGCGCGACGCCCATCATCCCCTGCGCCAGCCCGGGGCCGTGCCCGTGCCCGGAGATGATGCTGGCCATCGACGTCCCGTGCAGGCCCCAGTAGCGGGTGCCGGGGCGCCGCACGCCGCCGGTGAGGTCGGGCCCGCCGATCACGTTGTCGGTGAGGTCGGGGTGGTTCTGGTCGACGCCGGTGTCGAGGACGGCGACGGTGACGCCGCGGCCCTTGGTGTACTTCCACGCCTTCTGGGTGCGCAGGGTCTTCAGGTGCCACTCGCGCGAGCGGATCTGGTCGGTCGGCGCGCCGACGAGCGCCCCGGCCGCCGCGCCGCGCACGGCCTGCCGCCGCACCGGCTCACCGCCGCTGATGATCGCCGCCGGCACGGCCACGGCGGCGCCGAGCGTGAGGACGGTGAGGACCGCGGTCGTCCGGGCGCCGAGCCGCTGCGGGGAGAGGGCCGGTCGGGTACGCCCCGGACGGCGTCGACCGGCTTCGGACACGCCGCCGCACCTCCCTCCGGCACACCGCCGCACTCCACGGCGGGTGACATTCTGCCACGCGAACCACCCCCTGCCCGGGCACTCGGCACATTAGGGCACGGCCCTGGACAGTATGGATCTTCCCTCCCGCCCTTCCCGGCGGGGCGTCCGATACTCATCGGTAACCGATGGACGGACTGAATGCTAACCGGCCCGCACCCGGCGGGCGTCAGTGGGAGCCCGCTCCCGTGAGCGCCCGGACGGACAGATCGTCGTAGCGTTCGGCGTCGGCCTCGTCCCGGCCGAGGAGGGTTCCGGCGGCCGCGCACGCGAACCCGATCGGGATCGACACGAGGCCCGGGTTCTCCAGCGGGAACACGTGGAAGTCGACGCCCGCGGGGAACAGCGACAGGCTCTCGCCCGTCACCGGGTCGACCTTCCCCGACACGACGGGCGAGAAGAACACCAGCACCAGCGAGCTGGCCAGGCCGCCGTAGATGCCGGCGACGACCCCGGCCGAGTTGAACCGCCGCCAGAACAGCGCCAGCACGATCGCCGGGACGTTCGCCGCCGCCGCCATCGCGAACGCCAGCGCGACCAGGAACGCCACGTTCAGGTTGCGCGCCACCACCGCGAGGACGATCGCCAGCGCGCCGACCAGGAACGACGCGAACCGCGCGACCGCCACCTCCTGCGACTCGCGCGGGCGGCCGAGCATCAGCACCTGGCCGAAGTAGTCGTGCGCGAGCGACGTCGACGACGCCAGCACGAGCCCCGACACGACCGCGAGGATCGTCGCGAACGCCACCGCGCCGATGAACGCCAGCAGGACGTCCCCGCCGAGGCGCCCGCCCACGTGCTCGCCCACGGCGCGGGCGAGCTGCGGCGCGGCGGTGTTGCCGGACGGGTCCTGCGCGACGATCGCCTGCCGCCCGACGAGGGCGGCCGCGCCGAAGCCGAGCGCGAGCGTCATCAGGTAGAAGACGCCGACGAGGCCGATCGCCCAGGACACCGACGTCCGCGCGGCGCGCCCGTCCGGGACGGCGAAGAACCGGCTGACGATGTGCGGCAGCCCGGCGGTGCCGAGCACCAGCGCGAGCGCCAGGCTGATGAAGTCGAGCTTGTTCACGATCGTCTGGTACGCGTCGCCGGGGACGTCGCGCCCGTAGCGCTCGCCGGGGCGCAGGAACGCCTCGCCCTTCCCGCTCGCGTCGGCGGCCGAGCCGAGCAGCGCGCTGAGGTCGAACCCGAACCTGCCGAGCACGAGCGCGGTCAGCACGACCGCCCCCGCCATCAGCAGGACGGACTTGATGATCTGCACCCAGGTCGTCGCCTTCATCCCGCCGAACGCCACGTAGAAGATCATCAGTGCGCCCACGACGACGATCGTGACGGTCTGCGCGGTGCCGGCGTCCATGCCGAGGAACCGCTCGCCCCGGTGGATGCCGAGCAGCAGCGACACCAGCGCCCCGGCGCCGACCATCTGTGCGAGCAGGTAGAACACCGACACCGTGACGGTGGACACGGCGGCGGCCCGCCGCACCGGCGCCTGCCGCCGCACCCGCCGCGCCAGGACGTCCCCCATCGTGAACCGGCCCGCGTTGCGCACCATCTCGACCAGCAGCAGCGCGAGCAGCCACGCCACCAGGAAGCCGATCGAGTACAGGAACCCGTCGTAGCCGTTCAGCGCGATGATCCCGGCGATGCCGAGGAAGGACGCCGCCGACATGTAGTCGCCGGCGAGCGCGACCCCGTTCTGCGCGCCGGTGAACGTCCGGCCGCCCGCGTAGAAGTCGTCGGCGCCCCGCGTGTTCGCCCGCGCCCGGATCGTGATGGCGAGCGTGATCAGGATGAACGCGACGAAGAGGCCGAACGTCAGCGTCCGTCCGGTCACCTCAGCTCACCGGCCAGCGGGTCCAGCCGCCGCCGCGCGTAGGCCGCGTATCCGCCGGCGAGCGCGAACGTCGAGGCGAACTGCAGCAGGCCGAGCAGCAGCGCGACGTTGACGTGCCCGGCGACCGGCCGCGCCATGAACCCGCGGGCGAACGCGGACAACCCGACATAAATGAAGTACCACCCGATAAAGACGGTCGCGATCACCATCGCCGCCCGCCGGAACCGCCTTCTGAGCAGCAGAAACCTCTCTTGCGCCGCCATCGGCGCAAGCCCCCCGACCATCTGGCCTCCCCATGACCCGTCGTGACTCTCCGCATCGATCCGAATGCACTATGAGATCAAAGAATCACGTACGACAAGACCCGTTTGACGAGATGCGAACCAATGCCTAGGCGGCCTCGGTTCGGACCGCCTGGAGCACCTGCTGGTGGAATCGGTCGACCGCGACGTCCACGCTGCGGACGAACCCCGTCTCGTCCGTCCCGCGCTTGGCGCCCATGCCGGTCGGCAGCGTCAGCCGGAAGGAGGCGACCTCCCCGGCCCCGGGCACGAGCAGCCCCGGTTCGCTCCGCAGGTTCTTCAGCAGGTCGCACGGCCCGCGGTCCCGCCCGTCCGCCAGCGCCTCCACGCGCAGCTCCTGCGGCGCCTCGCCCAGCCGCCGCAGCAGCCACTGCACCCGGGTCAGCGAACGCGCCCGGACGGCCGCCGGTATCTCCACGCTCGTCTCGATCTGCCCGGTCCGGAGGTCGGCCTCGACCCGGACGGGGCCCGCCGCGTCCGGCATCCGGATCTCGGCGCCCATCCGCCCCGATTCGAGCAGGGACGCCACCACCTCCGCCCGCCGGACGGCGGCGCCCGACCTCCTGCGGCGCGTCACCGGCGCGACGTTCAGCCCGGTCTCCCCGCTCAGCCGCAGGCACAGCTGCCGGACGAGCTTCTCCCAGCTCTCCGCCACCCGCTCCGCATGGCGGTCGCCGGCACGCAGCGTGCCCGCCGTGATCGCGTTGCGGAGCGGCACCCACGAGGCCCCCATGTCCTGGAACCCCTGGCACCCCGCGTTGTCGTGCCGCAGGTAGTGCAGCAGCTCGCCGAGCATCCACGCGTGGACGGGACTGGCGAGCCCGTGGTGATGGCACAGCATGTGGGCCTCGTGGGCGACCTCCGCCCAGGACAGGTGCCGCATCGCCGCCTTGCGCAACCGCCGCTTGTCGACCGTCAGGGGGTGCTCGCCGTCCAGCGCCAGGTCGTTCGACAGCGTGATCACGGTCTCGTAGCCGTTCCGCGCGGCGACCTCCAGGTACGCCTCCACCTGGTCGCGCTTGAGCGGGCTGCCGCCGGTCTTCGTCTCGACCAGGGCCGTCCAGATCCGCCCGGCCCGCGCGACCCGGATCGCCCCGTCCGGGCGGACCCTGGTGTCGCCGTGCTTGAACGACGTCTCCACGAACGCCTGCACGGTGCCCGCCGGCGCGCCGAACCGGGCGGTGAGGCGCCGCCCGAACTCCGGCACCTGCGTCATCACCGCCAGCAGCGTCGAGGTCGCCCGCGCCTCCCGCTCGTGCTCGCGGGCCAGGCCCGCGACCGAGAACAGCCGCGCGCCCTGCCAGGACGGGTGGTCGGCGAGGTCCGCCTTGGCCGCCTTCGGCAGCGTGCTGCGCTTCTTCGCCGTCCGGACGCGGCCCGGCGGCCGCTTCCCGCCGTCCTCTGGACGTGTCTCCCGCACGGCCTCCGACTCCGCCGGTGGACGCTGCTCCCCGGCGGCGTCCTCGGTCTTTACGCTCGCGTCCAGGGCGTACTCGTCGTTCTCGTCGTTCTCGGGGTTCTCCGGGTTCTCGGGGTTCTCGCCCGCGTCCTCGACGTCGATGCCGAAGTCGGCGGCGAGCCCCGCGAGGCCCGACTCGTACCCCTGCCCGACCGCCCGGAACTTCCAGCCGTCGCCCCGCCGGTACAGCTCGCCGAAGACGAACGCGGTCTCCGTCCCCGCGTCGGCGATGTCGAAGCCCAGCAGCGCCGCGCCGGTGCTGTCGTAGAGCGTCAGGCCGAGATCGTCGAGGTCGCCGAACGTGGCCCCCGCGTACCGGCTGGCCGTGACGACGACGCGTTCGACGTCCGCCGGGAGGGCCGCGAGGTCGAGCATGATGCGGTCCTCGCTGCCGCCGCCGGTCGGCGTCTTCCCCAGCAGCTGGACGGACCCGTCCGAGGTGGCCGGCTGGTTGTAGAAGATGAAGTCGCCGTCGTCGCGGACCTTGCCGGACGCGCCCGCCAGCAGCGCCGCCACGTCCGCCTCCCCGCTGCCGGACGGGTCGGACCACCGCAGCGCCACGGTGACCGGCCCCCGCGCCTCGGTCAGTTCCGCCAGTTCGGCGTTGGCTCCCTTGGGCATCTGCTGCACGCGCCACTCCCCGTGGCGACCGGACATTCGTCGTCGGCCACCGCGACCGTCCGTCGCGGCCGGGAGCTGGCCCAGCCCGAGCATTCCACCAGCGTGCGCGCGGCTCGGCGCGCTCACGCTGAAATGGCGGGGTCCGGCCACGGAAAGTGAAGAGGCTGGCACTCAGTGAGAGGGCATGCTACGGGCGCGGTCAGCGCGGGACGCGGCGGTGTCTGCGGCGTGCACGGAAGCTCGCGACGAGGGCGACGCCGATCATCGCGAGACCGACCTGGAAGACCAGTTCGATCCAGTCGATCCCGGAGGTCGTGGCCACGCCGACCTTCTGCGCGATCGCCGTTCCGATGATCGCGGCGACGATGCCGACGATCACGGTCAGGATGACGCCGATCGGCTGGCGGCCGGGCAGCAGCAGCCGGCCCAGCGCCCCGATGATCGCGCCGATGACGATCGCTGTGATGAGCCCCGTAATGTTCATGCCGTCCCTGTGCCCACTTCGGACGGCCCCTCACCTGGGCTGATGCCCTCCCATGGTGTCCAGGTCGCCGAAGGTCAGCGCCGGGCCGCCGAGCGCGCCGGGCCGGGTTGCGGAGGCCCGCAGGCCGTCGATCAGGAGATCGAGATGCCGGTGCGCCAGTTCCTCGCCGAGCTCCCTGGGCAGCGGGCCGGGCAGCGGGCGGGACAGCCGGACGAGCAGCATCCCGACGTCGCCGTGGGTGACGTCCGGGCGCAGGTCGCCCTCGCTCTGCGCCTTGGCGATGAGGGCCTGCATGACGGCGACGCCGTCGGCGCGGACAGCGGCGATCTCCTCGTCCTCGAACGGGATCTCCTCCAGGAGGACGGGGAAGACGGCGCCGATACGGACGTCCAGAACGCGGTGCATGTAGCGGACGAGGGCGGCGAACGCCGTCGGCTCCTCGTCCCGCGCGCGCTTGACCTCGTCGGTGGTGCGCTCTAGGGCGTCCAATGCGACGGCTCTGGTCAGGGCCTCCCTGTCGGGGAACCGCCGGTAGAGCGTCGCGATGCCGGTGCCCGCGCGCTTCGAGATCTCCTCCAGCGGGGCGCCGGGCCCCTGCTCGACGAAGACCTCTCCGGCCGCGGCGAGGATCCGCCTGCGGTTGTCGCGCGCGTCGGCCCGCAGCGGACGCTCCTTCGGCTTCTGCCCCATGGCCCCGAGCCTAGCAAGCATGTGGAGGAACTCCCTCCAATTCCTTTTAGTCACGAATCTTGACTATCAAGAATCGTGACCATAGCGTGAGCCGCGGAAAGGTTCGCATCTAAGTGGAGACAAATCCTCCACACAGTGCTACGGTGCGAATAAGTGGAGAGAAAACCTCCGGAAGGATGCGACCATGAACACCTCGACCACCGCCCGGCCGACGACCACCCGGCCGACGACCACCGGGCCGCTGACCGTCGACGCCGCCGGGCCGGCGGACGTCCGCGCCGCGATCCTCACGTCCCGCGCGCTGGGGCTGCCGCTGACCGTCCAGGCCACCGGGCACGGCACGGTCGTCCCGCCGGACGAGGGGCTGCTGCTGAAGACGTCCCGCATGTCCGGCGTGCTCGTCGACCCGTCCCGCCGCATCGCCCGCGCCGGGGCCGGCGCCCGCTGGAGCGAGGTCATCGCGGCCGCCGCGCCGCTCGGGCTCGCCCCGCTGTCCGGCTCGCACGCGTCCGTCGGCGTCACCGGCTACACGCTCGGCGGCGGCGTCGGCCCGCTGTCCCGCCGGTACGGGTTCGCCGCCGACCACCTGCTGCGCGCCCGGATCGTCACCGCCGACGGCCGCCGCCTGACCGCCGACGCCGACCACCACCCCGACCTGTTCTGGGCGCTGCGCGGCGGCGGCGGCGGCAACTTCGGCGTCGTGACGTCGCTGGAGTTCCGGCTCCACCCGGTCTCGTCGGTCTACGCCGGGGTAGCGCTGTTCCCGGTCGAGCGGGCCGCCGACGTGCTCACCCGGTTCCGGGACGAGTCGGACGCGCGCCCGGACGAGCTGTCCGTCTCGGTGGCGCTGGCGAACCACGACGTCCACGGCCGGGTCGTCGCCGTCCGCGCCGTCTACGCCGGTTCCGCCGCGGACGGCGCGCGGGCGCTGCGCTCACTGCTCGAAGCCGGCGGGCCGCCCGTCCACGACGGCTTCCGGACGATGCCGTACGCCGAGACCGAGTCGCTGGGCGGCACCGCGCCCCACCACTTCCACCTCTACGCCGACCTCCCCGACGCGCTGATCGCCGCGATCACCGCCTGCGACGCGTCCGGGATCGAACTGAGGCAGTGGGGCGGCGCGATGGCCCGCCCCGCGCCGGACGCGGGCCCCGTCGGGCACCGGGACGTCCCCTTCTCGCTCACGATCGACGGCCCCGACGACGCCCTCGCGCCGTACGCGACCGGCGGGTCGTTCCTGAACTTCCTGCACGACCCGTCCAGGACGGCCACCGCCTACACCCCCGGCGACCTGCGGCGGCTGCGCGAGGTCAAGCGCGCCTACGACCCGCAGAACGTGTTCCACCGCAACCACAACATCCGGCCCGCCTGACGCCGGCCCGCCTGAAAATGCGAGGAATGCGAGGAAACTGTCATGACCACGCTCACCGCCCAGGCGGCCCCCGCGCGGGGGCTCGACCGCAGGCTCGTCACGCTCGGCGTCGTGGTGGTGCTCGGCGCCATCATGTCGATCATCGACGCGACCGCCGTCAACGTCGCCACCCGCACGCTCGCCGCGGACTTCGGCGCCTCGATCGCGTCCGTCCAGTGGGTGCTGACCGGGTACATGCTGGGCCTCGCGGCCGTCATCCCGGTCACCGGCTGGGCCACCGAGCGGTTCGGGGCCCGCCGCGTCTGGCTCACCGCGCTGCTGCTGTTCCTGGCCGGCTCCGCACTGTCCGGCCTCGCCTGGTCGATGCCCGCCCTGATCGCGTTCCGGGTCGTGCAGGGCGCCGGCGGCGGCATGATCATCCCGGTGGCGCAGACGATCCTCGCGCAGGCCGCCGGACCGTCCCGGATGGGACGCGTCATGGGCTTCATCGGGCTGCCCATGCTGCTCGGCTCCGTCGCCGGCCCGATCGTCGGCGGGCTGATCATCTCCACGGCCGGCTGGCGCTGGATCTTCCTCGCCAACCTGCCGCTGGGCGCGGTCGCCGTCGTCGCCGCGCTGCGCCTGCTGCCCCGCTCTGCCACCCGTCCCGCCTCGCTGGACGTCCGCGGGCTGCTCCTGCTGTGCGGCGGCGTGACCCTGTTCGTCTACGGCACCGCCGAGGCCGGACGTCCCGGCGGGCTCGGCGAGCCCCGCACCTGGGCGATCATCGGGGCCGCCGCGGCGCTGCTCGCGCTGTACGTCCCGCACGCGCGGCACCGCTCCGCGCTGATCGACATCGCGCTCTTCCGGCACCGCGGCTTCGCCGCCGCGGCCGTCACCAACGTCGTCGTCGCCGTCGCCCTGTTCGGCGTCCTCGTCCTGCTGCCGCTGTACTGGCAGGTCGTCCGCGGCCACGGCGCCCTGGCCACGGGCCTCCTCCTCTCGCCCCAGGCGCTGGGCGCCGCCGTCGCCATGCCCCTGGCCGGACGCCTCACCGACCGCCTCGGCGCCGGCGTCGTCGTCCCGGCGGGGGTGCTGCTGGGCCTCATCGGAACCGCCGCGTACACCCAACTCGGCGCGGACACACCCGTGGCCGTGCTCGCCTCGGCCCTCTTCGTGCTCGGCCTCGGCCTGGGCGCGACGATCATGCCGTCGATGGCGGCCGCCTACCAGGCGCTGCCGCCGCAGCTCATCCCCCGCGCGACCAGCGCCATCAACACGCTGCAGCGCATGGGCGCGTCGGTCGGGACCACCGCGCTGGCCGTGATCCTGCAGCGCGAGATCAGCGCCCAGGCCCCCGGCGTCGCCGCCCTCGGCCCCCTTCCCGACGCGGCGCGCACCGCCGTGGCGCCCGAACTGGCGGTCGCCTTCGGCCACGCCTTCTGGATCGCGCTGGCCATCGCCGTCGCCGCCCTGCTCCCGGCGCTCCTGCTGCCCCGCACCAAGGCGTGACCGGGCCCAGGGTCCCGGGCCTGCACGCCAGGCCCGGGGCTCGCCGGCCGCTCAAGCCCGACGCGCTATCGGCGGGAGACGCGCATGGGCACCGCCCCGGCCGGGCGGTAGGTGATCTCCGCCCGGCTCGGCACGTTCACACCCGGCACCAGATCCAGCCGATGCGTGCGGCTGATCGCCGCCAGCACGAGCACCGCCTCCAGCATCGCGAAACCGGCGCCGACGCAGATACGCCGTCCGCCCCCGAACGGCAGATACGCGTATCGAGGACGCTGCTGGTCGCCCATGAACCGCTCCGGTCGGAAGCCCTCCGGATTGGGCCAGACATCCGCGTTCCGATGAATCAGATAAGGGGGGACGGCAATGGTCGACCCCGCCGGAATCTCCGCCCCGGCGACGTCATCGTCCTCGACGGCGTCGCGTTCGATCGTCCACGCGGGCGGATAAAGGCGCATCGCCTCCGAGAGGACGGCCTTCGTCCACGGCAGCCGATCCGCGTCCTCGGCCCTCGGCTCCCGGCCGCCGAGAACGTCGTCGACCTCGGCCTCAAGCCTTTCCCTGGCCGCCGGATACCTGGAGAGCAGCATCAGCGTCCACGCCAGCGAAGCCGCGGTCGTCTCGTGCCCGGCCAGCAAAAGCGTCAGGACCTCGTCCCGCAGCTCCTCCGCGTCGAGTTCCCCCCGCTCCTTGAGCAGATTCAGCAATTCCCCGCCGTCCGAACCGCCGACGACGTGCTGCACCATCCCGTCCAGATGCGCCAGCGCACCCCCGAGCCCGGGCACCCGCCGGTAAAAGCCGCGCTTGGCGGTCGCGCCGGGCAGGAACGTCCCGATCATCGCGCCCCGCTGGAGCGCCTCCAGCGCCCGCCCGGTCCGCCGCGCCTCCCCGGCGAGCCCGCTCCCGAAAAGCGCCCGCCCGACAATGTCCAGCGTGAGTTTCCGCAACTCCCCCGCCGCGTCGAGCGTCACCCCGTCCGGCCACCGCTCGACGCCCTGCACGGCCGCCTCCACCATTCGCGGCGCGAACCCGACGACGTGCCGCTGCGAGAACACCGGCTGCACCAGCCGCCGATGCCGCCGCCACGTATCCCCCTCGCTGGTGAGCAGCCCGTCCCCGAGAATCGCCCGCAACGGCCGATACGTAAACGCCTTCACATAGTTGTCCTGGTTCGCCACCAGCACCCGCTCGGCGTGCTCTGGCCGCGACAACAGAAAGAACGCCCGATCCCGTCCGAACGGCACGCGCACCGCGTCCCCGTACCGCCGGGCGAGCCCGGCATACGTCGCCATCGGGTCCCGTGCCATCCGTCCCCACCACCGCAGAGCCTCGAAACTCCCCGGCCCGGCAACCCCCAAAGCACTCATACCCCCACCGTAAACCGAGGGCCACGTCCGCCCACTCCCCCCACGCAAACTCTCAGCGGCGCAAGATGGGCCGCATCCGGCCGACTCAGCCGATCCGCAGCACCCCGATTCGCCGTGACCGGCGTCCTCGTCGCCGCCTTCCTTGCGCAGTTCCTCTGGAGCACCTGGGGCTCCCTGCCCCCGCACGCTGACGATGGCCGCCATGCGCGCCCGCCCCTCCGCGCAACCACGGGAAGTCGCGGCCGAATGTCCACCGGCTGCCGTTCGCGTGCGGCCACCGCGCGTGGCGCCGCCCCGAGCCCGAGCTCGGGGCGGCAGCACTCGGCTACCCCGCGCGCTGAGCGGCTACGCCTTCTTCGTCTCCCAGTACTTCCAGCCTTCCTTGGAAGTCGGAACGTTGGCGTAGAAGGCGTCCAGGAACTGGTCCTTGCAATTCCCGCGGGTGCGGTACTTCTCGAGCAGCACCTTGTACCCGATCACGCGGTAGCGGATGTGCCCGTACCGCTTCTTGCTGATCGTGTGCTCGTACCAGTGCCCCACCGTCACGGTGTTGGTCCTGGTCGCCGACTTGGACACATTGGCCTTGACCGTGGCCCACACCGCCCCGATGGACGCCTCGGCGCCGGCCTCCACCGTCGCGGACTTGGCCCACGAACGGTCGACCTTCCCGGTGACCTTGCCGCCCTTGCCGTCCACGAAATGCGTGCCCGGCACCCAGTAGTTGACCTGCTTTTTCGACTTGACCTTGTAGTAGACGTCGGGCGGGCACGCCTTCGCCGACTTGACCGGGGCGGCGGCCGACGCGTCGGCCGCCACGGCCGGCGCGGCGCTCGCGACGAGCGCCGCCGCGGTGACCAGGCCGAGCCCGATCGCATGGAACCGTGTCATCTGCACTCCTTCGTGTCCGGCGCGGGAAAGCCGAAGTGCTTTCCAGCTGCGTGCCGCAATGACGGAAATCCCGAGCTGGGCCATCGCGGCCGGCGTCACGCATTCAAGCCGCCCTGATCATGAGGTTGCACCCATTCGAGCGTTCGGGATGGACCCGAACGCCGTCGTACTGCCACACTCTGCGCGTGAACGAAGACGACGCCGGACCGGACCTTTCCGACGTGGCCACCGAGGAGCAGTTCGTCGTGGCGCTGCGAAGACTTCGGGAACGCAGCGGCCTGACTTACAAGGACATCGAGCGGCGCACCTCAGCCGAGGGCGGATTCCCGCTGCCCGCGTCCACACTCGCCACCGCCCTGCACCGGAACACCGTCCCCCGCCGCGAGATCGTGGCGACGCTGGTCCAGGTATGCGGCGGCGACGCGGCCCCGTGGCTGACGACCCGGGAACGCCTCCTGCACCCGATGCCGTCCGCCGCCCCCGAAAGCCCCCCGGAACCACCGGACGACGCCGACCCGACGCCCCCTCGCCGCCTTCCGACGAAGAACATCGCCGCGGCCCTGGCGGTGTGCGCGATCGCCATCGGCGTCGTCCTCCTCCGGTCGTTCCAGAGCCCGGACGACCGTCCCCAGCCACCGCAGGCCCTCCCCGCCTCGGATTCGACGCTCGAACTCGGCGGGCTCTGCCTCTCCGAGCGGCAGAACGACCAGACCGGACTCGTCTTCCTCGCGCACTGCGACCAGAGCTTCCCGCCACGCCGCCTCACGCGACACGGGACGTTCTGGCGCGTCACCACGCAGCACCCCGAGTACGGCCCGGGCTGCATGGGAATCGTCGACGCCTCGTTCAAACCAGGCGCGCCCCTGTCCGACGACACCTGCGACCGCACCCAACCCGACCGCTTCACCCTCCGGAAGGTCACCGGCGGGATCCAGCTACGCCCCCAAGACCGCGATCTCTGCGTCGGCGTGCAAGGAAAGCCCGCCGTCCGCGCCCCGGTGCTCCAACTCCCCTGCGACGAGCGCGCCCCCGGCCAGCTCTTCACCATCCCCGCCCACTAGACCGCACCCCCACTCCCAAGCGAGCACCCGCCGAGTCGACTACGATGCGGGACGAGCCCGCCGGCGTAGCTCAATTGGCAGAGCATCTGTCTTGTAAACAGAAGGTTAGGGGTTCAAGTCCCCTCGCCGGCTCCCAGCTCAAAGGCCCCCTCCGTCGCCGGAGAGGGCCCTTTTGCTAACGGGTACAGCAGCGAAGTACAGCTACGCGGACTCCTCGCCACTGTCGTCGCCTGACCCCAGGTGTTCGCCGAGCCGCTTGAGCGCCGCCCTGGTCTGCTCGCTTGGAACCTCGGTGTAGATCTCCATGGTCAGGCTGATCTTGCTGTGCCGAAGAATCTGCATCGCGACCCGAGGGTGGACGTCCAGCGCGGCCAGCAGCTTGCCGCAGGTGTGCCGGGTGTCGTGAACCCGGATGACCTTGACGCCAGCAGCCGCACAGCGCGACTCGAAAGCGCGATTGACATTGCGCGGCTCGATCGGACGGCCCGTCCTGGTCGTGAAAACGAGATCGCTTTCGTTCCAGTCATCGCACGCCTCACGCTCTGCCTTCTGCTGTGTCTCGCGGAGCTGCAACGCAGCCGTACAGAGCGAGGGCAGCGGTAGGACGTCCGTAGAGCCGTCCGTCTTGGTCCGCTCCTTGTGAATCAGCCGGGAGCCGACGCGCTGTAGCTGCCAGCCGATGCTGAGTTCCTCGGTCGCGAAGTCGACATCGGCCCACCGCAGGCCGAAGACCTCGCCCTTGCGCATGCCCATGAGCAGGATCAGGACCCACGCGGCATACAGCGGGTCATTGCTTTCGCGCGTGTGCTCCAGGAACCGACGCGCCTCCTCTACCGTCCAGGTGGACGACTTACGAGCGCGCTTGCGGGCCGCCGGCACCTTGGCCAGACTCGCGACGTTGCGCGCGAGGATCTCTTCCGTCATGGCGTGGTTGAGGGCGTTCCGCAGCGTGTTGCGCGCGAGCGTGATCGTCCGCCGACTCGGGAAGTCCTGGCAGCACTCCCCGACCGCGCAGCACCGCCGCCGCTTGCGAGCGTCCTTGTGCTCCACGGGCCGCTTCGCATCCTTGCCCTGTGCGCAGCACTGACAAGCACCGGGAAGCTTGTTCAGCCAGGTCTGGACGTCCCGGACGGTCAGCCGGTCGAGCCGTTTCTTCCCCAGGCCGGGGACGATGTGAAGGCGGCTCATCAGCTCATAGTTCGAGTAGGTGTTGGGCTCCCGGTTGGGCTCGACCACGTCGCGCAGCCAGTACGCCAGGTACGTCTCAACGGTGGGCACGGAGGTAGCGACCGGGCGCTGAGCCGCTGTGCTGAGGAGCTTGACGTACTTGCCGTGGACGATGTCGCGCGTCTTGCCGTAGACGTACTTGCGCTTGCGCTCCCCGGTGGGAGTGGTCACCCAGGCGTAAGCCGCGTACCCGTTCCGGTAGGGGTAGATCGAGCCTTCCCCGTTGGCTCGACTGCGCCGGGCGCCCTTGCGCTTCTTGCCGTCATCCGGCTCATCAGGGGTAGCGACTGCGGTTCTCGGCATCAGGCGGCCTCTTCCATGAGCTTGTCGAGGTACTCGGCGAGGGCGTTGGCGGGGACGAGGCGGCGGCGGCCGATCTTGACCGTTCGGAGCTGGTTGGAGCGGATGAGGTTGTAGAGCGTCCAGCGGCTCACGCGGAGCCGTTCGGCCGCTTCATCGACGGTCAGAACCAGGTCGGTCAACACGTGCTCCCTAGTGGCGAGGTGGACGGGTCGAGAGGTGGCAAGGGCTTGCCGGTAAGGGCAGCGGTGAGCAGCGCTTCGCCGGGTGTCATGCCTTGGCCGAGGTAGCGCCAGTGGGCGATGATGAGGACTTGGTCGTCGTCGAAGGGCAGCCGACCAGTCGTGATCTCGTCAGCGTGTTCGCTCCGGTTGTGCTCAATGCGCGCCGCGCGCAGCGCGCCGAGGGTGGTGGAGTACCGCCGGGATTTGGTGGAGAAGTGGCCGCGGAAGCCGAGCATGTGAGCCCACTCGGCCAGCCGCAGCCCGGCGTAGTCCTCGATCGCACCCAGGCGCAGGCACTCGGCGATGAGCCGCCGAGCGTGGCCACTCACGGGCAGGTCGGCCAGGTCATCAGTCGGCCTGATGCGCCGGTCGAGGGTGCCGACGCACTCAGCCGCCTTGGTGGCGTACTTGGCGATGTAGCCCGCGACCGCCGTATCTGTCAGTTCCCCCGTGGTGGTGATCGGGCGAACGTCGATCTGTGAGCCCCACACGTGCTCTTTGGCCGGGACATCACCGGCCGCCGGAGTCGACACCGTGACCGCGCCCGCCGCGTGGTCCACGGCCGCGTTGAGTAGGTCGAGGGTGGCCCAGGCGGGCGGGGGTGCGTCGGGGCCGCCGGGTCCGTCGAAGCGGATGACGGCGTGGAAGTGCACCAGGCCGCGCCGCTGGTACTCGGCGACCTTGGCGAACGACACCGTCAGAACGTCCCGCAGGTCGGGCACCCGCAGCCCGGCCGACCGGGCGACGTAGCGCCGGAAGGCCAGGGTGAACCGCCGCCACAGTTCGGGAGCGTGGGCGTTCCACAGGACGGCCCCGGTGTAGTCGAAGCAGTCGCCGCAGATCGGTTGCCCGAGTCGAGGGTCACCGTCGGAGTGACGGGCGGTGCAGGAGACGGGTCGCCCGTGTGGGCATGTCCCGCCGCCGCGCCGGGGACGGCAGGCCACCACGCCCCCGCTCTTGCCGGTGCGGCGGGTGTGGACTGGGCCGAAGGAGGGCGCGGTGAGGGTGACGAACGCGGCCGGGTGGGTGGACACCGTCGCCGGGACGCCTTTGCCTCCGACCAGGCCGGCGCGGACGAGTTGGTAGGTGTCGGCGCGGTAGGTCTCGGCGCAGGACGGGCAGCGGGAGGCGCGGCGGGTTTTGCAGGCCACCCGCAGGGCCCCGCCCGGCTCCTGTGCGGTGGAGTAGTGGTGCAGGATCTCGCCGGTCTGCGGGTCCAGGTGGGTGACGCGGCCGCGCAGATGGACCGGTTGAGCACAACCCCCGGTGGAGTGGGCGCGGCGTGCCCAGGCGCGGAAGTCGGCCCGGTTGTACCGGTTGGCCATGTCACGGGCTGCCACTCCGGTGATGACGGGTGCCGGGTCGGGCATGATGGGGCGGGTCCTCTTCATCCATGTGTGGGTGGTGGGGATGGCCCGGCGTGGCCGCGTGTGCTTGCCGGCGACTGCGGCCACGCCGGGGGCTAGAAGGCGGTGGTGAACCGCGCGAGGGCATCAGCGACCAGGGCCAGGCCGCCGACGATGGCGCGCACGGCGTGCGCGGCGTTCTCGGGCTGTCGCACGAGGAACAGGCCCAGAACGAGCCAGAAGCAGACGAAGGCGCAGCGGCGCAGGAACATCGAGACGCCCCTTCAGTGGGTGTGGCCGTGGCCGTTGCAGTCGGAGCAGGTGGAGCCGTCGGAGGCGACCCCGCCCCCGCCGCATGTCCCACACGCCCAGCCGACGACCGGGCCGACGAGCCGGACGAGCGTGGGGAGCGGTCGCGGGTGGCCGGTAGCGGTGTGCATCAGGCGGCCCGCCCGTTGTCGCTGGCGTTCTGGTCGTCGTCCTGGTGGGTGTCGGGGACGATGTTGTTTCGGTAGCTGTCGCGGGCGCGGTACTCGCGGTGGCGCTGTTCGGGGATGTGGACGACGCTGTAAGTGATGCGGCCGAAGGTGCGGGTGGCGGTGTAGTGCCCGCCCCGGCGGGTGTCGTCGTCGACGTCGACGCCCAGCAGCGCGGCCAGCTGGTCGACGCGCGCGGCGGCCGAAGCGTCGTCCATGTTGCGGACGGTGATGATCAGGTCGTGTCCGTACTCGCTGACCGGGACGGCCGGGTTGGTCTCCAGGAAGTCGGCCAGGGCGCGCAGGCCGGTGATGGTCTGGTGCCGGGCGAACAGGTCACCGGGCACGATCGGGCCGGCCTTGCCGGTCTGGCCGCTCATGCCGACGTGAACGCTGTGGCTGGTCATTGCGGGTTCCTCCAGTAGGTCAGGCGAGGGACGCGGTTTCGGTGCGGAGCTGGCGGAGCAGGTCGGAGGCGAGCTGATTGGAGACGCCGAGGCGTGCGCGCAGCGCGTCACGGGTGATGGGCCGCCCGTGCTCGCTCTGGTGCTCGACGGCGACGCGGCGCGCGAACTCGACCAGCGGCCCCGCCGGACCCGACGAAGACGAGGCGGACGGCGTCGAGGCGGAGTGTTCGGCAGGGACGGGGATGGATGTCTGGCCGTCCCGCTCGTCCCCGCCCCGCTCGGTGGTGTCGTGCTGGACGGCGGGGACGGCGGCGGCGGCCGTGGGGCGCTCGTCCTCCCACACCACCCACGGCGACGAGGCCGAGGACGGGACGGACGAGCCAGCCGCCGAAGGGGACGGGGACGGCGTCGAGGACGGGGACGGGCGGCCGAAGAAGTCCGGGACCGGCGAGGGGCGAGCCGCCGGAGCGGGGCCGGCCTTGCGGCGTTCGAGCATGGAGACCGCGACCAGGAAGGCGCCCGCCGGGGTGCCCGCGGTGATCCAGCCCCACACCGACGGGTCGGCCTGCGCCAGGTTCGCCGCCAGCGACAGCAGCACACCGCCGACCAAGACGACGGTCGGCCACGACAGCCGCCCCGTCTCACGCCCGGTGTTCTTGTCCCGCTGGCGCTCTCCGGCCGCCATGACGCATGTCAGGTCGATGCACACCGCGATGGCCCAGGCCATCCAGCCGCGTTGGCCGTGTTCGGTGGCGGTGTCGCGGATGTGGGTGAACGACCCCGCCGCCGCGATCCCCGCCAGCACCACCACCGGGCCGGAGTCGGCGACCGTGCCGAGGATGCGGCGGGTCATGCCGCCCGCCGCACGTCGACCAGGCCCAGCAGCGCGGCCAGTTCGGCGTCACACCAGTGGCTGTCGGCCCAGTCGTCGACCTCGCCGCCCGAGGAGGAGGCGAACGAGTCGGCGCAGCGCTGGCAGCGGGCCAGGTGCAGGGAGCGGAACTCGTCACACTCGACGCCGACCGGCCACACGTCCCAGGACGACACCGACGGTGGCCGGGACGGACCCGAGGACGACGAGCCGGACGCCGAGGACGGGGACGAAGGGGACGGGACGGCGACGAACCGAGGACGAGGACGGGGACCAAGGACACGGACGCGGGCAACCATCAGGCGACCTCCAGGAGACGGTTTCGGGCATGGGTCGGGTAGGGACGCGGCGCGATCAGGGCTCACGCCAAGCCGGAAGAAGGAGAAGAGGGCCGGTTAGGCGGCCGGGTCGACGGCGGGGACCGAGCCGATCAGCGCGTCCCAGTCCGGGGTCAGGTGCGCGTACTCACGGGCCGCCTGCTCGGCCTCATGCTCGGGGACGTAGACCGACCGGGCTCGGTGCCAAGAACCGTCTTGACCGGCCACTACGCATACGCCGGGCGTCTCGGCGGGGATGGCGCGGGCGGCATCCAGGGCGGCGGGGTCGAGGTCGCCGAGGGTCATGTTGGCGGTTTCGGGGTCGTTGACGCGGTGGCACACGCGCCCGGAGAGTTGGGCGCGTAGGGCGGTGACGCCGGGTCCGAGGTCGGAGCCGATGCGCTGCCCGCACACGATCAGGTGCACGGCGAACGCGCGGCCGAGCTGGGCCAGGCGCAGCAGCGCGGTAGCCGTCCGCGACACCTCCTCTTTCTCGGACTTGTCGGCCATCAGGAACAGTTCGGCGACCTCGTCCACCAGGACCACGACCGGGACCGGCCGCAGGTGTTCGGGCAGGGTCCAGACGTTGCGGGCACCGTGCGCGCGGCAGGTGGCCATGCGGTTCTCTACCTCGCCGACCAGATCGGACAGCAGGTCGACTGACTCTTTGCGGGTGGTGGCCAGCGCCGACAGGCGCGGCGCGTACGGGGTGAACTCGACCCCGCCTTTGAGGTCGAAGCCGACCAGGGCGACCGGTTGCGGAGCCAGGCCCTTGATGAGGGCGTTGGCGAGGTTGGACTTGCCGGACTGTGTCGCTCCGGCGTTGAGCCAGTGCGGCACGGTGCGCAGGTCGATCAGCCAGTCACGGCCGTTCTCCAGCTTTCCCGGCCTCACCGTGAGGAGTTCGCCGGTTTCGGGTTCGGTGACCACGTCGACCAGCGGGTCACGCATCGTGGCCCACAGGGTGACGTAGCCGGGCCGGACGTCGACCACCCGTACTGAGTGGACGCGCCAGGCGTGGGCGATCCCCTCCGCAGCCTTTTCGTAGTCGGCGGGGACTTGCCCGTCGTGCAGCCGCAGGCGCATGCGCCAGCCGAGCCGGGTGGGCCGCAGGATGCCCAGGCGGGGAGCGTGCTCGACGTCGACCCGCCGCACCCGCCGCTTGTGCTCGACCACGGTTGCGGCGTTGCGGGACGCCGGGCCGACGACCGGGATGGCGTCGAGGGTGAGGCGGAACCTCCGCCGGTTGCGGGTGAGCTTGCAGCCGGAGGCGACGTGATGCCACGACAGGTACACCAGGCACGCGCGGAGCGGGAAGCCGATGGCGTACCAGAAGGAGGCTGGGTGGTATCGGCGCCAGGCCCAGAGCCCGGCCGCCGCAGCGGCCAGGACCCCGAGCACCCAGAGCAGGTCACTCATGACCGGGCCGCCGCTCAGGCCACGCCCGCCGCAGCGGACGCATCCGACGCGGAGACCGACGACGGCGAGACGGCCGACACGGGCGCGATCCGCTCGGCGCGGTAGGCCACACCCCAGCGCTTCTCCCCGCCCAACACCGCCTCCCACGGGAACGCGACCAGGCCGACCGGCGTGACGACCTCCCCGATCGTCACCGCCTGGTCGCCGACCACGGCGACGTTGAGCAGGTCCACCCGCCCCGACGCGTCGGCGGCCGACAACCCGACCGTGAACACCGTCTGGCCGTTGCGGTCGGTCTTCACCTCCCCCGTGTCCTGATTGACCAGCTTGGGACGCGGCGGCGACACGCACACGAACGTCAGCGCCGACACGTCCACCGGGATGTTGCGCATGGAGAACCTCCGAGGTTCATCGAACTACTTAGACAACATAGTCGACTTAGACAGCCAAGCTGTCAAGGCCGCCATGGTTTTCTTGGCGGGTCGGGTGTGCTGAACTTGAGTCGGAGCCCCCGACGGAAGGCAGATGAGTGGTCGAGAGGACCGGACGGCCCGGATACCTGCAGATAGCCGATGACCTGCGGAAACAGATCCGGGACGGGCGACTCGCCGCCGGGCAGGCCCTACCGTCGACGGCCCGGCTCCGCGAGGAGTACGAGGTGTCCGCCGGGGTCGTGAAGGCCGCCGTCAGCGTGTTGCGAACCGAAGGCGCGGTCATCGGCCAGCAGGGCAAGGGCGTGTTCGTCCGCGACCAGGCCGACGCCCGCCCGCCCAGTGAGGCCGCGCCGGCGACCGACGAGGACGACGTGACGATGAAGCAGCTCACGGAAGTACTCGCCGCCGTCCGTGATCTCGGGGAGCGCGTTGCCCGGATCGAACGGTCCGTCTTTCCAGAGCCTCCGCAAGCTGGTCAGTCCGGCAAATGAGCTCGTCCAGCTCCGCAAGGATCAGCTCCAACTGTTCCCGCGCGGTTCGCCCCTGCTCGCCTTCACCCGCCACCGGTGACCGCCTCCCGCCATGATCCGTTCTCTCGTTCGGCACACCGATATTTCAGTGCAGGAGACGCCGCCAGCCCATCACTAATGCATCATCGGGTTCTTTCACGTCCGTTTATACGTCCGCTTTCACACCCCCATGGCAGACGCTCGGGACATGCGCATATGTGCCGACATCTGCGGCGAAACGGAAGGCCACGAATGACCACGACCAAGCAGCGTCCCGGTTGGCAGCCCACCAGACTGCGCGAACGCCGAGAGACTCACGGGCTGAGTCTTGAGGCCGCCGGAGACAAGTTGCGCAGGGTCGCCGAGCGAGGCGGGCTCAGGGTCGCGGCGAACTTCCAGACGCTTTGGGGACACGAGAGCGGCAGCATGTACCCAGGCCCGCACTACCGCCGCGCCTACTGCCTCCTGTACGAGGCCAGCGAGCCCGAACTGGGCTTTCGTCTCCCGCTCCCTGGCGAGCAGACCGGAGACCTGACGCTCCCACTCCCCGCCCCGCTCAGCCCCGCCGCCACCGAGGACGCCGCCAGCACCATCACGCAGGGGCTCGACCGCGTCTCGGACCAGACCCAGGACCGCGACCCCACCGCCGGCGACGCGCTCAAAGCCCGAGTCGTCAGCGCCTGGCGAGGCCGCGCCATGAGCGGTGCCATCGGCACGACCACACTCGTCCTGGTCGGAGGCTACGCCGGATCAGGCAAGACCGAGTTCGCACGCTTTCTCGGCGACGTGTCCGGGTGGGCATTCCTGGACAAGGACTCGATCACCCGCCGCCTCACCGAACGCCTACTACTCTCCCTCGACGGCGACCCGCACGACCGGCACACCGACCTCTACCTGAAAGAAGTCAGGCCCCTCGAATACAAATGCCTTATGGACACCGCTAACGACAACATCGATTGCGGCATATCCACCATTCTCGCCGCCCCGTTCATCGCCGAACTCAACGACGAAGCGTGGCTAGGACGCCTCACCAACCGCTGCAAGGCCAAGGGCGTAGACGTCGCCGTGATCTGGGTCCGGTGCGACGTCGACTCGATGCGCGAGTACATCGAGTTCCGCGACGCCCCCCGCGATGCGTGGAAGCTCGCCAACTGGGATGAGTACGCCAGCACGATCGACACCCAGCACAGCCCGCCCGGCGTTCACCTCACCGTCGACAACCGGCTAGGCGCGGCGATCAGCATCGCCGACCAGACGCGGGAGGCGTTGCGTAGGGTCCTGACATGAGCCGTCCCGGCGTGATCCTCTACGGCCCGCCCACCAGCGGCAAGGACACCGTCACCGCCGAGTTGGCACGCCAGGACGACCGGTACGCCCTCCTGCCCAAGCTCAAAGTCGGCACCGGCCGCAGCGCCGGATACCGCTACGTCACGTCCGACAAGCTGGACGAGCTACGCGCCGCCAGCCGACTGGTCGTCGAGACCCACCGCTACGGCAACGTCTACGCCGTTGACCGCGACGACATCGCCGCCCTGATCGAGGCCGATAAGGTCCCGATCGTCCACATCGGCAACCTCGCCGACCTCCAGCGCCTACGCGCCGCCGCCCCGCTCGACTGGACGGCCGCCCTCCTCTGGATTCCCCGAGCAGTCTGCGCCGACCGGTCCAAGCACCGCGGAGACGTCGACACACCCAAGCGCCTCCAGGCATGGGACGAGACGCGCAGCGACCTCCAGACCGCGACAGCGCCCGTGTTCCATCTCGTCATCCATACCGACCAGGCCGACCCTGCCGAGACCGCCCGCCGCATCCTCGCAGCAGTGCACACCGGCCCCGGACAGCCCGAACCCGTACCCGAACTCGAATAGTGATGACCGCGCGGCAGGGTCCTACGGCACCCCACCGCTCCCCCTGCCGCGCGGCCATCAAGGCCATGGCCACCCGTCGGGACGCGTGATGGCCATGACCAGTTCTCGTATCGACACCGCTTCCACCAGGCGCCACCCGCCGTCACCGTGCACGAGCGCCCAATAGGTCCGGGTGTGGGGCCCCAGCCAGCACGGGACGCCGAAGCGTGCGGCGATCTCGTCCAGGGCCGCCCCGGTGTCCATCAGGGCCCGTCCGTCCCCCAGGACCAGCCCGTCGCCGACACCCACCGATCCAGCGCCGTCATCACCCGCGAGACCGCCAGCTCGGTATTGGAGCAGGGCGCGAGCAGTTCTCCGGTACTGGACCGGTACCACCAACCGCCGTCCCCGGCGGCAACGATGACGCTGTCGCCCAGGCCCGTAACCCCGGGGAAGTGCACCAGCAGCAGGGGCCGGGTTTCGGCGTACCGGCGATCCACCCGCCACCCGCGCCGCTCCAGCGCCCGCGCGAGCCGGTTCAGTTGCCGCCGCGCGGTGGACGGCCGAGGCGACGCGACGAGTGCATCCGGGGGGATAGGCACCCGCCGCGCCGCCTCAGCCTCCCCCAGGGCCGCCCCACCCAGCGCGCGGGCGGCCCCTTCCGGTGATGGCGGGGGAGTCCAGACCACCATCACCAGGCCCTTTTCAACACCGGACGGCCCGCGATGGCACGCTCCTGCAGCAGCGCCTCACGCAGCGCCGCCGAGTCCGACCGGATCACCGTCGCGTCGACACCGGCCGCCGGGTCATGAAGCGTCGCGACCCAGTCGCCCGGACGCCCGTCCCAGCGTCGAGCCCGCCAAATCCGATGCCCGGTGAACTCTTCCCGGAGCTGGCGAAGCGCCGGCTCCTCGATCTGCGCACGCGTTTCCATCGCGGGGTGTCCTCAGGGGGTGGTGGACGAGCCGGATCGGCCCGTGCGGCATGTCGTCAACCGCCACGCCAGCGTCTCGCCGTCCCGCGATTTACAAAGGAGCCTGACAAGGGGCCAGCAGGGGGCCAGACTTGCTCACAGGAGGTAGCCGCCCATGACGACCGAGGCAAGACGAGCATTCGGCGCATATCTGGCACGCTTACGAGGCAGCAGAAGCCAACGCGCCCTAGCTGCCCAACTCTGCGACCTCGCCGGGTCTGACACGATCACCCGACACGAGGTGTCCCGCTGGGAACGCGGACTACGCATCCCCGACGACTGGTTGCCGTACCTCGCCCGCGCCCACAACGTCCCCCTCCCCGTCCTGGAACGCATGGCAGCCCAGGCCCACGGACGCGACCCCGACCAGGACGGCACCCCGTTCGACCTCTCGGCTTTCTTCCCCGGAGCCGACGCCCTCAAGACCCGACTCGCGAACGCCTGGCACGGCCGCGCCGTCGCCAACGCCGGCGGCAACCCCGTCTTGGTCCTGGTCGGCGGCTACGCCGGGTCCGGCAAGACCGAGTTCGCCCGGTTCCTCTCCGACCTGTCCGGATGGGCGTTCCTGGACAAGGACGCCCTCACCCGCCGCATGACCGAACGCCTACTGATCTCCATCGGAGCCGACCAGCACGACCGCCACACCGGCCTCTACCGCGACGAGGTCCGCCCGTCCGAGTACCGGTGCCTCATGAGCGCCGCCTACGGCAACATCGACTGCGGCGTATCGATCATCCTCGCCGCCCCCTTCATCACCGAACTCAGCAACCCGAACTGGCTCCCACGCCTCACCCACCGCTGCCGGGCCAAGGGCGTGGACGTGACCTCCATCTGGGTCCACAGCGACCTGGACACCATGCATGAGTACATCGAGCAACGCGACGCCCCACGCGACGGCTGGAAGCTAGCCAACTGGGACGAGTACACCGCCGGCCTCAACACCGAAGACCCACCAAAGGCCGCACACCTCACCATCGACAACCGCCTAGGCGCAGCCGTAAGCCTCGCCGACCAAACCCGCAGAGCTCTAACCAGACTCATGCCATAACCACAGGTCAGCAGCCTCCCGGCCGTGCCCGATGAGAACTTTCTCTACGTCTTCAAGGGCGCCGCTACGCGTCGCCAGCGGCCCGCTCGGCTCGGCGGGCGTGCGGCCTCTTCGGGCCGGTCCCGCCGAGCCGAGCGGGCGCAATCTCATGGAAAGACGGAGGGGGTCAACTGATCTCTCTGCGCTTGCTGCGCCGGGAAGGCTTAACCTCTTCCTGCTCCTCGGGTCGGCCGAGGTCGGCCACAACCGTCAGCAACTCCGTAAGCTCACTCAATACGCGCTGCGCATGCTTCTGCTCACACTCAGGAAGCCGAAGCGCCCTGTGGTACAGGAAGCCGACCCAGGTGACGAGAAGAACCACCGCCAACATCGCGCCGCCCGCCAGGATGGCCGCAGCCATGGGGAGTATGGACATGCCGAACAGACCCTCCTTGGGTCTAGTCCGTGCTGCGCTACTCCACGGAACTGTTCGACGAGCCACGTACGCGCTGAGAGGTGTTCTGTTGTGTACCCCATGATGCCACAGCCTCGGAGGTCATTGCAGCCGCGATGTTCCAGGGAAGCTCATCTTGATCATCTGGAGTGAAGTTGGCATCACCAACATTCACCACGCGCGCGGGGTAAACCAATCCTTTCTCTTTATAGCCACCCGCCATGTGCTCGCCGGTCGCATATTCCATTGCCAGCGGGTCTATTGCGTAGGTGGCTCGACACTTTCGGCAACTAGCTAGAGGGCCAAAAGGGTATGCTGTAGTTACCTGTTCTCTTGTGTAACTTTTATAAGCATTGAGCGGCTCATTTAGTCTATATACATCATCAGGGAAGGTTCTGGACCCATTGCCGGTGTCGACGAAATCGGCCGACATGCTCGATGTCTCAAAGGTGAGATCATCAAGTTCTTCGCTCACCTGCTGCGGTGTATACCTTTCACCAGCATGCCAAACCCAAAATTCATTCCGAACTGGATAGACTGCCGCAAGAAGTCTTCCGTCATTTGGACACCGAGCCTCTACTATCCTTCGAAGCTTCTTCCTGCTCCTTTGAAGATATCTACGCACTTCGTTTCTTCGTCGATCCGGGGTCAGCATTTTATATCCCCCCGCTGGCGCTCATATCAGCCTCCATGGTGTGGCTTGCCAAGAGTGGCTAATTCCATAGTGAAGGGCTGTCGCGTATCGAGGATTGGCGTCAGAAGACACTACCCTACCAGGTGCGATAATGGTGGCGGCGCGCGATCTATTTGCAATGCTCATCCCTGATGAATGACGCATGGCTGAGTACTCGATGAGATAAGTTAGGCGACATCTTGGGCAACTGGAAAATTCACCCTTTAGGGCACGGTCCACTTTTCTGATCTCGGTCAACGAGGACTCTTCATAGTATTTCTTTATGAGTGCCTGGCTTCCTAGGTTAACGACGCCTTGGGAGTCGTAGGTACTCCTTACTGGAGAACAGAATGATTCCCCTTCAACTGCGCCCAGCGTCATCTCCCATGCCTCTTGTTGAGAGAATCCATCTTCAGTGAGCGACTCAAACTCGGCTGCAGCATTTGCGTGTGATTCTCGCTGGGCTTCCTCTGGAGTTAGACGTTGGCCGCAATGCCACAGCCAGATGCCGTCCCTCATATGGTAGGTGGCCCCTAGAAGCCGAAAATCCTTCGCGCACCTCGCTTCAGCAAGAGCACGAAATGATCGACGATCCGCTGAAAGTAGACGCTGAACCTCTTCATGGCGGGCTACCCACTCTTCTGCGTTGCCTTCCATCCTCATAGTCTCCCGCACTACGTCAGCCTTGGTAGACGATTCGTGGATACGCCGTGGCCGAGGATGAGAGCGTCCCAGACGTATCATCTGTCACTCTGACATCAGCGCTTCAGCGGGTACGAGGCCAGTTGGTGACTGCTTGCCGTGCGTGGCTCGCTAGTACTGCAGGGCGTTGGGCAAGACCGCCAACTGCCAGGCCATGCCGAGTGGTCATTTGGTCACCGACGCCGCCTCGTGCCCGCTGAACTGGCGACTGTTCCTCTCCGAGGGCCTGGGATGAGCGGACGGTGCCGCGCGAGTGGCTGCCCAGTTCGCACGGCGCCGACCGTCCCCCCGACCCGGCCGATGCTGGGGGATGTGCCCAAGTGGCCGCTGGCGATCGACATGCTCGATGAACTGTGTGCTGGGCCGGCTACGGCCACCGCGGGAGGTTCCGGCTGGCGCTGACACCACGCTGCTGCCAGTCGCCACCCAGCGCACCGCTCTGGCCCGCCGGCCGATGGGGCGGCCATCAGTGCCGCGCTACCGAAGAGTCAAGCCCTCCTGGCCTTATGGGCCGGACGCTGTCCCACCTGCGACAACAAGCCCACGTCGGCCACCAGCCCGGCCCTCACGTAACCAGCCCTACTAGGTTGGTAGCCCAGGGGGTGGGAGATGTGGCTAGCTGCCCAGTACGACAGCCGGGACAAATGGCATGCCATCGTTCGAGGAAGTAACTACTCTTTGCATGGTGACCACCGTCAACCGTGAACTCCTCCTCGACTCGGCCTTGGACTTCGCTAACCGAGCACTCAAGGCGTACACCGAAAACGACACCAGAGTGATCCTTGTAAACGCTGCCATTAGCTTGGAGCATCTGAGTAAGGCATACCTCTGCAACATGAACCCGGCGCTCTTGGTGGAGTTGCGTAACGGGTCATGGGACTCTTTGCTACATCTGACGGGGCACGGAGACAAGGCAGCGAAAAAGTTTCCCCGGACAATTAGCGCCCGGGAAGCGGTCGAACGCCTAAAGAAGGTTATTCCCGACTTTACGACTCCAGAACGGATCAACGATCTCATCAACGTTCGGGACGGTGTCGTGCATACCGGCTTCCTGGACGAGAAGGCGACTAGAGAGATTCTGGTCGCCGCTCTGCGTGTTAGCAACGAACTGTTCGAGGCGCTCTCCGTTCCGGAACACGTGCGCTGGGGACGCCATAATGAGTTGGTGGATTCGCTGATTTCTCAATCCCTCAATGAGATACAGCGTGATGTCAAGCATCGGATGGCTGCTGCCAAGCTCAGAATCGAAGAGATCCTAGCGCGAATCCCCGAGTACGAGCGAGGCTCCGTGATGCTCGCACGGCAAACACAGGCCATTAGGGTAATTATGGAATCGGAGAGGATGGCTGCAGTTACCTGTCCCGTATGTGGCGAGGAGAACGCCAATTACATCGGGCAAGTGCATTACGAGCCGGACGAAGACGTGGAATTTGATGGTGAGGGCGGATACATCACAACCGTCATGGGAGTCACCGCCTACCTGAAGGTGAGTCGATTCGTGTGTGGATGTTGCGAACTCCGGTTGGAGAACCGCGACGAATTGGAGGCTGCAGGACTCGAGAGCGAGCTCGTCTCGCACGCGGATGACATCAGAATCGCCGACGACCCCGAAACCGAATGGTGGAAGCCCGCCGACTGAAAGACTGCGCTCCAGAGCATTGCAGATCAGAAGGCCTATCCACCGCGAGAATATTCACCACACCATCTCACCGTTCGTACGGCTGAGCCCGCCGCTCTCATCCAGCGCCGCGTGAGCGTAGATGGTCGTGTGCTAGGTCCCCGATATCACATCGAGGGGATCATGCCGTGTGCTGGGCTCAGAGGGCTGAGCGTGGGCGAAGCGGGGGCCTCGCGGCCCCCAGCCCCCCGCGGGCCGGAGGGCACGCCCGCGCGACTCCGTCTGTCACACCGTCTCGCCGTTCGCGCGGGCGCACCCTCCGGAACGGGTGCGGGTGCTAACGGCGGTGCTAACAACGGGGTCAGATGATCTCGGACGGGTGTGGACGTGCGGGACGTCGCGGCCCTTGGTCAGGGGACTTGTGGGGACACCGCTGGACGGTCCTGATCTCGCTTGTAAACAGAAGGTTAGGGGTTCAAGTCCCCTCGCCGGCTCCCACGTCAGCCCCCTGTTTCGATCTTGAACGGGGGTTTTTCAGGCCCGGAACCGGTCCGATTGCGACCAAGTTGCGACCAGTCCACTACCACCCCAGCGTTGGACGGTCTTCGGCGTCCTTGCCGGGCATCAGCCGCATGACCCGTTCTGCGGCTTCCGTGTGCGTCCCGGGCCGCACATGGGTGTAGAGGGTCTTCGGTGGTCCGGACGGTGAGGCGCCGGGGCTGGGGAGGGGTAGCCGGTTCGGTCTCGCTGCGCCGGTGCGTGCGGCAGACTGAACGATGCAGCAGAGCCTTGGGGCCGTTTCCGGACAGAACTTCTTGAGAAGAGCGGAACCGGCACCAATCCTCATAGGCATGCGGAACAATGACACGCATGAGCATCGAGGCACCTGTCTGGGCATCTATTATCACTGCTGGATCAGCATTGATTGTCGGCGCCGTAACATATTTTACGCAACGCTATTTAGCGCATGTGCGAATCCGGGTTGATTCTGAGCTAAAACTGCTCGACATTGACTTGAAACATTTCGAAGCTCTCCTTGAACAGTGCATCAACGCTGCCAACTCCGCAAATCGATACATCTTGACGTCGCCGCATATGGATGTTGCAAATTGGGAAGAGCGTAAAGAATTTATTCTTCCTATAGTAGACTCTCTTGGGCCTGCGCGAGCCGAACTGGAAGCGTTGGGGGAATTTGAGGGCAAGGTTCTCGTTAAAGAAGCATTAAATTCTCTCGAAAGGGTGCTGTCGGCGCACTATGCGGGAATCCAAGAGTTAAACGTGGCCTGGAAGCCGGGTCTGCTCGCTGATGCCATCTTTGCCGTGAGTCGTGCCCGGCGGTCCCGTCTTGATGAGGTTGGCGGGCCTCTGCGCAAGAATCCAAGGAGGTTCTTGCGGGAACGCTAAATCTTGCCAGTGTCGACCCTGTTGGTTGGACGTGCGCGGCGGGCGTCTCGCGCCCCCAGCCCCGCGAGCGGGGGCGCACGTCGGGGGTACGATCTGTCGCAGATTGGTCGCCGTTCGGGCGAACGAGCATCCCGGACCGATCGGCACGGAAGCTCACGTCACCGGCTAGAGAGCCGAGAAGTACAGCACGGAAGTACCGCAACAGAGGCTTACGACTGCTGGCACCGGCGACCAGCCACACATGGTTCTACCTGCGGTGAAGATGGCGGTCTTGGACTGGCCGGTTTCTTGTAAACAGAAGGTTAGGGGTTCAAGTCCCCTCGCCGGCTCCCAGCTCAAAGCCCCCTTGCGATCATCACAAGGGGGCTTTTGCTAACGGGCTTGCTAACAGCAGGGTCTACGCCGCACCGTCGATCCTGTCGGCGAAGATCGTGGCCGCTTCGGCGAGCTGCTCGTTCACTACGTGGGCGTAGACGCGGAGCGTGATGGCCGGGTCAGCGTGCCCGAGCCGCGCCGCCACGACGTGGACGGGGACGCCCGCCAGGAGCAGAGTCGTCGCGTGGACGTGGCGGAGGTCGTGAAGCCGAGCGTGCGGGAGAGGCTCGACGCCGTCCATCCCGTTGTGCTCTTTGATCAGCGTCGCCATAAGCGAAGAGACCGTATCCGGATGCACCGGCTCACCCATCCCGTCGCGAATACGTGGCCGTCGTCCGTGCCCTTCCAGAACTCCCCCGCTTCGAGATTGTCGGCGAGCTTGCGCTTCCGGTGGGCCTTGAGGACGCCGACCGTGCCGGGGTCGATGCTGACGACGCGAGACCGGCCGCTCTTGGTCGTCCCCTCGATCCGCTCGCCGGCGACGAACCCGACCGAGCCCTTGATCTGGATCGATGCGCCGTCGAGGTCGACGTCTCGGCACCGCAGGTTGAGCAGCTCACCGCGACGAGCACCGGTGTACGCGGCCAGGCGGAAGAACGCCGACAGCCGATGCCCGTCCGCAGTGAGTAGGAAGGCCCGGAGCTGCTCCGGCGTCCAGACCTTCCCCGGTTCATCGCGATGGAGCCGGGGCCGCTTCGCCCGCTCCGTGGGGTTGGACGCGATCAGCTCATCAACGCGGACGGCGTTACCGAACGCCTTCCGAAGCACCGAGTGCACGTGTGCGACCGTCCGAGGCGAGAGGCCCTTGCCGTGCCGTCCGCCGGTGGTAACGAGGTCGCGGTAAAGCTGTCTAGGGGGGTCTACAAATTGGGTGAAGCCAGGTCCTGCACAGCCCAGTAGACGGCGCTCGCATCATCGGACGCCTTGCCCCGAGGCCAGCGCATCCCGTCCGGATCGGTCGATTCAGCCTCGCGCGTCCGTGCGACCAGTTCGCCCGGACCGGCCTTCCGCAGGACACCGAGCAAGTCAGGCCATGTCATCAACTGGAACCGGTCGACCAGCCGGCTAGCGCCGTCGCTGAGCAACGCAACCGCGTCCAGCTCAGCGAGCGGTATCGACCCGGTCAGCGCCTGATCCGCCGCTTCCGGCTTTGTGCTTGCCACCCAGAAGCCGCCGGACTGATTGCGGTATGAGGCGAGCCGTTCGACGCGACTCCGCAAGAGGCCCGTGTGCTCGTCACTGCCAACGGGAGAGTGGCCGTCCGGTTCGTCCAACCGCGCGATCACTTCGGCCAGCCGATCATCGGTGATGACGGTCGGTCCCCGGTCGAGCCGGTCGAGGACGAGAACGGAGTCCGAGAGCACCAGGTGTTCAAGCCGACCGTCACCGACCCTTGCCAGCGCCACAGTTGCCGAGGGCGAGCCAGGGTGCCCAAGGTCGCATGTCGTCGCGTGCAGGGCGTTGACGCGTTCGATGCTCACCGCAAGCGCCTCGTCCAGGCCCAGGGCGACGTCACTGGCAGCGGCGAGCAGGAGCCCGCCGAGGTTGCGCGCGTACCAGGAGACCGAATGCGCACACCCGGACTCGACGCCCGCCGGAGCGCCAGCCCCGTCGACCACGAGCAGCAGCCCAGGTGCCGCCGCCGCGAAGTCCTCGTTGTCCCGCTCAGGACGTCCCGGTTCGCTGGCGATCAGCACACGCATACGTTCCTCGTCAGGTCGGCGCCTCGTCATGCCGGTAGATCGGGGTCAGCAGCTCCGTCCGCACCGGCTCATGCGTGTCCGGGTCGTACTCGGTACCGACCACGACCGAGAACCGGTCACCGCCGACTTGCCCCCACAGACTGCCGATATCCGTGGTCAGCAGATGCACCACGCCCAACGACCCCTCCGGGTGCACACCCGCAATCGCGATGAAGCTGCCGTTTCCGTCGGGCCGGGGCAGCCGCCCGAGGTATCCGATGTCGTAGGGCCGAGGCGGGTCGTCCTCCTGCCCCGACCGGTGCTCGTCGCCGGTCCGGGTGTCGCGCAGCAGCCATCCGGCCTGGTCCCGCTCCCATTCCAGGACCGGATCCTTGTCGTACGCCTCACGCATCGCAGGCGACATCCGAGGCCCGCAGATCACCAGCAGACCAGGCCGGTTGAGATCAATCCCCCCGTCGATCCCCACGTGATCAGAGTTCACCGCTAGGCCGAACGTACGAGCCAACTCCTCCACACGTTGCCCGGTCTTGAGGTCGTCCAGCGCGACATACGTCCGATCGCTGGCAGGGTCAGGCCGCAGCGGAGTCACCACGGTGACCTCACCCGAGCCAAGGAACGCTCCCTCAGGGGCCGGTCCCGTGTGCCGGATCTGATGGATGCGCCCGCGGCTCAGCCCCGCCGCTTGCGCGATCTGCGCGTACGACATCCCTTGCGCATACAGGTCTTGAATCAGTCGCCGCCGGAGCCGCGCCAGTTCGGTGACCTCCTGCTGGGCCTCTGCCAGGCGCTCAGTCGCCGCGCGAAGCAGTTCGTACGGGTCATCGATCTGCGCGATGCGCTCCAACTCGCCTGGCATGACACCCCCTCCGGCTTCTACCAGGGAGTCTAGGACTCTAGACACTGTGCCGGAAAGCTCATGGCCCGTCGAAGAGCTGACGGCGCGTAAGCGTCGCCGACGGCGCGGTATCGGGGGTCCGCTCACACCGCTGCGCCGACGACGTCCGCCCAGACCCGACGGCCGACCCGTACGGGTTCGCTGCCCCATGCCTTGGAGACGGCCTCCACGATGAACAGCCCACGCCCGGAAACGGCGTCCGGACCGCTCGGTTCCTCGTTCACCGCCGGTTGCGTCAGGGCTCCCATGTCGACCACGGCCACCCGGACATGCCCGTCTTGCAACTCCAGTTCGAGGACGTAGCTCCCGCCGTCCTCCCCGCTCGCCGTGTGCTCCACGGCGTTCGTGCACAGCTCACTCACGACCAGTTCGACCAGCCCGGCGACCTCGTCCGGAACACGGTCGGCGATGAAGGCCCGCCCGAAGGCTCTGGCTTGACTGATCGAATCGCGTCGGCCCGCGAACAGTCGAGACAAGCGCGTCACGTCGACCACCACCCGCGCGTCTAGGGGGCTAAACACCCCGAGGGAGACGCAGCGTATGACAGATCTAGGGGACTATTCAACACGCTCAGTGAATAGAGCTTAGAACTTTTTGCAGATCACGGCCCGCCCGTTCCACCAGCCGCCGCGCCTCGTCCCCGAACACGGCCGCCCGTTCGAACCCCTCGAAGATCTCCACGTACGCCCGTACCTCGTCCGCATCGGTCAGGGTCAGCTCACGCGTGAACGTCTCCACTGACACGGCCGCGTCGTCGTACACCGAGAACCCATGCAGCGGCACACGAGGTACCCCCGCCCCAGGCACGACCCCGAACCGCACGTTCGCGAGCCCCGACACCTCCACCAGCCGCGCGAGCTGCCTCGCCATGCACTCACCCGACCCCGGCCACGTCCGCAAGGCAGCCTCAGTCATCACGACTACGAACCGCCGCCCCTCGTCCTCCAACACCGAGGACCCGTCGACAACCGCCCCAACCTCAGCCGCATAGTCCGCCGTCCGCAACAACCGAGGCACCACCACGGCCTCAAACGCCCGCACAACCCGAGCCCCCGCAAGCAGCTCCACCCCAGACCCGTCCCGGAAAGACACCCCAGCATCAACCCGACGGGATGTCTCCGCATAAGCCTCACGAACCAGCCCCAACAGCCGCTCGGCTTCAGCCGGCCCCACATCAAGAGCCCCGACCAACCGCGCCACCACCTCCGGGTCAGCGACCCGCCGCCCAGTCTCCACCCGAGACACCGTCGGCTGAGGAACCCCAGCCCGAGCCGCCAACCCCACCCCAGACAGCCCGGCAGCAGTTCGCAGCCGCCGCAACTCCCGCCCGATCTCCTGCAGCCGCTCAGCACCCATAACCGAGCGTTCTACCACCCCGGAAGATCACCCACAGCCACGCCATCAAGACGCGGCTAAGGAGACAAGCGCGCCACGGCCCAAGGCAGCCGTCACGAGTGCATCGTGGCTGGCGGACGCCACTCCATCGTTCGCTCATACCGAGCCAGCGCCTCCCGGAGATCTACCAAGAGTGCTTGCTCAGCCGCATCTCTGTCGGGGCGAAGCACGTCCAATCTGGCCTGTTGTTCCCGATGATCTGATAGGGCCGCGATCTCTGCCAGAGCCTCGACGAGCCCTGAGGCTCGATAGCGAGCCCATGCGTCCTCGATCGCGGAGCAGCACTCGACACGCTCCGACATGACCTCCGCGAACTCCAGCGGCGGCATGTGAGGCTTGCCGACTTGCAGAGTCCAAAGGTTCGACCGAGCAGAGGCAGTGATCAACAGCCCGACGACCTCGACCACGAGGCTTCCGAACCGCCCACAGTCGAGGATGTTGAGCGCAACCTCCAGCACCGGTCCCCGCTCAGGCGCGACATATCCGACCATCACCTCACCCTGACAGGAGATCAGCAGGTCAGCCAGCCGGATGAGAACTTTCTCTTCGTCTTCAAGGGCGCCCGCTACGCGGCCGCCGCCGGTCGGTCCGGGCCGGGCATGCGGCCTCTCCGGGCCGACCCGCCCCAGCCGACCGGCTTCGGCCATTTAGAGGCTTGCACGTGCCAACTTGCCCGGACATCGATACATCTTCTAGACGGAGGTGGCACGCCTGCTAGTGGGCTGCCGGGCGGGCCTCCTTGCCAGTCGTTACGGCAGATCTTGCCCCAGACCACAGGAAGGGAGGGGATGTGGCCGCACCCCTCGTAAACATGGACGCACTTATCCCACGAGAAGATTTCGAGGCAGCAACTACGGAACCTTCAACTCAACCGTCAATTCTAAGCACTACCATGAAAATTACTGACCTCGGTCCAGACAGTCTGATTTATAATGTCCTGCGTAAGCCAGATTTCCAGCGCGAAACAGCTAACTGGTCACCTGAAAAAGTCGCCGAACTTGTGAGTAGCTTTCTGGAGGGCGACCTCATCCCTTCGGTGATCCTGTGGCGTTCAACCATCAGTGGAAACATATTCGTAATTGACGGAGCGCATCGCCTTAGCGCGCTCATCGCATGGGTTCATGACGATTATGGCGACAAGCATGCTTCAATGCGTTTCTTCGATAACAACATTCCCGAGGAGCAGAAGAGAGCGGCTCAGGCTACCCGTGAATTAATTCGGGATAGCGTGGGTTCTTACAGTGAACTCAGTCTTGCCCTCCGAAACTCCGACACGACTCCCAAGGATCGGCTTAGGCTGGCACGGAACCTCAGTGCTTTTGCCATCCACCTTCAATGGGTGGCAGGTGAAGCCGAGAAGGCAGAAAGCTCATTTTTCAAGATAAATCAGCAGGCAACGCCGATCGACGAGACAGAACTAAGCATGATCAAGGCTCGCCGTAAGCCAAACGCCTTGGCGGCCCGCGCATTCATTCGGGCCGGAACAGGGCACAAGTACTGGTCGGCGTTCGAGAGTTCGGTGCAGTCTGAAATCGAGAAACTGGCGAAAGAGGTATACGATCTCATTTTCAAGCCAGATCTCGATTCACAGATCAAGACATCTGACCTACCCGTCGCAGGCAGGGGGTACTCGGCAGACAGTGTCAAGATGGTCTTTGAACTCGTCAACTTCGTCAACGATTTCGAACCTGATATGTGGCGCAACGAGGCTCCCAAAAGAAGGCGCAAGGGTGCACCGCTTAAGGTTCTCGAAGACGACGAAGATGGCCACGCTACCATAAGATGCATGCAGGCAGTAAAAAGGGCTGCCAGCCGAATCGCCGGGAAGGATCCGGCTTCCTTGGGGCTACATCCAGCAGTTTACTTCTACAGTGCTACTGGACGCTTCCAGCCGGCCGCCTTCCTTGCTGCCATAGCTTTTGTAAAGGATTTGGAGCGGCATCGCGCAGTGGCCAAGTTCTCAAGCGTACGGGCAGACTTTGAAGACTTCCTAATTGAATACAAGTACTTCCTCAACCAAATCGTTCAAAAGTACGGCAGC
This sequence comes from Actinomadura sp. GTD37, assembly GCF_041951365.1. NCBI lineage: Bacteria > Bacillati > Actinomycetota > Actinomycetes > Streptosporangiales > Thermomonosporaceae > Actinomadura > Actinomadura sp. GTD37. Next base: position 56,700 of record NZ_JBGNUS010000013.1, read on the forward strand.
CTACAGCGATCCGTGTCGCCGATACTCACGATGCACAAAACTGTGTACCAAGCCCTCATAGAGGGGCTTACTGAGCCGGACGTGATTGAGCGCCTCAAGAGTCAGTCGCCTCTAAGGTCATCTGTGAAGGTGAGAACCGAAGACGACAAGCGTCATGGGCGAAACTTCTCCACAGAGACCAAGAATTTCGTAGTCATAAGAAACATAATCGAGACGGCACCCAAGTGCGCGATATGTGGCGCAAGACTGAATCTAAGGTCGATGACATTCGACCACATCCTTCGCCGGGAAGACGGTGGCTCAGGGGCGCCTGACAATGCACAGCTCTCACATCCATATTGCAACTCCGGTTACAAAGAAGGAACTCACGCCGCCGAAGCGCGCACCGCAGGCGCCGAGCGCCAGGTTTAGGCTGAGGTGGCGCTTTAGCTGGGGCTTGGCTAGCGCGAAGCGGGGGCCTCGCGGCCCCCAGCCCCCCGCGGGCCGGAGGGTACGCCCGCGCGAAACGGTCTGTCACAGCGTCTCGTCGTTCGCGCGGGCGCACCCTCCGGGATGGGTGTAGGTGCTAACGGTGGTGCTAACAACGGGGTCGGATGATCTTGGACGGGTGTGGACGTCCGGGAGGTCGCGGCGCTGGTCAGCGGGCACGTGGGGACATGCCTGGACGGTGCTGATCTCGCTTGTAAATAGAAGGTTAGGGGTTCAAGTCCCCTCGCCGGCTCCCAGCTCAGAGGCCCCCTGCGACCATCGCAAGGGGCCTCTCGCACCATTGTGGGAGCCACGGGGTTCAGCCGAACAGGGCATCGCTCATGGCCTCCGCTGCCGCTCGCTTGTCGTCCACAACCAGGTGCCCGTAGGTGTCCTTGGTGATGGCGATGCCCGCATGCCAGAGGATCTCGGAGACCACGTGCGGCGGAGTTCCCTACGGCGAGCAGTCGCTACGCCCGCCGGGTGAAACCTCCGATGTGGTTACGGAGTCAAGCGACAGCTGTGATTCCGGCGCTGATCATTGCTCTCGAGCCGGTCTCGGTCGGGCTGCAGCCCGTCGGTGCCGCGGAGTCCTCATTCACCCGGTTCGAGACCGCTGGTGTGGGGCGCTAGCTTCGATGCGCTTGTTTGTCTCGTGCGCGGGGATCCAGACCCTGGCCGAGGTGGTGCGGGGCCTCGGTTCAGGCCGAGGTGCTGATGCCCACCGCCCAGACGGCACCGATCGCCAGCAACATAAAGATCATGGAGGTGGCGATCCAGGTCATCGCACCCCCGCTGACTTTCGTGGTCGGGTCCTCGACCCACCGGTAGTAGTCGCGGGTGATCTGACGTCGCACCGGGGCGAGCATCGCCGGGAACATGATCATGACGGCTGCGTACAGGTACAGGGTCTGGCCCAGTGTGTGGCTCTGAGCGAGACCTCGCACGCCGACCCCGATGATGCCGATGGCCGGGAGCCAGAACTGCTTCCTGCGGTACTTCGGTATCTGGATAATCCACTGCATGGCCGCGAGATTGAAGAGAGTGGCGCCCACCGCGATCAGCACCCATGCGCCGGTCGGCAGCGACAAGAACACAGGAAGCCCCCTTCGAGCCTGAACCCCATGAGGCTCAACACTCATGGGGTTCAGGCCATTATTCCGACGAGTAGTGGGCCCTGATCAGTGGCCCCACGCCGGGCTGCACCTGTGCGTTCAAGTCCCCTCGCCGGCTCCCGCGTCGCTGGCCCCCTCCGACGTCGGAGAGGGCCGTTCTGCTAACCGGGTACACCCGCAGCGTGATCGCCGGGTCAGGGTGGCCCAGGCGCGCCACGTCCCCTAGGGGCAGGGGCGTCGCGTGGATGTGGCGAAGGTCGTGAAGCCGAGCGTGCGGGAGAGGCTCAGCCGGTGACGTCCCGTCCTTGGGGGCGTTGTGGAGCTTGATCAGGGAGGTCACGGGTGCGCCCCATCCGGTGGCGAAGACGTAGCCGTCCGCCTCCTTGTCAACTTTGGTCGAGCTGCTGGCGGATGGCGTCCGCCTCCTGTCTCACGGATGCCGCTTCGGAGTGGCGGTCCAGCCGCGCCAGCGTGTGGCCGAGGTTGCTCAGCAATTGGGCGAGGTCGGGTCGGTAACGGTCAGGGTCGGCCTCGGCCAACTCCCGGTACTTGGCGACCGCCTCCTCCTCCACCGGCAACTCCTCGGCGAAACGATCCAGCCTGTACAACGTGTGACTGAGATGACTCAACGAATAGGCGAGATCGGGCCGATAACGGCCGGGATCGACCTCGACCAGCCCACGGTAGATCGCGGCCGCCTCCTGCCTCAAAGGCAGTACCTCGACAAAGCGGTCCAGCCCATACAACGTGTGGCCGAGTTCGTGCAGAGCATTGGCCAAAGCAGGGCGGTAAGGGTCAGAGTCGGCCTCCGCCAACTCCCGGTACTTGGCAACCGCCTCCTGTCTCACGGATTCCGCCTCCGCGTGGCGGTCCAGCCGCGCCAGCGTGTGGCCGAGGTTGCTCAGCAATTGGGCGAGGTCGGGTCGGTAACGGTCAGGGTCGGCCTCGGCCAACTCCCGGTAATTGGCGACCGCCTCCTCCTCCACCGGCAACTCCTCGGCGAAACGATCCAGCCTGTACAACGTGTGACTGAGATGACTCAACGAATAGGCGAGATCGGGCCGATAACGGCCGGGATCGACCTCGACCAGC
>NZ_JBGNUS010000013.1:59472-156678 GCF_041951365.1 Actinomadura sp. GTD37
CTCCTCCACCGGCAACTCCTCGGCGAAACGATCCAGCCTGTACAACGTGTGACTGAGATGACTCAACGAATAGGCGAGATCGGGCCGATAACGGCCGGGATCGACCTCGACCAGCCCACGGTAGATCACGGCCGCCTCCTGCCTCAAAGGCAGTACCTCGACAAACCGGTCCAGCCCATACAACGTGTGGCCGAGTTCGTGCAGAGCATTGGCCAGAGCGGGGTGGTAACGGCCAGGATCGGCCTCGGCCAACTCCCGGTACTTGGCAACCGCCTCTTGCTCGGGCAGATCCTCGGTGGCGCGGGCTGATCGGGGCCGCCCGTGGTCATCTGGGAGGGGGGTGGTGCCGTGTAGGAGGGTCAGGTCGTCGGTGTAGTTGCGGGTGTCGGTGTGGGTCGCAGGGTGTTGGCCAGCGGGTCGTCCCGCCTGGGTGCTCGGCTTGGTGACCGGGCCGGTCACGGTGGTGAGCAGGTCGCGGACCTGCGGGACGGACAGCCGGTCGGCGGGCTCTTTGCGCAGCAGGCCGTTCAGGACTTGCGCGAGCGGCCCGCCGCATTCGGGCGGTGCGGTGTCCTGGGTCGCTATGGCGATGAACAATGCCCCGTGAGTGGGGGCGGTGAACGGCGGGCGGCCTTCCACCGCCGCGTACAAGGTAGCGGCGAGTGACCAGAGGTCCGAGGCGGGAGTGACGGCCCGGCCGGCTACCTGTTCAGGGGACATATAGGTGGGCGTGCCCAGCACAGCGCCAGGGCGAGTGAGAGTGGCATCCCCCTCTACCGCGGCGATGCCGAAGTCGGTGAGCACGATCCGATCGCCCTCCAGCAGCACGTTGGCAGGTTTGACATCGCGGTGCACGACGCGCTGCTCATGTGCGGCCGACAGCGCCTCCAACACCGCCAACCCGATTGCGGCGACCTGTTGATCGGGTAGGGCTTTTCGCTCGGCCAGCAGGTGCTCCAAGGACTGTCCGTGGATCAACTCCATCACGATCCACGGACGGCCGTCCTCGCCCATCACCCTGTCGTAGACAGTGACGATTCCCGGGTGCTTCAGCCGGGCGGCCGCTCGGGCCTCCCTCCCCATCCGCGCGTACCACACGCGGCGTTCCTGCTCGGTGACCTGCTCGGGCACCCGCAGTTCCTTGATGGCCACCTCGCGTTCCAAGTCGGTGTCATAGGCGCGCCACACCGCGCCCATCCCGCCCTGCCCGATCCGCTCCAGTTTCCGGTACCGGCCCGCCAGCACACCCTCGCTATCCCAACTCACGATCGGAACATACCGCCAACGAACAAGCCGTGATCAAGCTGATCGAGATGCGGTAGCACGGCCACGACGTCCGACACCGGGTCATGGACCGGAATCCGAAACAGGCCGCCCGGGCCACGACGGTGCGGAGCATAGCCGGTCGAGGTAGGCGTGGGGGACAGACTGTTCGCGACAAAAGCATCAAGCCGGAACGGTCCGGCGTGCTGAAGAGAGTGCGATCACCACAAGGAGGCTTTTGCTGACAGCAGGGGCTACGCCGGGTCGGCGACGATGGCCGCTGTTTGGGTGAGGTGCTCGTTGACGTCGTGCGCATGGATCCGCAACGTGATCATGGTCAAGTGCACCTAGTTGAGCGGCCACGACGTGGACCAAGGTGCCCGCCGGGTGGGGCGTGGATGTGGATGGATTACTGCTGTGAGCGGGCGATGGCGATGATGTCGCTGAGGACTCCCTGGCCGGCAAGCTGCCGGCCCGCGCCCGGTCCGGTGATCGTGACTTCGCCGAGGGGGCTGGTCTGGCAGACCACCGCGTTGGTGGTGCCGTCGACGCCGGACAGCGGGTCGCTGGAGGGAAGGGCTTCGGGCTGGACTTGGGCGGTCACGGTTCCACTGCCGTCCGGGCCGGAGAACGCGAGAGTCGCGACGTGTCTCAGCCGTCCTCCCGTCGACGCCGCCTCGCGGGCCTGTTCGCCGGTGACGCCGGTGATGCCGGTGCAGCTGACCTGTTCACGGCCGAGCTGCCTGCCGAAGACGAGCGCGGAGAGGATCATCACCTTCGCGACGGTGTCCGGGCCCTCGACGTCCGCGGCCGGGTCCCGCTCGGCCAGGCCGGTGCGCTGCGCCTCAGCGAGTGCTTCCGCATAGCCGAGGCCATCGGCCATCTGGGACAGGATGAAGTTGGCGGTGGCGTTGAGCACTCCGCGCAGCGCGATCGGGACCGTGCCCGCGATGCCGTCGGTGAGCGCGCTCAGCACGGGAGTGCCCGACATGACCGTGGACTCGGCGCGAAAGTCCACGCCCTGGCGCCGGGCCAGCGAGGCGAGTTCGACGCCGTGCAGAGCGACCGGCCACTTGTTGGAGGTGACCACCGGTATCGCGCGGTGTAGCGCTTCCCGCATGTGGGTCAGGCCCGGCTCGGCGTCTGACGGCGGGCTTGCCGTTACCTCCACCAGCACGTCCGCTTCGGTCTCGCGAATCCCCTCGATCGCGCTCGGCCAGGCCCGCGTGCGGGGCTGGTCAGTGATCTGCCGTCCGTCGGACGCGGCGGCCAAGATCGATGCGAGATCCAGACCGTCTGGGTCGTAGACGAATCCGTCTCGGGCGTTGCCGATTCCCACCACCGATATGGCGCGGCCGTAGCGGGATTCCAGGCGGCCCGCCTGCGTGTCAAGGACGGTGGCAATCCATTGGCCCACCATCCCGAAACCGACCAGCCAAATCCGCAGCGGCCTCGCCCGGTCACCAGTCTGCTCGCGCATGCAGCGAGCATAACGCGCCCGACCTCCTGCGAACCTCGTCGTGGCCGTCTTTGAGCATTGTGGGTCGCTCTCGCCCCAAGCGCTGGTGCAAAAACCGCTGAGGTTTCCGGGCGGCCGGGCGCACGGCTCGGATCTCAGCCGCATGGAGAGTGCTGCAGTTGGGGCGAAGATTTGCTGAGGTTCTGATTTCGGAGACCCGAGGTAGCGGGCGAGAGAAATTCATCTGCTGAGCGGACGTCCAAGGCACATGGACTGGACGGAGTGACTATGTCGGATCTGGCGTGAGGATCTCGCGCCTCCGGCCCCTCAGTTGGAGGGTGCGCTCGCGCGGAGCCGTCTGTCTCGTCGTCGCGTGGGCCCCGGGAGGGACGTCCAGCACGATCAATAGGTGGCACATGTGCGCCGCTGAGCATGCGGACTCGTCGTACCTGGCCTCTCGCCCGCTATGACTCATGCGGCGGCGGCTGCGGTGGCCCGTAGTGGTGGGTGAAGTCGGTGGCCTCGATCTTCGCTGGTGGCGGGGCGGGCTCAGTACGCTTGTGTCATGCGGATTGTCGCGGTCGCCGATACTCATACTTACCATCGTGAACTCGCCGTCCCCGAGGGGGATGTCTTCGTTCATGCCGGTGACCTGTGCCGGCACGGCAAGGACATCGGAGAACTCGAGGACGCCGCGGACTGGATGCGAGATCTTCCGCATCGGACGAAGGTGGTCGTCGCGGGCAATCACGACTGGATGTTCCTGGACGAGCCCGGACGTGCTCGCGCGGTCCTGGAAGATCGCGGCATCCGCTATCTGGAGGACAGCGGGACGGAGATCCACGGCGTCACTTTTTGGGGCAGTCCCTGGCAGCCGGAGTTCAACGAGTGGGCGTTCAACCTCCCGCGGGGCCTTCCCCTCGCCGAGAAATGGGCCATGATTCCGGACGGTGTCGACGTCCTGATCACGCACGGGCCTCCGCTCGGAATCGGTGACGACAACGCCTACCCCGGACGTCACGGTTGTGAGGACCTGCTGACCAGGGTGCGGCAGGTCCGTCCCAAGCTGCACCTGTTCGGTCACATTCACCAGAGCGGAGGGCTCTGGCGCCACGGGGAGACGACTTTCGCCAACGTCACCACGTGGGAGTGCGAGCGCGGTCCCACCGTTGTTCGCCTGGAGGACTCGGGTGCCGTGGGCGAGAGGGTGCCGCCGGCACGAACCCGCTGAGCAGCCGACCCCGGACAGGGCTCCGTCCCGGTCAAGCACATCCTGGCCATTACTCGAACAGGTCTTGTCCGTCGCGGCCCGAGGGATCCCGCCGGCGAGAAGGCGGGCAGCAGCCGGCAGGTTCTCCACGGCACCGGGGGCGGCCCAACCGTCGATCAGCTCCGGCCAGATGCCACGCGATGCCAAGAAGCGCGCCAGTTGAGGGATGCCCTCTTGGACCTCCGACAACGCCCAACCCGCAGGAATCCCGCCGGTGTGGGCGACGACGGCCCCGAGCCACGATCTCGTCGTGATTCCCAGCATTCGTGTTCGAAAGCCGGTTCAGCGGGTTATCGCGAGGGAGATGAGTACCAGCGCCGCTAGTGCGGCGGCGACGGCGAAGGTGAAGGTGAAGGCAAATCTGTAGGGGTGGCGCTCGGCGGCGGAGAGGAGGCCGGGGTGTGCTTCGGCGAATTCCTTGGCTCCGATCGGACGGGCTGGGCCGCTGCAGGGTGCTCCTAGGACGTCCAGCAGGCGGTCGATGTCCTCGCGCTTGTAGCCGCCGCCGGACACTCTGAGGAGGAGGTCGCGGCGGGCGTCGAGGAGGAACAGGCTCTCGCCGGACGCTCCGCGCGGGGCGATGATGGTCGCGCGCACCACCTCCGCGACGTGCGAGCGGGGCCGGTGCTGCCGGGAGAACGGTCCTCTGACGACGATCTCGTGCGGTGTCAGGACGATCCGGGCGCGGAGGAGTGTCGCGATCAGCAGGACGACCATCGCGGTGAACACGGCGCCCACGATCGGGGCGAACACCGTCGGGGCGTCGCCTGCCAGGATCGCGGCGACGATGCCCGCGCCTGCGACCACCATCGCTGCGAGGACGGCCAGTCCCGCGCGGAGATCTGGTCGCAATACAAGGTTGCTGTCACTCACACCCACGTCGTCCCTTTCCTCGGCCTTGCGAGGAGCCTGCCGTATCGGTGACGGCACTTCGACCACGCGGGACCAGCGGCGGGCGCGGCGGGACGGGCAGGGGGCCCGGTTTTTCTCGATGGGGTGTCGATTTGGGGGGTGGGCGTTCGTGTAGAGGGTGAGAGGTCGTCCGGAAGGAGAAGAGCATGGGGAAGGTCCTGCTCGTCGAACACGGGCCGCTTGATGGTGCGGTCACCGGTGGGCTCGCCCGTGGTGGGTGGGCCGCGGCGGGGAACCACGAGGTCATGGGGGGTGTGCTCGGGAAGAAGCTCGGCGGCGTGGGGACGCCGCTGTCCGGGCGGCGGTGGCGGCTCGCGGAGTCGGCGACGACGACGGCCGGGGTAGTTATGGCGACGTACCGGAAGAAGGAGGAAGCATGAAGCTCTACGCGCTCAACATGATCCAGCCCGTGGGGGACCCGCCGCCCCCGGAGGTGCTGGAGAAGATCATGGCGGAGATCGCCGAGATCCGGCACGACCTGGAGCGGCAGGAGTCGTGGGTGTTCGGGCGGGGCTTCCACGGTCCCGAGGCGAGCACGATGGTGCGGCTGCGGGGGGACGAGGTGGTCGCGACGGACGGGCCCTGGACGGAGGGCAAGGAGCACATCGGCGGCATCACGATCATCCAGGTGGAGGACCTGGACGCGGCGCTGCGGGTCGCGGCGCGGTTCGCCCAGGTGACGGGGCTGCCGATGGAGGTGCGGCCGTTCCACGGCGAGGTCTGATCGAGGACGTCTTCCGGGCGGAGCACGGACGGGCGGTGGCCGTCCTGGTCCGGGTGTTCGGCGATGTCGACGTGGCCGAGGACGCGGTGCAGGACGCGTTCGCCGAGGCGGTGCGGCGGTGGCCGGCGGACGGGACGCCGCCCGCCCCGGCCGGGTGGATCATCACGACCGCGCGCAACAAGGCGATCGACCGGCTGCGCCGGGAGGCCGCACGGGACGGCAAGCAGGTGCAGGCGATGATGCTGAACGAGGGTGCGCCCGCCGAGGCGGGGGCCGTGGAGGACGACCGGCTCAGGCTCGTCTTCACGTGCTGCCATCCGGCGCTGGCGATGGGGGCGCGGGTGGCGCTGACGTTGCGGCTGCTGGGCGGCCTGACGACGGCGGAGATCGCGCGGGCGTTCCTCGTGCCGGAGGCGACGATGGCGCAGCGGCTCGTCCGGGCGAAGGCGAAGATCAGGGACGCGCGGATCCCGTACCGGGTGCCGGAGGAGGCGGAGCTTCCGGGACGGCTCTCCGGGGTGCTGGCCGTCGTCTACCTCGTGTTCAACCAGGGGTACGGGGGACGGGACGATCTGGGCGCCGAGGCGATCAGGCTGTGCAGGGTCCTCGGGGAGCTCATGCCGGACGAGCCCGAGGTGCTGGGCCTGCTGGCGCTGATGCTCCTCGTGGAGTCGCGGAAGCCCGCCCGGATCGAGGACGGTGAACTGGTCCTGCTCGCCGACCAGGACCGCGGGCTCTGGGATCGCGGGCTCATCGAGGAGGGGCAGGCCCTCGTCCGGCGATGCCTGGAGGTCGACCGGCCGGGGCCGTACCAGATCCAGGCGGCCGTCAACGCGGTCCACAGCGACGCGGCGACGGCCGCGGACACGCAGTGGACGCAGATCCTGCGGCTGTACGACCAGTTGATGGTCGTCGCGCCGACTCCCGTGGCGGCCCTCAACCGGGCCGTGGCGGTGGCGGAGGTCGAGGGGCCGTCGGCGGGTCTCGCGCTGGTGGACGGCCTCGACCTCGGCCGGTACTACCTGTTCCATGCGATCCGCGCCGATCTGCTGAGGCGGCTGGGGCGCGCCGCGGAGGCGGCGGAGGCGTACGACGCCGCCCTTGAGCGTACGGAGAACGATGCCGAGCGGGCCTTTCTCACGAGGCGGCGGCTCGGCATGGGGCCGTGATAGGGGTCAGACGCGTCCGGCCGGCTGCGGAATCGGCGGAACGTCCGGCACGGGGGCGGGCCTCCTGGTGAAGGACTGGCCGGCGACCAGGGCGCCGAGCGCGACGGTGAAGCCGACGATCTGCCAGAAGGTCAGCGTCTGGCCGAGGATCAGCAGGCCCGCCAGGGTCGCCACCATCGGGTTGGTCAAGCCGAGCAGGGAGACCGACGTCGGGGCCAGCCGGTCGATGCCGCGGAACCACAGCGCGTACGCGATCGCGGTGCCGACGATGCCGAGGTAGGCGAAGCCCAGCAGGTTCTCGCCCGTGACGGACGACGGGACGCCCTCGGCGGCGAGGGTGGCCGGCAGCAGGGCGAGGCCGCCGACCGTGAGCTGCCAGCCGGTCATGACCAGCGGTGATTCGGGACGTCCCCACTTCTTGGCGAGGACGATCGCGACGGCCATGAGGGACGTCGCCGTCAGCATGGCGGCGACGCCGAGCGGGTCGAGGCCGGCGTCGGCGGTGAGGGTCAGCAGCGCGACGCCGCCGGTGCCGGCGAACGCCGAGTACAGGACGGCCCGCGCCGGGCGGACGCGCAGGACGCCCAGCGACAGCAGCGCCACGATCAGCGGCTGGACGGAGCCGATGGTCGCCGCGACGCCGCCCGGCAGCCGGTAGGCGGCGAAGAAGATCAGCGGGAAGAAGGCGCCGAAGTTCAGCATGCCGAGGACGATCGACTTCCACCACCAGTCGCCGCGCGGCAGCCGCCGGGTGGCGGCGAGCAGGACGAGACCGGCGGGGAGGGCGCGCAGCGTGGCGGCGAGCAGCGGACGGTCGGCGGGCAGGAGCGTGGTCGTGACGACGTAGGTGGTGCCCCAGCTCACGGGAGCGAAGGCGGCCAGGGCCAGGTCGGACGCGTACCGGCTGCGCTGCGCCGGGGGTGCCGCGAGGGCGGTCACGGGCGATCACCTCATGCTGCCGCTCCCTGCGGAGCGACGGGGGGGAACAGGTACCTGAACCTCAAGTATCTGAACGTTGAGATTATTCCCGTTGAGATGACGTCGGCCCACGACCGCCCGCGGATCCCGCGAAGCGCTCGCTCAGGCGCGGAGGCGGCTCACTTCGTAGAGGGCGATGCCGGCGGCGACGCCCGCGTTGAGGGACTCGGCCTTGCCCGGCATCGGGATCGTGACCAGCATGTCGCAGGTGTCGGCGACCAGCCGTCCGAGGCCCTTGCCCTCCGAGCCGACGACGAGCACGAACGGCCCGGACGCGAGCTCCAGGTCGGCGACCGTCACGCCGCCGGCGGCGTCCAGCCCGGCGACGAAGCAGCCCGCCTTCTGGTACGCCTTGAGCTGCCGCGTCAGGTTCGTGGCCTGCGCGACGGGACACGTCGCGAGCGTCCCGGCGGACGACTTCCACGCGCCGGCGGTGACACCGGCCGCGCGCCGCTCGGGCACGACGACGCCGGACGCGCCGAACGCGGCGGCGGAGCGGACGATCGCGCCGAGATTGCGCGGGTCGGTGATCCCGTCGACGGCGACGATCAGCGGGGCGGTCCCCTTGAGGAAGTCGTCGGGGTGGGCGTACCGGTACGGCTTGACCTGCAGCGCGATGCCCTGGTGGACGGCGCCGTCGGTCAGCCGGTCCAGCTCGTTCTTGCCGGTCTCCAGCAGCGGGACGCGGCGGTCGGCGGCCAGCTGGATCGACTCGCGGACCCGCTCGTCGGTGCTGGACATCACGTAGAGCGCCGTGCCCGGCACACCCGCGCGCAGCGCCTCGACGACCGGGTTCCGGCCGGTGACCAGCTCGGGGACCTCGCCGTTCGCGCGCCGCGCGCCGGCGGGACGCCCGCCGGCGGGCGCCGGGGCGGCGGACTTCCCGCGCCCGCTCGGGCCGACCGTCTCCGTGCCGGTGCGCCTGGCGCTCTTCACCGCGCGGGCCTTCTGGCGCTTGCCGTGCCAGTGCCTGTCCTCGGCCTTGGGAGTGGGTCCCTTGCCCTTGCGCTTGGCCATTGTCGGTTACGCCCCTTGCGACGATTGCGTGCTCGCTCGCCCTCGCGGCTGCCGGGCGGCTCAAAGATTTCGGCGGGACGGCACACTGGCGAACGCCGAACCCCCGGGAACGTCCAATTTTATCCGCTGCGCGGTGTCCGTCAGCCGCGCTTCAACTCCCAGCGCGGGCCCTGCGGGGTGTCCTCGACGAGGATCCCGGCCTCCGCCAGGCCGTCGCGGATGGCGTCGGCGGAGCCGTAGTCCTTGCGCGCGCGCGCCGCCTGCCGCTGTTCCAGGGCGACGGCGACGAGCGCGTCCACGACGGGGCGCAGGTCTTCCTCGCCGGCGCGGCTCCACTGCGGCGACAGCGGGTCGATGCCGAGGACGTCCGCCATCGCCCGCACGGACGCGAACGCCCGCCGAACGGCGTCCAGGTCGCCGGACGCGAGGGCGCTGTTCCCCTCCCGGACGGTCTCGTGCAGCACGGCCAGCGCCTGCGGGACGCCCAGGTCGTCGTCCATCGCCGCGGCGAACCCGGACGGCGCCGCGGAGGGCGGGACCGCGCCCGCCACCTCGGAGGCCCGCGTCACGAAGCCCTCGATCCGCTGGTAGGCGGAGACGGCCTCGGTCAGGGCGGCGTCGGTGTAGTCCATGAGGGAGCGGTAGTGCGCCGAGACCAGGTAGTAGCGCACCTCCACCGGGCGGGCCTTGCCGAGCAGATCGGGCAGCAGCACCACGTTGCCGACCGACTTGCTCATCTTCTCGCCGTCCACGGTGAGGAGCCCGTTGTGCAGCCAGTAGCGGGCGAACCCGTCCCCGGCGGCACGCGACTGGGCGATCTCGTTCTCGTGGTGCGGGAAGATCAGGTCGACGCCGCCGCCGTGGATGTCGAACGCCGGGCCGAGGTACTTGGTCGCCATCGCGGAGCATTCGAGGTGCCAGCCGGGGCGCCCGTCGCCCCAGGGCGTCTCCCAGGACGGCTCGCCCGGCTTGGCGCCCTTCCAGAGGGCGAAGTCGCGCGGGTCGCGCTTGGCGTCCTCGTTGGGGGTGTCGCCGGTCGGCCGCATGCTGTCGAGCCGCTGGTTGGACAGCGCGCCGTACTCGTCCGCCCAGGACTCGACGTCGAAGTAGACGTCGCCGCCCGCCGGGTACGCGTGGCCCTTCTCGATCAGCCGCCGGATCAGCACGATCATCTCCGGGACGTGCCCGGTGGCGCGCGGCTCGACCGTCGGCGGCAGGCAGCCGAGCAGGTCGTAGCCCTGCGTGAAGACGCGCTGGTTGCCCTCCGCGACCGCGAACCACGGCACGCCCCGCTCCGCCGACACCGCGATGATCTTGTCGTCGATGTCGGTGACGTTGCGCGCGAACGTCACGTCGTAGCCGGACGCGCGCAGCCAGCGCACCAGCACGTCGTAGATCACGCCCGAGCGGAGGTGCCCGATGTGCGGTGATGCCTGCGGGGTCGCACCGCACACGTACATCCCCACGCGGCCCTCTTCGAGGGGCTCGAACGTGCGGACGCTACGGGTGCCGGTGTCGTAAAAACGCAGACTCACGGGTTCAGGTTATTGGATCGGGGCACGGCCGCGCCGGGCATCGCGCGGCGCGGCCGCGCCATTGCGTCGCGCCCTTCCTTCGCGTCCGCCGCCGGGTCCCCGATCCGGCCCGGCGGACGCGGCCGGGACGTCAGGCGTTCTCGTCGTCTTCTCCGTTGAGCCGGACGGTGCGGGCTTCGAGGTAGCGGCGCTCGGGCAGGCTGGTCGTGCGGCGCGCCGCCTCCCGGTACGCGTCCCGCGCCGCGCCGGTGTCCCCGGCCATTTCCAGCAGGTGGGCGCGGACGGCCGCGACCCGGTGATGCCCCGACACGCGGTCGTCGGCGTCCAACTCGCGCAGCAGTTCGAGACCGGCGGACGGCCCGGACACCATCGCCAGCGCGACCGCCTCGTTCAGCGTCACCATCGGGTTCGGGGACACGTGCGCCAGCAGCCGGTACAGCCCGAGGATCTGCGGCCAGTCGGTGTCCTCCGGCCGCCGCGCCTCCGCGTGCACGGCCGCGATCGCCGCCTGCAACTGGTACGGGCCGGGCGCCGACCAGGTGAGCGCGCCCGTGACGAGCGCCGTGCCCTCCTCGATCGCGTCCCGCCGCCAGAGCGTCCGGTCCTGCTCGGTGAGCGGGATCAGCAGCCCGCCGCGTCCCGTCCGCGCCGGGCGCCGGGCGTCGGTGAGCAGCATCAGCGCGAGCAGTCCGGCGACCTCGCCGTCCTCCGGCAGCAGCCGGTGCAGCGCCCGGGCCAGCCGGACCGCCTCGGCGGTCAGGTCCGTGCGGTGCAGGTCCGGCCCGCTGGACGCGGTGTACCCCTCGTTGAAGATCAGGTACAGCACGTGCAGGACGGCCCGCAGCCGCGCGTCCCGCTCGCCGTCCGGCGGCATGCCGAACCGCGCCCCGGACGCCTTGATCTTCTGCTTGGCGCGGCTGACCCGCTGCGCCATCGTCGCCTCCGGGACGAGGAACGCCCGCGCGATCTGCGCCGTCGTCAGCCCGCCCACGGCCCGCAGCGTCAGCGCGACCTGCGAGGACGGCGACAGCGCCGGATGGCAGCAGAGGAACAGCAGGGTCAGCGTGTCGTCGCGGTCGCCGGGCCGGTCCTCGTCGGGGGCGGGCCCGCCCGGCCCGCCGGGCTCCCGCGCGAACACGGCGGCCTCCCGGTCGCGGCGCGCCCGCTCGCTGCGCCACTGGTCGGTGAGCCGCCGCGTCGCGACGGTCAGCAGCCAGCCGCGCGGGTTCTCCGGGACGCCCTCCCCCGGCCACTGCACCGCGGCGGCGAGCAGCGCCTCCTGCACGGCGTCCTCGCAGGCGTCGAACGCGCCGTGCCGCCGGACGAGCGTGCCGAGGACCTGCGGCGCGAGGGCGCGCAGCAGGTCCTCGACGGCCGGGGGCGTCCTCACATCTCCGTCCCGCCGCCGGACATGACCGCGCGGACCTCCATGTGCCCGCCGTACCGGACGTCCGGCCAGCGCTTGGCGATCTCGACGGCCCGCTCCTCGGTCTCGCAGTCGACCGTGAGGTAGCCGGCGAAGTGCTCCTTGGCCTCCAGGAACGGCCCGTCCGTCACGGCCGGCTGCCCGTCCCGCTCCCGGACGACCTTGGCGGCGGACGGATCCGCGAGACCCTCCCCGCCGACCCACTCGCCCGACTCCCGCAACTCCTTCATGATCGCGTCGACGTCGCCGAACAGCGCCTCCCGCTCGGCCTCGGTCAGCTCCGCCACGAAACCGGGACGGTTGAAGATCAGCAGCATGTACTTCACGGTGTGCTCCTCGCGGATCGTCTCGGGCGGCCCGGCGGCCGCTCGTCACTGAACGATCGGAGCCGCGGGCGCGTTCTCGACATACCCGCCGGGACGATCCTCACGAAGTTCCGGACGTGTCCCTGAGCCGGTGGCACAGCGCGGCGAACGCCAGCGCGTCCGGCATCCGGGACGCGACCGCCGTCAGGTCCGTCCGGCCGGCGTCCGCGTGCACGGTCACCATGCCGTTGTCGATCACCACGTCGTGGACGGCCTTCCACGGCAGCCGCTCGCCGTCCTTCTCGACGCCGTCCAGGTCCACGGTGAACGGGCCGAGCCGCACGGGCTCGCGGGCCCGCACCGCCGCCAGGTGGCGCGGGACGATCCGGGCCGTCACCTCCTCGGCGACGGCCACCCCGAGCACCCGCACGTCCGGGATGTCGTCTTCGAGGCGCAGGACGCGGCCGTCGTCCGCCACGATCGTGAAGCACCACCGGACCCGCTGCCCGGCGCGCCGGCCGGAGACCGTCACCGAGGCCAGTTCGTCCCACGTGTAGCCGGCCTCGCCGCCGGGCCCCGCGACCGCCAGGCCCCCGGTGTACAGGCGCGCGACGCGGCCGCGGACGCGCGGGCGGTCGCGTCCCGCGATCCAGCCGGCGCCGGCCGCGTACCCCATGGAGAGCAGCAGCGCGGGGACGCCCGCCCACCAGACGCGGTCGTGCAGGTACACGACGGCCGCCGGGATGAGCGCGAGCGACGCCGCGCACAGCAGGCACAGCCACGCCCAGGTGCGCCGGCACGCGGCCCGGCCGTCGAACGTCCGGATCGGCTCGCCCAGCCGATCATGAGGCGCCGCCACGCGCACTACCCGGCCGTTCGGGTCCGCGTTCCCTGCACGAACCAGCCGTACGGCATCGCGCCTCCCCTCGGGATGTCGTCGTCCATACGGTACGTCTCCTGCCTTATGGTGCGCAGCGACAATGTGATCACCAAGAAGTTGCGGTTCGCCGCCGCCCCGGCTGGCTAATCTCGGCGGAGGACCCCTCAGGCGCACTTCCCGGAACGAGACTCCATGCCATCTGACCGCACCCCGCCGTCCTACACCCGCGTCCAGCGGCGGCTGCTCACCGCCCTCGCCGGCCTCGTCGTCGCCGCGCTCGCGGGCGGCGCGTACGTGCTCACCTACGACGTGCTCCGCGAACTCGCCCTCGCCGGGCGGGTGAGCCGCCGCTGGGCGCCGCTGTACCCGGCGATGGCCGACACCCTCGTCGCGATGATGATCCTGTCGCTGGTCGTGACCCGGGGCGCCCGCTGGTGGACGCGGCTGCTCCGCTGGACGCTGCTGCTCGTCCTCGTCGCCGGGGGCGCCGCGGCCTCCGTCCAGCACTCGGTCCGGGGGTACGCGCCCCTCCCGGACGACGCGGTCCGCGCCGGGGTGGCCGTGGCGCCGCACGTCATGCTGGTGATCGCGGTCTGGCTGTGGCTGACGATGTTCAAGCAGATCCGGGTGGGCCGTCCCGCCGCCGCGGAGGACGCGCCCGTCGACACGCAGCGCGGTCACGTGAAGGTGCTGGAGCCCGCCGCGCCGCCGCTCGCCCTTGAGGCCCCGGCCGACGCCGGGCCGCACGTCCCCTTCGCGCCGGAGGAGCGGGACGAGCTCATCCCCTTCCTGCCGGAGGACGCCGCCGAGCGGGAGCCGGTCGCACCCGAGCCCGCCGCCGACCGGCCGGACGCGCTGTGGCCCGCCGTCCCCGAGCCCGCACCGGCCGAGCCCGCGGCGCCCGCGGCGCTCGCGAAGCCGGTCGAAGAGCAGCCGGTCGCCGACCGGGAGACCGAGGACGCGGCGGGCGAGGCGGAGCACGGTGCGTGGGAGTACGCGGAGCCCGAGGCCGGGAGGTTCGGCGGCGAGTACGCGGGGAGCCTGTCGTCCGAGCCGGAGCCGCCGCCGCTGGACGCGCTGCCGGAGCCGCGCCCGCCGCTCGACGCCGCTCCGGCGCGGCTGCCGACCGATGTCGAACTGGTCCGGGGCCGTGACCGGGAGGAGCCGGAGGAGCGTCCGGTGGCGTCGACGACCCGTCCCGACATCGCGCTGCCCGTCCCCCAGGGCGAGGACGACGACGTCCACGACACGCCGCCCGCCGACCGCGCCGAAGACCCCGAAGCGGACGACGGGAAGCCCGGGGACTGGAACCCGCCGCCGTCCGGCAACTTCCGCAGCGGCCCCACCCCGCCCGCCGACTAGCGCGACCGGTCCGGGGTAATGGACCGGCATGAGGGCCCTCCTCGCTCGGCTCTTCGACGACGCCGCGCTCTGCCCGCCGGAACGCGCCCCCGTGGACGAGACGCTCCCCGCCTACCGCGAGGCCGCCCGCGACCCGGTCACCGGGCGGCTGCTCTGCCCCGCCTCCCGCTTCGCCGAGCTGCGGACGCGTCTCGTCCCCGAGGATCTCCTCGACCTCGTCCTCGTCGCCGACACCGGGATCGACGAGCTGCCGGAGGCGCTGGACGCCGTCCGCGCCGAACCGCGCGTCCGGCCCGCCGCAGTGGAGGTCGGCGTCCCCGAGGACGCCGACCAGGCGCGGGCCGTCGCCGTGACGCTCGCGCGGCTGCCGCCCGGCGTCCCGGCGCGCATCGAGGTGCGGCCCTCGCCCGGCTGGCGCGACGCCCTGGACCGCATCGCCGCCGCCCGCGACCACGGCGCGTCCCTCGGCGCCGCGACCGGCGCGGTGTCGGCGGCGTTCATCTCGGCCTGCGCCGCCCGCGACCTGCGCTTCACCTGCACGGACGGGACGGGCGGCACGCATGGGGGCGGCCCCGGGTTCCTGAACGTCCTGCTGGCCGCGGCGCACGCCGCCGCCGGTGAGCCCGACGTCCAGCCGGCTCTCGAACGCACCGGCGACGCGGGCCTGGCCGCCGACCTCCGGGCCCTCCCGGACGACGCGGCGCGGGCCGCCCGCCGCCTGCTGGCCGCGGTCGGCGTCCGCGACCTCCGCGCGTCCCGGACGGATCTGCGCCACTCGGGCCTGATCGAAACGCCGGACACGGGGGAAGATAGGTGTCCATGACGACCGTTTCGTGGGTTGAGGTCGACGAGGACGCCGGCTTCGGGATCGAGAACCTGCCGTACGGGGTGTTCGCGCGCCCCGGGGAACTGCCCCGCGTCGGCGTGGCCATCGGCGACCGCGTCCTCGACCTGGCGGCGATGTCCGCCGCCGGGCTGGTGGAGGACCGCCACTACTTCGCCTCCGGTTCGCTGAACGCCTTCATGGTGGCGGGACGCCACGCCTGGCGGGCCAACCGGGAGCGGGTGACCGAGCTGCTCACCGACGCGTCGTACCGGGGCCGGGTGGAGCCGCACCTGCTCCCGGTCGCGGACGTGGAGCTGCTGCGGCCCTTCGAGGTCGCGGACTACGTCGACTTCTTCTCCTCCGAGGACCACGCCGTGAACGCGGGCCGGATCTTCCAGCCGAACCGCGACCCGCTCGCGCCCAACTGGAAGCGGCTGCCGGTCGGCTACCACGGCCGCGCGGGGACCGTGTACCCGTCCGGGACGCCGATCATCCGGCCGTCCGGGCAGCGCCGCATGCCGGGCGACCCGGAGCCGTCCTGCGGCCCCTCCCTGCGGCTGGACTTCGAGGCGGAGGTCGGGTTCGTCGCGGGCGTGCCGTCCTCGGCGGGACGCGGCGTCCCCACGAGCGCGTTCCGCGACCACGTGTTCGGGTTCGTGCTGGTCAACGACTGGAGTGCGCGCGACCTGCAGGCGTGGGAGTCGCGGCCGCTCGGGCCGTTCCTGGGCAAGTCGTTCGCGACGTCGATCTCGTCGTGGGTGGTGCCGGTCGCGGCGCTGGAACCGGCGCGCGTGACGCCGCCCGTCCAGGACCCGGCGCCGCTGCCCTATCTGCGCTGCGACGATCCGTGGGGCCTGGACCTGCACCTGGAGATCCGGATCAACGACCAGGTCGCGGCGCGCCCGCAGTTCGCGTCCATGTACTGGACGTCTCCGCAGCAACTGGCGCACGCGACGGTGAACGGCGCTCCGCTCCGCACCGGCGACCTGTTCGCGTCCGGGACGGTGTCAGGCCCGGAGCGCGGGCAGCGCGGCTGCATGCTCGAACTCAGCTGGAACGGCCGGGAGCCGCTCGAACTCCCCGACGGGACGAAGCGCACTTTCCTGGAGGACGGCGACACGGTGACGATCCGCGCGCAGGCCCCCGGCGCGGCCGGGTCCCGCGTCTCGTTCGGTGAAGTGACGGGGACCGTCCACCCCGCCCAGCCCTAGAGGACGAGCGCGGTGGCGATGGCCGCCAGGCCCTCGCCCCGGCCGGTCAGGCCCAGGCCGTCCGTGGTGGTGGCCGAGACCGTCACCGGAGCGCCACCGAGGGCCTCGGTGAGGGTCTTCTCGGCTTCGGCGCGGCGTTTGCCGATCTTGGGGCGGTTGCCGATGACCTGGACGGACACGTTGCCGATGGTGAAGCCCGCCTCGGCGACGCGGCGGGCCACCTCCCGCAGGAGGTCGACGCCGGACGCGCCGGACCAGCGCGGGTCGGAGGTGCCGAAGACGGCGCCCAGGTCGCCCAGACCGCAGGCCGACAGCAGGGCGTCGCATGCGGCGTGCGCGGCGACGTCGCCGTCGGAGTGCCCGGCCAGGCCGTTGCCTTCGCCGGGCCAGTCGAGACCCGCGACCCGGAGCGGGCGCGGGGAGGACGAGAACGGGTGGACGTCGGTTCCGACGCCCACCCGTGGAAGCCGCTCGGTCAACTCGGTCAGGCCGTTCAGCTGGCCAGGACCTCGTCGAGCAGGGCCTCTGCCTTGTCCTCGTTGGTCTTCTCGGCGAGCGCCAGCTCACTGACCAGAATCTGGCGTGCCTTCGCGAGCATCCGCTTCTCACCCGCGGACAGACCGCGCTCCTTGTCGCGCCTCCAGAGGTCGCGAACGACCTCGGCGACCTTGTTGACGTCGCCGGACGCCAGCTTCTCAAGGTTCGCCTTGTACCGGCGCGACCAGTTGGTGGGCTCCTCGGTGTAGGGTGCGCGAAGCACCTCGAACACCTTCTCAAGCCCCTCCTGGCCGACGACGTCCCGGACGCCGACGTCCTCGACGTTCTCGACCGGGACCCGCACTGTCAGGTCACCCTTGTCAACCTTCAGGACCAGATAGGTCCTGTCCTCACCCTTGATGGTGCGAGTCTCGATGGCCTCGATCCGAGCAGCCCCATGGTGGGGGTAGACGACGGTGTCGCCGACCTGGAAAGTCATGTGACAAGTACCCCTTCCGCTAGAACCAGGGTAGCACGGAAACGAGCCCGGCTGAACCGGCCTTCCAGACATATGCGCAGGTCAAACCGCATATTGGGGTATTGACAAAGCCCTTTATTGGTGCATCGGCGTCCAGTTCCCCCCACTCACTGTAGCCGGGAGATCACCGAGATCCCCGCGGAACGCCATTACCGCTAAGGGGACCTCCGTTACAAGCATCCGTCCCGCCGGCCGCGCGGATGCGTTCCATACTGGATGTGAGCATGCCGGGCGGCGCGGGTACGAAGCGCCCGGAAGGGGTCCGAACAGGACGGCTGCCCGTGGGTACGCGACCGGCGAGGGAGGTGGCGCGTGAGGCCGGACGGCGGCGACCCGGAGCCCGACGACTACGGGCTCCCGCACATTGACGTCGTCGTGCCCGATGACGCCCGCGAGCTGGAGCGCGACATGGTCGCCTACCGCCGCGAGGAGCGCCGCCGCCGGCGCCGGCGGCGAGCGCGCCGGCTGGTCCGTCCGGTGACCCGGTTCGGCGTCGCCATCCCCATCATCGCGGGCGCGCTGCTGGTCGCGCTGCTCAGCGGCGTGCTCATGACGGCGTTCGGCCCGCGTCCCATGCCCCGGCCGACCGGCGCCCAGCTCGCGCCGCGCCCGTCCGCGAGCCCCGGCAAGGTCGGCGGCCTCCTGCCGGACCGGAAGGTCGACCTCGTGGCGGACGGCCGCACCGCGACCCCCCTGCGCGACCTGCGCCCCGGCGTGATCGGCATCGTCCCCGCCGGCTACGAGTGCGAGGGCGTCGTCGCGGAGCTCGCGGGCAAGACGCAGCGGTACGAGCTCAACTTCTGGCTCGTCGCCGACCCGCGTCCGGCCGCGGGAGAGAAGGCCACGTCGCTGAAGGAGCTGAAGTCCTGCGCCGGGACCGCGCACGGCGGGGCGCCGCTGATCCTCGAAGACCGGGAGGGCGTCCTCGCCGCGGCCTACGCCCCCGAGCCCGGCACGCCCGCCCCGGCCGGCCCGGCGGGGGCCGGCCTCACCGCCGTGTTCGTGCAGCCGGACGGCATCGTCACCGAGGTCGTCCGCGCGCCGCGGCCGGGGCCGGGGCTCACCGGCCGGGTCGAGGCCCTCGGCACCGGCTGACCGGATCGGACGGGCGTGTCGGCCACCCCGGGGAGGGATCCGCGCCAAGGTCTCGCTACGCTTCCCCTGGCGTATCTCACGCCGCTCTCACAACTTTCCGCCGTGACAGCTTTTGATGACAATTCGCGAGGAGACCGACGCCGTGATCCGAAACAGCCGTCGAGTGGTCGTGCTCGCCGTCGCGGGCGCCGTCGCGATCGCGCCGGTGATCTCCGGCTGCGGCGCCGGCACGTCACCCCAGTCCGCCGCCCCCACCCGCCTGACCGAGGGCGTCAACGTGACGATCCCGAAGGACGAGAAGGCGGCGACCCAGGTCAACCTGCAGAACATGTTCCTGCTGGGCGGCGCGGACGGCCAGCCGCTGAAGCCGGGCGCGGACGTCCCGCTCTACGGCGTGCTGATCAACCGGGTCAAGGGCAGGACCGACCGGCTGGTCTCGGTCAGCTCGCCGGCCTTCGGCCAGGCGAAGATCGCGGGCGGCGGGCTCACGCTGCCGGCCGCCTCGCCCGACGGGATGGGCGGCATGGTCAAGCTGCTCGGCAAGCCGGCGGCGGCGGCCAGCCCCTCGGCGACGCCGTCCGGGCAGCAGACCGGGCGGCCGTCCGGCACGGCGAGCCCGACGACCACCGCCGGGACCGGCGCGACGCCGAACACGACCTCCACCCCGACGTCGCAGGACACGACGAGCCCGCAGGAGAGCGGCCTCCCCGTGACGCCGGGCCCGGGCGACCGGCCGCTCGTCGTGCTCAGCGGCCTCACCCAGGAGCTGATCGCCGGGACGCTCGTCACCGTGCGGATGCAGTTCGAGCACGCCGGGGCGATCGAGTTCCGGGTGCCCGTCGCGCCGCACCAGCAGGACTACGCCACCTACCCGGCCGCCGCCCCGTCCGCGCAGACGCCCGGCACCCCGGGCGCCACGGGCGGCCAGACGGGGAGCCCGTCCCCCGGCGCGTCCGGTGAGCCGACCCCGGGCGGGTCGCAGACGCCCGGCGCGTCCGAGACGCCGGGCACCGGCGGCCACTGACCGCCCGCGCCCCCGCGCCCTCCGCGCGCAAAGGAGAACGGCCCGTCCCCATCGGACGGGCCGTTCTTCATGTCTCCCTGCCCGTCAGTGCTCGAACTTGTAGCCGAGGCCGCGGACGGTCACGATGTAGCGCGGTGTGGACGGGGCCTCTTCGACCTTGGCGCGCAGCCGCTTGATGTGGACGTCGAGCGTCTTCGTGTCGCCCACGTAGTCGGCGCCCCACACGCGGTCGATCAGCTGCATCCGGGTCAGGACGCGGCCGGCGTTGCGCAGCAGGACCTCCAGCAGCTCGAACTCCTTCAGCGGCAGCTGGACGGGGTCGCCGCCGACGCTGACCACGTGCCGTTCCACGTCCATCCGGACGGGGCCGGCCTCCAGCGTCGCGGGCGCCGGCTCGTCCACCTCCCCCTGGCGGCGCAGGACGGCCCGCATCCGGGCGATCAGCTCCCGGGTGGAGAACGGCTTGGTGACGTAGTCGTCGGCGCCGAGCTCCAGCCCGACGACCTTGTCGACCTCGCTGTCCTTCGCGGTCAGCATGATCACGGGGACGTTGGACTTGGCGCGCAGCTCCCGGCACACCTCGGTGCCGGGCAGGCCGGGCAGCATCAGGTCGAGCAGCACGAGGTCGGCACCGTTGCGCTCGAAGATGTCCAGCGCGTCGGGGCCGGTGGCGGCGACCGCCACCTCGAAGCCCTCCTTGCGCAGGTTGTACGACAGTGCGTCGCTGAACGACTCCTCGTCTTCCACGACGAGCACGCGGGTCACGGTTTTGCCTCCCGGGCGGATCTCTCTGGGGCTTGGTCTGCGGTCCCTGCGGCGGGACGGCGCGGGGTGTCGAGCAGCGGGAGCCGGATCGTGAACGTCGACCCGTGCCCCTCCTTGCTCCACACCGTCACGTCGCCGCCGTGCTTGCCGGTGACGTGCTTGACGATGGCGAGGCCGAGCCCGGTGCCGCCGGTCTGCCGGGAGCGGGCGGGGTCGACCCGGTAGAACCGCTCGAAGATCCGGCCGATCTCGCCGTCCGGGATGCCGATGCCCTGGTCGGACACGTTGATCTCGACGTACTGGTCGTCGCACCGCCGGGTCGACACGACGACCCGGGTGTGCTCGGGGCTGTAGGCGACGGCGTTGTCGACGAGGTTGCGCAGCGCGGTGACGAGCAGTTCCTGGTCGGCGCGGACCTCCAGGTCGGCCTCGCCGCCGGACGCCAGCTCGATGTCCTTGCCGGACGCCTTGAACTGGCAGCGCTCCAGCGCCTCCGCCATGACCTCGTCCAGGTCGACGCGCTTCAGGTCGGGCAGCGGCTCGGCCCCCTGGACCCGCGACAGCGTCATCAGGTCCTGGACGAGGTTGTTGAGCCGCACCGACTCGTACTGCATCCGGCCGGCGAAGCGGCGGACGGCCTCGGGGTCGTCGGCGGCGCCCTCGACGGTCTCGGCGAGCAGCGACAGCGCGCCGACCGGGGTCTTCAGCTCGTGGCTGACGTTCGCCACGAAGTCGCGGCGGATCGCCTCGGTGCGGTGCATGTCGGTGAGGTCCTCGGCGAGGACGAGGACGAGCCCGTGCGACCCGAGCGGCGCGACGCGGACCGCGAACCAGCGCCCGTCCGCGCGGCTCCGCGCGCCCGTCGGGCCGACCTGGATCTCGGTCTCCCGGATCTCCCCGTCCCGGCGGACGAGCCGGGTCATGGCGAGCACCTCGTCCACGACGAGCCGGTCGCCGCTGACCAGCCCGTACGCCCGCGCGGCCGAGCTGGCTCGCAGCACCCGGTCCTCGCCGTCGACGACGACGGCGGAGGAGCGCAGGACGCTCAGCACCGAGGCGACTCCCGGGGGGAGCGCCCCCACGGGGGCCGCGGGCGCCGGCGCCCGCTGGGCTCGCTCGCTCACGCGCACCGCCAATCCGGTAGTGAGCCCTATCACGAGCCCGGCGAGCCCCGCGAGGCTCGCGACAATCTCGACCTCCACACCTCGGATCGTAAGCGGCGTTCCGCCCTGCCCTTCCCCGCGGTCCAGGTCAGGACGGTCTCGTTCCCCCAAAGTTCACCTTGGCCTCCTGATGCGTTCACACCGGGGGGGCAGGCTGTTGCGTGGGCGAGTCCGCCCGCCCCCCGGTCCACATCGAAGGAACTTCAATTGCGCGACGCCTACCACGAGGAACTCGACTCCCTCACCGACAGCCTGGTGGAGATGACCCGCCTCGTCCGGTCCGCGATGGCCCGCGCGGTGACCGCCCTGCTGGACGCCGACCTGCGGCTCTCCGAGGAGGTCATCAGCGGCGACGAGCACGTCAACAAGATCGACGCGGACATCGAGGCGACGGTCTTCGACCTGATGGCGCGGCAGCAGCCCGTCGCCGGCGACCTGCGCACCCTGATCACGGCGCTGCGGATGAGCGGCGACCTGGAGCGCATGGGCGACCTCGCCGTGCACATCGCCAAGACCGCGCGCCGCCGGCACCCCGAGTCGGCCGTCCCGCCGGAACTCCAGGCCACCGTCCTGGAGATGGGGCAGATCGCCGAACGCATGATCGCCAAGACGGGCAGCGTCATCGCGTCGCAGGACGTGGAGATGGGCCTCGAACTGGACGCCGACGACGATCAGATGGACCGCCTGCACCGGCGCCTGTTCGACATCCTGCTCTCCCCCAAGTGGAAGCACGGCGTCGAACCCGCCGTGGACATCACCCTCGCGGGCCGCTACTTCGAGCGGTTCGCCGACCATGCCGTCCACGTCGCGGAGAACGTCGTCTACCTGGTCACGGGCCAGCGTCCCGAAGAGATCGCCGACCTCTCCTGACCCGGGCCGGGTGGGGGGCCGCCGCGCGGGCGGCCCCCGGCCGGTCACTTCTTGCGGCCGCGCCTCGGCTTGCCCTTGGACTTGGCGTCCTTGGCGGGCGGGGTCGGGGGCTTGGGGCCGTCGGACTTCGCGGCGCCCTGCTTCTTGACGGCCTCGATGGCGGCCTTCGCGGCGCCCGGGTCGAGGTACTCGCCGCCGCGCTTGAGGGGGGCGAAGTCGTCGTCCAGCTCGTAGACGAGCGGGATGCCGGTGGGGATGTTGAGGCCGACGATCTGCTCGTCGGAGATGTCGTCCAGGTGCTTGACCAGCGCGCGGAGCGAGTTGCCGTGCGCGGCGACGAGGACGGTCTTGCCGACGGCCAGGTCGGGGACGACCGAGTCGTACCAGTAGGGCAGCATGCGGTCGACGACGTCGGCGAGGCACTCCGAGCGCGGGATCAGCTCGGACGGCAACTCGGCGTACCGGAGGTCGTTGACCTGGGACAGGGGGTCGTCGTCCTTGATGGGCGGCGGCGGGGTGTCGTAGGAGCGGCGCCAGGTCATGAACTGCTCTTCGCCGAACTCCTCGCGCGTCTGCGCCTTGTTCTTGCCCTGGAGCGCGCCGTAGTGGCGCTCGTTCAGCCGCCAGGACCGCTCGACCGGGATCCAGAGGAGGTCGGCGACGTCCAGGGCGATGTTGGCGGTGCGGATGGCCCGCTTCAGCAGGGAGGTGTGCACCACGTCGGGGGTGATGTCGGCGTCGAGCAGCAGGTCGCCGCCGCGGGTCGCCTCGCCCTCGCCCTTCGCGGAGAGGTCGACGTCCACCCAGCCGGTGAACAGCCCTTCCGCGTTCCAGACGCTTTCGCCATGCCGGAGCAATACCAAGGTCGCCATGGCACCAGAGCCTAGCGGCCCGGCGGGGTCACTCGCGGTTGGCCGGGTCCGCGAAGGAGGCGAACGCCCGGAGGTTGGCGAGGCTCTCGCCGCGCTTGACGCGCCAGTCCCATTCGCGCTGGATGGACGTCTTGAACCCCCGTTCAAGGGCCTTGTCGAAGTTCTCGTCGGAGTAGGTGAGGACGCAGCCGAGGATGCGGTCGATCTCGTCCGGCGAGATGGCGTCGAGGGGCAGCCTGCCGACGAGGTGGACGTCGCCGACGTCGTCCAGGGCGAAGGCGACCCCGTACATGCGGCCGTTCTTCTCCAGGAGGAACCGGTAGAACTCGGCGTGGTTCTCGTCGGGGCGGCGGCAGAAGAACGCCTCGACGTGCAGGGAGTGGTCGCCGACGATCAGCCACGTCATGGTGGCGAGCTTGTGCTGCCCGGGGAGCTTGACGAAGAACGCGTTCTCGCGCGGCTCGTCGAACTCCAGCTCGGCCGCCTCCAGGGTCGCCCTGATGGTCTGGACGTGGTTCACGCGCACCTCCTCATGCGGTGACCTCCGCGGGAGCGGCTCGGGCGGCGGGGATCGTCATGGCACCGGTATACACGTCGAGGAGGCGGTCGACGGTGGCGTCCCAGCCGAAGCCGCCCGCGTGTCGGACGGCGCCGCGGGCGAGCCGGGCGTGCAGGCCGGGCTCGGCGTGCAGGCGGCGCAGGACGGCGGCGTAGTCGGCCGGGTCGTGGCCGGAGATCAGCACGCCGGACTCGCCGTCCGCGACGGCCGTGCACAGGCCGCCGACGCGGGACGCGACGACGGGGGTGCCGCACGCCTGCGACTCGACGGCGACGAGCCCGAACGACTCGCTGTGCGACGGGACGACGGTGACGTCCGCGGCCCGGTACCAGTCGGCCAGCTCGGCCTGGGGGCTCGGCGGCTCGAAGCGCATGACGTCCGAGATGCCGAGCCGGGCGGCCAGGGCCTGCAGCCCTTCGGGGCGGCAGCGGCCGGATCCGGACGGGCCGCCGACGACGGCGACGACGAGTTCGGCGCGCAGCGCGGGGTCGTCGGCGAGCATGCGGGCGACGGCGCGCAGCAGGACGTCCGGCGCCTTGAGCGGCTGGATGCGGCCGACGAACAGCAGCACGTACGCGTCGCGGGGCAGGCCGAGGCGGCGGCGGGCGGGTCCGGTGCGGTGCGGGAGGAGCCCGGCGCTGCGGGCGAGGACCGGCGACTCGGGCCGGAACATGGCGAGGTCGACGCCCGGGCTGACGGTCGCGACCCGCGCCGGGTCGGCGTCGTAGAGGCCGACGAGTTCGTGGGCCTCCTTGGCGGTGTTCGCGACGAGCTGGTCGGACGAGGCCACGACCTGCTCCTCGCCGAGGACGCGCTCGGCGGGCTCGGGCTTGTCCTCGTCCGCGAGGGCCGCGTTCTTGACCTTCGCCATCGTGTGCATGGAGTGGACGAGGGGGACGCCCCAGCGCTCCTTGACCGCCCATCCGGCCTGCCCGGACAGCCAGTAGTGCGTGTGCAGGAGGTCGTAGTGGCCGGGGTCGTGGGCGGCCTCGACGCGCAGCACCTCGGACGTGAAGCCGCACAGGTGCCGGGGGAGCTCGGTCTTGTCCAGTTCCTCGAACGGCCCGGCGACGACGTTGCGGACGAGGACGCCGGGGGCCAGCTCGACGACGGGGGGCAGGGCCCGCGACGTCGCGCGGGTGAAGATGTCGACTTCCACGCCCCTCGCGGCCAGCCGTTTGGCGACCTCGACGATGTAGACGTTCATGCCGCCCGCGTCGCCGGTACCAGGTTGGTCAAGGGGGGATGTATGAACACTGACCGTCGCAACCCGGTTGATACGACGCGACACTGCACACCACCTCCGGTTGTGCAACCTATCGACCGCGTTAGGTGTTCCCTCAACAAGGGCGGCAATCGTGACATCTCGCCACAGTGATCGACCTCACCGGCACCCCCTCCGCGGCGAGCTGGGACCCTGGACGCATGCGTAAGACCGCGATAGTGACCGGAGCAAGCAGCGGGATCGGGGCCGCCACGGCCATGCGCCTGGCGGCGGAGGGGTTCCACGTCGTGCTCGCCGCGCGGCGCCGCGACCGCCTCGACGCCCTCGCCGAGCAGATCGCCGAGTCGGTGCCGGGCGCCGGCCGGGTGGCGCCCTTCACGCTGGACGTGACGTCGCAGGAGTCGGTGGACGCGCTCGCCGCGGCGGTCGGCGCGTGCCACGTGCTGGTCAACAACGCGGGCGGCGCCCTCGGCCTCGACAGCGTCGCGACCGCCGACCTCGCCGACTGGCAGGCGATGTACGACACGAACGTCCTCGGGCTCGTCCGGGTCACCAAGGCGCTGCTGCCGAAGCTGATCGAGAGCGGCGCGGGGCACGTGGTGAACATCACCTCGCTCGCCGCGCACGTCCCGTACGAGGGCGGCGGCGGGTACAACGCGGCCAAGCACGCCGCCTACGCGGTCAACGACGTGATGCGGCTCGAACTGGTCGCCGAGCCGGTCCGGATCACCGAGATCGCGCCGGGGCTGGTGAAGACGGAGGAGTTCTCGCTGGTCCGGTTCCGCGGGGACGAGGAGCGGGCCGCCAAGCCGTACCAGGGCGTTCCCGAGCCGCTGGTCGCCGAGGACGTCGCCGACTGCGTCGCCTGGGCCGTCACCCGTCCGCCGCACGTGAACATCGACCGGATCGACGTCCAGCCGCGGGTGCAGGCCGCGCCCTACAGGCTTCACCGCGAGTAGGGGTCGACCGCCGTCCAGGGGAGGGTGACCTCGCCGACGCGCCACCGGTTCCGTCCGCCGTATGGGGGGCGCGTAAGAACCGGATGGGTCTGCGCCAGCAGCGACACCGCTTCGACCCAGCGCGCGCGGGGGCCGAACGCCGAGTGCGGTGCGGCGGTCGCCCAGCACCGGTCGAACGCGGTCAGCAGCGCGTGGACGGGCTCGCCCGGCACGTTCCGGTAGATCAGCGTCTTCGGCAGCCGTTCGGCCAGCGCGGACGGACGGTCGAGCGAGCCCAGGTGGGCCGCGAACGTGATGGTCTGGGGGCCGTCCTCGGTGAGGGTCGCCCAGACCGCGCGCCGCCCGATCTCGTCGCACGTCCCCTCTACGAGGACGCCCGAGGGCGCGAGGCGCGCACGGAGGTCGTCCCATGCGCGCCAGGCCGCCGGCTCGTCGTACTGCCGCAGGACGTTGAACGCCCTGACCAGCGCGGGCGGGCGCGGAACCGGCAGCTCGAACCCGCCGCGCCGGAACGACAGCCCTTCGTACGCCCCCGGCGGCCGTCCGGGTTCCCGCAGCGCGGCGAGGAGGGCGTGCCCGGCGGCGACCCGTTCCGGCTCGATCTCGATGCCGACGACCTCCAGGCGCGGGGCGACGGCGCGGAGCCGGGTGTAGAGCTCGAACGTGGTGACGGGGGACGCGCCGTAGCCGAGGTCGACGGCCAGCGGACGCGCGCCGGCGCGCAGCGGGCCGGTCTGGGTGGCGGCGATCCAGCGGTCGACGCGGCGCAGCCGGTTGGGGGCGGTGGTGCCGCGAGTCACCTCGCCGCGCGGCTTCTTGGCTGGGGGCACTCGGCAATTGTTCCTGCTCGCCCGCTATGCCTTGGACGCCCGGGACACCCCACCGAACAGGATTCGGTAAGTTGTCGGTTACGGTGCTGCCGACGCCGTCCCCCCGAGGAGAGTGCCGATGCTCGACCTGGCCACCCTGCACGAGGCCATCGCCGCCGCCGTCCCCGACCGCGAGTGCCTGGTGTGGCGCGACCGCCGGGTCACCTGGCGGGAGCTCACCGACCGGACCCGGCGGCTGGCGAACGTCCTGCACGGGCACGGCCTCGGCCTGCGCGGCGCGGCGGCCGAGCCGTGGGAGTCGCCGCACGACCACCTCGCGCTCTACCTGCACAACGGCCCCGAGTACCTGGAGGGCCTGGTCGCCGCGCACAAGGCGCGGGTCGCGCCGTTCAACGTCAACTACCGGTACGTGGACGACGAGCTCGCGCACCTGTTCGGCGACGCCCGCCCGGCCGCCGTGATGTACCACGCCCGGTTCGCGGACGCCATCGGACGGGTCGTCGAGCGGCTCGCCGAGCGGCCGCTGCTCCTCCAGGTCGCGGACGGGAGCGGCGCCCCGCCGCTGCCCGGCGCGCTCGACTACGAGGAGGCCCTCGCCCAGGCGCCGGCCGACCCGCTGCCGGTCCGGCCGGACGCGCGCGACCTGCACATCCTCTACACCGGCGGCACGACGGGCATGCCGAAGGGCGTGCTGTGGCGGGTCGGCGACCTGATGCTCGGCCCGCTCGGCCTGCGGCGCCGCGACGGCGCGCCCGTGACCGACCTCGGCGAGGCCGTGGAGCGGGCCGTCCGCGGCGGCGTCCGGGTCCTGGTCGGCCCGCCGCTCATGCACGGCGCGGGCACGTGGTCGTCGCTCGGCGCGTGGTGCGGCGGCGGGTGCGTGGTGTTCCCCGACCGGGTGGACGGCCTGGACGCGGCCGACCTGATGGCGACCGCCGAACGCGAGCGCGTCACCCGGGTGCCGCTGGTCGGGGACGCGTTCGCCCGTCCGATCGTGGCGGCGCTGGAGGCCCGCCCGCACGACCTGGGCGCGCTGCGCTCGTTCGTGAACTCCGCCGCCGCGATCAGCCCCGGCGTGAAGGCGCGGCTGCTCGAACTCCTCCCCCACGCCCGGATCGTGGACGTCCTCGGGTCGTCGGAGTCCGGTTTCCAGGTGACCCGGAGCGGCGCGTCGGCGCGGACGTTCGCGGCGACGCCGGGCACGGCCGTGCTGTCCGCCGACCGGTCCCGGCGCCTCGCGCCGGGCGAGGACGAGACGGGCTGGCTGGCCACGGGCGGCTCGATCCCGCTCGGCTACCTCGGCGACCCGGAGAAGACCGCGGCCACGTTCCGCACGCTGGACGGCGAGCGGCTGGTCGTGGCGGGCGACCGGGCGCGGCTGCTCGCGGACGGCACCGTGGAGGTCCACGGACGGGAGGCCACGACGATCAACACCGGCGGGGAGAAGGTGTTCGCGGAGGAGGTCGAGGGCGTGCTGCGCGGGCTGCCGGGCGTCGCGGACGCGCTGGTCGTCGGCCGTCCGAGCGAACGCTGGGGGACGGAGATCGTCGCGGTGCTCACCCCGGCCGGCGGCCCGTCCGACGCCGAGCTGCGCGACGGCTGCGCCGCCCACCTGGCCCGCTACAAGATCCCGAAGGCGTTCGTCCGCACGGACGGGAGCCTCCGCCTGCCCAACGGCAAGGCCGACTACGCCGCCGCCCGCGCGCTCCTCCACTAAAGAACCTCGTTCGGTTTGTGGGGCCCGGTCCTGTACCGGCGGCGCGGCGACCGGCGATGCTTGCGAAATGCCTGATCTGCACTCCCTGCTCGCCGACCTCGCCGCCGAGGGCGACTCCGTCGACGCCCTGGTCGCGCCGCTGCCGCCCGCCCGCTGGGCGGACCCGACCCCCGCCGAGAGCTGGACGATCGCGCACCAGATCGCCCACCTCGCCTGGACCGACGACCAGGCCGTCGTCGCGGCCACCGACGCCGCCGCCTTCGCCGCGCTCGTCGAGCAGGCCCTGGCCGACCCCGGCGGCTACGTCGAGACGGGCGCGCGGGAGGGCGCGAAGGACGACCCGGCGGACCTCCTCGCCCGCTGGCGCGACGGGCGCCGCCGGATGGTGGCCGCCCTCGCCGCCGTCCCGCCGGGCACGCGGCTCCCCTGGTTCGGCCCGCCGATGGGCGCCGCGACGCTGGCGACCGCGCGGCTGATGGAGACGTGGGCGCACGGCGAGGACGTCGCCGACGCGCTCGGCGAGCGCCGCGCGCCCACGCACCGGCTCCGGCACGTCGCGCACATCGGCGTCCGGACCCGCGACTTCGCGTTCCGCAACCGCGGCCTGGAGCCGCCGGCCGAGGAGTTCCGCGTCGTCCTGGAGGGCCCCGGCGGCGAGGAGTGGACGTGGGGTCCGGCGGACGCGCGCCAGTCCGTGACCGGCCCGGCGCTCGACTTCTGCCACGTGGTCGCCCAGCGCCGCCACCGCGCGGACGTCGCGCTCGTCGCGACCGGCCCGGACGCGGGCCGCTGGCTCGACGTCGCCCAGGCGTTCGCCGGACCGCCCGGCCCCGGCCGCGCCCCGGCGCCCGGCTGAGACTTCGACCACTGTGCGGGGCGTTCGGGTTCGGCGGCGAGCGATCTTGGACATGTCTCCCGTATGACAGTTCTCATTGCCTTTGACGGTTCTGACGATTCCCAGGCCGCAGTCGACTATGCCGCCCGCCGCCTCAAGGCGGGACCGACCGTGATCATGACGGTGTGGGAGCCGCTGCTGACCCAGCTCAGCTGGGCGCCGCTGGCCGCCGCGGTGCCGGTCGCCGCGCAGGCCCCCGGCGACAAGTACGAGGAGGAGAAGCAGGCCGAGCAGCTCGCGGGCAAGGGGGCCGAGATCGCCCGCGCCGCCGGGCTGACCGAGGTGACGACGCGGGCCGAGCGCGGCGGCGGACCGGTGTGGGCCGCCATCGTGGACGTCGCGGACGAACTGGACGCGTCCTTGATCGTCACGGGCTCGCGCGGTCTGGCGGGCGCCCGGTCGGTCATCCTGGGCAGCGTCTCGACGCGTGTCCTGCACCACGCCCACCGCCCCGTCCTCGTCGTGCCCCCGCACAAGGACGTGCCCCCGCACAAGGACGCGCCCCCGCGCGAGGACGCCGGCTAGTGGGCCGTCCCCGCCGCGCGTTCGAAGGCGGCGTAGGCATCGTCCGCGAAGAGGACGAAGCGGGCCTCGGCCACCTGGGTCGAGGTGGCGCGGACGGTGCCGACGGCGATGCGGGCGGCGTCGTCCATGGGCCAGCCGTAGACGCCCGCCGACACGGCCGGGAAGGCGATCGACCGGACGCCCAGGTCGTCGGCGACGCGGAGGGACTCGCGGTAGCAGGAGACCAGCTGGTCGGAGCGGTCCGCGGAGGCGGAGTACACCGGGCCGACGGTGTGGATCACCCAGCGGGCGGGCAGCCGGCCGGCCGTCGTCGCGACCGCCTGCCCGGTGGGCAGGCCGCCGCCGTAGTGGGAGGCGCGCAGCCTGCGGCACTCGTCCAGGATCTCGGGGCCGCCCCGGCGGTGGATCGCGCCGTCCACGCCGCCGCCCCCCAGCAGCGACGAGTTGGCCGCGTTCACGACCGCGTCGACGTCCTGCTCGGTGATGTCCCCCCGGACCAGAGTGATCTTCATGCGGGCCTTCCTTCGCCGTGGCGGGGCCGTCAGAGAAGATGAATTCTCGCCCGCGCCGGACGCGAAACGCGTTCGGACGGTTCCCGGCGGTACGCTCATGACGGGCGAGGCTCCGGGGGCGGTGCGGCTCGTCCGACTTCGTCCGGCCGGACGCAGGGGGACTACCATGCCGAACGCCAGGCGCAGTGCAGCAGACGATCTTACAGAGACGATCTCACAAAGGCGTGACAGTCGCGGAGGTACCCCCTTGAAGATTCTCCTCGCCGGAGCGACCGGAGTGGTCGGTCGCCGGCTGATCCCGCTGCTCGTCCAGGCGGGCCACGAGGTCGCCGGGACGACGCGCCGGCCGGAACGCGCCGATCTGCTCCGCGGCCTCGGTGCGGCGCCGGTCGTCGTGGACATGCTCGACGGCCCGGCGGTGCGCGACGCCGTCGCGGCCGAGCGCCCGGACGCCGTGGTCCACCAGCTCACCGATCTCAGCGCGGAGGACTTCGACGCCAACTCGCAGCTGCGGATCACCGGCACCCGCAACCTGGTGGACGCCGCGAAGGCCGCCGGGGTCGAGACGATGATCGCGCAGAGCATCGCGTGGCTGTACGTGCCGGGCGACGCGGCGGCCGTCGAGACCGATCCGCTCGACTCCTCGCTGCCCCCGTACGCGGGCGTCGCGGCGCTGGAGGAGGCGGTGGGCGAGATGCCGCGCGGCGTGGTCCTGCGGTACGGCGCGCTCTACGGCCCCGGGACGTGGTACGCGCCCGACGGCGCGATCGCCGAGCGGGTGCGCGCGGGCACGATGCGCCCGGCCCCGTCGTGGACGTCCTTCGTCCACGCCGAGGACGCGGCGTCGGCGGCGCTCGCGGCGCTCGACTGGCCGGCCGGAGCCGTCAACATCGTGGACGACGAGCCCGCGACCACCGCGGACTGGCTGCCCGTCTACGGCGCGGCCATCGGCGCCCCGCAGCCGGGCAGCGCCGGCAAGCACGCCGCGTCGACGGGCCGCCCGGTGTCCAACGCGAAGGCGCTGAGCCTCGGCTGGAAGCCGCGGGTCACGTCGTGGCGCACGGGTTTCGCCCGGATGGAGACGTCGTCCGACTAATCGGGCGGAACGTGACAACTCACCCGAACTGGAACGAGCGCTTCGCCAGCCCGAGCCAGTAGCCGTCGATCACCGACCGGCGGTCCGACGCGTCGTCCGCGTCCGCTCCCAGCGCCATGAACAGCGGCGCGAAATGCTCCGTCCGCGGGTGCGCGATGCGCGCCGCGGGGGCCTTGGCGCGGAAGTCGAGCAGGGCGTCGACGTCGCCGCCCTTCACCGCACGGTCCGTCCACTCGTCGAACTCCGCCGACCAGGCGGGCGGCGCCGCGTCCGGCTCCGGACGCATCTCCCGCAGGTTGTGCGTGGTGAACCCGCTCCCGATGATCAGGACGCCCTTGTCGCGCAGCGGCGCGAGGCTGCGCCCGACCTCGAAGAGCCGCTCCGGATCGAGCGTGGGCATCGACATCTGCAACACGGGGACGTCGGCGTCCGGGTACATCTCCACGAGCGGGACGTAGGCGCCGTGGTCCAGGCCCCGCGCCTCGTCCTGGTGCACGCCGGGAATCAGTCCGCGCACGTCGTCGGCCAGTTGCGGGGCGCCGGGCGCGTCGTAGCGGACGCGGTAGTAGTGCTCGGGGAAGCCCCAGAAGTCGTACACGAGCGGCACCCGGCGGGTCGCGCCGATGCTCAGCGGCGCCTCCTCCCAGTGCGCCGACACCATGAGGATCGCCTCCGGCCGCGGCAGTCCTTCCGACCAGCGGGCGAGCTGGGCGGTCCACAGGGCGTCGTCGGCCAGCGGCGGCGCGCCGTGGCTGAGGTAGAGCACCGGCATCCGGGTCATGTCGTCCTCCCTTTATTTGAGAGTTCAACCATATCCCGCAGTTATTGAATCTTCAAGTCTTGAGTGTTCAAGCTTTTGGGTAGACTGGGGGCATGACCGAGACACGGTGGCTGGACGACGAGGAACAGGAGACCTGGCGCGCGTTCCTGTGGACGTCACGGCTGCTCAACGAGGCCCTCGACCGGCAGCTGCAGCGCGACTCGGGGATGCCGCACGCCTACTACATGATCCTCGCGATGCTGTCGGAGGCGCCCGACCGCGCGCTGACGATGACCGCGCTCGCCGAGATCGTCCACTCGTCCCCGAGCCGCCTCTCGCACGCCGTGAACCGGCTGGAGGAGGCCGGCTGGGTGAGCCGCTGCAAGCACGACGACGACCGCCGCACCACGATCGCGCGGCTGACCGACGAGGGCCACGCCGTCCTCGCGGGGGCGGCCCCCGGCCATGTCGCCGAGGTCAAGCGCCACCTGTTCGACCCGCTGACCCGCGACCAGATGCGCGAGTTCCGCGAGGCCCTCCGCGCGCTCCTCGGGTCGCTCGACCCCGACCAGGAGGCCCCCTGCGCCCGCGGTGAGGGCTAGCCGAACTCGACCGCGTGCGACCCGGCCTCCGGATGGGCGGCGGCCAGGAGGCGCAGGCCCTCCTCCTCGAGGGCGGCCCGCTCCCGGCGCGGGACCGGGTCGAACGGGTCGACGCGCAGCGTCGCCTCGCCGCGCTTCTTCTCGATCTTCCACATGCCGTGCACGAAGCCGTCCACGAGGAACGTCGCGCGGATGATGCCGTTGACCGTGAAGGTGCGCTTGCGGTGCTCCTCGGTGATGATCCGGGAGCGGTCGGCGTGGGAGAGCAGCAGGTTGTCGAAGTCCGGGACGAACCGGACGGGCGCCGGCACGTCCGGGTCCGGGCGCGGCGCGTCCGGGACGTCGTAGAGCGCGCGGCCGTTGTCGTCCCGGAACTCCAGCAGGCCGGGCCGCAGCCGCTCGACGACCTCGCCGAGCCGCGTCAGGCCCGACCACTGCTGGACGTCCTGGACGCTCGCCGGCCCGAAGGCGCCCAGGTAGCGCAGCACCACCTCGTCCAGCGTGGTGTCCGCCGGCTCCCCGTCCAGCCACGTGTCGAGCGTCGTGTGCCGCGCCGCCGCCGAGGCGCCCCAGATGCCGCGCGGCGGGACCTGCACCAGCGGCAGCCGGAGGCGCACCGCCCAGCCGAGCAGCGCGGGGTCGTGCTCCGGCCACCGCTCGCTCAGCAGCGTGCGGAGCTCCTTGTCCGAGCGCGGCTCGGCCTCCAGCAGCGCGCGGGCGTGGGCGGTGACCGCGTCGAGGTCGACGCCGTCGAGATCGGCGGCCCGCGATCTCAGGTGGCCGTCGAGGAGCCCCTGGACGAGCGGCCGCAGCGCGCGGGCGTCGCGGGCGCTGACCAGGTGG
Organism: Actinomadura sp. GTD37; assembly: GCF_041951365.1. NCBI lineage: Bacteria > Bacillati > Actinomycetota > Actinomycetes > Streptosporangiales > Thermomonosporaceae > Actinomadura > Actinomadura sp. GTD37. The sequence continues at coordinate 93,137 of NZ_JBGNUS010000013.1, forward strand.
AGCGTCCCGCGCATCAGCACGATGCGCAGCGCGCGGCGCTCGGTCATCAGCGGGCCGACCGCGCCGAAGTCGAAGCCCGCGAGCCGGCTCCACAGCCCGACGTGCGGCGGGTTCGGCGCCTGCGCCTGCATGCCGACCAGGTGCTCGATGGCGTCCAGTACCGGCAGGTCATGCCGCTCCAGCAGCATCTGCCGCGCCAGCAGCGCCCGGTTCAGCGCCCTCTTGCCGAGCCTCATGGCGATCCCGCGACTCCTGCCTGATGTAGGGAAGGCCCGGAATCTACCGGGACGCATGTTTTCGTGCCACCTCGCGGCAATCATCGCAGCCTTGACGGGCGAAACGTTATGAACGTATGTTCATGAACACACGTTCATACCGAGGAGGGGCATGGCCGAGATCGTCAACACGCATCAGGCCGAGGCGTGGAACGGGTACGAGGGCGAGCACTGGGCGGGGCACCACGCCCGGTACGACGCGGTCAACGGCGGATTCAACGACGCCCTGCTGGACGCGGCGGCGATCGGGCCGCGCGACCGCGTCCTCGACATCGGCTGCGGGAACGGGCAGGTCACCCGGCTCGCGGCGCGGCGGGCGCGGCTCGGCGGCGCGACGGGCGTGGACCTGTCCGCGCCGATGCTCGCCCGCGCCCGCTCCCTCGCGCGGGAGGAGGACGTCGCGAACGCGGCGTTCGAGCAGGGCGACGCGCAGATCCACCCTTTCCCCGACGGCGCGTTCGACGTGGCGATGAGCCGGTTCGGGGCCATGTTCTTCGCCGATCCGGTCGCCGCGTTCGGCAACGTCCGGCGGGCGGTGCGCGACGGCGGGCGGCTGGCGCTCCTCGTGATGACGCCGCCCGGGGACTCCGACCTCGGGACGGTGTTCGCCGCGCTGCCGCCGCGGGCGGAACCGCCGATCGGGCGCCGGGGGCCGCTGTCGCTCGCCGACCCCGTCCGCGTCCGCGAGGTTCTGGAGGGCGCCGGTTTCCGGGACGTCACCACCCGCCTGGTCGACGCCGAGCAGATCTGGGGACGGGACGCGCGCGACGCGGCGGAGTTCTTCGCCGGCTGGGGCCCGATCCGCTTCAACTACGGCGAGAGCGGCGAACTCGTCGACGCGCTCACCGAGGTGCTGGGCCGGTTCGAACGCGACGGCGCCGTCCGCCTGCGCGGCACCGCCCGGCTCGTGCGGGCCCGGCGATGAACCGGGCCGCGGCCCCCGGCGGACGCGGCGCGCGGTGATGTCTCCCCGGAAGGCGGCCGCGCTGCGCGCCGGCGACCGCACCCTGCGCGAGCACCTGATCGCCACCGCCGAGCGGATGATGGCCGAGCGCGGCGCGGCGGGGCTGACCGTCCGGGCGATCGCGCGGGAGGCCGGCGTCGCCGACGGCGTCCTCTACAACCACTTCGCCGCCAAGGAGGAGCTGCTCGCGCACGCGCTGCGCGCCCGCGCGGAGGCGATCGGGCGCACGCTCGGCCCGCTGCCCGAGGCCGGCGGCGGGACGGTCGAGGAGAACCTGCGCGCCTACGTCCGGCACGGGCTGACCGTCCACCGCGAACTGCTGCCCGCGCTGGCGGGGCTGGTCGCGCAGCCGGACGTCCTCGCCCGGTTCTCGGCGCTGAGCGGCGGGGACGCGGACTGGCGCGCGCGCCTCGCCGGCTACCTGCGGGCCGAGCGCGACCTCGGCCGCCTCGCCCCGGACGCCCCGGTGGACGCCGCCGTGTCCATGATCGTCGGCGCCTGCCACGAGCCGGTGCTGTCGGTGCTGTTCCAGGGCGAGGAGCTCGCGCGCCGCGCGCCGGCGGACTCGGCGGACGGCCTGGTGGCCGTCGTCCTGCGGGGCATCGGCCCGCGCTAGGACGCCATCGCCGCCCTGACCTCGTCCAACGTGCGGTCGGCGACGGCGTTGGCGCGGCCGTTGCCCGCGTCGAGGACGCCGTGCAGGTAGGTACGGTCGGCGATGAGCTCGGCGCGGCGGGCGCGGATCGGGCGGAGGAACTCGTTGACCGAGTCGGTGACGACCTTCTTGAGCGCGGCGCCGCCGCCGTCCCCGATCTCGGCGGCGACGGCGTGCGGGTCGCGGCCCTGGCAGAGCGCGGCGAGCAGGACGAGGTTCGACACCTCGGGACGGGTCTCGGGCGCGTAGGCGATGTGCCGGTCGGCGTCGGTCACGGCGCGCCTGATCAGCCGGGCGGTCTCGTCCGGTCCGGCGGACAGGGCGATGGCGTTGCCGCGGCTCTTGCTCATCTTCTGGCCGTCGGTCCCGAGGAGGTTCGGCGCGGCGGACAGCAGCGCGTCCGGCACCGGGAAGACCGGCGCGTAGCGCTCGTTGAAGCGGCGCGCGATCGTCCGGGTGATCTCCTGGTGCGGGAGCTGGTCCTTGCCGACGGGCACGAGGTCGGCCTTGCAGAACAGGATGTCGGCGGCCTGGTGCACGGGGTAGGTGAACATCAGCCCGCTGACCGACGCCTGCCGGGACGCCGCGATCTCGTCCTTCACGGTGGGGTTGCGGTTCAGTTCGGCGACCGAGATCAGCGACAGGAACGGCAGCATGAGCTGGTTCAGGGCGGGGACGGCGCTGTGCCGGAAGATCGTCGCCGTGGACGGGTCGATCCCGGCGGCGAGGTAGTCGGCGACCAGCCCCTCGACGTGCTCGGACAGGCGCTCGGCAACGTCCCGGTCGGTGAGCACCTGGTAGTCGGCGACGAGGACGAACAGCTCGACGCCCGCCCGCTGGAGCCGGGCGCGGTTGGCGAGCGTGCCGAAGTAGTGGCCGAGGTGCAGCGGCCCGGTGGGGCGGTCGCCGGTCAGGATCCGGAACGCGCCGGGGTCGGCGGCGATGCGCTCTTCCAGTTCGCGGCTTCGCGCTTCGGGGGTGGTGGTGGTCTCCATGGTCTCTCTCCTCGATGTGGTCCGAGCCGTCCCGCCGGGCCGGCCGCGTCATCGGGAAAGAGGAAGGGCCGTCCGAGGGACGGCCCGATGGCGTGCGCGAGGGTCGGCCGTCCTAGGACGGCCACCAGCTCGGGCACGCGGTGCGGTTCACGCCCCCAAGCATAGACGACGAGAAGCGGATGCTCACAGATAATCCAGAACGGAACCAGTTGGGTAGGCTGGGCGCATGACCTCGATGGCCCCGGGCCGGACGAAACCGGACCTGTCGTTCCTGCTCGACCGCACCAGCCACGTCCTGCGCACCCGGATGACGGCGGCGCTCGCCGAGATCGGGCTGACGCCGCGCATGCACTGCGTCCTCGTCCACGCCCTGGAGGAGGAGCGGACGCAGGCCCAGCTCGCCGAGATCGGCGACATGGACAAGACGACGATGGTCGTCACGGTGGACGCCCTGGAGAAGGCCGGGCTCGCCGAGCGCCGGCCGTCGTCCACCGACCGGCGGGCGCGGATCATCGCGGTCACCGAGGAGGGCGCGCGGGTCGCCGCGCGCAGCCAGGAGATCGCGGACGGCGTCCACGGGGCGGCCCTGGGCTCGCTTCCCGCAGGGGAGCGCGACGCCCTCGTCCAGGCCCTGAACACGCTGGTCAGCGGGCATCTCGGCACCCCGGTCGAGAGCGCGCAGCCGGCCCGCCGGGTCCGGCAGCGCCAAAAATAAGACCGTCAAGGATCGTCTCTAACAAAACTATCTGCTACGGTCGCTCCCATGACCTCGGAGACGACCCTTCCCGCGCTGCTGCGCTCCCGCTGGGCGGCGCTCGGCGTGCTGTCCGCGACGATGCTGATGACGATCCTCGACGGCAGCATCGTGACCGTCGCGGCCCCCGCCATCCAGGACGACCTCGGCTTCTCCCCCGCCGGGCTCAGCTGGATCATGAACGCCTACCTGATCCCGCTCGGCGGCCTGCTCCTCCTCGCCGGACGGCTCGGCGACCTCCTCGGCCGCAAGGCCCTGTTCCTCGCCGGCAACGCGGTGTTCACGGCCGCGTCCCTGCTCGCGGGCGCGGCCACGACGTCCGGCATGCTGATCGCGGCCCGCTTCCTGCAGGGCGTCGGGAGCGCGCTGGCCTCCGCCGTCGTGCTCGGCATCCTCGTGACGCTGTTCACCGGCCCCGGCGAGCGGGCCAAGGCGATCGGGATCTTCAGCTTCACCGGCGCGGCGGGCGCGTCCCTCGGGCAGGTGCTCGGCGGCGTGCTCACCGACGCGCTGAGCTGGCACTGGATCTTCCTGATCAACCTGCCGATCGGCCTCGCCACGATGCTGCTCGCACTCCCGGCGCTGCCCCGCGACCGCGGCGTCGGCCTCGCCGCCGGCGCGGACCTCGTGGGCGCGCTGCTCGTCACGTCCGGGCTGATGCTCGGCATCTACACCGTGGTCAAGGTCGAGGGCCACGGCTGGATCTCCCCGCACACGCTGGGGCTCGGGGCGGCGTCGGTGCTCCTGCTCGCCGGGTTCGCCGTCCGGCAGGCGCGCGCCGCGACCCCGCTGATGCCGCTGCGGATCCTGCGCTCCCGCAACGTGTCCGGCGCCTACGCGGTCCAGCTGCTCACCCTGTCGGCGATGTTCTCCTTCCAGGTGATCGTCGCCCTCTACATGCAGCAGGTCCTCGGCTACAGCGCGCTGGACACCGGCCTGGCGATGCTCCCGGCGGCCGTGGCGATCGGCACGGTGTCGCTGTTCGTCTCCGCACGCCTGTCGAACCGGCTGGGCGAGCGCACCGTCCTGGTGATCGGCCTGGTCTTCCTCATCGGCGCGATGGCCTGGCTCACGACCGTCCCGGTGGACGCCCGCTACGCCACCGGCCTGCTCCCGGCGTTCGCGCTCGTCGCCGGGGCCGGGCTCGTCCTGCCGTCGCTGACCGGGCTCGGCATGTCCAGCGCCCGACCGGAGGACGCGGGTCTCGCGTCCGGCCTGTTCAACACCGTCCAGCAGGTGGGGATGGCGCTGGGCGTCGCGGTCCTGACCACGCTGGCCGCGTCCCGCACCGAGACCCTCCGGGCGGACGGCGCGGGGGCCGCCGCGGCGCTCACCGGCGGCTACCACCTGGCGTTCGGCGTCTCCGCCGGGCTCCTGGTCGCCGCGCTGGCCGTGTCCCTCCTCGTCCTGCGCCGCCCGAGGCCCCCGGCCGGCGCGACCGCGCCCGCCGAGAACGTCCCCGCCGACGTCTGAAGGAGACCGCGATGACCGAGTACGGCCCGCCTCACGGGACCTTCGTACGCGGACTAGTGGGGCAGGACGAGAAGCAGCAGCGGCAGCCCGGCGACGACCGGCACCGCGACGGTGGCGGCGATGCGGCTCCTGCGGGAAGCCTGCTGCGGTTCCAGCAGCCGGTTCACCCGCGCCATGACCGGGATGTCGCCGTGCGCGACGCCGAGGGTCCCGGACGGGGCGGCGGCGGGGCGGGCGGCGGCGAAGCGCAGCAGCGCGGTCGCCAGCTCGCGCGCCGGGCGGCCGTGCCGGGCCCGGTCGTCGGCGGCCATCTCGATCAGCAGCTCGACCGCGTCCAGGCAGCGTCCGACCAGGTGGAACTGCGGGAACACCTGGCGCAGCGACGCGAACGGCAGCAGCACCAGGTCGTGGCGCTCGCGGGCGTGGGCGCGCTCGTGCGCGAGGACCGCGGCCAGCTCGCCGCGGTCGAGCAGCGCCAGCGTCCCGGCGCTGACGACGACCTTGGACGAGCGGACGCCCGGCACGCAGTACGCGGCCGCGCCCGGATGGTCGAGGACGAGGGTGCCGGGCACCGACGAGTCGCGGCGCGACACGAGCGCGAGCAGCGCCCGGTGCCGCCGCCGGGCCCGCACGACCCGGACCACCGCGAACATCAGCATGACCAGCAGCACGGCGGTGAGGCTGATCGCGCCGAGCAGCGCGGCGACCTGGACGGCGTTCAGCCGGGCGGCCTGGTCGTCGTACAGGCCGGGCAGCCCGCCGAGCACGCCCCTGCGGTACGGGAGGAGGGCGAGGCCGAGGAGCGCGCCGATCGTGGCGACGCCCCAGCACAGCCCGAGGGCCTGCCAGAGCGCGATCCCGATGCGCGGCGTCCGCCACGTCCACCGGGCGCGGGACAGGAAGTGCGCCCCGCCGACGGTCCCGAGTGAGATCAATGCGAGCAGGGCGGTGCCGGTCATGCGGGTGGTTCCTTGCTCATGAGGCCCGCGAGGGTCTGCCGGATCACGTCGATCTCGTCCCGCGAGACGGACCGGACGAAGTGGGCGAGCGCCGCGTCCCGGTCGCCGGTCTCGTTCAGGGCGCCCAGCATCAGCTCGGTCACGTACATCTCGCGGCTCGCGACCGGGTGGTAGCGCCACGCGCGGCCGTCGCGCTCGCGCTCGAGGAAGCCCTTCTTGGCGAGCCTGTCCAGCACCGTCATGACAGTAGTGTGCGCCAGATCCCGGTCGCCCGCGAGCGCGCGGCTCACGTCACGGGCCGTCGCCGCCTCGTGGCCGGCGTCCTCCCGCGCCCACAGGACCTCCATGACCGTGCGTTCAAGCTCTCCCAGACCCTTCACGCCCTCAAGGTTATCCGACCGATACCAAGCTCACCACGTCAGGTAGTACTACCGCCTGTAGGAGGCGCGACGAGGCCCATCTCGTAGGCGATGATGACCAGCTGGACGCGGTCGCGGGCGTCCAGTTTGGCGAGCAGCCGGGCGACGTGGGCCTTGGCGGTGGCGACGCTGATGTAGAGCTCGCCGGCGACCTCCTGGTTGGACATGCCGCGGCCGATCAGGGTCAGGACCTCGCGCTCGCGTCCGGTGATGCCGTTGATCCGCCGGGGCTCGGGCCTCGCCCCGGCCGGTTCGGGACGGGCGGCGAACTCCTCGATCAGCCGTTTCGTGACGCTCGGCGCGATCAGGGCGTCCCCGCCCGCGACGACGCGGATCGCCGCGAGGATCTCCTCCAGCGCCATGTCCTTGACGAGGAACCCGCTCGCGCCCGCCTTGAGGGAGGCGTAGACGTACTCGTCGTCGTCGAACGTCGTCAGCATCACGACGTGCGCGGCGGTGATGCGGCGGGTGGCCTCGATGCCGTCCATGTCGGGCATGCGGATGTCCATGACGACGACGTCGGGGCGGACCTCCTCGACCAGTGCGACCGCCTCGGCGCCCGTCCCGGCCTCGCCGACGATCTCCAGGTCGGGGGTGTCGGCGACGAGGACGCGCAGGCCCGCGCGGATCAGCGGCTGATCGTCGGCGAGGACGACGCGGATCGTCACCGGTCCGCCAGCGGGATGCGCGCCGCCACCCGGAACCCGCCCCCGGGACGCGGCCCGGCGGCGAACTCGCCGCGCAGCAGGGCGACGCGCTCCCGCATCCCGACCAGGCCGTACCCGGCGCCGACGATGCCGCCGTGCCCGTCGTCCGCCACTTCGATGGCCAGTTCTTCGTCGCCGTAGTCGATCGTCACGCGGCAATTGTCCGTGCCCGCGTGCCGGACGACGTTCGTGACCGCCTCCTGGACGATCCGGTAGGCGGAGAGGTCGACGTCCGGCGGGAGGGGCCCGCGTTCGCCCTTCGTCCGGACGTCGATGAGCACGCCCGCGTCCTTCGCGGCCTCCACCAGCCGGCCGAGATCGTCCAGACCGGGGGTGGGGCCGAGCGGCGCCGTGCCCGGCTCGTCGTCCCGGCGGAGGGCGGTGAGCATGCGCCGCAGTCCGGACAGGGTCTCGCGGCTGGTGGCCTCGATGGCGTCCAGCGCCTTGCGGGCCTCCCCCGGCTGCGTCTCGATCACCCGTCCGCCCACGCCCGCCTGGATCGCGATGATGCCGATGCTGTGCGCGACCATGTCGTGCAGCTCGCGGGCGATCCGGAGCCGCTCGTCCGCGACCGCCTGCGCCGTGGCCCGCACGCGCAGCGCCTCGGCGTGCGTGCGGCGCACCCGGACCGAGTTGCCGATCATCCAGGTGATGACCATCGCCAGGGTGATCGTCATGAGGAACTGCTCGTTCGCCGACAGGAACGCGGCGACGGACAGGCCCTGGAGGACGAACGTCACGACGGCGACGGTCACCGAGACCCTGCGCGGACGGGTGACGGCGATGTAGCCGGCCGAGACGTCGGTGAGCAGGACCAGCAGGCCGACGACCGAGCCGATCGGCATCTCCAGCGCGGCCAGGATCCAGGCGGTGAGCAGGATCGCGTGGGCGGTCAGCGCGTGCCGCCTCAGCAGCGCCATGACCAGGACGGTCAGGAGCGCCGACAGGAGGATCTCCAGCTGGTCGAAGCCGGTCCTGCCGGTGCCCACGGTCACATAGAGCACGGCGGGGTAGAGGACGGCGGCGCACCAGGCCAGCACCGTCCCCGTGACGCGGCGGATCCGGCTCAGCGGCAGGGCGGACATGCCGCGATCGTAACCGCCCCCCTTGTCACCGCACATTAGCCCCTGGGCTTAATCCCGCGGGATGCACGCCATTCCGTCTAATGTGGCCGACGGCCCGATGCCTTTCTGTCCATGACGTCGGCACCATTGTCCGCATGAAGCGCTGGGTGCCACTGGTACTGGTCATCGAGGTCGCAGTTCTCGCGGTCTTCTCCGTGGTCTACGATTCGCTGGATTTCCGCATCTACTGGCTGGGCGGAGACGCCGTCACGGACGGCGCCCGCCTTTACCGGGAGCAGCTCGCCGACCACTGGTTCACCAACACGCCCTTCCTGGCCGCGCTGTTCACTCCGCTTTCCGCGCTGCCGCTGACCGTCGCCCGCGTGATGTGGCAGTTCGCCGCGCTGGGGGCCTTCGTCTGGGCCTGCCGGACGACCCTGAGAATGACGGGCCGCCACGTGCCGTTCGTCGCCGTGGTGGCGGCCGGCCTGCTCCTCGAACCGGTCTACCACTCATTCTTCCTGGGCCAGGTCAACCTGTTCCTGCTCGCCCTCGTCGTCGCGGACATGCATCGCGTCGCCCTCGGCCGTCCGGCCGGGATCGGCATCGGCATCGCGGCCGCGATCAAACTGACCCCGGCCGTCTTCATCGTCCTCCTCCTGGTGACACGGCGCACGAAGGACGCCGTCACGGCCGCGGCGGCCTTCGCCGTCTGCACGCTGCTGGCGTACTTCATCGCGCCGGAGGCGTCCCGCGTCTATTGGCTGGACACTTTCTACGACACGTCCCGCGTGGGCGTCCCGTATATCAGCAACCAATCCCCGTTCGGCGCGCTGACCCGCATTCTGCGGGGGACGGCCGAAGTGGGCGACTGGTACACCGCCATTCCGGTGAGCATCGGCGTATTCGGCATCGCGGTCGCCGTCCTCTGGGCGAGACGGGGCGATTGGCTGAGCGCCACAGCGGTGACGGGTGTGACCGGCCTGCTGGTCTCCCCCATCTCATGGGCGCACCACTGGGTATGGATCGTCCCCGCCCTGGCGGTCCTCCTCAGAAACGGCGACCGGAGAACCGCCCTGGCCGGCTACGTCCTCTTCGTCCTCTCCCCGCTGTGGTGGACGCCCCACAACGGCCACCCGCTCCAGTACGGCTTCCACCCGCTGCTGACACCGGTCGCGAACTGCTACCTGGTGGCCGGCATCTTCTTCCTCGCCCACATGACGATCCGCCTACGGCGCCAGGACGCGTTTGGCCGGGAGGGTTGTACGGTGCCCGAGAGGGGGGATGTCGAGACATGTCGGATACTTTCCGCATCGGGGGCGCCGTCGAGGTGGGGCGGCTCGGGTTCGGGGCCATGCAGTTGCCGGCCGGGCCCGGAGAGGCGCGCGAGAACTCGATCGCGGTGGCACGGCGGGCCGTCGAGCTGGGCGTCACGCTGATCGACACCGCCTACCTGTACGGCTGGGGCGCCAACGAGGAACTGCTCGTCGAGGCGCTGCACCCCTTCCCTGACGGCGTGCTAGTCACGACGAAGGTGGGCGTCGTCCCGCCGGACCCGCCGCGCGAGGCGGCGCTCTGCGGGCGGCCGGAAGTCCTGCGGGAGCAGGTCGAGGGCGCCCTGCGCCGCCTTCGGGTCGACCGGCTCGATCTGCTCCAGCTGCACCGCGTCGACCCCGACGTGCCGCTCGACGACCAGGTGGGGACGCTGCGCGACCTCCGGGACGAGGGCAAGATCGGCCACATCGGGCTGTCCGAGGTGACCGTTGCCCAGCTCGAACGGGCGCGGGAGATCGTCGACATCGCGAGCGTGCAGAACCGCTACAACCTCCTCGACCGCGAGCACGAGGCGGTGCTCGACGCCTGCACCGCGGCGGGGATCGCTTTTCTGCCGTGGCGGCCCGTCCTGCCCGCGACCACGGCCGGTGAGATCGCCGCCGTGGCGGCCGAGGCCGGTGCCACGGCGGCGCAGGTGGCGCTCGCGTGGCTGCTCGGCCGGTCGCCGGTCGTCCTGCCCATCCCGGGAACCTCGTCGATCGAGCACCTGGAAGAGAACGCCGCCGCGGCCTCCCTGCGCCTGAGCGACGGGCAGCGGAGCCGCCTCGACACCGTCCGCCGGCGGGTCTGATCCCCGCGGCCGGCGGCTCATACCGATGGGGGACGTCCGGCGGCGGGATTGGCGCGCTCAGGGGAGGCCGGGCGGGACGTGTTCTCGCAGGATGGTCGACGACCGAGTGATCTTGCCTGAGGAGACGCCGCATGACCCCGTTCACACGCCGCCGCACCGTCGCCGCCGCCCTGGCCGGCGGCGCCGTGGCCCTGACCACCGCCTATTCGACCACCGCGACCCCGGCCACCGCCGCCGCGGGGGAGACCCGCCGGCACGAGGAGCCCTCCGTGGCGGGCACCGCCAAGATCCACTACGGCTACGCCCCGGACGACGACATCCGTTTCACGATCCAGGCGCGCGGCTACTACACGCTGGCGCGCGGCACCTTCCACTTCAGCCACAGCGGCACCGCCCCGGACGGGACGCGGGTCACGGGCAAGGCATGGGGGACGGTCGACTGCCTGGCCACCGGCGGCGACACCGCCACGCTGACCGGCACCATCGTCCGCACCGAGCCGCCGGGCCTCATCTCCGGGGCGGTCGGGTTCAGCGTGTCGGGCTCCGGAGGGCACCAGCGGTTCGGCTTCTCCTGGGGCATCCTCCCGCCCCCGGCCGATCTGCCGCGCTGCTACGGCATCGCCCCGTTCACCACCGTGACCAGCGGCCGCTTCAACGTCCGGCACGTGGCGCCGCCGCCCGGCACGCCGCCGTGGCTCGAAGGCGGCTCGAAGCTCGCGCCGCTGAAGCCGCATGCGGGCGCGTCCCGGACGGCCTGATCAAGGGCCGGAGGGACACCCCACGAGCCGCACGACCGCCCGTCAACGGTAGGGGCGGAGGAAACCGGTGATGTCGGCGGCGAGCAGCGCGGGTTCCTCGTAGGGCGCGAAGTGGCCGCCGCGCGGCATGCGGGTGTAGCGGACGACGTTGTACGTGCGTTCCGCCCAGCTGCGGGGCGGGTGGGCCAGGTCGGCGGGGAAGACCGCGACGGCCGTGGGGACCTCCACCCGGTTCACCTGGGGCGTCAGCTGCCGGGCGTGCTCGTAGTAGGGGCGGAACGACGTCCCGATCGTGCCGGTGAACCAGTACAGCGACGCCTGGGTGAGGAGGAAGTCGTCGTCGAAGCGGGCGGCGAGCTCGCCGCCGCTGTCGCTCCACGCCCGGTACTTCTCGACCAGCCAGGCGAGCAGCCCGGCGGGCGAGTCGGACAGGCCGTAGGCCAGGCTGAGGGGGCGCGTGCGCTGCTGGTGCTGGTAGCCGCCCTCTTCGGCCTGCCAGGCGGCGACCGAGGCCAGGTAGGTGCGTTCCTCGGGGGTGAGGTCGCCGTAGGACGGCGGGCCGGCGACCGCCATCAGGTGGATCCCGACCACTGATCCGGGATGCGCTTCCGCCAGCCGGGACGTGATGCCGGCGCCGAGGTCGCCGCCCTGCGCGGCGTAGCGCTCGAAGCCCAGGACGTCGTGCATGAGCCGGTGCCAGAGGTCGTGCGTCTGCTCGTCCGCGGCGAGCCTCGGGCGTTGCGGGGACGGGCCGAAGCCGGGCAGCGACGGGACGATCACGGTGAACGCGTCCGCGGCGGCGCCGCCGAACCGGGAGGGCTCGGCCAGGCGGCGGGCGAGGCCGGTCAGCTCCAGAAAGGAGCTGGGCCAGCCGTTGGTCAGGACGATCGGCAGGGAGCCGGGGGCCTCGCCGTCGAACCGCAGGTAGTGGACGGGCGTCCCGCCGATGTCGGCGAAGTGGGACGGCAGCGCGTTGACGGCGGCCTCGTGGGCGCGCCAGTCGTACCCGGAGGCCCAGTGGGCGACGAGGCGCCGCAGTTCGCCGATCTCCGTGCCGGCCTCCCAGCCGGTGCCGGGCCAGGGCTCGGGCCACCTGGTGCGGCGCAGGCGCGAGCGCAGGTCCGCCAGATCCTCCTCGGGGACGGCCAGCAGGGGCGAGGTGTCGGGCACGGCGTGCTCCTTCGGGGAGGAAGTGTGTCACCTCGACGTTACGGGCATCCGGCGCCCGGGCCGCGCCTCCCGCATGGAGGAGTCGATCGAGGTGATGCAGCGCGGTTCAAGAAGCGGAAGCGCGCAGCCTAGAATGATGAAGTGGAACAGCGGACCTACAACCAGTACTGCGCGACCGCGCGCACCCTCGACCTCGTCGGCGAGCGCTGGACGCTGCTGCTGGTCCGCGAGCTGCTGACCGGGCCGAAGCGGTTCGGCGACCTGCGGGACAGCCTGCGCGGCCTCGGCACCGGGCTGCTGGCCGCCCGGCTGAAGCACCTGGAACGGGAGGGGCTCGCGCGCAAGACGGCGCTCCCGCCGCCCGCCCGCACCCCCGTCTACGCCCTCACCGAGGCCGGCGAGGAGCTCGCCCCGGCGATCCTCGCGCTGGCCCGGTGGGGGCTGAAGTGGACGATGGGCGAACGCGGCCCGGCGGAGACGTTCCATCCCGGCTGGACGGTCCTCGGCCTGCGCGCCGTCTTCGACCCCGAAGCCGCCGCCGGGCTCCGCGCCGTGTACGAGTTCCGCATCGGCGGCGAGGTGTTCTACGCACGGATCGACGACGGGACGATCGAGGCGCAGCACGGCCCGGCCCAGCACCCGGACGCGACCATCACGATCAGCGAGGACGCCTTGGCCGCGCTGACCGGCCAGGGCGGGACGTTCGCGGAGGCGCTCGCGAGCGGCGCCGCGGAGGCGTCCGGGGACGCGGAGGCGCTGCGCAGGCTGAACGGCCTGTTCAGGCTGCCGCCCGCCCGCTCCCGCACCTCGTCCTGACCCGTCGCCCGGCGCCGGCGACAGGTCGGCCAGTACACACTGGAAGGGCTTGGAGTGTGTATTCTGTGGCGCATGGCGAGACTCAACATCACGCTGCCCGACGAGCTTGCCGCCACGCTGCAGGGGCTCGCCGAGGACAAGAAGATCGCCTCGGTGTCCGGGTTCCTCGCGGACGGGGCGCGGCTCAAGCTGGCCTTCCTGCGCGACTCCTCGACCATCGACGACCTGTTCGGCCCGCCCAGCCCGGACGAGCAGGCCATGGTGGACCGGCTCGTCGAACGCGGCGCGCCGGACCGCCGGGACGTCGCGTGATCACCGGTCACGTCTTCGACGCGACCGCACTCCTGGACCTCGCGACCGGCAAGACCATCTACGTCCGCGCCCGGCTCCGCGCGTCCATCGCCCAGCACGCGACCATCGTGATCCCCGCCACCGCGCTGGCCCGCGCGTGGCAGATCGTCCCGGACCACGGCCGCACCGTCCTGGAGCGGCTCCCCGGCATGCAGGTCGTCCACGTCGACGACCTCGACGACGTGATCGCCCAGCAGACCGGGCTGCTCGTCACCACGATCCCCAACCTGGGGATGGACGCGGCGCAGGCCGCGTGGTCGGCGCGCTGGCGGCGCTGGCCGCTGGTCACCGCCGATCCGGAGGTCTACGCGGCGGTCCCCGGCGTCCGCGTCGAGCAGATCCCCTGACCGCGCGGACGAAAGCCCTGCTCAGCGGTTCCCGGCCGGCTGCCCGGGACGTCCCCGGCAGGCCGTTTACGCGGCGGCGTCGGGGTACGGGGGGCGCATGGCGACACCTGGCAGCCGGGGATTGCTGCACATCTACCTGACCGATCATCTGGCCGCGGCGGCCGGCGGGGTGGCGCTGGCCCGCCGGGTCGCGCGCTCGCACCGCGACGCGGACGACGCGGAGCGGCTCAACGAGCTCGCCGACGCCATCGCCGCCGACCGCGGGGCGCTGCTGGACATCCTGCGTTCGCTGGGGATGCCGCCCCGCCGGTACAAGAGCATGGCGGTGTGGGCGGCCGAGAAGGCCGGCCGGCTGAAACTCAACGGCCGGCTGATCAGCCGCTCCCCGCTCAGCGACCTCGTCGAGCTGGAGACGCTGCGCATGGCCGTCGAGGGCAAGGCCGCCGGGTGGCGCACCCTGCTCACGGCCGCCGACCGGGAGCGCGGGCTGGACGCCGGACGGCTCCGCACCCTGCTGGAACGCGCCGCCGCCCAGAGCGCGCTTCTTGAGGAACTTCACGCGAAGGCCGCCGGCACCGTGTTCCGGGAGCCGGCGGGGACGCGGTCCGAGACGGTCACCTCGTCCTGAACCGTCCGGTCGTCCTGAACCGTCGGCCAGGACCACGCACGACCTCTAGGGCGGAGGCGGGGCTGCCGCGGGCGTGGGGCGCCCGCCGGTGAGCGCGTCGTTCTCGACCCTGACGCGGACCCTGAGCAGGCACAGGTTCGCCGCCGTGAACAGCAGCGCGGTGCGCCACGCGCCGTGGACGAGCGGCAGGGCGACGCCCTCCGCGACGACGGCCACGTAGTTGGGGTGCCGCAGGCGGCGGTAGGGCCCGCGCTCCACGAGCGGCATGCCGGGCACCACGATGACCCGGGTGTTCCACCGCTTCCCCAGGCTGGCGATGCACCACCAGCGCAGCGCCTGCGCCGACAGCGCCACCGCCAGCATCGGCCGGCCGAGCGACGGGACGAACCGGCTCCCCCGCCGCACCTCCAGCAGCGCTCCGCCCAGCAGGCCGGCGTGGGCGGCGGCGATCAGCGGGTAGTGCCGGGCGCCGTGCTCGATCCCGCCGTGCCGCCTCGCCCAGGCGCGGTTGCGGCGCGCCACGGCCAGCTCGGCGAGCCGCTCGGCGGCGACGAGCGCGATCAGCGCCGTGTACCGGTTCACCAGCGCAGCAGGACGAGTTCGGCGGAGAACCCGGGACCGAGCGCCATGAGCAGGCCCGGTTCCCCGTCGGGCGGACGCCGCTGGGCGATCGTCTCCTCCAGCACGTTGAGCACCGACACCGAGGAGAGGTTCCCCATCGTGCGCAGGGAGTTCCAGGTGATGTCCAGCGCGCCCGGCTCCAGGCCGAGCTCCCGCTGGATGGTCTCGATCACCTTCGGGCCGCCCGGATGGCACACCCACGAGCCGACCCGGTTCGGGGAGAGCCCGTGGTCGCCGAGGAAGGCGGTCACGTCGCCGGCGAGGGTCGCCTCGACATGGCCCACGAGGTCGGCGGCGAGGACGACGCGCAGGCCGTGGTCGCCGACGTCCCAGCCCATGAGGCGCGCGGTGCCGGGGTAGAGCCTGCTGCGCGACGCGACCACCCGCGGCCCCTGGTGCCCGCCGGTGTCGCGCCGGTCCCCGAGCGCGACGACCGCGGCGGCCCCGTCGCCGAACAGGCCGCTGGCGACCAGGTTGGCGACCGAGGTGTCCTCGCGCTGGACGGTCAGCGAGCACAGCTCGACGCAGACCAGCACCGCCACCCGCTCGGGCCAGCCGCGCAGGAAGTCGTGCAGCCGGGACAGCCCGGCCGCGCCCGCCGCGCATCCCAGGCCGAACATCGGCACGCGCGTGACGTCCTCCCGGAGGCCGGCGCGCTGCGCCACGCGGGCGTCCAGCGAGGGCGTCGCGACCCCGGTCGAGGAGCAGAAGATCAGGTGGTCGACGTCGTGCGGGGCGCATCCGGCCCGGTCGAGCGCGTCCCCCACCGCCCGCGTCGCCAGCTCGACGGCCGTCTCGATGTAGACGTCGTTGGCGCCGGTGAAACCCTCCAGCTTCACGTACTCGTCGATCGGCAGCGCCAGGTTCCGGCCGGTGACCTGGGTCGCGGCGTGGAAGCGGCGGACGAGTTCCTCTCTGGCGTCCGTCCGCCGCACGACCGCCCGGGTGATCTGGTCCTGGTCGTAGTGGTGTTCAGGCACGACCGTCCGTACCGCAGCGACGCGCATGGGCCCCCCAAGTGTCCGCATCCGCACCTACCCAGCACGCCGGGGAACACTCCAGGTCAGGGCGTCAGCTCCAGTTCAAGCTGCTCGGCGGCCGGTGCCGGCTCCGGGGCCGGGGACGCCGCCGCCGGACGGGACCGGCCGGGCCACCACCAGTTCGCGTGCCCGAGCAGGCTCATCAGCGCCGGGACGAGGACGAGCCGGACGATCGTGGCGTCCATCGCGACGGCCACCGCGAGGCCGAGCGCCATCATCTTGATCGTCGGATCGGGCTGCGGGACGAAGCTGGCGAACACGAAGATCATGATGAGCGCCGCCGAGGTGATGAGCCGGGCGGTCGCCCCGATCCCGACCACCACGGACTCGTGCGGGTCGCCCGTCCGCTCGTACTCCTCCTTGATCCGCGACAGCAGGAAGACCTCGTAGTCCATGGACAGCCCGAAGATCAGGGCGAACATGAACAGCGGGATGAACGACATGATCGGGATGGCCTGGTCGACGCCGAGCAGCCCGACGCCCCAGCCCCACTGGAAGACCGCGGTGACGACGCCGAACGAGGCGCCGATCGACAGCAGGTTCATGAGCGCGGCCTTCAGCGGGACGATCACCGAGCGGAACGCGATGACGAGCAGCAGCAGCGCGACGCCGACGACCGCGACGACGACGGTCAGCATGCGGTCGCCGACGGTGGCGGCGATGTCGATGATCGCCGGGTTCTCGCCGCCCAGGTAGATCTCGGTGCCGGGATGGGCGTCCCGCACCTCCTTGATCTCCACGTCCCGGAGGTGGTGGACGAGGTCGGTGGTCGACTGGTCGTGCGGGGCGTCCCTGGGGATCACCTGCACGATCGCGGTCTTGCCGGTCACGACGGGGTCGCCGACCGAGACGACGCCCGGCACCTCCGACAGCCGCGTCTGCAGTTCCTGGGCGACGCGGACCGCGTCCTTGTCGGGCTTCTTGTCCGGGTCGGGCGCGCCCTTGGGGACGGCGGGCCGCGGGGACGGGTCCGGCTCCCCCGCGGCGGGCCCCGTCAGGCCCGCCAGCCCCTGCTGCGCGTCGACCGTGGGCACCACGCGCTTCGGCTCGTCCCGCTTCTCCTCGCCGGGCACCTTCGCGACGACGACGAACGGGCTGTAATGGCCGGGGCCGAACTCGCGGGCGACGATGTCGTAGGCCTGCCGCGCCTCCATCTTCGGCGACGACATGCTGTCCGCCATCACGCCGAACCGCAGGCTCAGCGTCGGGATCGAGAGGGTCAGCAGGACGAGCGTCGCGACGATCGCGTAGGGCCAGGCGTGCCGGTCGACGTGCCGTCCCCAGGTCTCCCAGCGGCGGGAGCTGCGGTCGGGGCGGACGCGCGGCAGCCGGTACCGGTCGATGCGCGGCCCGAGCGCGCCGAGCACGGCGGGCAGCAGCGTCAGCGCGGCGACGACCATGATGGCGACGGCGAGCGCGGTCGCGATGCCGATGCGTCCGATGAACTCGATCCCGGACAGGAACAGGCCGCAGATCGCGAACACGACGGTGCCGCCCGCGAAGACCACGGCGTGCCCGGAGTGCGCCATGGCGCGTCCGACCGCGGTCTCGACGTCGTCGCCCTCGGCGAGCTGCTGCCGGTAGCGCGTGACGATGAACAGCGCGTAGTCGATCCCGGCGCCGATGCCGAGCATCGCCGCGACCATCGGCGCGGTCGGCGCGATCTGGAACAGCGACGCCGAGAAATGGATCAGCGAGTAGGCGATGGCCATCCCGCACAGCGACACGAGGATCGGGATGCCCGCCGCGAGGTAGGACCCGAACGCCAGCAGCAGCACGACCAGCGCCAGGACGATCCCGACGCCCTCCTGCGGGCCGCCCTTCGGCTGGTTGAGGATCATCGCGACGATGCCGCCGAACTTCACGTCCAGCCCGGCCATCCGCGCGGGCTCGACGGCGCGGTTCAGGTCGTCGAGGTCGGCGTGGCCGACCTCGCTCATCGTCCCGGTGAAGTTGAGCCGCACGACGACCGCGTTGTCGTCCTTCAGCCCGCCCATGCCCTGGACGTACGGGTTCTCGACGAACGCGACCCGCTTCATCCTGCCGATGTTCTCGATCGACTGGCCGATGGTGAGCGCGACCCGCCAGTCCGACGGACCGGCCGCGCCGTTCTCGTGGAAGACGACGGTCGCGGTCGGCCCGGTCATCGCCGGGAAGTCCTGGCCCAGGGTGTCGATGGCGCGCTGCGTCTCGGTGCCGGGCAGCGTGCTCTGCTGGACGAAGATGCCCCCGTGCACGATGCCGAGGACGCCGGCGCCCAGCATGACGACGGCCCACAGTTCGAAGACCGCGCGCCGCCGCCGCACGCAGAGACGCCCCAGTGCGTCCAGAAATCGCGCCATGTTCGCAGAGAACACCGTTCCCTGCACTTTTGCAATAGATGCAACTTTGCAGTCATGGTAATGTGCGTCACATGGACGAAGAGCGGGCCCGGCCGGGCCTGCGGGAGCGCAAGAAGCTGCGCACCCGGCAGGCGATCGCGACCGCCGCGCTGCGCCTGTTCGCCGAGCGCGGCTACGAGGAGACGACGATCGCCGACATCGCGGCCGCCGCCGACGTGGCGCCCCGCACGTTCTTCGGCTACTTCCCGTCCAAGGAGGACGTGGTCTTCGCCGAGATCGACGACCGGCTCGCCGAGGTGTCCGAGCGGCTGCGCCGCACCCCCGGCGAGACGCCGATGGAGACGATACGGCGCAGCATCGTGGACGTCCTCAACGCGGTCGTCGCCGAGCACGCCGACTACGGGCCGGTCCAGATCGCGCTCGTCCTCGAACGCCCCGCCCTGCGCGCCCGCGCCCTCCAGCGCATGACCGACGCCCAGGAGGCGATCGAGGGCCTGCTGCGCGACCTGTGCCCCGGCATCTCGGAGATCGACGCCGTGACGGCGTCCGGCATCGCGATCGGCGGCATGCAGGCGGTCGTCGCGCACTGCCGCCGCGAGGGCTACGACCCCCTGTCGATGCGCACCGCCCTCGACCGCGCCGTCGACATCGTCGAACACGGCCTGGTCTCGGTCGACGCCCTCTCCCGCCCGTCCCCCTAGACCGCCGGGCACCGGGCCGGCGGAGGCGCCCGCCCCCGGTGCCCGGCCCCGACTTTCCCGAGCGACCGGACGGAACCGCCGCTCAGTCCTCGACGATGACCTGTTGGGAGCGCCTTCATCCGCCGGACGACGTCGGCCGCCGCGTCCTTGGCCGCGCCCAGGTCCAGCCGGCCGCCGCCCGTCGCCGTGATGAGGACGTTCTCTTCCGGCTTCTCCGGGAAGTCGCCGGACGCCGCGATGCGCCCGGCCCGCCCGGACTCCCCGACGCCCGATTCCGCGTCGCTGATCGAGTCGGTGCCGGCGGCGGTGCCCAGCCCGAGGGACAGGACGACGAACAGCACCCACATCGCGACGGCCGACCAGGGATGGGCCGCGCTCCACCGCGCCATCCGGACCGTCGCGGGCTTCCTCTGCGCTCTCATGCGCAGCAAGCTATGTTCGGCGGCGGCCCGCGGGGCATGGGGCGGACCGCACGGTTCGCGGCGGGCGCCGCAGCGGCGAACCTGCGGAGAACCGCAGGTTCGGCGGGTCTACCAGGGGCCGTAGGGGCCCTGGCGGGAGCCGCCGCGGCCGCCCTTCTTCTTGTACGGGGCGACGGCGGGCCGGACGTCCGCGAGGTAGACGGCGGCGGCGAGGAACGCGGCGACGGGCAGGATGCCGATCAGCAGCCCGATGGGGTTCGCGCCGAGGGCCGCGGGCGCGACCGCGTAGGCGGCGCCGACGACCGCCGCCACGATCAGGACGATCATCCAGAGCTTCTTGCGCCACTTGCCCGCCGCGGTGAACGCGCCCTCCGGCACGGTCAGCGAGTCGATCAGCGCCCACACCTCCATGACGAAGGCGATGATCAGCAGCAGCCAGAAGAAGTAGTCCACTACGTTGAAGTCCGGCATCAGTGCTCCTGCTCGTCTCGGACGGCGACTCCCTGACGCGCACAAGGCGTCCGTGTGCCCCAACACTATGCGCACCGTCCAATGGGACAGCTTGCTGGAACAGACGAAGGAGCCCGGCCGGGTGTTCCCGGCCGGGCCCCCTGCGGTGCCGTTACTTCTTCGCGGTGGTGCGGGTCTGCCGCGCGGCGCCGTTGCTCCGCTGGGCGGTGCGCGTCCTCGCGGCGGGCTTCGCGTCGGCCTCGGTGATCTCGGCGATCTCGACGGCCTCGCGGTTGACGACCTTCTTGCCCCGCTCGGCGAGCTCGTCGATCAGCTCGGCGGCGCGGCTGCCGACCTGGGAGGCGTACGCGACCGCCGCGCCCGGCAGGTCCTTGGCGTCCACGCGCTGCTGGTACCGGGAGACCTCGCCGCGGTAGCGGTCCACGGTGCCGCGGACCTGCTCGCGGTAGCGGTCCACCTGGCTCGGGACCTCACGCAGCTTCTCCACCGCGAAGTCGCCGGCGCCGGCCACGGCGTAGACGGCCTTGTTCTCTCGAAGGTTGCTGGCCAGCGTCATCCGACCTCTTCCTTTCCGTTGCGTTCGTGTGGTTCTGCTGATTCGTGCACGGCAGGTTCGTGCGCGGCCGCCTCGTGCGGGGCCTGGGCGTGCGGGGCCTGGACGTGCGGGGCCGGGCCGGGAGCGGCCTGGGCCGCCGCCTCGGCGAACTCGGCGCCGAGGACGCCCGCGGCCTCGTTCTCCTTGAGGAACGACGCGTAGATGTCGAGCAGGACCTGCTTCTGCCGTTCGGTGAGCCCGAGGTCGGCCCGGACGGCGGCCTGGACGTCGGTGTCAGCCTCGCGGTCCTCAAGGATGCCCGCCTGCACGTACAGCGCCTCGGCGGAGATCCGCAGCCCCTTGGCGATCTGCTGCAGGATCTCGGCGCTCGGCTTGCGCAGGCCGCGCTCGATCTGGCTCAGATACGGGTTGGAGATGCCCGAGACGTCCGCGAGCTGCCGCAGCGAGATCTTCGCCCGCGTGCGCTGCTCCCGGATGTACTCCCCGATGGAGCCGACCTTCGAACTCGCCATGACTCCACACTGCGTCATGGTGCTTGCAATTGCAAGCGCGCTAGCTAGCACTTCGTGGTGAATCGTCTCACATGCCGGAAAGGTCAGAAATGACGGAGCCCGCCGCCGTCGGGAGGACGGCGCCGGGCTCGGCGGCGGGTCACAGGTTCGAGGTCGCGTACGGGTCGTGCTCGGCGAGCAGCTTGTCGAGCCGCGCCTGGTCGACGCGGTTGGTGATGGCCTGGTTCTCCTGCTTGTCGCGGACGCACTTGGCCAGCGTGAACGTCGACGTGATCACGTACAGCAGCCCCATCGCGAGGAACGCGCGAACCCACGCGCTGACGGGCAGGTACACGACGCCGGCGGCGACGGCGGTGCTGGAGACGGCGAACGAGATCACGGCCTGGACGAAGAAGGCGGTGCTCCCGGCGGCTGGGGGCGTCTTCGGGGTGCTCATGGAACGAGTCTGCGCCCGGCGAGCGCCCCGGTCATGAGTACCTGGGCTCAGCCGCGCACGGGTAAAAGCACTCAGCTCCGGCCGGGTCAGCTGACCTTCGAGGACGGGGCGACCCAGGTGTTGCAGACGGTCAGGTCGCGGCCGTTGAAGCCGGTGACGACCCAGCCCGCGTAGTGGCGGCCGAGGCCGTGGTCGCGCTCGTCCGGCGGCTTGCGGTCCTCGCCGCGGCCCCGGACGTCCACGATCATCGCGACGTACTGCTCCCGCGTCATCGGCAGCGTGGCCCGCTCCGTGCCGAGGAACGCGCCCGCGAAGCACTGCGCCTGGAGCTCGATGCGGCGGCTGGCCGCGTTGCCGGTCGCCTTGTCGCCGCTCTCGATCTGCCGGTCGCCGTAGAGGAGGATGCCCGCGCGGTCCTGGACGTGGTGGCCGTACTCGTGCGCGATCACCCGGGCGTACACGGCGTAGTGCGACAGGGGCTCGCCGCCCGACGTCTCCACGACGTGCTCCAGCCCGACGTACATCGTGTTGTTCGCCGGGCAGTAGAACGCGGACGCGCCGGGAGCCGGGTAGGTGCCGCACGGGCTGCGTCCCGGCTCCACCCAGAACACCCGGTCCGGCTTGTCGAAGGCGATCCCGGCCTTCTGGAACTGCCTGGCCCACGCGGTGTCGAGGCAGTCGCTCAGCGTGTCCATGAACTGGCGCATGGACTCGGCGGACGGCAGGATGCCCGGCAGCCGGCAGCTCACCGCCGTCAGCGCGCCCGTCTTGTAGAGCTTGCTGTCGGTGGCCTTCTCCTGCGGGGACGCGGGCCCCGCGTTGCCGGACGAGGCGCTCGTCCCCGGACCGCCCGCGGCGCCCCGGGTCGTCCCGCCGAGCACGGAGAGCCCCAGGATCGCGAGGACGACGAGGGCCGTCAGGCCGCCGAAGATGCCCGCGATCGTCCCGCCGGCGCTGCGGCGCGGAGGCGGGCGCATCGGGACGTACCGGTACTGCGGCTGTCCGTAGGCGGGCGGCCCGTACCCCGGCCCGCCCGGGGGCGGCGCGCCGTAGGGCGGCCCTCCGTACGGGGGCCCGCCGTGGGGCGGCCGGCCGTACGGCGGCGCCGGCGGCCGCGGCGGAGGAGGCGGCGGGGGGTAATGACCTGCCATAGCGCAGAATCATCGCACGCGTTGCCGATACTATTTGCGGCCATGTCTGCTCTTGCGGCGTTGTGCCGGTTCCGGCCGGTCGTTCTGACGGTGTCGGCCGCGGCCCTGATCCCCGCGCTGACCTCCTTTCCCGCGTCCGCCGAGACCGGGGGGACCACCAGCCGGACGACCGCCGCGTCGGAGCGGGTGCTCAAGGACGAGGTCGTCCTCACCGCCGGGCAGGGCGGCGTCACGAAGGTGAAGGAGACGATCGTCTACCGATTCGCCGGCAGCGACGGCTTCGAGCGGGCGTTCCGCACCCGCACGCACGAGAGCCTCAGCGAGGACCGCGTCTGGAAGCTGGACGGCCTGCGCGCGAGCAGCCCGGACGGCGGGCCGACGAAGGTCGGCACGTCCGCCGGGGAGACGACGACGACCGTCGAGGTGAGCGGCGCCCGCAAGCTGACCGGCGACCGGACGGTCGTGCTGGAGTACGACCTGCGCGGCGCGATCACCCCGATGGGCGCGGCGGAGGAGCTGCAGTGGCCGGTCGTCGGCGGCTGGAAGGTCCCGCTGGACGCGGCGAAGGCGACCGTCGACGGCGGCGCGATGATCCGCAGCGTCAACTGCTTCACCGGGCCGATCGGCAGCACGATCGGCTGCACGCAGTACTACACGAACCACACGCACACGCAGGGCGTCTACGCGCAGCAGGGGATGCTGCCCGGCGAGTACATGACGGTCGTCGCGGGCCTGCCCGCCGGGACGACCGGCGGCCGCGCGATCCACGAGCGCCGGCACACGGTCGCGACCGCGTTCTCGGTGAACGCCGTGACCGGCGGCGCGCTCGCCGGCCTGCTGGTGCTGCTGGTCGGCGGCGTCGCCGGCCTCTACCTGCTGCGCGGCCGGGACGCGCGCGTCGTCGGGAAGAAGGCGGCCGAGGGCGACCAGGCGCCGCTCGCCGGGGCCGAGTTCGAGCCGCCGCACGGGGTGCGCCCCGGCCAGATCGGCACGCTGATCGACGAGCAGGCCGACGTGATCGACGTGACCGCGACGATCGTCGACCTCGCCGTCCGCGGCTACCTGCTGATCGAGGAGGAGGACCGGGCGCGGACCGGCCGCCTCGACTGGACGCTGCGCCGCCTCGACCGCCCCCAGGTCGACCTCCTGCCCTACGAGCGGATCCTGCTGGACGCGCTGCTGACCGCCCCGGACGGGTCCGGCCGCGACGCCGTCAAGCTGTCGGAGCTGGGCGGGACGTTCGCGACGAAGCTCGCGCAGGTCAGGTCCGCGATGTACGACGACGTGGTGAAGCAGGGCTGGTTCGCGCGGCGCCCCGACACCGTCCGGTCCCGCTGGACGGTCGCGGGCATCGTCGTGACGCTGCTCGGCATCGCCGGGACGGTCGCGCTCGCCCTCACCACCGAGTGGGCGCTGGCCGGCCTCGCGCTGATCATCGCGGGCGCGGCGCTGGCCTATGGCGGCCAGTACATGCCGGCGAAGACCGCGCGCGGCGCCACGGTGCTCGCGCACACGATCGGTTTCCGCGCGTTCCTGGAGCGGGGCGCCGTCCCGGACGGCGACGCCGCCGCGTCCCGGCAGCGGATCGCGCTGTTCTCCCGCTTCCTGCCGTACGCGGTCGTGTTCGGGGCCGTCCCGAAGTGGGCGGAGACGGTCAAGGACGCGGGCGAGCGGGCCGAGGGCGCCGACAACCTCTACTGGTACGAGGGCCCCGCCGAGTGGGACCTGTCGGCGTTCGCCGAGTCGATGCGCACGTTCACGCTGGCCACGTCGGGGTCCATCTCGCAGTCGCGCGGCATGTGAGGCGCGAGGCGGTCGCGAGGCGGTCGCCGGGCGGTTAACCGCCTGACGCCGGGTAGGTGCCAGGGCGAGGAGGTGTGCGCCTCATGCACGTCGGCTACCTCACGCACGTCGGTCATCCCGTGCACGTCGGCCACCCCGTGCACGTCGGCCACCCCGTGTACGTCGGCTACCCGGACCCGGCGGTTCCCCCCGGTAGCGTCGGTGACGCCTGGTTCCTCTACGTCGGGCCGGCCGTCATCTTCCTCGCGGTCGTCTTCTGGGTCGTGATCACGCTGACGGCGTCCCGCGTCCGGCCGCGGGGCAGGCCGCCGGCGGGCGGACTGCCGAACCGCGGTCCCGTGCAGGGCGGCATCATCCGGGGCAGCCCGTCCCAGCGTTCGCGCCGCGACCCGGCGCCGTCGGTGACGCACCGCGAGGTCATGGCCCACATCGAGTACGAGCGCGCCCGCGAGGAGGCCGCGCGCGAAGAGGCCGCACAGGAAGAGGCCGCGCGGGAGAAGGCCGGGCCGCGCCGGGGCAGGCGTCGCGCGGCCGGACGACGGCGGAAGCGGCCGGGTCCGTTCGGCTCGCGCAGGGCCCGCTGACCGGCGCCGACACGGCGTCCGCCGGGGTTCCCGTCCCACACCGCCCGGCGGGCGCCGCCCGCGCCCGCGGTGGCCGCCGAGACCCCTCCCGGCGGTCACCGCGGGTCCGCCCCGATCACCTCTCGTAGGATGTCTGACGTCTTACTTTGGGAGGGTTCGTGGGGTTGAGTCCTGTTGCCAGCGGGTCGACGGTCGACGCGGTGCTCGAACAGCTCCAAGCGCAGGTCAGCGGCGGGTCCTGGGCGGTCGGCGAGCGGATCCCGGCGGAGCTCGACCTCGCCGCGCAGCTCGGCGTGAGCCGTCCGGCCGTCCGGGAGGCGATCCGGGCGCTGTCGCACGTCGGGATGCTGGAGGTGCGGCGCGGCGACGGGACGTACGTGCGCAGCGGCTGCGATCCGCGTCCGCTGCTGCGCCGGGTGGCGCGGGCGTCGGCGCGGGACGTGTTCGAGGTGCAGCTCGCGCACGACGTCCAGGCGGCCCGGCTCGCGGCCCGCCGCCGCACCGCCGCCGACCTGGTGCGGCTGGAGGAGCTGCTCCGCGCCCGCGACGAGGCGACCGAGCCGGACGCGTTCGGCGCCGCCGACGCGCGCTTCCACCTCGGCGTCGCGGAGGCGTCCGGGAACCCGGTGCTCGTCGAGGCGATGCGGTTCTTCCTCGACCGGCTGCACGAGTCGATGCGCGCGATCCGGCTGGACCACGAGGTCCCGGAGGCGGGCCCGGCCCGGCACCGCGCCGTGCTGGACGCGATCGCGGCGGGCGACCCGCAGGCGGCGGCGTCGGCCGCGGCGGCCGTCGTCGAGCCGACCCTCGCCGTCCTGGAGTCCCTGCTCGGCGAGGACGCGCCGCACGGCGCGGACGCGCGGTGACCGCGCGGCGCGCCGGGACGGCCGGCGCCCTGCTGATGATCGTCATCGTCGCGCTGAACCTGCGGCCGGCGCTCGCGGCGGTCGGGCCGCTGCTCACCGAGATCAGCGACGAGTTCGCGCTGTCCGGGACGGCGGCGGGCGCGCTGACCACGCTCCCGCTGGTCTTCTTCGGCTCCTACGGGCTCGTCGCGGCGTTCCTGCGCCGCGCGCCGCGCGGCGAGACGCTGCTGGTCAGCGCGATGGCGCTGCTGGTCGCCGGGCTGGTGCTGCGGCTGCTGGACGGCCCGTCCGCGCTGTTCGCCGGGTCGCTGGTCGCCGGGATCGCGATCAGCATCGGCAACATCGCGATGCCCGGGATCATCAAGCGGGACCATCCCACCCGGATCACCACCGTGACGGCCGTCTACACGGTCGCGGTGACGGCCGGGGCGGCGGTGTCGTCGGGCCTGGCCGTGCCGGTCGAGCACGTCTTCGACGCGACGTGGCGGCTGCCGCTCGGCCTGCTCGCGATCCCGGCGGCGCTCGCCGGGCTGCTGTGGGTGCCGCGGCGTCGCGCGGCGTCGCGGCGCTGGTGTGGCGGTCGGGCCTGGCCTGGAACGTCACGGTGTTCATGGGCATGCAGTCGCTGCTCGCGTACGTCGTGCTCGGCTGGCTGCCGACGATCTGCCAGGACCGCGGGATGGACGAGACGTCCGCCGGCTACGTGCTGGCCCTGTCGGCGGCGATGCAGGCGGTCGGGTCGCTGGCCGTCCCGGTGCTCGCCCGCCGGGCCCGCGACCAGCGCCCGCTGGTGGTCGCCACGGTCGCGCTGACCCTGGTGGGGTTCACCGGGGTCACCTGGGCGCCGATCGGGTCGGTGTGGGGCTGGACGGTGGTCCTGGGCTTCGGCCAGGGCCTCGGGTTCGCGACCGCGCTGTCGTTCATCGGGCTGCGCGCCCACGACGCGCACGTGGCGGCGCAGCTGTCCGGGATGGCGCAGGGCGTCGGCTACGTCATCGCGGCGACCGGCCCGCTCGCGCTGGGCGCGCTGCACGACGCCACCGGCGGTTGGAGCGTTCCGATGATCGGCGTGCTCGCCGTCTGCGCCGTGATGACGGCGCCCGGGGTGGCGGCGGGACGCGTCGGCACGGTGGGCGGCCCCGCGGGCCCGCCCGCCGAGGGGATTAACTCGGAAATCAGCGGACACATCCCTAATTGACCCTTAGGTAGGGCCGATAGCCCATCGGGAGGTGGACCGACCATGCACGCCATGATCCTTGCCGACCCCACCCAGACCGTTGCCCTCAGGTGGGCCTGGATCATCATGGTGGTGGCCACCGTCGGGGTGATCGCCTGGCTGTACCTGACCATCGCCTCCTCGTCCCGGAAGGTGCACCCGGAGCGCCGCAACGACCAGAACAACCATCGCGGCATGGAGCAGGGCGGCCTGTACACCTACCGGCCGGGGATGTTCTCCCACAGCTACCCGCCCGCGCGGGCGGGCCAATGGGCGGAGTTCCGCGCGGACAACCCCCAGCCGGGCCGCGAGCCGCGGAAGTCGTGGCCGGACGGCGTCCTCTACGAGCAGACGGTCTTCAAGTCCGAGTTCGACGAGCTCAAGCAGGAGACCCCGAGCCGCTAGCCGCGAACACGCCGGGTGCGGGACGGACAGCGCCCACGACGCCCTCCCCGCCCCGGACCTCGACGGTCGCCAGCTCGTCCAGCCCCGGGCCGTCCGGAGCGAGGCCGCCCCGGCCCTCTTCGCCGAGGGCGCGCAGCAGCGCCACGGTGACCGGCGTCCGCGCCCGCATCGCCCCGTCGTCGATCTTGACGGCGCCGGCCCGCCCGTCCGGGAGCGCGAACGCGTCCACGCCCTCCGCGCCGCACTTGACGAGCAGCCCCGGGACCGCGTCCATCAGGTGCCGCTCCTCGCGCCGGGTGCCGGACGTCCACTGCGGGTGGGTCCGCATCGCGTCCGCGACGCGCCGCTCGGGCGTGCGGGGCCCGGCCAGGACGAGCGCCCGGAACGACCGCGCGACCCCGGCCGTGGACACCGCGAACAGCGGCGCGCCGCACCCGTCGACGCCCACGGCGGTCACCGGCTCGCCGGCCAGCTCCTCGACGACGTCCCGGACGGCGGCCTGCAGCGGATGCCCGGGGTCGAGATAGGAGTCGGTGGGCCACCCCGCCGCGACGCACGTCGCCAGCATCGCGGCGTGCTTGCCGGAGCAGTTCATCCGCATCCGCGACGGCCCGCCGCCCGACCGGGCGACCGCCTGCTGCGCCTCGGGGTCGATCGGCCAGCTCTCCGGGCAGCGCAGGTCGTCCGCGACCAGCCCGGCCCCGGCGAGGATCTTCTCCGCCCCCTCGACGTGGAAGTCCTCCCCCGAGTGGCTGCCGGCGGCCAGCGCGAGCAGCTCGTCGTCCAGGTCGAGCCCGCACCGCAGCATCGCGACCGCCTGCACCGGCTTGTTGGCGGACCGGGGGAAGATCGGCGCGGCGACGTCGCCGACCCGCACCGCGACCGTCCCGGCCGCGGCGAGCCCGACCGCGGCGCCGCGGTGCCGCGACTCCACGAACCCGGACCGCTCCACCTCGACCAGCACAGGATTGATCTCCACCGCGCCCTCCCCAGTCCAGCCCGCGGGCCCCCGCCCGGTCACACCGGTCAACTACCCCGCCCACCGCGCCGAACCGGCCGGGACCCGCCCATGATCGCGATTATGCACCCCCGTGACCCCGCCGGACGCGGGCCGGCGGGACGGGTCAGGCGGGTTTGGTGCGCAGCAGGGCACGGGCGTCCGCCGCGGACATGGGGGGACGCTGCGCCACGGTCGCCGCCTGGGCGGCGCGCACCACGAGCTGGGCGTTCGCCGTCACCGGCTGGCCCTTCGCCAGAGTGACCGTGTCCTCCATGCCCACGCGCAGGTGGCCGCCCGCCGACAGGGCCGCGAACATGACGGGGAGGGACGTCCGGCCGACGCCGGTCGCCGACCATGTGGCGCCCGCCGGGAGCGCGTCGACCGCCGCGACGAGCGTCCGCGCGTCGCCGGGCATGCCGCCCGGCACGCCCATCACCAGGTCGCAGTGGACGTGGCCGCCGTACGGGAGGCCGTGCTTGTCCAGCAGCCTGTGCAGCGCCGCCACCTGGCCCATGTCGAACAGCTCGAACTCTGGGACGACCTCCAGTTCCTGGGTGCGCTTGTACAACTCCACCATGAACGGCCAGGGGTTCATGAAGACGTCGTCGCCGAAGTTGACCGTCCCGCAGGTGAGCGAGCACATGTCGGGCTGGGCGTCCAGGACGCGGAGGCGGTCCTCGTACGGGTCGGTCACCGCCCCGCCCGTGGACAGCTGGACGATCAGTCCCGTGCTCTCCCGCAGCGCCGCCACCGTGTCCCGCAGCAGGAACAGGTCGAGCGTGGGCCGCGCGTCGTCGTCGCGGATGTGCACGTGGATCACGGCCGCGCCGGCCGCCTCGCACTCTTTGGCCGTTTGGACCAGTTCATCCAGGGTGACGGGCAGGGCCGGAACGTCCGTTTTGGCGGACTCCGCGCCCGTAGGCGCCACCGTGATGAGCGTCGTTGCTCCCATAGGCGGCAGAATGCATGGTCATGCGTGCCGTAGTCCAGAGGGTGAGCCGGGCCAGCGTGTCCGTGGCAGAGCGCGTCGTCGGCGAGATCGAGGGGCCGGGGCTCCTCGTCCTCGTCGGCGTGACGCATGAGGACGGCCCCGAAAAGGCCCGCAGGCTGGCCGCGAAGCTCTGGGGCCTCCGCATCCTGCACGACGAGAAGTCGTGCTCGGACCTCGGCGCCCCGCTCCTCGTCGTGAGCCAATTCACCCTCTACGGGGACGCCCGCAAGGGCCGCCGCCCGTCGTGGACGGCCGCCGCGCCCGGCGACGTCGCCGAGCCGCTGGTGGACGCCGTCGTCCGCGAGCTGCGGGACCTGGGCGCCAAGGTCGAGACGGGCGAGTTCGGCGCGGACATGCGGGTCGCGCTCGTCAACGACGGCCCCATCACCCTGGTCGTCGACGTCTAGCGGAAGCCGTAGACCATGCCGATCAGCGCGGCGACCGTCCCGGCGGCGGCAAGCAGGATAAGGGCGCGGTCGGTCATGGTGAGGCGTCCGCGGACGTCGGAGGAGACGACGACCACGCCGGTCTCGTTCTCGTCCCGGGGAGGCTCCTTCCGGAACGGGTTGCGCAGCCCGGCGAGCCGCCACAGCGCGTCGTTGCGGAGCCGCTGGTGGCGCGGGCCGCAGGCGAACAGCCGGCCCCGGGTGCGCTCGGTGCAGGCGGCGCCCTGCTGGCTCAGGATCCGGCACATCGTCGGGACGAGCAGGAACTGGTACAGGCACCAGGACAGCAGGGCGAGCAGCGCGACCCGCCACGAGTGCAGCCACCACGCGGCGCCCGCGAGCGCCGCGAACAGGGCCCACCACACGAGCGCCGACTCCCGGCGCGGGCGGCGCCGGGTCCCCCGCCTGGCCGCGGGCGGCTCCCGCTTCCCAAGGTTCGCGACCATCGGTAGGAATCCACCTTCCCTGGGCGGCGGCCGGTCAGAAATCGTCTATATCCGACGATATTCGCCCAGAGTGCGCGGTGCTACCCGTGTTTCGCCGGCCGGCGGCGCAGCGCGATCTGCGCGTTCGACCCGGTGTCCGGCGACACGACGACCTCCTGCGCCGCCGCGACCCCGCCGGCCAGCAGTTCCGCGTCCACCGGGACGTTCCGCTTGACCATCGCCAGCGCGACCGGGCCCAGCTCGTGGTGCCGGGCCGCCGACCCGACGAAACCGATCGTCCGGCCGCCCGGAACCTCCACCGGGTCGCCGTGCGCGGGCAGCCGGTCGACGCTGCCGTCCAGGTGCAGGAACACCAGCCGGCGCGGCGGCCGGCCGAGGTTGTGGACGCGCGCCACCGTCTCCTGCCCCCGGTAGCAGCCCTTGTTCAGGTGGACGGCCGTCTCGACGTAGCCGGCCTCGTGCGGAATCGTCCGCTCGTCGGTGTCGAGGCCGAAGCGGGGCCGGTGCTCGGCGATCCGCAGCGCCTCGTACGCCCAGAGCCCGGACGGGGTGAGCCCCTCGGGGAACTCGCCGCGCGGGACGATCCGCGTCGCCGTCCCGGCGACGTCCGGCCAGGCCAGGCCGCCGGAACCGGACGGCCCCGTGACGACCATGAACTCGCCGGACACGTCGGCGACCTCGACGCGGAGCATGAACCGCATCCGGTCGAGGAACTCCACCAGCGAGGGGGCCTCCCCGGGCTCCACGTGCGCCCAGGTGGCCTCGCCGTCGTCGATCATGAAGAGGTGGTGCTCGATGTGGCCCTTGGGGCCGAGCAGCAGCGCCTCGGTCGGCTCGAACGGCCGCAGCGCGTCCAGGTGCTGGCTGAGGAGGCTGTGCAGCCACTTCAACCGGTCCGGGCCGGAGACCTTGACGACGTCCCGGTTGCTCCGGTCGACGAACCCCGTCCCCTGTTCGAGCGCGCGTTGCTCCCGCGCCGGGTCGCCGTAGTGCGCGGCGACATCCTGGTCGGGCCGATCGGCGGCGACGGCTCCGGGCGATTCCAGCAGCGGGCTCTTCATGCCGTCCACACTATGTCGCGCGGCAGTCCTTGCACCGCCCGTAGACGGTGAGGTGGTGCACGTCCGTCTCGAAGCCGAAATCGCGGGCCAGGACGTCCGCGAGCCCCGCCGCCGTGCGCGGGTCGACGTCCTCCACCGTGTGGCAGCCGCGGCAGACGAGATGGATGTGCTCGGCCTCGGCGGCGATGTGGTAGTTCGGCGGGCCGTGCCCGAGATGGGCGTGCTTGACCAGCCCGAGCTCTTCGAGGAGTTCGAGCGTCCGGTACACGGTGGAGATGTTCACGCCGCGGGCGGTGCGCTGCACCTCGGTGCAGATCTCCTCGGGGGTCCCGTGCTCCAGGTTGGTGACCGCTTCGAGGACCAGCTGGCGCTGAGGGGTGACCCTGTACCCCTTGGCCCGCAGCTCCTCCTGCCACGACTCGCCCATGCCCCGAGTCTAGGTCCCGGCGGCGGGGACGCGTCCCCCACCGGATTCAGCCCTCGGAAAACCTGTTTGCCTCGCCGCGCGGGCTCACATAGCGTGCGAGATACGCGCGAAAGGAGGTGGTCCTAAGACATGGTTGATTGTAGGACTCGCGAGGTGACTGTCCGCTAGTCGCCGTACCGCCTCGGATCCGCCGTCCACTGGGCGGCGGTGGCCGGTCGCGACGGTGACCGGCGAAAACCAGGCAGTTACCCGGTCCCCGGACCGATGGACCCGTCCTGTCCATCGCCCCGCCACCCGGCGGGAGGTCCGGGGATCGACCTTTCCGGGGCCTTGCCCGCGACGCGTCAGGACACCTTCTTGAGCTGCGCCGACAAGTGCGACTGGAGCGGCTGGCCGACCGCCGCCATGTCGTACGCCCAGCCGAGGTCCTCGCCGATCAGCCCGTACAGGCGGTGGCCGCCGGTGACCTCCTTGGCCGACTCCGTCCGCGCGACGACGTCGCTCTGGAGCTCGACCCGGTTGAACGCGACGTTGCCGACGTAGATCTCCACGATGCCGGTCGGGTGGGCCAGCGTCACCTCGACCTGGTGGTCGGGACGCGGCCGCCAGTACCCGGTCTCCACGGCCAGCGGACGCCCGAGCGTGCCGTCCGGCTCGATCATCCAGGTGCGGCTCGTGTAGATCAGAAAAGGCTTCCCGTTGTGCGTGAACGACAGTTCCTGACCGAAGTTGAACGACTCGATCGTCGGGTAGCCGCCGACGCCGGCGCCCTCCCAGGTGCCGAGCAGGAACGTCAGGGGCGCGAGGTCCGGGTGCGGCTCAGGATCCATGGACACCGAGCGTAGCGGCGCGCGCCGCCGTCCGCGTCCCGCGCGGGCGTCCCGGCGCGCGGTGCGGCGTCCCCGGTGCGCGTCCCCGCCGGCTCGGGACCGGCGTCCCTGTCCGGGGGCGCGGGCCGGCTCGATCATTGGAGCGTGTCGACGCTCACCGCGGTCATGTTCGTTCCGCTGCTCATCGCCGCCGTGCTGCTGGCCGCCGGCTGGGTGTGGCGGCTCCGCTTCCGCAACCTGCACCGCGCCGTCCGGACGAGCTGCGCCGGCGTCGCCGGCCTGCACAGCGGCGTCCCCTGCCAGGTCAGCGGGACGGCCCTCGCCGTCCAGCCCGCGCCGTTCTCCGGGCGGCCCTGCGCCTGGTACAAGACCAAGGCGACGGCCAACACGAAGTCGGGCAAGCAGGTCTTCATCGACGAGAAGTCGAAGGCGCCCTTCTACCTGCGGGACGAGACGGGACACGTCGTCATCGACCCGTCGACCGCGGCCGTCGACGGGGCCGTCCGGACGATGGACGAGCGCCGCCCCGTGAACGGGGGGCTTCCCGGCGTGAGCGGAGAGGTCGCGGAGTACCGGTACGAGGAGTGGATCCTGCCGGCCGATCAGCCGCTCTACGTCCTCGGCACCGCGACCGGCGGGTCCGTCGGCAAGGACAAGGAGACCGGCCAGTACGCCATCAGCACGCGGACGCGCCGCGAGTACCGGCGCCGCGCCGTGATGTTCATGGGCATCGGCTACGGCGGCGGCGCGGCCATCTTCCTCGCGTGCTGCGCCATCGTCGCCATCGACTACCTCTACTGGGACTGACCCGTCCTACTTCAGCCGCCCCAGGCGGATCACGAGGAGGACGGCGGCGACCGCCATGAGCCCGAGGGCGAGGACGAGGATCCCCGCGTTCACCATGCCACCCACACCGCAGGATGTTACGTGCGGCGACCGGGCTAGAGTGCGGTTATGGCGAGACCACTGGTGATCAAGGTCACGGCGGGGGCGGACGCCCCCGAGCGCTGCAACCAGGCGTTCACGGTGGCGGCCGCCGCCGCGGCGAGCGGCGTCCCGATCTCGCTGTGGCTGACCGGGGAGTCGGCGTGGTTCGCACTGCCGGGCAGGGCCGCCGGGTTCTCACTGCCGCACGCCACTCCCCTGGACGACCTTCTCGCCGTCGTCCTCTCCGCCGGGCGCGTGACCCTCTGCACCCAGTGCGCCGCCCGCCGCGACATCGGCCCGGACGACGTCCTGCCGGGCATCCGCATCGCCGGCGCGCCGACCTTCGTCGAGGAGATCACCCTGGACGGCGTCCAGGCGCTCGTCTACTGATCCGTCCCACGCCAGGTAGACGGTCGTGTCCAGGCTCAGCCCCCGCATGACTCCGGGACGTCCCGCCACCCGGCGGTCTGCGGCAGGGCGCTTCGCGGCGGCCGGTCCGGCGGCGGCGCGGCCCGGGGCGGCGCGGCGGGCCAGGAAGGCGACGAGGAGGCCGGCGACGGTGGAGCCCGCGAGGCCGAGCATGAGGTCGCCGATCGTGTCGCGGTAGATCGTGACGGTTTCGGGGGTGTCGAGGATGAAGACGCCGTACTCGAAGAACTCCCAGAGGATGGCCGCGATGGCGCCCGCCCCGGCGCAGGCGACCGCCAGCGTCCACGGGCGGAGGCCGCCCCAGCGGCGGAGGGCGACGCCCGCCGCGGCGCTCAGCAGGGCCCAGTTCCCGAAGTGGCAGGCGTCGTCGAACCAGGAGAGCGTGTCGTAGAGGTCGGCGGCGTTGCCCGCGACGTCCACGACGAACGGGAGCGTCAGGAGGAGGTCGACGTCCCACGGGAAGGGGCCGCTCCTGCGGCGCAGCGCCCAGACGAGGGTGACGAGCATGACGGCCGCGGGGTAGGCGGCGACGCGGACGCCCATCGCCTTGTCCGCGAACCGGTCCCATTCGGGGAAGGCGACGGCGAGGCCCAGCAGGACCGCTAGGGCGGCCTTGGCGGCGAGTGCGAACGGGCGCCAGCGGGATGTGTCCATGCCCGATATCTTCGCTTTTCGCCGCATCGGGCCGCATCGGCGCAACTACTCAGATGCGCCTGAGTGGAAGCGCACCCCTGGCCCCGTGTGCACGGCCAGGGGTGCGCGGGTCGGCGCCCGGGGTCAGGGCAGGACGACCCCGCCCAGGCAAGCGCTGCGGTTCTGGATCCCGAGGGTCGCGGTGCCGAACGCCTTCACGCCGGACACCGTCACGCCCGACGCGGAGCCGTTGAGCATGGAGAGCGACCCCTCGGAGCGCGGGATCCCGTACACAGGACGCGCGTAGATCATTTACGGTTTACCGGGCGCCCGCTCCGCCTTCCGCGCGGTAGAAGGCCCGCAGAACGGATATAGGTCAGCGGACACCTCGTCCAGGAGGAGCCTGCCGGATGCTCGACGTACCCCTATGGGCCTGGGGCGCGACGATCGGATTCATCGTCGCGCTGTTCGTCCTCGACTTCTTCGTCGCCGTCCGGCGGCCGCACGCGGTGCACATCAAGGAGGCGACCTTCTGGTCGGTGTTCTACCTCGGCGTCGCGATCCTGTTCGGCCTCGCCGTGTGGGGGTTCGGCGGGCCGACGGCGGGCACCGAGTACTTCTCCGGATGGCTCGTGGAGAAGAGCCTGTCGGTCGACAACCTCTTCGTCTTCGTGATCATCATGGGCCGGTTCGCGGTGCCGGCCGAGTACCAGCAGAAGACGCTGCTGTTCGGCATCGGCGCCGCGCTCCTCCTGCGCGCCGTCCTCATCGCGATCGGCGCCGCCGCGATCAGCCTGTTCTCCTTCACCTTCCTGATATTCGGGCTGATCCTGATCTGGACGGCGGTGCAGCTCGTCCGGCACCGCGACGAGGAACCCGACGTGGAGGACACCTTCCTCGTCCGCCGGGCCCGCAAGATCCTGCCGGTCAGCCAGAGCTTCCACGGCGGGCGGATGCTCGCCCACGAGGACGGCCAGCGCGTCATGACGCCGCTGCTCATCGTCTTCGTCGCGATCGGCAGCACGGACGTCCTGTTCGCGCTCGACTCCATTCCCGCCGTGTTCGGGGTCACCAAGGACCCGTTCCTCGTCTTCTCCGCCAACGCGTTCGCGCTACTCGGCCTGCGCGCCCTCTACTTCCTCATCGAGGGGCTGCTGGAACGGCTCGTCTACCTTTCGATCGGCCTTTCGGTCATCCTCGCGTTCATCGGCGTGAAACTGATCCTGCAGTTCCTGCACGAGGACGTCGCCGAGTCCGTTCCGGAGGTGCCGACCACGCTCTCGCTGGGCGTGATCCTGGCCATCCTGCTCTTCACGACCGCCGCCAGCCTCGTCCGCGTGCACGCCCATCCGGAGGAGAAGGCGAAGGCCGGCTCCCTCCGCAAACCGCGCGAGAAGAAGCCCCCCGAAGAGGAACCGGCCCGCCGCTGACGACCTCCCGCGCGGCGGGTCAGCCCATGGTCTTCGCGCCGTCCAGGGCCTCGCGGATGATGTCGGCGTGCCCGGCGTGCTGCGCCGTCTCGGCCATGACGTGCATGAGCACGCGGCGGTTGCTCCAGTGCGTCTCGGTGAACCAGGGGGCCTTCGGGAGCGGCTGGACGGCGTCCAGATCGGGCAGGGCCGCGACGAGCTCGTCCGTGCGGCGCGCCGCCTCCTCGTAGGCGGCGAGGACGCCGTCCAGCGTCTCGCCGGGCAGCATGCGGAACTCGTCCACCCGCTGCTGCCAGTCCTCCTCGGTCATCGCGGTGAAGTCGCCCATCGCGGGCGCGCCCTCCACGATGAACGCCGCCCAGTTCCGCTCGGACGAGGTCACGTGCTTGATGAGGCCGCCCAGGCACAGTTCGCTCACCGTGGTCCGCATCCCGGCCTGCTCGTCGGTGAGGTCGCGCGTGGTGAAGCGCAGGAAGTGCCGGTGCTTGGCCAGCATCGCCAGGATGTCGGCCCGCTCACCCGTGATCTGCTCGGTCGTCGTCATGTTCCGTCCTCCGCCTTCGTCCGTTTCCCCGTTCAAGAACCACGCTAGGAGGCATAGCGGCCACTTCCTGGCCTGAATTACGGGGAGAATCGGAAACATGGCGAACACAAGCTCCCGGACACTGCGGCTCCTGTCCCTGTTGCAGACCCACCGGTACTGGCCGGGGTCGGAGCTGGCCGGGCGGCTCGACGTCTCCGTCCGCACCCTGCGCCGGGACGTCGACCGCCTGCGCGAGCTGGGCTATCCGGTGGAGGCGTCGCGCGGCGTCGACGGCGGCTACCAGCTCGCCGCCGGCGCCGCGCTGCCGCCGCTGGTGATCGACGACGAGGAGGCCGTCGCGCTCGCCGTGGGACTCCAGGCGGCGACGCAGATCGAGGGCATCGCCGAGGCGTCGCTGCGGGTCCTGGCCAAGGTGGCGCAGGTGATGCCGGCCCGGCTGCGCCGCCAGGTGGACGCGCTGCGCGCGGTGACCGTCCCCGCCGGCTGGGGCGGGCCCGCCGCGCCGGGCGTCGACCCGTCCGCCCTCTCGGTGCTCGCGCTCGCCTGCCGGGACGCGGAGCGGCTGCGCTTCTCCTACACCGCCGCCGGCGGCGTCCGGACCGACCGGCAGGTCGAGCCGCACCGCCTCGTCCCGCTCGGCCGCCGCTGGTACCTCGTCGCCTACGACCTCGACCGGCAGGACTGGCGCAGCTTCCGGGTCGACCGGCTGGCCGCCCCCGCCGCCACCGGCGCCCGGTTCCGGCCGCGGGAGCTGCCCGCCGCCGACGCCGCCGAGTTCGTCCGCAGCGGCCTGAAGGAGATGCCGCGCCCGTACCGGGTCGAGGTCCTGGTGGACGCGCCGGCCGCGACGGTCCGCGAACGGATCGGCCGCTGGTGCACCGTCGAGGAGGTCGACGCCGGGCACTCCCGCGTCCGCTTGACCACCGAGGACCTGAACTGGACCGTCATCGCCCTGGCCGCGGTGGCCGCCGACTTCCACGTCGTGGAGCCGCCCGAACTGCGCGCCCGGCTCCACACCCTGGCCGCCCGCTTCGCCCGCGCCTGACGTTTCCGGGTCTTGTGGACGGTCCCCCAATGTTCTACAACTTGTAGTACTACATGTTGTCGTAGATAGGGGCCGGGATGCGCATCCTCATCGTGGGCGCCGGGATCAGCGGGCTCGCCGCGGCGCGGGGACTCCTCGCGGCGGGGCACCGCGTCACGGTGCTGGAGCGCGCGGACGCGCTGCGGGACGCGGGCGGGGCGCTCACGCTGTGGCCCAACGGGGCGACCGTGCTGCGCGATCTCGGCGTGGACCTGACCGGCCTCGGCACCCGGCTGACGGCGTTCGAGATGATCAGCGCCCGGGGAAGGCGCGTCCTGGCCATGCCCGGGGAGCGCCTGGAGGCCCGCCTCGGCGCGCCCGCCCTCTGCGTGTCGAGGCGCGATCTGCTGACCCGGCTCTACCAGGGGCTGCCCGAGGGGACGGTGCGGTTCGGCGAGGGCTTCACGCGTTACGTCCAGCGCGGCCGGACCGTGCGCGTCGAGACCGGATCGGGGGCCGTCCGCACCGCGGACCTCCTGATCGGCGCGGACGGCATGTGGTCCCGGGTGCGCACCGCGCTGTTCGGCCCCGGCCGCGCGAAGCCGACCGGCATGGCGA
Source organism: Actinomadura sp. GTD37 (assembly GCF_041951365.1). Classification (NCBI taxonomy): domain Bacteria; kingdom Bacillati; phylum Actinomycetota; class Actinomycetes; order Streptosporangiales; family Thermomonosporaceae; genus Actinomadura; species Actinomadura sp. GTD37. The sequence goes on from NZ_JBGNUS010000013.1 coordinate 131,529, forward strand.
CCGTGCAGGGGCTCGCCCGGTCCGCGCTGGACCTCGGCGGGCGCTCGCTGCTGCTCGCGGGCCGGGAGGGCAAGGCGGGGTTCGGACCGGCGGGCGACGGCGTGGTGTGGTGGTTCTTCGACGTCCCGTGGACGCCGGGCGGCCCGGACGAGAAGCCCCTCGACGTCCTGCGCCGCCGGTTCGGCGCCTGGGCGTGGCCCGTCCCCGACATCCTCGCCGGACTCACCGATGACGACGTGCGGAGCTTCCCGAACCACCGGCACGCCATCCCGCGCCATTGGGGCAGGGGACGCGGCGTGCTGATCGGCGACGCCGTGCACGGAATGCCGCCCTTCCTGGCGCAAGGGGCCAACCAGGCGCTTGAGGACGTGTCGCTCCTCCTGCGGCTCCTGGCTCAAGGCGAGGAGAGGCTGCCGCACTACGGCCCGCTCCGCCGCCGCCGCGCCCGGTTCGCCTCGACCCTCGCCACCTACGGCCGTGTCGCCGAGGGGCCGTTCGGCCTGCTGCAATCCGAACCGGCCCTGCGTCCCATGACGGCGGCCTCCGAGACCCAGGCGACGGCCGCCCTCGCCACCCTCATCCGGGCGACCAGCAACCGCCTCCAGACCCGGGCCGCCCCGCGGGCACCGGCCGCCTGACCGTCACCGCCGCTACTCAGGAGAGCCGAGTAGCGGAACCCATGTGCGGGCCGCCGCAAATTCCAATACTGGACGGTATGGAGAGCGTTGCGAAGATCTGCGGCCTCGCCGCCGTGGGGCTCGGCGTGGCCGTCCTGGCGGCGGGCTGCGCCAGGAAACCCGTCCTCAAGCCGGACGGCAAGACCGTCACGAAGGCGCGGGAGGCGGCGCGTGCGCGGGTGGACCGCGACCTCGCCGCGATCACCCGGCGCGTCCCCGAGTTCCGCCTGCTGGCGAGAGCGGAACTCGACACCTGCAACCGCGGCCACGACAACTGGAAGATCCACGACCCGTACCGCTCGGAATGCCATCTGCGCGTCGCCGTCGCGTACACGTTCGCCGGCGAATTCGTACCGCGGGCCGCGGCATTGCATTCCGTGCTGACCGGACGCGGCTGGACCGCCGCCGAAGGCCCGAGAGCACAGAATCACTGGGACACCGGACGTGACCGACCGCGTCCCGTCCGCGGGCTGCCCGCGGCGCTCTACCAGCAGGGCACGCCGACACCGCCCAGCAGCCGGAGCCTCGGCGACGTCCCCCGCACGCTCCGGCTCCATGTCACCTCGGCCGACGAGTCCGAGCACCGGCAGATCCACCGGGGCATCGCAACGGACATGGCCGACGCGGCCCAGATCCGGGCCCAGGGCCTCACCTTCCTGGAGTACCACCGGACGTTCACCGGCACCCCCTGGGCCGCACCATGGCGCACCGCCCGGCGCCCGGGGATGCGGCTGCTGGTGCTGACCTTCCAGGAGAACTACGCCCGCAACTGACCCGCGGCCCCGCCGCTGCTCCCGCCGCCCGTCCGGCAACGGCACGGCCGGAGGATCAGAGCCCGGTCAGGTAGGCGAGGACGCGGCGGTTGCCGTCGCCGTCGTCGGTGATGCCGAGTTTGCCGACCGCCGCCCAGCAGTTTCGCGATGACGGCCGGGTCCATGGCCGTACCGCCGCCGGAATCGTCCGACAGGAATTCGCGGGCATACCGCCCGAACTCACGACGACTCACCGCAGCGCGGGCCCATCAGGTCCCTCGCTCCTCACCGTCCCTTGAGTGCCTCAGCAAACTGCCGGAACTCACGACGACTCACAGCAAGCTTGGGCCCATCGGGATCCTTGCTGTCACGAAACGCCACGGCGTCCGGGAATCCAGCAACCTCGACACAGTTGTCATTCTGAACCGTACTGCGTGAAGATTTGCGCCATCTTGCGCTCATCACTCTCCATCCTTTCGGGCCGTCCTTGTCTCACAAGCAGCGATCCACTAAAAGCGCAGCTAGAGACATTTTAGGGCCGCGCGGCGAACCACCGAAAGTCGGCACGATTCATGACGAGTTCGGAGCCATCAGGGTCCTTACTGTCCCCGCACGGCCACTAACTCGACGCAGTGTGCAAGCTCGACACATGCACCCCTCTTTATGACGCTTGGAGGATCTGCGCCATTGTTTCTCAAAGGGCCTTGAGGGCCTGAGCGAGCTGCCGGAACTCGTGACGACTCACAGCAAGCTTGGGCCCATCGGGGTCCTTGCTGTCACGAAATGCCACGGCGTCCGAGAATCCAGCAACCTCGACACAGTTGTCATTCTCTACCGTGCTACGCGAAGCCTTGCGCCACCTCGCGCCCATCACGTCCATAACCTTGCCCCTTCCCACCTCGCCCCACTAAAGCCTGCTAGAGATTCTTCAAGGCTGAAGCAAAGCACAGAAATTCCGCACGATCCATGACGAGATTGGGGCCGTCGGGGTCCTTGCTGTCCCGGACAGCCACGGTTTCCCCCTTGGATGATATTTCGATGCAGGCGTCTCCGTCATCATGACTGCGAGACGACTTGCGCCAGATCTCTCCACTCAAGTCCATCGCCCCTCAATGACGCTTGAGCACCTCAGTGAACTGCCGGAACTCGTGACGACTCATGGCAATCTTGGGCCCATCGGGGTCCCTACTGTCCCGCATGGCCACCACATCGAGACTATCTGTGATCTCGACGCACGCATCGCCCTCCTCATGACTCTTGGAGGCTTTACGCCAAAGCTTTCCACTCAGCTCCATCGTTCTTCAATCACCTTTCGAATAAATGCGCGAGAGTCTTCCGTGTTCAGCGACTTTGCATTCAGCGTATGCATTACCATGCTGATTCTTGCGAGATCCGATGGGTCGCGAGTTATCTCACCTCCTGTCGCTTTGATTACATAAGCGACTTCACTGCGGTCGGGTAGCGTGGCGACGTGAAATGACGCCCGCGCGTCCCGATAGTGAGCAGTAATGGCTATCTGGATAAAGACTCCTTCTTGCAGGGATAGCTCAGTCAAGAATTCGAGCTGCTCCCTCATGATCTCCTTGGAACCAATCTGCCGACATAGGACACTCTCCTCCAGGACAAGGCTGATCATGGGGCGCGGCCTCCTGGACAGGAGCTCCTGCCGCTTCATCCTGGTAGCAACTGCGTCATCATCAACCAACAGGACACGAGCATACGCCTCCGTCTGAAACAAGCCATAGACCAGATGCGTCTCATACACCCGCAACTGGTCGGCCGACGCCTCGGCCTTCGGGAAGGCCACGAAGTGGGTCGGGTACCTGACCTGCCTGATCTGCTCCAGAAGGTCGTCCCACGCCTCGGCGATCTTGCCATCGGCGTTGAGCGTGCCATCGAGACGCTCGGCGAAGTCCCGACGGCACTTCGTCCGGCCGCACTCCACGTGGCTGATGTAGGACCGCGCGACGTTGACCAGCTCCGCGTTCTCCCTGCTTGACGCCGGCCGATTCTCGGAAGCGCTTGACCACGGTGCCGAACCCCACCAGCTCAGGGTCGATTCTGGGCCGTGCGCCGCCAGTGGGGGGCATGCCGCTCTCCTTCACAAGGCTAGTAGTGCGCTAGTAGCCGCTACTTTAATGCGGCTAATTCATAGCTCTCCTGAAATACTACGCCGCCCTGTGGCCTCATTGTGTTCATTCGATAACACAGGGTGATAGCCGTGGGTTCTTCCGGTTTGGCGGATTGGCCCCATTGCGATCAGCCTTCGTCCAGGCTGGAGGGGTTCACCGATGCCGGAATGCACGCTCGCGCCCGAGGCGGCGCCGCTCGTCCTGGAACCGTCCGACGAAGCGCCCGGGAAAGCGCGGCGCTACCTCACCGACCGGTTCCGCGACCTCGGGCACGCCGACGACTTCGTGGGGCGGCTCGTCGTGACGGAACTGGTGACCAACAGCTACCGGCACGTCGGGACCGGCCACATCATCGTGCGGATCTTCCCGGAGGTGCGCGAGGCGCTCACCGTCATCGAGGTCTGGGACCAGAGCAGCGCACTCCCCGTCGTCCAGCCCGAGGACGACTACGCCGAAGGCGGGCGCGGCCTGCTGATGATGGCCCGGCTCGTCCACGACTGGGGTATCCGCCCCCTCAACGAGGAAGGAAAGATCGTATGGGCCCGATGCGTCCGCTGAACCTCCAGGCCCGGCACCACCTGCTGCGATGGCGGACCCGAATGGGCCGGACCACGGCCATCCGCAACCTCGACCTGCTGGCGGTCGCGCTGACGTCCAAGAGCTACCGGTACGTCAAGCTCTACCAAGCCGACGAGTTCCCCGCACGACCGCCGCTGCTGTGGGTGTTCGCCTTCGGCCCGGACGACCACGTCCGCATCGCGGTCACCGTCCAAGCCACGCCCGGCGGAACCTGGAGCTACTACGAGGCCGGACGCGGACGGTGCGGCTACCTCTCCCCCTGCGGCGACGCCAAGCACGCCGCCGACCAGGTCGACGCACTCCTCAAACACCGCATGTTCCCCGCCACCTGGTGACCCGCGACCAGTCCGCCGGAGGCTCTCGATGACTCACCGAACCAGCCGCCCCTGGTATGGCCAGCCCGTCCTGACGCCGCCCTGCCCCGCCCGCGCGTCATGCGCCGACCGCTGCCGTCCGGACGGCACGTGGGCCCCCGCGAGCGGCCCTCCGCACCGCGACCGCCCGACCGGGCGGTGCCTCCGCGTCCTCAGCCGGCTGCTGACCAGCGGGCTCCACCTGTCCCCCGCACCCGCGCTCTCCTGACGGCCCGGCTTACAGAAACGCGCTTTGACCTGCTGTGATTCGTCCGAACAATCTCCGTAACGATGTCCAGATGAAACGCGTTCGGGGGTGTTTCCGGCGGAGGCCGGTGGGACATTGGGCTGGACGGCACCGGGTTCCCGCAGGTGCGGACGGGGGTCGCGCCGGCCCGGAGGCCCGGGGAGAGCAGCGCGATGAGAGTCATGCTGAGAGCGGTCATGGACACCCAGGTCTCGAACGACGCGATCAAGAACGGCAGGCTGCCCGAGATCGTGAAGTCGCTGATGGACCGGCTCAATCCCGAGGCGGCGTACTTCGGCCCCGGCGACGGCGGCCGTTGCTGCGTCCTCGTCTTCGACCTCCAGGACACCGCGTCGATACCCACCATCGCCGAGCCGCTCTTCCAGGAACTCGGCGCGAAGATCGAGATCAACCCGGTGATGTCCCCCGAAGACCTGCAGAAGGGCCTCGCCGCCCTGCGGTAACGCGGAGCGGACGGCCGACGGCTAGCCTGGGCCTCCGATAGACCGGTCGAAGGGTGCCATCGGATGCCAGGTTCACAGGTCAATTCCGGTGGCGAGGCGGGCTCCGACCTGTTCCTCGAACTCGCCTCCTCGGGGCCTCGCCGCGCGGCGGTGGCGGCGGCCCTCCGCGAGGCCGTGCGGAGCGGGCGGCTCGCGCCGGGGACCCGGCTGCCGCCGTACCGCTCGCTCGCCACCGACCTGGGGGTCGCCCGCAACACGGTCGCGGACGCGTACGCCGAGCTGGTCGCCGAAGGCTGGCTGACCGCGCGCCAGGGCTCCGGCACCCGCGTGGCCGAGCGCGTCGCGGCCAAGCCGCAGCGGACAACGGCGAAAAGCCCGGGACGCCCCGCCCTCGCCGTCCACGACCTCCGGCAGGGACAGCCCGACGCGACCTCGTTCCCCCGCGCCGCGTGGGCCGCGGCCGTCCGCCGCGCGATGGCCGCCGCGCCGCACGACGCCTTCGCCCCGGGGGACCCGCGGGGGCGTCCGGAACTGCGCCGCGCGCTCGCCGGGTACCTCGCACGCGCGCGGGGCGTGTCCGCCGCACCGGACCAGATCGTCGTGTGCGCCGGGTTCGCGCACGCGCTGCGGCTCCTCTACGGCGGTGTGCTGTCCGGGCCGCTCGCCGTCGAACCGTACGGGCTGCCCTTCCACCGCGGCATCCTGGCCGACGCCGGAGTCCGCACGATCCCGCTGGGGCTGGACGCCGACGGCGCGCGCACCGACCGGTTGGCGTCGCATCCCGACACCTCGGCGCGGCGCGGCGCACGGGCCGTGCTGCTCACCCCGGCCCACCAGTTCCCGACCGGCGGCCCCCTGCATTCGACGCGCCGCGCCGCGGCCGTCGACTGGGCGCGCGGCCGGGACGGGGTGGTGCTGGAGGACGACTACGACGGCGAGTTCCGCTACGACCGCGAGCCGGTGGGCGCCGTCCAGGGGCTCGACCCCGGCCATGTCGTCTACATCGGCTCCGTCAGCAAGAGCCTGTCCCCGGCGATCCGGCTCGGCTGGCTGGTCCTGCCGCCGCACCTGGTCGACGCGGTGCTCACGGCCAAAGGGCTGCGCGAGGCGTGGACGGGCGTCACCGACCAGCTCGCGCTCGCCGAGTTCATCGAGTCCGGGCGGTACGACAGGCACGTCCGCCGCATGCGGCAGCGCTACCGCGCCCGCCGCAACCTGCTGGTCGCGGCGCTCGCCGAGCGCGCCCCGCACATCTCGGTGACCGGCATCGCGGCCGGGTTGCACGCCGTCCTGCGCCTGCCGCCGGGCACCGAGGCGTCCACCGTCGAAACGGCCGGACGGACGGGAGTGGCCCTCGACGGACTCGCGCTGTTCCGCCACCCCGGCAGCCCACTTCCCCACCGGGACGGCCTGGTCGTGGGATACGCCACGCCTCCCGAGCACCGCTACCGTCCGGCGCTCGACGCGCTGTGCCGGGCCCTGCCGCCCGCCGAAACCTGAGCCCTCGCCGGAGGGCCCGGAGCACCGGAAACGCGATGCCGCCCCGGAGATGGGGCGGCACCGCGCAGCGGGTCCGTGCCGGTCAGACGTGGACGGCCGGGCGGGCGTCGGACGGCGCGTCGGCCTCGGCGGCCTGCCCGGCACCGTGCTTGCGCAGGCCGAGCGCCGCCAGCACCGTCACCGCGATGCCCGCCGCCGCGATCAGCACCGCGGTGCGCAGCCCGTCGCTCGTCGCGGCGCGCATCGGCGCCAGGAAGGCCAGCCCGGTGGCCAGCGGGTCGTAGCCGTGCACGCCCTGGAAGTAGACGGTCAGGAAGTACAGCAGCGTGCCGAAGGTGCCCATGTAGGCGAACGTGACGGCCGTCCCCACGCTCAGGTCGCGGTCGGCGAACAGGCGCAGCGGCAGCAGCGGGTCCGCGCTGCGCCGTTCGACCGCGACGAACACGGCGAGCAGGACGAGCCCCGCGGCGGCGGCGGTCAGCACGGCGGCCGACTCGGCCAGGCCGCCGAGCAGCGAGGAGACGGCGTACAGGACGAGCCCGGCGGTGAACATCCGCCGCGGTCCGAACAGATCGCCCGCCCGCCCGCCGAGCAGCAGGAAGCCGCCGAACGCGACGGCGTACGCGCTGATCACCCACTGCAGGCTCTGCGCGGAGAAGCCGAGGCCCGAGCCGATGTCGGGCAGGGCCACGTACACGATGTTGTAGTCGACGGAGATGATCAGCTGGGCGAACGCCAGCAGCGCCAGGGCCGGCCCCGGACGGCGTCGCCGGGGCGCTTCGGGCACGGTGGGGGGCATGACGGGCTGCTTTCGAGAGGCAGGGCGGAGAGGGCGCGTGGTCAGCGCTCGGTGAGCGCCTTCGTCCAGACGGGGCTCTCGAAGTAGTGGTTGTCGTACTGCTGCGAGCTGTCGCGGATGTCCTGCACCGTGGCCTCGCCGCGGTGGACGCGCTCCAGTAGCCGGTAGTAATCGAAGCGGTGCAGGCCGGGGGTGAAGACCACCAGCATCTCGGCCTCGCCGCCGGGCTCGGGCGCGAACGCGTGCGGCACGGTCGGCGGGACGGTCAGGAAGTCGCCCTTGCCCAGGTGCAGGACCTCATCGTCCACGAGGATGCGCATCGCGCCGTCCAGGACGAGGAACATCTCGGTCGCCCGAGTGTGGAAGTGCGCGGGAGCGCCCGGCGAGCCTTTGCGGAGCGTGGCCTTGTTGGCGGTGAGCGCACCGCCGGTCTCCTCTGCGTCGGCGAGCAGCGTGATCAGGCTCGTCGCGCCGTCCTCCAGGCTCTCGGCGCTCCCGGCCCGGACGAGGACGGGTGCGGGTGCGGGTCCGGTGGGCTGGTTCGCGGTGGCGTGCATCGATTCTCCCGAGTGTCCGGCCTGGCTCTCACCAGGCCCTTCTTGCTGACACCGACAAATCTAGGACGCAGATAGACCCATGAGATGGTTCATTTCAGGGCGATATCCGTGGGTCAATTTCGCCCACCCGCACCGAACCGACCGCGAGCGCTGGATCTGAAGAGCCTCCCGCGAGGCTGCTCGAAACCGGGTGCGGGTGGACAGAAAGTTTCGGGGCAGGTGCCTCGCTCATTGATCGCGATTCCGTTCGATCTGTCCAATAACTTGGACTTCGGCCGGAGAGGTATTCGCCGACCAGGCGAAAGGTCAGCTGAACGAGAGCGGCGGCTTCGAAATGTTTCCGAAACTGTTGACACACCGAGAGGGCGGATCAACACTGGCGCCATCGACGGACCTCGACCACCCGCCCCCACCCCCGCCGATCGATCCCCCGCCTCCACCCCGCCGGGTCGTTTCCCGCTGCCCGGCCGCCCCCGCCAGCGTTCACCAGTGAGGACCCCCACCCCATGAGCACCACCCCACTGAACGAGACCGCCGCCCCTCCGCAGACCCGCAGACGACTCCTCCGCACCAGGCCGTTCATCGGCGCCTGCGCCGTGGCGCTGGCGACGGCCACGGCGCTCCTGCCCGGAACCGCCAACGCCGACACGACCATCAGCTCGAACCAGACCGGCAGCGACGGCGGCTACTACTACTCCTTCTGGTCGGACGGCGGCGGATCGTCGTCCATGACCCTGAAGGGCGGCGGCAGCTACAGCACGAACTGGAGCAACGTCGGCAACTTCGTCGCCGGCAAGGGCTGGAGCAACGGCGGACGCAGGAGCGTCGACTACTCCGGCAGCTTCAACCCGTCCGGCAACGCCTACCTGGCCCTCTACGGCTGGACGTCCAACCCGCTCGTCGAGTACTACATCGTCGACAACTGGGGCACCTACCGGCCCACCGGTTCGTACAAGGGCACCGTCACCAGCGACGGCGGCACCTACGACATCTACCAGACGACCCGGACCAACGCGCCGTCCGTCGAAGGGACCAAGACGTTCCAGCAGTACTGGAGCGTCCGGCAGTCGAAGCGGACGGGCGGCACCATCACGACCGGCAACCACTTCGACGCCTGGGCGAGCAAGGGCATGAGCCTGGGCAGCTTCAACTACTACATGGTCCTCGCGACCGAGGGCTACCAGAGCAGCGGCAACTCGAACATCACCGTGGGCGGCACCGGGGGCGGGGGCGGCGGAGGAGGCGGCACCGGCGGGTGCAGCGCGACCCTCTCGGCCGGGCAGCAGTGGAGCGACCGGTACAACCTCAACGTCTCGGTGTCCGGCTCCAGCAACTGGACCGTGACGATGAACGTCCCGTCCCCCGAGAAGATCACCGCGACCTGGAACACCGCCGCGAGCTGGGACTCCAGCGGCCAGGTCATGACGGCCCGCCCCAACGGCAACGGCAACGACTTCGGCGTCACCATCCAGGCCAACGGCACCTGGACGTGGCCGACCGTCTCCTGCAGCGCCTGACCGGCGCCTCCGGCCACGCGGCGCGGCGACCCGCCCCGGTCGCCGCGCCGCACCGTCCCATCGGCGGGCCTACCGGAAGGCTTCGACGTTGCGGCGGGCCCACTCGGCGAACGGGCGCGGCGCGCGGCCGAGCACCCGCTCGACGTCCGGGCTGAGCCGCAGCTCGGCGGCGTTGGGCTCGCCGAGGACGGCCAGGGTCGTCTCCACGACCGGCTCCGGCATGAACGTCGCCATCCGCGCGTGCGCCTCGGCCCGCGTCAGCTCCACGAACCGCACCGGCTCGCCGAGGGCCGCGCCGATCGCCTCGGCCTGCTGCCGGGGCGTGACGGCCGCCGGCCCGTTCAACTCGTACGTCTCGCCGGTGTGCTCGTCCTTGCGCAGGGCCATGGCCGCGACCTCGGCGATGTCGGCGGGGTCGATCACCGGAATGCCGACGTCCCCGAACGGCGCGGCGACGGTCCGCTCGGCGCGCACCGACTCCGCCCAGGCGTAGGCATTGGACGCGAAGCCGCCCGCCCGCAGGATCGTCCAGGCCAGGCCCGACTCTCGCACCGCCGCCTCGACCGCCCGCATGACGCCGCCGTGCGAGGGCGACTCCGGCCGCGTCACCACTCCCTGCGAGGAGAGCAGCACCACGCGCCGGACCCCGGCGTCCTTCGCCACGTCCAGGACGGCCCGCGGGTCGAGCCCGTGGCCGCCCGCGCCGCCGTCGTGCAGGAACAGGGCCTCGGCGCCGTCGAGGGCGGGCCGCAGGGTCTCCGGCTCGGTCAGGTCCGCGCGCACGTGCCCGGCACCGCTCGGCAGGTCGACCGGGGCCGTCCCCCGCGACACCGCCGTCACACGCTCGCCGGCCTCCGCCATGGCCCGCACCAGCGGCCGTCCGACGTTCCCGGTCGCACCCGTCACCACGATCATGTTCAGCTCCACTCGTTCGATGGTCCTTCTCGATGACGAGGACGCTAACAGCGCCGGTATAGTAGGTACCTACAGGAAAGTGACTACCTCAGAGGGGTGTGGGCCCGTGGCCGGCAAGACCAAGACGAGCGGGGCGGCCGCCGACACAGGGACCGACCCGGCGCTGGCCTGCCCGGTCTCCCCGGTCGTCGACATCGTGTTCAGCCGGTGGACGACGCCGATCCTGTGGTCGCTGCACGCCTTCGGCCGCCAGCGGTTCGTCGAACTGGAACGCGGCATCACGGGCATCACGCCCAAGGTGCTCACCCAGCGCCTGCGGCAGCTGGAGCGCGACGGCCTGGTCATCCGCACCTACCACCCCGAGGTGCCGCCGCGCGTCGAGTACGAGATCAGCGAACTCGGCCTCAGCCTGGCCCCGCTCTTCGCCCACCTCGCCGATTGGGCCGCCGCCAACCTGGAGCGGGTCGACCGGGCCCGGCAGAGCTACGACGACTCAGGGGCGCCCCGGAGCTGACCCGGCGCCCCTCGGCCGAGGCGGCGTCCTCGGCCTCGACCGATCTTGCGGCCCCGACCGGCGCCTACCTCATGCGCGTGAATCATTGACCGCCCAATTCCGCCGAGCGGCCCCGGTGATTGGTTGACGATTCAAATTGTGGATTGGCGCGGCGCCACGTTCATCCGGATGTCGTCGGCGGCCCACAGGACGAATCGCTCGATGGGCGTGACCGTTTGCCCGGGCGCCAGGTCGAATTGGAACCGCTTCAGCAGGACGGCCAGGACGAGTTCCGCCTCGACCATTGCCAGCGTCGCGCCCTCGCAGCTGCGCGGGCCGATTCCGAACGGGATGTAGGCGAGCCGGGGACGTCCCGCGGACGCCTCGGCGGTGAACCGGTCGGGGTCGAAGACCCGCGGGTCGGGCCAGTACTCGGGGTTCAGGTGGACGGCCCGGAACGGGTAGAAGATCGTCGTCCCGGCGGGGACCGTGTACGCGCCGAGCACGACGTCCTCGGTGGCCTCGCGGGCGCCGTACGGGCCCGGCGGGTAGAGGCGCATCGCCTCCTTGAGCGCCATGTCCAGGCGGGTGAGGTTCCTCAGATCGCCGTAGTCGGGCGTCGCCCGGTCGCCGAGGACCCGGTCCAGCTCCTCGGTGACGCGTCCGGCCGTCTCGGGGTGCCGGGCGAGCAGGTAGAGCGTCCAGGAGATGGCGACGCCGGTGGTGTGGTGCGCGGCGAGCATCGTCATCAGCACCGTGTCGCGGATCCGCGCCGGGGACTCGCCCGACGCCGCCAGCGCCGCGATCAGGTCGGCCCGGTCGGCGGCGCCGCCGCCGTCGCGGTGCGCGGCGAGCACCTGGTCGACGGTCGCGCGCAGGTGGGCGAGGGCCTCCTGCGCCTGCGCGCTCGCGGGGCCGGGCTGCGCCATGTACTCGGTGAGCACGGTCTCGAAGGAGGAGACGACCCGTCCCGCGGACTCCGCGTCGTCCAGGCCGCTGCCCAGCGCGTACCGGCAGATCATGCGCAGCGACAGCTCGCTCAGGTCGCGCTGGAGGACGACCGGGCCGGCGGCGGCCGCCCACCGGTCGGCCAGCTCGGTCGTCAGCGCGGTGAACTGCGCGAAGTGCGCCTCGTGCGAGGGACGTCCCGCCAGGACCGACAGCATCGTCCGCCGCCACGGGCCGTGCTCGGCGGCGGGGATCGTCTGCAGGTTGCCCGCCTCCTGCAGCGGCGCCAGGAACTCGAACAGCTTCTCCGGCCGCTTGTCGATCTTCGCGGTGGCCTCCAGCAGGACGGGGTCGGCGACCGACACCGCGACGCCCGCGCCGGGCAGCGGGAACCGCACCACCGGCCCGTACTCGGCGTGCAGTTCCAGCTGGTAGTCGTGCAGCCCGCCGGCCGCCGCGATGGCCTCGGCGCCGTCATTGTCCGCGGCCGGTCCGGGGATGTGCGATGGGGTGCCGCCGTCGCCTCGCATTTGCGCTCTCCCGCCGTCAGGATCTCGAATGAGTTGGTGCGAAGTTGATCAGAATGCAATGCTTACACGTTCCCGGATACTTCGCGATAAGACCGGGTAGAAAAACGCCCGCCACGACATCCCGGGAGGAAGAACACTGGACACCGTCGACCCGACGACGCCGAACGTCCCGCGCATGTACGACTACCTCCTCGGCGGCAAGGACAACTACGCCGCCGACCGGGAGGCGGTGGACGAGGTCGTCCGGCACGCGCCCGACACGCCGTACCTGGCGCGGGAGAACCGCGCCTTCCTGCGCCGCGCGGTGCGCTTCCTGGCCGAGTCCGGCATCCGGCAGTTCATCGACATCGGCTCCGGCCTGCCCACCCAGGGCAACGTCCACGAGATCGCGCACCAGGTCGCCCCGGACGCCCGCGTCGTCTACGTGGACGTGGAGCCGGTCGTGCTCGCGCACGGGCGGGCGCTGCTGGCCGGCACCCCGGAGGTGACCGTCATCCAGGGCGACGCCCGGCGCACCGGAGACATCCTGGACGATCCCGAGCTGACCAAGCTCATCGACTTCGACCGGCCGGTCGCCGTGCTGATGCTGGCGGTGCTGCATTTCATCGGCGACGAGGACGACCCGCCCGGCATCGTCGCGCGGCTCCGCTCCGCCATGGCGCCCGGCAGCTACCTCGCGATCTCCCACGTGACCGCCGACTTCGACGCCGACAGCCGCGTCCGGGACGCGGGCGCCGTGTACGAAAGGGCCACTTACCAGATCACCCTGCGCAGCCGCGCGCAGATCACCGAGATGTTCGACGGCCTCGACCTCGTGGACCCCGGCCTCACCACCCTGTCGATGTGGCGGCCCGACCCCGGCACGTCCGTCCCGCCCGGCGCCGACCGCCAGTGGTGCTACGCGGGCGTGGCCCGGAAGCCGGGTTAGCCGAGGCCGGAGAGGTCCCGGGTCACCACCGTGTTGCGGTCGGTGTGGCGGTTGCCGAGGGAGAGCTGCGGCCATTGGCCGGACAGTTCCTGGCGGCTGCGTTCGCTCCAGGCCCGCGCCTCGGAGCCGCGGGTCTTGTAGAAGTTGAGCGCGTAACCGCCGGTGTGGACGCGGAGGAGGGTGAATCCGCCCGGGTATTCCTTGACGGCCCCCACCTCCTGCTGGACGACGCGCGGGGCCAGGGGGAACACCGAGCGCTGGTTGCGGTGGGTGTGGCCCGCATGGTGCAGGAAGACGCCGGGGCTGCGGTTGTAGGCCGCGAGGATTCTCAGGGATTGGCCCGCGTCCAGGGAATGGGTCCCGGTGACGGCGAGCGGGTCGTTCTCCGTGAACAGCGGATGGTGGCCGAAGACCAGCGTGGGACGGTCCGGCTCTTTCGCCAGCTCCGATTCGAACCATGACTGCTGCTCCGCGGAAAGGCCGCCGGAGTCGCCGCCGTTGCCGGGCTTGTCATAGGTGTCCAGGCCGATGACGCGGAGTCCGTGCAGGTCATGGGTGAAGAACGTCCGGCCGGACGGGAAGAAGGCGTCCCGGAAGCAGTCGTTGCCCTGGTGTTCGCCGGGGCTGCATGACGCGTAAGGCGTCCCCGAATGGGCCCGGTCATGGTTTCCGCGAGCCACCAGATAATCGCTGCCCAGACCACCGAAAGTGTCGAGGATGCTCTTGGCCTTCTGGAGATCGGCCGGGGCGGCTTCGCTGGACACGTCACCGGCGGCCAGGAGACGCGACGCGCCCCGGCTGCGCGCGTCCGCTATCAGGGCCTTCGCCATCACCTCGGGATAGGGCGGATGGCCGGGCACCTGCTCTATCCCTTTGATCCACGGGAGCTGGCCGACGAGACCCGCGACCGTTTCGCCGAGGTGGAGGTCGTTGCAGAGGGCGACGGAGAAAAGGTGGCGGCCCGGCGGCGGCTGCGGGGTCGTGAAAGAGAACACGTCCCCTGCGGGAGTGCCCGCCGACTCACCGAACGCCAACCAGGTCGGAGCCGCCGCCCGCCCTCTGGAACGGGCCTCGTAGTAGTACGTGCGGCCCGGTTCCAGACCGGTCAGTTCAACGTAGTGGTACGGGGTGCCGGACGGGCCGTGGGCCGTCATCGTCAGCCGGGACGGGTGCGTCCCGTAGAGCACCTCGGCGTCGGACGGGGCGGGCTGCATGCGGCCCAGGCCGTCGTCCGTCCCCGGGACGCCCGTGTACCAGGTGAGGACGGCCGTGGTCTCGGTGACGGTGACCAGTTCCAGGTTCACCGGCTGGACGTCGTCCGCAGCGCGCGCGGACGTCCTCCCTGCAACGGGGAGGAGGGAGGCACCCGCGACGACCGTGCTCCAGCGGAGCAGGGCCCGGCGGCTCGGACGGCAGCAGATCATGATCGCTACGGTGGCACCCGCGCCGCCGTCCGGCCAGGCCCAAACTCAGCCGGCGACGGCCCTCAGCCGCTCCTCGCGCAGGCGGCCGGCCCACGAGTCGTCCAGCGGCCGCAGTTCGGCGCCGGTCGCCCAGCGGAGCAGCAGGTCGGCGAGGCCGGGGTTGCGGACGAGGGCCGGCCCGTGCATGTAGGTGCCGAGGACGCGCCCGCTGTAGGCGCCCTCGAAGCCGTCGCCGTTGCCGATGCCGTGCAGGACCTTCGCGAACGGCTGCGCGTTCGGCCCGAGGTGCGTGACGCCCTGGTGGTTCTCGAAGCCGGTGATGCGGGGGACGTTCAGCTCGCCCGCCACGTCGCCGACGATCTCGCCCACGGCGCGCTGCTCGCCGCGCCCCGAGCGGATGTCGAGCAGGCCGAGACCGGCGACCGGCTGGCCTTCCTCGCCGCCGAACTCGTGGCCGAGCAGCTGGTAGCCGGCGCAGACCGCGAAGACCACCGCGCCCGACTGGACGGCGCGCGCGAGGCCGCCGTCGCCGCGCAGGCGCTGCGCCGCGAGGATCTGCGGACGGTCCTCGCCGCCGCCGAGGAGGTAGATGTCGCCGTCGGCGGGGACGGGCTCGTCCGAGCGGAGGTTCACCGTCTCGGTCGGGATGCCGCGCAGCGCCGCCCGCCGCTCCAGGACGATCGTGTTGCCCTGGTCGCCGTAGGTGCTGAGCAGGTCCGGGTAGATCCAGACGATCTTGATGCGGTCAGACGGCACGGCCGTACCTCGTTCGGATGTTCTGGAAGGCGGTGTAGTTGGCGATCACGTCGAGGTGCCCGGGCGGGACCGCCATGACGGCCTGGTCGATGTCGTCCACCACGGTGAACGCCACGTCGGCGGCCTCCAGCCGGGCGGCGAGGTCGATGCGGCGCTCGCCGCTGATCCAGACGGGGCGGCCCCGCAGGATGCGGTAGTCGACGTCCCACAGCCAGGACGTGTCGCGGCCGTCCGGCCCCTGCGCGTTGATCGACAGGGCGACGGGGCCGGGCGCGGGCTGCAGCACGTCGAACGCCTCCAGCCAGCCGGCCGGGTTCTTCGACAGCAGCAGCCGGATCGAGCGGCCCTGGTGCTCGACCGTCGTGTACCGGCCGGCGACGGACGTGACCTGCGACAGCAGCGGAAGGGCCTGCTCGGGCGGGACGCCGAACTGCGCGACGACGGCGAGCGCGATCAGCGCGTTCGAGCGGTTCGCGCGGCCCGGCAGCGACAGCCCGGTGAGCGCGTACGCGCGGCCGTCCGGGGCGGTGATCGTCTCGCCCTTCAGCGCCCAGTCGGGGCGGGGGCGGCGGAAGTGGCACTGGCGGCAGGCCCAGTCGCTGTCCTCGTCGGTGTCCTGCCGGTCGAGGGGGCCGCCGCACTCGGGGCAGCACCAGGAGTCCTCGCGCCAGTGCTGGCCGGCGGCGACCCACGTGACGCTCTTGGCCGTGGACGCGCCCCAGGTGACGAGCGGGTCGTCGCAGTTGGCGATGACGTGGCTGGCCGGGGACGCCTCCAGCGCGCGGCGCCACTTGCCCGCCAGCAGCCAGATCTCGGCGGCGCGGTCCATCTGGTCGCGGCTGAGGTTCATCAGCGCGACGACGTTCGCCCCGGTCTCCTTCAGCACCATCGGGACGTACTTCTCGTCGCACTCCAGCACGCCATAGCGCGCGGACGGCGCGGACGCGAGCGCCGACACGTGCCCGGTCGGCATGTTCGCGCCGAACGCGTTCGTGGCGACCTCGCCCAGCGGCGTCATCGCCGAGGTGATCAGCCGGGTCGTCGTCGTCTTGCCGTTGGTGGCGCTGACGAGGACGAGCTTGCGGTCCTTCGCGAGCCTGGTCAGCAACTCGGGGTCGAGGCGGAGACCGACCCGTCCGCCGATCACCGAGCCGTCCCCGCGGCCCGCCATTCGGGACATCTTGGCGGCCGTACGACCGAGCGCGACGGCCAGCTGCGAACGCAGCGGAAGATCGCTCATGGACTCCGTCTTCTCTGGATGCGCCGGGAAACCGCTCCCGAGCCTAGCCGTTGCGGGCGCCGTTCGCGGCGCGCCCGGGGGGTTCGCGGACGCGGCCGGGGGCGAGGGTGCACAATGTGAGGATCATCACAGCCGATCGGGTAAACCGTCCGGGACAATCTTGACCAGTACCGACATGTCGTGATTCGGTGCGACCTCCGACTGCGGTGTGCCAGATTTCCATCCACGCGTCCGAGAAGAACGGCACCCACTACTTTTGTCGGGAGCCCTGCTGGTTTCGCGGGGAAGCGGTGCCCGTCCCGGCCGGCGGGCCAGGACCGCAAGCGTGGCAAAGCGGCGATAAGGCGAGGTCTGAGCGATGCAGTGTCCGACGTGCGGCAATGACACGCCCGGGACGCTCGGCAAGTGTTCGTACTGCGCGGCGCCGATCGACGTGTACTCGGTCGGGCCCGCCGCTCCGCTGGCCGCGCCGGTCACCGGCGCGACCCCGGCCACCGGCGCCGACGCGCTCGGCGACCGGACGATGATGGTGCCGCCGCCCCAGCCCTCGTGGGCCGCGAGCGCGCAGCCGCCCGCGGCGCCCGACTTCGCCGCACCGCCCCGGCCGGCCGCGTCCTGGACCGCGCCCGAGCCGCCCGCGCAGCCGCCGCCGCGGCTGTCGGCGGAGCCGTCCGCGGCGACGCCCGCGTCCCCGTCCGCGCTGCCGCCCGTCGACCCCGAGGACACCGCGGCCTGGACGTTCAATCCCGAGGAGGACTCGGGCGCCTACGGCGCCGTCCCGCCGCCTCCCACGTGGGGGTCGGCGCAGCCGACGCCGCCCGCGCCCGAACCCCCCGCACCGCCCGCGATCGCGGACGGCCCGCAGAACTCGTTCGGCCTCGCCGACCGGTCCGAGCCGACCGAGTCGATCGTCCCCGAGTCGTGGTTCGCGCAGCCGCGCCGGCCCGAGGCGCCGGACGCGGACGCCACCCAGGTGTGGGGGCAGCAGCCCGCCCAGCCGCCCGCCCTTCCGTCCGCCATGCCGCCCGCGCTGCCGGACGCGGAGGCGACGTACCTCGCTCCCGGCCCCATGAACCACGGCGCCCAGGGGTTCGGCGGCGGCCTCGACCAGACGCGGATGGACCCCGGCGTCCCGATGGGCGCTCCCCCGATGGGCGGCCCGCCGCCGATGGGGCAGATGGGTCCGATGGGGCAGCCCGGCATGGCCCCTATGGGCGCGATGGGGCAGGGCGGCGGCCCGGGATACGGCGGCTTCCCGCCGCCGCACCAGGCCGGGAAGGGCGGCGGGACGAGCAAGCCGCTCATCGCCGCCGTCGCCGCGCTCGTCACGGTCGCGGCCGGGGCCGTGGTTTTCGTCGTGTGGCCGTCCGGTGACGACTCGTCCGCGAGCACGAACCCGAGCTCGTCGCCGTCCAGCACGCAGGTCGCGGAGAAGAAGCCGATCCCGCCCGAGACCAAGGCGCAGGCCGCCGCCCTGAACGCGATCCTGAACGACAGCGTCGCCACCCGGCGCATCCTCGCCGGGGCGCTCGGCCGGGCCGGCAAGTGCAAGACGCTGCCGCAGGCGATCCAGGGGTTCCAGACGGTCGCGCAGCGCCGCCAGAACCAGTTGCAGCGCACCAGCGGCCTCAAGGTCGACAGGCTGGCCAACGGGGAGCGGCTGCGCGGCTCGCTGTCGGAGGCGCTGACCGCGTCGCTGCGGGTCGACCAGGTCCTGCTTCAGTGGGCGCAGGCGAACCAGGGCGGCTGCCACGGCAAGCCGAAGCCGAGCGCGGCCCAGGTTCCCGGACGGGCCGTCCAGGAGCGGCGGGCGACGACGGCGAAGAAGCAGTTCGTCGTCCTGTGGAACCCCGTCGCGAAGAAGACGGGCCAGCCGCAGCGGAGCTGGAAACGGGTGTAAGCGGGGGCGGCGGCCGGTTACGGCCGGGTTGCGACCGAGGACGAATCACACGAACCCGGCGGCTCGCGCGTTATCTTGTGACCGTTCGCATCCACAGGGTCAGGGGGCCGTCATGCGGTGTCCGAACTGCGGGACCGACACCTCGTCGTCCTCGCCCGCCTGCATGCGGTGCAATGCGCCCCTGCCGGCTCCGCCACCGGACGGCGACGCGACCGCCCGCGACCCGTTCGGCGAGGTGCCCGTCCCCCGCGACCCGGTGCCGCCGCCGTGGGCCGGGCAGGGCCCCACCCCGTGGGAGCCGCCGCCCGACTACACGACGCCCATGCCGCCGTCGGACGAGCGGTCGACCGCGCTGTCCCCCGAGCCGTGGGCGGCCGAGCCGCCGATCTGGCAGCCGCCGCCGCCGCGGGGCAAGAGCCGGCTTCCGTACTTCCTGGGCGCGGCGGGCGTCGTCCTCCTCATCGGGGTCGCGCTCGGCATCGTGTTCTGGCCGAGCGGATCGGACACCCCCGAGAACCGGCCCGCGGCGGTGCAGGAGTCCGGGCGGCCGTCCGAGGAGCCGAGCCAGGGCGTCGTGCCCGAGACCGAGGCCACCGGCGACCGCGACGCGCAGGCCGGCGCCGTGAACGAGCTGCTGGAGCGGATGGGCGCGACCCGCTCGTCGCTCGGCACGGTCGTCGCGGAGGGCTGCACGACGAGCGGCCTGCAGCGCATCCTGGAGGAGCGGCGCGGCCAGCTGGAATCGGCGCGCGAGCTGCAGGTGGGCGCGCTCGACGGCGGCGACCAGATGAAGGAGGCGCTCATCCGCGCGCTGGAGGCGTCGACCGCGTCGAACCAGCGCTACCTGGACGTCGCGCCGGGCTGCCCGTCCGAGGGCGAGGTCGCGGACGTCAACCAGCGGGCCAGCAGCGCCAAGAGCGAGTTCATCGGCTACTGGTCGCCGATCGCCGAGCAGGCCGGCCTCCCGGCCCGCGGCGAGGGCGACATCTGACGCCGGTCAGCCGCCCGCGCCGAGGGCCGCGGCGAGGCCGTGCACGGCCTCGGCCAGCACCGCCACGCCTGCCACGCGCCGCCCGAGCCGTTCGAGCCCGCCCGCCATCCGCTCGGTGTCGGGGTCGCCGGACTCGGCCTCCTCGCGGACGTCGACGAAGTCCCGGCGGGCCCTGGGGTGCTCGGCGACCTCGCCGGCGTGCGCGTCCAGCAGCCGCTCGACGCGCGCGAGCGCCTCGGCGACCTCGCGCGACGGCCCGGCGTCGACCTGCTGGTTCTGCGTCACGTTGTCGCCCGACGCGACCTGCCCGGACACGGTGGCGTTACCGCCGATCCTGATGCCCCGGTCACCGTGGTCACTCGTGCGGTGCTCGCTCACTTACGCCTCCGGATGGCTCATGGGTTGATGCCGCCGCCGCGGCCCGGCCGTGCCGTGCGGGTCTGCCGCTGGTCGACGCGCCGCCCCGCGGCGACCTGGCCGTTGACCGTCCCGCCGGTCATGATGACGCCCTCGTTCATGATGACGCCGGCCTGCGCCCGGTACGCCGAGACGTCGATGCCGCATTCGCCGCCCAGGTAGTCGAGCAGCGCCTCGTTGACGCGCTGCTCGATCAGCCGCGTGTACTTGTCGGCGTCCGTCTCCTGGACGAAGTCGCGGAAGACGCCGTCCGCCGCCAGCTCCCGGACGCTGATCCGCGCCCCGTAGTCCTGGACGGGCTGCGTCGCCGGGTCGGGCGCGAGGTCGGCGGCGAACGTCTCGCGGGCGATGCGCCACACCGCGGCGGTGAGCCGGGACGGGGCGAGCAGCGGCGCGACGGGCAGGCTCGGCAGCCCGGCGACGATCGCCTTGCCCAGCAGCTTCGAGCGGTCCCAGCCGGGCAGCTCGTCCACGAGCTTGAAGGCGGGGCGGACGGGCGGGAGCACGGTGGCGGCGAACTGCCCGTAGAGCATCCGCCCCTCCACCGCGAGGTGGACGAACGCGGAGACGCCGATCTCCTGGTCTTCGGCGGGGGCGACCAGGCCGTCCCGCGCGGTGATCGCCTGGCCGCGGGCGCCGATCGACACGCGCTGGAAGCAGCGGATGCCGCCCTGCGAATGCCGGATGACCGCGTCGAGCGCATGCTCGGACGCCATCGAGTACGGGATGCGCGCCGCCGGGTCGATCAGTGGATGACCGGACGCGATCGCGCCCGTCGCGTCGTCCGCCGGACGCGTGCGCTGCACGCACCGGCCGTGTGCGGTGACGTGCCAGCCGGTGACGAGGCCGTTGATCCGCTCGTGCGGCGGCAGCGGGCCGCCGGCGTCGGCGGCGTGCGACTCGTCGCGCATCTCGTGGAGCTTGGCGCGTATCCGCTCGTGCATCACGACCGGGTCGACGGGGGCGGCGCTCTTCGGCTTGTCGAGCAGACCGGACGCCGCCCGGTCCAGCTCCAGCACGACGGCCCAGACGCGCGCGTCAGGCGAATGCGGGTGCCCCGTGCCGATGAACGGGTTGTCGCCCGCGTGCATGGTCACGTTGCCGTCCTGCGCGACCCGGGCGTGCTGGACGGCTCTGCCGAACCGGGCGCCGCCGGGGTCGGGGCCCGGCCCGTGCGCGCCCGGCCCGAGGTCCTGGCCGAGTCGCCGCAGGACGAGATAGAGATGGCCGATGACCACGACCGGGAATCCGGAGACGATCGGGAGCCCGACGAACACCAGCAGGGCGAGGCCGAGCCCTTTCGCCAGGAACGCCGTGGCGAGCACGACCAGCAGCGCGGCCCAGAGAATCCATCCGAACAGCCATACGGCGACGAAGGCCATCGCGAGCCGCACGAAGACCCCGAATCGGCGCCAGGGAAGCTGGAGCAGCACCGTGGCATAGGCGAACAGGCCGAAGATCAGGAACGCGACGAACGGGTTGGACACGAACAGCACGCACCAGAGCACGGTGAGGACCGCGTCCCTGACGAGGCGCATGACGCGGGCCTGCCGGGCGTGCCGGATCACCGGTTCCAGGTCGAACCCGTGGGACGGGACGATCGCCCGGTGCTGCTCGTAGACGTACTCGTTGATGACCGCGTCGCATACGCCCTTGTCGAGGTACATCGCCGCGCACAGGTGGCGGGTGAGGTTCTGCATCCTGCCGGGCCGCGGCCCGCGGTCCGTCCCGTGGTGGAAGAACTGGACGGTCGGGGGGCCGCTGGTCTCCACGTCCAACGCCTGTTCCTCCGCAGGTTCGGTGTGCCAGAGCGTGATTCCGCGATGGCAGAACCTAGCGGCAGAACCGGCGCGCGAGTGAGTTATCGCCGAAATTCGGCCGGAATCGGTTACTCGGGTTCGCGGGGCCGGCCGAGGAAGGGGAGGCCCTTGGACGGGTCGGCGAAGGGGTCGACGAAGCGTTCGAACCAGCTGAGGACGGGTTCGAGCCATTCGGTGACGCGCATCGTCCCGGCGACGTGGTCGATCTGCTCGTGCTCCTCGAAGCCGATCGCGACGACGGACAGGTCCTGGTAGAAGCCGGCCTGGTCGTCGTCGCCGTAGAGGGCGGTGAGCGCGATGGGGCGGTTGCGGGCCAGTTCCATCGACAGCGGGTGGCGGCGCAGGGCGCGGAGGCGGTGGCCGAGCTTGGCGTCCGGCGGCTGCTTGAGGCCGGGCAGCGCGTAGTCGAGCGGCGGCGCGAGCGTGTGCTTGTCGGGGGCCTCGGCGCCGTAGGGGAACAGGCGGTCGAGTTCGTGCAGCCACTTGAGCTGCGGGATCATCCACTGCGGGCCGGGGGCCGTGCCGGGCGCGGCGCCGCCGAGCAGGCGCCCGGCGACGTCGGCGGCCGCGGCGGTGAGGTCGCCGGGCGGGTAGCCGGCGCGCAGCGACCGGGACCGCCGCGTCACCGCCCGCTCCAGGACGGTCGCGAGCGCGCACTCGCGGAGCCGCGGCGCCAGCCGGGACCAGGCCCGCGCCAGCTCGGCCGGGACGGCGGGCAGCGGGCGGTTCACGACGTGCGCGAGCACGAGCGTGTCGGCCCACAGCCGCAGCCAGGACCAGTCGGGGCCGCCGGCGATGAGGTCGGCCTCGCGGAGTTCGAACAGCGTGCAGGCGCGTCCCGAGCGGCACTCGCAGCCGCAGGCGGCGGAGCGGCGGCCGTCCACGGGGGGCGGCGGGCCCGGCAGTTCGGCCTCGCGCCCCTCGCCGAGCGGGACGCGCACGCGGAGCGGGCGGTCCATGCCGTCCGCGAACACGGCCGCGACGCCCGGACGCAGCGACACCACCTCGCGGGACTGGTCGCCGTCCAGGTTCATGGCCGCGCCGACCTGGTGCCGGTCGTCGTAGGCGGGCAGCCGGTGGACGACCTTCAGCGCCGTGTTCTTGATGACGTCCGGGACGAGCTTCGTCGGGATCTGCTCGGCGACGATGATGCCCTCGCCGTACGCGCGGATCTCGGCGAGCATCCCGGCGAACAGCTCGACCGCGTGCGAGCTGCCGCGCTCAGGCCCGCGGTTGCGCAGCAGCCGGTGCGCCTCCTCGATGACGATGACGTGCCGCAGCGCGGACCCGGTGGCGCGGTCGCGCTTCCGCTCGCGCATCCGCAGGTGCTCGACGATGCGGATGATGAGCGTGCCCATGAGGAACGCCTTGTCCTCGTCGTTGGCGACGTCCTCGATGGCGAGGACGATGTTGTCGCGGAGCATGCCGCCGATGTCGGCGGGGTGGCCGCCCTCGAAGAACCGTCCGGCGGAGCCGATGCGCAGCGACCTCAGCCGGACGTCGACGAAGCCCTGCACGTCGGCCATCAGCTCGCGCCCGTAGCCGACGTCCTGGATGACCTGGAGCGCCGCATTCTGGAGCTGCTCCAGCGTCGGGACGGCGGGCTCGATGAGCGACCCGGGCACGCCGCCGCCCGTCACGACGTCCCACCCGTTGTTCTCGTAGACCCGCTGCAGGGCCTGCGCCATGATCTGCGGAAACGGCTCCTCGGCGTCGAACGCGGCCTGGAACAGCGCCCGCACCATGTCGATGTGCGCCTGCACCGGATACCCCGGCTCGGGCGCCAGCGGGTTCACCGACAGCGGCACCGAGTCGGGGTCGGACGGGTTGACGACCGTGACCGGCCCGCCCAGATCCTGGATGCGTCCGGCCATCGCCGCGTACTCCGACTTCGCGGGCTCGATCGCCAGCCACGGAATCCCCGCCCGCGTCAGCTGCTCCAGCAGATGCCGGACGGTCTGCGACTTGCCCGCGCCCGTCGCGCCGGTGACGAACACGTGCCGGTTGATGGTGGAGCGGGGGACGGTGAAGCTGCCGACCTGCCGGTCCTGGCCGTCCAGGATGGCGCCCAGCTCGATCTGCGGTTCCCCGGCGAGCGGCGTGGTCTCGGACGTGACGTCGAAGTACCCGGCGTCCAGCACCCGCAGGCCGGG
Source organism: Actinomadura sp. GTD37 (assembly GCF_041951365.1). NCBI lineage: Bacteria > Bacillati > Actinomycetota > Actinomycetes > Streptosporangiales > Thermomonosporaceae > Actinomadura > Actinomadura sp. GTD37. The sequence continues at coordinate 155,621 of NZ_JBGNUS010000013.1, forward strand.
GACCTCCCTGCGCGGCAGCCCGGCCAGCGCCGCGAGCGCGCCCGCGGTGGCGACGAACGGGAACCGCTGATCCGACTCCGCCATCGGACGGGCCACGACGGGCTCCGCCCCCGGGCTCAGCATCTCCGCGAACGAACCGCTCCCGTGCCCCGACCGCAGCCGGTAGGGATGGTGCCCCAGCTCCATCGACCCGACCAGCACGGGGGCGATCTGCCCGAGTTCGTCCTGCGAGGCGGCCCCGGCGACGACCCGCACCTGCCACAGCCCCGCCTCGCGGAACGCGTCCAGCTCGGCGAGCCGCTGGTCGGCGCGGGCGACGGCGAGCCGGGCGTTCTCGTCCTCGCCCCTCCGCAGCATGCGCAGCTCGTGGTGCAGCTCCCGCATCTCGGCGTCGATCATCCGCTCGTCGCAGGGCTCCGCGACGACGAACCACCCGAACGGCCGCTCCATGAGCGTGACGAGCGTCGCCTCGAACAGCCCCGGCCCGCCCCCGGCGCCCTGCGGCGCGAGCCGTCCGGGACACCGCGTCCACGCCATCCGCTCCGCCTGCCGCAACCACCCGTCCCCGACCGGCACGCCCCGCGCACCGCTGGGGAACAGCAGCCCGTACGTCTCCATGCCCGGTTCGGGGGTCCCGATGGGCCCCGCATTGGTGATCAGCTCCAGCGGCGCGCCGCCCCCCGCCGACAGCCACCCCACGACGAACGGCCGCCGCAGCCGCGCCGCCGACAACGCCGCAGGCAGCACGCTCACGAAGTCCCACTCGGCGGACGCGTCCCGCTGCGGCGCCGGAATCGCCTGGATCCGGTACCAGGGCCCCGGCAGGACGAACCGCTCCGGAGCCGCCGCCCGCATTCCCGGGGGCGGCCCACCCGGCGGAACACCGGTCCCCCCTCGGTAGGGCGGCATCGGCGGCATACCAGGCGGCGAAGTCACCCCAGCATCCTGACGCGCGCCCGCGCCCCGCGCCAATGCACAGTCAAGAAGACCCCGAGTGCGTTGACTTGCGGCGTGTTGTTGTTATGGGCCTCCGGATAACAACAACACCCCCCAAGTCA
>NZ_JBGNUS010000014.1:0-128290 GCF_041951365.1 Actinomadura sp. GTD37
CGAGGGGGAAACACCCGGTCCCATCCCGAACCCGGAAGTTAAGCCCTTCAGCGCCGATGGTACTGCATGGGAGACTGTGTGGGAGAGTAGGACACCGCCGGACTCATATTGCAGGAAGGGCCCCGCCACACGGCGGGGCCCTTTCTCATTTAACGGGTCTGAGAACTGACGAGCATGCGCTCATTGGGGCTGGAAGAAGCCGCGCACGTATGGGTCGGTCAGAGCGGCGAGTTCGGGAGTGGTGCCGGTGACGACGGCCTTGCCGCCGCGCATGAGCACCATCCGGTCTGCGACGCGGGTGGCGGTGAGCATGGGCACGTCGTGTGTGATCACCAGCACGGCCGCTCCCGCGTCGGCGTACCTGCGCAGGGTGGTCCACACCGCGTAGGCCGTGTCGACGTCCAGGGAACCGGCCGGTTCGTCGGCGATGAGGATGCCGGGCGCGGGCAGGAGCGCGGCGGCGAGGGCGGCCCGCTGGATCTGGCCGCCGGAGTGCTGGTCAGGCAGCAGGTCGAACAACTCGGTCGGGTAGCGCGCCGCAGTGCACGCGCGGTCCAGGCTCCATTGCCGGTGTCGGCGTTCCAGTTCGCGCAACTGCGCGCCCACGGTCTCGGACGGGGCGAAGGCCGTGACTCCGTCCTGGGGCACGAACCCGACGGTGCGGCCTCGGAGGCGCCGCCACTGACGCTCGTCGTCCACTGAAGTGCCATTGACGCGGACCTGGCCGGTGCGGCGGGCCGAACCTGGCAGGAGGCCGGTGAGCGCCGCGGCGACCATGGATTTGCCGCAGCCGGATTCGCCGAGCAGAGCAGTGAGCTGCCCCTCCGGGACGACCAGGTCCATTCCGTCGAGGACGGTTTCGTTCCAGCGGCCGGTGTCGATGTGAACGGTCAAGTCACGCAGTTCAACAGTCGCCATACGGCCATTCTCCCGGCGGCTGATGCCCGCAAGAGTGCCCTTCCTGTTCGCCCGTGTCGGCGGCGTGAGGGCGGTTCATCGGGTCACCTTGTCCAGGAACGAATGCAGGTTGCCGAGGACGCGCGCGACCTTCTCGTCCAGGGTGAGGGATTCGTCGAGCCCGCCCCCGGCGACCGACTGCTTCTTCCCTCGCACGTAGAGGGAGCAGTCGAGGTCACCGCACATGTACTGGCCGACCGAGTTGCCCTGGCGGCCTGCGTCACCGGTCCGGCGCGCGGTCATCAGCGCGACGCCGCCGCCGGTGCGTGTGGTCAGGCACAGCGAGCACATGCTGCGTGAGGTGAAACCGCGGGCCGTGCCGGCGGTCACCCGCAGCGAGATGCCGGCGATGCTGTCGTCCCGTTCGGCGATGAGGTAGGCGCGTCCGGGCGCGCCGGGGTCTTGCCAGCCCAGGAAGTCGAGGTCGTCCCAAGGCAGGTCGGCGAAGTCCTTGGGGAGGTCGAGGCGTTTGGCCTCCCCCTTGGAGCAGTTGACGAAGGACGCGCGAAGGTCGCGTTCGGTGATGGGCCTCATGAGCGCCGAGGCTAGTCTTCCTAATACCCCTAGGCAAATGCTTTAATGGCCTAGGTGGACGGGAGGGGGCCCATGGTTCGCGCCGGAGTGACCGTCGAGCGCCTGACGCGCGCGGCGGCGGAGCTGGCCGACGAGGTCGGCTTCGACAAGGTGACCGTCGCGGCGCTCGCGCGCGGCTTCGGCGTCAAGGAAGCCAGCCTGTACTCGCACATCAGGAACGCGCACGACCTGAAGACCCGGGTGGCGCTGCTGGCGCTGGCCGAACTCGCCGACGAGGTCGCGGCCGAGGTGGCCGGACGCGCCGGCAAGGACGCGCTGGTCGCCTTCGCCGGCGCGTACCGGAGCTACGCCAAGCGGCATCCCGGCCGGTACGCGGCGGCCCGGATGGAGCTGGACCGCGAGACGGCCCTCCGGAGCGCGGGAGTCCGGCATGCGGAGATGACGCGGGCGATCCTGCGCGGCTACGAGCTGGCGGAGCCCGACCAGACGGACGCGGTGCGGATGCTGGGCAGCGTGTTCCACGGCTACGTCAGCCTGGAGACCGCGGGCGCCTTCCAGCACCACCCGCGCGACGCGGACGCGTCCTGGGCCAGGACCTTGGACGCCCTCGACAGCGCCCTCCGGCACTGGCCCCCGCCCGCCTGACGACTCGCAGCCGACCGCCGGACACGGCCTCCGCCGGCTAGAAGTCGTTGCCGGCGAAGACGGTGTCGGCGTCCACGATGCGGTAGGCATAGCCCTGTTCGGCCAGGAAACGCTGCCGGTGGGCGGCGTAGTCCTGGTCGAGGGTGTCGCGGGCGACGACGGCGTAGAACCGGGCGCCGCTGCCGGACGCCTTGGGCCGCAGCAGCCGTCCGAGGCGCTGGGCCTCCTCCTGCCGCGACCCGTAGGCCCCGGACACCTGGACGGCGACGGACGCCTCCGGCAGGTCGATCGAGAAGTTCGCGACCTTCGACACGACCAGCACGTTGATCTCGCCAGAGCGGAACGCGTCGAAAAGGCGTTCCCGTTCGCGCACCCTGGTCTCGCCCTTGATGACGGGGGCGTCCAGCAAGGCCCCGAGTTCGTCCAGCTGGTCGATGTACTGGCCGATGACCAGCGTCTGCTCGCCTCGGTGGCGGTCGACCAGGGCCTGGATGAGCTTGGTCTTCGTGTCCGTGGTGGCGCAGAAGCGGTAGCGCTCCTCGGGTTCGGCGGTCGCGTAGGCGAGGCGTTCGGAGTCGGTGAGGGTGACGCGGACCTCGACGCAGTCGGCGGGCGCGATCCAGCCCTGGGACTCCATGTCCTTCCAGGGGGCGTCGTAGCGCTTCGGCCCGATCAGGGAGAACACGTCGCCCTCGCGGCCGTCCTCGCGGACGAGGGTGGCGGTGAGGCCGAGCCGGCGGCGCGCCTGGAGGTCGGCGGTCATCCGGAAGATCGGCGCGGGCAGCAAGTGCACCTCGTCGTAGACGACGAGGCCCCAGTCGCGGGCGTCGAAGAGCTCCAGATGCGTGTACGCGCCCTTCCGGCGGGTCGTCATGATCTGGTAGGTGGCGATGGTGACCGGCCGGACCTCCTTCTTCGTGCCGGTGTACTCGCCGATCTCGTCCTCGGTGAGGGACGTCCGCCGGAGGAGTTCCTGCTTCCACTGGTGCGCCGACACGGTGTTGGTGACGAGGATCAGAGTGGTCGCCTGCGCACGCGCCATGGCGGCGGCGCCGACGATGGTCTTGCCCGCGCCGCACGGCAGGACGACGACGCCGGAGCCGCCGTGCCAGAACGCGTCGGTGGCCTCGTCCTGGTAGGAGCGCAGCTCCCAGCCGTCCTGGACGAGGGAGATGCCGTGGGCCTCGCCGTCCACGTAGCCGGCCCGGTCCTCGGCGGGCCAGCCGAGCTTCAGCAGGGCCTGCTTGAGGGCGCCGCGCTCGCTCGGGTGGACGGCGACCGCGTCGTCGCCGACCCGGTCCCCGATCATCCCCTTGATCTTCTTGGCGCGCAGGACCTCCTCCAGCACCGACCGGTCGGAGGACGACAGGACGAGCCCGAGTTCGGGGTCCTTCTCCAGCCGCAGCCGCCCGTACCGCGCCATCGTGTCGGCGACGTCCACCAGCAGGGCGTGCGGGACGGGGTAGCGGGAGTACCTGATCAGCGTGTCGACGACCTGCTCGGCGTCGTGCCCGGCGGCGCGGGCGTTCCACAGCGCGAGCGGCGTCACCCGGTAGGTGTGGACGTGCTCGGGCGCCCGTTCGAGTTCGGCGAACGGGGCGATCTCCTTGCGGCAGGCGCCGGCCAGCTCGTGGTCGACCTCCAGCAGCAGGGTCTTGTCGGATTGGACGATGAGCGGACCGTCGGTCAAAGCAGAGCCCCCGTCGCGATGTCAGTGATCGATGCCGCGTCCGGACACCGTCGCCGCACGCTACCCGAGGCAGGGCGGCGCGTCGTGCGATCCGGACGGGAACGCATGCTTCAACGGCGGCGGGGGCCGTGCTCTTCCCGGGACGGCTAGATGCCGGACCCGGAGTCGTAGCCGGTGTCGGCGTTGACCATGACGACGACGTAGATGATGGCGATGATGATCCCGCAGACGATGGACAGGGCGAACAGGATCCAGCCCGCGATCGTCAGCTTGCGGGCGGACTCGGGGTCGGTGTGCACGCGTCCCATCGCGATCGCCGACACGATGGCGCCCGGAATGCCCAGCACGCCGCAGCACAGCAGCACGCTGGCGATGTTGCAGACCAGGCAGGCGGTGGTGGAGGCGCTGCTCGTCGGCCGGACCGGGACGCCCGGGGGCCCGTAGGCGTAGGGGTAGCCGGGCGGCGGCTGGGCGCCGGAGTACGGCGGCTGGTTCCAGCCCTGCCCGCCGTAAGGGTCCTGCCAGCCGGGCGGCGTGCCGCCATATCCGCTCACACGCGGCCTCCTTCACAAACGCGACACGGGGCCTCCAGATTAGGACTCCAGAGGGCTGCCGCGCGTTCCATAACCCCCATCGCCGTCCCGAGTCGCGGCGATCGCCCTCGACGCCCGCGCCGAGGCGGCGGTCAGCTCAACTCGCTGACGCCGGTTATGCGGTGGAGGGCGAAGCGGTGGACGGCGGCGCGGGTCGCGTCGTAGCCGGTGAGGAAGCCGCCTTCGACGCGGACGGGTTCGACGATGCGGCTGGACGCCTGGCCCTGCTGGTCGAGGTAGCCGATCCAGACGCGGGAGCCGCGGTCGACGGCGGCGCGGAGGAGCTCGATGGTGGCCATCGCCGGGGAGCGGGGCGGTTCTCCGGAGGGCGCCTGCCGGGCGTGTTCGGCGCCGTGCAGGGACGCCTCGTCGCCCGCGCGCAGGGCGCGGACGGCGGCGGTGATCATCGAGGCGTCGGTGCGGGTGCCGGGACGGAGCCGGACGATCTCGGCGGTCGGCGGCGGGTCGGCGCGCTGCGCGTCCGGCCGGGTCACGATGACGCCGCCGCCGGGGGCCTCGGCGACGGGCGCGAGGCCCATGGCGCGCAGGCCGTCGAGCAGGTCGGCGCGCTGCAGCCCGGACGCGAGGACGGTCGGCGCGAGGCGGTGCAGGCGCAGCGGCTCGGCGCGCCGGTCGGCGAGGATCTCGTCGAGGGTGGCGGCGGAGTCGGTGCGGACGTAGGAGGTGAGGGCGCCGACGCGCAGGTGCCCGTGCCGGCGGGCGACGTCGTCGATGAGGTAGCCGAGCGGCTGCGGCAGCGGGGTCGCGGAGTGCCGGGTGAGCAGGTCGGTGATGTCGGCGGCGGAGCGTCCGGCGTCGAGGGCGCGGCGGACCGACTCGGGGGTGAACCGGTAGACGGTGGCGCCGCCGGTGGATTCGACGTCGGCGGCGAGCGCGAGCTCGCGGGCGAGGTCGGTGACGAGCGGGCCGGGCGCGATCGCGGTCAGGTCGGCCTGGATGAGGATCTCGTCGATGGGCGCCGGGAGGTACTTCTCCAGGGCGGGTTCGGGGTCGTCGCCGGCGAGGAGGTCGCGGCCGAACCCGGCGAGCTCGCCGAAGCCGGTGAGGCCGAGCGCGGCGGCCTCGCGGAGCGTCCAGCCGAGGAGCCGCTCGCGGGTCGGGCCGCCGCGGCGGGGCCGCAGCCAGCCGAGCCGGGTGCGCAGGGCGTCCGCGTCGACGACGGCGCCGGGCTCGGCGCCGGCGAGGATCTCCAGGATCTCGCTGCGGGTGGCGGGGGCGCTGCTGCGCACCATCGCCTCGCTGAGCGCGTTGATCAGCCGGTCGCGGTCGTCGCGCTCGCCGGCGAGCCCGGCGGCGCGGTCGGACTTCAGCCAGCCGCGGGCGAGCTCCGTCCAGCGGCCGGCGGTGTCGCGCATCAGCCACAGGTCGTAGGCGGGGGTGGGCAGCCATTCGCCGTCGAGGTCGCCGCTGCGGGTGAGCAGCCCGGCGGCGTAGGCGACCTCGACGAGCAGCGCCGCCTTCCACTCCGGGACGTCCAGCAGGGAGGCGGCGGCGCGCAGGTCGCGGACGGCGAGGCCGCCGCTGCGCAGGACGGGCGGCGGATCGAGGCCCCAGCGTTCGAGGAGCTCCTCGATGAGCCGGACGGCGTTGTACGCCTCGCCGGCGGCGGCGCGCACCACGAGGTCGTCGCCGCGCGGCCGCCGGGCCCCGGCGGGGAGCGGCGGCGGTTCGGCGGGGACGTCCCGGAAGAGGCGGTCGCCGCGCAGGTGCAGCGCGACCTCGCGGGGGAGGGTGACGGTGCGGTCGTCCTCGGCGGCGAGGAGGCCGCGGGCGAGGAGCCGCTCGATCGGGGTGGTCGCGGTGTCGATCCGGACGGGGCGGCGCGCGTCCGCGACCCGTCCGACGGGCGGCCCCCAGGTGAGCTGGTCGAGGGCGGCCCGCGCCTCGGGCCCGGCGTCCTCGATGAGGTCCCCGGGCTCGGCCAGCAGCTCGGCGAGGCGCCGCAGCAGCCGCCCGGAGTCGGGGAACCCGCGCGGCGCCTCGCCCTCCAGGTCGGTGACGAGGTCGGTGAGCCGCTCGGCGGAGTAGCCGGCGAAGACCTCCGGGACGGGCGGGCCGAGGCCGGCCGGGTGCGGCAGGACCTGCCGGACGCCGGGCGCGGCGGGCGGCGTCCCGTCGCCCCAGGCGAGCCCGTAGCGGCGCAGCGTGTCGAGGGCGCGCTCGATCTGCGCGGGCGTCGCGCCGAGGGCCGCGGCGAGCGCGGCGGGGCCCGGCGCGGGCAGGACGAGGAGGGCTTCGAGGACGGCGAGGGTGAACCGGTCCAGCCGGTCGAGGGCGCGGGACACGGCGGCGGGCGTGGCGGCGCGGGCGGCGAGCGCGGTCAGGTCGGCGGGGACGGGGGCGAGCAGCTCCGGACGCGCGGTCAGCAGCGCGCGAAGCTCGTCGTCGCCTCGCGCGCGAAGCCAGTCCGCGTACGTCTCCATGCCGGTCCCCAACTTTATGTCGCGTGCACGCCGCAGGTGCGCGGGCCCTCAAGGGTAGGGGCCCGCGCGGGGTGGGGAACCCAGGATGCCGCAGGTCAGGTCGCGGGTGTGCGCTCCAGGTGCACGAGCCCGAGCCCGAGCCGCGCCCAGCTCTCCACGAAGCGCTTCTCGTCGATGCGGGTCGGCGGCTCGTACATCGACTCGTTCGCCAGCCAGTAGTTCACCACGGCGCCGCCGAGGATGGAGGCGATCGCGGGCCAGTCCTCGTCGGAGCCCTCGAACTCGGGCTGCGCGGACAGCCAGGTCGCGATCCCGTCGTAGAGCGGGTTGACGATGCCCTCGCGCATCTCCGCGACCAGGTTCGGGAACTGGTCGAGGTCGCGGAACAGGACCCGGATGAGGTCCTGCTCCTCGCGCATCTTGGCGAGGCCGACCTGGCACGTCATGCGCAGCCGGATCTCGAGGGGGCGGTCCTCGAAGACGGAGGCCTGGGTGAGGACGTCGCTGATCTGCCGGTGGGTCCGCTCGATGTGCTCGCGGATGGCGGAGGCGAGAACCTCCTCCTTCGACCGGAAGTGCCGGTAGAGCCCGCCCGCGCCGGGGGACAGGCCCGCCGCGGCCTCGATCTCCGCGACCGACGTCGCCGCGTAGCCCCGGTCGGCGAACAACCGGAGCGACTCGGACACGATGCGGTCGCGCGTGGGTGGCGTCATGGTGATGAATTCCTCCGGAAGAACACTAAGGCATCGGCGCGCGGCCCGCCGCCACCGCGCCGCCGTTGAGCCACTGCCGGGCCGCCGCCGCGGCGCGCCCGAATCCGTGATGCGTCTCGTCGGGGGGCCGGGAGGACTAGAGTTCGAGGCCGCATGCCCCGTCGCCGGAAGGGGCGTCGCTGGAAAGGTCGACGATGTTCAAGTCTCCGCAGAAGGCGGCGAGCGGGGCGTTCCTGCCCGAGGACTTCGTGGTGCCCACGCTGGTGGCGGGGCCCGACTTCCAGATCCGCCCGATCACCGTGCACGACGTGGTCAAGGACTACGGCGCCGTGATCGGCAGCCTGGACCGCCTGGCCGGCCGGTTCGGGCCCGAGTGGGGCTGGCCGGACAGCGAGTTCACGTTCGAGCAGGCCCTGATCGACGTCGCGTGGCTGCAGAAGCAGGGGCAGCTGCGGCGCTCGTTCAGCTACGTGGTGATCACGCCGGACGGGGAGCGGCAGCTCGGCCGCATCCACGTGGCCCCGTCCGACGAGCCGGGCTCGGACGCCGTCGTGGTGTTCTGGGTCCGCGCCGACGAGGAGAACTCCGTCCTGGAGAAGGAACTGGAGACGTTCGTCCGCCAGTGGATGACGACGGCCTGGCCGTTCGACGCGGTCCGCTTCCCCGGCCGCGACTAGGCGAAGCCTCCGACGGCTGGGCGAAGCCTCCGACGGCTGAGGAAGCGGCGGACGGCTAGGCGAAGCGGCGGACGATGCCGACCAGGATCCGCCCGATCACCAGGTAGACGAGGGCCGCCAGGCCGTAGTTGACCGCGACCTCCGTCTTGTGGCTCTCGGGCTGGAAGACGTCCTTGAACTGCCAGCACAGGTCGGTGGCCCGGTCGCCGAACCAGCGGACGAGGTCGTTCGCCGTGTTCGCCTCGAACGCGACGAACACGATGTGCACGGCCAGGACCAGCACGACGAGCGTGGTCACGACGGAGATCGCGGTGGCCGCGCCGTCGACGGCGCGGCGGCGGGCCGCCCCGGCGCGGTCGGTGAACGAGCGCCGGGCACGCGGGGCGCGGTGCTCGCCGCCGGGCTCCGTGCGGGTCATGGCGTGCTCGTGCGGGGGCGGGGGCGGGGCCTGGTCGACCGGCGGGTCGGGGTCGTGCGCCATGGGTGGCCTCCTTCACCGGGCCGTGCCGGGGGGCGGCCGGCGGGTGATCGTCCTTGGGGTCGGGGTGGGGTGTTCGGGTGCTGCGTTTTCCCTGGTCAGCGGGTTTGTGGCCGGGGGGCCGGGTATATCTGGATCACGGTCCCGTGCTCTCCTACTCGGATCCCGTCGCATCGCCACTACCAGGAGAGCGCGGGTCCTCTCATGTGTCCAGCCCCTTACCCTGTGGGGCGTGCTCGATCTCGATCCTCCCGCATCGTCCGGCGCGGCCTTCGCCGTCGGCTTCGACCTCGATCTGACCCTGGCGGACACGCGCGCCGGCATCAGCGCCGTGTACGCGTTCCTCGCCGCGGAGACGGGCGTCCCGATCGACACGGAGCTCGTGGTGCGGCGCATCGGGCCGCCGCTGGAGGAGGAGCTGGCCTACTGGTTCCCGGCGGACGAGGTGCCCGCGATGGCGTCCCGCTACCGGGCGGTCTACGCCGACATCGCGGTCCCGGCGACCGTCCTCATGCCGGGCGCCGCCGCCGCGCTGGACGCGGTGCGGGCCAGGGGCGGGCGCGTGGTCGTCGTGTCGGGCAAGAACCAGGCCGACACCGAGCGGACCGTCCGGTTCCTGGGGCTGCGGCCGGACGCCGTGGTGGGCGGCCTGTTCGGCGCCGACAAGGGCGCGGCGCTGCGCGAGCACGGCGCGGGCGCCTACATCGGCGACCACACCGGCGACGTGGACGCGGCTCGGGCCGCGTCGGCGGTGGCGGTGGCCGTGGCGACCGGCCCGTTCGATTCGGCGGCGCTCGCGGCGTACGGCGCGGACGTCGTCCTGCCCGACCTGCTGGCCTTCCCGCAGTGGCTCGGCGGGTTCCCGGCGGGCTGATCCGCGCCGCGAAACCGAGGTGCCGTTCCCGGACGTCCGGGATAGCGTCTGAGGCGTTGCCCCGCAGGCGTCGCGGGGGTACCCGGCGTGTTCACCGGCCCGCGGCGAGGCACTAATCTTGAGGGCGATTCAGGACGATTACTGAACGAGGTCTCCGGTGCCGACTGGCAAGGTCAAGTGGTACGACTCCGACAAGGGGTTCGGCTTCCTCACCCGCGACGACGGCGGGGAGGTCTTCGTGCACTCATCGGCGCTGCCGGGCGGCGTCACGGCGCTCAAGCCCGGTCAGCGCATCGAGTTCGGCGTGGTCGAGGGGCGGCGCGGCCAGCAGGCCCTCCAGGTCCGGGTGCTGGAGTCGCTGCCGTCGGTCGAGAAGACCATCGCCAAGCAGCGGCGCAAGAAGCCGGACGAGATGGTCGTGATCACCGAGGACCTCATCAAGCTGCTGGACGACATCTCCAACACCTACCGGCGCGGCAAGCACCCGGCCCCGGCGGAGTCGAAGAAGATCGCCATCGTGCTGCGGGCGGTCGCCGACGACCTGTCGCCCTGACCGTCCCCTGGCGGGTCAGGCGCGCATCTCCGGGTGCGCGTCCGTGATGTTCGCCTGCGCGGCGGGCCGGCGGCCGCGGCGCCGCGGCCCGGCCTGCCGGGACACGAGCAGCGCGGACGCGACGGCGAGCGCCGCGGCGACGGTCGCGAGCGCGACCCGTCCGTCCGCGACGATCGACATGCCGAGGCCGAGCAGCCCGCCCAGCACCCAGCTCAGCTGGTGCAGCGTCTCCGACACCGCGAACGTGGACGAGCGCATCTCCTCGCCGATCTCGCGCTGGACGACCGCGTCCATGGACAGCTTGCCGAGCACCTGGCCGAGACCGGCCGCGGTCGCCACGGCGAGCGCCGCCCACAGCCCGAAGAACGCGGCGCCCGCCGCGGTGACGGCGGTGACGGCGGCGAGCGTCGCGGACACGATGAACCGGGGCGCCCGCGCCTTCATCCAGGCGCCGAGCGCGGTGCCGATCAGCCCGCCCGCGCCCGCGCACGCCGCCAGCAGGCCGAGCGCGACATGGTGGGACACCGGGTCGAACCGCTCCTGCCGCAGCAGGAACGCCAGGTAGATGATCAGGAAGCCGGAGAAGGCCCGCAGCACCGCGTTGGCCTCCATCGCCTCCGCGACGACGGGTCCGACGCGGGGCAGGACCCGCCGGCGGCGCGGCCGTCCGGCGGCCGGTTCCGGCTGCGGCGCGGTCTCGGGGACGTCCACGTGCCCCGGCAGCCGCATGGTGAACACGACGCCGAGCAGGAACACCGCCGTGCCGATGCGCAGCACCCACCCCGGGCCGATGAGCACCGCGAGGCCGGCCGCGACCGGCGCGGCGACCGATGCCGCGATCAGCCCGGCGAACGCGGCGCGCGCGTTCGCCGTCACCAGCGTGATCTCGTCCGGCAGGACGCGCGGGGTGACCGCCGCCCGCAGCACCCCGAACGCCTTGGACAGCACCAGCACGCCGAACGCGGCGGGCAGGAACGTGACCTGGTCGCCGTGCGGGAGCGCGCCCGCCATCGCCCAGCACAGCAGCGCCCGCATCACGAACGTGCTCGCGATCGCGTAGCGGCGGACGTGCCGGGCCCGGTCCAGCGCGGGGCCGATCAGCGGGGCGACCAGCGCGAACGGCGCCATCGTGACGAGCAGGTAGAGGGCGATCTGGCCGCGCGCCTGGTTGACGTCCAGGCCGAAGAACAGCGTCCCGGCCAGCGCGACCGTGACCATGGCGTCGCCGGCGGAGTTGAACGCGGACGCCTCGATCAGGCTGCCGAGGCCGCTGCGCCCGGCGCCCTGCGCGTGCGTGACGCGGCGGGTGAGGCGGCCCGTCCCGAGCAGGGCCGAGCGCGCGCCGCGGCCCGCCCGCGCCGCAGCTCCGGCGGCGGCGCGTACGGGCCGTCCCAGCCTCGTGCGGTCTGCCATGCGCCCCGGTCTCTCCCAGCGGCCGTGCCGGATGTCCACCGGGGCACGGCCATCGGAGTCGTTCGATTGAGACTACGTTCCCCGCTGGAATGGAGGCTCACCCGAGCGGTGCGGCGCCGTGCCGCCCGCGCGTGACCGGCCGTATGCCCCGCCGTATGCCCGGCCATGTGCCCGGCCACGTCCTTTCATGGGCGAGAATTGACGTGTGAGCCCACAGCGCCAGTCCAGCCCCGCGCGTCCCGCCGCCGCGCGCACCACGTCCGGGCCCGCCCGCCGGACCCGCACGCCCGCCGTCGACGCGGCGTGCGCCGAGGCCGTCGACCTCGCCCGCGCCGCCGCCGAGGACACCGCCCGCCCGACCCCGGTCGGCGAGCATCTCGGCTACCGCGCCGAGGCCGACCGCGTGGTCACGCACTCCTTCGAGTGCCTCGACCCCGCCTACCGGGGCTGGCGCTGGTCGGTGACGGTGACCCGGGCGTCGCGCGCCAGGAACGTCACGGTCAGCGAATGCGTCCTGCTGCCGGGCGAGGAGGCGCTGCTCGCGCCGCCGTGGGTGCCGTGGCTGGAGCGGCTGCGCCCCGGCGACCTCGGCCCCGGCGACCTGCTGCCGACCGCGCCCGACGACGTCCGGCTCGCCCCCGGCTTCACCCAGGTGGACGACTCCACCGACCGCGAGGCCCAGTGGGAGCTCGGGCTCGGCCGCGTCCGAGTGCTGTCGCGGGAGGGCCGCGACGAGGCCGCGACGCGCTGGTACGAGGGCGTCGCCGGGCCGCGCGCGCCGATCGCCGCGTCCGCTCCCGCCCAGTGCTCCACCTGCGGTTTCTTCGTCGTCCTGGCGGGCGAGCTGCGGCAGGTCTTCGGGGTCTGCGCCAACGAGTACGCCCCCGACGACGGCCGCGTCGTCTCCGCCGACCACGGCTGCGGCGCGCACTCCGAGGCCGTCTCGATCCCGGCCGCGTCCGAGCACAACCCGCCGGTGATCGACGAACTGGGCTACGAGATCGTCCCGTCCGGTGACGACGACACGGCGTCCCTGGACGACGAGGCGCTCGGCCACAGCTGACGCCATGCCGGACACTCCGGATACCTTCGGCACGGGCGCCCTGCGCGAACGTGTGCTGCGCGCCTGGGCCGAGTCCCCGGCGCGCTTCCGCGAGGACGCCAACGCCGAAGAGGACTACGCCCTCGGCGGCTACCGCGACCGCGTGGTCGTGGAGCTCGCCCAGAACGCGGCGGACGCGGCCCTGCGCGCCGCCGTCCCCGGCCGTCTCCGCCTGACGCTGCGGACGTCGCCCTCGGGCGCCGTCCTGTCCGCCGCCAACACGGGGTCGCCGCTGGACGCGGAGGGGGTCGAGGCCCTCTCCACCCTCCGTGCCTCCGCCAAACGCGACGAGACCGCCGCGACCGGCCGCTTCGGCGTGGGTTTCGCGGCCGTCGCCTCCGTGACCGACGATCCCGCCATCGCGTCCGCGTCCGTCGCCGGGCGCGCCGGAGCGGGCGCGGCGGGTGTCGGGTGGTCGGTCGAGCGGGCCCGTGGGCTGGTGGAGGGGCTGGCGGGCGTCGGCGACGAGGTCCGGCGGCGGGGCGGGCATGTGCCGCTGCTGCGGCTGCCGTTCGCGCTGGACGACGTGCCGGAGGTGCCGGACGGGTTCGACACCGTCGTGCGCCTGCCGCTGCGGGAGGACGCGGTCGCGTCCGTCCGGCGGCAGCTCGCGGAGGTCGGCGCGGCGCTGATGCTGGCTCTGCCGGCGTTGGAGCACGTCGAGATCGACGTCGATGGCGATGTGCGCGCGCTGACCGCTGAACGGCGCGTCGGCGAGGTCGTCCTCAACGGGAGCGTGTGGCGGACGGTCGAGGCGCATGGGGAGATCCCCGGGGCGCTTCTGGAAGACCGTCCTGTGGAGGAACGGGCGCGGCCTTTCTGGCAGGTTCGGTGGGCCCTGCCAGAGGACGGGCTGCCCGGCGACGTGTCCGGGGTCGTGCATGCGCCCACGCCCAGCGATGAGCGACTGGATCTGCCCGCCCTGCTCATCGCGTCGTTCCCGCTCGCGCCTGACCGGCGGCACGTCGCGCCGGGAGCGCTGACCGGCTTCCTCGTGAAGCGGGCCGCCGAGGCGTATGTGCGGCTGCTGGGCGAGCTGCCGGTGTCGCCGCGCGTGCTCGATCTCGTGCCCGGGCCGGTCGGCGCGGGCGAACTGGACGCGCGGATCCGCCGGGCGATCCGGGAGCGGCTGCCGGACGCGCCCGTGCTGCCGCACCGGACGCGCGGCCGGGACGCGCTGGCCGTGGACGCGCCTGCGCCGTTCGTCGAGGTGCTCGGCGGCGCGGACGCCGTGGTCGGCGGGCTGCTCCCGGCGGAGTGGCCAGCGCGGAGCCCGGCGCTGGCGGCCCTCGGGGTCCGGCGGGTCGAGCTGGCCGACGTGATCGATGAGCTGGCCGCTGTGGACCGGGAACCGGCGTGGTGGCACCGGGTGTACGAGTCGCTCGGCGGAGCCGCCACAGACGCGCTGGGGGCCTTGCCGGTGCCGCTGGCGGGCGAGGCGGGGCGCGTGGTGCGCGGGCCGCGCGGCCTGCTGATCGCCGACGGCGTCGACCCGGCGGGCCTGGACGCGCTCGGGCTGCGGTTCGTCCACCCGGAGGCCGTGCACCCGCTGCTGGCGCGGCTCGGGGCGATGGAGGCGGGGCCGCGGGCCGTGCTCGGCGACGCCGCCGTGCGCGCGGCCGTCGAGGAGTCGTTCGAGGCCGATGACCCGGACGCGGTCGCGGAGGCCGTGCTGGGGCTGGTCGCGGGCGCGCACCTCGATCCGGGGGAGGAGCCCTGGCTGGCCGAGCTGGCGCTGCCCGGCGACGACGGAGAGCTCTACCCGGCGGGCGAGCTGCTGCTGCCCGGCAGCCCGCTGCGGAACCTCATGGCGGACGACGCGCCGTTCGGCGTGGTCGACGCCGAGGTGCTGGAGCGGTGGGGCGCGGAGGCGCTCACCGCCGTCGGGGTCCTGGACGGGTTCGCCCTCGCCAAGGCCGAGGACGTCAACCTCATGGGCCTCGCCGACGAGGCCGAGACCCTCGAACTCGACGACGAGGACCTGTGGGCCGACGACGCCCTGAGGCGGATCGGGCCGCAGGACCTCCCGCCGCTCGTCCCGGAGTTCGCCGCCGTCCGCGACCTGGAACTCGTCGACGACTGGGCGGCGGCGCTGAAGGTGCTCGCCGGGCCGCCGTGGCGGGCCGCGATCGTCGATCCCGCCCATGTGACCCTGCACAACGGCAGGCGCGTCGCCGTGCCCTCGTACACGGCGTGGTGGCTGGGACGGCGCCCGGTACTGGACGGTCGGAGGCCGGGCGAGTTCCGGCTGGGCGGGGACGAGGCGCTGGCCGGTCTCTACGACGTCGCGCCAGAGGGCCTGGACGAGCGGCTACTTCTCGCCCTGGGCGTCCGTACGTCGCTGGAGGAGCTGCTCGACGAACCCGGCGGCGCCCAAGAGCTACTGGAGCGGCTCGGTGATCCCGCCCGGTCCGTCACCCGCGGTCAGCTGGGCGGCCTCTGGACGGCCCTGGCCGACGCCCCCGACGTGGACATCGAGCCACCCGACCATGTGCGCGCCATCGTCGACGGCGAGGTCGAGGTCGTGGACGCCGGTGACGCCCTCGTCCTGGACGGTCCCGACCTCCTGCCGCTCCTGC
Source organism: Actinomadura sp. GTD37 (assembly GCF_041951365.1). NCBI lineage: Bacteria > Bacillati > Actinomycetota > Actinomycetes > Streptosporangiales > Thermomonosporaceae > Actinomadura > Actinomadura sp. GTD37. The sequence goes on from NZ_JBGNUS010000014.1 coordinate 15,253, forward strand.
AAGGGCAGCCGCTCGTCATCGCGGCGCAGGGACGCGACACGCGGCTCACCGAGCTTCTCGACCTTCCGCCCGCGGGGGACGAGGTTCAAGGCGAGGTCGAGCCGGGCGGCGAGAAGCGTCCCGTCCCGGAGGCGGTCAGGGCCGTCCTGCCGGATGCTCCCGCCGGCTACCTCGCGCATGACCGCCTGGTCGTGGACGGCCAGGTCGTCCCGTGGTGGACGAGGGACGGCGAGGTCCACGCGAGCGGAGCCCACGGGCTGGCGCGGGCGCTCGCCTGGTCGACGGGGAACTGGGCCGCACGGCTGCTGGTCGAGGCCGTCCTGCGCGACCCGGAGTCGGTGCCCGTGCTGCTGGCCGAGGCCGACCTGGAGCCCTAGTCGCCGTTGCGCCGGGCCTCCTGGCGGGCGCGCCCGGCCTGGAGCCGAGGGGTGTACCACATGGCGAACACGCCGATCCCGATGCCGGTGACGCACACCCACAGCCACCAGCGGTCCTCGGACGGCAGCCCGGCGATGAGCAGCACGACGAGCGCGATCGCCCAGGCGGCGGTGCCCGCGGCCGCGATGCGGACGTCGTTGGTCTGCATCGGCGGGGGATCCGGCAGGCGCTGTCGGCTCATGGGGCCCAGGCTACCGGCGGGTCGGGCCGGGTCACCCGGCCCGGGGCCGGGACAGTCCTCCGGTGACCATGGAGATGAGCAGCTCGTAGCTGGCCTCCAGGTCGGCGGGCAGGCCGAAACCGCCGGCCGCCTCCAGGACGGCGAACCCGTGCACGGCCGAACGCAGGCAGCGGGCCGCGTGGACGAGGTCGGGCCCCGCCAGCTCGTAGCCGCGCAACGCCCCGTACAGGATGCCGAGGAGGCGCTCCGCGGCCGCGTCGCCCTCCGGCGTCGCCGTCTGCTCCATCGCGCCGTAGCGGCCCGGATGCTCGACCACGTAGGACCGGTAGGCGCGCATCAGCGCCCGGACGGCGTCGTCGCCGGACCGTCCCAGCGCGGCCTCGCCGAGCCGTTCGGCGAGGTCATCCAGCACGCGGGACGTGACCAGGTGTCGCAACTCGGCGAGATTGCGGACATGCTTGTAGAGGGAGGGCGTCGCGACTCCGACCCGTCCCGCCACCGCCGCCAGCGTGAGGGCGCCGGGGCCGCCGGCGTCCACCACGGCGACGGCGGCGTCCACGACGGCGTCCGGGGACAGTCCCGCACGGGGCATGCGACCTCCTTGGTTGGCGATAGCCAGTAGGCTAATGGGGTTAGTGTCGGTGTCAAACGGCGGCGTGGCAGCATGGGCGGCAGCACCAGGAGACCAATCACGATGACAACGCCACCGATCCGGGGCCGCACGGCGTCCGCGCCGGGGCTGGCCGAGGAGCTGCGCATCTCGATCGCGCGGCTGACCCGCCGGCTGCGCACGCTGCGCCCGCCCGCGGCGGGCGACGGCGGCCGCCCGCTGTCGCTCACCCAGTTCGCCGCGCTCGCCGCCGTCGAGCGGCACGGGTCGATGACGCCGCGCGAACTGGCCGACCACGAGAAGGTGCAGCCGCCCTCGATGACCCGCGTGATCGCCTACCTGGAGGAGCGCGGCCTCCTCGTCCGCAGCCCGCATCCGACCGACGGGAGGCAGGTCATGCTGAACGCCACCGCGGAGGGCGCCGCCCTGCTCGCGGACGAGCGGCGCCGCAAGGAGGCGTGGCTGGCCCGGCGGCTCGCCGAGCTGACCGACGACGAGCGGGAGACCCTGCGCCAGGCCGCGCCGATCATCGACCGGCTCAGCCGGTCCTGAACCGATCGTCGAGCGGTCCGGCCGATGCTGGCCCTGTGCCGGTGCTCATGTTCCCTTGCCGGAATGCCGGGCCTCCGATTACCGTTAGCTTCGGTAATGACTTTTGCTAACGAAGGCCCTGACGAACCCGAGGGGGCCGCGGCACGCGGCCCCCTCGGGCGGCGGCGCGCACACCCGGCCCGCGCCGCCGGTCCCCGCACCCCCGCACCCCCCAAGACCGCCGCCCCGAAGACGGCGGCCCCGGCGCGCGCCCGCCGCCGTCCCGCGCCGTCCCGGCCCGCCGCGCACACCCCCGCCCACCCCGCCATCCGCACGGACCTCCCGCCCGCGACCCCCGGCGAACCCCCGCAGGACACCGCCGGCGCGGCGTCCGGCGGAACGGTCCAAAGCGCTGCTCCGGAGGAGCCCGACGAAGGGGCCGAGGACGCGCGCAGCGGCGGGATGTTCCGGTCGCTGCGGGTCCGGAACTACCGGATCTACGCGGCCGGCCAGGTCGTCTCCAACACCGGCACCTGGATGCAGCGCGTCGCGCAGGACTGGCTCGTCCTCGAACTCGCGCACGGCAGCGGCACCGCGCTCGGCATCACCACCGGCCTCCAGTTCCTGCCGATGCTGCTGTTCGGGCTGTGGGGCGGCGTCATCGCCGACCGCTACCCGAAGCGCCGCATCCTGGTCTTCACGCAGGTGTCGATGGGCGTGCTCGCGCTGGTCCTCGGCGTGCTCGCCGTGAGCGGCAGCGCGCAGGTCTGGCACGTGTACGTGCTGGCGTTCGGGCTCGGCGTCGCCACCGTCGTCGACAACCCGGCCCGCCAGTCGTTCGTGGTCGAGATGGTCGGCAAGCGCGACCTGCCGAACGCGATCGCGCTGAACAGCGCCACGTTCAACGGCGCGCGGCTGCTCGGCCCCGCCGTCGCCGGGGTGCTCATCGCGCTGATCGGCACCGGGCCCGTCTTCCTGGTGAACGCGGCGTCGTTCGGCGCCGTCCTGTTCAGCCTGTCCGCGATGCGGGCCGCCGAGCTGCACGACGCCCCGCCGGTCAAGCGCGCCAAGGGGCAGCTCCGCGAGGGCCTCCGCTACGTCCGCGGACGCCGCGACCTGATGCTCGTCCTGGTCCTCATCGGCTTCCTCGCCATGTTCGGGATGAACTTCAACACGACGGTCGCGCTGGTCGCCAAGGAGGTCTTCCACACCGACGCGTCCGCGTTCGGGCTCGCGTCCAGCATGCTGGCGCTCGGCGCGCTCAGCGGCGCCCTGCTGGCGGCCAGGCGGGTCGCCAGGCCGCGGCTGCGGCTGCTCGTGGCGATGGGCCTGGTGTTCGGGACGCTGGAGGCCGCCACCGGGCTGATGCCGACGTACTGGCTGTTCCTGGCGATGCTCGTCCCGACCGGCGTCGCGATGATGACGATCACGACGGCGGCGAACGCGACGATGCAGCTCGGCGTCTCCCCGGAGATGCGCGGCCGGGTGATGGCCCTCTACATGCTGGTGTTCCTCGGCACGAACCCGGTGGGCGCCCCGGCGATCGGCTGGCTGGCCGAGACCTTCGGCGCGCGGACGAGCCTCGTCCTCGGCGGGCTGGTGTCCGTCCTCGCCGCGCTCGCCGTGGGGGCGGTGGCCGCCCGCGGCAGGACGGGCGGGGCGGGGCTCCGGCGGGCGCGTCCCGCCGGAGGATGACCGGCCGCCGGGCGACCGGCCCATCCGCGTGACAACGGGTGCCGTCTGCTGAGAGGCTGGCAGGGTGGCCCTCCGGACGCTCCCATGAGGCTTTTCGTGGCGCTCGTGCCGCCCCCGGACATCCTCGACGAGCTCGAGGAGGCCGTCCGCCCGCATCGGGACGCGGTGCCCGAGCTGCGCTGGGTCCGGCGCGATCTGCTGCACGTCACGCTGACGTTCCTCGGCGAGGTCGACGACCGCACCCTCGACCGGCTGCTGCCCCGGCTGGAGCGCGCCGTCGGACGGCACGAGCGCATGACGCTGTCGCTGGCGGGCGCGGGCGCGTTCCCGGGCAGCGGCACGCACGCCCGCGTCCTGTGGACGGGCCTGTACGGCGACCGGCGCCGCCTGGCGCGGCTCGCCGCGTCCACCACCGCCGCCGGGCGCCGCGTCGGGACGATCCCGGACAAGCACCGCGGCTTCCGCCCGCACCTGACGCTGGCGCGGTCCCGGCTGCCGGTGGACGTGCGGTCGCTCGTCGAGCCGCTGTCGGCGTTCGCGGGCGCCCCCTGGACGGCCGACTCCATCCAGCTGGTGCGCAGCCACCTGCCCGGCAAGGACTACAGCCAGGTCTCCTACGAGCCGCTCAAGACCTGGTCGCTGAAGCAGAGCTCACCCGGCCACGGCTCATCCGGCCACGGCTCATCCGGCCACGGCTCGGATGGCCACGGCTCGGGCGGTCACAGCTCGGGCGGGGGCGGCGCGGGACGGTCGGCGTCCGGCGGCCCCCACGGGACGCCGTAGCGCTCGCAGGCGCGGCGCAGCTCGTCCAGGTCGGGCGGGAACGCGATCTGCCGCAGCACCCGCCCGGACGGCGCCCACACGACCAGCCGCGGCATCCGCTCCGTCGACTCGTCGATGCCGACGCCGCCGACGCGGTCGCGGGTCAGGTCCCATTCGACCTTGCCGCGCCGGGTGACGACCGCGAGCCCGGCGGACGTCACGCGAAGCTGCGAACGGTTCCGGTCGTACAGCCAGTAGCCGACGAGGCCGACCACCAGCCCGGCGGGCATCGACCAGCTCGCCGTGGTGTTGAAGCCGCCCAGGTCGGGGCCGAGCCAGACCGCGCCCAGCAGCGCCACCGCCTCGCACAGCAGCACGCTCATGCCGTACGTCCCGATACGGGAGCGGCGGGTGGCGTCCAGGAGCGCGCCCGGCGCCGTGGCAGGGCTGGGCGGCGCGGAGACGGGGAAGGTGAAGTCCTGCCCGCCGGGGTCTTCCGGGAGGGGCAGGGGGACGTCCTGGGCCGCCCCGTCCGGGCCCATGACCGGCGCGGGCAGCACGGCCGGGGCCCGCTCGGGCTCGGGCGCGGCGAGCGTGGACACGGCCGAATGGAACGCGGCGCTCAGGTAGGCGTCGTACTCGGCGTCGGTGACCGGCAGGCCGGCCCGCCGGGCCGACTCGCGCAGGTCGGTGCGGGAGATCCGCAGCGCCGACAGCGGCGCGGCGAAGAACTCGTCGCCGTCGGAGTCGTACAGCCGGACCCACGCGTGCCCGCCGATGGTCAGCAGCTCGATGCCGCCGATGCGGTCCTCGGGCATCTTCAGCACGACGTCGCCGGCGGCGTCCGCCCAGCCGAGCCCGCCGTCGGCGACGACGAGCCGGCCGCCGGGCACCTGCGCGAAGATCTCCGGGAGCCCTTCGAGGCCGTAGTCGGGACGGCGCGGCGCCCGCGCCCCCGGCGTGATCACCCGGTAGCCGTGGTCGTCGAGGGCGTGCGCGAGCTGGAAGCCGTCCAGGCCGTGCGCGGGCAGCCGGGCGACGAGCTCCAGCCGGTGCCCGAACGCGAGCGCGGCGAGGTCGGCGCGGCGCGGCTCCCCGCTGACCGGGTCGAGGCGCAGGCCGGGGCCGACGACGACCGCGGCGACGTCCAGGGCGCGCAGGTCCTGGGCCTCGCGGCGGCGGCCGGGCCTGGCCCGCACCCGCAGCCGCTCCGCGGTGATCGTCCAGCGGACCTGGGCGGCGCGCAGCAGCCGGCGGCGCGCCGCGAGGACGCCCGCGATCGCGGCGAGCGCCCAGCAGCCGGCCGCGAGCCGGGCGCCGAACGCGTTCGTGCCGTCCAGCCCGATCCGCACGATCATCATGGCGCCGAGCAGCGCGGTCAGCGCGCCGAGCGCCAGGATCCGGCGGCGGCTCGGCAGCGGCTCCGGCGTGTCGAGCCGCTGCTCGACGGGCCCCCTGCCCCGGCCGCGGGCGGGACGGTCCCCGGTGGACGGCTCGGCGGGCGGCTCGTACGCCGCCGCCAGCAGCGCGGCCTCCTGGTCGAGGAGCCGCTTCTCGGCCGCGTGGTCGCGCGGCAGCGGGCCGCCGCCCGGGATGTCGTCCTCCAGCCCGGAGGCGCGCAGCGCCTCGTCGAGCGCCGGGTCGAGCAGGTCGGTCGCCTCGCCGTCCAGGACGTGCATGGGGATGCCGAGCCGCCGGGCCGTCACGAACACGGCCAGCGGCTCCAGGCCCATCGCGGTCATGCCGCCGACGGCCGTCCGCCCGAACCGGTGGAAGACGGTCAGCACACCGTCGCCGGTGGTGATGGCCAGCCCGTCGATCCGGGACCGCTCGTAGGAGACCATGACCAGCCCGCCGCGGCCGATCCGCTCCAGGCCCGCCGCCGACAGCCGCCAGTACGGGCGGGGACGCCGGCGGCGCGCGTCCGGGACGGCGCCCAGCAGCCACGGGATCGCGGCGACGGCCCCGATCAGCGCGGCCCACAGCCACACCGGGCGGATCGGCAGCAGCGCCAGCGCCACGGCGAGGACGGTGAACGGGCCCGCGGCGACGGGGCGCCACCGGCCACCCGAGCCCGCGAGGCCCACCAGCTCATGCTCCACAGTCCGCATCCTCACACGGGTCCCCGCGGGACCGTCGCCTCCTTCCGCGATCCGATCGTCCTCCGAAAGCCTTTTCCATCGTGCCGGTCAGGTCCGACGGTGGACTCCCGTCCCCCCGGCCCCGCCCGTCACCATGCTCCCGCGCGTCACCATGCTCCCGCGCGTCACCGGCGCCCCCGCATCAGGCCGTAGCCGACCGCTCCCGCGATCGCCAGGACGAGGAACAGGCCGGCCCGGGTGCCGGTGGCGTCCCTGCGGCCGTTCTCGGCGTCGCCCGCCCCCGCGTTCTCCGGCGCGGCGGCCGGCGACGCCGAGGGCAGCGCCTCCTCGGGCAGCGGCACCTGGTACACCGGCTGGTCCTCGCCCTCCGACCCCACGAGCAGCGACCTGCCGTCCGGCGTGTAGGTCACCGACTCGCCCTGCGACTGCATGGGCAGGTCGAGCGACTTCAGCGTCTTCCCGGGCCGGCCGTCCGGCCGCACCGAGTACAGCCGGGCGCCGAAGTAGGTCCGGATCACGCAGGTGCGGCCGTCGGGGGAGAACGCGCCGTCGGTCGCGATCGCCGGGGCGTCGCCGACCTTGCGCATGACGTTGAACCCGCTCGTGCTCAGCTTCGCGGGCGCCTCGTAGATCTTCCCGCCGAACAGCTTGCTGGCGATGTACAGCCGGTTGGTCCGCGGGTTGATCATGAGCGTCTCGGCGTTGCGCGGCCCGTCCTGGTACTTGATCCTGAACGCGGTGGCGGGCAGCGTCCGGCTGCTGAGCCGGGACGGCTCGGGGATCCGGTACACGGTCACGTAGGGCCAGGCGCCGCCGAGGTTGTCGCCGATGTCCGCCACGAAGATCGCCGGACGGCCCCGGGCGTCCTTGCCGAGCGCCATGCCCTCCCAGTCGCGGGCGCTGGCGCCGCCGACCGTGAGGACGGCCTTGACCCGCCCGTCCGGGCCGAGCGCGAAGATCTTCGGGACGCCGCCGGAGTCGTTGTGGGTGTAGACGACGCCCGGATGCAGGGCGCTCGCCGCGAGGCCGCTGGACTCGTTGATCCGCGGATCGCTGATCGTGAACGCCACCCGGTCGTCCTTCCCGGCACCCGGCGCGGCGGCGGGCATGGCGGCGGCGGGTGCGGCGGGAGAGAAGACGGCGACGGACGCGCCCGCGAGGACCGTCGCGGCCCCGGCACGGGCGGCGACGCGGCTAGCTGACATGGCCTGATCATCCCCGTTCCGCGCCCCGTCGATCATATGACCCGCGCCGGTCAGCTCAGCAGCGCACCGACGACCACGGCGAGGACGAGCGCGGTCAGCACGGTGGGAAGCAGCCATTGGGGCGCGCGGTTCACGCCCCGAGCCTATTCGGACTCGTGCGCGGGTCGAACCGCCCGCCCATGATCTGCATCTCATCAGACATGTGCGGATTGTTCGGGATGGTGCGCTCGCCGTTCGCCGACGACCCGGGGCGGGCGTCGGACGTGTTCGTGACGCTGGGCATGCTCGCGGAGGAGCGCGGGACGGACTCGGCCGGCCTCGCGCTCCTCGGCGCGTGGCCCGGCCTCGGCGGCTGGCCGAGCCTCGGCGGCCCGGCGGGCGGCTGCCGGGTGGTGCGGGGGCGGGGCCGCTTCTCCGGGGTCTGGCGCCCGGCGTACGTCCCCGAGCTGGACCGCTCGCCCGTGGCGCTCGGCCACACCCGCTGGGCGACGCAGGGGACGCCGCTGGAGCCCCGCAACGCGAGCCCGATGGCCGTCCAGGACGTCGTCGCCACGCACAACGGGGACATCGACGCCGCGGGCCTGCGGGGCCGGTTCCCGCTGCCGCCCGCGTCCGGGACGACCGACAGCGAGCCGCTCTTCCAGCTGCTGGCCGGGTGCCGGGGGCCGTCCGACGTGACCGCCGTCCTCGAAGCCGTGGTCGGACGGGTCGCGCTGGCCTGGGTCCACCGCGACCGTCCCACCGAGGTGCATCTGGCCCGCGGCGCGCTCAGCCCGCTGACCGTCGCCGTGGACACCGACCAGAACATCTACTGGGCGTCCAACCCGCGCTGGTTCCGGGACGCCGAGCGGCACACGCGCGTGGAGTTCGCCTCCGTTGTGATGCTCCGCGAGGGCACCTACGCGAAGATCGGCATGGAGCGCCGCCCCGGACGCCGCGACCGGCCCGAAGTGCTCGAGAGCGCGAACTTCCTGCCCACGGCCCGCCACACCGACATGGACCCCCGCGTCTGGACGGGCTTCACCGCCGACGACCGCGACGTCGACCGCGCCGGCCTCCTCCACCGCGCCGTCCAGGGCACCGGCGGCACCGGCGGCCTGATGACCGTAGCCTGACCCGGCCCGAGCATCGCCTGCGTCGCAACGGGGGTTCCTGGGGGTCGCCCCCCAGGAATTGAAACCGCCGCTCTACAACCGCTCTACGACGTGGTCGATGCAGGCGGTCAGGGCTTCGACGTCGTCGGGGTCGATGGCCGGGAACATGCCGATGCGCAGCTGGTTGCGGCCCAGTTTGCGGTACGGCTCGGTGTCGACGATCCCGTTGGCGCGCAGGGTCTTGGCGACGGCGGCCGCGTCCACGTCGTCGTTGAAGTCGATCGTGCCGACGACCTGGGAGCGCTGCGCCGGGTCGACCACGAACGGCGTCGTGTACGAGGTCTTCTCCGCCCAGGTGTAGAGCCGCCGGGACGAGTCGGCCGTGCGGGACGTCGTCCACTCCAGGCCGCCCTGGCCGTTCATCCACTCGATCTGCTCGGCGAGGAGCAGCAGGGTGGCCACGGCCGGGGTGTTGTACGTCTGGTCCTTGGCGGAGTTGTCCACGACCGTCTTCAGGTTGAAGAACTCCGGGACGTACCGGTCGGACATGGCGATCTCGTCGATCCGCTCCAGCGCGGCCGGGGACGCGAGCGCGATCCAGAGGCCGCCGTCCGCCGCGAAGCACTTCTGCGGCGCGAAGTAGTAGACGTCGGTCTCCGACACGTCCACGGGCAGGCCGCCCGCGCCGGACGTGGCGTCCACCAGGACGAGACCCTCGCGCGCGATCGTGCCCGCCGGACGCCTGATCGGCATCGCGACGCCGGTCGAGGTCTCGTTGTGGGTGAGCGCGTAGACGTCGACGTCCTCCTCGGCGGACGCCTCGGGGTGCGTGCCGGGCGGGCCGCTGATGACGGTGGGGTTCCCCAGCCAGGGCGCGCCCGTGGTGACCTTGGCGAACTTGCTGGAGAACTCACCGAACGTCAGGTGCTGCGAGCGCTGCCGGACGAGCCCGAACGCGGCCGCGTCCCAGAACGCGGTGGTGCCGCCGTTGCTGAGCAGGACCTCGTACCCCGCGGGCAGGGAGAACAGCTGGGACAGCCCCTCCCGGACGCGCCCGACCAGGGATTTCACCGGCTTCTGGCGGTGCGAGGTGCCCATGTAGGCCGACCCGGACTCCGCCAGGGCGGCGAGCTGCTCGGGGCGGACCTTGGACGGACCGCACCCGAAACGGCCGTCCGCGGGCTTGAGATCGGCTGGAATGTCAATGGTTGGATTCGCGCTGTCGGTCACTCGCAGAAGGCTATCTGACCTGCGGCGAAGATCGCGGCCGGGTTCACATGCCGAGACGCCTGCGCCGCCAGGCCCAGGTCAGCAGGGCCGCCAGCGCCACCGTGCAGACGGCGGCGACGACGGCGGGCGGATAGACCCAGTCGTCGCCCTTGGCGTGGGCCTCGACGGCCGTGTTGACGGAGTCGTAGGTGAGGAAGCCCAGGAACAGCGCGGCGGCCGCCACGGCGATCCGTCCGGACACGGCGTTGGTGCGGCGGCGGCGCTCCTCGCGCTCCGCCTCGTACCGCCGCAGCTCCGCGGCGGTGTCGGCCCGCGCCGCCGCCGGTTCCAGGACGGGCGCGGGGCCGATGTCGCCGTCGAGCGGCTCGTCGGGGTCTTGGGTCATGCGTCCAATAATGACAAAGTGGCCGGTTTTCGTGCCCGGCCGCGCGATGCTGGAAAAGTTTCGATCCACTCGGGGGGCCGGTGCGTCCAACCTCGGAGAGGGCGGCGGACGGGCGAGGCGGGGAGCGGCGAGCCGGGAAGCGAGGCGGGACGCATGGCGGGCGAGGGCGACAGGATCCTGGGCGAGGATCGGCTGCGCGGAGTGCTCGACCTCTTCGAACGGCTGCGGGAGCGGCCGCCGTGGCGATGGCGGGCGCGGCTCAGACCGCTCCTGCTGCTCCTCGGCCCCGGCCGCGCCGCCGCGCACGCCGCCGAGCTGCTCAAGTCCCGCTGCGAGGACGAGCGCGCCCCGGTGTCGCACATCGCCGCCGAGACGCCCGCCACCGACGTCGCGGGCGTGCTGCGGGAGGCGAAGCGGGAGCTGTCGCAGCCGAGCAGCCGGGCCCGGGGCGAGCCGGGGCTGCGGTTCCCGCTGCTGGAGATGGCGCTGTGGCTGCGCGACCTGCGGGAGATCCGGCTCGCCGGGGACCGGCCGCCGCCGCGCGGCGCCTCGTCCGCCGAGCGGGAGAACCACCAGCTCATCCGGCGGCTCACGCATCCGCCCGTCGGCGACAACGAGAACGCGCGCCGCCGCGAGCTGAACCGGGTGATCCGCCGCCGCGGCCGGGACGTCCTGCGCGACCTGGAGGAGGTGCGCGGCCGGCCCGCCACGTTCCTGTCGTTCCTGGAGCAGATCGCCCCGATCGGGATCGCGGTCGTCGCGCTGATCAGCGCCGGGACGGCGGCGGCCCTCGACCTCGCCTCGGCGGTCCTCGCCGCCGTCGTCGGGCTGGCGTTCGTCACCGTGCAGATCGTCGCCCGGACGCGCGGCTGGTACGGGGTGCGCCGGTACGGCTGGTTCCTGCGCCAGCCCTACGTCGACCGCGACTCCACCGGCTTCCTCGGCTTCGCGCTCGGCGTGTTCGACCCGCGCCCGGTCGAGCCGGACGGCCACGGCGAGCAGCTCGACCTGCTGCTCGTCGCCGCGTTCCTGGAGGACCTGCGCCGCAACTACCGGCGCGACTACCGGCGCGCCGCCTGGGCCCGCGTCCGCTACCCGGTGCTGATCTTCGAGCATCTGTCCGCCCGGCATCCGGGGGTCGTGTTCGTGGAGCTGGTGGAGCGGGTCCGGGCCGACGGCCAGGCGAGCGGCCGGCCGCCCGGCTTCGACCCGCTCGTCGTCGTCGCCGGCGTCGACCCGAACGCGCCCGCCGACGACGACCCGTCCGCGCCGTCCGGGCCGCGGCTCGTCGAGCGGCTCGCGCAGGCCGTCCGGGTGGACGTGTCGTCGGGCGAGCCGCAGAGCGTCATCGCCGCGCGCGGCCTGTGGGACCGCTACACCCGCGAGCAGCGCCGCGTCGGCGCGCTCGGCTCCCGCCGCGAGCTGCGCGTCGACATCACCCGCGACCCGGGCGGCGACCTGCCGCCCGTCCGGCCGGTGCGGCGCCGCCCCCGGCTCGCGCACCCGGCGCTGCCGTGGATCGCGATGGTCGCGGTCGCGGCGGCGTCCGTGACGGTGATCTCGGTGCAGGTGGTGAAGTACTGCTCGCCGTTCGGGATCAGGCGGATGGCGAACGGCGAGTGCGTCGGCATCACCGACGGCTCGTTCCGCTTCGGCGAGGACTCCGGCGGCAAGAACAACGACAACCGGCTGAACAAGGTCCTCGACCAGATCCAGGCGCTGAACGACCACGTCAAGGAGTCCGGCAAGCCGTACGCGACGGTCGTCTACCTCGGCCCGGTGACCGCCGACCCGTCCATCGAGAACCGGCGGATCGACCTGCTCGCCGGGGTGCAGGGCGAGCTGATCGGGCTGGCGGTCGCGCAGAAGCGGTTCAACGACGCGGCCGAGGGCGACGACCTGCGGCTGCGGGTCCTGATCGCCAACGCGGGCGCCAGGTTCCGCTTCGCCGAGCAGGTCGCCGAGCAGATCCGCAGGCGCGCGCTGGAGGACCGCTCCGTCGTCGCGGTCGTCGGGTTCGAGCAGAGCCGCCGGCAGACCCAGGAGGCGATCAGGCTGCTGGCCAAGTCGGCGCTGCCCCTGGTCGGCACGGCCAACAGCTACGACGGGACGGCGCTGCTGGACGGCGACGCCGGCTTCTCGCCCTACTACTTCCGGCTCGCGTCGCCGAACGCGCGGACGGCCGAGCACGCCGCGTACTGGGCGCGGCACGGCGACGTGGGCGGCCGGAAGGTGGACGACGCGGTCGTGATCTACGACGGCGACCCCGACGACCTCTACAGCGGCAACCTCGCCGCGGACTTCGAGCAGGCGTTCCGCCCCGGCAGGGCGCTGATGCGGCCGTACCGGAATCCCGGCGAGCTGAACAAGTCCGTCCGGGAGGCGTGCCAGGACCAGCCCGGCATGTTCTACTACGCCGGGCGCTCCGACGAGTTCCGCTCGTTCATCAACGTGCTGGAGCTGTCGTGCCCCAAGCGCCCGCTGGTCATGGCGGACGACGAGATCGCCAAGTACGTCAGCGACAACGCCGACGAGATCGGCCGCAAGGACACCTTCGACCTGTACTTCACGCCGCTCGCCGCGCGGGAGGCGTGGACGTGGCGCTGGATCGGCGACCAGGCCCCGCAGACCTTCTACTCCGACTACGACCCGGCCGTCCGCGTGATGACCGACGACGGCGCGGCGCCGGGCCGGCGGCCGTCCATCACCCGCGCCGCCGTCGCCTACGACGCCGTGACCCTCGTCGCGACCGTGGCGAGCAAGGTCTACTGGCAGGAGCAGGCGCTGCCGTCCGCCGGGTCGGTGTTCGCCGCGCTGAACGACCCCGACCACGACGTCCTGCGCAACGGGGCGAGCGGCGTGATCCGGTTCGGCCCGCGCGGCATGGGCCACCAGGTCGTCGACAAGCCGGTCATGCTGGCGACGATCAAGGCGGACGGGACGAGCGAGGTCAAGCAGGTCTGCGGCCGCCTCATCGCGGGCGACCAGGGCAGGGCGTCCTGCCCGCCCGCCGGCGGCGGGGCCGCGACCGCGCCGCGCTAGGCGCGCGAAAGGCCCCCGGACCGGTCCGGGGGCCTCACGACGCGTCGTTGCGGGGGAGTCGGGGGGAGGTCTCTCAGCCCTTGAGGACGTCCGCGGCTCCGGCGACGTCGTCGAGGGAGCGGCTGCCGGGGCCGGTGTACTTGGCGCTCGGGCGGACGAGGCGCCCGGTGCGCTTCTGCTCCAGGATGTGCGCGGCCCAGCCGGCGGTGCGGCCGCAGGTGAACATGGCGGGCATCATCGCGGTCGGGACGTCGGCGAAGTCCAGGATGACCGCGGCCCAGAACTCGACGTTCGTCTCGATCGGGCGGTCCGGGCGGCGCTCGCGCAGCTCGGCGAGGGCGGCGTCCTCCAGGGCCTTCGCGGCCTCGTAGCGGGGGGCGTTCAGTTCCTTGGCGGTGCGCCGCAGCACGCGGGCGCGGGGGTCCTCGGCGCGGTAGACGCGGTGGCCGAAGCCCATCAGCCGGTCGCCGGAGTCCAGGATGTCGGCGACGACCTTGCGGGCGTCGCCGAGCTGCTCGACCTTCTCGATCATCGGGAGCACGCGCGCGGGGGCGCCGCCGTGCAGGGGGCCCGACATGGCGCCGATGGCGCCGGACATGCTGGCCGCGACGTCCGCCCCGGTGGAGGCGATCACGCGGGCGGTGAAGGTGGAGGCGTTCATGCCGTGCTCGGCGGCGGAGACCCAGTACGCGTCGATGGCCCGGACGTGGTTCGGGTCGGGCTCACCGCGCCAGCGGACCATGAACCGCTCGGTGATGGTCCCGGACTCGTCGATCCGCTTCTGCGGGACCATCGGCACGCCTACGCCGCGCGCCGACTGCGCCACGAACGACAGGGCCGTGACGGACACGCGGGCGAGGTCGGCGCGGGCCTCCTCGTCGGTGATGTCGAGCAGGGGCCTCATCCCGTAGGCGGGGGCGAGCGTGGGGAGCGCGCTCTGGACGTCCACCCGCACGTCGCCGGAGGTGACCGGGAGCAGGTGCGGGTCGGCGGGGGCCAGGCCGGGGGTGAAGCTGTCGTCGACCAGCAGGCCCCAGGCGTCGCCGAAGGAGACGCGGCCGACGAGTTCCTCGATGTCGACGCCCCGGTAGCGGAGGGCGCCGCCCTCCTTGTCCGGTTCGGCGATCTCGGTCTCGAAGGCCACGACCCCCTCGAGACCAGGTTTGAAGTCGGACATGTCGTCCTGCCTTTCGTCCCCAAGAGTGATAAGGCGGTGCCGTGCCATTGAACCCTGTCCGCCTTACTGACCAGTACCCAGGGGTCGTGCGAGTTGCACAACTCCCAGGTGAGAGGCTCTGACGCTGTGGATTCCCCAACGCCCGATCCCGCGCGGCTCCGGAGATCTTACGAGTCGGGCGAATTGTCCGAGTCGGCGCTCCCCTCGGATCCGCTCGCGCTGTTCGCCGCGTGGTTCGCCGACGTGCACGCCGCGGGGCTCGCCGAACCCAACGCGATGGTGCTCGCGACGGCGTCCGGCGACGGCGTTCCGAGCGCCCGGCTCGTCCTGCTGAAGGGATACGGGCCGCAGGGGTTCCGCTTCTTCACGAACCTCGGTTCGCACAAGGGGCACGACCTCGCGGAGAACCCGCGCGCCGCGCTGGTGTTCCCGTGGCATCCGCTCTACCGGCAGGTGCGGGTCGCCGGCCCGGTGGCCGAGCTGACGCGGGACGAGTCGGCCGCCTACTTCCGGACCCGCCCGTACGGGTCGCGGCTCGGCGCGTGGGCGAGCGAGCACCAGTCGGGCGTCATCCGCGGACGGGACGAGCTGGAGCGCCGCTACGCCGAGGTGGCGGCGCGCTGGCCGGATCCGGCCGCCGGGCAGCCGCCGGGGGCGCCGGGCGGGGACGACGCCGACGTCGTCCCGCTGCCGGGCTTCTGGGGCGGGTACCGCGTCGTCCCCGAGTCGATCGAGTTCTGGCAGGGGCGCCGCGACCGGCTGCACGACCGGATCCGCTACCGCCGCGAAGCGGTCGCGGGGGGCGCGGACGGCTTCGGGGAGTGGACGGCGGAGAGACTGTCCCCGTGACACCGGAACAGCACCCGCCCCCCGCCGGCGCCCCCGACACTCCCGACACCCCCGGCGCCGAGAAGGCCGACGACGCCGCCGAGCCCGAGGACCCCGCCGAGCCCGAGGACCCGGCGAAACCCCGCAAGGGCGCGCGCGCCAGCCTGCGCCGGCTGGCCATCGACACCCGGCCCCTGGCGCTGCCCGCGTACCGGCGGCTGTGGCTCGGGCAGGGCGTGTCGTTCGTCGGGTTCCAGGTGACCGCCGTGGCCGTCCCCGTCCAGGTGTACGACATGACCAGGTCGTCGCTGTGGGTCGGCGTGCTCGGCTTCGTCAACCTCGTCCCGCTGATCGTGTTCGGGCTGTGGGGCGGCGCGGTCGCCGACCACATGGACCGGCGCAAGCTGCTGTTCGCCTCGTCCTGCGTGATGTGGGCGGCGACCCTGCTGCTGCTCGTCCAGGCGCTGCTCGGCGTCGGCAGCCTCGCGCTGATCATGGCGGTGGTCGCGGTCCAGGCGATGGGGTTCGCGGTGGCCTCGCCGACCCGCAGCGCGATCATCCCCCGGCTGGTCGACCGGCCGCTCGTCCCGGCGGCCAACACCCTCAACTTCACCGCCGGCCAGTTCGGGATGCTGGCCGGGCCGCTGTTCGCCGGCGTGCTGCTGGCCCACTGGCACTACGCGGCGGCGTACGCGCTGGACGCCGTGCTGTTCAGCGTCGTCCTGTACGCGGCGCTGCGGCTGCCGCCGATCCCGCCGCTCGGCGACGTCACCGGCGCGCCGGGCCTGCGGTCGGTGATCGACGGGCTGCGCTACCTGGCCACGCAGCCGGTGCTGCTGATGTCGTTCGTCGTGGACATCATCGCGATGGCGGTCGCGATGCCGCGCGCCCTGTTCCCCGAGGTCGCCGAGACCCGGTTCGGCGGGGGCGGCGCGGTCGGCTGGCTGTTCGCCGCGATCGCGATTGGAGCGTTCCTCGGCGGGCTGTCGTCCGGCTGGATCGGACGGGTCCGCAGGCAGGGCATCGCGCTCGTCGCGTCGATCGTGATCTGGGGGCTGGCCGTGGCGGCGGCCGGGCTCGCCGGGCAGCTGTGGCTCGCGGTGGTGCTGCTCGCCGTGGGCGGCGCGGCCGACCTGGTGTCGGCGGTGTTCCGCCAGTCGATGCTCCAGACGTACGCGCCGGACAAGCTGCGCGGCCGGCTCCAGGGCGTCTTCACCGTCGTCGTCGCGGGCGGCCCCCGGCTCGGGGACGTGCGCGCGGGCGCGACCGCGAGCGTCGCCGGGGCCACCGCGTCCTGGGTGGGCGGCGGGCTGGCCTGCGCGGCGCTGGTGATCGTCGCCGCGTTCGCCGTCCCGGCCCTGCTGCGCTACGACGCCCAGGCGACCGAGGCCGTCACCCCCTGACCGCTCCGTTGACCTGCGGCGTGTTGTTGTTATGAGGTGCGCCATTACAACAACACGCCGCAGGTCAATGGAGGGCGGAGGCGGCGATCCTGAGGTCGTCCAGCAGGCCCGCGTACGCGGCGTCGCGGTCCTCGGCGCGCAGGACGGCGGACGGATGGATCGTCGCGAGCAGCCGCGCCCCGGCCTGCTCCGGCGGCTCATCGACGGCCTCCCGCCCGGCGGCCGGGGCGCCGATCGCCTCCGGATCGGGGAGCGGCAGCAGGCGGCCGCGCTGCTTCGTCACCCGGAAGGACGAGCCGAGCAGCGCCTTGCCCGCCGTGGCGCCCAGCGCGACGACGACGTCCGGGTCCAGGGTCCGCAGCTCCGCCAGCAGCCAGGGGCGGCACGCGCGCATCTCGCCCGCGTTCGGCGCCTCGTGGATGCGCCGCTTGCCGCCCTCCTGCCGCTTGAACTTGAAGTGCTTCACGGCGTTGGTGACGTAGACGTCGCCGCGCTCGATCCCGGCCTCCTCCAGCGCCCGGTCGAGGACGCGTCCGGCGGGGCCGACGAACGGGTGGCCCTTGCGGTCCTCCTGGTCGCCGGGCTGCTCGCCCACGAGCACGATCCGCCCGCCCGCCGAGCCTTCGCCGAAGACGGTCTGCGTGGCGTTCGCGTAGAGGCCGCAGCCGCGGCAACCGGCCGCGGCGCGGCGCAGCGCGTCCAGATCGGTGCGCTCGGCGGGGGAGTCGGGCAGGAACGGTTCCGCGTCCGGGGAAGGTTTCGCGTTCATCTCGCGTTCCCCTTACCCGGCTGCAGGGGGATATTCGCAGGGCCCGGCGGTGCGGGGTCCGAGCAAGTAGACTCCTGCCCATAAGACTGGAGGGAGCTGTGACCTCACACGGCCTTATCGATACCACGGAGATGTACCTCCGCACGGTTTTCGAGCTCGAAGAGGAGGGGATCATTCCCCTCCGTGCGCGCATCGCGGAGCGGCTCTCCCAGAGCGGCCCCACGGTGAGCCAGACGGTCGCGCGGATGGAGCGCGACGGCCTGCTCCGGGTCGAGGGCGATCGGCACCTCGCGCTGACCGACAGCGGTCGCGGTCTCGCCACGCGCGTCATGCGCAAGCACCGGCTCGCCGAATGCCTGCTGGTCAACGTCATCGGACTGCCCTGGGAGGACGTCCACATCGAGGCGTGCCGCTGGGAGCACGTGATGTCGGAGGACGTCGAGCGCCGCCTCGTCGCGCTGCTGGACAACCCGACCACCTGCCCGCACGGCAACCCGATCCCCGGCCTGGACGAGCTGGGCGGGCACGGCGACGCCGCCGAGCACGCGCCGCTGTCGGTCATGACGGCCGTGGCGAGCCCCGGCGGCGCCGACGCGGTGATCCGGCGGATCAGCGAGCAGGTGCAGAGCGACAGCGACCTGATGCTTAGACTCAAGCAGATAGGGATACAACCGGGACGAGAGGTGATTCTCCGGGCGACCGATGACGGGGTACGGGTGATCAGTGACGACGAGGACGAGGGGCCCGCGACGGAGCTTCCCCGCGACATCGCCGAACACGTCTTCGTCAGCAGACGCTGACACGGTCGGCGTGCGAACACCGGTTCCGACGGTCTATACCGAAGATCTCCATACCATCGCGCCTTTCGGGCGTATCCCGGCGGCGGGTTCGTCGTTCAATACGACGAGGCGAACTCACGCGCCGGCCCCGCCGCGACGCCCGGCGACCGTCAGGCCGGGGGCGGCGGCCGGCATCAGGATCGGGATGGGGAGATGAACCACTGGGGGGAAGCGCCTGACGAGGCGCGTCTGCCGCCCGAGACCGTCCTCAGCCAGATGGAGATGGCGGTCATCGTCTGCGACCGCTTCAGCAACGTCATCTACGGCAACGCGTTCGCGCGGCAGCTGTTCGGGTTCGGCGGCGACGAGGTGATCGGCCACTCGATCCTCTCCCTGGGCATCGCCGAGGAGGACCACGAGCAGGCGACGGAGCTCGCCAAGCACGTCCTCAAGGGCGGCGTCTGGGAGGGCACGTTCTGCAACCTGCGCGCCGACGGGACGACCGTCTACACGCGCGCGCACGCGGTGCCGCTGCGGCATCCGTCCGGCGCGGTGGACGGCGTCGTGATCTTCGCGCGGGAGGCGCTCCGCTCCAACCAGCGCGAGCAGGAGCGCTACGGGCTGATGGAGCGGATCGGCGAGCGGCTCGCCGGGTCCCTGGAGCTGGAGAGCACCCTCCGCCGGGTCGCCGACACGCTCGTCCCGCAGTTCGCCGACCACTGCTTCATCGACCTGTACAGCGGCGACCGGCTCTACCGGCGGGTGTCGCGGCACGCCGGGAACTGGGAGCCGCCGCCCGGCACCTGGGCGGAGGTCGGCGAGCCCGTCTCCTACCCGCCCGGCCACTTCAGCGCCAAGGCGATGGACCGGCGCGACGCCGTCCTCGTCGAGGACATGATCCAGCACCGGTTCGCGGCGCCGACCGAGTCGTCCAAGCGGCTCGGCGTCGAGATGGGCATCACCTCGGTGATCTCGGCGCCGCTGCTGGTGCGCGGCGAGATGCTCGGCGTGATGAGCCTCGCGCTGTCGAACCTGTCCAAGCGGCCCGACCCGCACTACGACGGCTTCGACCGCGACCTGCTCGGCGCGATCGCCAGCCGGGTCGCGCTCGCCGTCGACAACGCGCTGCTCTTCGAGGAGGAGCGCGACACCGCGCTCGCGTTCCAGAAGCACCTGCTGCCCGGCGACCGGCCGCCCCCGCTGGACGGCCTGCAGATCGCCTGGCGGTACGAGCCGGCCCGTCCGCTGGAGTCGCACGGGCACGGCATCCAGACGCAGGTCGGCGGCGACTGGTACGACGTGATCCCGCTCTCGGCCGGACGCGTCGGCCTCGTCATCGGCGACGTCGAGGGCCGGGGGGCGCGGGCCGCCGCCGTCATGGGCCAGCTGCGGGCCGCGCTGCGCGCCTTCGCGCAGGACGACAAGCCGCCCGCCGACATCCTCCGCAAGCTGGACGAGTGGGTCCGCACGATGACCCGCCCCGAGCGGATGCGGTCCGGCTGGAACAGCGACGACCTCGTCCGCCCGCCGCTCGTGTCCTGCACCTACTTCGTGTACGACGCGTGGTCGCGGGTCCTGGAGTTCGCCAACGCCGGGCACGACCCGCCCCTCCTCGTCATGGACGGCGAGGTCCGCGAGCTGACGTTCGAGAGCGAGGGCGGCATGCTCGGCCTGCGCGCCCCCGGCATGGGCGGCGAGATCCTCTTCAACGAGGAGACGACCGAGCTGAAGCCGGGCTCCACGCTCGTCCTCTACACCGACGGCCTCATCGACCGCAGGCCCAAGGACGACGGCGACTACTACACCCGCGAGGAGTCGCGGGAGATGGTCCGCGCCGCCGTCGCCAAGGCCGCGGGCGGCGGCGTCGAGACGATCGCGAACGCCGCCTACGACGCGGTGCCCGGCGACATCGACGACGACGTCGCGATCGTGGTGATCCGCACCGCGGCCGACGAGCTGGCCGTCGAGGAGCGCTCCTTCACCGCCGAGCCGATCATGGTGTCGGAGGCGCGCCGGATGGCCGCCGACACGTTCGCGGGCTGGGGGATGCTCGACGAGCAGGCCGAACTCGCGTGCCTGCTGGTCTCCGAGGTCGTCACGAACGTCGTCCTGCACGCCACCGCCACGCCGGCGCCGCGGCGGGAGATGGTGGTCCCGGTGGCCGCCGGGCCGCCGGGACGCGGCGGCGAGCCGCTCGGCGCACCGCCGCCCGTGCAGTTCAACACCGAGTTCGGCGCCGCCCTGGACGGCTTCGACGGCGACGAGTTCGGCGGCGACGAGTTCGACGAGGACGACTGGAACCTCGGCGCCGACCTCGGCCGCCGCGAGCCGCCGACCAAGGAGTTCCGGCTCCGGCTGCGGCGCGGCCACGACATGGTGTGGGTCGAGGTGTTCGACTCCGACATGCGGCTGCCGCGCATCCGCAGCGCGGGCGAGACCGACGAGGGCGGCCGCGGCCTCTACCTGGTCGACCAGCTCGCCACCCGGTGGGGCGCCCGGCCCACGCCGGACGGCAAGGCCGTCTGGTTCGAGCTGCCGCTGACGCCGTAGCGATGCGCGCGTGGGCGGTGGTGGAGCCGGCCCCGATCGCGTCGGGGCCGCTGCGGCGCGCCGACCGCGACGTGCCGTCGCCCGGCCCCGGCGAGCTGCTGGTGCGGGTGCTGGCGTGCGGCGTCTGCCGGACGGATCTGCACGTCGCCGAGGGCGACCTGCCCGTCCACCTGCCCGGGGTGACGCCCGGCCACGAGATCGTCGGCGAGGTCGTCGAGGCGGGCCCCGGCTGCCTGCACGGCGCCGGTGACCGGGTCGGCGCGGCGTGGCTGCGCGGGACGTGCGGCGCGTGCCGGTTCTGCCGCCGCGGCGCCGAGAACCTCTGCCCGGCGTCGGTCTACACCGGCTGGGACGCGCACGGCGGCTACGCCGAGTACACGCTGGCCGTCGACGCCTACACCTACGCGCTGCCGCCCGAGCTGGACGACGTCCGCGCCGCGCCGCTGCTGTGCGCGGGCATCATCGGCTACCGGGCGCTGCGCCGGGCGGCCCTGCCGCCGGGCGGGCGGCTCGGCGTCTGGGGATTCGGCGGTTCCGCCCACCTGGCCGCGCAGATCGCGCTCGCCGAGGGCGCCGACGTGCACGTCTACACCCGGAGCCCGGCCGCCCGGGAACTGGCCCGCGACCTGGGCGCGTCGTGGGCGGGCGACTCCTTCGACGCCGCGCCCGCCCTCCTCGACTCGGCGATCGTCTTCGCGCCGGCGGGGGAACTGGTCGCCGCCGCGCTGGAACGGCTCGACCGCGGCGGGACGTGCGCGATCGCGGGCATCCATCTGAGCGACGTCCCGTCCCTGGACTACCGGCGCTACCTGTTCCAGGAGCGCGAGGTCCGGTCGGTGACGGCGAACACGCGCGCCGACGGCGAGGAGTTCCTGCGGCTGGCCGCGCGGCTGGACGTCGCCGTCACGACCCGCGGCTACGGGTTGGGCGAGGCCGACCGTGCGCTGGCCGACCTCGCCGCAGACCGCTTCACCGGAGCGGCCGTCCTCGTCCCGTAGGGCGGCGCCCTAGGGGATCGGTTCGGCGGCGACGTGCGCCCAGGTCTGGGTGAACCACAGTTCGCCGCCGATGATGCGCGGCTTGGTGCCGGTCTTGGGGCCGCCGTCCACCTCGTCGATGAGGGCTTCGCGGATGCGGTCGGCGGCCGCGTCGTCGCAGGCCCCGGCGAGCCACGGCTCGATGGGGCGCTCCACGGTGAACACGTCCAGCCGGCGGATGCTGCCGCCCGCCGAGGTGATCATCTCGGTGAGCCGGGCGATGGACGGGGTGCCGGGATGGTCGGGGTCGCGGATCCGCTCGATCCGGTCGCGTTCGGGGCCGGCGAGGTTGCCGCGGACGAGGTCGGCGACGACCACCCGCCCGTCCGGCCGGCAGACCCGCAGCAGCTCGCGCAGCACGTCGTCCGGGTCGCCCAGGTTGTAGAGCGAGAACCGGGCCGTGACGAGGGAGAACGCGTTGTCCCGGTAGGGCAGTGCGGTGGCGTCGGCCTTGATCGTCGGACGGTCCGGGCCGATCGGGTGCGGCACGTGGTCCTCGCGCGTCGTGGCGGCCTGGCGGCGGTCGCCGTCCGGTCCGGCGCCGTCGCCGGTGATGCGGACCGGGCCGGTGCCGAACTCGACCGTGGACATCCGCCCGCACGAGCCGGAGCGCGCGGGCGGCTCGGGCATCGCGTCCACCGCGGTCAGGTGCCGCACCGTGGGAGCGAGCGCCGCGGGCATCGGGCCCCGGCCCCGCGCGACGTCGAGGCAGACGTCGTCGCGGCCTGGCTCGACGAACTCCAGCAGGCGTCTCAGGTGCGGGGCGATCGTGCCGCCGCTGCGCTGGACGGCGGGCACCGGGTGCGGCACTGGTGCACTCCCTCGGCTCGGGCCGGCTCCCCTGGTCGGGCGCGCCGGGCGGGGCGTGAAGCCGGGTTTCGTCAGTTATGACTCACTGCCGGGGGAGTTGGTTCGGACCCGCGCCGAGGGAATTGCGATGCCGGGTCAGCCGCGCAGGTGCTGCCCGTACAGCGCGAGCACGACGAGCACGAACACGATGATCACCGCGACGCGGGTGGGCATGGCCATCCGGAGCCGTACCGCGGCCCAGCGCACGCAGAACGCGGCGAGGAGCGACACGACGACGAGGGCGAGGATGCCTTCCATGGGTCACCTTCCGGGCCGGGGGAGTGCCGCCTCTCCGCACGATAGCCCCGTAAGGGTCGGGTTACCCGCCGGTCGGAGTCCGGGCGGTGACCGATAATCTCTCTTTGTGGCAGATGCGAAGGAAGTAGACGGCCGGGACAAGGTCGACGGCCTGATGGTGAACCTGGCGCGCGGGCGGGTCGCCCTCGGCCTCGCGGCCATCGCCGCGCCGAAGCTGACCGTGAAGCTGATGGGCCTGGGCGGCGCCGCCGACCCGGGCCGCGACTATGTGGCCCGGATGTTCGGCGCCCGCGAGGTCGCCCTCGGCGCCGGCTACCTGCTGAGCGACGACGACGGGCGCCGGCTGTGGGCGCGGCTCGGCCTCGCCGTCGACTCGATCGACGTCACCAGCGGACTGCGGACGCGCAAGGCCCTGCCGCTGTGGGTCACCGCCGGGGCCGTGGGCATCGCCGCCGGAGCCGCCGGGATCGGCGCCGCGAAGGTCGCCTCCGACATCCTGCGCTGACCCCCCGCACCACCTTGCCGCCCGGCGCCGGGTGATCTCGTCCGGCCGCTGGGTAGGCATTCCCCCGCACGGATGCGGCACCTTCTGGGCGGGGGCGAGGCATGACGACGGTGAAGGGCGCGGCGCAGGACGAGCGGGCCATGCCGAAGGGCCGCGACCTCTACGTCATCCTGGGCGCCCTCATGCTCGCCATGCTGCTGGCGGCGCTCGACCAGACGATCGTTTCCACGGCGCTGCCCACGATCGTCAGCGATCTCGGCGGGCTCAACCACCTGGCGTGGGTCGTGACGGCGTACCTGCTCGCCTCGACGGCCTCGACGCCGCTGTGGGGCAAGCTCGGCGACCAGTACGGGCGCAAGCGGCTGTTCCAGGCGTCGATCGTCATCTTCCTGATCGGGTCGGCGCTGTGCGGGCTGTCCCGGGACATGTTCGAGCTGATCGTGTTCCGCGCCCTGCAGGGCCTCGGCGGCGGCGGGCTGATGGTGCTCGTCGTCGCGATCGTCGGGGACGTGGTGCCGCCCCGCGAGCGCGGCCGCTACCAGGGCCTGTTCGGCGCGGTCTTCGGCGTGTCCAGCGTGTGCGGGCCGCTGCTCGGGGGCTGGTTCGTCGACAACCTGTCGTGGCGCTGGGTCTTCTACATCAACCTGCCGATCGGCGTGCTGGCGCTGCTCGTGGTCGCCGCCGTCCTGCCCGCGACGGGGGACCGCGAGCGGCACCGCATCGACTACCTCGGCACGCTGCTGATCGTCGGCTGGGCCGTGGGGCTCGTGCTGATGACGACCTGGGGCGGGACGCGCTACGACTGGATCTCCGCGCCGATCATCGGGCTGCTGGCCGGCTCGCTCGTCCTGATCGTCGTGTGGGTGCTGGTGGAGCGGCGTGCCGCCGAGCCGGTCATGCCGCCGAAGCTGCTGGTGAACCGGGTGTTCGCGCTGGGCGCGGCGATCAGCTTCGCGGTCGGCTTCGCGATGTTCGGCGCGCTGACGTTCCTGCCGATCTTCCTGCAGATCGTGCACGGGGTGTCGCCGACGCTGTCGGGGGTCTACCTGCTGCCGATGATGCTGGGGATGCTGCTCAGCTCGATCGGGTCCGGGCAGCTCATCACGCACTACGGCCGCTACAAGATCTTCCCGGTGCTCGGCACGCCGATCATCGCGGTGGCGATGTGGCTGTGCTCGCAGATGGACGAGAACTCGTCGACGCTGAGCATGAGCCTGCGGTTCGCGCTGCTCGGGTTCGGGCTCGGCCTGGTGATGCAGGTGCTCGTCATCGCCGTGCAGAACGCGGTGTCGTACGAGGACCTCGGGGCGGCCACGTCCGGGGTCACGTTCTTCCGGCAGATCGGCGGTTCGTTCGGTGTCGCGGTGTTCGGCTCGATTTTCAGCAACCAGCTCGCTTCGCACATTGAGGACTTGGTCCGGGTCCTGCCGCGCGGGTTCGACCCGGCGGCCGTCCAGGGGAACCCCCAGTTGCTCGATCGGTTCCCGGCGGAGGTCAAGCGAAGCGTCCTGCACGCCTATGCGCAGTCGATCGACTCCGTTTTCCTGTGGGCGGTGCCGGTGGCGGCGGCCGCGTTCGTGCTGACGTGGTTCTTGCGCGAGGTCCCGTTGCGGGAGACCTCGCGGACGACCGACTACGGCGAGGGCTTCGGCGCGGCGCCGACCGTCCGTTCGTCCAGGCACGAGATAGAGCGTGCCCTGAGCGAACTCATGCGCAGGGACCCGAAGGCCGCCGAAATGTACAACCGGCTGGCCGTCCTCTGCGGAGTGGAGTTGCCGGCCGGGAGCGTGTGGGCGCTGTGCCGGATCGCCAAGGACGGCACCGTCGTCCGGCAGGACCTCGCCGACCGCGCCGGCGTCACGCTGGAGCAGGGCCGCCCGTACGTCGACCGCCTGGTCGCGGCCGGGTACGTCACCCGGCAGGACGGGACGCTCGCCGTCACCGCGTCCGGCCGGCTGGTGGCCGACCGCCTCTTCGCCGCCCGCCGCGAGGGACTGTGCCGGCACGTGGACGGCTGGGACCCCGAGGACCACCCCGAGCTGGCGGACCTGCTGACGAGACTGGCCCGGACGTCCCTCGGCGACGACGAGGACGGCGGCCTCCTCCGCGCGGTGCCCGGGGGCTCCGGCCGCACGGGGTAGCCGGAGACTCAGCTCACATGGCGTTGCGCCATGATGGATGTAATCTCATACTGACTAACCGAATCTCACTCGGTTTCGGGACGGAACCACCCCACAACTTGGAGGCGTAGTGGCCGAGGCGTACATCGTCGGCGCGGTCCGTACCCCCGTCGGTACCAAGAAGGGCGCACTGAAGGACGTCCACCCCGCCGACCTCGGGGCCCACGTGCTCAAGGAGCTCGTGAACCGCACGGGCGTCGACCCGTCCGCGGTCGAGGACAACATCATGGGCTGCGTCATGCAGGTCGGCCCGCAGTCCCTCGACATCGCGCGCACCGCGTGGCTGTCGGCGGGCCTGCCGGACAACGTGCCCGGCGTGACCATCGACCGGCAGTGCGGATCGTCCCAGCAGGCGATCCACTTCGCCGCGCAGGGCGTCCTGTCCGGCACCCAGGACCTGGTCGTCGCGTCCGGCGTCGAGCAGATGGCGATCGTCCCGATGGGCTCGTCCGTCGCGATGGCGATGGAGAAGGGCATGCCCTTCCCGTACGGCGAGGGCTGGGCCGAGCGGTACGGCATGCAGGAGATCTCCCAGTTCCGCGGCGCGGAGCTGATGTGCGAGAAGTGGGGCTTCACCCGCGAGGACCTGGAGAAGTTCGCGCTGGAGAGCCACCAGCGCGCCGCCAAGGCCATCGAGGCCGGCTACTTCGACCGGGAGATCGCGCCGCTCGCCGGCCTTTCCAAGGACGAGGGCGCCCGCCCCGACACCACCATGGAGAAGATGGCGGGCCTGAAGACCCTGCGTGAGGGCGGCGCGATCACCGCGGCCGTCGCCTCGCAGATCTCGGTCGGCGCGTCCGCGCTGCTCATCGCGTCCGAAGAGGCCGTCAAGCAGCACAACCTGACCCCGCGGGCCCGCATCCACACCCTCGCGGTGTGCGGCTCCGACCCGGTCTACATGCTGACCGGCCCGATCCCGGCGACGGAGAAGGCGCTGGCCAAGTCCGGCCTGAAGATCGACGACATCGACGTCTTCGAGGTCAACGAGGCGTTCGCCCCGGTCCCGATGGCGTGGGCCGCCGACACCGGCGCCTCGCTGGAGAAGACCAACCCCAACGGCGGCGCCATCGCGCTCGGCCACCCGCTCGGCGCCACCGGCGGCGTGCTCATGACCAAGCTCCTCCACGAGCTGGAGCGCACCGGCGGCCGCTACGGCCTCCAGACCATGTGCGAGGGCGGCGGCCAGGCCAACGCCACCATCATCGAGCGTCTCTGACGATCTCGCCGCGTAGTCTGCCCCTGGAGCCCCGCTCCGGGGGCAGACGCCGTTCCGACCGGGATGAGGGGCATGTACGAGACGATCATCTACGCGGTGGACGAGCGGGTCGCGCGGATCACGCTGAACCGTCCCGACGCCCGCAACGCGCTCAGCGACCGGATGACGGACGAGCTGCTCGACGCGTTCGACCGGGCCAAGGCGGACCCCGGCGTCCGGGTGATCGTCCTGACGGGCGCCGGTGACCGGGCGTTCTGCGCCGGCGCCGACCTCGGCGGCCTGGGCGAGGCCCAGGCCGGCGGCCGTTCGGTCGCGGACGCGGACGCCATCCGGGACAGCGCCCCGTTCCGCCTGTTCACGGCCTTCCCGA
Organism: Actinomadura sp. GTD37; assembly: GCF_041951365.1. Taxonomy (NCBI): domain Bacteria; kingdom Bacillati; phylum Actinomycetota; class Actinomycetes; order Streptosporangiales; family Thermomonosporaceae; genus Actinomadura; species Actinomadura sp. GTD37. The sequence goes on from NZ_JBGNUS010000014.1 coordinate 42,449, forward strand.
AGCTCGGCAAGCCGATCATCGCCCGGCTGGCGGGGCACGCCGTCGCCGGCGGCCTCGGCCTCGCCGCCGCCTGCGACCTGGTGATCGCCGCCGACGACGTCAAGCTCGCGACACCGGAGGTCGACGTCGGCCTCTGGCCCATGATGATCATGGCGATCATCAACCGGAACGTCGCCCCCAAGCACGCGTTCAAGCTCTACTACACCGGCGCCCGCGTCACCGCCGCCGAGGCCCGCGACATCGGCCTCGTCACCGAGGTCGTCCCGCGCGCCGACCTGGACGCCCGCGTCGACGAACTGGCCCGCGCCATCGCGTCCAAGAGCCCCCTCGGCCTGCGCCGGGGCCGCGACGCCTTCTTCGCGATCGAGGGCCGTCCCCTGGAGGACCAGGTGGCCCACCTGCTGGGCGAACTCGTCGCGCTCGCCGCCACCGAGGACGCCAAGGAGGGCATCACGGCCTTCCTGGAGAACCGTCCCCCCGACTTCCAGGGCCGCTGACCCCCGCCGGTCGCCGGACGTGGGGAGCGCCGGGCTGCGGGCGGCCGTCACCGGTTCCGACCGGCCGCGGAGTTTGCGGCAGGAGGCACAGAGTCCTGGGGCGCCGGGGCGCATGATGGCGGGCGGGAGGCGCGAAGATGGCGGTTGGCCGACGGGATGTCCGGGTTTCGTTCGCGGCGCTGGTGCGGATCAGGGACGACGACCGGCATGTGCTGCTGCACTCGCCGAGCCGTCCGGGGTCCTTCGGCCCGCCGGGGGGCGTCTACAAGAGCTTCCCGCCCGCGGTGCGGCTGCTGGAGCCGCTCGGGTTCCGCGCCGACCGCGCCGCCCCCCTCGCCGAGGACATGCACTCCGACCTGCGCGGATTCCTGCCGGCTTCGTCTCTGCGCAGCTTCCAGCGCTGGTTCGCCACCGGCGCCTACCGGGAGGACGCCACCGAATGCCTGCGTCGTGAACTGGCCGAGGAGCTCGTGGAGTCGGGGCTGCCGCATCTGGTGCCCGACACGCTCGGCGCCGAGTTCGCCCCCGTGCGGACGGTCGTCGAGGGCCCGTACGCGGTGCCGGGCAAGCCGTACCGGCAGCTGCGGCGCCTGGAGGTGTACGAACCCGCGATGAACGGCACGGCGGTCGCGCGGCTCTGCCGCTCGCTGATCGAGTCCGGCATGGACGCGGCCGTGCCCGACGTGATCTGCGCCAGCACGGAGGAGATCGCGCACGGCCGCAGCGGCACGGCCCTGATCGGCGCGCACTCGGCCTACCTCGTGAGCGACACCCGGCCCCCGGTGGAGATCCCGATGCTCCGCTGAGCGGCCTGCGGGCGGGCGGCGGCGCAACTCCCGCCCCGCAGGCCGCAACCGGCCCCGCAGTGAAACGATCTTGCCTTGGTCATCGGGTTCCCCCGAGACTGGACGCCGGTCCCCGGAGCCCCCTCGAAGGAGAAGAGCCGAGCGTGCCCTCCAAGTTCTTCGGCCTCCGCACCGTCGCGGGGCGGGTCCGGGCGCTGACCGCCCTGGTGCTGCTGGCCCTCGCCGTGCTGCTCACCGTGCTGGCCGTCGGGGTCGTGGACGCGCGGGAGGGGCTGCGCGCGCTCGGGCACCGCGAAGGCCCCATGGTGGTGGCCACCAGCGACATGTACCTCGCGCTCAGCGACATGGACGCGCAGGTCACCAACGTCCTGCTGACCGGGGGCGAGGACGGCTGGCTGTGCGACCCGGACGACGAGAAGCAGCACTGCGAGCGCAGCGGCGAACGCTACGTGTACGACATCCGCCGCGAGGACGCGCAGCGGGCCGCGTTGAAGGCCGTGCTGCTGGCGCGCGACGACCTGAAGCGGCAGGGGACGGTCCAGTCCGTGCTGGACGGGCTGCACGCCTACGACCAGAACGTCCAGGCCGCGATGGAGTCGGGGCGGCTGCGGGCCGGTCCGCAGGGGCCGCTGCCGGCGGAGGGGATCCGGCGGTACCGGGCGGCGACCGCCCTGATGACGGGGGACCTGCTGCCGAAGGCGTACAACCTGACGCTGGACGGCGCGGGGGACGTCGACACCGCCTACCGGGACGAGCATTCGGCCGTCCGCGCGGGGTGGTTCCGCGTGCTGGGCGCCGGGATCGCGCTGCTGGCGGCGCTGGGCGCCCTCCAGGTGTATCTGGCGCGCCGGTTCCGGCGCCTGCTCAGCCTGCCGCTGGCCGCGGCGCTCGCCGGCGCGCTGGTGCTGACGGTGGCGGGCGCGTCGCTGCTGGCCACCGAGGCCGACCACATGCGGGCCGCCAAGACCGGGGGTTTCGACCCGACGCTCACCCTCACCCGCGCACGCGCGATCGGCAAGGGCCTCGACACCGACCGGGCCCGGCAGCTCCTGGACCCCGGCCAGGCCGACCGCTACGACCAGATGTACCTGGACAAGGCCCAGACGATCCTCTACATCGAGGGCGCGACGAGCCTGACCGACTACTACCGCGAACTGGACCGGCGGGTGGCCGGCGCCGGCCGGGGCGGGCGGCCCGTGGACTTCGGCGGGTTCTACGGCACCCGGGCGCGGCTCGCCGCCGGGGACGCCGGTGCGCTGCTGGCGTCCTACCGCCGCTACCAGGACCACGACGAGGCCGTCCGCGGCCTGGCCGAGCGCGGCGATCGGGCCGCCGCCGTCCAAGCCCATCTGGACCCCCGCTGGGCGCCCCTGCCCCACCCGATGTTCCGGGCGCACGACCAGGAACTCGACGCCCGCATCACCCACCGCGACTTCCTCCGCGCCCGCGGCGTGGCCGACGGCGACCGGGCGCTGGACCCGTGGACGTGGCTGCCGCCCGCCGCGGCGCTGGCCATCGCGGCCCTCATCGTGGCCGGGGTCTGGCCGCGCCTGTCGGAGTACCGCTGACACCGAGAGACGGGAGCCGCCCGTGCAGACCGCCCGCAGCACGCTGACCCTCGCCGCCACGGCCGTCCTGGCCGGGCTGGCCGTGCTGGTCCTGGTGGTGACCGTGGCGACGGCGCCGCTGGTGGACGGCGCCGACGCCCCGAAGTCCGTCACCGACCGGGACTCCCTCGTGATCGGGGTCAAGGACGATCAGCCGGGCCTGTCCCTCTGGGACCGGAAGGGCGAGCCGAAAGGCTTCGACGTCGACGTCGCGTACTACGTCGCCGGGGGGCTCCACGTCCCGTCGAAGAAGGTGAGCTTCCGTCCGGTGTCCTCGGACGAGAGGGAGGACGCCCTGCGCAGCGGCAAGGTCGACATGGTGATCGCGACCTACTCGATCACGCCCGAGCGCAAGGAGCAGGTCACCTTCGCCGGGCCGTACTACGTCGCGCACCAGGACATCCTCGTCCGGCGGGGCGACCCGTCCATCCGGAACGTGCGCGACCTCCGGGGCAGGCGGCTCTGCCAGGTCCCCGGGTCGAACTCCTGGCGGCGGGTGTCCGAGGAGCGCAAGGTCGCGGCCGCGATGGTCCCGGCGCGCTCCTACGGCGAGTGCGTCCAGGCGCTGGCCGCCGGACGCCTCGACGCCGTGTCCACCGACGACCTGATCCTCGCCGGCTTCGCGGCCGCCGCCGACTCCGGCGTCACCGTGGTGAACGCGCCGTTCTCCGACGAGCGGTACGGCATCGGTCTCCCCAAGGGCGACCTGAAGGGCTGCCGCGAGGTCAACCAGATCCTCACCGGCATGTACCAGGACGGCGCCGCCGAAACCCTCCTCAACCAGTGGTTCGCCACCTCGGGCCTGGACATCACCCTCACCGTCCCCCAGTTCGAAGGCTGCGCCTGAGCGCGCGAACGCGATGACCGATCCTGATCCGCGGTTCGGGGAGCTGAGCGAGGCCGAACGCGCCCTCCTCGAAGCCGCCGCCACCGGCGCGTGGGCCGACGTCCGAGCCGCCGGGACGGACGCCGACCGCCGGGTGCGGGCCGGTCTGCTCGCCGAGCTGCTGACGGGCGGACGCACCTCGGAGACCGGCCGGCCCAGGTCGGTGAAGCTGCGCGGCGCGCGCGTCACCGGCGTCCTCGACCTGGAGGCGGCCGAGTTGGCCTGCCCGCTACTGCTGGCCGACACCCGTTTCGAGGAGCCGGTCGTCCTCAGCGAGGCGACGGCCCCGTCCCTTCGCCTGCCGGGCTGCCACGTCCCCGCCCTCCTCGCCGATCAACTGCGGACCACCGGCAACCTGGAGCTGAACAGAGGCTTCACGGCCGCCCGGATCCATCTCATGGGCGCCGACATCGGCGGAACCGTGGATCTCACTGATGCCGCACTGAGCAATCCAGGCGCGCCCGCGCTGCTCGCCGAAGGGCTCACCGTCGCCCAGAACATGATCTGCCGGAATCTCACCGCCGAGGGAGAGACCCGCCTGTCGGCCGCCCGCGTAGGAGGCGTCCTGACCCTCGACGGCGCCACGCTCAGCAACCCGCACGGGGCGGCGCTCACCGCGGACGGCCTCACCGTCGAGCAGTCGATGTCCTGCCGGGACGGATTCACCGCCCACGGCGAAGTGCACCTGCGCGGGGCCGCCGTCAACGGCACCTTGGCCCTGGACGGGGCTCGCCTCGACGCACCCGGCGCCGACGCGCTGGCCGCCGCCCGCCTCACGGTCGGCCACGACGCCTTCTGCCGCGACCTGTCCGCTGAGGGGGAGGTGCGGCTCCCGGGCGCCCGCATCGGCGGCCGCCTCGACCTGTCCCGGGCGCGCCTGTCCAACCCGGGCGCAGCCGCGCTCACCGCCGACCGGCTCACCGTCGACGACGGCGTGCTGGCCGAGGGGATGACCTGCGACGGCGAGGTCCGGCTGCCCGGCGCCCGCATCGGCGGGACGCTGGTCCTGGCCGGCGCCCGCCTGTCCAATCCGGGCGCACTCGCACTGGACGGCGACGGCCTCGTCGTCGACCAGGACGTCCAGGCGGGCGGGCTCACCGTCGCGGGCGAGACCCGGCTGGTCCGCGCCCGCGTCGGCGGCGCACTGAACCTCGACGGCGCCGCACTGACCGACCCCGGCCGGACGGCCCTGTCCGCCGACGCGCTCATCGTCGAACAGTCCGCCTACTGCCGGGGCCTCACCGCCGAGGGCGAGATCCGCCTGATCGGAGCCCGGATCGGCGGCGTGGCCGACTTCACCGGGGCCCGCCTCGCCAACCCGGGACGGCGCGCACTGTACGCCGTGCGCCTGACCGTCGAGGGCGACCTCATGCTCCGACGAGGATTCACCGCCGAAGGAGGACTCCAGCTGTCGGGCGCCCGCGTCGGCGGCCAGATCGAGATCGCCGATGCCGTCCTCACCAGACCCCGCCGCCAGGCCCTCGACCTGACCGCGGCGACCGCGCAGGAACTGGTGCTGCGCCCCCGCCAAACCCCCGAGGGACGGGTGAACCTCACCAACGCCCAGGTCGGGATCTTCGAGGACGACCGGCGGACATGGCCCGACGACCTCCTCCTCCAGGGCTTCGCCTACGACGCCCTGTCGGGCGGCGACGCCGATGTGCGGGCACGCCTCCGCTGGGCGTCCCGCCATGGCGGCGGCTACACCCCGCAGATCTACGACCAGCTGGCCGCCGCCTACCGCCGCACCGGGCACGAGGCGTCCGCCCGGCGGGTGGCCATCGCCAAGCAGTGGCACCGCCGCAAGGTGCTCAGCCCACCGGGCAAGCTGACCAACTGGCTGCTGTACCTGACCGTCGGCTACGGCTACCGAACCTGGCTGGCCGCGATCTGGCTTGCCGCGCTACTGGCCCTGGGCACCCAGTTGTTCGACGCCGACCAGATGGCCAGAGCCGCGACGACCGCACCGTCCTTCAACGCCTTCGGCTACACCCTGGACGTGCTGCTGCCCATCGGCGACCTGGGCCAGCAGAAGTCCTGGCAACCCACCGGCGCGGCCCAGTTCTGGACGTGGACGTTCATGGCCGCCGGCTGGATCCTGAGCACCGCCGTAATAGCCGGCCTGACCGGCATCCTCCGCCGCGACTGACGAAGTCGCAGACCGCCCGCCTTGATACGCGCCGCGAGCCCGCTGACGACGTCCCGCCCGACTCAAAGGCCGGGCGCGCCCGGGTCAATGCTGTCGCGGACGCCCATGCCAGCGCCGAGGTCGGCCAGCTCAACGCAGCCGCCGCCACCCTCCTGCGGAACCTGTAGCTGCTCTTGCGCCAGGCGGCATGTGATCCGTCCTTCACGGTGCCTCCACCAGTGGGCCGCTGCTCTGCCCTCAGACGCTGTTCTTTTCCGGACGAATGACGAGGGCGGAAGCTACAACGGAGCGCCCGAAAAACGCGGAGACCCCCTCCGGAGAGGCCCGTGCAGGGGAGACGGTGACCACGAACGTCAGCCGGGCCACCCCCGTGTTGATCTGCGGCGTGTTGTTGTTATCGGCCTTGCCATAGCAACAACACGCCGCAGATCAACGTGGTGGAGGCCGCACTAGGTGGGTTGCGTTGTGAGGTTGGGGGCGCGGCTGGCGGGTGTGGTGTGGTCGCGGTGGTGTGGGCGAGCGGTGAACGTGCGACGGGTCTGCGAGTCGTCCTGCACAGGGCCGGCTGGTCACGTCTACGAGAGGAGTTGAGTGATGGCCGGGCCCAGGAAGTGGAGGCTCGACGGTGAGCGGCGGTTGCGTGAGGGGACGCCCTGCCACGCCGAGTAGGCCCCTCCGGAGAGGCCCGTGCAGGGGAGACGGTGACCACGAACGTCAGCCGGGCCACCCCTGTGTTGATCTGCGGCGTGTTGTTGTTATCGGGCTTGCCATAGCAACAACACGCCGCAGATCAACGTGGTGGAGGCCGCACTAGCGGTCGAGTTCGCCGGTTTTGATGCGGTTGAGTAGCTCGGCTACTGCGTTGCGTCCGAACTGGAGGATGGGGCCGTTGGGGTCGGTGCTGTCGCGGACGCCAAGAGTGGCTGCCAGGTCGGCCATCTCGACGCACTGCCCGCCCTCTTGGGTGCTGTGGCTGCTCTTGCGCCAGGTGGTGTGTGGTTCGACTTTCATGGGGCCTCCGGTGGTGGGCGGTCCTGCACTTAGATGTTGTGCGTTTTGGGGAGGGGTGGCGAGGGCGGACGGTGCTGCTGGGTGGCCGAAAAACGCAGAAAGCCCCCTCCGGAGAGGGGGCCCTGCTGCCGGGGGACAGCTACCGGTCGAGTTCGCCGGTCTTGATGAGGTTGAGAAGACCGGCTACGGCGTCGCGTCCGAACTGGAGGACGGGCCCGTCGGGGTCGGTACTGTCGCGGACTCCCACGGCAGATGTCAGGTTGGCCAGTTCCACACAGGCACCGCCTTCCTGGGTGCTGTAGCTGCTCTTGCGCCACGCGACACGTGTTGAGTCCTTCACAGGCTCTCCATCACCTCCTGGATCAAAGCTTCAGAGGCTGTGTTGCTCAAGGCCGCATGGTTGAGCATGTCCCACAACCGTCGAAACTCTTCCACTTTAGAGCTTTGTGTGATCACGTGGCCACTGCTGCCAGCGCCCTCGGAATAGCCGACGTCAGGTTCGTCCTCATGGCTGAAGAGGGCAAAGCCGCCACCGGGGTATACGGCAGCGTCGTCTGGTACGACCAAGATATTGATGTGAGGCTCGGCGAGAAGCTCCAGTAGCCGTCCGAGTTGTGCCTTGGTCGTCTCCATGTCGCCGATCACCTTCCGAATCGCGCTCTCCTGCAAGAGGATGACCACCCACGGGGGCTCGTCTCTCCAAAGTATCTCTTGGCGGCTCAGCCGAGTGGAAACCGCCTGTTCGAGGGCGCTCGGTCGTTGCCCAGGACGTAGCACTGCACGCGCGTAGTCCTCAGTTTGGAGAAGACCGGATATGACGACGTGGTCGTACACGCGGAGTGCGTCGGCGGTGCTCTCCAGGTCGGCGTAGGGGCGGAAGAAGACGGGGATGCCCTCCTTGGCGGCGAGGGGCTGGAGCTCCTGGAACTGCTCGTCGGTGCCGAAGTGGGCGTCGAGGAGTTCGGCGAGTTGGGGGGACGGGGCCTGGGCGGTGGTCTCGACCTTGGAGATCGTGTCGTGGGAGTAGCCGATCGTCTCCGCGAGTTGTGCTTGGGAAAGTCCGGCTTTGTCCCGAAGCTTCCGGAGCTTTGCCCCGAAAAGTGCGGCCGTCGACTCGGTCGGGTCGAGTCGCTTTCGATTCACCATGAGTCGCCCTCCGGAAGTATCGAGTTGGGGAAAGCTCGCCCCACTTCCGACGGTAGTCGAGACGTCACACGATGTGCGTCGAATCACGCACATCGAGCGACGAAAGTGGTGAGGGTAATGATCTTCGGACGGGGCCGGCGGAAGGGTGGGTTCGACAAAACGGGCTGTTCGGTTCGAATGGAAAGGACGGCGGCCGGGCCGCGGGCTCTGCGGCGAGGGTTTCTGGCCCTGCCCGAGGTCGTCCAGCAGGGACGGCTGATCGTCGAGTCGCAGGCGTTGCAGTGGGGGCTGGCCGAGGAGACGGTGGAGAACGCCGTGCTGGTCGCCTCCGAACTGCTGACCAACGCCGTGCGGGCCGCGCCTTATCAGCCCGTGTCGCTGCGGATGGCGCTCGACGGGGACGGGCTCCGGGTGGAGGTCTGGGACACGTCGCCGGTAAGGCCGAAAGCATCCGTGCCGGACCTTTCGATGCCGGAAAAGCCTCTACCCGACGACGTTCCTGATCCGGGTGGGTGGGGGCTGGGAATTGTGGAATTCCTGTCCATGCAACATGGGGTCCGGGCTGAGTTCGACGGCAAGAGCGTGTGGGCGGTGCTGAAGGCTGAGCTTCGCTCGCCGACATGATGTGGGTTTTGCCCAGCCCTGGGAAGAGGGCCGGTGTGGGGGACTGGTACACGCGGGAGATCGCGGACACTGGGCGGCTCCGGCTGGCCTGTTTCCTGGTGGCGTTCATCGCCGGGTTCCTGTTCATCCGGTTCAGCGTGCGGATGATCCGGCGGCAGGTGAAGTGGTGGCCGGGCAACGTCACGCCCGGCGGGCACCACATCCACCACGTCGTGTTCGGGCTGGTGTTCATGTGCGTGGGCGGTGTGAGCGGGCTCGCCGTCAAGGACGAAGCGTCCGGGTGGGCGGCGGCCACCGCCGCCGTGTTCGGGGTCGGGACGGCGCTGGTGCTGGACGAGTTCGCGCTCGTCCTGCACCTGGAGGACGTCTACTGGAGCGAGCAGGGCCGTCTGTCGGTCGAGGTCGTGTTCATCACGATCGCGCTGTGCGGGCTGATGCTGCTGGGCCTGCGGCCCCTCGGCCTGGACGACGTGGCCGGGGACGGCCTGTGGGCGATCGCGGCCATCATCGTGCTCGACATGCTGGTGGCGCTGGTCGCCCTGCTCAAGGGCAAGATCTGGACGGGGCTGATCGGCCTGTTCATCGGTGTGGTCGCGCTGGTCGGGGCCGTCCGGCTGGCCCGGCCCGACTCGCCCTGGGCGCGGCGGAGATACCAGCCGGGATCGCGCAAGGAGCGGCGCGCCGTCAAGCGCGAGCGCCGGTACCGGCGGCCCGTGCAGCGCCTCGGCGACTGGCTCAGCGACCTGATCGCCGGCCGTCCGTCCATCAAGTCGTAGTGCCGATGGAGGTTTTTCGCCGGGGCGCGAACTCTCGCGGGGGGTGTGCACGTCTGACTATTTGGTGGCCGTGGTCATCGGGGGACTACGGCCACCGCCAAGCTCTACGGGGGCCGGGTCAGTACGGGGACGGTCCGCCGAACATCTCGCTGAGGCGCGGGGCCAGTTCGTAGTCGCCGCGCAGTTCGAGTTCGCCGTCCATGAGCAGGGTGGCCGGGTTGGCGTCACCGGCGATCATCCGCAGGAAGTCCGCCGTCTTCACGATGAGCGTGAGGGCGGGGTCCTCGGCGGGCCCGGGGCGGGCGCGGGCCCGGCTCTTGCCGATGACGAGCGTCCACGTGGTGCGGGTGAGGCGGAACTCCAGTTCGCCCGTGAAACCGCCCGCCGCGGCCGGATCGTAGGCGCGGGCCATCCCGGCGAAGAAGAGGCGCTGGGCGCTCGGGCCGAAGCGGCGTTCGATCTGCTCGTCCGTCCGGCCGTGGACGAGTTTGTAGAAACCCTGCCGGAACCGCCTCCGGCTCGCGGAGCGGATGTCCTCGCGGAGCGGGCCGCGCGAACGGCGCGACCGGGCGACCTCCGCGTCCTCGTCGATGCGGTAGCCGGGCGGCGCGGTCCGGGCGGGGGCGCGGCGGGCGAGGGCGGCCACGACGGCGGGCGCCAGCCGCTCGGCCTTGGCGGCCTCGCGTTCCTCGCGCCCCTCGGTGAAGTGCGGCAGGACGGCCTCCCCGAACAGTTCGAGGGACTCGCAGATGTGCTCGTGCCGGTTCGGCCCCGATTGCAGGACGAACGCGATCTGGTCGACGCCGACCGACTCGTAGCGCCGGATCAGGTCGATGACCTGCTCGGGCGTACCCACGGCGCCGCGCAGGGAGCCGACGTTGACCCGCAGCGACTCCGCGTTGGCGATGATCTGCTCGCGGGAGAACCCCTTGGCGTTCCGGCGCTCCTGGAACTCCTCCCACACGTTCGTGCGTCCCGGATCGTGCGGGGTGGGGCCGTAGTAGTGCGCGAGCGCGAACGCGAAGAAGTGCGCCCCGTCGATGCCCCGGTCGATGGCCGTCGCCTCGTCCGCGTGCAGCATCATCGGCAGGACGACGGTCACGTTCGGGTTCACCGCGAACCCCGCCGGGACGCATTCGTCGGACGCGAGGATGCGGTAGTACTCGTCCACCCATTTCCCGGCGTCCTCGGGTTCCACGAACGAGAACGACAGGGCGCCGATGCCGTTGCGGGCCGCGAACTGGATCGTCTCGCGCCGCGAGCACGCCACCCACAGCGGCGGGTGCGGCTTCTGCACGGTCTTCGGCAGCACGTTCCGGGGCGGCATCTGGACGTACTCGGACGACCATCCCGCGAACGGCTCCTCGACGAACATGCGGGTGACGGCGTCGATCGCGTCCTGCCACTGGCCCCGTTTCTCGGTGCGCCGCACCCCGAACCCGCCGAGTTCCGCGCTCGAACTGGACTCGCCCGTCCCGAACTCGACCCGCCCGTTGGAGACGAGGTCGAGCGTGGCGATGCGCTCGGCGACCCGCGCCGGATGGTTGACCGCCGGAGGCAGCTGGACGATCCCGTGCCCGAGCCGTATCCGCTTGGTCCGCTGCGACGCGGCGGCGAGGAAGACCTCCGGCGCCGACGAATGGGAGTACTCCTCAAGGAAGTGGTGTTCGACCTCCCAGACGATGTCGAAGCCCACCCGGTCGGCGATCTCGATCTGGTCGAGCGCGTCCTGGTAGAGCTTCAGCTCCTGCCCGTCGCTCCACGGCCGCGGCAACTGGTGCTCGTAGAACAGCGAGAACCTGATCTCAACCACCTCCACCCCTCGTGACCAGCGAGAACGGGCGGCGACCCGGCCCCCGCACGGCCAGCATCACCCGAATTGGACGTCCCGTCAACGGCTCGCCCGGGACGTCCGATAGGGCCGGAAGGCCCGATGGTGTACCTGTTCGCCCCGATCTCGAACGCCTGGCCCGTCCGGTCGCCTTTCCGTGGTGTCCGAGGGAACACGTGCGGGCCCGGACGCGGTACGTTCCGGGGGACTCACGGGAGGAGCCCCATGGCGCCGCTGGACGGACTGCGCGTCCTCGACCTGACGATGTGGCGGCCCGGTCCGTACGCCACGCAGCTGCTCGCCCAGCTCGGGGCCGACGTGATCAAGGTGGAGCCGCCCGGCGGGGAGCCGATGCGGATGTTCCGCGACCACTTCGACGTCCTCAACCGGCACAAGCGCAGCATGGTGCTCGACCTGAAGTCGGCGGACGGGCGCGCGGCGCTCACGCGGCTGGCGGAGGACGCCGAGGTCTTCGTCGAGGGGTTCAGGCCCGGCGTCGCCGAGCGTCTCGGGGCGGGCCACGAGACGCTCCGCGCGCTCAACCCGCGCCTCGTCTACTGCTCCATCTCGGGATACGGGGCGGACGGGCCGCTGTCGGACGTCCCCGGGCACGACGTCAACTACCGGGCGTACGCCGCCGCGCTGCCGCCCGACGCCGTCTCCCCGGAGGCCGACGAACTGCCCCTCGCGGACATGGCGGCCGCCACGATGGCCGCGTTCGCGATCACCGCGGCCTGCCTCAAGGCCCGTGCGACGGGCGTCGGCGACCGGATCGACCTCGGCATGGCGGACGTCCTGGCGCACTGGGTGGGCACCGTCCCCGAGGCGACCGCGCGGTCGGGCGCCGGGCCCGTCCCCGGCTACGGCGTCTACCCGACCAAGGACGGCCGCAAGATCACCCTCGGCGTCGTGTCGGAGGAGAAGCTCTGGGCCGCGACCTGCCACGCGCTCGGCATCGGCGAGCACGCCGCGGTGCCGTTCGCCGAGCGGCTCGGACGGATCGGGGAGCTGGACGGGGCGGTGACCGCCGCCGTGGCGAAGCTCTCCCAGGCCGAGGCCATCGAGCGGCTGAGCGCGGCCGGAGCTCCGGTCGCGCCGCTGCTGTCGCACGCCGAGATGCTCGACCTCGACCACTTCCGGCAGCGCGGGATCCAGGACCGGGGACCGGTCAGGACGACCGTCCATCCGCCGCTGGGGGAGGGGGCGGTCGCCGGGCTGGACGAGCACCGGGGCCAGACCTGGCGTCTCACACAGTGATATTCAGGTGGGAACGTCGTACCCGTTTGGCATGCTTGGTACGTGAATGCGCGTGCGATGAGTCCCGTCCTGATCGGCAGGGCGGCGGAGCTGGGCGGACTGCGGGACGCCCTTGCCGCCGCGCCCGGCGCGGTGCTCGTCGGCGGTGACGCCGGGCTCGGCAAGACGCGCCTGATCCGGGAGTTCGCCCGGTCCGTGGAGGGGCGGGCAGACGTCCTCGTCGGCGGCTGCCTGGAGCTCGGCTCCGACGGCCTGCCGTTCGCGCCGTTCACGACCGTCCTGCGGGGCCTCGTGCGCGACATCGGCATCGACGGCGTCGCGGGCCTCGTGCCGCGCGGCGACACCGGCAGCCTGGCCCGGCTGCTGCCGGAGTTCGGCGAACCGGAGTCCGACGCCGCGTCGGGGGAGGAGCGCGCCCGGCTGTTCGAGGTCGTGCTGACGCTGCTGGAGCGGCTGGCCGAGAAGGGCCCGGTCGTCCTCGTCATCGAGGACGCCCACTGGGCTGACCGGTCCACCCGCGACCTGCTGGCCTTCCTGGTCCGCAACCTCGGCACCGGGCCGGTGCTGATCGTCCTCACCTACCGGACGGACGAGCTGCACCGCACCCATCCGCTGCGCCAGCTCCTCGCAGGGCTGGAACGGCTCGACCGCGTCCGCCGGAGCGAGCTCGGCAAGCTGACCCGCGCCGACGTGTCCGCGCTCGTCACCGAGCTGCTCGGCCAGACGCCGCCGCCCGGCATCGTCGAGCGGATCGAGGCCCGCAGCGAGGGCAACCCGCTGTTCGTCGAGGCGCTGCTCTGCGACGACGGCGGGCTGGTGTGCGAGCTGCCCGAGTCGCTGCGCGACCTGCTGCTCGCCGGCGTCCAGCGGCTCCCCGAGGAGACGCAGGACGTCCTGCGCGACGCGAGCGGCGGCAGCACCCGCATCGAGCACGCGCTGCTCGCGGCCGTGTCCGGGCTCGACGACGCCGCGCTGACCCGCGTGCTGCGGCCCGCCGTCGCCGCGAACGTCCTGGTCGTCGACGGCGACGGCTACGCGTTCCGGCACGCGCTGATCCGCGAGGCCGTCCACGACGACCTGCTGCCCGGCGAGCACACGCGCCTGCACACCCGCTACGCCGAGACCATGGAGAACGACCCTTCGCTCGTCCCCGCCGGGCGGCTGTGGGTCGAGCTGAGCTACCACTGGAAGCAGGCCCACAACAGCACGTGGGCGCTGGTCGCGGCCTGGCGCGCCGCCGGTGAGGCGCGCAAGGCGCTCGCCTACGCCGAGTGCCTCGCGATGCTCGAACGCGTCCTCCAGCTCTGGGACCTCGTCCCCGACGCGGCCGACCGCACCGGCGCGAACTACGCCAAGGTCCTGGTGGACGCCGCGACCGCCGCCGAACTGGCCGGCGAGTACGACCGCGGCATCAAGCTCGTCACCGCCGCGCTCAAGGAGGTCGAGGCCGCCGACGGCGAACGCGACACCGAGCGGTGGGCGATGCTGCTCGTCCTGCGGGCCAAGATGCGGTACCAGATGGCGCGTCCGGGCTTCGTCGAGGATCTGCGCGCCGCCGTCGGGGCGCTCCCGGCCGAACCGCCGACCGTGCTGCGGGCGCGGGCCCTGTCGACGCTCGGCAACTACGTGCGCGTCACCTCCGAGATCGGCGCCGCGCGCGACGCCGCGCGGGAGTCGCTGGCGATCGCGCGCAAGCTCGGCGACCCCGTCGCGGAGGCGGAGGCGCTCATCACGCTGTTCTGCGCCGACATGGACTACGGGCACGACGACCACCTGACCGAGGTCGAGGCGGCCGCCGACCGCGCCGGCAACCATCCGGTGCTGCTCCGGCACTACGTGATCAAGTCGCATTTCCTGGAGGGCTCCGGACGGCACGCCGAGGCCGCCGCCGTCGCGGCGCGCGGCCAGGAGCTGGCGCGCGAGTACGGGGTGGCGCGCACCCAGGGCACGTTCCTGTGCATCAACCAGGCCGAGCCGCTGGTCTCGCTCGGCCGGTGGGACGAGGCCATGGCCGTGATGAACCACGCCCTCGAACAGGACCCGGCCATCACCACCCGGACGTCGCTGCTCGTCCTCACCGGCTGGATCGCGCTGGCGCGCGGCGACCTGGCGACCGCGCGTGAGCGGCTCGGCACCTCACGCGAGATCAAGAACCTGAAGGCCGAGTGGCTGAAGACGCAGGACTACTTCAGCACGGTGTGGCTGGAGGCCAACCTCGCGCTCGCCGAAGGACGTCCCGCCGCCGCGCTGGACGCGGTGCGGCCCGTCCTCGCCCACGGCGGCCTGCCGGACGACGCCCGCTACGCGTGGCCCGCGCTGATCGCGGGGACGGCGGCGTGCGCGGAACTCGGCGACGCCGCCGCCGGCGAGCTGCGCCGGATCGAGGAGCGCGCCGCCGGGCTGCGGTCGACCGGGCCGCTCCAGTACGCGCAGTGCCTGACGTTCGCGGCCGAGCTGGCCCGCGCCCGCGGCGTCCTCGACGCGGCCGCGTGGGAGGAGGCCGCCGCCGCGTGGGAGGAGCTCGGCAACCCGTACTACCGGGCCCGCGCCCTGCTCCGGCTCGCGGAGGCGACGCTCGCGGGCGGCGGCCACGACGCCGCGGCGGCCACGCTGAGCACCGCCGCCGAGCTCACCGCCGGGCTGGGCGCCCGGCTGCTCGCCGAGCAGATCGCCGACCTGTCGCGCCGCACCCGGACGCCGCGGCGCAGCGACGCGCCGGCGCCGCTCGGGCTGACGCCCCGCGAGTACGAGGTGCTGCGCCTGGTCGCCGAGGGACGCAGCAACCGCGACATCGCCGAGGCGCTGTTCATCTCGGCGAAGACGGCCAGCGTCCACGTGTCGAACATCCTCGGCAAGCTGGAGGTGGCGAGCCGCGGCGAGGCCGCCGCGACCGCGCACCGGCTCGCCCTGTTCGCCGAGCCCAAGACGCGGGTCTGATTCGGCGGCGGGGGATCTCCCCTCCCGGACCCCCCGCCTCCGAACCGTCGGACCACACGGGAACTTCGTGGCCGGCCGTCCGGGACGCGTCCCGCGGGAGCAGGCGGTGCTTCTCCGTGCGGAGAGGCGGTCGGCGACCCGTCCGGCCACTGCCCAGTGTCGTGCCCGCGGGGCCCCGGCGGCGCGCGAGACATACCGTTCGGCGGGACAGAAAAAAGCGACGGCGACGGGCCGTTCTCCGTGACCCGTCGCCGTCGCCGAAGCCGGGTCGTCAGCGCGGGACGCGCGCGACGCAGATGACCGTCTGCCCGAACGGCGGCTTCACGAACCGCTCGATGGTGCGGGTCAGCGGCACGACCGTCCGGTCGTAGATCTTGACGAGCTTCGGGTCGGGGTAGCCGGCGCCGCCGCGGCGGACCGCGAACCACCAGGCGATGCCGCCGAGGAAGTTGATCGGCTTGAGCACCTCGGGGACGAGCCCGGCCTCCCGGACGGACGCCTCCAGCGTCGCCGGCGTGTACCGGGTGACGTGCCCGACCTTGCGGTCGAAGTCGCCGTAGAGCTGCATGTAGCCGGGCACCCAGATGACGATGCGGCCGCCGGGCTCGGTGACGGCGGCGAGGTCGCGCAGGGCCTGGACGTCGTCCTTGATGTGCTCCAGGACGTTCATCATCACGACCGTGTCGACCTTCTGCCGGATCACGATGTCGGCCGGCAGGGCCAGGTCGATGACCTCGACGTCGTCGTTGCCGTCGTAGCGCTTGCGCAGCTCGCCGACGCAGTACGGGTCGTTGTCGCTGACGACGAGGTAGTCGAGGCGGCCCGCGAACTGCTCGGAGAAGTGCCCGAGGCCGGAGCCGACCTCCAGCATGGACCGGCCCACGTGCGGCGCGATGGTCTCGTATTCGTACTTGCGGTAGTTGCGGGCTTCGTCCCCGCCCAGGTGGTTCTCCAGCGCGCCCTCTCCGGCGGCCGGCTGGACCACGTCCCCGTCCGGCGCCGGCCCGGCGGCCGGCGCGGCCTTCTTCGGGCCGCTGCCGAGGAGGTTGAGGAGGGTGCCTGCGATGGACTTCTTCTGACCAGGTGACTGCATACTTCCCGCTCGCTGGGTGCGTTGGCGTTCGGCTTCTCGTTCGCCGGACCGAAGACCCGGCCCGCACGGGGCGCGTCCGATCTCTGGCGCGAAGGTCGGGTCAGTCTACCCATGCGTGCACGCCGGACGCCCCGCCGTGACCGCACCGCGGGCGCCCGCACGGTGTGTCGCCTGGTCGGCGGCCTGGTCCGCTGCCTGGTCGGCGGGCTCAGCCGATCGTCCGGTGCACGGACTCCCGCTCGCTCGGGCCCGGCTCCGCCGGCGCGATCCACGGCCCCGGGATGGACGGGTCGAGGACGCCCTCCTCCACCCAGGCGAAGTCGCCGGCGAGGACGGCCCGCGCCAGCTTCACGTCCACCGCGTCGGTGTTGCGCCACAGTCCGTCGAACAGCTCCTCGACGCGGACGCGCGCCTGCCCGCAGAACGCGTCGGCGAGCAGCAGCGCCGACTTGCCGGGCGCCGCGCCGCCGAGGCCGCCGTCCGCGGACGCGTCGGCGTGGGCGCGCACGCACACCGCGCTCATCGCGTACAGCTCGGCGCCGATGTCGACCATCCGGCCGAGGAACCCCTGCCGGCGCTCCAGGCCGCCCTGCCAGCGCCCGGCCGCGTAGAAGATCGACCGGGCCAGCTTGCGGGACGCCCGCTCCACGTACCGCAGGTGCCGCGCGAGCGTCCCGAACTCGGCGTAGGAGTTCGGCCGGTGCCCGGGGCCGGTGACGAGCGTCGGCAGCCACCGCGCGTAGAACCCGCCCGCTTTCGCCGCCGCCCGCGCCTTCCGCCCGGTGGAGGCGTCCGGGTCGATGATGTCGCCCGCCACCGACAGGTGCGCGTCCACGGCCTCGCGGGCGATCAGCAGGTGCATGATCTCGCTGGAGCCCTCGAAGATCCGGTTGATGCGCAGGTCGCGCACCACCTGCTCCACCGGCACGCCGCGCTCGCCGCGCGCCGCGAGGGACTCGGCCGTCTCGTAGCCGCGCCCGCCGCGCACCTGCATCAGCTCGTCCGCGGCGCGGCACGCCATCTCCGACGACCACAGCTTGGCGAGGGCCGCCTCGATCCGGATGTCGTTGCGCTCGTCGTCCGCGAGCTGGCTGGACAGGTCGAGCATCGCCTCCATCGCGTACGCGGTCGCCGCGATGAACGCGATCTTGCGGGACACGGCCTCGTGCTCGCCGACCGGCCGGCCCCACTGCACCCGCTCCTTCGACCACTCGCGCGCGATCTTGGCGGCCCACTTGCCGCTCGCCGCGCAGATCGCGGGCAGCGACAGCCGGCCGGTGTTCAGCGTGGTGAGCGCGATCTTCAGCCCGGCGCCCTCCGCGCCGATCAGGTTCGCCTTCGGGACGCGGACGTCGTGGAACCGCGTCACGCCGTTCTCGATGCCGCGCAGCCCCATGAACGCGTTGCGGTTCTCGACGGTGATGCCGGGCGTGCCCATGTCCACGACGAACGCGGAGATGCCGCCGCGGTGCCCGTCCGACTTCGGGACGCGCGCCATCACGACGACGAGGTCGGCGATGACGCCGTTCGTCGTCCACAGCTTGACGCCGTTGAGGACGTAGCCGTCGCCGTCCGGGACGGCGGTGGCGCGCAGCCGCGCCGGGTCCGAGCCGACGTCGGGCTCGGTCAGCAGGAACGCGCTGACCTGGCGGGCGCAGCGCGGCAGCCACTCGTCCTTCTGCTCCGGCGTGCCGAACTCCTTGACCGGCTGCGGGACGCCGATGGACTGGTGCGCCGACAGCAGCGCGCCGAGCGCCGGGCACACCGACCCGACCACCATCAGGGCGCGGCCGTAGTACAGCTGGCTGAGCCCGAGCCCGCCGTACTTCTCCGGGATCTTCATGCCGAGCGCGCCGAGGTCGCGCAGGCCGGCGACGACGTCGTCCGGGATGCGCGACTCGCGCTCGATCAGCGCCGCGTCGACCCGGGTGGCGCAGAACTCGGTGAGCCGGGCGAGGAACTCCTCGCCCTTGCGCCGCGGCTCCCCTTCCGGGCGCGGATGCGGGTGGATCAGGTCGAGCCGGAAATCACCGAGGAAAAGCTGCCTGCCGAAGCTCGGCAGCCGCCACTCGGTCTCCCGCGCCTCTTCGGCGACCTTCCGGGCCGTCCGCTCGTCGACGTGCGTCTGGGTGTGCTGGCTCATGCTGATCGCATTTCCCGTGACCGGATCGGGAAAACCCGACCGTTCGGTGCGCGGGAGGTGATCCAATGGACGGATCGTCGCCGGAGGTCTGACCGGATCGGGCCAGAGGGGTTCGCCGCGGGTAATGGATGAGACACGCAAGCCGACTCTCATCGCCTCGGTCCAGCGCGCTCTGCGCCTCATGGAGGCGGTGGCGTCCCATCCGAGCGGCGCGCCCGCCAAACAACTCGCGCGCGAGGCGCGGCTGCCGCTCGCCACCACCTACCACCTGCTGCGCACCCTCGCCCACGAGGGCTACGCGACCCGGCTGCCGGACGGCGCGTGGGTGCTCGGCGAGCGGGTCGAGGCCCTGCACGGGCAGAGCCGGGCGCAGCAGCTGCTGGCCCGGCTGCGTCCCCTCCTCATCGAGCTGCGGGACGCGCTGGGCGTCGCGGCCTACTTCAGCATGCACGTGGACGGCGAGATCCGGCTCATCGACGTCGCCGACGGCCCGCGCGCCCCCCGCGTCGACGTGTGGGTCGGCTTCGAGGACGCCGCGCACGCCACCGCGCTGGGCAAGTGCGTGCTGAGCCAGCTCGACGAGGAGCGCCGCAGCGACTACCTGTCCCGGCATCCGCTGCACGACCTGACCCCGCACACCATCACCGAGCCGGGGCGGCTGATGCGCTCGCTCCGCCCGTCCAGCGGCCTGCTGTTCGACCGGGAGGAGTACGCGCTCGGCACGGGGTGCGCCGCCGTCCCGGTCGCGGACCCTTCGGGCTCGGTGCCGGGCGCGCTCGCGATCTCGTGCCGGCCCGGCAAGCTGCCGAGGATCGAGAAGTCGGCCGATCGGATGCACGCCACCGCCGAGCGGATCCAGCTCACGCTCGCCCTCTCCGGCTGAAAACCATGCCAGTCAACACTGGCGCAATGTGCGGCGGTGCTCCATAGTGCTCGCATGAGCCGATCACTGGTGACCGCGGCGCTCGCGGGCGCCGTCCTCCTCGCCCTTCCCGTGACCGCGCACGCCGCCGAGGGCGGCGTGCACGCGGTGTCCCTGCCGTTCCTCTGGCCGAGGGCCGAGATCGACGACGTCGCGCCCGACGGCGCCGGCGGAGTGTGGATCGGCGGAGGGCAGGGCGCCTACTGCGTCCCGTGGATCGACTCCTGCGGCCTCTACAGCGCGGGCAACCCGGTCGTGCGGCGCTGGACGGGCTCGTCCTGGAAGGAGTTCCCGATCAACGGCTGGACGGGGAACGGCCTGATCGGGCGGGTCGTGTCCGGCGGCGGGCAGACGTGGCTCGGGGGCGGCGCGTACGACTCCGGATACCTCGACCAGCTGTTCGTGTTCGACGGCACGGCGTTCCAGAAGGTCGACAAGCCGTCCGCGTCGTCGGTCGGCATGCTCAGCACGGGACCGGGCGGGACGTGGGTCTCCCAGGCCGTCTTCCCCGACGGGACGCAGCCGCGCCTGCTCAAGCGCGAGGGCTCCGGCTGGACCGCCCGGGACCTCCCCGACATCAGGACCGTCGTCGACGACGTGCAGGGCACCGGCGCGACCGACGTGTGGGCGGTGGGCAGCCGGCCGTCCGAGTCCGGCACCGGCCCGTGGCGGCCCGTCGTGGCGCGCTTCGACGGGACGGCCTGGACGTGGGCGCCCACGCCCGCCCTCCCGTCCGGCGTGACGAACATCGCCGAGGTGCTGCCGCTCGCGCCGGACGACGTCTGGGTGGCCGCGGCCGACCACGTCGCGCACTGGGACGGCGACGGCTGGACGGTGACCGCGTCGCCGGGCCCCGTTTCCGACATCGCCGTGGACGGCTCGGGGACGCTGTGGGCCGCCACCCCGTACGGCGCGGAGGGACGGCTGTACCGGCTGAGCGGCGGCGCCTGGCAGGCCGTCGCCGTCCCCGCCGGGACGGCGCTGACCGACATCACCGCCACCGGCGCGTCCACGATCTGGGGCGTGGGCCGCGCGAACGACGCGCCGGCGGCGGTGAGCAACTCCTAGGACAGGCGGCGGCGCGTCCAGAAGAAGCAGACGCCGGACAGGCCCAGGGCGAGGACGGCGAACAGCCCGCTCTCGGCCCACTGGAGCCGCCAGAAGCGGTCGGCGGGCTGGTAGACCACCTCCTGCCTGAACCCGAGCCGCCCGATCTCGGCGAAGCACTCCTCGCCGGGCCCGCCGGGAGGCTCGGGTTCAGCGCCCGGACCCGGCGGGCCCGGGGACACCCGCGGCGGGGCGCACGCGCCCGTCATCAGGGAGGCGGGCAGCGCGGCCTCGCGCCCGGACGCGTCCACCGTGCGGTTCGCGAGCGTCCACGCCCCCGGCGCCGCGTCCGTCTGCACCGTCATGACCTCGGAGCCCTGGTCCAGCGTCATCTGCGACAGGTTCTTCGACGTGATCGCCACGGTCGCGGTCTCGGCCGGGACGAGGTGGGCGCGGACCCACAGCGGCATCGCGACCTGGACGCCGACGAAGACGGCGAGGGTGATCGCCATGGCCGGCAGGGTGCGCCGGGTGAGGACGCCGGCCGTCACGCCGAGCGCGAAGGCGAAGGCCGCGTACCCGATCGGGACGATGCCGTGCGCGCTGAACGCCACCGGGGCGATCCGCGGGAACCGGTCGGCGACGGCCTCGTCCAGGGGGCCGGACCACCAGTTCGCCATGCGGACGGCGAGCCCGGCGGCGACCATCGCGGCCAGCCCGACGAGCCCGAGCTTGGCGGCCAGCCAGCGGGTCCGCGTGACGCTCTGGTTCCACGCGAGCCGGTGCGTGCCGCTCTCCAGCTCCCGGGCGATGAGCGGCGCGCCCCAGAAGAGCCCGATGAGCGCCGGGAGGACCATCACGATCGCGATCACGGCGCCGTACTGCACCTGGTGGTCGTTGAAGAACGTCGTGGCGAAGCGCGAGCAGGCGTCCTCCGAGCGGCAGGACGCGAGCCCGCCGGCGTAGCGGTCGGCCAGGCTCGGCCCGCTGACGGCGAGGGCCGCGCCGAGGACGGCGAGCCCGCCGAACACCACCGCGGCCTGGGCGCGGAACTGCCGGAACGTCAACCAGATCATCGGATCGCCTCCAGCGTGGGACGGCTCGGGGCCGAGGCCATGTAGGCGAGGACGAGGTCCTCCATGCCGATCGGCCCTACCGTCCAGGCCGGGTCGTGGACGGGGCCGTCCGACCGGACGACGAACGTGCTCTGCCGGTCGGTGTGGCTCTCGGACACGACGTGCTGGTCGGACGGCAGCGTGTCCCGCCGGGGCCCGGTCAGCCGGTGATGGGTCGCGAGGAGGTCGTCGACGTCCCCGGCGACCCGGACGCGCGACTCCACCAGGACGATCAGGTAGTCGCACGTCCGTTCGAGGTCGGACACCAGGTGGGACGACAGGACGACGCTCAGCGAGTGCTCGGCGACGGCCTCCATCAGACCTTGCAGGAACTCGCGCCGGGCCAGCGGGTCGAGCGCCGCGACGGGCTCGTCCAGGATCAGCAGTTCGGGCCGCTTGGCGATGCCCAGCGTCAGCGCGAGCTGGGCGCGCTGCCCGCCGGACAGCTTCCCCGCCTTGTGCCCGAGGCCGAGCCCGAGCCGCTCGACGCGCTTCCGCGCGACGGCTTCGTCCCACCGGGGGTTGAGCCGGGCGCCGAGCTTCAGGTGGTCGCCGACGCTGAGCCCGGCGTACGTCGGCGTGTCCTGCGCGACGTACCCGACCTTGGCGAGCTGCTCCGGACCGGCGGCGGGCCGTCCGCCGAGCACCCGGATGCTCCCGGCCGTCGGCGCCAGCTGGCCGACGGCCAGGTTCAGCAGCGTGCTCTTCCCCGCTCCGTTCGGCCCGACGAGCCCCACGACCCGTCCGGCCGGGATGTCCAGCGTGCAGTCGGACAGCGCCCAGCGCTGCCCGTACCTCTTGCCCAGCCCTCGGGCCTCCAGAACGGCGGTCACGCTATGCCCTCCTCGCGGGCGGACCGAAATGTGGTCATGAACAGCGCCTCGATGCTCTCGTCGTCCAGCCCGGCCATCCGCGCCTTGGCGAGCCAGCGCTCCAGGTCCTTGCGCAGCGGCCCGTGCGCGGCGAGCGACCCGCCGGCCAGCGACCGCGTCACGAACGTCCCGACCCCCGGACGCGGCGCGACGAGCCCTTCGTGCTCCAGCTCCCGGTACGCCTTGAGCACGGTGTTCGGGTTGATCGCGAGCTGCGCCACCACGTCCTTGACCGTGGGCAGCTGCTCCCCGACCCGCAGCAGGTCGAGCCGCAGCGCGTGCCGCACCTGCCGGACGAGCTGCATGTACGGCGAGACCCCCGACCCGGAGTCCAGATGGAACTCGATCATCGCTACCTC
Organism: Actinomadura sp. GTD37; assembly: GCF_041951365.1. NCBI lineage: Bacteria > Bacillati > Actinomycetota > Actinomycetes > Streptosporangiales > Thermomonosporaceae > Actinomadura > Actinomadura sp. GTD37. The sequence continues at coordinate 65,527 of NZ_JBGNUS010000014.1, forward strand.
CATTTAACTAGCATGCTAGTACTTTAGATGGGTGATCCTCCCCGATGTCAATGCGACGGGACGAAGACGCCCCGGACATCGCCAAATTCGAGCAACGCGGGACGCATCGGACGGCTCGCCGGGCATGACCCCGGCATGTCCACATGGAGCAGTGACGACCTGGCCCGCCTCGGCGGCGCCGACGAGATCCAGATCGCGCCGGAGGAGAGCGACGGCACGCTGCGGAGCCCGACCACCATCTGGATCGTCCGCAGCGGCGAGGAGATGTACGTGCGCTCGGTCAACGGCCCCGGAGGCCACTGGTACCAGACCGCCGAGAACACCCACCGAGGCCAGATCCGCGCGAACGGTACGACCAAGGACGTGGCGTTCGTCGACGAGGGCGACCCGGCCGTCAACGAGCAGGTCGACGCCGCCTACATGGCCAAGTACGGCAGCACGCCCCACGCCGAGCCGATGACCCGCCCCGGCCCCAGGGACACGACGCTCAAACTCGTGCCACGCTGACCGGCCGACCTCCGCTACGCGGGCGGTGATTGAAGACGACCTCGCCGCCCGGCGGGACGGCACACGAGCCGCGTGGCGAACGCCTCGACGGCGTCCACGACCAGGTCGAAGCGCAGCGAGTGGAACAGGTCGAACGCGTGCTGCGCGCCGGGCAACTCGGCGTACACGACCGGGCCTTCGGACGCGTCGCGCAAGGCGTCGGCGAAGTGACGCGCCTCCCGCACGGGGACGAGCGTGTCGGCGTCGCCGTGCACGACGAGGAACGGCGGCGCGTCAGCGCGGACGTGGTCGAGGGGCGACGAGCCGGTCCCTTCGCCGTGCCCGTAGTAGGCGCCGAAGTATCCGTACAGGCAGACGGCGGCGGCGACGGACGTGTCAGCGGACTCGAAGCCCGACTGGTAGGCGGGGTCGTTCTGGGTGAGCGCGCACAGCGCGGCCAGGTGGGCTCCCGCGGAACTGCCCGCCATGACCGGAGTGCCGCCGCCGGCGCCGTACGCGCGGCCATGCTCGCGCGCCCACGCGATGACCTTCTTGGCGTCGGCCAGATGGTCGAGGAGGCCCGCGTCCGGACGGAGGCGGTAGTCGGCGCTCACGCACACCCACCCCTGGCTCGCCAGCCGGTAGAGCAGCGGCCGGGCTTCGCGGTTCTTGTGGCCGCTGAAGTAGCCGCCGCCGTGGAAGTAGATGAGCGTGGGCCCGCCCTCCGGGGCGGAGCGGTTGCGGTAGACGTCCAGGCGGTGGCGCCGGTCGTCGCCGTAGGGGAGGTCGGCGATCCGCTCGACGTCCCGGCGCCGGACGTGCACGCCGAGGAGGATGCGGCCGAAGGGGAGGCGGCGACGCAGCCCGGGGGTGCGCCATTCCGGTCCAAAGCCTTCGGTCATGGCGCGCTCCAGCGCGGGACCGGCCGCCAGCTGCCGCCGGACGACGACCACCAGACCTGCGGCGGTCAGGACGGCGAGTCCGAGCACGGCCAGGGCGCCCGGCGACCCCAGGTCCCGCTGCGCGGCGGCGAGCAGCGTCGAGGCGAGCACCAGGAAGAACACCAGGAACGGCACCTCGTTCGGCACCGTGCTGATCCGGAAGCCGAAGTTGACGAGCCCGCGCGGCCTGCGCGGCGGCGCCAGCGCGATCGCTGTGGCGCCCGCCGCGAGCACCGTACTGATCAGATAGCCGTAAGGCACGGGGGTCCTCCTCGCTCGACGGACCTCAAGAGTGGATCCGCCGACACGGACGCGGCATCGGCCGCAAGACTCCTGTGACTACGACTGGGGGTGACGCCACCCCCGACTATCGTCTGATGCCGGGGTTCAGCTCGTCCTGCTTGATGTGGGTGAGGAGCTGAGTGAAACCGTAGGCGGTGAGGGTCAGATATCCGGCATCGGGGGCCTTGCTGTCCCTGATGCCGCGCCCGGCGGCGAGCGCCGCGACCTCCACACACTCCTCACCGGACGCGTTGCTGCGGCTGGACTTGCGCCACTCGATCACTGCATGGCCTCCATGATCTGTGCGATGTGGACACGTGAGGCGGACGCGGACAACGCTTCGGAGCCGATGAGGTCGAAGCGCTAATGGAGGTCGTCCAGCCTTGTCGAGTCCTGGGTCAGTCTGCCACCGGTGTTTGCATCCATGTAGGCCGCGGAATCCTTTGTCCCATCGAGGATTGCGAACGAGCCGTCGAGGCCGATGTGCGCGCCGACACTGCGGGGCACGACGCGCAGGATGATGTTGCGCCGGTGGCTGAGCGTGATGAGGTGGGCGAGCTGCTCTCTCATGACCTCCGTTCCGCCGACGGGCTGGTCGAGTGCCGACTCGTTGACCAGTGCACGCAGTTCGGGCGGTCTGTCCCGGCTCAGTACCGCTTGCCGGGCCATGCGAGCGTCGACCGTGGCCTCCACGTCCTCGATGATCTGGCCGCCCTCCAGGAGAGCTCGGGCGTAGTCCGGCGTCTGGAGCAATCCCGGGATGATCGCGAGAGCCCAGTAGCAGATGCGGGACGCCTGCGCCTCGATCGGCGTGTACTGGTTCCACCAGCCCGGGTCGTGAGCGCGCTCCGCCAAACGGCGAAGTCGGGTGAAATGCCCATATGTACGCCAAACTCTGTCCAAAGTTTCGGCGTGCTTCAAAGGAAGGTTCTCGCGAGCCGATTCCCAGTTCGAAACCTGAGTTTTTGTGACGCCGAGGATCTTGCCCACATCGGTCTGCGTCATGTTTCGTTCGATGCGCCATACGCGCAGGTCAGCCGCCAGCCAATGCCAATGATCGTGGTCTGAATCGAGATCATTCCGAGCGCCCATTAATGATCCCCCAAGTACAGATTACGTGGTTGAACGAATTGAACCCTAGCGCGGGCCGTCACGCTGTGGCCAGAAAACGGGCAAGGAGGGAGCGAGATGCTCGCGTTCAAGCCGGACGTCGAAATTATCAAAGCGGCGCGGGATTATGTTGCGGAGATCGCCGCCGAATGGCCTGTCGACGGATATCACGTGCGGGTGGTGGTATCGGAGTTGGTCACCAACGCGATACGGCACGCGCGGACCGACGAGATCCGGGTGGACGCCTGCTCGGACGGTGACATGCACGTGGTGAAGGTCTGGGACGGCGACGGGAGGCTTCCGGTGCCGCGAGCCCCGGGACCTGACGCGGTGGGGGGCCGCGGGCTGATGATCGTCGGAGAGCTGGTCACTCGCTGGGGCACGCTGCGCGACGTGGCGGGTGGCAAGACCGTTTTCGCCGAATGGGTCGTCCGCACCCCGAAATCACCGTCGCCGAGACGGAAAGCCCTGGTGAGCAGCCGCGAGCCGGTGATCATCGATGGGTGGGACTTCGGTGCCGGGCAGCTGATGACGCCTGGTGATGTGGCCACGATGTTCCGCGTCGATCCCAAGACCGTCACTCGATGGGCCGATGACGGCAAGCTGGCGTCCATTCGCACGCTCGGTCGCGTCCGCCGGTTCAGCCGTCAGCAGGTCGAATACCTCATGCACGGGAATGGTGCGCAGTGACGGCTGGAGCGGTGCGTGGGCTGATGCGGGCGGCCGGCCGGTGGCGACTGGTTCTGGAGGCGCGGACGCTGGTCGGCCATGAGGCGGCCGTGCGGCGGCTGGAGGGCCTGCGGTTCGCGCTACTGCCGCTGGGGTGGCGGTGCGTCGGGCTGTACGACCGGCGCGAGTTTCGGTTTCCGGTGCCTTTGCTGTGGGTGTATGCCAGCGGGCATGCCTACGACGTCGGCGCCGTCATCACGGTGCGGGCATTGCCGGGCGAGAGATGGGGATACTTCGAGGCCGGCAACGGGCGGGACGGGTTCGTCCGTCCCTGCGGTGATGTCGGGGCGGCGGCCGAAGCTCTCGACCTCGTCCTCAAACACCGCTTGTTCGCGCGCCGCGAGTGGACCTGACCGAACACCCGCACGCTCATGCCTGGCGCGTCTGCCGGATGCCGTCGCCTCGCGTCCGCCGTCCCTGGTGGTCCGGTGTGGCCTATGGCCGGTGCGTGCAACCTTTTGTGGGGGTTGGCGCATCAGGGGGGTGTGGGCCAGGTGAGGAGTGTGCGGATGGCGGGGCGTGATGCGGAGTTCACCGCTTATGTGACGGCCCGGACGCCGTGGTTACGGCGGGTCGCCTTCCTGTTGTGCCAGGACTGGCACCGGGCGGACGACCTCGTCCAGACGGCGATCACGCGGCTGTACGTGCACTGGCGGCGGGCGTCGGCGGCGGACAACGTGGACGGGTACGCCCGGACGGTCCTGGTCAGGGTGTTCCTGGCCGAGCAGCGGGGCGGGTGGCGGCAGCGGGTCCGGGTCGTCGAGCGGCCGCCGGACGTCCTCGTCGAGCCCGCCGACCACGCGGGCGGCGTGGATCTGCGGGCGGCGCTGGCGGGCCTTCCGCCCCGGCAGCGGGCCGCCGTGGTGCTGCGGTTCTACTGCGACCTCTCGATCGAGCAGACCGCCGGCGTGCTGGGGTGCTCCGCCGGGACGGTCAAGAGCCAGACCGCCCGCGGCCTGGACGCGTTGCGGCGCGTCCTCGATCCGGTACCGGAGGGGGAGAGGCGGACATGAACGACCTCAAGGAGCGGCTGGAGGGCCTCGCGAGTGCCCCCGGCCCGGCGTCCGCCGTGGACGTCGCGGCGGCCATGGCCAGGGGACGGCGGACCAGGCGGGCCAGGAAGGCGGCGGCCGTCGCCGTGGCCGCGGGGGTCGCGGCGGCCGTGGCGGGGGTCGCGGTGCTGCCGTCGTCCCACGACGAGCGTCCCGACAAGGCGGTGGAGCCGTCGAGGTATCCGAGCCCGCTGATCGAGAAGGCCAGGTTCGGGTGGTTGCCTCCAGGTTTCGTGCGGACGCGGGTCACGCATGACGGCGGACCTCACCCCGTCTACAAGGTGAACGCCGGGCGCGGGCCGCAGAACCTGTCCATCGAGCTGACCCTGCTCCCTGCCGGGATCCGGCCGGGCGTCCCGATGCTGCCGGGAGCCCGGAAGGGGCATCTGACGAAGGCGGCGCCGGTGAACGGGCGTCCCGCCTACTGGTCGATCAAACCGGGCGGTCCCGGGTCGGAGCAGGTCCCGGCGGAGTTCCGGTGGGAGTACCGGCCGAAGACCTGGGCGCTGCTGTCGGTCAACGATCGCGGTGTCGCGGACGCGGCGACCGTCCAGCGCATCGCGGCGGGGGTGCGGTTCGGCGGGGACGAGCCGATGGCGTTCCCGGTGCGGGTGACCGGGCTTCCGCAGGGGTTGGAGGCCGGGCGAGTGTGGCTGGGCCTCGGCTCGGACGTCTGTTTCTCCTTCGGAATCCCGGGCGGGCGCGGTGACCTGCTGATCACGATGAACACGGCCAGTGAACGGGTCAGGAACTTCTTCAAGCCCAACACGAGCGTCGACGGGCACCCGGCGTTCGACACGCGGCTTCCGCATCCCGGCCCCACGATCGGCAGGGTGCCGGCGTCGAAGTCCCAATCGCTCCATGTGTTCGGGGTGGGCGGATACGACATCGCCATCGAGGCGACGGGTGAGCCGCTGCGGCGGCTTCAGGCCGATGGCGGGGTGACCGGGCTGTTCCGGCGGATCACGCCGCTCGGCGCCGACCCCGCGCACTGGACGACGACACCGCTTCGTTAGGTGTCTGTTTTGTGCCTGGGGCGTAGTTCGGCGATGCTGGGGACGTGTCAACGGAGACTCTGAACGGCGCCGCCGAGCTGCGCGCCTTCCTGCACGGCCTGCCGGGCGTGGACCGGGTGGGCGCCGAGGAGCGGGCGGCGCGGCTGGCCACGCGGTCGATCAAGACGACGGCGAAGGCCGAGGCGATCGACCTCGCGATCTCGATGGTGGACCTGACCACGCTGGAGGGCGCGGATACGGCGGGCAAGGTGCGGGCGCTGTGCGCCAAGGCCGCCCAGCCTGATCCGGGGGACGCGTCCGTCCCGAAGGTCGCGGCGGTGTGCGTCTACTCGGACATGGTGGACGTCGCCGTCCGGGCCCTCAAGGGGACGGGCATCGGCGTCGCCAGCGTGGCGACGGCGTTCCCGTCCGGGCGGGCGCCCATGGAGGCGAAGCTCGCCGACACGCGGGCGGCGGTGGCGGCGGGCGCGGCCGAGATCGACATGGTGATCGACCGGGGCGCGTACCTGTCCGGCGACTACGCCAAGGTGTTCGACGAGATCGTCGCGGTCAAGGACGCCTGCGGGGACGCGCACCTGAAGGTGATCCTGGAGACGGGCGAGCTGGCGACGTACGACAACGTGCGGCGGGCGTCGTGGCTGGCGATGCGGGCCGGGGCCGACTTCATCAAGACCTCGACCGGGAAGGTGTCGCCGGCGGCGACGCTGCCGGTCACGCTGGTGATGCTGGAGGCCGTCCGCGACTACCGCGCGGCCACCGGACGGCAGGTCGGCGTCAAGCCCGCCGGCGGCATCCGGACGACCAAGGACGCGATCAAGTACCTGGTGCTGGTGAACGAGACCGCCGGCCCGGACTGGCTGACCCCGGAGTGGTTCCGGCTGGGCGCGTCCAGTGTGCTGAACGATCTGCTGATGCAGCGCCGCAAGCTCGCCACCGGCGTCTATTCCGGTCCCGACTACTTCACGCTGGACTGATCATGGTTTTCGAGTACGCGCCGGCGCCCGAGTCGCGGGCGGTCGTCGACATCCGCGCCTCCTACGGGCTGTTCGTCGGCGGCGAGTTCACCGACGGGCACGGCGAGCCGTTCAAGTCGATCAATCCGGCGGACGAGAGCGTCCTGGCCGACGTCGCGTGCGCCGACGAGGCCGACGTCGACCGGGCCGTCAAGGCCGCCCGCACCGCGTTCGACAAGGTGTGGGGCCCGATGCCGGGCCGCGAGCGCGCCAAGTACCTGTACCGGATCGCCCGGATCGTCCAGGAGCGGTCGCGGGAGCTGGCGGTGCTGGAGTCGATCGACAACGGCAAGCCCATCCGCGAGTCGCGGGACGTGGACGTGCCCCTCGTCGCCGCCTGGTTCTTCTACTACGCCGGATGGGCCGACAAGCTCCCGCACGCCGGGTTCGGGCCGGACCCGCGGCCGGTCGGCGTCGCGGGGCAGGTCATCCCGTGGAACTTCCCGCTGCTGATGCTGGCCTGGAAGATCGCCCCGGCGCTGGCCTGCGGCAACACCGTGGTGCTCAAGCCCGCCGAGACGACGCCGCTGACCGCGCTGCTGTTCGCCGACATCTGCCGGCAGGCCGAACTGCCGCCCGGCGTCGTCAACATCGTCACCGGCGCGGGCGAGACGGGCCGCGCGCTGGTATCCCATCCGGGGATCGACAAGGTCGCCTTCACCGGCTCCACCGAGGTCGGACGAGAGATCGCCCGCACCCTCGCCGGGACGGACAAGAGGCTCACCCTGGAGCTGGGCGGGAAGGCCGCCAACATCGTCTACGACGACGCGGCGCTCGACCAGGCCGTCGAGGGCATCGTCAACGGGATCTTCTTCAACCAGGGCCACGTGTGCTGCGCGGGCTCCCGGCTGCTCGTCCAGGAGTCGGTCGCGGACGAGGTGCTGGAGCGGCTGAAGGCCCGGATGGCGACGCTGCGGGTCGGGGACCCGCTCGACAAGAACACCGACGTCGGGGCGATCAACTCCGCCGCGCAGCTCGCCAGGATCAAGGAGCTGGCGGACGCGGGCGAGCAGGAGGGCGCCGACCGGTGGTCGCCGCCCTGCGAGCTGCCGTCCCAGGGGTTCTGGTTCGCGCCGACGGTGTTCACCGGGGTCGCGCAGTCGCACCGGATCGCCCGCGAGGAGATCTTCGGGCCCGTCCTGTCGGTGCTGACGTTCCGCACCCCCGACGAGGCGGTCATCAAGGCCAACAACACCCCGTACGGGCTTTCGGCCGGCATCTGGACCGAGAAGGGCTCGCGGATCCTCTGGACGGCGCAGCGGCTCCGCGCCGGGGTGGTGTGGGCCAACACGTTCAACAAGTTCGACCCGGCCTCCCCGTTCGGCGGCTACAAGGAATCGGGGTTCGGCCGCGAGGGCGGACGCCACGGACTGGAGGCCTACCTCAATGCCTGACCGTCTCGCCGTCCGCAAGACCTACAAGCTGTTCATCGGCGGCGCGTTCCCGCGCTCGGAGTCTGGCAGGTCGTACGTGGTGACCGACGCCAAGGGCCGGTTCCTGGCCAACGCCTCGCAGGCGTCCCGCAAGGACGCCCGGGACGCGGTCGTCGCCGCGCGCAAGGCGTTCCCCGGCTGGTCGGGGCGCACCGCCTACAACCGCGGGCAGATCCTCTACCGCGTCGCCGAGATGCTGGAGGGACGCCGCGACCAGTTCGTCGACGAGCTGCGTCGGGCGGGCGCGTCCAAGAGCGCGGCCGGGGCCGAGGCGGACGCGGCCGTCGACCGCTGGGTCTGGTACGCGGGCTGGGCCGACAAGCTGAGCGCCGTCGCGGGCGCCGCCAACCCTGTGTCCGGGCCGTTCTTCAACTTCTCCACGCCCGAGCCGACCGGCGTCGTCGCCGCCGTCGCGCCCGACTCGCCGCTGCTCGGGCTGGTCTCCGTGGTGGCGCCCGCGATCGTGTCCGGCAACACCGTCGTGGCGATCGCGTCGGAACCGGCGCCGCTGCCGTCCATCACCCTGGCGGAGGTCCTGGCCACCTCCGACCTGCCGGGCGGGGTCGTCAACGTCCTCACCGGACGCCGCGCCGAGGTCGCGCCCTGGCTGGCCGCGCACATGGACGTCAACGCGATCGACCTCGCGGGCGTCGCGCACGACCAGGTCCGCGACCTGGAGGAGAAGGCCGCCGGGAACCTGAAGCGCGTCCTCCGCCCGCAGGACGCCGACTGGGCGGACGAGCCCGGAACCGCCCGTATGACGGCATTTCTGGAGACGAAGACCGTCTGGCACCCGGTGGGCATCTAAGTCGATTTGACGCACCGTGTGTAGAGGGTCACAAAGTGTGGAATAGATCTCCCCGTAACTGATCATCACTGGGGGGAGATCAGTGCCTACCAAGACCGCATCGCGCACGACGACGAGCCGAGGTACGGCCGGTCGCGCGAAGAGCACATCAGCGAACAAGTCCACCACGGCCAAGAGGCCGGCGGCCAAGCGCACGTCGGCCGCGAGCTCGTCCTCGAGATCGACCACGAGCAGATCGACCACGAGCAGGTCGACCGCAAGCAAGTCGGCCGGTAGGTCGGCGGGGACGAAGAGCAGCACGGCGAAGAAGTCGACGGCGTCCAGCCGGACGTCGTCGGCCGCCGCGACCCGCGTCACCAAGGCCGCGAGCCAGGCCAAGACCGCCGCGACGCAGATGAAGTCGGTGGCGACCAAGGCGTCCTCGTCGGCCAAGGCCATGACGGCGATGACCAAGGCGATGACCAGCGCGACCAAGGCCATGTCCGACGCCGCCAAGGCGATGGACGCGGCGGCCAAGGTCATCACCACCACGGCCAAGTCGAACGCCAAGAGCAGCACGGCGAAGAAGAGCACGCCGTCGGGCAAGAGCTCGTCCGCGAAGGCGAGCACCTCGAAGGCGAGCACGTCCAAGTCGGGCACGTCGAAGGCGAGCACGAAGGCGAGCACGTCCAGGGCGGGCACGTCGAAGGCGGGGACGGCCCGCAAGACGACCTCGGCCGCGTCGAGCCGCTCACGGCCGACCACGTCGGCCCGGACGAGCAAGTCGTCGGCGGCGTCGAAGTCCAAGCCGTCGAGCACGGCGAGGAAGTCGACCGCGACGCCGAAGTCGCGGACGAGCGCCGCCCGCAAGACCACCTCGTCCCGGACGAGCGCGAGCACCCGAACGGGGACGTCCGCCAAGTCCGCGGCGGCCCGGCAGGCGCCCGCCCGCCGCGCCGGCGAGGAGGCCGGCCGGGCCGCCGCGACCGCGCCGCCCGCGTCCCCGGCGGTCGAGCCGAAGACGGGCCCGTTCCAGCACTCGACCAGAAGCGAGGGCGGGTTCCTCAGCGGGCTCACCAACGCCGTCCGCGAGCGCTGAGAGCCGATGGACGAGAAGGGCATCCTGGCGCGCATCGACGAGTACGTCGGCGAGGAGCAGCGGCTCCGCGAGCGGTACCGGCGCGACGGGCTCGGGCGCGAGGAGGAGCACCGGCGGCTGGCGGAGCTGGAGGTCGCCCTCGACCAGTGCTGGGACCTGCTGCGCCGCCGCAGGGCCCGGCTGGAGGCCGGCGAGGACCCCGGCGAGCCGGGCGTCCGGCCGCCGGACGAGGTCGAAGGCTACCTGCAATGACGTCGCCGTCCCGGCCGCGCGGGCCGCTGCGGTTCGGCGCCTGCCTCGCCCCGGCCGCGTCCGACCCGCTGATACGCATAGCGCAGGACGCGGACCGGTTCGGGCTCGACCTCCTCGGCGTCCGCGACCAGCCGTACCGGCGCGGCACCGCCGACGCGCTGGCGCTGCTGGCGGCCGTGCTGGCGGGCACGTCCCGCATCCGGGTGCTGCCCGCGGTGGCGTGCCTGCCGCTGCGCCCGCCCGCCGCGCTCGCCAAGGCGGTCGCGACGATGGACCGGCTCAGCGGCGGACGCGTCGAACTCGGCCTCGGCGCGGGCGCCGTACCGGACGGCATCGAGGCGTACGGCGGCGCGCGGCTCGGCCGCGCGGCGGCACGGCGCGCCCTGGAGGAGGCCGTGCAGATCATCCGGCTGCACTGGAGCGACCAGTCCGGGCTCCGGTTCCAGGGCGAGCACTACCGGTTCGCCGCCGCGCAGGCCGGCCCGGCGCCCGCGCACCGGATCGGGATCTGGCTCGGCGTCACCGGGCCGCGCGGGCTCGACCTCGCCGGCCGGGTCGCGGACGGCTGGATCGCGCCGTCGTCGGCCGTCCCGCCGAAGCGGCTCGCCGACGGCCAGCGCCGCCTGGACGACGCCGCCGCGCGCGCCGGCCGCGACCCGGCCGACATCCGCCGCGTCTACGTCTGCGAAGGGGCGCTGGACGGGACGGACTCGCGCGGCTTCCTGCACGGCCCGCCCCGCCAGTGGATCTACGAGCTGACGGAACTGGCCATCGGCCACGGCGTCGACTCGTTCCTCTACGCCGGCGACCCGGAGGACCTCCCGGTGTTCGCCCTGGAGGTCGTCCCCGCAGTCCGCGAGCAGATCACGCGCGAGCGGGCTGTGTCGACCCAGGGGAGCGACCCCCTGGAACCCCCGTCACGAGCCGGTCGATCCTCACGCCACAGTTCGGGCGTGTTGTGACCGTGCGGGTCTGCCGGTGTCGCTGCGGTCGACCGGCTCGGCGGGCATGCCCGTGAACCGGTGGCTGAGGTTCGGGCCTTACATGCGTTCCGGGGTGGGGACGCCGAGGAGGTGCAGGCCGGTTTCGAGGGTGCGCAGGGTCGCCGCGCACAGCGCCAGGCGCGACGCCTTCGTCTCCTCGTCCGGGGCCTTCAGCACGGGGCAGTTCTCGTAGAACGTGGTGTAGGCGTCGGCGACCGCGTAGACGTAGGACGCCAGCCGGTGCGGCTCGGCGGTGTCGCCGGCCTGCTTCAGGACGGCCCCGAACCCGAGCAGCTCCAGGGCGAGCGCCCGCTCGGCTGGATGGCCCAGCGTGATCGGGCCGGTCGCGTCCGCGACGGAGACGCCGCCCCTGCGGAAGATCGACCGGATCCGGGCCGCCGCGTACTGGAGGTACGGGCCGGTCTTGCCGTGGAACGAGATCATCCGGTCGAAGTCGAAGACGTACTCGCTGTCGAGGGCCACCGACAGGTCGGCGTACTTCACCGCGCCGATGCCCACCGCCTGGACGATCGCGGCCCGCGTCTCGTCGTCGAACGGCTCGTCGTGCTGGATCTCGTCGAAGACGGCGCCGGCCCGCTCGACGGCCTCGTCCAGCAGTTCGGCGAGCTTGACGGTGCCGCCCGCCCGGGTCCGCAGGATCTTGCCGTCGGTGCCGAGGACGTTGCCGATCTGCGCGTGGTCGGCCTGCACGGCGTCGTCCAGCCAGCCCGCCATCCGCGCGACGGCGAACACCATCTGGAAGTGCAGCGACTGCGGCGCGCCCACCACGTAGACCATCCGGTCGACGTGCTCGGTGTCGACCCGGTACCGGATCGTGGCGAGGTCGGTGGAGGAGTAGTTGTAGCCGCCGTCGCTCTTCCGGATGATCACCGGGAGGGGCTCGCCCTCCCGGCCGGTGAAGCCGGGCGGGAACGCGCACAGCGCCCCGTCGCTGACGACCGCGATGCCCTTGTCCTCCAGCTCCCGGACGGTCGGGGCCAGCAGGTCGTTGTAGAAGCTCTCGCCCTTGATGTCGGCGTCGGTGAGCGTGACGCCGAGCCGCCCGTAGACGGCGTTGAAGTACCGCTTGGACACGTCCACGAGGACGTTCCACAGCCGCAGCGTCTCGGCGTCGCCCGCCTGGAGCGCGACGACCCGCTTGCGGGACCGGTCGGCGAACTCCTCGTCGCCGTCGAACTTCTCCCGCGCGGCCTGGTAGAACGCGGTCAGGTCGCTGACGGACGAGTCGTCCCGCGCGGCGGCGTCCTCGCCGAGGTCGAGCAGGTGCTCGATCAGCATCCCGAACGGGGTGCCCCAGTCGCCGACGTGGTTGTCGCGGACGACGTCGTGGCCGAGGAACGCGAGGATCCGCGCGATGGCGTCGCCGACGATCGTGGTCCGCAGGTGGCCGACGTGCATCTCCTTCGCGACGTTCGGCGAGGAGTACTCGACCACGACCTTCTGCGGCCGGTCGGCCGGCGGGACGGCGAGCCGCTCGTCCTCCAGGGCGCGCTGCGCCTCGGCGGCGATCCACGCGTCGCTGAGCGTCAGGTTGATGAAGCCCGGCCCGCTGACCTGGACCTCCGACACCACGTCGGCGGTGTCGAGGTTCGCGACGATCGCGTTGGCCACGTCTCGCGGCTTGCGGCCCAGCTTCTTGGCCAGCGGCAGCGCCACGTTGGCCTGAAGGTCGGCGAACTGCGACGGCCGGATGACCGGGTCGGCGTCCGCGTACGACGGTCCGAAGGCGGCGCTCAGCGCGGCCTGGACCTGGGAGGCGAGTACGAGTTGCGGATCGGGCATGTCCCAAGGTTATCGGCGTCGCGCCCTCGGCCGGACCCGGTTTTCGGCGCGGCCTACGGCGCGGCGGGCGGTTCCTTGCGGTCGGGGACGGTGTCGCCGGCCGGCTCCCGGGGCGGCGGCGGGCCCTCCGGCGGCTTCTCGGGGGGCCTCTCCTCGGGCCGGTCGGCGCCGTCGCGCTCCCCGTGCGTCCAGCGTCCGAACCGGGACGTGCGGGTCGCGGCGACCTGCTCCCGGATCCGCTCGACGATCCGCCCGGCGGCGAGGCGGTGCGCCAGCTCGCACGCCGAGGTGATGGCGCGGGCCCGGGACGCGCCGTGCGCGATGACGACCGTCCCGTTCAGGCCGAGCAGGACGCCGCCGCCGTAGGTGTCGGGGTCGAGCCGGTCGCGGAGGTCCTGGAGGCGGCGCCGCTGGAGCAGCGCGCCCATCCGCGCCGCCGCGCTGGACGTCATCGCGTCGCGGATCTCGGTGAACGCGGTGCCGATCGTCCCCTCCATCGTCTTGAGCGCGACGTTTCCGGTGAAGCCGTCCGCGACGATGACGTCGACCCGGCCGCGCAGCAGGTCGTGGCCCTCCACGTTGCCGGCGAACTCGATGCCGTGGCTGCCGCCCGCGAGCAGTTCGTGGGCCCGCTTGGTGAGCTTGTTGCCCTTGCCCGGCTCGGCGCCGATGTTGAGCAGCCCCACCGTGGGACGGTCGGGGCCCAGCAGGATCTGCGCGTAGGCGGTGCCGAGCGCGGCGAACTGGACGAGCGTCTCGGGCTTGACGTCCGCGGTGGCGCCCGCGTCCAGCAGGATCGTCGGGCGCGGGCGGGTCGGCAGCGTCACCGCGATCGCCGGCCGCATCACGCCCTGCTGGCCCTTCAGCCGCAGCCGCGACGTCGCCACCACGCCGGCGGTGCTGCCCGCCGACACCAGCGCCGACGCGCGCCCCTGCCGGATCAGGTGGCAGGCGATCGCGATGGACGAGCGGGGCTTGCGCCAGCTCGCGAGCGCGCCCTCGCCCATGTCGAGCGCCTCGTCGGCGTGCACGATCGGGATCTTGCCGACATAGCCGTACCGGTCCAGCTCGCGCCGGATCCGCGCGGCCTGCCCGACCAGGACGAGCCGGACGCCGTGCTCGCGGACCGCCTCGACCGCCCCGGCGACGATCTCCCCGGGGGCGTGGTCGCCGCCCATCGTGTCGACCGCGACCGGCAGCGGACGCGGCGGCACGCGGCGAGGCGCCGCGGCGCGCGACGGCTCGCCCGTGCCGGTCATGGCAGCTCCAGGAGGCTGAAAGGAAATGCGGTGCGCCGCAAGAACGCAGCTCATCGCATCGTATGGCGTCCTCTCACCTGCCTCGGCTGCGCCCGCCTGGAGTGGCGATCATCACCCCGGCGTCAGCCCCCGCCGTTCGCCTCCCCGGACCGGCAGTCGGCGCCCAGGCAGGACGCGTTCTGCACGACCGGCCGCCCGTCCACGAGGATCGTGTAGGACGCCTCGTGCGTCTCCTTCTCCCCGCTGCCGATGACCTGGACCGGTTTCTTGTCCGAGGTGGTGCCGGTACAGGAGACGCGCAGCTTCTCCTTCGTCCAGCCGGGCAGGTCCGCGCACTTCAGCGGCGCCGCCAGGGCCACGCCGCGCTGGTGCAGCTCGGCGGCGGCGGTCACCGGCAGCGCCTTGCGGAGCGCGGCCTGCGACTGGTACTTCAGCTCCTTGCCGCCGGCCAGCACCAGGAACGCGGCGCCACCGGCGAGCACGAGCGCGACGAACGCGGCGGAGCCCAGGATCAGGGCCTTCTTGCGATTCATCTTCACACCGGCTACGTCACCGACGGTACGGGAACGTATGCGTTGGGTGTTCGGTTTTTCCGTTCCGTAGGCGGATTCGTTGCCGTGCGGCAGGCTCAGGCGCCCGGATCGCCGCAGCCGAGGCCGAGGCAGTTCTTCCGCAGCACCTCGCGCCCGCCCACGGTGATGACGTAGGTCTCGCGGGGGCGGTCGGTGTCGGCGTCGTACGCGACGCCCTCCACGGTGACCGGTTCCCCGCCGCGCGTCCGGGCCGTGCAGTCGACCCGCACCACGGAGTCGGTGCTCGGCACGGGCGACTCGCACGAGGGGCGTTCGCGCAGCTCGATGCCGCGGACCTTCAGCTCGTCGATGGTGCCGTCGGTGACGGCGTTCTGGTACGCGCCCTCCGAGATGCGCTGCATGACCTTGCAGCCCGACATGGTCACGGCGAGCAGCACGGCCAGGGCGGCCGCCGGCGCCCTCCTCATGCGCGCTCCCCGTGGGTCGACGATCCCCCGCCGGTCGTCTCCGCCTTGAGGACGTCGTCGACGGCGTCGGCCACGACGTCGGGACGGTCGAGCGGGACCATGTGCAGGGCGTCCGGCAACTCGATCCTCCTGCCGCGCGGGCTCATCCGGGCGAGCCGCTCGTGCCCCCCGGCCCATTCGCGCTTGCGGGCCGGGCCGTCCACATCGCCGAGCGCGGTCACCACGACCAGCGGGACGTCCGGGAAGGGGCGCCGCTCCCGCAACCGCGCCAGGTCGGCGGCCATCTCCCGGTAGGCCAGCTCCTCCGCGACGACGGTGCCGATCACCGTCCCGCGCCCGTACACCGACCGGACGACGCCGCCGGGGACGGCCTCGTCGCGGCGGCTCGTGCGCCTGAGGACCTGCCGCCGCCCGAACGGCCCGGCGACCCGCGCCAGCCGGGTCGCGCCGAGCAGCGCGCCGGCCGCCGCGGCGAGCGGGGTCAGCGCGGCGGCGGCCCGCACCCGCACGCGCGGGTCGTGCTCGCAGCTCGGGTCGACGAGCACCAGGCCCCGGACGAGCCGGGGCCGCAGCCGGGCCAGCGCCTCGGCGTGGAACGAGGCCATCGAGTGCGCGAGGACGACCACCGGCCGCCCGGCCCGCGTAGCGAGGGCCTCCAGGATCGCGGTGTCGCGGCGCAGCGACGGCGGCGCGACGCCGGCCGGGCTGAGCCCGAGGCCGGGGCGGTCGAAGACCGTCACGCGGTGCCCGTGCCGCAGCAGCCCGACCGTCGGCGTCCAGTCGAACCAGGCGCCGCCGAGCCCGGACGCCAGCAGCAGCGGCGGCCCGCCGGCCGGCCCGGACCGGACGACGTGCACCTGCTCGCGCCCGACGTTCACGATCTCACCGTCGGACCGACGGGCTCCGCTGCCGGTCATACGCACGCCTCCTCGGTCGCGGCGGCGGCGCCGCGCGCGGCGCGCGCCGCGTCCCGCCGGTCGGCGTACAGCGCCCACGCGATCACCAGCAGCCCCAGGCACAGGATGCCGATCTGGACGCGCTGGACGACCCCCAGCCACTGCCCCAGGTACATCGCCGCCAGCGTGCTCAGCGCGGACACCGACTCGGCGAGCGCCAGCAGCCAGCCCCAGCGGGCGAGCGCCGGCCACCAGCCGTAGCGGCGGGCGGCGAGCGACAGCAGCAGCAGCGCGGCGACCCCGCAGACGATCACGGCGCTGCTGGTGAACGAGTGGAACTCGTGGGAGAACGACACGTGCTCCGAGCGCTCCCGCAGCGCGCACCAGGTCTCCAGGCTCGGCGCGCAGTCGAGCGGGAAGGACGCGTCGCCGATCGCGCACACGCCGAAGAGCCCGAGGAACGCCCACCCGGCCGTGGCGAGGGGCTTGCGGGAGAGCCTGCGGAGCGTCCCGGCCGCCACCAGGATCGACAGCACGCCGGTGATGAAGTCGCCCGCGCTGTAGACGAGGTGGAACGGCTGGTCGGAGGCCGACAGCTCGCTCACGTAGCCGTTGAAGAAGTCGAGCTTGGGGCTGAGGACGTTCTCCAGCACGAACGTCGCGTAGGTGATCGCGGCCACGGTCGCGAGGACGACCACGCGCAGGGGGACGACGCCCGGCTCGTCCCGTACGTCTGAGTCCACCCGGCCCCCTCACACCGCCGGATCGCACCCGCGCCCTGTCGCGCGCGCCGATCAGGCCGCTCGGTTCCGCCCCGCCCAGTATTTCCGAAGATCGGGGCCGCCGGGGACCGGGGTGCGGGTTCCGGTGTATCCGCTGGCAGTGTCGATGGGCGGAACTTCGCCTCCCGCTGACGGAGTAGTTGACGTCCCGTAGTCGTTGTAGAAGGGAGGGGCCGTCAACGATGATGTCCAGGCGATTTGCCTGGATCGTCCGTTGACCAGCCTTTGCCCTCACCGGGTAGAGGGTATGAATTCGGCATGAACCCGTCCCAAAGGGTTGAATGGGGGTGCCCCCGGCACCTTTGATCACCGTCCGTGACGACGCGCCGGGGTGCGCTTCCCCGCTGACAGCAAGGAGTACCAACACGTGACACTGGTGAACGACGCGGCTCCCGCGATGCGATCCTCCGGTCGCAAGTTCCGCGCCTTCACGGCGAAGCACCTGGACGAGCTCACCGCTCGGGCCGGGCTGTCGCCCGCGCAGCGGCTCGCGACCCGGGCGGTGGCGACGGTCCTGCCGTTCCGGACGAACGCCTACGTCATCGAGGAGCTCATCGACTGGTCGGCCGCGCCCGACGACCCGATCTACCGGCTCGTCTTCCCCCAGGAGGACATGCTCCCCGCCGAGGACGTCGCGCACCTGTCGGACCTGCTGCGCCGCGAGGCCCCGAAGGCCGAGATCGAGGCCGCCGCCCACCGCGTGCGGATGAAACTGAACCCGCACCCCGCCGGTCAGATGGAACTGAACATCCCGACCTTCGGCGACGGCAAGCTCCCCGGGATGCAGCACAAGTACGACGAGACCGTGCTGTACTTCCCCAAGCAGGGGCAGACCTGCCACGCGTACTGCACGTACTGCTTCCGCTGGGCCCAGTTCGTCGGCGAGGCCGACCTGAAGATGGCCGGCGACGAGCCCGCCGCCCTCCGCCAGTACCTCCTCTCCCACCCCGAGGTGACCAGCGTCCTGTTCACCGGCGGCGACGCCATGATCATGGGCGAGTCGGTGCTGCGCCGCTACGTCGAGCCGCTGCTCGACCTGGAGCAGCTCGAATCCATCCGGATCGGCACGAAGTCGCTCGCCTACTGGCCGCAGAAGTTCGTCACCGACCCGGACGCCGACGACATGCTCCGCCTGTTCGAACAGGTCGTGGAGTCGGGCAAGAACCTCGCGTTCATGGCGCACTTCACCCACCCGCGCGAGCTCGAGCCCCTCATGGTCACCGAGGCGTGCCGCCGCATCCGCGACACCGGCGCGGTCATCCGCACCCAGGCCCCGCTGATCCGCACGATCAACGACGACGCCCGGACGTGGGAGACCATGTGGCGCGTCCAGACGCGGATGGGCCTCGTCCCGTACTACATGTTCGTCGAGCGCGACACGGGGCCGCAGGACTACTTCGCCGTCCCGCTCGCCCAGGCGTACGAGATCTTCCGGGACGCGTACAAGAGCGTGTCCGGCCTCTCCCGCACCGTCCGGGGCCCGTCCATGTCGGCGACTCCGGGCAAGGTCTGCGTGGACGGCGTCGTCGACCTGATGGGCGAGCAGGTGTTCGCGCTGCACTTCATCCAGTGCCGCGACGCCGACCTCGTCGGCAAGCCCTTCTTCGCCAAGTACGACCCCAACGCGGTCTGGCTGGACGACCTGAAGCCCGCCTTCGCCGACCGCTTCCCCTGGGAGGGCTGAGCCGAAGCCGAGCCGGCCACGGACGAGTCGAGTACGTGGCCGGCCTCGGCCGAGTACGCCGTCATGCTCTTCGCGGAGGGGTCAGGCATGGCTGATGTGGTCCTCCTCCCGGAGGGTCAGCGCAGCGAGCGGGTCAGGCACAGGCAGGCGGCGACGGTGGCGGCGCCGCACAGCGCCATGACGTGGCCGGGCGCCAGCAACTCGCCGAGCGCGCCCGCCGCGCCGATGCCGGCCGCCTGGCCGGTCATCAGGCCGCTGCCGGACAGGCCGAGCGCCCGTCCGCGGATCTCCTCCGGCACCGCGTCCACGAGGCGCCGCTGGACGGTCAGCTCGTAGCCCAGCCCGAACGTCCCGGCCGCCATCAGCGCGCACGCCGCCGGGAGGCCCGGCTCGAACACGAACACCAGGAGGGGCGCGCCGGTCAGCAGGGCCAGCGGGAGCGTGAGGCGCTCGCGCGGTCCCGGCGGGACGAGGCGGCCCACCACGAAGTTGCCCGCGAGCATCCCGGCGGCCGCGGCGGACAGCAGCAGCCCGGCCGCGTCCGGACGTCCCGCCCCGGCCGCGTAGGGGACCACCACGCCCTCGGCGGCGACCGAGAGGGAGATCGGCAGCCACGCGGCGAGCAGCAGCCCGCGGGTCGGGCGGGTGCCGAGCAGCGAGCGGTTCGTCCGCCACGTCTCGCCCGCGAGGCCCGACGACTCCCGCGCCGCGGGCGGGACGTCCGGGAGGCGGAGCCGGGCGAGCGCCGTGGCCAGCGCCGCGCTCGCCGCGGCGAGCCACAGCGTCCCGGCCGGGGTGAGCGCCGACAGCAGCAGCCCGCCCGCCGCCTGGCCGGCGATCTGCGCGCCCGCGCTCGTCATGCCGAACAGCGAGCGGCCCAGTACGTAGCCGTCCCCGGGGAGCAGCGCGGGCAGCCGGCCCTGCACGGCCGCGCCGCCGACCGGCGCGAACAGCCCCACCGCGACGAGCAGCGCCAGGACCACGGGCAGCGGCAGGCCGCCCAGCGCGAGGACGGCGGTGACCGCGAAGCGCAGCAGGTGGTAGCCGGTGAGCAGCCGCCTGCCCGGGACGCGGTCGGCGAGCGAGAGCAGCAGCGCGCCGCCGATCACGTACGGGATCATCCCGGCGGCGAAGACGAGCGCCGCCCAGACGGACGACCCCGTCCGCTCGTACGTCTGGACCGACAGCGCGATCGTCCGGACGGAGTCGCCCGCCACCTGCAGCGTCTGCAGGGAGAACAGCGTCCGGAACTCGGGGACGCCGAAGACGTCGCGGTACCGCGCGGAGGCCGCGGTGGGAGCAGTCATGACCGTGACTCTGCGGCGGCGGCCCCGGCCCCGGATAATGTTTCGGGGAGGAGCGAAACATGTACCGGATCGAGGTGGGGCCCGGCGATCTCGCGGCGAGCCGGTTCGGGGTGGCGCCGCTGATCGAGGTGCACAGCGCGATCGGCCTGCTCGCCGGCCGGATGCCGGTCGGTCCGCTCGGCCCCTGGGCGGCGCGGGCCCGTCCGGCGTACCGCGAGGTCGCGGGCGACCCGGCCGTCCGGACGCTGGCCTTCCTGCGGCGCCCGCACGGCTACATGGCCGACTTCGTCGTCCCGCCGCCCGCGCGGCCGAACCTCACCGTCGCCGCCCAGCTGGCGACCGTGCGCGCGACGCCGCTCGACCAGGCGCGCCGGGAGATCGCCCGCAACCTGGAGGGCCTGCCGGAGCCGGACGCGGCGGTCCGCGACGTCCTGGACGCCCCCGACATGGTCGAGCGGCTCGCCGCCGGGCTGGAGACCGCCTGGCGCGCCCTGCTGGAGCCCGACTGGGCGGTGGTGCGGTCGATCCTGGAACGCGACATCGTCCACCGCGCGGGCCGGCTCGCCGCCTACGGCTGGGCGGAGGCGCTGGACGGCCTGTCCCGCCAGGTGCGCTGGCGGGACGGCGTGATCGAGGCCGACATCGGCGCCGACGGCGCCTACCGGCTGGGCGGCGCCGGGCTGACGTTCGTGCCCGTCGTGTTCTCCGAACTCGGCGCGGCCCTCGACCAGGACTGGCCGTACACGCTGATGTACCGGGCGAGGGGCGTGGCGGCCCTCTGGGAGAGCCGGGAGCCGCGCGACGCGGACGCCCTCGCCAAGCTGATCGGACGCACCCGCGCCGACCTGCTGCGCCTGCTCGCCGAGCCGGCCACGACGACCTGGCTGAGCGTCCGGCTGCGGATGAGCGTCGGCGGGGTCGGCGACCATCTCGCGGTGCTGCTGGGGTCCGGCCTGGTGGCGCGGGAGCGCAGCGGCCGGTCCGTCCTCTACCGGCGGACGGCCGTCGGGGACGTCCTCGCGGGCGGGTTCCGCGCCGTGTAGTCGCCGGGGGTCATGCCGTACTCCTTTGCGAAGGCCGTGATGAACGCGGACGCGCTCGCGTAGCCGACCTGGTGGGCGACCTTGGTCACCGGCGCGGAGTCCAGCAGGACGCGGGCGGCGCGCAGCCGCAGGAGCGTCCGCCACCGGGTGTAGGGCATGCCGTACTCGCGCTGGAAGTCGCGCTGCAGGGTCTTGGCGCTCACCCGGAGCCGGTCGGCCCATTCGTCGAGGCGGGTCGGGTCGGCGGGCTCGCGGGCGAGGGCGCGGGCGACGGTGAGCGCGAAGCCCGCGCCCCGGACCGCCGCGGGCGCCGGCTCCCGGCCGGGCTGCGCGTCCCGGCCGGGCTCCGCGCGGGGCGCGCCGAGCCCGGCGAGGATGCGGCGGCGGGCGGTGAGCGCGGCCGCCTCGCCGCACCCCCGCCGGGCGATCGCCTCGATGAGCCGCCGGGCCTCGCCGTCGATGGCCACCGGCCCGGCGCGCAGCCCGGCGCAGCCGGGCGGGACCTCGCGCAGGCAGGCCCGGTAGACGGTCTGCCGGCCGCTCGCGTGCACCTCGTGGCTCACCGCGCGCCGCACCCAGAACGCCTCGCCCGCGCCGGTGAACCGGACGGACGGGCCGTGCAGCGTCGCGAGCGGTCCGTCCGGCGACCAGTAGAGCTGGTGCAGGAAGTCCTGGCGGCTCTCGCCGATCGCGAGCGCGCCCGCCGAGCGGTACTTGAGGACGAGGATCCCGCCCGGGTCGCCGAGGCCGTAGCCGTACTCCTCGCAGGTCTCCGGGTCGTTCCCGTAGTGACTCGTCACCGGCACAGCTTGTCCTCCCAGCGCTATGAGCCCGGATTTAAGTAAGGCTAACCTAACTTTGCATTCGACTACGTCAGCGGGGCGCCGACCCCGCGCACCCCCTGGAAAACCCCGTGAAGGAACCCGACCATGCATTCTCGTAAGCCCTGGAGACTCGCCGGCGCGCTGGCCGCCGCGCTCGTCCTGGCGACCGCCTGCGGCTCCTCCGGCACGGACGCGGAGCCGGCCGCGACGCGGGTCTTCGCGGCAGACAACGGCAAGGTCGCGATCCCGGCCGACCCGCAGCGGGTCGTGGCCACCGGGTACGCCGTGCCGGTCCTCATCGAGGCCGGGGCGAAGCTCGTCGGGATCTCGTCGTGGAAGCGCGGCCTGCCGATGATGAGCGCCGCGGACCGCGCGGTCTACGACGGCCTCGCCAAGATCGCGGGCGAGGCGGCGGCCGAGACCAACTACGAGGCCATCGCCGAGACCGACCCCGACCTCATCGTGGTCGGCGTCCCGATGCCCGTCCTCGGCGACCTCGACATGAAGCGCCTCCAGTCGATCGCCCCGGTGGCGGTCATCGGCCCCACGCTGCCGAACTCGTGGCGGCGGCTGTCGCACCGGCAGGCCGACGCCGCCGGGCGGGCCGGGCAGCTCGCCCAGTCGAAGGCCGCCTACGACAAGAAGGCCGGGGAGCTCAGGGCCAAGTACGCGGACGCCCTCGGCGGGCTGGAGTTCGGGCACCTCGGCGCCTACGGCGACCGGTCCGCCGGGACGTTCCTGCGCGAGTTCACCGACTCGTGGGGCACCAACATCCCCCAGGACGTCGGCGTGAAGTACTACGGGCAGGTCGCGAAGAAGGGCGGCGGCTCGAAGGACGTCAGCGAGACCCCGTCCCTGGAGGAGCTGCCGGAGAGCTTCGGCGACGCCGACGCCATCACCTACACGCTCCAGCCCGACGGCGAGCCCGCCCCCGAGGTCCAGTACGTCCTCGACTCCGAGCTGTGGAAGCGGCTGCCCGCCGTCAAGGACGGCAAGGTCTTCCCGCTCCGCTACACCGAGGCGGCGACGTACGAGTCCGCGATGAAGACGCTCGACGAGATCGACCGGGCGCTCGCGCCGCTGCTGGACAAGTAGGGAGCGCGCACATGGAACGCCGCAATCCGCGCGGACGCGTCCTGGAGCACCACCGGACGGGCACGGACGTCCGCCGCATCGGGTACCCGATCGGCGTGCGGACGCTCCGGGTGCTGCGCCGCGAACAGGTCACGCCGAACATCGTCCGGCTGACCCTGGGCGGCCCGGAACTCGCCGGGTTCCACACCTACCAGGCCGACGACCACATCAAGATCATCTTCCCGGACGCGGACGGCGCCGTCCGCCTCCCGGCCCCCACCGCCGACATGGACCTCGACTGGCCGAAGCCGTCGCCGCCCAGCCGCAGGTACACGATCCGCCGCTACGACGCGGACGCGGGCGAACTCGACATGGACTTCGTCCTGCACCCCGGCGGGCTGGCCTCGGAGTGGGCGGCGGCGGCCGAGCCGGGGGAGGACGCCGCGGTCGCGGGCCCGCCCGGCGCCAAGGCGTTCCCGCACAACTACGACCACTACGTGTTCGCGGTCGACGCCACCGCCCTGCCCGCCGCCGCGCGGTGGCTGGAGGAGTCCCCGCAGGACGTGTCCGCCCAGCTGGTCGTCGAGACCGCGGACGCCGCCGACCACGCCTACCCGCTCGCCCCCCGCGCCGGGGCGGAGGTCACCTGGCTCGTCCGGGACGGCGGGCGGTCGCCGCTCGCCGCCGCCGTCCGCTCGCTCGACCTGCCCGCGGGCCGGACGTTCCTGTTCGCGGCGGGCGAGACGGGCGCGATCAAGCCGTTGCGGTCCTGGGCCCGCGACCTCAAGGCCGCGACCGGGGTGGACGCGCTGTTCACCGGATACTGGAAACTCGGCGTGGCCGGGCTCGAGGAATGAACGCTCCGGCACGTCCGGGCCCGGTCAAGGATCCGGGCCCGGTCAAGGAGGGGACGCGGCCCGGCCCCGCCGGGGGACGGGCCGCGCTCCTGCTGGGGGCCGCCGTGCTCCTCGTGGTCCTCATGGGCGCGAGCCTGGCCGTCGGCGCGGGGACGGCCCCGCCGTCCGCGGTCTGGGACGCGCTGACCGGCTACACCGGAACGAACGAGCAGGTGATCGTCCGCGACATCCGGCTGCCGCGGACGATCCTCGCCGTCGGCGTCGGCGCCGCCCTCGGCACCGCGGGCGCCCTGGTCCAGACGCTGACCCGCAACCCGCTGGCCGAGCCCGGCCTCCTCGGCTGGACCGCCGGCTCCGGGTTCGCGATCGCCGCCGGCACCGTGCTCGGCGTCAGCGGGTCCCAGCCGGCGCGGCTGGCGCTCGCGCTCGCCGGGGCGGTGACCGCGGCGCTGGTCGTCTACGGCGTCGGCAGGACCGTCCCGCTGCGGCTCGTCCTCGCCGGCGTCGCCTTCGGCTTCGTGCTGTCGGGGCTGTCGCTCGCGCTGCGGCTGCTGTACCCCGACGTCCTGGACCGGTACCGGTTCTGGGCGGTCGGGTCGCTCGCCGGGCGCGAGCAGGCGCCCAGCGCGGCGCTGATGCTGGTCATCGCCGTCGCCCTCGCCGGGGCCCTGCTGGTCGCCCGCCCGCTGTCCGGGCTGGCGCTCGGCGAGGACGTCGCGCACGCGCTCGGCGCCCGCGTCGCGCGGATCAGGACGGCGGTGTTCGCGCTCGTCACCGTCCTCGCCGCCGCCGCGACCGCCGTCGCCGGGCCGATCGCGTTCGTCGGGCTGATCGTGCCGCATCTGGCGCGCGGCGCCGCCCGCGGGTCGGTCCCGTGGCTGATCGCCTACACGATGCTGCTCGGCCCCGCCCTGCTGCTCGTCTCCGACATCGGGTCGCGCGTGCTGCTGCCGACCGGCGAGGTGCCGGTGGCCGTCGTCACCGCGTTCCTCGGCGGACCGGCGCTGATCCGGGTCGTCCGGCGGTACGGGGCGGTGCGGCTGTGACCCCGCTGGTGCTGCGCGCGGGCCGGGCGTCCGCGCAGGTCGAGCGGCGGACCGCCGCGGCGTCGCTCGCGCTGGCCGGCGCGGCGCTCGTGCTCGCCTTCGCCGCGCTGTGCCGCGGGGACACCTGGGACGCGCCCGGCGACGTCCTCGCGGCGCTCGCCGGACGGGGGGACGCGGTGCTGGTCGTCCAGGAGTGGCGGCTGCCCCGGGTCGCCGCCGCGCTCGTGTTCGGCGCCGCCCTCGGCGCCGCCGGGGCGATCTTCCAGAACGTCACCCGCAACGCGCTCGGCAGCCCCGACGTCATCGGCCTGGACGCGGGCGCCTACACCGGCGTCCTCATCGCGATCACCGCGTTCGGCGGGACCGCCGGGGGCCTGGCCGCCGGGTCCCTCGCCGGCGGGCTCGCGGCGGCCGCCGCGGTCTACGCGCTGTCGCTGCGGTCCGGGCTCAGCGGGCTGCGGCTCGTCGTCATCGGGGTCGCGGTGAACGCGATGCTGACCGCCGTCAACTCGTGGATCATCCTGCGCGTGCAGCTGGACGTGGCGATCGCCGCGACCGGCTGGAGCGCCGGCTCGCTCAACGGCCTGGACTGGGACGAGGTCCGCATCCCGTTCCTCGTCATCGCCGCGCTGGGCCTGCTGCTGGCGGCGCTGGCCCGGACCATGGGCCAGGCCGCGCTCGGCGACGAGGTCGCCGCCACGTCGGGCGTCGCGCTGAACCGCTACCGGCTGCTGGTCGTCCTCGCGGGCGTGGGCCTCACCGCGACCGTCACGTCCGCGACCGGGCCCATCGTGTTCGTCGCGCTCGCCGCGCCGCAGATCGGCCGCCGCCTCGCCGCCGCGGCCGGGACCCCGGCGCTGCCCGCCGCGCTGACCGGGGCGCTGCTGCTGCTCGCCGCCGACCTCGCCGCCCAGACGGTGCTGGCCCCCGTCCAGCTGCCCGTCGGCGTCGTCACCACGGCGATCGGCGGCAGCTACCTCATCTGGCTGCTGATCATGGAGATGAGAAGGCCGTGAACGGACGTCTGACCGCCGCCGCCGTCACCCTCGCCTACGGCGACCGGGTCGTGTCGGCGGACCTGACCGTGGACGTCCCCGACCGGGCGTTCACCGCCGTCGTCGGGGCCAACGCCTGCGGCAAGTCGACGCTGCTGCGCTCGTTCGCGCGGCTGCTGGCGCCGTCGTCCGGCCGGGTGGCCTTCGACGGCCGCGACGTCCGCGACTACCGGCCGAAGGCCATCGCCCGCGAGGTCGGGTTCCTGCCGCAGGGCCTCGTCGCGCCCGAGAACATCGCGGTGCGGCAGCTCGTCGCCCGCGGCCGCTACCCGCACCAGACGCTGCTGTCCACCTGGTCGCGGGAGGACGAGCGGGCCGTCGCCGCGGCGATGGAGGCCGCCGGCGTCGCCGACCTCGCCGAACGGCCGGTGGAGAGCCTGTCCGGCGGGCAGCGGCAGCGCGCGTGGGTCGCGATGGTGCTCGCCCAGGAGACGTCCTACCTCCTCCTGGACGAGCCCACCACGTTCCTCGACATCACCCACCAGTACCAGCTGCTCGCCCTGCTGGCCCGGCTCCGCGACGAAGGGCGGACGATCGTCGCCGTCCTGCACGACGTCAACCAGGCGTGCCGCTACGCCGACCACCTCATCGCGATGCGCGACGGCCGGGTCGTCGCCGCGGGCGCGCCCGCCGACGTCGTCGACACGGCCCTGATCAAGGAGGTGTTCGAGCTGTCGTGCGTCATCGTCCCCGACCCGGTCACCGGCACCCCGATGATCGTCCCGGACGCCGCGGGGTGAGCCGGGTCAGAGGCCGAAGAGCGGGACGATCGTGGCGCGGGCCAGGGTGTGCGCCGTGATGTTGAAGCCGACGGCGCCCGGCATCGCGTCGGAACCGAGGCCGAGCGACTCCACGTCCAGCGCGTGGACGGTGAAGACGTAGCGGTGCGGGGCGCCGGGCGGCGGGGCCGCGCCGCCCCACTCCTTCGTGCCGAAGTCGTTGCGGGTGTGCACGCCGATCTTGCTGTCGGCGGCGCCGGCGCCGGTGGCCAGCTCGGTGACGTCCGCCGGGATGTCGAACAGCAGCCAGTGCCAGAAGCCGCTGCCGGTCGGGGCGTCCGGGTCGAAGCAGGTCACCGCGAAGCTCTTGGTCTCCGCCGGGAACCCCGACCAGCTCAGCTGCGGGGACAGGTTGGCGCCGTCGAAGCCCCAGTCGTTGTACACGTGCTTGTCGCCGAAGATCTCGCCCTCGGCGACGTCGTCGCTGGTGACGGTGAACGACGGGACCTCGGGCAGGAACTCGCTCGGAAGCGGCGGCTTGCCGGGCATGTCGGCCTCCTCATCGGGGATCGGAGTCACGGATCGGACTGCCACTCCCATCTCTATCAGGGGCGGATCACGTCTTGACGGCGCCCATCGTGAATCCGGTGACGAAACGGTCGAGGAACAGGTTGAACAGGAACGCGATCGGCACCGCCGTGATGACCGTGGACGCCTGGAGCGACTGCCAGAAGAACACGTCCCCCCGGACGAGCTGCGTCGGCACGCCGGTGCTCACCACCATCTCCGGGCTCGCCGACACGAACGCCAGCGCGTACACGAACTCGCTGGACGTGAGCGTGAAGCTGAACACCACGACGGCGACGATCCCCGGGAACACCAGCGGCAGGACGATCCGCAGGAAGGCGCCGAGACGGCTGTGGCCGTCCACCATGGCCTGCTCCTCGACGTCCTTCGGGACGGCCTTCAGGAACCCGATCAGCAGCCACACCGACACCGGGACCGTGATCGTCGGATACACGACGATCATCGACCAGAGCGTGTCCTCCAGGTGCAGCGCCACCACGACGCGGGTCAGCGACAGGAACAGCAGCGACGGCGGCACCAGGTACACCATGAAGATCGCGATGCCCATCGGGGTGCCCCACGGCCGGTCCAGCCGGGCCAGCGAGTACGCGGCCGGCAGCGCCAGCACCAGCGTGACCGCCACCACCGCCGCGCCCACGACCAGCGTGTTCACCACGAACGTCAGGAACGGCGTGTCGGTGAACAGGAACGTCACATGGTCGGGCGTCGCCGGCTTGTTGAAGAAGAACGGGTTGCTCTCCGGGTCGTAGAGGTCCTGGTTCTGCTTGAACGCGCTGATCACGCTCCACAGGAACGGAAGCGCGCACACCAGCGCCGCCAGGACCGCCGCCCCGTACACCCCGCACCGCGCCGCGGCGTGCCGCCGCGCGTACTTCCGCCGCAACGCCGCGACATCGGTACTCATCCGGCCTCCAGCCTTCGGACGGCGCGCAGGATCGCGACCGCGCCGGCGAGCAGCAGCGGGAACAGGAACAGCGCGATCGCCGCGCCCTGGCCGACGTCCCCGCCCTCGATGCCGCGGAAGTACGCCCACGAGGCGAGGACGTCCGTCGAGTGCGTCGGGCCGCCCCGCGTCAGCACGTACGGGACGGTCATGTCGGTGAACGTCATGATCGCGCCGAACAGCCCGGCGACCGCGATCACCGGGAGCGTCAGCGGGATCGTCACCTCGAACATCCGCCGCCAGAACCCCGCGCCGTCGATCCGCGCCGCCTCGTCGATGTCGCGGGGGATCGCGACCAGCCCGGCCATCACGATCACGGCGGCGAGCGGGGTCAGCCGCCACGTCTGCACGGCGATCACCGACGCCATCGCGGTCCCCGGCTGCCCGAGCCACACGATGTTCGCGTCGATCAGCCCCAGATGGCGCAGCACCCAGTCGACCGGCGAGTAGATCGAGTCGAGGAACCACAGCCACGAGATCGTGGACAGCGCCACCGGCGTCGTCCACGGCAGCAGCACCAGGAACCGGACGAACCACTTGCCGCGGAAGTCGGCGACCAGGATGTTGGCGAGGATCTTCCCGAACAGGACGATCAGCACCATGCTCACGAGCGTGAACAGCAGCGTGTTGCGCAGCGCCCGCCAGAACACGTCGTCCGCGAACACCGCGTCGAAGTTCCGGAACCCGGCGAAGTCGAACGACGGGTCGCCGGTCGTCACGTCCGAGAACGCGAACGCGATGGCGAGCAGGAACGGGACGCCGACCAGCGCGGCGATGTAGACGACGGACGGCAGCAGCATCGCCCAGGCGAGGAAGCCGTCCCGGTCGGCGAGCCCCGCCTTCGGCCTCGGCGTGGTCCGGGCGGCGGCTGGCTCCGGGGCCGTCCGCGCCTGCGTCACGGCGTCCCGCCTTTCCGGGGGGCGACCCCCAGACCCCCGGGCGGGCCCGATGATCCTCGCCTCGCCGCGGTCATCGGGCCTCCCCGATCGGGACGGCGGCCCGCCGGGTACCCGCCGCGGCGTCGAAGAACCGGAGCCGCCCCGTCGGCACCGCGAACTCGCGGGTCTCCCCGGCCTCCAGCGGCGTGCCCACGGTCGCGGGCAGGCGGGCGATGACGCGGGTCTCCGCGCCGATCCCCGTCACCGTCCCGTACACGTGCCGGTCGCCGGACAGGTACTCCATCCGCTCCACCCGCAGCGGCATCGCCAGCCGCTCCCGCGACGCGACGTCCTCGACGGGCAGCAGGTGCTCGGGACGGAACCCCACCAGCACGTCGCCGCGCTCGACCAGGTTCATCGGCGGCGACCCGATGAACGTCGCCACGAACGTGTCGGACGGGTCGTCGTACACCTCCCGCGGCGTCCCGACCTGCCGGACGCGGCCGCGCTCCAGCACCGCGATCCGGTCGCCCAGGCCCATCGCCTCCGCCTGGTCGTGGGTGACGTAGATGGTGGTGGTGCCGACGCGCTCCTGGAAGCGCTTCAGCTCGTCCCGCGCCGTCGCGCGCATCTTCGCGTCGAGGTTCGACAGCGGCTCGTCCAGCAGGAACACCGCCGGGTCGCGCACCAGCGCGCGGGCCAGCGCCACCCGCTGCCGCTCGCCGCCCGACAGCTGGCGCGGCTTGCGGCGCAGCAGCGGCTCGATCTCCAGCAGTTCCGCGGCCCAGCGCGCCTTCTTCTCCCGCTCGTCGCGGGCCATGCCCTCCGCCCGCAACGGGAAGACGATGTTGTCCAGCACCGTCTTGTGCGGGTAGAGCGCGTACGACTGGAACACCATCGCGATCTGCCGCACCCGCGGCGGAAGCCCGTTCACGACGTTCCCGCCGATCAGCACCTCGCCCTCGGTGGGCTGCTCCAGGCCCGCGATCGTGCGCAGCAGCGTCGTCTTCCCGCACCCGGACGGCCCCAGCAGCACCAGGTACTCGCCGGGCTCCGCCGCGAGATCGACGCCGTCCAGCGCCCGCACGTGCTCCGCCCGGCCCCGCCGCGCCCGCACATGCCCGTCGAAGGTCTTGACCAGGCCCTTCACCTCAACGGTGTTCAAGGCTCAGCCACCCACCAGGCCGCGTCCGCGCCAGTTCTCGAAGATCGCGTTGATGCGGTCCTCGGCCTCCGCCACGGCCTGCCCGGGGGACGTCCGGCCGCGCGCCGCCCGGCCGAACATCGTCGGCAGCACGTTGGTGTTGAAGATCTCGCCGATCGCCGGGTTGGACGGCCCCGGATAGCCGATGTTCGCGCTCCACGACGTCGCCGTCTTCAGCAGGCTCAGCTTGTCCGCCGGTTTCGCGCCCCACGGGTCGTCGTCCAGCCAGCCGTTCAGCTGCGGGACGAGCGACGGCCAGCCCGGCAGGTCGTACATCTCCGAGAAGTACGTCGCCGACCGGAAGTTCGCCGTGTAGTGCAGCAGGAACTCCTTCGCCGCGTCCGCGTTGCCCGCGTACTTCGGCACGATCCACTGCTGGATCACGTGCTGCGCCGCCATCGCCGCCTTCGGGCCGCGCAGCGCGGGCACGAAGAAGATGTCGTCGCCGATCGTCCGGTTGGTGCCCATCGCGGTGCGCCACGCCGAGATCGAGTTCAGGATGTAGGACGACTTGCCGGCGATGAGCGCCTGGTTGTTGGACGCGGGCGTCCAGGAGAAGACCTCGCTGGTCTCCGCCTCCTTGAACAGGCGCGCCATGTACTCCACGGCCGCGACGGTCGCGTCCGAGTTGATCACGACCCGCTCGTTCTGGTCCTGGACGGAGCCGCCGTAGGACCACAGCAGCGCCCGCGCCGCCATGTTCGAGTCGGTCTCCGGCGACAGCCCGATGCCGCACGGCACCCCGGTCCGCTTCTTGATCTCGGCGGCGCCGCGGAGCAGGTCGTCCCAGCTCGCGGGGCCGTTCGGCAGCCCGGCCTGCTGCCACATCGACTTGCGGTAGTCGCCCGGGTCGGGCGCCCAGCCGGGGCAGTAGGCGTAGAACTTCTTCGTGTTGGGGTTGTAGCTCGACTTGCGGCACAGCTCCAGCTGCTGCCCCCAGCGCCGCGTCGCCTCCTGCACGACGTCGGCCATGTCGAGGACGGACGGCTCGTACTGCGAGAACGGCGCGATGTGCTGGATGAGGTCGTGGCCGCGCCCCGCCTGGATCTCCGACGCGGCCCGCCGGGGGACGTCCACGGTGTTGATGTGGTCGACCCGGACCTCGACTCCGACCTTCTTGCCCCAGTCGGCGACGAACTTGTCGAACCATTTGTCGTGCCGGGGGACGAAATGGCTCCACATCAGGATGCTGAGCGAGCCGCTCAGCTTCTTCGCGGGGGCGGTGAACACCTCCTTCGGGGCGTCCCCGGTGTTCTTCGCCTGCGGGCCGCTGGACTCGCTGGCGCATCCCGCGAGGACGCCGGCCGCGCCCGCCGCGAGCGCCGTGGAGGACAGGAAGCCTCGTCTGCTGATCCCGACGGAGTCGGTCCGGGGGATGTGGGGGGTCGTCCCCCCTCGGGGGGCACGCCGCTCGGCCATGGGGGTCTCCCTCGCCGCTGAAGGTCTCCCCTCGAAGGTAGATCGGCGAGGACGTCTCATCCAGAGACGATCCGGTAACTCCGCGTCACATTGCCCTCACCGGCCACAGCGGTCACGGCGGTGTCCCCCCGTGACGCGCGGCGGCCGCCTGCGGGCCCTACTTGCCGGTGGCCTCGGTGTAGGCGGCGATGACCTCTTCGGGGTCGCCGTCCATGTGCATGCGGCCCTCGTCGATCCAGATGACGCGGTCGCACATGTCCTTGACCGTGTCGAGCTGGTGCGCGACGAGGAACACCGCGCCGGCGTCCTTGCGCAACTCGTCGATGCGGGCCTTGCTCTTGCGCCGGAACTTGGCGTCGCCGGTGGCGAGGGCCTCGTCGATCAGCAGCACGTCGTGGGTCTTGGCCGCCGCGATCGCGAACCGGAGCCGGGCCCCCATGCCGGACGAGTACGTCCGCATCGGGTACTGGATGAACCCCTCCTTGAGCCCGGCGAAGCTCACGATCTCCTGGTACTTGGCCCTGGTCTCCGCCTGGGACATGCCCATGGCCAGGCAGCCGAGGACGATGTTGCGCTCGCCGGTGAGGTCCTTCATGAGGGCGGCGTTCACGCCCAGCAGGGACGGCTGGCCGTTGGTGTAGACGCCGCCGCGGTGCGGGGGCAGCAGCCCGGCGATGGCCTTCAGCAGCGTCGACTTGCCGGAGCCGTTGGTGCCGATGATCCCGACGGCCTCGCCCCGGTACGCGACGAACGACAGGCCCTTGATCGCGTGGACCTCGGTCATCGTGGGACGGTGCCGGCGGCGGAGGACCCGGGAGAACGCGCTCGCGGCGTTCCCCTTCCCGCCGGCGCCGTACACGCGGTAGACGATGTGGAGGTCGTCCACGACGACGATCGGCTCCCGGGAGGGGTCGATCTGGACCTTGTTCGTGGCGGGGTTCATGCGCACCTTCGTGTCAGCCACGGCCGTATCGCTCCTCGGCACGGTAGAAGAACGTGAATCCCCCGACCAGCATCACCGCGGCCCAGAGGACGGCGTAAAGCCACAGCTGGCCCGTCGAGTGTATGCCGAGATCCTTCTCGACGTGGTCGCGGTACTCCCCGAGCAGGACGTGCCGGCTCAGCTCGACGTACACGTACGCCGGGTTGGCCTTCAGCAGCTCACCCAGGATGGGGTACTCGGCGAGCTTGGAGCCGGGCTTCATCAGCGACGGCAGGCTGAAGATGACGCCGGACATGTAGAGCCACGTCCGCATGACGAACGGCAGGAGCTGGGTGATGTCGCGGTTGAACGCGCCCAGCCGCGCCATCACCATGCTGATGCCGACGTTGAACATGAGCTGCAGCGCCACCACGGGGACGAAGAGCGCCATGTTGAAGGTGAGCGGCTCGCCGAACGCGAAGATGATCGCGAACAGCACGACCAGCGCGAGCAGCAGCTGCTGGAACTCGACGATCGCGATCGCGAGCGGCAGCGTGGCCCGGGGGAAGTGCAGCGCCCGGATCAGCGAGAGGTTGTTGCCGACCGACTTGGAGCCCGAGGTGACGGACCGCTGCGTGAAGCCGAACAGGAAGACGCCGGTCACCAGGAACGGGATGAAGTCCGGGACGCCGCGGCTGGTGTTGAGCAGCAGCCCGAAGATCAGGTAGTACACCGCCGCGTTCAGCAGCGGCGTCAGCAGCTGCCATACCTGACCCAGGCGCGAGTCGGTGTACATCGAGATGTTCTTGGCGGACGCGAACGCCCAGATGAAGTTGCGGCGAGCCCACACATCCTGGACGTACTTGCGCAGCGGGGGGCGCGCAGCGCTCTGCCTCAGCCCGTGTCGTGCGGCGTAGTCGGCCAGGGTCCCGTTCACGTGAAATGGCTCCGCGATCGTCCCGACCGACTCGCCACCCGGGGAACCGAGCCGTTCCGGGTGACTCATGTCGCGAAGCCTATTGCAGTCGGTGAGTCGAGAGTGACGTTCGCCCGCATGTGACCCCCGATTTGAGATCTTTACGGAATCATGTCGGCGTCCCTGGGGATACCCCGGACATGCGGGTCAACCACTCACGAAGCAGAGTCGTGCCGTCGCGTATCGCCATAAGGCGTCGTCACGAGCCGGTCCCGCCCCCCGGGGCCCGCGTGCTCCGCCGGCTGGGGCGGGCCGACCGGTGGGCGTTCGACCGGGTGGCGGCGGCGCGGCTGCGCGGGCTGGAGTACGTCCTGCCGAGGCTGTCGCGGTTCGCCGACCACGGGGTGCTCTGGTTCACCGCCGCCGGGGTGATGGGCCTCACCGGACGGGCCCGGCTGCGGCGCGCGGCGCTGCGCGGCTCGATCGCGATCGCGGTGGCGAGCCCGGCCGTGAACATCCTCGGCAAGCAGGCGTTCCGCCGCAAGCGCCCGGTCGTGGACCTGGTGCCGCCGATCCGGATCCGGTGGAAGCTGCCGACCTCGCACGCCTTCCCGTCCGGCCACTCGGCGTCCGCCGCCGCGTTCGCGACGGGCGTCGCGCTGGAGGCGCCCCGCCCGGTGGCGGGCCCGGTCGCGGCGACGGCCGCCGCGGTGGCCTTCGCCCGCGTCTACACCGGCGCCCACTACCCGGGCGACGTCCTCGCCGGCCTCGGGATCGGCGCGCTCGCGGGGCTCGGGACGCGCGTGGTGTGGCCCGCGCGGCCTCCGGTGGCCCAGGTCGGGCGGTCCGGCGAGCGGGCCAGGGCCGCCGATGACGGGCGCGGGCTCGTCGTGGTCGCCAACTCGGGCTCGGGCGCGGGCGGTGAGGCGCCCGCCGGGATCTCCCTCCCCGGCCGCCCGGAGGTGGCGCTGGCCCTGCTCGGCCGGGAGCTGCCGGCGGCGGAGATCGTCCGGCTGGACCCGGACGCGGACGTCGACAAGGCGTTCGACGAGGCCGCCGAGCGGGCCGACGTGCTCGGCGTCGTCGGCGGGGACGGCACCGTGAACGCGGCCGCGGGCGCCGCGCTGCGGCACGGCGTCCCGCTGCTGGTCGTCCCCGGCGGGACGTTCGACCACTTCGCCCGCGCGCTCGGCGTGGAGTCGGCGGCGCAGGCGGTCGCCGCGTACCGGAGCGGCGAGCTGGGCCGGGTGGACGTCGCCTACGCCGCCCCGGCGGACGGCGGCGCGGGCCGCGACGAGGAGCGGCTGTTCCTGAACACCGCGAGCTTCGGCGCCTACACCGAGCTGGTCGACCGGCGCGAGCGGCTGGAGGGGCGGATCGGGAAGTGGCCGGCGCTCGCGGTCGCCGCCGTCCGCACGCTGCGGCACTCCGAGCCGGTCGAGCTGCGGGTCGACGGGCACCCGCGGCGCGTCTGGCTGGCGTTCGTCGGCAACGGCGTGTTCGGCTCGCGGGGCGCCGCCCCGACGTGGCGCGGCCGGCTCGACGACGGTCGGCTCGACGTCCGGATGATCGTCACCGGGCGGCGCGTGCCGCGGGTCCGCGCGGTCGCCGCGATCCTGGCCGGGCACCTGCACGTCACGCCCGGCTACCGCGCGTGGCGGACGAGCGGGCTGGAGGTCGTCGCCTCGGACGGCGAGCTGCGGCTGGCGCGCGACGGCGAGGTCTCCACGCTGCCGCCCGCGGTCCGGTTCGGCAAGCACGCGGGGGCGCTCGCGGTGTTCCGCCCCGCCGCCGGATAGCGGCCCGCCCGCGGCCGGAGGTCAAGGCCGGTGCCCGGGACGGCCGGGTGCCGGTCTTCTTCGGGTAAAACGCGGGGGCCGGCCCCCGGCGGACGGCAGAGTCCGGTGGAGGATCCCGTGGGGGATCTTCGGGGGGTGTGAGTCGTGGGGCGGACCCGGCCGGACCGGCGCCGGCGATGCCGCGGGCATCAGCCGCAGCTGCGCCAGTGCGTCCGGCAGTGGTGGCCGATCGTGGCGGCGGTCCTCGCGACGACCGGGCTGCTGCTCGGCGCCTACCTGGAGCTTCCGCGCGAGCGGGGCGCGTCGGCGGAGCTGGCCGTCCCGGACCGTCCCGCCGAGCGGCCGGCGGAGCCGCCGATGAGCAGCTATACGACGCGTTTCGCCCCGGGGGAGCCGCGCGTCCGCAACATCGAGCTCGCGGCCCGGATCCTGGACGGCCACGTCGTCGCGCCGGGGACGACGTTCTCGTTCAACGACGTCGTGGGTCCGCGCACCAGGAGCCGCGGCTACGTGCCCGCCCCGGCCATCATGGGGGAGCGGCTGGTGAAGGACGTGGGCGGCGGCATCTGCCAGGTGTCCACGACGCTGTTCAACGCGGTGTTCCGGGCCGGGCTGGACATCCGGAGGTCTCGCGCGCACACCATGTGGATGCCGGAGTACCCGGAGGGGCGGGAGGCCGCCGTCTCCTATCCCAAGCTCGACTTCACCTGGAGGAACGACACCGACCGCCCGGTGCGCGTCCAGGTCGTCCACACGGGGTCGTCGCTGACGGTGAACCTGTGGGGCGAACGCAAGTACGAGGTGCGGTCGCTGGCGTCGGGGCGGTACGCGTTCGAGCCCTACGGGACGGGCGTCGGCCACGGCCGCAGGTGCGTCCCCACGGTCGGCAGAGAAGGCTTCGAGATCGACGTCTGGCGGACGCTGTACGCCGCCGGCCGCGAGGTGCGCCGCGAGAAGTTCCACACCGAGTACAGCCCGCAGCCGAAGGTGGAGTGCCTGTAGGGCCGCGCGGACCGCGTGGCAGGGTGGGACGCATGGAGGGAAATTTTCAGCTGGGACCGGGCGACGGGCGGCTGCTGCTCCGCACGGGCCGCAGCGGGCTCGGCCGGCGGGCGGGGCACGACCTGACCATCGAGGCGGCCCGGTGGTCGGCGGAGGCCGAGGCGCGCGAGCCGCTGAGCGCGTCGTCGGTCGCGGTGACCGTCGAGGTGGACGCGCTGGAGGTCCGGGAGGGGACGGGCGGCGCGATGCCGCTGTCCGACCGGGACCGCGCCGAGATCGGGAAGAACCTGCGCAAGACGCTGGACGCGGCGCGGCACCCGCGGATCACGTTCGCCTCGACCGCGGTCGGCGACGGCTTCGTCGAGGGCGACCTGACGATCATGGGCCGGACGAAGCCGGTGCGGATCGCCGCCGCGCTGGAGGACGGGCGCGTGCGGGGCTCGGTGACGGTGACGCAGACCCGCTGGGGCATCAAGCCGTACACGGCGTTCTTCGGGGCGCTGCGGCTGGCCGACGACGTCGAGGTCGAGTTCGACCTCAAGCTCCCCGCTTAGCGCGGGCCGCGCGCGCGTACTGGTCGTCGAGGCTGCGAGGGAACGGCAGCATGCGGTGACGCTCGCGCCAGGGCGCGTACTGGCGGACGGCGTTGAAACCGGCCGCCGTGACGATGCGTTCGACGTTCGGGCCCGGCGTGTGGGCGGGGTAGACGTCCAGGTGGGTGATGCCCGGGGGCAGGCCGTCCGGCCTTTGGGGCGACACCAGGGTCATGGGCGGGGAGACCCGTTCGGCGGACGCCATGTCCTGTGCGTAGGCGACCAGTTCGAGTGTCTCTGGGGCGGGGCCGCTGTGGACGATGAGCCAGCCGTCCACGTCGATCGGCTCTGCGGGGGGATCGGTCAGGGCCAGCGGGGAGACCTCGTCCGAGACCTCGCGCAGGAACGCTTCATGGGCGGGGTGCAGCGGTTCCAGGACGAACGTCCGGTCGAAGCGGGGCGGATCGGCGGGCAGGAGGGGCGCGTACGCGTCCCAGCGCAGCAGCCGCGCCAGATGCGTGACCCTCGTCCCGGACGGGAAGCGGGCGAGTTCGCCCTTGAGGCCGGCCGGGAACGCGTCCACGATCACCTCGTCCGGCGCCGGGCCCGCCGCGTCCGCCGCGCTCTCCACGACCCGCCAGCCGCCCGTGACGCGCGGATCGTCCTTGAAGGGCGACCCAGTCACCACGGTCACCGGCCCGTCCAGGGCCAGGGTGTGCAGGACGGACCGGAGCCGCGTCAGGTGCCCCAGCCCGTCGCCGGCCGCGAAGCAGACGATCACCGGACCGCGTCGAGGACGGCCAGGTACCCGGCGGTCTCGGCGGCCGGGGTGAGGTCGCGGCGGATCCGCTCCGCGCCCGCCGCGCCGAGCTTCGCCAGCTCCTCGGCGCCCGCCCGCGCGGCCCGGTCGATCGCCGCGCGGCAGCCGTGCGCGTCCCCGGCCGGGAAGGTGAACCCGATCTCGTCGTCGGCGACGTCCGCGAGCCCGCCGCCGTCCGAGGCGATCAGCGGCACGCCGAGCGCCGCCGCCTCCAGCGCCACGTTCGGCATCCCGTCGTAGAACGACGGCAGGGCCACGAGGTCGCAGCTCGCGTAGACGGCCGGCAGGTCGTAGCGCTCCATGAACGGCAGGAGCGAGTGCGTGATCTCCCGCTCGGCCAGCGTCGCGCGCACGGACTCCTCGACCTCGCCGACCAGCAGCGGATGGAACGCCCCGGCGTGCCCCGACGCGGCCAGCGCGTCCAGGAAGAAGCCGACGCCCTTCTTGACCTTGAGCTGCCCGATGAGGCCGATCGTCCGGCGTCCCGGCTCGACGTTCGCCGCCCGCCACGCCCGGCCCTGCTCCCGCTCGGACGGCAGGATCCGCCACTGCGCCGTGTCGACGCTGTTCGCGACGAACGTGACGGCGGCGTCCGGGGCCAGCGCCGACACCAGCGGCGCGTGCGACCGGGCGACGACGCAGACGCGGGACGAGGCGCGCAGCGCGTCCGCCAGCACCCCGCGCCGCCGCATCGAGAAGGCGCCGACGTCGATGTCGTTGCCGCGCAGCAGCGTGACGAGCGGCGCGTCCAGCAGCGCGGACAGGACGGGCGCGGCGAGCATCGCGTGCACCCCGCCGAACGCGACGACATGGCTGTAGCCGGTGAGCCCCTCGGCGGTGATCGTCGTCCACAGCCGGCGCAGCGCGTGCTCGGAGTCGTCGCCGAGCGGCGCCGTCAGCAGCCGCCCGCCGTGCTCGCGCCGCACCCCCCACGGGCGGGCCCGGCGCGTCAGGTGGGCGACGTCGACGTCGGCGCCCGCGCCGCGCAGGCCCCGCACGATCCGGTCGCAGGACTGCGCCATGCCGCCCTGGCTCGGCGGGTAGTGCTCGGTGATCCACAGGACGCGGGGCATCAGCTGTCCACGAAGCCGGTGTCGTCGTCCGGCCCCCAGTCGCCTCCGTACGAGTAGTCGTCGCCGGGGTTGAACGCCCCGCGGTCGTAGGCGTCGAACGACGAGTACCAGTACGTGTCCTGGTAGGTCCGCGAGCTGCGCTGGTAGTACTCGCGCCGGCGGCCGCCCACCCACGACGGGTCGTGCGGGTCCTGCGTCCGGTAGCCGCGCGCCGCCGCGCACTCGGGGCACAGCCCGCCCGGCGCCGCGTGCGCCGCGCAGACGGGACGCGCGCAGTGCGGGCAGGACGCCGTCGCGGCCTGCCCGCAGCGTCCGAGCACGAAGAAGCCGGTGGTCACGGTGCAGCGGGTCACTTCGCCCTCCTCGCGGCCGTGCCGGGCGGCGTCCACCGGAACGGTTCCGTCGACACGTCCAGGATCCGGTCGAGCATGGCCTTGCCCTCCTGCACGCCGCTGAGCTTCCCGTTCACCCGGATCACCGTGCGCCTCCCGGGTTTGACCTGCACCTTGAGCCAGCGCGGCGGCGGCGACGCGGGCCGCTGGACGGCCGCGTCCTTGCCCAGCCGCCGCGTGACCCGCACCAGCTGCGTGGTCTTCGTCTTCGTCTTCACCTTGATCTTGCCGCGCGGGTTGCGCTTCTTGCGCCTGCGGTAGCGGACCCGGTCGGTGATGGCGAGCTCCAGGACGCTGCCGTCCCGCAGCTCGGCCCGGACCCGCAGCCACGGGTCGACCGCGTACCACTGCTTCAGCGAGATGACCGGCCGCTGGACGGGCACGTCCTGCTGCGGCCCGCACTTCTCGGGGAGCCCGGAGCCGCGCAGGTCCGCCGCGACGGACAGCACCCCGTCCGGCGGCATGTCGGCGGCCAGCACCCGCAGCAGCGGCACGAGGACCGCGGGCACCCGCCCGGACAGCTGCCACTTGCGCCGCTTGACGGCGGCGCGGTGCCCCGCGAGGCTCTGGATCACCGGCTCCCAGTCGTCGCGCCGCAGCGACACCGAGAAGCCCCTGTCCAGGGTCAGCGCCTTGTGCAGCGGATGGAACCGCTCGATCGCGGCCTTCTGCCTACGCCAGAACATGGCGCACCACCTATCGATCTAGCGTGCGGTAGACCTCGGCCAGCCGGGCGCGCGACCGCGCCCAGGTCAGGCTCTCCTCGATGTGCTCGCGGCCCCTCCGCCCCATCGCGGCGGCCTCCTCCGGGTACTCCAGCAGGATGCGGACGGCCCTCGCCAGCTCGGCCGGACGGTCGGCCGGGACGAGCCGGCCGTGCACCCCGTCCGCCATCAGCTCGCGGACGGCCGGCAGGTCCGAGGCGACGACCGGCACGCCCGCCGCCATCGACTCGATCACCTTCAGCGGCGCGCAGCCCTGGTCGAGGTTGCGGGCGCAGCCGGTCAGCGGCGCGAGCGACGCCTCGGCGTGCGCCAGCCACGCGGCGACCTCGTGGTGCGGCAGCGTGAACCGCCACTCGATCCGGCCGTCGACGCCGAGCCGCTCGGCCAGCCGCCGCACCGGCTTCGCCCGCCGCTCCGGGACGGACGCGCAGATCACCAGCCGCAGCTCGGGCAGGTCGGCGAGGCGGGCGAACGCGCGCATCAGCACGTCCAGGCCCTGCCACGGCTGCATCGCGCCGACATAGACGACATACCGTTCAGGCGCGCCCGGCGGCCGTCCGGTTTCACCGGGCACGCCGGCCCCGTTGGGCACCAGGTGGATCCTGTGCTCGGGGACGCCCCGCTCCCGGACGGCGTCGCCGATCACCCGCGACGGCACCACGACGGCGTCGCTGCGCTCCAGGCAGCGCCGCTCCAGCTCGCGGATCTTGCCGAGCGTGGTCGGCGCCGCCCACGGCCACGTGTGGCCCATCTCGATGGACGGCAGGCCGTTGACCTCGTAGACGACCTTGTGGCGGCGTCCGTCCGCGACCGCCGGGAGCGCGCTCCACGGATCGCGGACGTGGCAGACCTCGAGCGTCTCCCAGTGCGGCGCCAGATGGTCCGCGACCCACTCGGAGAACGCCTCGGCCCGGTCGATCAGATTCGGGATCCGCGCGCCGAACCGCGCGATCTCCCGCGTCCCCTCCCGCTGGTAGCGGGGCAGGTCGCCGCCGCCGAGCACGCCGAGGAGCCCGCCGCCGTAGTGCGCGAACAGCTCGTCGGCCATCTGCGCGATGTGCACCGCCGAGCCCTTGCTGGACGGGAACCGGTCGAACGCGACATAGGCCGCCCTGTGCCTCACCCGACCCGCACCTCCGCCGTCGTCCGCAGCGCCCGGTGCCAGGAGATCTGGTCTTCGAGCCCGTCCCGGAGGCCGATCGAGGGCGTCCAGCCCAGCAGATCGCGGGCGCGGGCGATGTCGGCCCACGTCCGGGTGGCGTCACCGGCCACGGGCGCCGCCCGCTGGATCTCCGGCCGCACGCCCAGCGCGTCCGTCAGCATCGCGATCGCGTCCCGCACGGCGACATGGTCGGGATGGCCGACGTTGACGGCGATGCCGGGCGGCAGATCCGCCGCCGCCGCGGCGAGCGTCGCCGTGACCACGTCCCGCACATGCGTGAAGCTGCGCGACCTGAGCCCGTCCCCGAACACCGGCAGCGGCCGCCCGTCCAGCGCGGCCTCCACGAAACGGTGGAACGCCATGTCGGGCCGCTGGCGGGGCCCGTAGACCGAGAAGTACCTGAGCAGGACGACACGGAGCCCGTCATCGGCCGCGAGCCGGCCGAGCCGCTCCACCTCGACCTTGCTGACCGCGTACGGACTGGCCGGGTTCAGCGGATCGCCCTCCCGGTTCGGCCGCCTCCTCGCCGACCCGTACACCGACGAGCTGGACGCGATCACGACCTTCGGCCTGCGCCGGGCCCGCGCGCAGGCCGCGAGCAGCCGCCGCGTCGCCGTCACGTTGTCCCGCTCGGCGACGGCCCGTCCCGGCCCCCACGAGTCCCGCACGCCCGGACGTCCCGCCAGATGGACGACGACGTCGGCGGCGGCGACGGCGTCGAGCGCGTCGACCGCGAGGTCGATCTCGGCGGCGGCGACCCCGGGCCGTGCCGCGACCTCCGCCCACGCCCGCCGCGCCACCGCGGGCGCCAGCGAGCGCGCGGGCGCGTCGACGGCGAGCACCTCGTGGCCCGCGCCCGAAAGCGCATCGGCCACGTGGCTCCCGATGAACCCCGCCGCACCCGTAACGACCACCCGC
The DNA here is from genome assembly GCF_041951365.1 of Actinomadura sp. GTD37. Lineage (NCBI taxonomy): Bacteria > Bacillati > Actinomycetota > Actinomycetes > Streptosporangiales > Thermomonosporaceae > Actinomadura > Actinomadura sp. GTD37. The sequence goes on from NZ_JBGNUS010000014.1 coordinate 107,353, forward strand.
ACGCGGGCACTTTATCCGGCACGGCCCCGAATCGGGAGAGGACTCCCGTCCCAGCTCAACCAGGACTTTTTCCAGGACGCTCTGGGACGCTCCGGCGCTCCGGCGGATAAAGCGGACACAGCTCTCCGTTGTCGTTACTTAGGGTTAGTTTTCAGTTACAGACGGGCAGGAGGTTCATGCCTGTCAACACACTCTTGAAGAGGAGAGTTCGTGAAACTGCGCGATAGTTTCGCAACCCTGGTGCTCGTGGGCGCCGTCGGCGCCTCACTCGCCGGCGTGCCCGCCGCACAGGCGTCGGCTCCGCCGGCCGCCGCGGGGCCGAGCGCCTCGGCGGCCGGCCACCAGTACGCGGCCGGCTACCAGTACGCGACCGGCAAGGTGACCAGCCGCCACAAGCTCGCGATCCGGTCGAAGCCGACCACGCATTCGAAGCGGGTCGGCTGGCTGAAGCCCGGCCAGAGGTTCTACATCAAGTGCTGGACGCGCGGGCAGAAGGTCCGCCACACCCGCGTCTGGTACCGCATGGGCTACAGCAGCCCGAAGGACTACGTCTCGGGCGCCTACGTCAAGATCGTGAAGGGCAAGGTCAGCCGCTGCTGACCGGGCCCGATCCGGGGCCCGGGGGCGGTCGCCGCCCCCGGGCCCCCGGCCGTCCGCGATGCCAGCCGTCCGCGATGTCAGCCGCCCGCCATGGCGCCGACCACCATGAAGGGCTCGGCCCCCCGGACCACCGGCTCCGGGAGCGCCGTGCCTGGCGGGTCGTGCGAGAGGTCCTCCTCGCAGGCGTAGAACCGGACGAACGCGCGGCGCCGCCCGGTGTCGCGGTCGCGGATCGTCCCGCGCAGCACCGGGAACCGGACCTCCAGGACGTCCAGGACGGCGCCCAGCGTGACCGGCTCGGGGACGTCCAGCTCCACCTCGCCCCGCGCACCGGCGAGCACCCGCAGATGCGCGGGCAGCACGACGCGGATCATGGCAGCGTCTGGACTTCCACCGACAGGACGGCCGGGAGGTCGCGGACGATCGGCTCCCAGCCGTTCCCTGCGTCGGCCGACACGTACACCTGCCCGCCCGTCGTGCCGAAGTAGACGCCGCACGCGTCGAGCGAGTCGACGGCCATCGCGTCCCGCAGCACGTTCACGTAGCAGTGGCTCTGCGGCAGCCCGCGGGTCAGCGGCTCCCACTCGTGGCCGCCGGTGCGGCTGCGGTACACGCGCAGCCTGCCCTCCGGCGGGTAGTGCTCGGAGTCGCTCTTGATCGGGACGACGTACACGGTGTCGGGCTCGTGCGCGTGGACCGCGATCGGGAACCCGAAGTCGCTCGGCAGGTCGCCGCTGATCTCGTGCCACGTCTCGCCCGCGTCGTCGCTGCGCATGACGTCCCAGTGCTTCTGCATGAACAGCACCTCGGGACGCGACGGGTGCATCGTGATGCGGTGCACGCAGTGCCCGACCTCCGCGTCCGGGTCGGGGATGCCCTCCGACCGGAGCCCGCGGTTGATCGCGCGCCACGACGTGCCGGAGTCGTCCGTCCGGAACACGCCCGCCGCCGAGATCGCGACGTACATCCGGGCGGCGTCCACCGGATCCCGCACGATGGTGTGCAGGCACATGCCGCCCGCGCCCGGCTGCCAGGACGGCCCCGACCCGTGCTCGCGCAGCCCCGGCAGCTCCTGCCAGGACGCCCCGCCGTCGACCGTGCGGAACAGGGCGGCGTCCTCGATCCCGGCGTGCACGGTGTCCGGATCGTTCGGCGACGCCTCCAGATGCCAGACCCGCTTGAACTCCCACGGCTTCGGCGTCCCGTCGTACCACTGGTGCGTGCCGGGCACGCCCTCGTAGGCGAACTCGTTCCCGACCGGCCGCCACGTCCCGCCGCCGTCGTCGGACCGCTGGATCACCTGCCCGAACCACCCCGTCGACTGCGACGCGTACAGCCGCGACGGGTCGGCGGACGACCCCGCCACGTGGTAGATCTCCCACCCGCCGAAGTGCGGGCCGCTGACCGCCCAGTCCTTGCGCGCACCGTCCGCCGTGAGAATGAACGCGCCCTTCCGCGTCCCGACCAGGACCCGCACTCCGCTCATGACCGCTCCCTCCGAGAGCCTCGGGCATACCTTCGCCCCGATACGGACTCCCGCCCGCCGCGAAACTCATCGGCGGCCGCCCGTCCCCGGTCAGCGGGGGCGGGACACCCGGGTCTCGTCCCAGACGGGGTCGGGGGACTCGTAGACGGTGCCGTCGGAGCCGAAGATGAGGTGGCGGTCGAAGGCGCGGGCGAACCAGCGGTCGTGGGTCACGGAGACGACCGTGCCCTCGTAGGACTCCAGGCCCTCCTGCAGGGCTTCGGCGCTGGCCAGGTCGAGGTTGTCGGTCGGCTCGTCCAGGAGGAGGAGCGTGGCGCCGCCGAGCTCCAGGAGCAGGATCTGCAGGCGCGCCTGCTGGCCGCCGGAGAGCGTCTCGAAGGGCTGCTCGGCGCAGACGTTCAGCTCGTAGCGGCTCAGGGCGCTCATGGCGTCGTTGCGGAGGCGCGCGTGCTCGGTCATGACGATCTCGCACGCTGTGCGTCCGGCCAGGTCGGGGCGCGCGTGGGTCTGCGCGAAGAGGCCGGGGACGACGCGGGCGCCCAGCCGCGCGACACCGGTGTGGGCGACGGGCCTCGCCGGGGTCGCGCCGCGCGGGAGCGCCTCGGCGACGGCCGTGAGGAGGCGCAGGAAGTGCGACTTGCCGGAGCCGTTGGAGCCGAGGACCGCGACGCGCTCGCCGTACCAGACCTCGGTGTCGAAGGGCTTCATCAGGCCGGTCAGTTCGAGGTTCTCGCAGATCACCGCGCGTTTGCCGGTCCGGCCGCCGCGCAGGCGCATCGTGAGGTTCTGGTCGCGGGGCGGGATCTCCGGCGGGCCCGCCTCCTCGAACTTGCGCAGGCGGGTCTGGGCGGCCTGGTAGCGGGACGCGAGGCCGTCGTTGAAGGCCGCCTTGTTCCGCAGGGTGTTGACGAGCTCCTTGAGCTTCGCGTGCTCCTCGTCCCAGCGGCGGCGCAGTTCCTCCAGCCGCTCGTTGCGGTCGCGGCGGGCGGCGGCATAGGTGGCGAAGCGGCCGCCGTGGATCCAGACGCGGGACGCCTCGACGGTGACGATCCGGTCGGCGGCGCGGTCGAGGAGTTCACGGTCGTGGGAGACCAGCAGGACGGTCTTGGGCGTCTCCCGGAGCCGCTCTTCGAGCCACCGCTTGCCCGGGACGTCGAGGTAGTTGTCGGGCTCGTCCAGGAGGAGGACCTCGTCGGGGCCGCGAAGGAGGGCTTCGAGCGCCAGGCGTTTCTGCTCTCCGCCGGAGAGGGTGCGCACCTCGCGCCAGCGGCACCCGTCGTAGGAGACGCCGAGGGCCGCGACGCAGCAGGCGTCCCAGAGCACCTCGATCTCGTACCCGCCCGCGTCGCCCCAGCCCGTGAGGGCCGTGGCGTAGCGGAGCTGCGTGGGCTCGTCGTCGCGCTCCATCATCGCCAGCTCGGCCGACTCCACGGCGGCCGCCGCCTCGCGGACACGGGGCGGGGCCAGGGACAGCAGCAGGTCGTGGACGGACGAGTCGTCCCGCACGCTGCCGACGAACTGGCGCATCACGCCGATGCCGCCGCTGTGCCCCACCGTCCCGGACTGGGGCGCGAGATCCCCGGCGATCAGGCGCAGGAGCGTCGTCTTGCCCGCGCCGTTCGGGCCGACGAGGGCGGCCGTGACGCCTTCGCCGACACGGAAGGAGACGTCGTCCAGCAGCCTCCGGCCGTCCGGCAGCACATGGCCGATATGGCCGACTTCGACGTGTCCCACGGTTCCCCCTCGATGACCCACCGAGTCTCCGGAAGGGAGGACGCGGGCGTCAACGGGTTTTCGCGAGCAGCGACCCGACGTGCGCGGCGACCCCGTCCAGGGCGATCTTGGACGTCTCGCCGGTGGCGCGGGCGGTGACCTCCGCGACGCCCTCGGCCAGGCCGCGCCGGCCGATCGTCACGCGGAACGGGATGCCGGTCAGCTCCGCGTCGCGGAACTTGACGCCCGCCCGCTCGGGACGGTCGTCGATCACGACCTCGGCCCCCGCCGACCCGAGCGCGGCGTAGACGTCCTCGGCCGCCCGCGCCACCTCGGCGTCGTCGGACTGGGCCGCGACGACCACGACCTCGAACGGGGCCACGGACACCGGCCAGACGATGCCGCGCTCGTCGTGGTGGGTCTCGACGATCGCGGCCATCGCGCGCTCGACGCCGATCCCGTAGCTGCCCATGACCACCGGGACGAGCCTGCCGTCCGGGTCCAGGACCTCGACGCCGAGCGCGCGGGCGTAGCGGTCGCCGAGCTTGAAGATGTGCCCGACCTCGATCGCCCGCACGATCTCCAGCGGTTCGCCGCAGCGGACGCAGGGCTCCCCGGCGGCGACCTCGCGCAGGTCCGCCCACAGGCCCACCTCGATGTCGCGGTCGACGTCGACGCCGCGCAGGTGGACGTCGTCGGTGTTCGCGCCGGTGAACATGCCGCGGCGGCCGCGCAGCGCCTCGTCGGCGATCACGGGGAGCGCCGCGCCGACCGCGCCGAGGCTGCCGGGGAGCGCGCCCAGCGCCGCCTGGATCTCGGCCGGCTCGGCGGGGCGGATCTCGGCCGCGCCCGTCGCGTCCACCAGCTTCTGCTCGTTCAGCGGGTGGTCGCCGCGCAGCAGGACGAGCGTCGGCGTCCCGTCCAGGAGGTAGACGAGCGTCTTGACCTGCCGGTCGCCGGGCGCGCCGTAGGCGAGGAGGTCCTCGATGGTGCGGACGCCGGGCGTGTCGAAACGCTCGGGCGACGCGAGGCCGGGGCCGTCGGACGCGGGCGGCAGCGCCGACGTCGCCCGCTCGATGTTCGCCGCGTACCCGCAGGCCGGGGAGCGGGCGACCAGGTCCTCGCCGACGTCGGCCGGGCACATGAACTCCGTCGAGCCGGAGCCGCCCATCGTCCCGCTGGACGCCTCGCACGCCAGCGCCGGCAGCCCCAGCCGGGCGAAGATCCGCGTGTAGGCGCCGTGGTAGGACTCGAACGACGCGTCCAGGCCGGGACGGTCGATGTCGAAGCTGTAGGCGTCCTTCATGGTGAACTCGCGGGTCCGCATGAGGCCGCCCTTGGGGCGCGGCTCGTCCCGGAACTTGGTCTGGAACTGGTACCACTGCTGCGGCAGTTGCTTGTAGGAGCTCAGCTCGCGGGCGACCGTCGCGAAGATCTCCTCGTGCGTCATGCCGAGGGCGAGGTCGGCGCCGCGCCGGTCGCGGAGCCGGAACATCTCCTGGCCCATCAGCTCCCAGCGGCCCGACCGCCGCCACGGCTCCGCCGGGTGCAGCGCGGGCAGCAGCATCTCCTGCGCCCCGATCGCGTCCATCTCCGCGCGGACGATCCCGATGATCTTCGAGCGGACGCGCACGGCCAGCGGCAGCAGCGAGTAGTGGCCGGCGGTCAGCTGCCGGACGAAGCCCGCCCGGAGCAGCAGGCGGTGGCTCGGCGCGTCCGCCTCGGCGGGGTCCTCGCGGAGCGTGGGAGCGAACATCTGGGACCAGCGCATCCCGCGAGGGTAGCGAAGGTGCCCAGACCGGCGCCGATGGTCAGTACCCTTGTTGACCGTGAGTCGAGAAGGTGTGACGCCGCAGAGCGAGGATTTCTCCGCCTGGTACAACGAGGTGGTCCTGCAGGCCCAGCTCGTCGACCGTGGCCCGGTTCGCGGCACGATGGTCATCCGACCGTACGGTTACCGGATGTGGGAGCTGCTCCAGGCCGACCTGGACCGGCGGATCAAGGACGCGGGGCACGACAACGCGTGCTTCCCGATGCTGATCCCGGAGTCCTACCTCAAACGGGAGGCCGAGCACGTCGAGGGCTTCTCGCCGGAGCTGGCGGTCGTCACCCACGCGGGCGGCAAGGACCTGGAGGAGCCGCTGATCGTGCGGCCCACGTCCGAGACCGTCATCGGCGAGTACATGGCCAAGTGGATCGACTCCCACCGCGACCTGCCGCTGCTGCTGAACCAGTGGGCGAACGTCGTCCGGTGGGAGATGCGGCCCCGGATGTTCCTGCGCACGACCGAGTTCCTCTGGCAGGAGGGCCACACCGCGCACATCGACGAGGACGACGCGATGCGCGAGACGATGTGGGCGCTGGACGCCTACGCCGACGTCGCCCGCGACCTCGCCGCGATGCCGGTCGTCGCGGGGGAGAAGACGCCGGGCGAGCGGTTCGCCGGAGCCGTCCGCACCTACACGATCGAGGTCATGATGCGGGACGGCCGGGCGCTCCAGTCCGGCACCTCGCACTACCTCGGCACCAACTTCGCCAAGGCGTTCGAGATCCAGTACCAGGACGAGGCGGGCAAGCTCACGCACGCCCACACCACGTCCTGGGGCATGAGCACCCGCATGATCGGCGGCGTGGTCATGACGCACGGCGACGACAAGGGGCTCGTCCTGCCGCCGCGCCTCGCCCCCTACCAGGTCGTGATCGTCCCGATCGGGCGCAAGGAGCAGGGCGAGCAGGCCGCGGCGGAGGCGCGCAGGCTGGGCGCGGCGATCAAGGCGACGGGCGTCCGCGTGCACGTCGACGACAACCGCCCGCAGCTGTCGCCCGGCTTCAAGTTCAACGAGTGGGAGATGCGCGGCGTCCCGATCCGCATCGAGCTGGGCAAGCGCGACATCGAGGCCGGCGTCGCGACCGTCGTCCGGCGGCTCCCGACCGTCGAGGGCCAGGGCAAGGAGCAGATCCCCCTCGACAAGGTGGCCGAGCTGCTGCCCGGCATGCTCGCCGACTTCCAGGCGTTCCTCCTCGCCAGGGCCGAGCGGTTCCGCGACGACAACACCGCCGCCGTCGACACGTGGGACGCGTTCGCCGCGCAGGTCGCCACCGGCTGGGCCCGCGCGTTCCACTGCGGCGGGACCGAGTGCGAGGACACGATCAAGGCCGACACCGCCGCGACCCCGCGGGTCATCCCGGCGGACGCGCCCGAGGAGTCCGGCGCCTGCGTCAAGTGCGGGCGGCCGTCCGCCTACGGCAAGCGGATCATCTTCGGCAGGGCGTACTGACGGACCGGTCCCGCGCGGTCAGGAGTCCTTGGTCGATCAGGAGTCCTTGGTCGCGCGGGCGTTCGCCGTCATCCGCGTGAGGTACGGCTGGACGAACCACACCCACCCGGCCAGCCCGAGGACGCCCGCCGCCGTGAGGACGACCGGGAGCGTCCGCTCCGACAGCGAATCGACGATCAGCATCGTCGCCGAGGTGATCGAGATCGCCAGCGCGAACGCGCCCGCGATCCCGTACTGGTTGGCGCGCTTGATCAGCAGCGGTTTCTGCCCGAGCCGGAACAGGATCCGGTGCTGGAACGCGGGGGCGATGAAGCAGATGGACGCCGTCGCCGCCCCGAACAGCGCGAGGTAGAACAGCACCGTCCCGGCGCCGTCGACCTTGTCGAAACCGGCGGAGAACGGGACGGTCAGCAGGAACGCGAAGAGCACCTGCACTCCGGTCGTCGCCACCCGGAACCCCTGGAGAAGCTCCATCAGCTGCCGGTCGAGCCGCTCGTGCTCGGTCTCGTTACGGGGCTTGTCCGCGGGATCAACGGTCATGAAGCCGATCTACCCCGACGGACGATCATCATCCCGACATTTCGCCCCACCTCGGGGTCCTAGCCGAGTGTCGGCGTCTCCACGCGCAGCGCGAGCATCGACACGTCGTCGCGCAGGTCGCCGTCGCAGTAGTCGAGCAGCGCCCGCTCCACCCCGGCCAGCATCCCCTCGGGCGTGTCGCCGGCGTGCCCGGCGAGCGCCTCCAGCAGGCGCTCCTGGCCGAATTCCTGCCGCATCATGTCGCACGCCTCGAGGACGCCGTCCGAGTGCAGGATCAGCGTGTCGCCGACGGAGAGGTCGATCGTGTCCAGCCCGGCCTCGAAGTCCTCGAAGAGGCCGAGCGGGACGCCGCCCCGGGACGCCGTCCTGATCACCCCGTCGGCGCGCACCACGATCGCCGGCGGGTGCCCCGCGGTGCCCAGCGAGACGATGATCCGCTCGGTCTCCAGCGTCAGCCCCGCCATCACCGCGGTGACGAACCGGTCCTCGTCCAGCAGCGCCTCGTTCACGACGCCGAGGACGTCGCCCGGGGACGCCTTCCACCGCGACGCCAGCCGGACGCAGTGCCGCGCCGTCGCCGTCACCGCCGCCGCGTCCTCGCCCTTGCCGCACACGTCGCCGAGGACGAGGCCCCAGCCGTTCTCCGTGCGGAACACGTCGTAGAAGTCGCCGCCCACGTCCGAACCGTGCGTCGACGTCAGGTACTTGGCGGCCACCCGCACGCCCGGGATCGCGGGCAGCCGCTTCGGCAGCAGCCCCGCCTGGAGCGTGTCGGCGACCTCGGCGCGCCGCCGGTACAGCCGCGCCGCCCGGATCACCAGCGCCAGGTACCGGCCGAGCCGCTGCACGACCCCGAGGTCCATCAGGTCGAACGGGCCGTACTCGCCGCTCGCCGCCAGCGTGATCGTTCCGATGGCGCGGTCGCCGTCCTCGATGGGGACGCTCAGCACCGACGTCGTGCCGATCTTGCCGCAGACGGGCTGCCCGTCCGGGCAGACGCCGAGCACGTCGAGGTTCTCCACGTGCGGCCGCAGCGCGCTCTGCCGGGTGACGAACACGGTGTGCGGGAGCGTGCCCTCCGCGGGCTCGACCTCCTCCAGCATCCGCGCGGCCTCGACGGAATACTCGTCCTCCGGGCCCATCACCACCTGGCGGCGCAGCTCCGGAGCCGCGCCCGCCGCGTGGATGCCGCCCTGCAGCGGCCCGCCGGGGCCGCCGCCGTTCGGCCCGGTCAGGTCGATGAACGCCCAGTCGGCCAGCTCGGCGGTGAGCAGCCGGGCGCAGCGCCGGACCGCGACCGTCTCGTTGAAGACGGGCTCGTCGAGCAGCAGCTCGCTCGCGGTGGCGAGCACGTCCATCCGGTGGACGATGGTGGCGACGGCCTCGTCGTCGGCCGGCGCGCCGCCCTGCGCCGTCCGCGCCGGCCCTTTGCGGGCGCCGTCGTCGGTGGGCGTGGTCGTCGGGCCGGCGGCCACCACGACCATCGGGTCGGGTTCGCCGCGGATCCACACGCGGGCCAGCGTCACCACGGCGTCGACGGGCCGGTCGCGGCCGAGGAAGCGGACGTTGACGAGGCGGCGCCGCCCCGTCCGGACCACGGCGGCCAGCTGCGACCGCACCGCCGCGCGGGTCGCCATGTCGCAGAACGCCGTGAACTGCTTGCCCGACACGTACCCGGACGAGGTGCCGAGCAGCATCGCCGCCTGCCGGTTGACGCGGCGGACGCTCGTCGTCCGGTCGAGCAGGAACAGCGGGACGGGGGCGTCCTGGAAGACCGTGCGCAGCACCCGGCGCTCGTTCTCCGCCGCCGCCGATCCGCCCGGCTCGCCGGTCTGCTCACCGCCCATCGTCCGCAGCACGGTCAGCGCCAGTTCGAGCTCGACCAGCGCCGCGTCCAGGGTGGCGCGCAGGTCCGGTTCCGGGACGCCGGCGGCCTGGCGCAGCTCGCCGATACGCCCTTCGAGATCCGAGATCTCGCGCAGCAGGGTCTCGGGTTCGAGCTGGTCGGGCTGATCGTGCATCTGGTCTCCCTCTCATCCGCGTCACACGGTGGAACCAGCTCGGCTCCCGCCCTGGACCGGACCGGGCCACGATCCGCGGGGCCGCTCCGAGCAGCCTATTCGCATCACCCGGGTGCGTCTGTAAGCGCGGCCTAAGGAAGGCCCTGATGACCGACGATACGCTGCGCGAGCGCGGTCAGCTTCACATGACGCGTCTGTGATATCCGGCGCATCTCGGCGAACGCCTCGTCGGCGTCGCACCCCAGCGCATGCATCAGAATGCCCTTCGCCTGGTCGACGATCGCGCGTGCCTCGACGGCCTCCTGCAGCTGGACGGCGGTCCGGTGCACGTCGTCGTACTGCTGGCTGTTGGAGACCGCGGCGGTGCCCTGCGCGATCAGCAGGGACGCCAGCGCGTGCCGGCCGTGCCCGAGCGACTTCGGGGTCACCCCGTACAGCGTCAGCGTGACCAGGACGGGCGGGTTGACGTGCGGCGTCATGGTGAAGCAGCGCACGCCGCGGCGCAGCATGTCCGACATCGACTCGGGCCAGCGGGTCTCGGCGAGGATGTCGTCGGCCGTCAGCACCCGGCGCTCGCGCACCACGTCGAAGACCGGGCCGTGCCCCCGGGACAGCTGCCGGTCGGTCACCTCGGCGAGATCGGGATGGCTCGCGGCCGTCGCCAGCGGCTCGGGACGGGGCTCCTCCGTCGTCCCGACCTCGACGGGCCCCTCGGGGCCGGGGACGGTGCCGGCCGGCGGCCATGCCGAGCCGGGGTCGGCTGCGGCCGCCCGGGGCAGCGCCCACCGCACGCTCGCCGCGCCCGCGCAGCCGGGGACGGCGCGCGCGGCCAGCTCGGTCACCCGGTGCAGGGTGCCGACGTCGGACGACTCCCCGACCATGCCCAGGCGGGCGATCTCCAGCGCGAGCTGGTCGGTCAGTACCGTCTCCGTGGGTGTCACCTCTCCGAGATTATCCTGGCCGGACGGCTGCCGCGGCGCGCCGCGGCCCGGTGCCTCATGGGCGGTCGTTCCCGACCGCCGGAGGCTAGTTGTTGGGCGGCGCCTTGCTGATCTCGCTGAGCGGCCCGACGTCTCCGTTGGCCACCGCCAGGTCGCCGATGGACACGATGCCCACCGGGCGCTGCTCGGCGTCCACGACGGGGAGCCGCCGGACGGCCTGCTCGCACATCAGCCGCGCCACGGTCCCGGTGTCGTCCTCGGGGCGGACGGTCGTCAGCTCGGCCGTGCACACGTCGCCGAGCGGGGTGAGCGAGGTGTCGCGGCTCTCCGCCACCGCCCGGACCACGATGTCGCGGTCGGTCACCACGCCGCACAGCCGTCCGGCGTAGGTGACGAGCACGTCGCCGATGCCCTCGTCCCGCATCACGCGGGCCGCCTCGTACAGCGTCGCGTCGAGCGGCAGGGACAGGGGGGCCGCCGTCATCACGTCGCTGACTCTTGGTGGCATCGCGCGCACATCCTCCCGAATCGCCGGCGGCTCGCGTCGCCCGTGTGCGCGCCCTACCCGCAGTCGGCGTGCCTATTCGGACAGTTCCGGCTCTGGTCATCGTTTCGTCATGTTCTAGGCGTTCAGAACGCGAAAAGGACACCGGTCCGCGACCGCATGGCGCAGTCGTTGCCGTATTCGGCCCGGAACCGGACGGTCTTGCCGCGCCATCGCCCGTCCGCGCGGGCGATGACCGGAGCGTGGACGGCGGCGCACATCCGCCCGTCCGCCGGGTGGGCGAACTCCCCGCCCGACCCGGCGAGCTCCAGGCAGGCCCGCGCCGCCTCGGGATGGCCGCCGCCCGGCGGCTCGCAGCGCAGCGTGACGGCCCTGCTCCCGGACGCGGCACGGTCCGGATGCGCGAGCGTGAGCCGCAGCGACGTCCCCGAACCCGAGGGGACGGCCGGCACGAGAGCGATCACCGCACCCGCGATGACCCCGGTGAGGAGGTTCGACATGGCGACTCCGGAAGGTCGAGGGGAGGACCTTGGCTAAGTGTAATGGAATCGCCACGCTGAGTGCATGAAAAACAAGTGATCCCGCAGCCACGGGGCAGCTGCGGGATCACGCCATACCCGCCCGAAGGCCACAAGGCCCCAGACGAAGGTTCGAAGCCAATCGTGCGCCGACCAGAGCCGAACGCCCCAACCAAGCCCGCCAAGCCCACCCCGCGCCCCAACCGGGGCCGCCCAAGCCCACCTCGCGCTACCCAAAAGGCACACGTCCGTAACCTGAGCCGGCAACGACCTCAGCGTTGCGATCGCGACCGAAGGCAGGTTTCGAGCCCGCGAGAAACCTGATCGCGCAGCGAGCCGCTAGGCGAGCCGAAGCGATGCAGCGATCGCCGCTTCGCCCGTTGAAGGAGGGCGCGCCAGCGCCTGACGCCGAGGGCGATGCAATGAACAGAGCGATCGCCGCTTCGGCCGTTGAAGGAGGGCGCGCCAGCGCCTGACGCCGAGGGCGAAGAAATAACTACGCCGCCAGGATGTGGGCCGCGCGGCGGTGGTCGGCGAGGGATTCGCGGAGCTGCTTGCGGCCGCGGTGCAGGCGGGACATGACCGTGCCGATGGGGGTGCCCATCAGCTGGGCGATCTCCTTGTAGGGGTAGCCCTCGACGTCGGCGAGGTAGACGGCGTCCCGGAAGTCCTTGGGCAGGGCGCGCAGCGCGGCGATGACGTCGGTGTCGGGGATGCGGTCCAGTGCTTCGGATTCGGCGGACCGGAAGCCGGAGGAGGACGCCTCGGTCTGCGCGAGCTGCCACTCTTCGAGTTCTTCGGAGCCGGCGCGCTGGGGCTCGCGCTGCTTCTTGCGGTAGGTGTTGATGAAGTTGTTGGTGAGGATCCGGTGCAGCCAGGCCTTGAGGTTCGTGCCCTCCTGGAACTGGTGGAAGTTCACGTAGGCCTTGGCGAGGGTCTCCTGGACGAGGTCTTCGGCGTCCGCGGTGTTGCGGGTCATCCGGACGGCGCTCGCGTAGAGCGGGTCGGCGAGCGGCAGGACGTCGCGCTCGTAGCGCTGGGCGCTCTCGGTGCTGGTGATGTTCCGCTTCGCGCGGCCGGCGTCGCGGCCGTTGTCTCGGACAGGCGTGGTGACAGCGGTCATCGTCGCTCCCCGTGGGTAGGGCCCCGGTCGAGGGCCGGTTGCATGGCGCGTGGTCGGGGGCACGCGCGGACCGGGCGGACGAGCCGCCCCCCGTTGAGTGGTACGTGCCACCGTTCCCGGCGGGTTCGGAGGGAACCCGGCCTCGCATGGAGAGTGGGCCGGGGTCCTGCGCGGGTCGGCGATGCCAGGGCGACCCCGTGTGCTGCGGGACGTCGCGGGCTGTGCTCGAGCGGGCGCTTTACCATCCGCCGGTGGTCTTCCTGTCCTGTAAGACGCCTGGAAGGGGCCAAAAGGTTGCCTTGACCGGCGTGTTGCTCATCACACAGGCGTGGCCCCCGTCCGGCGGGGGCCGGGACGGGGGCCACGTTCTCGGGCGTGTCAGTCGAGCAGGTGGTCGAGGGCTCTGGTCAGCAGGGTCCGGGCGTCGGGGGACTGTTCCAGGCCGAAGCCCAGGAGGACGGTGTCGTCGGTGGCCACGGAGGACACGGAGTCGATCAGGGCTTGGGCGCGGACGTACTCGGTGGCGTTGCCGGGGCTGCCGGCGGGGGCGCCTTGGACCGTCCAGGGGCCGAGGCCCGTTTCGAAGCCTTCGGCGTCGGCCTGGCCGGCGGAGGTGGCGAGTTTCGTGTCGTCGATGAAGAGGCCGGTTCCGCCGGTGGCGGGGTCGCTCACGTAGGAGATCGACACCTCGATCTTCTTGCCCGCGTAGGCGGACAGGTCGAACGCGGCGGGGACCCAGCCGTTGGAGTTGCCCGTGAAGGCGTTCCACTGACCGGACGTGCCGGTGTTGCCGCAGGGGTTGCCCCCGGTGAGGTAATGACCGAGGAACGGGTGCATGTCCAGGTAGTAACCCTGCTCGCACTGTTCCGGGACGGTGGTGCTCGTCCGGCCGTTCTTGTCGGGCAGCGTGGTCCAGTCCTCGGCGCCGGCGGTGTGCGCCTCGACGATGATGTTGTCGAAGCCCGTCTCGGTGCTGTAGGAGAGCTGGGCCTGCAGGGCCGGGGCCTGCGCCGCGGTGATCGCCGAGAGGTCGATCGTGCGGGTCAGGCGGCGGTAGGCGCCGTCCTGGTGGGGGCCGGCGACGTACCACTGGCCCTCGACGGGCTCGGTGGGCGCGGCCGCCCCGGTGTAGTCGCCGGCCTTCCAGCTGGTGAACTGCGGGAAGTCGGCCTTGGGCAGGACGGTCGAGGTGACCTGGAATCCGCCCGCCTCGTTCAGCGGGTTGGTCGCGGTGCCGGTGACCTTGGACGTGATCCCGTCGAAGGGGGTCTTCGTCCCTGTGAAGCCCGTGGGTGCTCCGACGCGCTGCCTGTCGTAGGCGCCCAGGTAGTACTGGAAGAAGTCGTCGGAGAGCAGTTCGCAGTCGTCCCGGAAGTTGCCGGTGACCACGCAGGGCTTCTCGGGGTGTCCCTTCAGGCCGTAGTAGATGCCGCCGCCGTTCAGCCTGCTGATCGGGCCGTAGTAGCCGGTCGTCTCGCCGGTGTGGAGGAGTTTGCCGCCCTCGTTGAGGTAGGAGCGGACGGAGAGGACGAGGTCCTTCTCACGGTCGGCAACCTGCGAGTCGGGGGCGTCGCCGATGTAGGTCCGCACGGGGTCGTCGGCCGCGTCCTGGGTGAGGCGGTTGTCGCCGAGGTACCAGACGACGGCCTTGAAGTGCTTCAGGACGCCGAGGTCGTGCGGGACCCCGTCCTTGTCGATGTCCCAGACGAGCGGCCGGTGGCCCGCCGCCTTGACGAGGTCGGCGTACTGCCCCGTGTAGCGCGGCGCCTTCGCGGGATAGGACGGGTTGACGCCGGTGTAGTCCTCGTCCGCGACGATCAGGACGTCCGCCTTGCGCTGGTCGCGGACGGTGTAGGTGAAGTGCTCGCTCTCCACCTGCTTGCGGCCGTTCCTACCGGTGAACCACGCCTCGACCCTGTCGCCGGGCCGCTGCCCGATCGTGCCGCGGTACTCGGCGTAGTAGATCTTGTTGTCACGTCCGAACCGTTCGCCGCCGCGCCATTCGCGGACGTGCGCGCGCCGCGTCCGGCCGCCGTTGATCCGGTAGCGCAGCTCCTTGTCCCGCAGCGACCTGCGGATCACGGCCGCGACCTCCTGGGACGCGCCGTAGGACGTGCTGAACGCGTCGGTCTCGAAGTCGGGCGCGGTGCGTCCCACGGACGAGACGGGCTCGTCCGGCGTGCGCGCGGACTCGCCGATCGACAGCGCGAACGGCAGGTTCTTCTGGAATTCGCGCTGGATGAGCGCCTCGTCGTCGGGGAACTCGAAGTCGCTGCCGCAGTCGCCGGGCTCCCAGGCGTCGTCCGGGTCCTCGTTGGCGGCGGTCGTGCAGGTCGCCATCTCCGGGGTGATCGAGAGGGTGCCGTACTCGTTGTCGACCTGGCCGTCGGTGTCGCCGTTCGTCGTGTAGAGCTGGGCGCCCAGCTCGGGCGTGTAGCCGGGGACGGCCGGGTGGTCGATGTCGCCGAGCAGCGCGTCGTGGATCACGTCGTCCGGGCTGCGGGTGAGGGCCTGCCAGCCCACGCCGTGCAGCAGCAGCTGCGCCGCCGAGTGGTAGTTGACCAGGTAGGTCGGGCGGACCCGCTCGTACAGGCTCAGCTGCGCCCGCGTCTCGGGCTCGGACGCCGGCGACGCGCCGCGGTAGGTCTGGCCGGCCGGCAGCTCCGACGAGCCCTCGTTGTCGTAGCCCCACTTGTAGGGGAAGTTGCGGTTGAGGTCGATGCCGTCCGCGCCGGTGATCTGGCCGTCGCCGTTGTTGTCGCGCACGTTCTTGCGCCAGAGGCGGAAGCCGTCCTGGAACGTCAGGTCGTAGCCGTCGACGTTGACGACCGGGATGAACCACAGCTCCGTCGTGTCGACGATCCCGGTGAGGGCGGCGTCCGTGCCGTATCCGTCGACGTAGTGGTGCAGCAGCCGGCGGACCATCTCCGGGGTGATCCACTCGCGGGCGTGCTGCGCGGCCTGGTAGACGACCACCGGGCGCTTGCCGTGCCCGCGCCGCTCCCCGCCCGCGACGCGGACGGCGGTGATCGGCTGGCCGGTGACGGACGTGCCGATGTCCACGGCCTTCGCGATGGACGGGTGGTCGGAGGCGACCTTGAGCAGTTCCTCGCGGATGTTGCCGGGGCCGCTGTAGGGGCGGAAGACGTTCTGCGCGGCGGCCTTCGCGCGCGGCCGGGCGGCCTTCTTCGCGGTGAGGCCGAGGCCCTGCGCGTTGAGCGCGCCCGCCTCCGTGCCGCTCAGGACGGCCTCGACGTGGACGCGGTCCTTCTGCGCGCTCTTGGAGAAGCGGACGTCCTCCCGGTCGAGCGCGCGGCCGTTCAGGACCTTCACCTGGTCGGCGGTCAGGTCGGCGGTGTAGACGCCCACGGCCGCGCCGGACGGGGGCGGCGCCGGGGCGGCGTGGGCGGGCGCCGCGACGAGCGCTCCGACCACGAGCGCGGCCGCGGCGAGGACGGGGGTGAGTCTCCTGGGGGATCTGCTGAGTGTGAGTCTCGGAGGCCGGAACAGCGTGCGCGACATTGCGCCCTCCCTGGCAGGGGTCACGACGGGGGTTGCGTGATCGTCTGCCGGGGGGCAAAGGGTGTCAACGGGGCAAAAGTTGCCCTATGCCCGCATTAGGTCACTGTGCCGGTTGATGCCCGGCCAGCACCGCGCGGACGAGCCGCGCCGCGAACTCCTCCGGCGCCGCCGGGAGCCCCGCCCCCGCGGCCACCGCCTCCGGACCGGCGAGCCGCGTCAGGAAGGCGTGCTGCTGGCAGCCTCCCAGCAGGGCCGCCGCGATGAACGGGAGCGGAGCGTCCGCCCCGAGCCGTCCGGCGCGCTGCTCCGCCTCCAGGTAGCCGATCAGGGCGGAATGGCCCATCAGCGGACCGGCCGTCGCGCCCCCGGAAGGACCTGCCGGGGGACCGCCTGGCGCTCCAGGGAGCGGCGTGCCGTCGTCCTGGCCACCTCTGGTCCGCGCGCGCGCCTTGGCTGCGGCCTCGTTCTGTGCTTTCACGGGGCCGTTGTCACGCAACCAGGCGATCAGCTCAGGGTCGGCTAGGACGGGCCCCGTCATCGGCAGTAGCTCGCCGTAGAAGCGGACCATGTCGGCGGCCAGCCGGACGAGGTTCTGCTCCACGGTGTTCTGGCCGGCGGAACCGGCGAGCGCCGCCATCGCCGTCCGCGCCGTTCCCGTGACCTCTGCGAGAGCCGCCGCGAACAGCGCCGTCTTGTTCGCGAAATGGTTGTAGAGACTGCCCTCGGAGACGCCCGCGCTGCGCGCGATCTCCTTGGTCGTCGCGGCCACGATCCCGCGCTCCCGGATCACCGCGACGGCCGCGGCCAGGATCCGCTCGCGCATCGGCGCCGTCCGTGCTGCCAACCCGCGTGCTGCCAACCCGCGTCACCTTCCCTTCCGCCGTGGACGTTAGCACCCGGACCGGGCGTGAGTGAGCACTCACCCGATGCAATTTCGGATTGTCCCAGCGCGCTCCGCTCACTCGATGTAACGTCCCCCTCACCGGGCGTTGCCGGACGCTTCGGACGTCGCCGT
Organism: Actinomadura sp. GTD37; assembly: GCF_041951365.1. Lineage (NCBI taxonomy): Bacteria > Bacillati > Actinomycetota > Actinomycetes > Streptosporangiales > Thermomonosporaceae > Actinomadura > Actinomadura sp. GTD37. Next base: position 124,615 of record NZ_JBGNUS010000014.1, read on the forward strand.
CCGAGGAGGGGGACCGCATGGTCATCACAGACCTGCTGGGGGTGGCGAAGATGGCCGCCATCACGCTGGACGAACGAGGCCGGATCAGCCACTGGGACGACACCGCCGCCGGGCTCTTCGGCGTCGGGCCGCCCCGCGCCCTGGGCCGTCCGCCCTCCGCGCTGCTGCGGCTGCCCCGCGAGCACCGGGGCGCCTTCGAGCCGGAGACCTTCGGGCACGTCTGGTGCGGCGCCTGCACGCTGCCGCGCGTCGACAACGGCGAGCCGGTCGAGGTCGGCTGGTGGGTCTACCCGATCGGCGGGACGCCCGGCGAGAACGGCGTCAGCGTCCTGGCGCTGGCCGCCGACCTGCGCCGGCTCCGCCGGCACGGGATCGGCGTCACCATCGGCGACCTGCTGCTCGCCCCGCCGGACGGCCGCGGCTGCGGCGACGGCGCGGCCCGCCGCCCGGCCAGCGCCCGGCTGCTGCGGGTCGAGCCCGCGCTCACCGCGCCGTCCGGCGACCTGCCGGACTCGTTCGCCGCCCCGTTCGCCGGACGGCTCGCCGAACTGCTGCCCGCCCTCGGCCCGGCCGCGGCCGAGAAGATCGGCTCGCGGGTGCTCGCCCTCGGCTGCCCGGCGGTCTCGCTCGGCCTGACGATCCGGCTGCCGGTCGTCCCGCACACCGGCGCGGAGCCGTCCGTCCCGCGGCCCCGGCCCGCGGCCGCCCGGCGGCCCCGGCCCGCCCACCGGGACGTCCCCGCCTCCTGGGAGCCCCTCACCTACCTCAGCGAGGCCGGCGAGCAGATCGGCAGCTCGCTCGACCACCTGCAGGCCGCCCGGACGCTCGCCGAGGTCCTCGTCCCGCGGCTCGCCGACTTCGCCGCCGTCGAACTGCTCGAACGCGTCGTCGCCGACTCCGCCCCGCCCGCCGTCGAGGTCGACGAGACCACGCCGATGCGCCGCGTCGCCGTCGCCCACAACGACGACCCCGGACGCTGGGACGAGGCCGTCCCCGAGGGCGAGGCGCTGTTCCTCCCGTCCGGGACGCCGTTCGTCCAGGCCATGCGGACCGGGCGCCCCGTGCACATCCGGCGCGTCGCCCCCGCGCAGGCCGCCCGGCTCGCCGCCGCGTTCGGCGACCGCGACCTGAGCGCCCTGTTCACCGGGCGCGCGCTGCTGGTCGTCCCGCTGATCGCGCGCGGCCGGGTGCTCGGCACGTTCAAACTGCTGCGCAAGCCCGACCGGCCCGGGTTCGGCGATCTCGACCTCGCCATGGTGGACGAGCTCGCCCGCCGCGCCGCGCTGTGCATCGACAACGGGCGGCTGTACCGGCGCGAGGTCCAGGTCGCCGAGGAACTGCAGCGCAGCATGCTCCCCGACGACCCGCCGGACGTCGCCGGGGCCCGCGTCCGCTACCGCTACCGGCCCGCCGAGCAGGCCGCCCAGGTCGGCGGCGACTGGTTCGACGCCATCCCGCTGCCCGGCTGCCGGCTCGGCCTCGTCGTCGGCGACGTGATGGGGCACGGCCTCACCTCCGCCGCGATCATGGGGCAGCTGCGCACCGCCGTCCGCACCCTCGCCACCGAGGACATGCGGCCCGACCGGCTGCTCCGCCAGCTCGACGGGCTCGCCCGCCGGCTCGGCGAGGACTACCTCGCCACCTGCCTGTACGCGGTGTACGACCCGGTCGAGCGGCGCTGCACGTTCGCCAACGCCGGGCACGTCCCGCCCGTCCTCGTCGCGGCGGACGGCGCGAGCCGCGTGCTGCCCGTCCCGCCCGGCGTGCCGATCGGGGTGGGCGGCGAGCCGTTCCGCACGATGGAGGTCGAGGTCGAGGACGGGTCGCAGCTCGTCCTGTGCACCGACGGGCTGCTCGAACGCCGCGACCGCGACATCGAGGAGGGCCTGGAGGAGCTGCGCGGACGGCTCGCCGGCGCGTCCGCCGACCTCGACGGCACCTGCGACGACCTGCTCGACACGCTCGCCGCCGGCACCCCCGCCGACGACATCGCCATCGTCGCGGTCGGGTTCGACGGCATCCCCAAGGACGAGGTCGTCACCTGGGAGCTCGAACCCGAGCCGGCCAGCGTCCCGTGGATCCGCGCGCAGGTCGCCGCGCGGCTCGCCGGCTGGGGGCTGGACGCCCTCGCCGACACCGCGCAGCTGCTCGTCAGCGAACTCGTCACCAACGCGCTCGTGCACGGCGCGGGCTCGCTCGGCGTCCGGCTGATCAAGGGCGGGACGCTGCTGTGCGAGGTCCACGACGACGGCATGGACCTGCCGCACCTCCGGTACGCCGAGGCCACCGACGAGTCGGGCCGGGGGCTCCAGCTCGTCAGCCATCTCGCCGCCCGCTGGGGCACGCACCGCACCGACACGGGCAAGATCGTGTGGGTCGAGCAGTGGCTGCCGCGCTGATCGTGGGTCCGCCTCGCTGGTTCGGGAGGTAAATGTCTCGGTGCCGCCAGATACTTTCCGACGTCCCCATCGGCTCTGATCGAAGGGTGCCGACTACCTGCGGGGGACGAGTTTGGGTGAGAATCTGACGCTGCCCGTTCCGGAGACCCTCTACGGAACCTACGCCGTGGCGCTCGCCGAACCGATCGCCGACCCCGGGGCCCTCGTCCGCGACCACGTGGCGCGGCACACCGCGCCGCCGCTCCGCGACCTCGTCCTCGGCATGCTCGGCAGCCCGATGCTGACCCTCGACCAGCGTCCCGCGGCCGACTTCCCGCCGCTGCCCGCCGACCTCCTCGCCGCCTACGGCGCCGCCGCGTCCTCGCTGGAGGCCGTCTCGTCCGCCCCTTTCGTGATCGCCGTCCGCGCCGCCTACCGGCCGGGCCGCCCGCCCGCGCACGAATGGGCGTCCCGCGCCGTCGCCGGCGCCCTCGGCACCGCCACCGGCTCCCCGGTCGTCGACGTCTTCACCCCGCAGGTCCTCACGCCCGCCCACCTGGCCCGTTCGCTGCCCGGCCCGGACGGCGCCGTCCGGCTCACCGACTGGATGCTCCTCCCGCACACGTCCGGCCCGGACGGCTTCTTCGTCACCACCAAGGGCCTGGCCCGGTTCGGCCTCCCCGAACTGCAGACCGAGAACGTCCCGTCCGACCTGGTCGAACCCTGGGGCCGGCTCCTGAACGGCCTGGCCCGCCGCGTCCTCGACCTGTGGCTGGACGCGCTGCCCGCCGGCGAGCAGCCCCTCACCGTCGACATCCCCGAGACCGTCTCCGTCGGCCTCCAGGACATCGCCGCCGCCCAGGGCGCGGACGACCCGCTGCGCCACGAGGTCTCCGTCCGGCTCCGGCTGGACCCGGGCCCCGCCCTCACCGCCGGCGACCGCGACCGCCTGGAACCCCTCTGCACCTCCCTCTTCGGCGGCCGACCTTGCCGATGATCTTGAAGAGAGCGCAGGATCGACACCGTGAGATTCGGCCCGCGTGACCGTCCCAGCCCCGAGGACCCCGACGACTCCCCGCCCCCGGCGGCCCCCGTCCAGGTCCCCCACCCCGGCGACATCCACGTAGCAGGCAGGAGCACGTCCGACTGGACCCCGCACCCCCCGCCGTCCGCCTCCCACCCCTGGACCCCGCACACCCTCGCCGACACCGCGCAGCTGCTCGTCCGCGACCGCGTCACCAACGCGCGCGTGCACGGCGCGGGCTCGCTCGGCGTCCGGCTGATCCAGGGCGGGACGC
>NZ_JBGNUS010000015.1:0-105428 GCF_041951365.1 Actinomadura sp. GTD37
CCCGAGCACCGCAGGCTTGAGCCCCACCCCCGACAGCCCGAACCCCAGCCCCCATAGCCCTGGACCTCGGCCCCGGCACCCGAGCCGCCAGAACACACGGGCAAGCACAAGGAAGCGAGCCCTGCAACCGCAGCCGACACCGACCTCAGCCACCACTTACGGGCAGGCGCCAGAAGCGAGCCCTGCGAACACAGCGGGTACTGACCTCAACCGACGGCCACGGGCAGGCACGCGGAGCGAGCGCAAGCGAGCGCAGCGGGCATGCCCGTCGACGCAGGCGACCGCAGCGACGCCACACACACCGTCACAGGCACAAAAGACCGCAACAGCGGCGTGAGGATCGCCTGCGTCGCAACGGGGGTTCCAGGGGGTCGCCCCCCTGGGAGATCACGAGAATTCGGCGAGGGTGCGTTCGGCTTCTTCGAGCCAGGCGCGGCGGGCGTTGAGGGCCTCTTCGGCTTCCTTGATGTCCTTGTCGCGGCCGGCGTCGCGGGCTTTGCCGAGGCGTTTCTCCAGTTGTTCGATGGAGCTGCGCAGTTGCCCGACGGTGGCCTCGGCGCGGGCGCGGGCTTCGGGGTTGGTGCGGCGCCATTCGTTCTCTTCGGCGGAGCGGACGGTCTCCTCGATCTTGCGGAGCCGGCCTTCGAGGCGGTCGCGCTGGTCGCGGGGGACCATGCCGGCGGCCTCCCAGCGTTCCTGGATGGTGCGGAGCGCTTGGCGGGCCTGGCGGACGTCCCGGACGGGCAGCAGCCGTTCGGCGTCGGCGAGGATCTTCTCCTTCTCCTCGGCGTTGCCGCGGAACTCGGCGTCGCGTTCGGCGAAGGCGGCGCCGCGGGCTTGGAAGAAGGCGTCCTGGGCGCCTTTGAAGCGGGTCCAGAGGTCTTCTTCGACGTCGCGGGAGGCGCGGCCGGCGGTCTTCCAGCGGCGCATCAGGTCGCGGTAGGCGGCGGCGGTGTCGCCCCAGTCGGTGGAGCCGGACATCGCCTCGGCCTCGGCGACGAGGCGCTCCTTCTCCCTGCGGGATTCCTCGCGCTGGTCGTCGAGGGTGGCGAAGTAGGCCTTGCGGCGCTTGGTGAAGGCGTTGCGGGCGGACGACAGCCGCTTCCACAGGGCGGTCTCGGTGGGCCGGTCGATGCGGTCGGCGGCCTTCCATTCCTCGACGAGGCGGCGAAGCCTCTCGCCGCCGTTCTTCCAGTGCGTCTCCTCGGCCGCGATCCGCTCGGCTTCGGCGACGATGCGCTCTTTGACCTCGCGGGCTTCGTGGCGGTGCTGCTCGCGCTGGACCTTGACCTCTTCGCGGCGCCGGCCGACCTGCTCGGTCAGGCCGTCCAGGCGGCGGGCGAGCGCGTCGAGGTCGCCGACGGCGTGCGCCCCGGCGACGGACTCGCGGAGCCGGTCGATGCTCGCCTGCGCCTGGGCGGGCTGCAGGTCGGTGGTGCGGAGACGCTGTTCGAGCAGGCCGATCTCGGTGACGAGCGCGTCGTACTTGCGCTTGAAGTAGGACAGGGCCTCTTCGGGCGCTCCGGCCTGCCAGGATCCGACGACCCGCTCGCCGTCCGCCGTCCTGACATAGACGGTGCCGTCCTCGTCCACCCGGCCCCAGGGATCGGTCGCGCTGGACACCCTTGCCTCCTGAATCGCGGGCCCGGACGACTCACGCCCTCCGGACCCTCCACACCTTAGTATCCCGTTCGCCTAATTCCCGGCGATCGTGACGTCCTGGATTTCGACCTTCTTCTTGGGCTTGCCGTCGCCCGCCGGCTCCGTGCCGCCCTTGGCGATCTTCTTGAGCACGTCCAGCCCCTTGGTGATCTTGCCGAAGACGGTGTACTCCGGCGGGAGCTGCGAGTCCTTGTAGACCATGAAGAACTGGCTGCCGTTGGAGTCCGGCTGCTGGGTGTGCGCCATCGCGAGCGTGCCCTCGGTGTAGGTGGCGCCCGAGGTGTTCTCGTTGGCGTACCGGTAGCCGGGCCCGCCGCTGCCGGACGCCGACGGGTCGCCGCACTGCAGGACGTTGAGTCCGCCGCTCGTCATCCGGTGGCACTGGGTCTTGTCGTAGAAGTCCTTCTGCGCGAGGGACGCGAAGGAGTTCACCGTGCAGGGCGCCTTGTCGCCGTACAGCTGCATCACGACGTCGCCCTGGTTCGTCTTGACCAGGGCCTGGACGATGCCCTTGTGGGCGGGCTCGCCCGGAGGGGTGGCGACCTTCTTCACCCGGCCCTGCGTGTCCGACTGGTAGACGCAGCGCGGGCCGGCGGCCGTGGACTCGTCCTTGTTCAAGACCATGAACGCCGCGACGCCGGCGACGACCACCGCCACCGCGGCCACCGAGCCGATGATCTTGAGTCTGCGCGCCTTCGCGGCCTCCTGCGCGCGCCGCTGCTCCTGGCGCTCGTAGCGTTGCCGCGCGAGCTGCTTCTTGCGGTCCTTCCCCGCCACGTGCCTCGCCTCTCCGGTGTGATCAGGTGAACGTGCAGCGCATAGTAGCGGTACGCGCGAGTAAAAGCGCCTCCGCGTTCAGGGAGCGCTTCCCGGGCCCCCGCCGGCGCGGCCGGCCCCCGGACGCGACACGGCGACGGCCCTATCTCGTTCGCGGTGGCCGCGGCCCCGCCGGTACCCTCGGACACGCCTACCCGAGATGGTTCTAAGGAAGGACGACCGTGCTCGTCGCCGGGTTCCCCGCTGGATCGTTCGCCGCGAACTGCTACATCGTGGCGCCCGCCGCGGGTGAGGAGTGCGTGATCATCGACCCCGGCCAGGACGCCGAGGCGGGGATCGACGAGATCCTGCGCGAGCACCGGCTGAAGCCGGTCGCGGTGCTGCTGACGCACGGCCATCTGGACCACGTCTGGTCGGTGGCCCCGGTCTGCGGCGCCAAGGACGTCCCCGCCTACGTCCACCCGGACGACCGCGACCTGCTCACCGACCCGGCGAAGGGCCTGTCGCTCGGCGCCGGGCAGCAGCTGTTCGGCGGCCTGGAGCTGGCGGAGCCGGACGACGTCAGGGAGCTCGCGGACGGGTCGGTGCTGGAGCTGGCCGGGCTGAGCTTCACCGTCGACCACGCGCCGGGCCATACGCCCGGGTCGGTGACCTTCCGGACGCCGAAGGCGCAGCAGGTCCCGGACGTGATGTTCTCCGGCGACCTGCTGTTCGCGGGGTCGATCGGGCGCACCGACCTGCCGGGCGGATCGTACGAGGAGATCCTCGCCAGCCTGTCCCGGGTGTGCCTGAGCCTGCCCGACGACACCGCCGTCCTGCCCGGCCACGGAGAGCAGACCACAATCGGCCGCGAGCGCGCGACGAACCCGTTCCTCACCGGGCTTCCGCCGGGAGGTGCAGGGGGGCCGTCCCCCCTGAACGAGACGGCCGCGCCCGCGGACGGACCCAACAAGGGATTCTGAGCAAGAGACCATGAGTTCGAGCTTCCGGGCCCCCAAGGGGGTCAGTGAATACGTTCCGCCGCGCGCGGACCTCTTCTACGCCATCCGCGAGGCGTTCGCCGAGCAGGCGCGGCTGGCCGGGTACGGCTATCTGGAGCTGGCCGTCTTCGAGGACACCAACCTCTTCCGGCGCGGCGTCGGCGAGTCCACCGACGTGGTGTCCAAGGAGATGTACACGTTCGAGGACAGGGGCGGCCGCTCGCTGACGCTGCGCCCCGAGTTCACCGCGACGGTGCTGCGCGCCGTCCTGGAGAACAACCTGCACAAGGGCGTGCTGCCGGTGAAGGTGTGGACGACGGGCGCCGCGTTCCGCGCGGAGCGCCCGCAGCAGGGCCGCTACCGGCAGTTCTACCAGCTCGACCTGGAGGCGATCGGCAGCGAGGACCCGCAGGTCGACGCCGAGACGATCGCGATCGCGTCCGGCTGGTACCGGTCGCTCGGGCTGACCCGGGTGCGGCTGCTGCTGAACTCGCTCGGCTGCAAGGAGTGCCGCCCGGCCTACCGCGCCCTGCTGCAGGACTTCCTGCGCGGCCTGGACCTGGACGACGACACCCGAGCCCGCGTCGAGATCAACCCGCTGCGCGTGCTGGACGACAAGCGCCCCAGGGTGCGGGACCAGCTCGCCGGCGCCCCGCTGATGGCCGACCACCTGTGCCCGGCCTGCAAGGCGCACCACGACCGGGTCCGCGAGCTGCTCGCCGACCTCGGCATCGCGTGGGAGGACACGCCCACCCTCGTCCGCGGCCTCGACTACTACACGCGCACGACCTACGAGTTCGACCACCCGCTGCTCGGCGCCCAGTCCGGGATCGGCGGCGGCGGACGCTACGACGGCCTCTCCGAGGACATCGGCGGCCCGCCGCTGCCCGGCATCGGGTTCGGCCTCGGCCTGGACCGGACGATCCTGGCGCTGGAGGCCGAGTCGCAGGAGGGGCCCGGCGCCGCGTTCGGCGCGAAGCCGCGCTGCGAGGCGTTCGGCGTCGCGCTCGGCGACGCCGCCGAGCGCCGCATGTTCGCGCTCGTCGCCGACCTGCGCCGCGCCGGGATCGCCGCCGACATGGCGTTCGGCGGCAAGAGGCTGAAGGGCGCCATGAAGGACGCGGACCGGTCGGGCGCCCGCTACGCCGTGATCCTCGGGGAGCGAGATATCGCGGACGGCGTCGCCCAGGTCAAGGACCTGGCCACGGGCGAGCAGACCGCCGTCCCGCTCACCGACCTCACCACGACGTTGAAAGAAGGGCTCTCCGAATGATCCGCACCCACGAGGCGGGGACGCTCCGCAAGGAGCACGCCGGGCAGCAGGTCACGCTGGCCGGCTGGGTCGGCCGCCGCCGCGACCACGGCGGCGTCACGTTCATCGACCTGCGCGACGCGTCCGGTACCGCGCAGGTCGTCTTCCGGGAGGAGGACACCGCGCACGACCTGCGCTCGGAGTACTGCGTCAAGGTCGTCGGCGAGGTCCGCGTCCGGCCGGCGGGCAACGAGAACCCCGAGCTGCCCACCGGGGACATCGAGGTCGCCGCGTCCGACATCGAGGTGCTGTCGGACGCCGCGCCGCTGCCGTTCCCCATCGAGGGCGACGTCAACGTCAACGAGGAGATCCGGCTCAAGTACCGGTACCTCGACCTGCGCCGCGAGTCGGTCGCCCGCGCGATGAAGATCCGCTCGGAGGCGTCGTTCCTGGTGCACGAGGTGATGCGCGAGCACGGCTTCGTCAACGTCGAGACGCCCACCCTCACCCGGTCGACGCCCGAGGGCGCCCGCGACTTCCTCGTCCCCGTCCGGCTGCAGCCCGGCCACTGGTACGCGCTGCCGCAGTCGCCGCAGCTGTTCAAGCAGCTCCTCATGGTCGGCGGGCTGGAGCGCTACTACCAGATCGCCCGCTGCTACCGCGACGAGGACTTCCGCGCCGACCGGCAGCCCGAGTTCACCCAGATCGACATCGAGATGTCGTTCGCCGACCAGGACGACGTCCTGAAGGTCGGCGAGGACCTCGTGGCGCGCCTCTGGAAGGACATCGCGGGCTACGAGATCCCCCTCCCGATCCCCCACATCACCTACGCCGACGCGATGGACAGGTACGGCTCCGACAAGCCCGACCTGCGCTTCGGCCTGGAACTGACCGACATGACGGAGTACTTCGCCGGCACGTCGTTCCGCGTGTTCCAGGCCCCGTACGTCGGCGCGGTCGTCATGCCGGGCGGCGCCGCGCAGACCCGCAAGGAGCTGGACGGCTGGCAGGACTGGGCGAAGGCCCGCGGCGCCCGCGGCCTCGCCTACGTGCTCGTCCAGGAGGACGGCACCCTCGGCGGCCCGGTCGCGAAGAACCTCTCCGACGCCGAGAAGGAGGGCCTGGCCGCCGAGACCGGGGCCGCCCCCGGCGACGCGGTCTTCTTCGGGGCGGGCAGGCGGCACGCCACCCAGGAGCTCCTCGGCGCCGCCCGCCTGGAGATCGGCCGCCGCCGCGACCTGATCGACGCGTCCGCCTGGAAGTTCGTCTGGGTCGTGGACGCGCCGATCTTCGAGCCCGTCGAGGACGACAAGGGCGAGCGCATCGGCTGGACGTCCGTCCACCACCCGTTCACCGCGCCGAAGCCGCAGTTCGCCGGCACCTTCCACGACGACCCGGGCCCCGCCCTCGCCGACGCCTACGACCTCGTCCTGAACGGCAACGAGATCGGCGGCGGCTCCATCCGCATCCACCGCGCCGAGATGCAGCAGCGGGTCTTCGACGTCCTCGGGCTCTCCAAGGAGGAGGCCGAGTCCAAGTTCGGCTTCCTGCTGGAGGCGTTCAAGTTCGGCCCGCCCCCGCACGGCGGCATCGCCTTCGGCTGGGACCGCACGGTCATGCTCCTCGCCGGCCAGGACTCGATCCGCGACGTGATCGCCTTCCCGAAGGCCGCGTCCGGGTACGACCCCCTGACCGCCGCCCCCACGCCGATCACCCCCCAGCAGCGCGCCGAGGCGGGCGTCGACTTCGTCCCCGAGGACGAGCCCGCCGGCTCCTGACCGGGACGCGACGAGGGCGGCCGCTGCAGGGCGGCCGCCCTCGTCATGCCTGCGGCGGTCAGCGGGTGGCGCCGCTCGTCACCCGGTAGACGTCGTAGACGCCGTCGATGGTGCGGACGGCCTTCAGGACGTGGCCGAGGTGCTTCGGGTCGCCCATCTCGAAGGTGAAGCGGCTGACGGCCACGCGGTCGCGGGACGTGGTGACCGACGCCGACAGGATGTTGACGTGCTGGTCGGACAGGACGCGGGTGACGTCCGACAGGAGGCGGGGACGGTCCAGGGCCTCGACCTGGATGGCGACGAGGAAGACCGACTCCTCGCTGGGCGACCACTTCACGTCGATCAGCCGGTCGGGCTGCGTCTTCAGGCTGGCGACGTTGACGCAGTCGGCGCGGTGCACGGAGACGCCGTGCCCGCGGGTGACGAAGCCGACGATGTCGTCGCCCGGCACCGGGGTGCAGCAGCGGGACAGGCGTACCCAGACGTCCGGGTCGTCGGCGACGACGACGCCGGGGTCCCCGGCGGGACGGCCCCGCTTGCGGCGGGTCGGGAGGGCGATCTCGGCGAGGTCCTCCTCGGCGCTCTCGACGCCGCCGAGGGCGTCGACGAGGCGCTGGACGACGTGCTGCGCGGAGACCTGGCTCTCGCCGACGGCGGCGTACAGGGACGAGACGTCCGGGTAGCGCATGTCGCGGGCGAGGGCGAGCAGCGCCTCGCCGGACATCATCCGCTGGAGCGGCATGTTCTGCTTGCGCATCGCGCGGGCGATGGCGTCCTTGCCGGACTCGATCGCGGTGTCGCGGCGCTCCTTGGAGAACCAGTGCTTGATCTTGTTGCGGGCGCGGGCGCTCTTGACGAACCCGAGCCAGTCGCGGGAGGGGCCCGCGTCCGGCGACTTGGAGGTGAAGACCTCGACGGTGTCGCCGTTGTCGAGGGCCGATTCGAGGGGGACGAGGCGCCCGTTGACGCGGGCGCCGATACATCGGTGCCCGACCTCGGTGTGGATCGCGTACGCGAAGTCGACGGGGGTCGCGCCCTGCGGCAGCGCGATGACGTCGCCCTTCGGGGTGAACACGAACACCTCGGAGACCGACAGGTCGAAGCGCAGCGACTCCAGGAACTCGGCCGGGTCGGCGGTCTCCTTCTGCCAGTCGAGGAGCTGGCGGAGCCACTGCATGTCGCCGGCCTTGCGGCCGCCGACCGTCTCCTCCTTGTACTTCCAGTGCGCGGCGACGCCGTACTCGGCGCGGCGGTGCATGCCCCAGGTGCGGATCTGCAGTTCGACGGGCTTGCCCTCCGGGCCGATCACCGTCGTGTGCAGCGACTGGTACATGTTGAACTTCGGCATCGCGATGTAGTCCTTGAACCGGCCGGGGACCGGGTTCCATCGCGCGTGGATCGAGCCCAGGGCGGCGTAGCAGTCGCGGACGCTGTCGACGAGGACCCGGATGCCGACCAGGTCGTAGATGTCGTCGAAGGAGACGTCCCGCGCGATCATCTTCTGGTAGATCGAGTAGTAGTGCTTCGGCCGGCCCGTCACGGTGGCCTTGATCCGGGCCTCGCGCAGGTCGGTGGAGACGTTCTCGATCACTTCTTGCAGGTAGACGTCGCGGCGCGGGGCGCGCTCGGACACCAGCCGGGCGATCTCGTCGAACCGCTTGGGGTACATCGTGGCGAACGCGAGGTCCTCCAGCTCCCACTTCAGCGTGTTCATCCCGAGGCGGTGCGCGAGCGGCGCGAACACCTCCAGGGTCTCGCGGGCCTTCTTCTCCTGCTTGTGCCGCGGCATGTAGCGCAGCGTGCGCATGTTGTGCAGCCGGTCGCCGAGCTTGATCACCAGGACGCGGATGTCGCGGGACATCGCCACGACCATCTTGCGGACGGTCTCGGCCTCGGCCGCCTCGCCGTACTTGACCTTGTCGAGCTTGGTGACCCCGTCGACGAGCGCGGCGATCTCCTCGCCGAACTCGGCGCTCAGCTGGTCGAGCGTGTACGGGGTGTCCTCGACGGTGTCGTGCAGCAGCGCCGCGCAGAGCGTCTCGGTGTTCATGCCGAGCTCGGCGAGGATGGTCGCGACCGCGAGCGGATGCGTGATGTAGGGGTCGCCGCTCTTGCGCTTCTGGTTGCGGTGGTAGTGCGCCGCGACGTCGTAGGCGCGTTCGATGAGCCGGAGGTCCGCCTTGGGGTGGGTGTTGCGGACCGTCTTGATCAGGGGTTCGAGTACCGGGTTCATAGTGGGGCCGCGCTGGGCGCCCAGCCTGGCGAGCCTGCGGCGCACCCGGGCGGCGGACGGCGGGATCGTGGCCGGCGTGGGCCTGGACGGGACGTCGTGCTCGGACGCGCCATCTGCGTCCTCCGTGGAGCCGGTGCGCTCGGCGGGGAGAGTCTCTGGTCGGGGGGCTCGCGCGGCGGGTTTCAGCGCCGGCGGGTCTTCGTCTGCTGAATCGGCTTCCGGTTCGCCGGCCGGTCCATCGCCGGCGGGGGCCTCGGTTTCCGGCGGGAGCTCGGCGGCGGGGCCTTCGGCGGCCGGGCCGCCGGGGAGCGCGGGGCCTTCGGCGGCGGGTCCGGGCGGCGGCGTGCGGCGATCGGCGCGCCGCGGTGGCACGGTGGACGCCCCGGCCGCCTTGACGGCCCGCTCGCCCGCGGTGTCCCGCACCGGGTGCTTCCCGGCCGGGGGCGCCGCGGCGGCGTCGCTCACCGCTCCGGTCGATACCACCTCACCGGGCACCCAGCCTCCTTTGACCGTCCGGGCGCTGCTGTGCACGCCCCGCGGGTCGCGCCCGTCCCCACCGGACCCTGATGGCGCCAGTGTATCCGGCGGCGATTTCGCACTAGACCGTAACCAGCGAATGGACGTCCAGATTCCCCAGTTTGTCGCGTCCGTGCAGGAACGACAGTTCAAGGAGGACCGACAGCCCGGCGACCTCGCCGCCGCAGCGGCGGACGAGCTCGGCGGCGGCCCTGGCCGTCCCCCCGGTGGCCAGGACGTCGTCGACGATCAGCACCCGGTCGCCCTCCTCGAAGGCGTCGGAGTGGATCTCGATGGTCTCGGTCCCGTATTCGAGGTCGTAGGTCTCCGCCCGCGTCTCCGCGGGCAGCTTGCCCTTCTTGCGCACCGGGACGAACCCGGCGCCGAAGTGGTAGGCGACGGGCGCGGCGACGATGAACCCGCGGGCCTCGATACCGACGATCTTGTCGATGGTGCCGCGGCCGTGGTGGTTGACGATCGAGTCGACCACGCCGGCGAACGCGACATGGTCGGCCAGCAGCGGCGTGATGTCCTTGAACATCACGCCGGGCTTCGGGTAGTCGGGGATGTCCCGGATCCGTTCCTGGATCAGCTTGACGAGGTCCACGTTCGAGATTCCCCTGCCCTACTTGCCGCCGCGGCGCTGATGCCGCGTTCCCCGCTTGGGCTGCTGCCGCGGCCCCGTCTGCACGACCTTCCGCACGGTGACACTGCTCCGCACGTCCTCGGAGGAATCGTCGCCGGCCTCGTCGCCGTCGTCGCCGGTCTCCCCGCCGCCGGCCGGAGGCTTCCCGGACGCGCCCGCACCGGCCGTGACCTTGCTGGTCTTGACCTGCTTCTGCGCGTTCCGCTCGCGGCGGGCGATGTTCTCCCGGATCTGCCGGTACTTCGGCTCGCGCTCCTTGAACTGGACGAGCAGCGGCGTCGCCACGCAGATCGAGGAGTACGTCCCGACGATCATGCCGACGAACAGGGCGAGCGACAGGTCCTTCAGGGTGCCGGCGCCGAACAGCGTGGTGCCGATGAACAGGATCGCGCCGACCGGCAGGATCGCGACCAGCGAGGTGTTCAGCGAGCGGACCAGCGTGCTGCTGAGCGCCTGGTTCGCGGCCTCGCTGTAGGTGGTCTTGGAGGTCGGGCCGAGCGGTTTGGTGACCTCCTTGATCATGTCGAAGACGACGACCGCGTCGTACAGCGAGTAGCCGAGGATCGTCAGGAAGCCGAGCAGCGTCGCCGGGGTGACCTCGAAGCCGGACCAGGCGTAGACGCCCGCGGTGATGACGAGGTCGTGGACCAGCGCGACGACCGCGGCCACGGCCATCCGCCACTCGAACGCCACCGACAGGTAGAGGATGATCAAGACCATGAAGACGGCCAGCGCCTGCCATGCCTTCTTCTGGATCTCACCGCCCCACGAGGCGCCGACGACCTGGGTGCTGACCTTCTCCGCGGGAATGCCCAGTTCCTGCGTGATGCTCGACTTCACCTCGGTGACGTGCGGGGACGACATGCTCTCCGTCGTGACCCGCCAGTCCTCGCCGGCCTTCTGCACGATCGCCTGGTGGGCGCCGCCGTCGGTGACGGCGCCGCGCACCTGCTCGATCGAGGCGCTCGTGGCCTTGAAGGTGAAGACGGAGCCGCCCTTGAACTCGACGCCGAAGTTCAGGCCCTGGACGAGCAGGCCGGCGATCGACAGCGCCAGCAGCAGGCCGGAGATCGTGTACCAGATCTTCGGCCGGCCGACGATGTCGGCGCTGATCTCGCCCCGGTAGATCCGCGAGGTGACCGCGCGCAGTCCCATTGGTCAGGCCTCCTGGCTCGTCTTGCGGCCAGTGGCGGCCGGGTCCTGGACGGCGCGGTGCAGCCGCTTCGGGTCGAGCCCGGACATCGGATGCCCCCGGCCGAAGAACTTGGTGCGCGACAGCAGCGCGACCAGCGGCTTGGTGAAGAAGAACACCACGACGATGTCGATGAGCGTCGTCAGGCCCATCGCGAACGCGAACCCGGCTACGCCGCCGACCGCGAGGAAGTACAGCACCAGCGCGGCCAGGAAGGTGACGGCGTCGGCGACGAGGATGGTGCGCCGCGCCCGTTTCCAGGCGTTCTCCACCGAGGGGCGCAGCCTGCGCCCGGCCCTCAGCTCGTCCCGCAGCCGCTCGAAGTAGACGATGAACGAGTCGGCGGTGATGCCGATCGAGACGATCAGCCCGATGATGTGCGGCAGGGAGAGCCGGAAGCCCATGCCCTCGCCGAGGATCACCACCGCCAGGTAGGTGATGGCGGACGCCACGACCAGGCTGGACACCGCGACCAGGCCGAGGCCCCGGTAGTAGAACAGGCAGTACAGCACCACCAGGCCGAGGCCGATCGCGCCGGCGATGAGGCCGCCGGTCAGCTGGTCGGAGCCCAGCGTGGACGACACCTCGTCGATGGAGCTCTGCGTGAACTCCAGCGGCAGCGCGCCGTACTTCAGCACGTTGGCGAGGTCGGTGGCGTACTGCTGGTTGAAGCTCTCGGGCGGCCCGTCGATGCTGGCGGTGCCGCCGGTGATCGGGCCCTCCCGGATGGCGGGGGCCGAGACGACCTGGCCGTCCAGCACGATCGCGACCTGCGCCTGCGCGGCGGACGGGTCCGCCTGGTAGGCCCGGGAGGCGTCGGTGGTGACCGCGCCGAACTGGCGGGCGCCCTTGCCGTCGAACTTCAGCGAGACCGACCAGCTCGCCTGGCCCTGCTGGGCGTTCGGCGGCATCGCGTTCGCCTCGTCGACGTTCTCGCCGAGCACCCGGACCGGGCCGAGGATGTACTTGGTGACCTGGCCGCTCTCCTCGTCCTGGTCACAGGCGGCGACGAACTGGCGGTTCGGGTCGTTGGACCCGGCGGCGTGCCGGTCGCCGTTGTAGCAGTCGAGCGCCTCGAACTGCTTGACGACGGCCTTGTCGGTCACGCCCGGGACGTCCTGCGCGGGAGCGGTCGGCTGCCCGGACGGCTGGATCAGCGGCGACGACGGCGAGGCCGACGGGCTCGGCGTGCCGGACGGCTTCGGCGTCGGGGCGGTCAGCGCCCCCGACAGCGCCCGGCCGCGCGGGGTCGCCGAAGCGGACGGCGAGGCGGAGGGCGACGGGCTCTTGCCGCCGTCCCCGCTCTTGGCGGACCCGCTCGGCGACGGAGCCGGCGCGGCCGCGCTCGCCGGGCGCCCGTCCGCGCTCGCGAACACCTGGCGGAACTGGAGCTTCGCCGTGGTGCCGATCAGGCTGACGACGCGGCTCTGCCCCTCGCCGGGGACGTTCACCACGATGTTGTTGCTGCCCTGCTTCGCGACCTCCGCGTCGGAGACCCCGAGACCGTTGACGCGCTGCGTCATGATCTTGACGGCCTGGTCCATCTGCGCGGACGGCGGATTCTTCCCGCCCGGGGTCTTCGCCGTGAGGGTCACGGTCGTCCCGCCGGCGAGGTCCAGCCCCAGCTTGGGCGTCGTCCGCCCCTGCCAGACCGCCAGACCGCCGAGGACGACCAGGATCGCGAACAGCGCGAGGAGCGTGCGCCCTGGCTTGGGAGCGTTTCTGGGCGAAGCCACTTGTCGTCGTACTTCCCGTCTTTGTCGTCGCCGTGGGAGGGGTCAGGCGGACGGCTTGTCGGCCGCCTTGACCTTCGTCTTCCCCTTCGGCTCGGACTCGGGCTCGACGTCCTCGTCCGCTTCGTCCCCGACCTCGGCGCCGCCGTCCTTGGACAGGTCGACCTGGGCGCCGTCCTTGGAGAGGTCGACGGACTCGTCCCCGTCCAGCTCCTCGGCGTCCTCGTCGTCCTCGGCGTCCTCGTCGTCGAGGTCCTCGGGCTCGGGGTCCTTCAAGACCTGCATGATCGCCTGCTTGACGAAGCGCACTTCGACGCCGTCCGCGATATCCAGGATCACACCGTCGTCGTCGACCTCCACGACCGTGGCCTTCATGCCGCTGGTCGTCAGGACGCGAACGCCGGGTTGTACGTCGCTCTGCATCTGCGCCTGCTCTTTGCGGCGCTTGCTCTGCGGCCGGATGAGCAGGAGGTAGAAGACCACAGGTACGGCGAGGAGGAGCAGGATGTTGAAGGCCCCGCTACCGCCCGAATCCGCCGCGAGAATCATGTCGCTGCCCATTACTGGGGCATCCTTCCGAAGTCGATTGCCCAGCCTGTGACCGTAACGGTCGCGCGCACGGGACCGCCGGCTGGAGACGGTGAACCAAGTCCCGGAGTCTAGAGAGTACGCGAGACCCCGGCAACGACGCGACGAACGACGACGCCGGGAAGTTCCCAACCCGTTATCGGATGATCACTATTCGCCCCGGCCGGCGTCTTCGGCCACGTCGAACAGGGTGCCCGCCAGCGGCGCCGTCGGCGGCTGGGGCAGGCCCAGGTGCGCCCATGCGGCGGCCGTGGCGACGCGCCCGCGCGGCGTCCTCGCCAGCAGTCCCTGCCGGACGAGGAACGGCTCGGCGACGACCTCGACGGTCTCCGGCTCCTCCCCCACCGACACGGCGAGGGTGGACAGGCCGACGGGCCCGCCGCCGAACTTGCGCATCAGCGACTCCAGGACGGACCGGTCGAGCCGGTCCAGTCCCCGTTCGTCCACCTCGTACAACGCGAGGGCGGCCCGCGCCGATTCCTGCGTGACGACCCCGTCGGCGCGGACCTCGGCGTAGTCGCGGACGCGGCGCAGCAGCCGGTTGGCGATGCGGGGCGTCCCGCGGGACCGCCCGGCGACCTCGGCGGCCGCGTCGTCGGCGATCTCCACGTCCAGCAGCTGCGCCGACCGGCGGACGATGATCTCCAGCTCGGCGGGCTCGTAGAAGTCCATGTGCGCGACGAAGCCGAACCTGTCGCGCAGCGGCCCCGGCAGCATCCCCGCCCGGGTGGTGGCCCCGACCAGCGTGAACGGCGCGATGTCGAGGGGGATGGCGGTCGCGCCCGGCCCCTTGCCCACGACGACGTCGACCCGGAAGTCCTCCATCGCCATGTAGAGCATCTCCTCGGCGGGCCGCGCCAGCCGGTGGATCTCGTCCAGGAACAGCACCTCGCCCTCGGCGAGGGTCGACAGCACCGCCGCGAGGTCGCCGGCCCGCTCGATCGCCGGCCCGGAGGAGATCCGCAGCGGCTGCCCCAGCTCCGCAGCGATGATCATCGCGAGGGTGGTCTTGCCGAGGCCGGGACCGCCCGACAGCAGTACGTGGTCGGGCGTCCGGCCGCGCCGCAGCGCGCTGTGCAGGACGAGGGAGAGCTGCTCGCGCACCCGTTCCTGCCCGACGAAGTCGTCGAGCTTCTTCGGCCGCAGCGCGGCCTCGATCCGCTGCTCCTCGGCCCCGTCTGCGTCCGCCGAGACCAGCCGCTCGAACTCCTCGCCCATGCCCGCGCGGCCCCCCGGTTCGCCGGCGCCCGTCATTTGCTCAGCTTCTTCAGCGCGGACTTCAGCAGGGCCGCGACCGGCGGGGTCTCCGCGCCGTCGAGCTCGGCGGCGACGGCGTCCACCGCGGCGTCGGCGTCCTTGGCGGACCAGCCGAGGTTGATCAGGCCCATCTGGACCTGCTCGCGCCACGCCTCGCCGCGGGCGGGCGCGCGGACGCCGGCGGCGCCGTCGCCGATCGGCCCGCCGAGGCGGTCCCTGAGCTCCAGGACGATCCGCTGGGCGCCCTTCTTGCCGATGCCGGGCACCTTGGTCAGGGCGGTGAGGTCCTCCGCGGCGACCGCGCGGCGCAGCCCGTCCGGCGTGTGGACGGCGAGCATCGCCAGCGCGAGCCGGGGCCCGATGCCGCTGGCGGTCTGCAGCAGCTCGAACACCCCGCGCTCGTCGTCGTCGGCGAACCCGAACAGGGTGAGGGAGTCCTCGCGGACGACGAGGGACGTCGGCACGTGCGCGGGGTCGCCGACCCGCAGCCCGGCGAGGGTGGCGGGCGTGCACTGCACCGACAGGCCGACGCCGTGCACGTCGATCACCGCGCCGTCGGGCCCGGCGGCGGCCACCCGGCCGCTGACGAAGGCGATCACTGGACGGTTCCTCCTCTGCTGCGGGCGGCGAGCCGGGCGCGTTCGGCCCGGGCCGCCTCCTCGATCCGCGACCGCTGGGCGTGTGCGAGCCGCTGCTGCGCTCCCCCGCGCCACACGTGGCAGATGGCCAGCGCGAGCGCGTCGGCGGCGTCCGCCGGCCTGGGGGCCGTCTCCAGGGACAGGAGCCGGGTCACCATCCGGGTCACCTGCGCCTTGTCGGCGCGCCCGTTCCCGGTGACGGCGGCCTTGGCCTCGCTCGGCGTGTGCAGCGCGACGGGCAGCCCGCGGCGGGCCGCCGCCAGCATCGCGATGCCGGCGGCCTGCGCGGTGCCCATCACGGTGCGGACGTTGTGCTGGGCGAACACGCGCTCCACGGCCACGGCGTCGGGGCTCAACTCGTCCATCAGGGCCTCGATGCCGGTCTGGACGGCCAGCAGGCGCAGGGCGTGGTCCTCGTCGGGGCCGGTCCGGACGACGGACACGTGCACCAGGTGGAGCCGCTTGCCCGGGGAGCCCTCGACGACCCCCACCCCGCACCGGGTGAGGCCGGGGTCCACCCCCATCACCCGCACGGCCGCTCCTTCGATCATCTGTTCGGCCGCCAACGCTACCAACCCGCGTCGCCGGTCAGCGGCAATCCACCGAGAACGGGCGTGGCCGGGGACGCCGCGGACGCGCGGCGCCGCCGCGCCCCGGAGGGGGCACGGCGGCGCGGGGCAGGGGCTCAGGCGTCCAGGGAGGCCATGACCTCGTCGGAGACGTCGAAGTTGGCGTAGACGTCCTGGACGTCGTCGGAGTCCTCCAGGGCGTCGAGGAGGCGGAAGACCTTCTTCGCGCTGTCCTCGTCGAGGGGGACGGTGACGCTCGGCAGGAACTTGCTCTCGGCGGACTCGTAGTCGATGCCCGCGTCCACCAGGGCGGTGCGGACGGCGACCAGGTCGCCGGCCTCGCTGACGACCTCGAAGTTCTCGTCGTCGAGCTCGTTGACCTCCTCGGCGCCGGCGTCGAGGACGGCCATCATCACGTCGTCCTCGCTGGTGTTCGCCTTCGGGACGATCACGACGCCCTTGCGGTTGAACATGTAGGAGACCGAGCCCGGGTCGGCGAGGGAGCCGCCGTTGCGGGTGAGGGCGACGCGGACCTCCGAGGCGGCCCGGTTGCGGTTGTCGGTCAGGCACTCGATCAGGACCGCGACACCGCCGGGCGCGTAGCCCTCGTAGGTGATGTTCTGCCAGTCGGCGCCCCCCGCCTCCTCACCGGCGCCGCGCTTGCGGGCGCGCTCGATGTTGTCGTTGGGGACGGAGTTCTTCTTCGCCTTGTAGATGGCGTCGTAGAGGGTGGGGTTCGCGTCGGGGTCGCCGCCGCCGGTGCGGGCCGCCACCTCGATGTTCTTGATCAGCTTCGCGAAGAGCTTGCCCCGCTTGGCGTCGAGGGCCGCCTTCTTGTGCTTGGTCGTCGCCCACTTGGAATGGCCGGACATTGTCACTCCTCCTCTGTCGTCCGGCGCACCAGATCGGCGAAGTAGTGGTGCACGCGGAAATCGCCTGTCAACTCCGGATGGAACGAGGTCGCCATGAGACGTCCCTGACGAACGGCGACGATCCTACCGGCGTTCGGGCCGCTCTCGGCGCGTCCGAGGATCTCGACGGCGCCGCCGACGGACTCGACCCAGGGCGCGCGGATGAAAACGGCGTGGTACGGCGTGTCCCCCATGCCGGTCAGCGGCACCGCCCCCTCGAAGGAGTCGACCTGCCGGCCGAACGCGTTGCGCCGCACCGTCATGTCGATCCCGCCGACGGTCTCCTGGCCCGGCGCGCCGTCCCGGATCCGGTCCGCCAGCATGATCATGCCGGCGCAGGAGCCGTAGGCGGGCATGCCCGCCTCGATCCGCTTGCGCAGCGGGTCGAGCAGCTCGAAGGAGCGCGCCAGCCGCCACATCGTGGTCGACTCTCCGCCGGGCAGGACGAGGCCGTCGACGCGTTCCAGCTCCTCGGGACGGCGCACGGCGAGGGTCCGCGCCCCCGCGGCCTCCAGCGCGCGGACGTGCTCGAGCACGTCGCCCTGCAGGGCGAGGACACCGATCGTGGGCGCAGTCGTCACGTGGGAACCTTCCGGGACAAGGGGATGCTCTCAACCCTAGACGTTCCCTACAACACGCCACGACCTGCCCGGCTTCCCTTCGGCCGCGGGGGCGACGGGCCTCCGCGCGGCTCCCGGAGGAGCCGGTTCCTGAGACGCCGTCAGGCGTGCTTGAAGCGCCGCAAGGGGAGCTCCAGGGGGAGGAAGCCGTCCGTGCCGCGGTCGGCGATGCCGCGGCCGAACATGTGCGCCTCGGCGAGCGCGAGCCCGAACTCCTCGGGGTCGAACGGGAGCGGGACGTCCGCGGCGCCCGCGTCGATGGCGGCCCAGAACGGCCGCTCGGCGGGCAGCCGCTCGCCCTGGTCGACGACGACGCCGTCCTCGGCGGTGACGAAGACGTCGCGGAGCAGCTCGCCCGACTCGTACCAGCGGAACCAGCAGCCGCGGATCACGTTGTGCAGGACGAGGACGCCGCAGTGCGAGCCGGGCAGGGCCGCGGCGGCGGTGTCGGCGATCCGGCGGGCGTCGTCGTCGAGGCAGAACAGCCGCCGGTCGCACAGCAGCAGCGCCCGCTCGAACGCGCCGACGAACAGCTCGTCCTCGTAGGGCCAGAGCGCGAAGTCCAGGACCGTGTCACCGGTCTCGGTCAGGGTGTCCGCCGGGTAGAGCCTGCGCGCGATCGCCGCGGCGGTGTCCGGGTCGGGCATGAGGCCCGGCCGGAACACCTCGGTGGGTTCACCCGCGCTCGCGCACGCCAGCGCGACCGACCAAGCCATGCTCTCCCCTCCCGCGGCCCGGCACCGCCTCCCGGCCACGCCGCCAGGTTAACCCGGCCGGGGCCCGCTGTGGAGGGCGGGCCCCGATCGGGTCACCAGCCGCGGCCGGCGAACTTCTGGTCCTCGCCGAGGGAGGCGGCGCTGATGCCGACCATCGCCTCGCCGAGCCCGCGGGACACCTTGGCGATCACGTCGGGGTCGTCGTGGAAGGTGGTGGCCTTCACGATGGCCTCGGCGCGCTGGGCCGGGTTGCCGGACTTGAAGATCCCGGAGCCGACGAAGACGCCCTCGGCGCCGAGCTGCATCATCATGGCGGCGTCGGCCGGGGTGGCGATGCCGCCCGCGGTGAACAGCACGACGGGCAGCTTGCCGGCCCGCGCGACCTCCTTGACCAGCTCGTAGGGGGCCTGGAGCTCCTTGGCGGCGACGTACAGCTCGTCCTCGGGCAGCGACTGGAGCCGGCGGATCTCCTGCCGGATCTGCCGCATGTGCGTGGTGGCGTTGGAGACGTCGCCGGTGCCGGCCTCGCCCTTGGAGCGGATCATCGCCGCGCCCTCGGTGATGCGGCGCAGCGCCTCGCCGAGGTTGGTGGCGCCGCACACGAACGGGACGGTGAACGCCCACTTGTCGATGTGGTTGTCGTAGTCGGCCGGGGTGAGCACCTCGGACTCGTCGACGTAGTCGACGCCGAGGGCCTGCAGCACCCGGGCCTCGACGAAGTGGCCGATGCGCGCCTTGGCCATGACGGGGATGGAGACCGCCCCGATGATCCCGTCGATCATGTCGGGGTCGCTCATCCGGGAGATGCCGCCCTCGGCGCGGATGTCGGCGGGCACCCGCTCCAGGGCCATGACGGCGACGGCGCCGGCGTCTTCGGCGATCTTCGCCTGCTCGGCCGTGACGACGTCCATGATCACGCCGCCCTTGAGCATCTCCGCCATGCCGCGCTTGACGCGGGCGGTCCCGGTCTCGGGCGCGGCGTTGTCAGTGGCGGGAGTGGAAGTGGACACGGGCATTTCCTCACGTGGACGGACGACAAATCACTTTCCATGATATTGCCTGCTCGCACGACCTCTCGACCCGGCAGAGTGTCAGCGCGCGAGGCCCGCGGCTTACGGAGTGACCGGCGGGACGTCCGGGACGCGGGTCAGGGCGTGTAGGGCTTGCCGTCGTTGACGAGCAGCACCCATACCTGGCCCGGCGCGAAGGTCATCGGCTCGCCGCCGGGCGTGGTGAAGGTCGTCCCCTTGCCCTCGGACGGCCGCGTCCACTTGGCCTTGTAGGACTTCCCGTCGCGCAGGACGACCGCCCGCCCGCTCCCGGTCGTGTGGATCAGCGGCGTGTAGCTGCCGAGGAAGTCGTGGAACTTCGACCGGGTCGTCTTGGCGTACTGGACGACGACGGTCTTCCCGCCGAGCCGCCCGCCCTCGGCGGCGCGGTCGGGGCGTCCGCCCCAGCTGGCGAGCCACCGCTTCTCCTTGGCCGACCAGGTGAAACCCATGGTGGCGGACGGCCAGCGCGCGGTGAACGACCTGGTCGGCTCGCCGCCCTCGGGCGCGTCCCCGAAGCGGAACCCGATGTCGCGCGGCCGCGCGGCCTTCGGCGCCCGCTTGAGCAGGTCCTTCGGGTCCGCGTACAGGTTGTACGGGATGCGCTTGGCGCTGGACCGGAAGTAGGCGCCGCCCGCCTTCTCCTGGGAGAGGTCGTACACCGGCGACGTGCGGACGTACTTCTTCATCTTGCTCTGGACGCCGGAGAACGCGAAGGCGGGCCGGCCGAACTGCGGCAGGATGTGCAGGTCGGAGATGCGGGCGCTGCGGACGGGCCCGACCCTGCCCGGCAGCTTGGACGAGTAGACGGCCATCAGCCGCGTCTCGCCGCCCTCGACCTGCTCGACGTAGACGATGTCGGCGGCCTTCACGCCGCTCTGCGGCAGCGCCGGCGCGGTGTTCTCGATCTTGACGGCCAGGACCGGGTTGCGCAGGCCCTTCGCGCCGCCGGTGAACGGGTGCGCCGCGGGCTCGGGCGTCCCGCTCGGCGGCGGCGCGCCCGTGCTGCGCGGCGGCGGAGCCGTCTCCGGGTCGCCGGAGTCCGAGCAGGCGGCCAGGGCGGCGGCGCCGAGAACGAGGACGCCGAGCCCCGCGGCCGCGCGGACCCCGGCGGCGGTGCCCCAGGCGGATCGCACGATGTACCCCTCCCTTGGACGGTCTGCCAGAGGGTAGCGAACGCGTTCGGATGTGCTCGCCCGTCCAGCGGTACGTCCCGGGCCCCCGACTGTGATCAATGTCGCGCGATCAATGTCGCGTGATCGGTGCCGCGTGATCGGTGCCGTCCGGTCAGATCGCCGGCGGGTCGTCGTCGATCTCGAAGTAGTCCGGCAGCGGGGCGCGCCCGGCCAGCGGCAGGACCCGGATCAGCGGCTTGCGGCGCGCGGCCCGGGCCTGGGAGACGGCGTCGTTGTAGAAGTTGCGGGCGTAGGCGACCTTCGCGGCGGCCGAGGACAGCTCGTCCAGGACCTCCCCGCCGTCCGCGCCCGTGCCCCTGGCCGTGATGGTGCCCACGAATTCGGGCTGGTCGACGACCGCGCGCAGCGCCCGGGACAGGTCGCTCTCGGCGAACTCGCGGCCCTCGGCATCGGCGGTGCGCGCCTCGTGGGCGGCCGTCGCCAGCACCAGGCTGGTGGCCGGGTCCAGGAGGCGGGACGCGGCCAGCTCCAGCGCGGCGGCGGCCCGCCGGACGAGCGCGGCGTCCAGCGCGGCGCGGGCGGTCTCGACCCGGACGTGCAGCCGGTCGAGCCGGGTGGCGCGCCACGACACGTACACGGCGACCAGGAAGACGACGGCGACCCAGAACAGGACGTCGATGATCCAGTCGTAGGACATCCGGCGCTCCCCTACACCCCGTGCCCGGACTCGACGACGCGGGCGCCGCCGTCCGTGACCGTCTCGTACACCCTCAGCACGTCGCGGGCGACGGCCGACCAGTCGTAGGCGCGGACGGCGGCGCGCGCCTCCGCGGACAGCTGCTTGCGCCGGGCCGGGTCGTCGAGGAGCTCGCCGGCGGCCGCCGCGAGCGCCTCGTGGTCGCCGGCCGGGAACAGCGCCCCGGCCCGCCCGCCGAGCAGCACCCGGTCGAACGCCTCGATGTCGCTGGCGAGGATCGGCGCGCCCGCCGACATCGCCTCGGCGAGCACGATGCCGAAGCTCTCGCCGCCGAGGTTCGGCGCGACGAAGACGTCCACCGAGTGGTAGGCGCGGACCTTGTCCTCCGCGCTGACCAGGCCGAGGACGGCGACGCGGTCGCGCAGCTCCGGCGAGACCCGGGCGATCACGTCGTCGGCGTCGCCGGGCCCGGCGAGCAGCAGCCGCAGCCCGGGTCGGCGGCGGCCGAGGATCTCGAAGGCGCGCAGCAGCACCTGGAGGCCCTTGCGCGGCTCGTCCATCCGGCCGAGGAACCCGAGCGTCCCGCCGCCCGCGGGCGGCGGCTCGCTGCGCCCGCGCCGGCCGGGCAGCGGCTCGGCCATCGCGTACCGCTCGGTCGCGACGCCGTTGGGGATCAGCACGGCGTCGCCGCCGAGGTGCTCGACGAGCGTGGTGCGGGCGGCCTCCGAGACCGCGATCCGGCCGGTGATCTTCTCCAGGGCGCTCCGCAGGATCGGCGCGGTGACCGACAGCGCCCGCGACTTCTCGTAGGACGCGTGGAAGGTGCCGACGATGGGCCCGTCGGCCGCCCAGCAGGCGAGCAGCCCGAGCGAGGGCGCGGCGGGCTCGTGGACGTGCAGGACGTCGAAGCCGCCCTCGCGGATCCACCGCCGGACGCGCCCGGACGACAGGAACCCGAACGCCAGCCGGGCCACGGACCCGTTGTAGGGGACGGGGACGGCGCGCCCGGCGGACACGGCGTAGGGCGGCAGCTCGGCGTCGTCGTCCGCGGGCGTGATCACCGACACGTCGTGGCCGAGCCCGATCAGCGCCTCGGCGAGGTCGCCGATGTGCTGCTGCACGCCGCCCGGGACGTTCCACGTGTACGGGCAGACGATCCCGATCCTCATGGGCCGGCGCTCATCCCCGGCCGCCGCCCGGGGCGTCGCCCAGGTCGTCCACCCAGACCTTCTGCAGCATGTGCCAGTCCTCGGGGTGGGCGGCGATGCCCTCCTCGAAGGCGCGGGCGAGCTCCTGGGTCATGGCCTGGATCTTCTCCTGTCTGCGGCCCTCGCCCGGGACCGGGATCTCCTCGTGGACGCGCGCCGCCCAGTACTCCCCCTCGTACCAGAGTGTCACGGGAATGAGCGCGGCGCCGGTCTGGATCGCGAGCGCGGCGGAAACGGCGGGCATCCGCGCGGTGGCGCCGAAGAACTCGACGTCGATGCCGCTCTCGGTGAGGTCCCGGTCGACGACGAGGCACACGGGCCGCCCGGCGCGGAGCCGCTGGGCCATCCGCCCGAACGCGGAGGCGCCCTTGTGGGCGAGGACCTCCATGCCGAGGCTCTCGCGGAACTCGACGAACCGGTCGAACAGCGACGCGGGCTCCAGCCGCTCGGCGACGGTGGTGAACGGGTATCCGCAGTGCACCAGCCACGCGCCGGCGTGCTCGTAGTTGCCCATGTGCGGCAGGGCGAGGACGACGCCGCGGCCGGAGTCGAGGTTGGTGAAGATCTTCTTCTCGCCGGTGACGCGCATCCGGCCGAGGATCCGGGCCTTGTCGTACTCGGGCAGCCGGAACACCTCCAGCCAGTAGCGCAGGTAGGAGCGCAGCACCTTCTTGCTGAGGACGCGGACCTCGTCGTCGACGGCGTCCTTGCCGAGGACGCGGCACAGGTTGCGCTCCAGCTGCCGCACCCCGGAGCCGTACCGGTGCCAGGTGCGGTCGGCGAGCGCGGCGAAGACCAGCCGCGCCGCGCGCTCCGGCATCTTGCGGACGACCGTCCAGCCGAGGGCGTAGACGGCGTCGGTCACCTCGTCGCGGAGCGACGTCCGGTCGGCTCCGCGGCGGGGGGTGGTCACGGCCGCGGCTCCGGCGTCTTGCGCGCGCCGTTCTCCTTCTCGGCGCCGCCCGGCGCCCCGGCGCCCGCGCCCTGCTTGGCCTGCGCGTACACCGTGGCGAACCGCTGCCCGACCGTGATCGTGCTGAGCGCGGCGAGCGCCCACAGCGCGATCGCGAGGATGAAGGGGACGCCGAGGCCGTCGAAGCCGGCGGCGACCAGGACGACGATGAGGCGCTCCGCGCGCTCGGCGATGCCGACGTCGCAGGTGTAGCCGAGCCCTTCGGCGCGGGCCTTGGCGTAGGACACCACGACGCCGGCGACGAGGCAGTACAGCGCGACCCCGGCCAGCGGCTCCTGGCCGTCCCGGTAGAGCCCGATCATCAGCCCGGCGAAGATCGCGGCGTCGGCGACCCGGTCCATGGTGGAGTCGAGGAACGCGCCGAACTTGGAGATCTTCCCGGTGACCCGGGCGACCGCGCCGTCCAGCATGTCGAACAGCACGAACGCGGTGATCACCATCGTGCCCCAGAAGAACGACCCGCGCGGGAAGAGGACGAGCGCGCCGGCGGCGACGCCGACCGTCCCGATGACGGTGATGGCGTTGGGCGAGACCCCGGTCCGCGCGACCGCCCGCCCGACGGGGGTGAGGACGCGCCCCAGCGCGGGCCTGATCTTGTTGAGCATCGCCGTCCGTTCTCGTGTTCGCGGGGTGGGGGGCCGCGGCCGGCGGGGACGGGCCCGCCCCGCCCGCGACCGGGCGCGCCCATCGTAGTGCGGCCGCGGCGCGGGCGCGCTCAGCACGGGGTTTGGGGGCCGCGCGGCCCGGACAGATCACGGTTGAATGCCGTTCACCCCTTGTGGTCCCGGCCATCACGGGAAAGGGTGTTGACACGGGTGTGACGTCGGTCACGCGCGTTGGACGAGGTCGGACGCCGCACTCGGACGTCAGGGCCGGGCCCGCAGGGCCGGGCCCCAGCCGCACGCGGGCCTCCGCGCGGAGGCCCGTCCGAGGAGGTAGTCATGGCGGACAAGGGAGGCCACCCGGGAGCCCCCGGCAGGGCACCGGAGGCCGGCGGGTGCGACAGGGTGCGCAACGTCGCGCTGGTCGGCCATTCGGGAGCCGGCAAGACCACGCTCGTGGAGGCGCTGCTCGCCGCGACGGGCACGCTGCAGCGGGCGGGCAAGGTCGAGGACGGCACCACGGTCACCGACTTCGACGAGGTCGAGGTGCGCCAGCAGCGCTCGGTGAACCTCGCGCTCGCCCCGCTCGCGCACGGCGACGTCAAGGTCAATCTCATCGACACACCGGGCTACGCCGACTTCGTCGGCGACCTGCGGGCCGGGCTCCGCGCCGCCGACGCGGCGCTGTTCGTCATCTCGGCGGTGGACGGCATCGACGGCCTCACCCGGATGCTGTGGGAGGAGTGCGCGGCGGTGCAGATGCCCCGCGCCGTCGTCATCACCAAGATCGACCAGCAGCGCGGCGACTACGACGACGTGGTCATGACCTGCCAGGACGTGTTCGGCGAGGGCGTCTCGCCGCTGTACTTCCCCGCCGCCGGGGAGGACGGGCTGCGCGGCCTGATCGGGCTGCTGTCGCAGCGCTGCCTCGACTACTCGACGGGCCGGCGCACCGAGTGCGACCCCGCCCCCGAGTACCTGGAGCAGATCGCCGAGCAGCGCGCGTCGCTGATCGAGGGGATCATCCAGGAGAGCGAGGACGAGACCCTCATGGACCGGTACCTGTCCGGTGAGGAGATCGACGTCAAGGCGCTCATCGAGGACCTGGAGACCGCGGTGGCGCGCGGCAGCTTCTACCCCGTCCTCGCGACGTCGGTGCCGCACGGCGACCACCCCGGCCCGGTCGTCGGCATGCTGGAGCTGCTGGAGGTCATCACGCAGGCGTTCCCGTCCCCGCTCGAACACGGCATCCCCCCGGTGACGGCGGTGAGCGGCGGCCCGCCGAAGGAGATCGCCTGCGACCCGGCGGGCCCGCTGGTCGCCGAGGTCGTCAAGACCACGTCCGACCCGTACGTGGGGCGGATCTCGCTGGTCCGGGTGTTCTCCGGGACGCTGCGCCCCGACATGACGGTGCACGTGTCCGGGCACGGCATGCAGGAGCGCGGCCACGAGGACCACGACGTCGACGAGCGGGTCGGCGCGCTGACCTCCCCGCTGGGCAAGACCCAGCGGACCATGTCCTCCTGCGGCGCGGGCGACATCTGCGCGGTGGCGAAGCTGAGCCGCGCCGAGACGGGCGACACCCTGTCCGATCCCGGGACGCCGCTGGTGATGGCGCCCTGGTCGATGCCCGACCCGCTGCTGCCGGTCGCGATCCGGGCGAAGTCCAAGGCCGACGACGACAAGCTCAGCCAGGCGCTCGGCCGGCTCGTCGCCGAGGACCCGACGCTCCGGCTGGAGAACAACGCCGAGACGCGGCAGCTGGTGCTGTGGTGCATGGGCGAGGCGCACGCCGACGTGCTGATCGACCGGCTCAAGACCCGGTACGGCGTCGAGGTCGACCGGGTCGGCCTGCGCGTCCCGCTGCGGGAGACGTTCGGCGGGACGGCCAAGGGCCTCGGCCGGCACGTCAAGCAGAGCGGCGGGCACGGCCAGTACGGCATCTGCCACATCGACGTGGAGCCGCTGCCGTCCGGCGAGGGCTTCGAGTTCGTCGACAAGATCGTCGGCGGGGTGGTGCCGCGGCAGTTCATCCCGTCGGTCGAGAAGGGCGTCCGGCAGCAGATGGGCCGCGGCGTGTCCGCCGGGTACCCGCTGGTCGACATCCGGGTCACCCTGCACGACGGCAAGGCGCACTCGGTCGACTCGTCCGACATGGCGTTCCAGGCCGCCGGGGCGCTCGCGCTCAAGGACGCGGCCGGGCAGGTGCCGATCCTGCTGCTGGAGCCGGTCGACGAGGTCGCCGTGCTGATCGCCGACGACTACGTCGGCCCGATCATGTCCGACCTCACCTCGCGGCGCGGCCGGGTCCTCGGCTCCCAGGCGGTGCCCGGCGGCCGCACCATGATCAAGGCCGAGGTGCCGCAGCTGGAGATCGTCCGGTACGCGATCGACCTGCGGTCGATGTCGCAGGGCACCGGCACGTTCAGCCGCACGTTCCTGCGGTACGAGCCGCTCCCGACGCACCTGGCCGACAAGGTCGCCGCCGAGTCCCGGGACGGCTAGCGGCGCCGCGCCCGGCCGCGCGCCCAGAGCCCCGCCCGCGTCCGCCCGGCGGGGCTCTAGGCTTGCCGGGTGGATCTTCCTGCCCTCCGGCTCGCCCCCCGCGCGCGCCTCTGGCGGTCGCTCGCGGGCGCCGCGGTCGTCGGCGCGCTGTGCTACACCAGCGCGTACGGCGGCAACGACGACTTCCCGCTCGGGCCGATGACGCAGTTCGCGTTCTCGGTGAAGGACGACGGCGGCACGATCAGCTCGTACTGGCTGGAGGCCGACACCGCGGCGGGCGTCCACGTGGCGCTGTCCTTCGACGCCGTCGGGACGGGCATGAAGCGCGCCGAGATCGAGGGGCAGATGCCGCGCATCGTCCGCGACCCGTCGCTGCTGCAGGGCATCGCCGACGGGCAGCGCAGGCTCCATCCGGGTGAGCCCGGCCTCACCCGGATCTACGTCGTGCAGGAGATCAAGAAGTTGAAGCGCGGCAAGGTCGTGTCGACGATGAGGCAGAACCGCGTCGTCTGGGACGTGCGATGACCGCCGCCGCGACGCCGGAGGCGCCGCGTCCCGTCCGGCCCGCCGGGGACGCGCCCGAGCCCGCCCGCACCGCGTGGGGCCGCTGGTGGTTCGGGCCCGTGCCGCGCGCCCGCGTCGCCTGGCTGCGGATCCTCGGCTACGTGTTCCTGCCGTTCGACATGCTGCTGCTGACCGGCAGCTCGCTCGCGCACGCGCGGCTGCCCGCCGACCTGTACCAGCCGGTGCTGCTCGGCCGGCTGCTGCACCTGCCCGCGCCGACGCCGCAGGCCATGTACACGCTGCTGGTGGTGACGGTCGCGGCCGGGCTCGTCGCCGCGACCGGCCGGGTGCTGCCCCGCGCGAGCGGGTACCTCGCCGCGTGCGGGTACCTGTGGTGGGTCACGATCAGCATGTCGTACGGCAAGGTCGACCACGACCACCTGGCGCTCGTCGTGGCGCTGTTCGCGCTGCCGAGCGCCGGGCGCGCCCGCGTCGGCGACGCGCGGCGCTGCGAGGCGTCGGCGTGGTCGGTGCGCTCCATCCAGGTCGGCGTGGTGGCGGCCTACTTCTTCTCCGCGTGGGCGAAGGTCCGCATCGGCGGGTTCCCCGCGTGGCCGAACGGGTCGACCGTCCAGTGGGCGCTGAGCCGGCGCGGGACGCCGCTCGGGCGCGCCCTCATCGGCTATCCGGTGCTGCTGAAGGCCGGCCAGTGGTTCATGTTCACCGCGGAGGCGCTGTCGCCTGCGCTGCTGTTCCTGCGCGGACGGCCGCTGTACGCGCTGGTGCTGTTCTTCGTCGGCTTCCACGCCGTCACCTACGCGCTGATGACGATCCACTTCCTGCCGCACGCCATCTGGCTCGCCGCGTTCCTGCCGCTGGAGCGGCTCACCGGGCTGCTGCCCGAGCGCCTGCGGGGCGGGACGGCGGCGCCGCGGGACGCCGCCGCCTGAGCCGGGTCAGGGCTGCGCGCCGGGACGCCGGTCGGGGGGCAGCATGCACGCCGCCGTACCGCCCGGCATCCGGTGCCGGTTGTTGGCGACCAGCCGGTACACGGCGTGCGCGGCCCAGCTCACCGGCGGGACCCGCATGACGACCCCGGGGACCCGCCACAGGCCGCCCGCGGCGGTCAGCATCCGCCCGATGGCCTCCGCGCCGCCGCTGACCCGCCCGGCTCGGTCGACCCACAGCACCTCGTGCCCCGCCCGCTCCGCCGTGGTGCCGAGCGCGTCCAGGTCGGCGAACTGGAAGGCGACGACCGCGGCCCGGACGGGCACGTGCCGCTCCAGGAACCGTGCCGAGGACGTGCAGAACCCGCAGTCGCCGTCGTAGACCAGCACCGGCCGCTCGGCGCCGCTCATGAGACCGGCCACGCGTCGGCGAGCATCTGCCGGGTGTCGCGCAGAAGCTGGGGCAGCACCCTGGTGTGCCCGACGACCGGCATGAAGTTGGTGTCGCCGCCCCAGCGCGGGACGACGTGCTGGTGCAGGTGCGCCGCGATGCCGGCGCCCGCGACGAGGCCGAGGTTCATGCCGACGTTGAAGCCCTGCGCGCCGCTGCACTTGCGCAGCGCGGTGAGCGAGCGCCGCGTGAAGTCCGCCAGCTCCACGTACTCGGGCTCGTCCAGGTCGGCGTAGTCGGCGACGTGCCGGTACGGGACGACCATCAGGTGGCCGGAGTTGTACGGGTAGAGGTTCAGCACCGTGAACACCGACCCGCCGCGCGCGACGACGAGGCCGTCCTCGTCGGTCATCCCCGGGATCTCGCAGAACGGGCAGCCGTCGTCCGAGCCCGCGCCCGTCGGCTTGCCCTCCCCCTTGATGTAGGCCATCCGGTGCGGGGTCCAGAGCCGCTGGAAGTTGTCGGGCGTGCCCGCGCCGCCTCCCTCCTCCTCGAAGCGGGGCGTGCGCGCGTTCCCGGCGCCCGCCCCGGGCCCGTCCTCGCGCCCCTGGTGCACCACGGACTCCTCCGGCTCTGCGGTCAAGGCGGCGGTCTCCTTTGTTCACGGCCTGACCAGCAGCATAGAGAGAGAAGCGCGCGGGGCTGTAGCCGGGATCCCCTTCCCGGGCGCACCCGGAGGCCCTTCGGGGCGTGACGTTTCCGGGCCACTCCGACACCATGGTCGTCCGACCGAACCATGGGGAGCGATCATGACCGGGCTCGACAAGCGGCGGACCGACGGCGGCGAGCCGGGGCCGGACCCCGGGTCCGCGCCGTACTTCCCCGGGCTGCCCGCGCCGCCGGGAACGGGGCGGAACGGGACGGTGCCGCCGCCGGGCACTCCCCTCCCGGCGCCGCCCGCGCCGCCCGCACCGCCCGCGTCCGGGGTCGGCGGGGCGGTGCCGATGACCATGCACGGCTCCCCCGGCGACGTCACCGTGCGCGTGGAGGGCAGGGTCACGGTCGAGGACGCGGTGCTGGAGAAGATCGCCGCGCTGGCCGCGCTGGAGGTGGCCGGCGTCTCCGGGCCGGCCCCGGCGGGCGCCCGCGTCGCCGCGGACGGCGAGGAGGTCACGGTCGACCTCGCCATCGCGGTCGAGTACGGCTGCGTGATCAGGGACGTCGCCCATCTCGTGCAGGAGAACGTGGCGCGGGTGACGGGCCTGATGCTGGGCACGCGCGTCGCGGCGGTCAACGTCTCCGTGGGGGACGTCCGCATGCCCGCGCCGCCCCAGCCCCGCGGCGGGACGGGTCAGACGCCCCGCGCGTAGCAGCTCTGCATTCCGCCGCCGACCGACACCGTGGTGACCTTGACGCGTTCGACGAGGGGCGGCGAGACGCCCGTGAAGTGGAAGGTGTGCGGCCTGCCCGCGCTCGCGCTCGCCTGCTGCGACGTGGGGGACCGCCCCTGCAGGACGAGCTCCGCCCGGATCAGGCCGCTGGCGGAGACGGTGACCAGCACGTCCACGCCGGTGGCCGTGCCGCGGTAGAACGCCGTGCCGTCCGGGCACTTGGCGACGGAGCCGCCGCCGCCGTTCTGCTCCGGGATCTCCGGGCCGCCGCCCTGGCCGCCGGACCCGCCGCCGTCCTGCCCGCCCGGATACGGCCGGCCGCCGCCGTTCTGCTGCGGCAGCGGGTTGGTGGGCGTCGCCGGGAGCCCCGGGCCCGGGACGCCGGGCTGGCCGGGCCCGGACGCGGACGGGTTCGCCTGCCCCCGCGCCCCGGTCGTCCCCTTGTCCCCGTCGTCCATCAGTGGCATGAGGAGCACGATGACGGCGGCGGTGACGAGCAGCAGGGTGCAGCCGTAGCCGGCGATCCGGCCCCAGAGCCGAGCCCTCCGGCCCCGCCGCGCCGGCCTCCTGGACTTCATCTCCGCTGACTCCCCGTCGTGGCACGTGAGCGACGAGGCTACCAACTCCGGGCGGCGCCCACTCCGCCATCGGCGGACCGGGGCGGGCCCGGCCCGCCCGCCGCGCCCGCCGGCGCGAGGAGCAGCCGGGTCAGCGCGCCGAGGTCGCGGGCGACCTCCGCGCGCTCGTGCAGGGGCGCCACCACATGGCTGATCGTCACCCGCAGCAGCGTCTCCACCAGCACGTCCTTGACGTCCCCGGACACGGCGGGCCAGCTGCCGTCGGCGTAGCGCCGGAACTTGCCGATCACCTCGGCGAGCATCGGCTCGCCGCGCCGGGTGGCGAGGGCCACGAGGTCGTCGTCGCGGTAGCGCCCGGCGCCCAGGATGCTCCGCAGCAGCGTCCGGCGCCCCGCAACGGTCAGGACGAACAGCACGGCGGCCTCCACCGCCGCCGGAAGGTCGTCGAGGTGCGCCTCCATGCGCTCCTGGACGCCGCCCACCAGCACGTCGATCTCGCGCTCGACGAGGGCGCGGCCCAGCCCCACCTTGGAGCCGAACTCGTTGTAGGCGGTCTGCCGGCTGGCCCCCGCCGCGCGGGCGACCTGAGCGAGCCGCAGCGAGTCCCAGTCCCCGCCCTCCACGATGGCGTAGGCGGCGTCGAGGAGCCGCTCGCGCGGAGGGCGCGGTGGACACATTCCGCGATTTCGCCCATCCGGCGCCACGCCGTGCCCCCTGAGGTTGTCACCCGCCGGACAAGAGACCCCGGGGCCGCTTGTCACATAGTGCGTGAGGTGAAGATCATATGTTTCCCCCGGAAGCGCGCGGTGCGGATCGGCCTCCGCCAGCGCCGCGGCCGGCGTCCGGAAGGGACCGTCACATGAACACGATGCCCGCCTCCCGCGCGCGGCGCTCGGTCCCGGCCGCGGTCGCGGCGGTGTCCGCCGCGGTCGCCCTGGGCGTCGCCGCGGGCCCCGCGCCCGCCGCCCGCGCCGACACCGCCTGGACGGTGCGGCCCGCCCCGTTCACCCTCGGCGCCAGCGGCCTGTTCGGGGTGTCGGCGGCCGGCCCGGACGCGATGCTGACCGGCGGCTACCAGTGGTACAGCTACCGGACCTCGATGTTCTGCGGCGAGATCGGCGGCCCCTGCGTGCCGGCCATCCACCAGAACCCCGTCCTGCAGAGCCGGAACGGCGGCGGCTGGTCGTGGATCGGCACTCCCGGCCTGTCCGGGCGCGGGCAGGTCAAGTTCGTCGACGCCGTCACGGCGGCCGACGGGTGGGCCGCCGGCAGCCGCGACGCCGCCGACGGCAAGGGGCTCGGCACGCCCTACCTCGCGAGGTCGGACGGCCAGGGCTGGACGGAGCTCGCCGTCCCGTCCGCGCTCCGGGCGGTGGAGTCGCTCGACGGCGACGCGGCGGGCGCGTGGGTCTCGGGGATCCCGGCGTCGGACGGCGGCGCGTCCGTCCACCGGTGGGCGGACGGCGGCTGGACCCCGCACACGCTGGGCGCGTCGATCCAGGGCGTCCGGCAGCGGACCCCGGGCGACGTGTGGGCCGTGGGCCGCACGCCCGAGGCGGGCGGAGCGCCCGAGCGCGGCTTCGCGGCGCGCTTCGACGGGTCCGCCTGGCACACCGTGACGCCGCCGCAGGCCGCGGGCAAGGAGGGCCGCCTCGTCGCCGTCCTGCCGCTGGCAGCCGACGACGTGTGGGTGACCGGCTACGTCATGGAGGCCGGTGTCCGCGTGGACCGCTCCTACCACTGGGACGGCTCGTCATGGCGGGAGGACGCCCTCCCGGAGGGCGCCGCCTTCGGCGGCGGGCTGCACCACACCTACAGCGCGAGCCTCGACCTCTGGTCCTACCGCCCCGACGGCCTCGTCGAGGACGGCGCGGGCGGGCTCTGGGCCGTCCCGCGGCCCGGCCCGGCGGGCACGGAGCCGCGCATCCTGCACTACACGGGCGGTGCCTGGCGGCTCGAAACGACCGTGCCGGGCGTGCGGGGAGAGGTGCGGGGCATCACGCGCGTCCCGGGCTCCACGGCGGTGTGGGCCGTCGGGCAGAAGGACGGCGACGCACCGCTGGTCATCTCCGCGGAGTGACCGGCGCCGGACCGGGGCCGCGCCCGCGCGGGGCGGGCGCGGCCCCCCGGCTCAGATCTGGACGCGGGCCTCGACGGTCTTGACGATCTCGCCGACCGCCTCGGCGATCGGGACCCCGTTCCGCTGCTCTCCGCTGCGGTACCGGAACGACACGGCGTCCTTGGCCACGTCGTCGTCGCCCGCGAGCAGCATGTACGGGACCTTCTGCTTCTGCGCGTTGCGGATCTTCTTCTGCATCCGGTCGGAGGAGGTGTCGACCTCCACGCGGATGCCGCGCTCGCGCAGCTTCGCCGCGATCTTGTCCAGGTGCGGGACGTGCGCGTCGCCGATCGGGATGCCGACCGCCTGGACGGGCGCCAGCCACGGCGGCATCGCGCCCGCGTAGTGCTCCAGCAGCACGCCGAAGAACCGCTCGATCGACCCGAACAGCGCCCGGTGCAGCATCATGGGCCGCTGCCGGGTGCCGTCCGCCGCCTGGTACTCCAGGCCGAACCGCTCGGGCTGGTTCGGGTCGACCTGGATGGTGGACAGCTGCCAGGTGCGGCCGATCGCGTCCTTGGCCTGCACGGAGATCTTCGGGCCGTAGAACGCGGCGCCGCCCGGGTCGGGGACGAGGCCGAGCCCGGTCGACTCGGCGGCGTCGCGGAGCGCCGCGGTGGCCTTCTCCCACATCTCGTTCGAGCCGATGAACTTGTCGGACTCGTCGCGGGTGGACAGCTCCAGGTAGAACTCGTTCAGTCCGTAGTCGCGCAGGAGCCCGAGGACGAAGTCGAGGAGCCGCTTGATCTCCTCGCCCATCTGCTCCTCGGTGCAGTAGATGTGCGCGTCGTCCTGGGTCATGCCGCGGACGCGGGTGAGGCCGTGCACGACCCCCGACTTCTCGAACCGGTACACCGACCCGAACTCGAACAGCCGCAGCGGCAGCTCCCGGTAGGACCGGCCGCGCGCCCGGTAGATCAGGTTGTGCATCGGGCAGTTCATCGGCTTGAGGTAGTAGTCGCCGCCGTCGACCTCCATCGGCGGGAACATGTCGTCCTTGTACCAGCCGAGGTGCCCGGAGGTCTCGAACAGGTGCCCCTTGGTGATGTGGGGGGTGTTGACGAACTCGTAGCCCTCCTCCTCGTGCCGGCGGCGGGAGTAGTCCTCCATGACCTTGCGGACGGCGCCGCCCTTCGGGTGGAAGACGGCGAGGCCGCTGCCGATCTCGTTCGGGAAGGAGAACAGGTCGAGCTCGGCGCCGAGCCGGCGGTGGTCGCGCTTCTCGGCCTCCTCCAGGAACCGCAGGTACTCGTCCTGCTTCTCGCGGGACTCCCACGCGGTGCCGTAGATGCGCTGGAGCTGCGGGTTCTTCTCGCTGCCCCGCCAGTAGGCGCCGCCGGACCGCATCAGCTTGAACGCGGGGATGACGCGGGTGGACGGCAGGTGCGGGCCGCGGCACAGGTCCTTCCAGCGCAGCTCGCCGGACTTGGCGTCGAGGTTGTCGTAGATGGTCAGCTCGCCGCCGCCCACCTCGACGTCCGCGCCGTCCGCGGCGTCCTCGACCGGGCCGGAGCCCTTCAGGCCGATCAGCTCCAGCTTGTACGGCTCGGCGGCCAGCTCGGCGCGCGCGTCGTCGTCGGACACGGGCCGCCGGGAGAACCGCTGGCCCTGCTTGACGATCTCGCGCATCCGCTTCTCGACGCGCTTGAGGTCGTCGGGGGTGAAGGGCTCGGCGACGTCGAAGTCGTAGTAGAAGCCGTTCTCCACCGGCGGCCCGATACCGAGCCTGGCCTCGGGGAACAGCTCCTGGACGGCCTGCGCCATCACGTGCGCGGCGGAGTGCCGCATGATCGACCGGCCGTCGGCGGAGCCGATCTCGACCGGCTCGACGGCGTCGCCGTCGCGCAGCTCCCCGGCGAGGTCGCGCAGCTCGCCGTTGACCCGGGCGGCGATCACGGTGCGGCCGTCGGCGTCCAGGGCCTCGCCCGCGGTGGTGCCCACCGGTACCGCCCGCTCGCCGCCGTCGAGGGTGATGCGCAGTTCGGACACGGTGGACACGGGTACTCCTCGTGATTGCGGTCTGGGATCAGCGGGTTCCGATGCTATCGACTCGGGGTCTCCCCCGGACGCATCCGGTTCCATCGGGTCTCCTCTCGTGGCGGAGGTCCCCGTCGCGGTCCCCGGAACGCGGAAGGGCCCCGGGGATTCGCTCCCGGGGCCCTTGCGCGTGCAATGTCAGGACATGCCGCCGCAGCGCCGGGAGTGGCCCGGCGTCGTCGTCTCGACGTGAACGTGCGGCATGCGTCCACTGTAGCCGACGGGCGCGGCCGCGCGCCGGGCCGTGCGCGCGGTCACGCGCGGGACCCCGGCGAGGCGAGCCGGTCCATGTCCTCCAGCTCGCGTCCCTTCGTCTCGGGGACGGCGCGGAGCACGAACAGGAGCGCGAGGACGGAGAACAGCGTGTAGAGGCCGTAGGCGAGGCCGAGCGAGAAGCCCGAGATGCCGGGGAAGGTGGTCGTGATGACCCAGTTCGCGATCCACTGCGCGGCCGCGGCGACGGCGAGCGCGGAGGCCCGGATGAAGTTGTTGAACATCTCGCCGAGCATCACCCACACGACCGGTCCCCAGGTCGCGGCGAACGAGGCGACGAAGGCGTTGGCGGCGACGAGCGCGACCGGGCCGGCGACGACGCCGAGGCGCGGGTCGCCGTCCACCACGGGCGCGGTGGCGAAGCAGACGGTGAGCGTGCCGAGGGAGACCGCCATGCCTGCGGCGCCGCCGAGCAGCAGCGGCCGCCGCCCGACCCGGTCCACCAGCGCGATCGCGACCAGCGTGAACGCGACGTTCACCAGCGAGTTGATCACCGAGGTGAGCATCGCGTCGTCCTCGGAGAACCCGACCGCCTGCCACAGCGAGGACGAGTAGTAGAAGATCACGTTGATGCCGACGAACTGCTGGAAGACCGACAGCAGGATGCCGACCCACACGATGGGCAGCAGGCCGAGCCGGTGCCCGCGCAGGTCCGTCAGGCGGACGGGCCGGTCCTCGGCGATCGACCGGGCGATCTCCGAGATCTTGGCGTCGACGTCGCCGTGCCCCATGACCCGCCGGAGCACCTCGCGGGCGCGGGCGGTCTGGTGCTTCTTGACCAGGTAGCGGGGCGACTCGGGGATGGTCGTGGCGATCAGGCCGTACATGACGGCGGGCACGACGGCGCTGGCGAACATCCACCGCCACGCGTCCCCGCCCAGGGGGAACGTCCCGGTGGCCCCGCCGTCGGACACGCGGGCGATGACGTAGTCGACGACGAGGGCCGCGAAGATGCCGAGGACGATCGCCATCTGCTGGAGCGAGCCGAGCCGGCCGCGCAGCTCGGCGGGCGCGATCTCGGCGATGTAGGCGGGCGCGATCACCGAGGCGGCGCCGATGGCGAGCCCGCCGACCAGCCGCCAGGCGGTCAGGTCGACCGCGCTGAAGGCCAGCGCCGAGCCGACCGCGCTGATCACGAACAGCGCCGACGCGACGAGCATCACCCGGACGCGGCCCATCCGGTCGCCGAGCGGCCCGGCGAACCAGGCGCCGACCGCGCAGCCGAGCAGCGCGGCGGACACCACGAAGCCGACCGCGAAGCCGCTCAGCTCGAACTCGTCCTGGATCGCGTCGACGGTTCCGTTGATCACTGACGAGTCGTAGCCGAACAGGAAGCCGCCGAGGGCGGCGGCCCCGGCGAGCAGCACGGCGGTGGCCGTCGCGTGCGAGGGCCCCTCCGGCGCCCGGTCGTCCGGTGGTCGCGGCTGGCTGCCCGAGGTCGTCATGGGCCCTGACTTCCCCGTGCGCAGGGCCTTATGCGGCGTCCGGCCCCGACGCGCGGGCCCGGCGGCGGCTCAGTCGCGGACGGCGACTCCGAGGACGTGCGGCGAGGCGGGGTTGCCCCGGCCCGGCTCGGGGAAGTCGAACCGCCGCTCGGCCCGCACCGTGAAGCCCGCGCCGGCGATCCAGTCGGACGTCGGCCGCGAGACGTGGCAGCCCGCGGCGAAGAGCGGCCACAGCACGTCGGCGTACCGCTGGAGGCGCACCTTGCCCGGCGTCCCGCCCCGGACGTGCTCGTAGTAGCGCAGCTCGCCCCCCGGTTTGAGGACGCGCCTCAGCTCGGCCAGGGCGCGGACCGGATCGCGCACCGAGCACAGCACGAGCGAGGCCACCGCGACGTCGAACGAGGCGTCGTCCTCGTCGAGGTCCTCGGCGACGCCGGGCCGCACCGTGACCGGGACGGGCGCCCGGCCGGCGGAGTGGTCGGCCTTCGCGCGCAGCCGCGGCTCGGGCTCGACGGCGACCACCTCGGCGACGTCCGGCGGGTAGTGCGCGAAGTTGGCCCCGTGTCCGGCGCCCACCTCCAGCACGCGGCCGGACGCCCCGGCGAGCAGCTCGGCGCGGTGGGCGTCCCCGCCCGCCTTGGCGCAGCCCGCGTCCAGCCGGGGATAGAGCCGGGCGAAGATCGGATGGCTCAGGTCGGTCATTCCCGCAGTCTCCGCCGCCGCGCCGGTGACCGCAAGATCGCGGTCCGGCGCGGCGGGCCGCGCCCACGGCGCCGGGCGGCGCTGGTCGCGCTGCTCAGAGGTGATACTGGAGGGGCGGGTCGGATCTCCCTCCCCCGGGTCAGGCCGTCCCGCCGTCCCTGGTCCTAGGCTCCGAGTCAAATGAACGAACCAGACCGCTTCGCCTCCGCGGGCCGCACGCGCCTGCTCGCCGGGGTCCGCTCCGCCCTCCTGCTCGGCAGGGACGGCCCGCCCGTCACCCTGCTGCCGGGGCGGCTGGCGCTGCGCCTGCCGATCCTGGCCCTGCTCGCCGCGCTGACCATCGGCTTCACCGCGGGGTCCATCGCCATCGCGATCCAGCAGTACCACGTCAAGACCGGGCTGGCCTGGCCGCTCGGCGTGCTGCAGGCGACGCCGCTGATCTTCGCGGCCCGGTGGCCGCTCGTCGCCTGGCGGGTCGCGGCGTTCGGCCTGCTGCTCACGGTCGTCATCCGGCACGGGACGGGCTTCATGCCGTGGCCGGTCACGGCGATCCTGGCCCTGGTCGTCATCCTGTTCTTCACCGGCGTCGGCTCCGACCGGCAGACCACCGTCGGCGTGGGCGCGGTGACGATCGCCGGGGTGCTGGTGCCCGCCGTGCTGTTCGGGATGCCCGGCTGGTTCGGCATGATCCTCGCGGGGATCGCCGTGGTCGCGCTGACGTTCGGCGACGCGGTCGGCGGCCGGCACTCCGCGGTGGAGGAGCTGCGCCGGCGCGAGGAGCAGCACCGGCAGGACCTGGCGCGGCAGGCCGTGCTGGAGGAGCGCGCCCGCATCGCCCGCGAGCTGCACGACGTCGTCGCGCACCACATGTCGGTGATCGCGATGCAGGCGGAGGCGGCCCCCTACAAGATCCCCGACCTGCCGGACGCCGCGCGGCAGACGTTCGGGGTGGTGCGCGACGCCGCCCGCGAGGCGCTCACCGAGACGCGCCGGGTCGTCGGGCTGCTGCGCGCCGACGGCGAGGGCCCCGAGCGGGCCCCGCAGCCGGGCCTGGACCGGCTGGACGACCTGGTCGCCGCCGCCCGCCGCTCCGGGCTGTCGGTCGCGAGCGTCGTGGTCGGCATGCCGCGTCCGCTGAACGCGGGAGTGGACCTGTCGGCGTACCGGATCGTGCAGGAGTCGCTGAGCAACGCGGCCCGGTACGCGCCGGGCTCCCGGGTCGACGTCGAGGTGCGGTACGGGCCGAAGGCGCTGGCGGTGTCGGTCGCCGACGACGGGGCCCGCAGCACGGCGGAGGAGTCGCAGGGCGGCGGGCACGGCCTGGTCGGGATGCGCGAGCGCGTCACGATGCTGGGCGGCCGCCTCGACGCCGGCCCGCGCGCCGACGCGGGCTGGTCGGTCGTCGCCGAGTTGCCCTACGGGGACGCGGACTGATCTTCGCGGCCGTAGGGTTGGGCCCGTGACGATTCGGGTGCTGATCGCCGACGACCAGGTGATGATCCGCGACGGGCTCGCGGCGCTGCTGTCCTCCGACCCCGGGATCGAGGTGGTGGGGCAGGCGGGCAACGGCCTGGAGGCCGTGGAGATGGGCCGCCGGCTCGACCCGGACGTGATCGTGATGGACATCCGGATGCCGGAGATGGACGGCCTCGCCGCCACCGCCGAGCTGGTGGGCGACCCCGATCCGGGCGCCGACCCGGCGCTGGCGCGGCCGAAGGTGCTCGTCCTCACCACGTTCGACCTGGACGAGTACGTCTACGAGGCGCTCGGCGCGGGCGCCAGCGGGTTCCTGCTGAAGGACGCCTCGGCGGCCGACCTGGTGAACGGCGTGCGGATCGTCGCGGCGGGCGACGCGCTGCTCGCGCCGTCCATCACCCGGCGGCTGATCGGCGACTTCGCGCGGCGGCGCCGGCACCAGCGGCCGAGCCCGCAGGCGACCGCGGGGCTGACGCCGCGCGAGCTGGACGTGCTGCGGCTCATCGCGCGCGGCCTGTCCAACGCCGAGATCGCCGCCGAGCTGGTGCTGGCCGAGCAGACGATCAAGACGCACGTCGGGCACGTGCTGACCAAGCTGGCGCTGCGCGACCGCACCCAGGCCGTCGTGTACGCCTACGAGAACGGCCTCGTGGGATAGCGGGCGGGGCGTCCGGCTAGCGCGAGGGGTCCAGGACGAGCTTGCCGGTGGTGCGGCGGGCCCGCAGGTCCTCGTGCGCCTGCCTGACCTCGGAGAGGCCGTACTCGCCGCCGCCGATCACCCGCAGCCGGCCGTCGGCGGCGAGGCCGAACAGCTCGTCCAGCGCGGCGCGCATGACGTCGCCGGGGAGCTGGAAGACGTGCGCCAGCCACATGCCGGAGATCGTGGTGGAGTGCGCCATCAGGGTGGCGGGGCGGACGGGCGACGGCTCCTTCCGCGAGGCCATCCCGTAGAACGCGAGCCGGCCGAACGGGGCGAGGGCGCGCAGGCTCTGGTCGGTGACGGCGCCGCCCGTCATCTCCAGGACGGTGTCGACGCGCTTGCCGCCGTTGGCCTCGATCAGCGCGTCCTTGAGCTCGGGCTCGTTCGCGTCGATCGCGGCGTCGGCGCCGAGGTCGAGGGCGAGGTCGCGCTTCTCCTTGGACGAGGCGGTGGCGATGACCCGCCCGGCGCCCCACGCCTTGGCGAGCTGGACGGCGAGGGTGCCGACCCCGCCGGCGGCGGCGTGCACGACGACGGACTCGCCCGGCGCCAGGTGGACGCTGCGGCGCAGCAGCACCCACGCGGACGCGCCCTGCACGATCATGCCGAGGGCGGTGACGTCGTCGATGGCGTCGGGGACGTTCCAGGCCAGCGCCTCGGGTGCGACGGCCTTCTCGGCGTAGCCGCCGGTGCCGACGAGCGCGACGACGCGGCGGCCGTCCGCGGTGGTGCCGACGACCTCGCCGCCCGGCACCATCGGCAGCGTGGACGCCGACAGGTAGCTGTTCTCCGCCTGGTGGGTGTCGGCGTAGTTGACGCCGGCCCGGGAGACGTCGACGAGCAGGTGCCCGGGCCCGGCGGTCGGGTCGGGCAGCTCGGTGACGGTCAGGACCTCGGGCCCGCCGAACTCGGTGATCTGGATCGCGCGCATGTCTCTCCTGTCGGTCTCGGGCGGCGGGCTCAGCGGGGGCCGGGAACGCCGCGGAACTTGAACGGCTCGGACGGGCGGCCCGGCACGACGTACCACGCCTCGCCCGCGCCGCCGGAGTCCAGGATCCGGATGAACGCCTCGACGACGTCGTCCACGTTCAGGATCGGGAAGCCGGTCTCCTGGAGATGCCCCTTCAGCGGGGTGAGGATGTCGGTGTCGGCGAAGGACGGGCAGAGGGCGTTCACGCGGACGCCCTCCCCGGCGTAGGTGGGGCCCAGGGCGCGGACGAGGCCGACGACGGCCGCCTTGTTGGCGCCGTAGACCGGGTCGAACGGCGTCGCGGTGAGGGCCGCCATGCTCGCGGTCGCGACGATGTCGCCGCCGCCGCGGGCGCGGAGGGCGGGCAGCGCGGCGCGCGCGCCGAACACGACGCCGTCGAGGTTGATGCCCATGGCGCGCCGGTAGGCGGCGAGGTTGAAGTCGTCGCCCACGCCCCCGCCGCCGGCGACGCCGGCGTTGAGGAACGCGACGTCGAGCCCGCCGAAGCGCTCGACGGCCGTCGCGACGGCGGCCTCGCTGTCGGCGGGCTCGCGCACGTCGCAGCGGACGAACGCGCCGTCCAGCTCATCGGCGAGCGCGTCCCCCGCTTCCGCGTCGACGTCGGCGAGGACGACGCGGGCGCCCTCGCGGGCGAGCCGGCGCGCCACGGCGGCCCCGATGCCGTTGGATCCGCCCGTGATCAGCGCGACCTTGCCGGTGCCGTCGAAGGCTGCCATGGGGACTCCCTCCCGAAGTAACTGACTCGTCAGTTACTCTAGCGGAATGGACTTCGGTTTGAGCGGGCGGGCCCGGGAGCACCTCGGCCGCCTCCAGGAATTCATGGACTCCCACGTCTACCCGGCGGAGCCGGTCTACGCCGCCCAGCGGGCGGAGCTTCGCGCGGAAGGGCGCGAGCACACCGTCCCCCAGATCGTCGAGGACCTCAAGGTCGAGGCCCGCGAGCGCGGCCTGTGGAACCTGTTCCTCCCCGGCAGCGAGGACCCGGCGCACGGCCTCTCCGTCACCGACTACGCGTCCCTCGCCGAGGTGACGGGACGCTCCCCCAGCCTCGCGCCCGAGGCCACCAACTGCGCCGCGCCCGACACCGGCAACATGGAGGTCCTGCACCTGTTCGGCACGCCCGAGCAGAAGGAGAAGTGGCTGAAGCCGCTGCTGGACGGCGAGATCCGCAGCGCGTTCGCCATGACGGAGCCGGCGGTCGCCAGCTCCGACGCCACCAACATCTCCACCCGCATCGAGCGGGACGGCGACCACTACGTCATCAACGGCCG
This sequence comes from Actinomadura sp. GTD37, assembly GCF_041951365.1. Taxonomy (NCBI): domain Bacteria; kingdom Bacillati; phylum Actinomycetota; class Actinomycetes; order Streptosporangiales; family Thermomonosporaceae; genus Actinomadura; species Actinomadura sp. GTD37. The sequence continues at coordinate 41,064 of NZ_JBGNUS010000015.1, forward strand.
CAAGTGGTGGACGAGCGGCGCCGCCGACCCCCGCTGCAAGATCATGATCCTGATGGGCAAGACCGACCCGGACGGGCACCCGTACCAGCAGCAGTCGATGGTGCTGGTGCCGTTCGACGCGCCCGGCGTCGAGGTCGTCCGGGCGCTGCCCGTGTTCGGCTACCAGGACCAGCACGGCCACTGCGAGATCACCTTCACCGACGTCCGCGTCCCGGTGGAGAACCTCGTCGGCGAGGAGGGCGGCGGCTTCGCGATCGCGCAGGCCCGCCTCGGCCCCGGCCGCATCCACCACTGCATGCGCGCGATCGGGATGGCCGAGCGGGCGCTGGAGCTGATGTGCGAGCGCGCGGTGTCCCGCGTGGCGTTCGGCGGGCCGCTCGCCAGGCAGGGCGTGGTCCGCCAGCAGATCGCCGAGTCGCGGATGGCGATCGAGCAGGCCCGCCTGCTCTGCCTGAAGACGGCCTGGCTGATCGACGAGCAGGGCGTCCAGGCGGCCAGGTCCGAGGTCGCGGCCATCAAGGTGATCGCGCCGCGGGTCGCGCTGGAGGTCGTCGACAGGGCGATCCAGGTGCACGGCGGCGCCGGGGTCAGCGACGACACCCCGCTCGCCGCGATGTGGGCGGGCCTGCGGACCCTGCGCCTCGCGGACGGCCCGGACGAGGTGCACGTCCGCTCCGTGGCCCGCGCCGAGCTGGGCAAGTACGTCGGCACATGACCGGCGACACGGGGGAGGCGGGCGTACGGCGGCGGATGCCGTACGCCCGGCGGCGCGAGCAGCTGCTCCAGGTGGCGCTCGCCGAGTTCGGCCGCCGCGGCTACGACCTGACCCAGATGGAGCACGTGGCGGTCGCGGCGCAGGTGTCCAAGGCGCTGCTGTACCAGCACTTCACCTCCAAGGACGAGCTGTTCACCGAGGTCACCGAGACGATCGTCGGCGAGCTCACCGGCCGGCTGAACGAGGCCGTGCTCGCCGCGCACGGCTCGGCGGACGGCATCCGGGCGATGATCCGCGTCCTGTTCGACTACGCCACCGCGGAGCCGGACGCGTGGGCGCTGGTCGTCCGGCACCTCGACAAGCCCGAGCTGGGGCTGGAGCTGCGGGAGCTGCGCGACCGGCTCGGCACCGCGTTCGCGGACCTGCTGCTGCGCCGCCGCCGCGCCGACCCCGCGCTGTCCCGGGCCGCGCTGGAGGTCAACGAGCGCCGCGCCCGGCTGCTCGTCCCGCTCATGTACGGGTCGATGCTGTCGATGGTGTCGTGGTGGCTCGAGCACCCCGACACGCCGCGCGAGCGCGCCGAGCAGATGGCGGTCGAGTTCATCTGGCTGGGCCTCGACCGGCTCCGCGCGGGCGAGCGCCTGCCCAAGGAGTAGCGGCCCGGGGGCGCGTCGCGGCGTGCGGGCATGCGAAAGGCCGGGGACGACGAGCGTCCCCGGCCGTTCGTGGGTCAGATCAGTGCCTTAGAGCGGGTAGACGCCCTCGGCCTGCGGGCCCTTCTGGCCCTGCGTGATCTCGAACCCGACGCGCTGGTTCTCGTCCAGGCTGCGGTACCCGTTGGTGGTGATCGCCGAGTAGTGGACGAACACGTCCGGGCCGCCGCCGTCGGGGGCGATGAACCCGAAGCCCTTTTCGGCGTTGAACCACTTCACGGTGCCTTCGGCCATGCTTATGTTCCTTCTGGGTGTACCCTCACCGACCCGCCGGGCGGCGGACCGGGCTGCAAGCGGACTCATCCCACGTCCGCCGGTCACCCGGAGAAAACGCTTCGAGACTGCTCGACGCCGACCGGGTCGGCGCCATCGTGCAACGCCTCCGAACCTACCCGATACCGACCCCGTTTATGCAACGACACACCTAAACAAGATCCGCCATTGCCTCGGCCGCGCGGTGGCAGTCGTGGAACGTGCAGTACAGCGGGACGGGCGCGAGCCGGACGACGTCGGGTTCGCGGGCGTCGGCGAGCACGCCGTGCCGCTCGGCGAGCCGGCGGACGAGCCCGCCCGCGTCCGCGACCCGCAGCGACAGCTGGGTCCCGCGCGCCGCCGGGTCGGCCGGGGTGATCGTCTCCGCGCGCCGGAGCGGGGCGAGCCGGGCGGCGAGGTAGCCGGTGAGGCGCTCGCTCCTGGCGCGCAGCGCGTCCATCCCGACCCGGTCGAAGATCTCCAGGGAGGCCAGCACGGGCGCGAGCGCCATGATCGGCGGGTTGGAGAGCTGCCAGGCGTCGGCGGACGCGGGCGGCGCGACGACCGGGTCCATCCGGAACCGGACGGACGGCTCGGTCCCCCACCAGCCCGACAGCTTCGGCACCGAGGCGTCCCGCACGTGCCGCTCGTGCACGAAGCAGCCCGCGACCGCGCCGGGCCCGGAGTTCAGGTACTTGTAGGTGCACCAGGCGGCGAAGTCGACGTCCCAGTCGTGCAGCCGCAGCGGGACGTTCCCGGCGGCGTGCGCGAGGTCCCAGCCGACGACGGCCCCGGCGGCGCGGCCCGCCCTGGTGATCGCGGGCATGTCCATGAGCTGGCCGGTCAGGTAGTTGACGCCGCCGAGCATGACCAGCGCGACGGTGCCGCCCTCCCGTTCCAGGAACGCGAGGACGTCCTCGGTGCGCAGGTTGTCCTCGCCGGGGCGGGGCTTCAGCCGCACGACCGTCACCGCGGGGTCCAGCCCGTGGTGGACGGCCTGGCTGGCGACCGCGTAGGAGTCGGACGGGAACGCCGCGTCCTCGATGACGATGCGGGTGCGCGCCCCGGCGGGCCGGTAGAAGCTCGCCATCATCAGGTGCAGGTTGACGGTGAGCGAGTTCATCGCGACGACCTCGTGCGGCAGCGCGCCGACGAGCCGGGCGGCCGGCTCGCGGAGCAGCGCGTGGTAGTCCACCCACGGGCGGCGGGCCCGCGTGTGCCCCTCCACGGCGAGCCGCGCCCAGTCGTCCAGTTCCTCGCGCAGCCGTCCCGCGACGCTCCGCGGCTGGAGGCCGAGGGAGTTGCCGGCGAAGTAGGCGGCCTCCGCGTGCGTCCCGCCGGGCGCGGGCGGGACGAGGAACTCGCCGCGCAGCGCGGGCAGCGGGTCGCTCGCGTCGAGCCGCCGCGCCTCCGCTTCCTGGTTCGCCGGGTCTTCGGGGCTCACGGGGTCATTCCTTCGGTGGTCACCAGTTCGTGCGCGGGGGCGAAGAACGCCTCCGCGTTGCCGCCGAGCAGCCGGGCGCGGCCGGCGTCGTCCAGCCCGGGGCACGCCCGGATCGTCGAGCCCGGCTCGCGCTCGCCCAGCGGGAAGGGGTAGTCGGTGCCGAGCATCACGCGCTCGGGGCCCATCACGTCCACGAGCAGCCGGAGGGCGCGCGGGTCGAACACGGCGGAGTCGACGTGGAACCGGTCGACGTACTCCGACGGCGGCCGCGGCGAGTCGGCGCGGACGATGTCGCGCCTGCGCCAGGCGTTGTCGGCCCTGCCGAGCAGGAACGCGAAGCTGCCGCCGCCGTGGCAGAAGCACAGCCGCAGCGACGCGGGGATGCGCTCGAACGCGCCGGACAGCATCAGCCCGAGGATGCTCAGCTGCGTCTCGGCGGGCATCCCGGCCAGCCACGGCAGCATGTGGCCGCGCATCCGGTCGGCGCCGAGCATGTCCCACGGGTGCGCCAGCACGGGCAGGCCGAGCCGGGCGCAGTGCGCGAGGAACGCGGTGATGCCCTCGTCGTCGAGGTTGCGGTCGCCGACGTGGTTGCCGATGTGGACGCCGCGGTGCCCGGCCGCGGCCGCCCGCGTCGCGACCTCGCAGGCGAGGGACGGGTCCTGGAGCGGGACCTGGCAGAGCGGGAGCAGCCGGTCCGGGGCGTCCGCGCAGAGCCGCAGGATCCGGTCGTTCACCAGGTCGCACCAGTCGGCGGCGCGGGACGGCTCGGCGGCGTACCCGAACATCAGCGGGGTGGAGGAGACGGCCTGGACGTCCACGCCCGCCGCGTCCATGTCGGCGACGCGGCGCGCGGGGTCCCAGAGCGCCTCGCCGACCGGCCGGTACTCCTCGTCGCCGCACATCATCATCCCGGCGCCGCCGCCGTCGACGCGCAGCCACGGCTGCCCGTCGTCGGCGAGCACGCGGCCCTCGGCCCTGCCGATGCGCGGGAAGACATGGGCGTGGACGTCGATGACAGTCACGGAACCTCCGTCAGACCCGGGGCGCGGTGGCCGGGGTCATGGTCTGCGGCCACGTCTTGCCGGGGTGGACGGCCCCGCACTCGGAGCATTTCCGGTCGCCGCCGTAGAAGCGCTCGAACACGGGCGGCAGGTCGTCCACGATCGAGCGGACCTGGAGCTCGGCGCGGTGGACGAGGTGGTGGCACTCGGTGCAGTACCACTCGAACGCCTCCGTCAGCCCCTCCGGCCGCGGGATCTCCACGACGAGGCCGATGGAGCCGGCCTCGGGCCGCTGCGGCGAGTGCCGGACGTGCGGCGGCAGCAGGAAGATGTCGCCCTCGTTGATCTGGACGTCGACCGGCGGGCGGCCCTCCTCCTCCATGACGCGCAGCACCATGTTGCCCTTGAGCTGGTAGAAGAACTCCTCCGTGGGGTCGTCGTGGAAGTCGGTGCGCTGGTTGGGCCCGCCGACGACCATGATGATCAGCCCGGCGCCGTCGAACACCTGGACGTTGCCGACCGGCGGTTTCAGCAGGTCGCGGTGCTCGTCGATCCAGGCCTCGAAGTCGAACGGCCGTCCGTGCGACAGCTGCGGAAGGGTCATGCCCGGGCCTCCTTGCCGTTGGGGGGGATGTGGGCGACGCACGAGATCTCGATGAGCAGGTGCGGGTGCGGGAGCTGGTGGACGGCGACGGTCGTCCGGGCCGGGCCGGTCTCGTCGAAGTACTCGCCGTAGACCTCGTTGTAGCCGCCGAAGTCGTTCATGCTCACCAGGTACGCGGTGACGTTGACGACGTCCCGGAGGTCTCCTCCGGCGGCGGCCAGGAGGTCGCGGACGTTCTCGATGACGGCGCGGGTCTGCGCCCGGATGTCGAGGTCGGTGACGCCCATAGGGTCGGCGCTCGCCCCGGCGAACGTCCCGTCGGGGCGGCGCGAGCTCGTCCCGGACACGAACACGAGGTCGCCCGCGCGCTTGACGTGCGGGAACCGTCCCCGCGGCTCGGCCTTCCCGTCGACGAGGAACGCGTCGCCGGTCACGTCGTCACCTCCACGGCGCCGAGCCCGGCGCCGGTGACGCGGACGTGCGCGCCCTTCGGCAGCGGGACGGCCGCCGTGGCCGCGCCCGCGAGGACGATCCAGCCGGGTTCGAGCTTCAGCCCGGCGCCGAGCGCGAGCCGCGCCGCCGCCCGCAGCGACCGCGCCGGGTCGCCGAGGATCGCGGCGGACGACCCCGCCTGCACCGGGCGGCCGTCGATCTCCATCAGCAGCCCGACGTTCGACAGGTCGCGCGGCGGGTGCCAGGCCCCGTACCCGAACCGCGCCGCCGACGCGTTGTCGGCGATCACGTCGGGGAGGGTGAAGCCGAAGTCCCGGTAGCGGGAGTCGAGCACCTCGAACCCGACCGCGACGCCCGCCACGGCCGACTCGACCTCGACGGGCGAGCGGACCTCCCGCCCGATCAGGTAGGCGATCTCGGGTTCGACGCGCGGGTGGATGAGGCGGGACACGTCCACGGACGACTCGGCGAGCATCCCGTCGGTGAGCAGGCCCCAGATGACGTCGTCCACGCCCATCTGCACCATCTTGGCGCGGCTGGTGAAGCCCATCTTCACCCCGGCGAGGCGCTCGCCCCGGCGGCGGCGCCGCTCGATCCCGACGCGCTGCACCGCGTAGGCGGCGGGCACGTCGAACGGCGTCCGCTCGGTCAGCTTCGGGACGGCCCGGACGTCCCGGGCGGCCTCGTCCAGCGTCGCGGCCAGCGCGTGCACGTCGACCATCAGCCTTCCTCCCTGCCCGTGTCGTCACGGCCGAAGGCGACGCGCACGTCGCCGAGCCCGTCGATGCGGGCCTCGAACACGTCGCCGGGCGCGGCCGGGACGACCGGGCCGAGCGCGCCGGTCAGCACCGTGTCGCCGGCGCGCAGCGGGCGGCCGACGCGGACCAGCGTGTCGGCCAGCCACAGCGCCGCGTTCAGCGGGTGGCCGAGGCAGGCCGCGCCGTTGCCGGTGGAGACCTGCTCGCCGCGCCGCTCCATCACCATCCCGCACAGGCGCAGATCGACGTCCTTCAGCGGGACGGGGCGGTTGCCGAGCGCGTACATGCCGGACGAGGCGTTGTCGGCGACGGTGTCGGCGAGCGTGATGTCCCAGTCGCGGACGCGGCTGCCGACGACCTCGATGGCGGGCAGCGCGAACGCGGTCGCGCGGATGACGTCGGCGGCGGTGTGGCGCTCGTGGGTGAGGTCGTGCTCCAGCACGAGCGCGACCTCCGCCTCGGCGCGCGGCTGCAGCACGGCGCCCGCGGGGATCTCCTCCCCGTCCGGGACGGCCATGTCGGCGAACAGCATCCCGAAGTCGGGGCTGTCCACGCCGATCTGCCGCTGGACGGCCCTGGAGGTCAGCCCGATCTTGCGTCCGGCGAGGCGGCGGCCCTCGGCCAGCCAGCGCCCGGTCAGCCGGTCCTGGACGGCGTAGGCGTCCGCCGCGGTCGTGATCAGGTCGCGGACGGGCGCGCACGGCGTGCCGCCGGCGTAGGCGCCGAGCAGCCGCTCCGCGGCGGCGTCGATGTTCGTGGTCACTGGGTCAGCCCTCAGATCTGGATGCAGACGTTGACGGGTTCGGAGAAGAAGTCCAAGGAGTACTCTCCCCCCTCCCTCCCGATTCCGGACGCCTTCACACCGCCGAACGGGGTGCGCAGGTCGCGCAGGTTCCAGCAGTTCACCCAGACGATCCCCGTCTCGACGCGCGGCGCGACCCGGTGCGCGCGGGACAGGTCCCGCGTCCAGACGGCGGAGGCGAGGCCGTAGGGGCTGTCGTTGGCGAGCGCGAGGGCCTCGTCCTCGGTGTCGAACGGGGCGACGTGGCAGACCGGCCCGAAGATCTCCTCCCGCACCGCGCGGGCCGTCTCGGGGAGGCCGGTGAGGACGGTGGGCTCGACGTAGAAGCCGCCGTCCCGCGCGTCGCCGAACCGCGGGGCGCCGCCGCCGGCGACGACCGTCGCGCCCTCCTCCCGGGCGAGCCGGTAGTAGGACAGGACCTTGTCGCGGTGCTCGGCCGAGATCATCGGGCCGTAGCCGTCGAGTTCCCGCGCGCGTGCGGCCAGCCGGGCGACGAACTCGTCGAAGACGGGCCGTTCCACGTAGACGCGTTCGGTGCAGAGGCAGATCTGGCCGGAGTGCGTGAAGGACGAGCGGACCGTCCCGTCCACGGCGGCGTCGAGGTCGGCGTCGGCGAAGACCAGCGCGGGGTTCTTGCCGCCCAGCTCGAACGAGACCGGCGTGACGCGGTCGGCGGCGCTGCGCATGATCGCGGCGCCGGTGGCCGACTCGCCGGTGAACGCGATCGCGTCCACGCCCGGGTGCCCGGTGAGGAACTCGCCCGCCGCGCCCGCGCCGTGCCCGTGCACGAGGTTGAACGCGCCGTCCGGCAGGCCCGCCTCGCCGATGACCTGGGCGAGGAGGGTCGCGGTGGACGGCGTCTCCTCCGACGGCTTGAGGACGACCGCGTTGCCGCAGGCGAGCGCCGGGGCGATCTTCCAGGTCGACAGCAGCAGCGGGAGGTTCCACGGCGAGATGACCGCCACCACGCCGAGCGGGCGGCGCACCGTGTAGTTGAGCGCCTGCCCCGCGCCGGTGCTCCAGCCGGGGACCTGCGTCGTGTAGGCCCGTTCGGGCCGCCCGTACAGCAGGTCGGCGTAGGCGCGGAAGTTGCCCGCCGCGCGCGGGACGTCGACGGTCTCGGCGAACGCCCGGGGGCGGCCGGTGTCGGCGACCTCGGCCGCGGCGAACTCCTCGAACCGGGCGTCGATCCCGTCCGCGACGCGCCGCAGTGCGGCGGCCCGGTCCTCGGCGCCCAGCGCGCCCCATCCGCCTTTCAGCGCGGCCCGCGCCGCCGTGACGGCGTCGTCCACGACCTCCGGCGTCGCCTCGGGGACGGCGCCCACTTCGGCGCCGTCCGCGGGGTCGATGAGCGGGAACGCGGAGCCGTCCGAGCGGAAGACGCCGCCGACGTAGTGCTGAGCCTTCATGCCCCGATCCTCCGCCCCGCCAGCTATGCCTGGCAAATACCAATCGGCCGGTGAGCTATCACGAACCCGTGATAGTAAGGCGGTATGCGCGCGATCGACCTGCTCAACGGACGGCTGAAGCTCCGGCACCTGGTGCTCGTCGTCGCCATCGCCGACCACGGCAGCGTCCTGCGGGCCGCCGAGCACCTCCATCTGGCGCAGCCCGCCGTCACCCGCAGCCTGCGCGAGGTGGAGAGGCTCCTCGGCGTCGACCTGTTCACCCGCGGGCCGCGCGGCGTCACCCCCACCCTCTTCGGCGACGCGTTCATCGAGCACGCCCGCGCCGTCCTCGCCGAACTGCGCCGCGCCGGCGACCGCATCACCGGCCTGGCGGACGGCGAGGTCGGCACGGTGACCATCGGCACCCTCCTGGCCGGCTCCAGCGTCCTGCTCCCCCGCGCGATCGCCGCGCTGAAGAAGGACCGGCCCGGCATCACGGTGATCGTGCGGGAGGCCACGTTCGACGCGCAGGTCCCCCGCCTCCTGGACGGCGAGATCGACCTGATCCTCGGCCGCCTCAACCCGATCGGCGACCTGCGCGGCCTGCGCCAGACCACCCTGTACGGCGAGCCCGTCCTCCTCGTGGCCCGGCACGGCCACCCGGCCCGCGCCCTGCCGGACGTCGGCCTCGCCGACCTCCTGGCCTACCCGTGGGTGCTCCCCCTGGAGCAGACGGCGCTGCGCACCGAACTGGAACAGGTCTTCCGCGCCTCGGGCCTCGTCCCGCCGGGCAACCTGGTGGAGTGCACCTCGGTGCTGACCGTCCGCACCCTCGTGCGCGACACCGACATGATCGCCGCGCTTCCCGAACTGGTCGCCCGCACCGACGCCGAGATCGCGCCGCTGCCCGTCCCGCTGGAGGCCGTCCGCCGCCAGGTGGGCGTCACGCTCCCCGCGCACCGCGCCCCCACACCGTCGGCACGCCTGATGCTCGACCACCTCCACCGGGAGGCGGCGGCCCTCACCGCCTGATCAGGCGCCTCAGCTCCGCGCTCACCCGCGACTCCGGATCGGCGAGATCGAGCACGACGTCGAAGTGATCGCGGCCGGGCACGATCAGCAGCTCGCCGGGGCCCCACCGAGGCTGGAACAGCCGCGACTGCTCCAGGAACCCGTCCCCGTCGTCCTCTCCGGCGACGAAGACCGCGGGACACCGGTAGCCGGCGTCCAGCAGCGAAGGGCTGAGCGCGGCCGCCCGCTCCACGTCCAGCCGCACGTACTCGTTGACGTACACGCGAGTGATCGGCCGGATGTCGAACAGCCCGCTGAACGGCATCGCGGCCTTCACCACGTCCTCGGGGAGCCCGAGCGGCTCCTGCCACCCGCCGACCATGGTCATCCCGGTCAGGTGCCCGCCCGCCGAACTCCCGCCCACCACGATCCGGCCGGGATCGAGCCCGTGCTCCCGTCCATGCCGGTACACCCACGCCACGGCGGCCCGCACCTGCCGGACGATCTCCTCCAGCGGCGCCTCCGGCGCCAGCGTGTAGTCGGGCACCACGGTCGCGACGCCCTGCTCGTACAGGGCCCGCGCCATGAAGGACGACACGTCCCGCGACAGCGCCATCCAGTAGCCGCCGTGCACGAAGACGAACACGGGCCGCAGGCCGTCCCCGGCGCCCCACACGTCGAGCCGCTCGCCGCTCGCCTCGTCGTAGACGATCCCCGGACGGCCGGGCAGCCCGTCCACGGCCCGCTCCGACATCTCGCGGTACCGCGCCATGTGCCGCGCGAAGAGCTCGGGCCCGGCCTTCCGCCGCACGTTGTAGGCGACGTCCAGCTCCTCGTCGCTGAGCCCGCTTCCCGGCCAGTCGTCCAGATCGCTCACGCTCCCACCCTCCCCCGCCCCGCGCGACCGGGCAAATACCGATTCGCCCGGCGGCTATCACCACCCTGCTATCCGCCCGCCGCCTCGAACGCGGGCGGGGTATCAGTGGCCGAGGTTGACCTGTGCCCTGCGGTGGTCGCCCTTCTCGATCAGGTCGAGGAACCCGAGGGCGTAGTCCGCGGCGGAGATCGCGCCGCCGCCGTCGGGCTGGACCGCGACGTCGGCGCCGAGCCGGTAGCGGCCGAGCCGTTCGCCGGGCATCCGCGCGCCGAACCTGAGCGCGGGGCTCACAAAGACCCAGTCGAGGGTCGCGGGCGCTGCCGGGAGGTCCTCGATGATGAGCGCCGCCCCCGCGCGGATCTCGTCGTGGAGCTCCGCGGGGATGTGGCCGAGGTCGGTGACGAAGCGATCCGCCCCGGGCGCGGGACGCAGCGACGAGTAGCCCCCGACGACGAACAGGGGCACGCCTGCGGCATCGGCCAGACGCGCGACGGCGCGGTAGACGTCGCGGAAGGCGCCGGCGAGCGGACCGCGCGGGGCGAGTGCGCCCACCACGACGTCCGAGCCCTCGATGACTGCTGCGAGCGTTGCTTCGTCGGTGGCGTCGCCCTGGACGTAGGTCACGTCGGGGATCGGCGCTTCGGGGAGCGAGCGGCTCAGTGCGGTGACCTGGTGACCGCGGGCGGCGGCCTCCGCGACGATGGCCGAACCGGCGTAGCCGGTGCCTCCGAGGACGGTGATGCGGGACACGGGGTGCCTTTCGACGGGACGGGTGGCGCCGGACGACGCACACTGGTTACCGTATGAGACCTACTCTCCAACGGGAAGAAGGCACTTTGTGGTAACCACTCCGGGCGAGCCGGTGCTCCGCGGCAGCCCCTACCGCGCCGACTGCCCGACCCGCCGCATCCTGGACCGCATCGGCGACCGCTGGACGGTGCTCATCGTGGGCGCCCTCTGGGACGGCACCGCCCGCTTCTCCGAGTTGCTCCGGCGCGTCGAGGGCATCTCGCAGAAGATGCTCACCCAGACGCTCCGCGGGCTCGAACGGGACGGGCTCGTGCGCCGCACCGTCCACCCCGAAGTGCCGGTCCGCGTCGAGTACACGCTCACCGAGGCGGGCCGCACCCTGCGCGAGCCGCTGCGCGCGCTGGAGGAATGGGCGATCGCGTACCTCCACGATGTGTCGGCGTCGCAGGAGGCGTACGACCGTGCGAACCGGCCTGCTCCCGACTCCGCGAACCGCGGCAGGTGACAGGCCCGAGCCGCGTCCGCCGAATCGGCGGTGGAGTGGCCGGATCGTGTGATGATCTTCGGCGGGACCGAGGCGCGTGGAGCGGGGGCGGGAGCGTGGCGAGTGTGTCGGGCGACTTCGAGCTGACCATGGACGAGCTTCGGATCGTGGCCCGCTTCGCGGCGGAGAGCGCGCAGGACGTCCTGCCGGTGTTCGAGGAGGCCGTTCCCGGGGATTCCCGGCCGCGAGCGGCCCTCGACGCCGCGTGGGAGTTCGCCGGCGGCGCCAGGCGGACGAAGTTGCAGCGCGTCACCTCGCTGGACGCGCACCGGGCGGCGAAGGAGGCGGGCACCGAGGTCGCCCGCCTCGCCGCGCAGGCCGCCGGGGACGCCGCGTCCGCCGCCTACCTGCACCCGATCGCGCGGGCGACGCAGGTCGGGCACATCCTGCGCGCCGCGGCGAGCGCCGCGCGGATCGGGGAGCTGGACGCGGGGGGCGATCCCGCGGTCGGCGGGATGCTGATCGGGCGGGCCCGGCAGCGGGCCGCACCGGTCTTGGCGGAGGTCCTCTCCCGGTATCCGCTCGCGCCGGCCGGCAAGAACCGCGTCGCGCGGCTGATGAGCGTACTGGACGCGTCCCTGCGCGCGGGCCGCGACCTGTACCCGGCCCTCGCCGCGCACGGCCGTCTGGACGCCGGCGACTGGGACGCCGCGTTCGCCCAGGGCCTGGATCACCTCCTCGACGGGATCGGCGGGGTCAGTTCCCGGTGAGAGTGACGACCCTGAGGCCGGGCGCCCTGCCGATCTCGCCGGAGCAGAAGCGCTCGGCGACCCAGCCCTTCTTGGAGAAGAGCCGCGTCTGGTCGGCGTAGTGCGGTGACGTCGGGTCCGCCGACTGGGAGTAGGTGAGGAGGGTCCGGGTGTCCGGGCAGGCGTCCCCGTCGAACGAGACGACCTGGACGTAGCTGGAGCCCGTGGTGACCTCCGTGTAGCCCTTGCCCGGCGTCCACGCGGCCTCGATCTTGTTGAGGACGCCGAGGTCCTCGCTGCCGCCGCCGAGGGGGATCCTCTCGCCGTTGCGGGTGACGTACTGGTGCTCGCCGAGAGGCGCGTCGAGCGGGATGTTCGACGTCCGCAGTTCGTCGACCGCGTCGACCAGGGCCTTGCGGGCGGCCCATGAACCGGTGTTGAAGCCGCGCGGCGTGCGGACCGGGTCGGACGCGTCGAACGGCGTCCTCCATAGGTCCCACGCCGAGAGCGCCTTGCGCCAGTACCGGTCGAAGAGGAGCGCGCCGCGGCTGCCGGCGTCGGCGGTCCCGTCCCACTTGGCCAGGACGTCGCACGGCTCGCCGAGGCGCATGTCGCGGCACATCTCCACCGTCCCGGCGGCGGCGAGTTCGCCCGCGTGGTTGCGGTCGGCGAAGACGAGGTCCTGCATGTCGGTGCGGGTGAACCTGCTCTCGGCGAGCTGGTCCTGGACGGAGACGATGCCGCTTCGCGTGCGGAGGGTGCGCGCGGTCTTCTCGTCCCCGATGATGCGGTCGTATCCGGTCAGCGGCTTCCCGGGGTTCGACAGCCAGTAGCTGTCGTTGGAATTCGTGACGTAGTCGCCCCGGGTCAGCACCGGATACCGGTCGGGGTCGAGAATGCCGGGCTGGACGGTCCCCGGCGCCTTCCCGGGTGCGCAGGACGACCGCGTCCCGTCCAGGATCGCCAGGCCCGCCTGGCGGAGCGTCAGGTGGCCGAGCAGGGAGTTGCAGCGGTCGGCGAACGCGTTCGTGACGTTGGGCAGCACCTGGATCTGGGCGAACAGCGCCTTCCCGCGCGAGTCGGCCGCGATGGTGTTGACCCACGGCAGGCCCTGGGTCTGCTTCAGCGCGCGGACGGCCTCGCCGGTGGTGCGCGCCTTGTCCAGGGCGAGCGAGGTGTTGGCCAGGCGCAGGTTGGTGGCGTTCGGGTCGGTGATCGCGTAGGCGTTCCAGGTCGTCCACGGGAGCCCGATGGACGAGACGGACGTGACGATCGGGCCGTAGCGGCTGCGCCACTGCGTCCTCGCGACCGGCTTGAGGGTGCCGTCCGGCTGCCTGGCCTGGACGGTGACCCGCCGCTGCGTCATCTTCTCGATCCTGCCGTCCACGAAGTAGGACGTCGGGTCGCCCGGCGCCAGGCGCAGCTCGGTCAGGCTGAACGGGACGCCGGTCGCGACGGTGTGGCTCCACGCGAACGTCGAGGTGTGGCCGATGTTGACGGACGGCGCGCCGAGGAGCGCGGCGCCGCTCACGTCCAGCTCGCCGGGGATCGTCTGCTGCATCTGCCAGAAGCGCCGCCCGTTGTGCCAGGGGTAGTGCGGGTTGCCGAGGAGGACGCCGCGTCCGTTCGCGGTGGCGTCGGCGCCCACGGCGATGGCGTTGCTGCCCATGTCGGTGTTGGTCAGCAGCCCGCGGGCGCCTTCGGCCGCCTTCTCCAAGGACTGCGCCCCGGTCCCGGCCCGCGCGCCGCTCGGGGGCGCCGCCTCGGTGATCTGGTCGGTGACCATGCCGGAGCCGCCGAGCATGGCGAGGGCGTAGCCGCGCCGGTAGACGTCCAGCGCGGTGATGGGCTTCAGCCACGCGGCGCCCTTGCACGCCGGGTCGGCGACCCCGCCTTCGCGCAGGTACCGGTTGTAGCCGGCGGCCCAGCCCCGGCTGAGCTCGCGCACGTCGCCGGTCGGGCCGTAGGGCGCGGGCGCGGCGGCCAGCCGCTCGACGATGCCGCTGTCGTTGACACCGGTGAAGAAGACGTCGCTGGCCAGGTTGGTGGACGCCGACGACAGCGCCCTGTCGGGCGAGGCGTCCGGGCCGAAGTACCTGGAGCGTTCCCCGCGGAGCGTGACGACGCCCTGTGCGATCAGGCAGGCGTTGTCCTTCGCCGCCGCGTAGCCGGTGCCGTAGCCGAGGCCCGCGTAGTCCGCGGCGGTGATGTGCGGGATGCCGTACTCGGTGTAGCGGACGGTCGCCGACATGCCGCGCTCGCCGACGGCGGCCACGGACGGGGACACGGGCGCCAGGGCGGCGGAGAGGGCGGCGGCGGCGACCGCCGCGGTGCCCGCCGCCCGCAGGCCGGTACGCGACATGGGGGCTCCTTGATCACAGAAGTCCCGCAAAATTCGCACACCCTGTCACTTCTGACAAGACCCGCCCGGCGGGATCTAGGGGACGAGGCCCGGCAGGTCCGCGGCGTGGTCGTGCAGGTAGGCCGCGAGGGTCTCCGGGATGAGGTCGATGGCCGCCAGGGCGGCGGGGGTGCACGGGACGAGGTCCACGTCGTAGCGGCCCCGCGACGGGTCGGCGAACTCGGGGCCGTGGCGGCGGGACAGGTCCATCGAGGTCAGGCGGCAGACGTAGAAGGTGTTGAGGCGGTGCACGCAGGGGCCCTGCTCGCCGCACGCGAAGACCTGGCGGACGGCTCCGGCCGTCGCGCCGAGCTCCTCGTCCAGTTCGCGGCGCAGGGCGGCCTCGGGGGACGCGTCGGTGGGCTCGATCTTGCCGCCGGGGGTCGTCCAGTAGACGGGGCGGTCCGGGCGGGTGCGGCGGAGCAGGACGAGCGCGTCGCCGTCCAGGAGGAGGGCCCGCACGGCGCGGCGGACCCTCATGAGTTCAGGTAGGCGAGCACGGCGAGGACGCGGCGGTGCCCGCTGTCGGTCGGCGGCAGGCCGAGCTTGGCGAAGACGGCGCCGATGTGCTTGCTGACCGACCGCTCGGTGATGACGAGGGTGGTCGCGATCGTGGCGTTGTCGAGGCCCTGCGCCATCAGGCCGAGCACCTCGCGCTCGCGGGGCGTGAGCGCCTCCAGCGGGTCCCGGCGGGAGGTCATCAGCTGGGACACGACCTCGGGGTCGAGGGCGGTGCCGCCGGCGGCCACGCGGGCCAGCGCGTCCAGGAACTCGTCGACGCGGCCGACGCGGTCCTTCAGCAGGTAGCCGATGCCCTCGGCGCCGCCGGCGAGCAGCTCGGCGGCGTAGGTCTCCTCGACGTACTGCGACAGCACGAGCAGCGGCAGGCCGGGGATCCGCCTGCGGGCCTCGATCGCGGCGCGCAGCCCCTCGTCGCGGAATCCGGGCGGCAGCCGGACGTCGAGGACGGCGGCGTCGGGACGGTGCTCCAGCAGCGCCGGCAGCACGCCCGGGCCCTCGCCGGCGACGGCGACGACCTCGTGCCCGCCCGCCTCCAGCAGCATGACGAGCCCCTCCCGGAGCAGGACGTTGTCCTCCGCGATCACGATCCGCACGGCAGGTCCACTTCGAGCGTCGTCCCTTCCCCGTCGGGGCTGTCGATGCGGGTCGTCCCGTCGAGCGCCGCCACGCGGCGGCGGATGCCCGCGAGGCCGCTGCCCCGCTCCGGATCGGCCCCGCCCTTGCCATCATCCCGCACCCGGATCGTGAGGCGGGCAGGTTCGCGCCGGACGGTGACCCGGCCGTGCCGGGCGCCGCTGTGCCTGGCGACGTTCGTGAGGGCCTCGGCGACGACGAAGTAGGCGGCGGCCTCGACGGCGGCGGGCGCCCGCCCGTCCTCGACGTCCATCTCGACCGGGATCGGCTGCCCGGCGGCGAGCGCGCGCAGCGCCCCGGCGAGGCCCCGGTCCGACAGGATCGGCGGGTAGATCCCGCGGATCACCGTGCGCAGCTGGGTGAGGGCCTCCTCGATTCCGTCGCGGGCCTCCAGGAACAGCGCGCGGGCGGCGGCCGGGTCGGATCCGAACCGGCGGTCGGCCAGACCGAGGCGCAGCGCGGCGGCGACGAGCTGCGCCTGCGTCCCGTCGTGCAGGTCGCGCTCGATGCGGCGCAGCTCGGCGCCGTGCGCCTCCAGCGCCTCGGCGCGGGTCTCGGTCAGCTCCTCGACCCGCTCGGAGAGGCTCGTGCGGCGGGTCGGGCCGAGCAGCGCGGCGGCGAGCCGGGCCTGCCAGCGGACGAGCCGGGGCACCAGCCACAGCAGGGCGGCGAGGTCGAGCGCCCCCTGGACGAACGGCATCGTCAGCGCCTTCGGCCACGAGTCCAGCGCGATGATCGCCGACTGGGACCCCTCGGGCGCCGCCCACCACCACAGCGGCAGCGACAGCGCGAACGGGATCGCGGGCCAGAGCCCGATCGCGAGCACCGCGGCCTGCAGGCCGGTGAGGCCGTGCACCGCCATCCAGGCCGCGTCCCGCCAGACGGCCCGGGACCTGAGCAGGCGGCCCGCCGCCGCCGGCCCCGCGCCGCTCAGGGGCCGGTAGGGCGCGGGGATCTCGCGCCCGAGCAGCCGTCCCGCCCGGCGCCGCTCGGCGTTCGCGAGGGCGCGCAGCGGCCGCACGGCCGACGGCAGCCACGGCAGCACGACGGGCATCAGCACGAGGAGGACCGCCAGCGGGACGAGCCCGAGCAGCGCCGGCAGGGCGGTGCGCAGGGCGCCGGCCAGCTCGCCGGTCGCCGCCGCGCTGCGTTTCAGTGCGCTCCTCATGTCAGCTCACCGTAAGCGACCGCGCACACCCGCGCACCAGGGCCCGCCACCCCTTCGGGGGTGTAGCCCGCTACACCGGCACGCGGCCCCGGCACGAGCCGACTCGGCAAGCCGAAGCGGACACGGCCCCGCCGCCGTTACGATCGCCACTGGCATGCTCTGTACCGGAACGGCGTGAAATGGATGATGTGGAGGTCCGGCACCTGCCGGGCGACCTGCCGCAGCTGTTCGACGGCGGCGTCGGAGACGACGCCCCCGGGCGGACGCTGTCGGTGCCGCTGCCCGACGGGGACCTCGTCTGGCCCGATCCCGGCTACCCGCAGCGGCGGCCCCTCCTGCGGCCCGCGTTCTGGCTGAGCGACGACCCGGTCCGCGGCGACCTGTGGGCCGCGCTGCGCGCCGAGCACGACCGGTCGGGCCTCTGGCCGCTGCTGATGGACGAGAGCGACCAGCCCTGGGCGGCGGGCCAGATCGCGCCCGAGCCGGTGGGCGAGGTCGCCAACTACCATCCGCACGCGTTCATGTACGAGGTCTGGACCGACTTCGCCGAGCAGGCGGCCGACGGCGACCTGGAGGACCTCGCCCCCTACGGGCGGCACTGCCCCGGTCCCGCCCCCGAGGGCGTGCCGCTCGACGACCCGGGCGCCGTGGCCGACCGCTACGCCCGCGTCCTCGCCCGGCGCGGCCCGTCGCTCGGCCTGGTCGCGGTGGAGCGGGGCGCGGACGCGCTCGCCGCCACCGGCTGGCAGGGCGCCCTCAACCACAACGAGTGGACGGCGCCGATGGCGGCCGTCCTGCGCAGCTGGGAGGACCGCTTCGGCGCCCGCGTCGTCGGGCTCGGGTTCAACACGCTGGACCTCAGCGTGTCCGCGCCGCCGGTCAGCACGCGGCACGCCGTCCACGTCGCGGCCGAGCACTGGGCGTTCTGCCCCGACATCCTCTTCCAGGGCCCCGGCACCCTCGCCGGGTACGCGGAGGAGATCCGCGGCAAGACCCACTGGTCGTTCTGGTGGGACTGACCGGCCGTCCCAAAAGGTGGTCATGCCGCGTGAACGTCCAGGTCATCTGTGCCGGTACCGGCCCGGCGGGCGGTTACGGTGGGGCGGGTGAGCACCGGGTGGCACGGCCTGCACGGGGTCCCCGGGTGACCCGCGCCGGCGGCACCCCGGAGCGGCCGGCCGGTCCGGGGGCACGGAGGGGGCGCTGCCATGACCGACGGATCAGGCGACGGGTACATCACGGAGCTGCTGCGCGCCTGGCGTGAGCCGGTGCTGGAACGCTGGGCCGAGCTCGTCGGCACCGTCGTCCGCGGGCGGCTCACGCAGAGCGAGCTCCGGTCCCAGCTGAACGGGCTGTACGGGCTCGTGGAGCGGGCCCTCGGCGGCGACGGCACGGCCGCCGGGGAGCTGCGGGCGGAGGTGGCGGAGATCTCCCGCGAGCAGGCCCGGCAGGGGTTCAGCCCGTCCGAGACCGCGATCGGCGTGTTCGCGCTGAAGCAGGCGCTGTACGAGCAGGTCCGCGCCTCCAAGGACCGCAGGGCCTACGGCGAGCTCATCGACTTCTCCGCCTATGTCGACGAGCTCGGGCTGGCGACGTTCGAGACCTACGCGGCCGCGCGCGAGCAGATCATCGCGGACCAGGCGGAGCAGCTGCTGGAGCTGTCGACCCCCGTCGTGAAGCTGTGGGGCGGGATCCTCGGCGTCCCGCTCGTCGGCACCCTGGACTCGGCCCGCACCCAGGTGGTCATGGAGACGCTGCTGCAGACGCTGGTGGACACCGGCTCCCGGTTCGCGGTGATCGACATCACCGGCGTGTCCGCCGTGGACACCGAGGTCGCCCAGCACCTGCTGAAGACCGTCATGGCGGCCAGGCTGATGGGCACCGAGTGCGTGATCTCCGGCGTCCGGCCGCAGATCGCGCAGACGATCGTCACGCTCGGCATCGAGTTCGGCGACATCATCACGAAGGCCGACCTGGCCGACGCGCTCGCGTACGCGCTGGACCGCAGCGGCGTGCGCGTGGTCCGGAAGGCGGACGCCTGATGGAGCGCGTGCCCATCCTCAAGATCGGGAACGTCCTGCTGGTGTCGATCCAGGTCGACCTCCAGGACCAGACCGTCCTGGCGCTCCAGGAGGACCTCGCGGAGCGGATCACCGCCACCGGCGCGGACGGCGTGATCATCGACATCACCGCGGTGGACATCGTCGACTCGTTCATCGGCCGGATGTTCGCCACCATCGCGTCCATGGCGCGGCTCATGGACGCCGAGACGGTGGTGGTCGGGATGCGTCCCGCCGTGGCGATCACGCTGGTGGAGCTCGGGCTCTCGCTGGGCGGGGTCCGCACCGCGCTTGACCTGGAGAAGGGCATGCGGGTGCTCGGCGCCGGGCGGCCCGGCGCCGTCCCCGCGCCGCCCGGCGCCGGCCCGGCGGACCGGCCGGCGGGCGGGCCGTGACATCCCCGCCCGGCGAGGAGGTGCCGATCGCGTCCGGCGACGACGTGGTGCGGGTCCGGCAGCTGGTGCGCGCCGCCGCGGCGGCGGCCGGCCTGTCGCTCGTCGACCAGACCAAGATCGTGACGGCGGCGAGCGAGCTGGCGCGCAACACCTACGCGCACGGCGGCGGCGGCACGATGCGGGTGGAGCGGGAGAAGGGCGAGGGCGGCCGCGAGGGGATCCGCATCGTCTTCCGCGACACCGGGCCGGGCATCGCGGACGTGGAGCAGGCCCTCAGCGAGGGCTGGTCGAGCGGCACCGGCCTCGGCCTCGGCCTGTCCGGGGCGCGCAGGCTGAGCGACGAGTTCAGCCTGACGAGCGAGGCGGGGAAGGGCACCACGGTGATGGTAGCCAAATGGCTGCGCTGACCGGGGACGGCTGGACGACCAGCCCGTCCCCCGCCGAGTCGCTGCTGGTGCGGGTCGAGGAGGAGAGCGCCGCGGCGGGGGTGCGGCGGCGCGCGACCGCGCTCGCCGAGCGGCTCGGGTTCGCCGGGGAGCGCCTCGAGCAGGTGCGGCTCGCGGCGACCGAGGCCGCGACGAACCTCGTCAGGCACGCCCGGCAGGGCGAGATGCTGGTGCGCATCGTGCGCGACGACGGCGACGCCGTGCTGGAGCTCGTGTCCATCGACCGGGGCCCGGGCATCGCCGACGTGCCGGTCTCCGTGCTGAACGGCTTCTCGACCCGGGGGACGCTCGGCCTCGGGCTGGGCTCGATCGAACGGCTCGCCGACCGCAGCGGCCTGTACTCGCTGCCCGGGCCCGGCACCGTCCTGTACGCGCGGTTCCGCCCGCCCGGCGGACCGGACGCGGCGCGGCCCCCGTTCGCCGGCCTGACGGTGCCGATCGGCGACGAGGTGGAATGCGGCGACGCCTACACCGCCCGGCTCGTGGACGGCACGGTCTACGCGATGCTCTGCGACGGCCTCGGGCACGGCCCGCTGGCGGCGCGCGCGGCCTCGGCGGCCGTCCGCGCGGCGCACGGGACGGCGCTGCCCGTCTCGCCCGCCGAGATGCTGCGGCGGATCCGGGAGCGGATGACCGCCACCCGGGGCGGCGCCGTCGCGGTCGCCGCCGTCGAGCCCGCCGCCGGGCGGGTCCGGTTCGCCGGACTCGGGAACGTCGCCGGCTGGATCGTCGGGCCGGAACGCAGGCAGGGCCTGGTCTCGGTGCCCGGGATCGCCGGGACGAACGCCGGCCGGATCCGCGAGCACGCCTACCCGCTGCCGCCGGGCGCGGCGGTGGTGCTGCACTCCGACGGCCTCACCTCCCGCTGGAGCCTCGCCGACCGGCCGGGCCTGGACTTCGGCGACCCGCTGCTGGTCGCGGCGACGCTGCTGCGCGACGCCGGCGTCCGCCACGACGACCGGTCGGTGCTGGCGATCACGACGTCCGGGCGGAGGTGAGCGATGGCCGAGGATCTGCTCCGCATCGGGATCGACGACGAGGAGGGCGTCTTCGCCGTCCGGCAGGCGGGCCGGCAGGTCGCGGGCGCGATCGGGTTCGACCACCAGGACCAGGTCCGCGTGGCCACCGCGCTCAGCGAGGTCGGCCGGGAGCTGTACGCGTCCGCCGACCACGTGTCCGTCGTGTTCCTGCTCGACGCGGGGCCGCGCCCGGGGCTGGTCATCGAGCTGGACTTCGTCCCGCGGCCGGGCGCGGACCGGGAGGCCGCCCGCCGCACCGCGGCGGCGCGCCTGCTGAGCCGCGTCGAGGAGGAGGCCGCCGGGGAGGACGGCGTCCGCGTCCGGCTCCGCAAGGACCTGCCCGTCGGCGCCGAACCGCCCGGCGGCGCCGAGCTGGACGGCCTCCGGGCGCGGCTCGGGCGGCTGGCCCCGGTGCCCGCGCTGGAGGAGCTGCGGACGCAGAACGCCGAGCTGGTCGAGGCGCTGGAGGACGTCCGGCGGCAGCGCGAGGAGCTCCGGGCGCTCAACGCCGAACTGGAGGAGACCAACCACGGCGTCATGGCGCTGTACGGCGAGCTCTCCGCCGAGCTGGAGGAGACCAACCGGGGCGTGGTGGCGCTGTACGCCGAACTGGAGGAGAAGTCCGACCAGCTGCGCGAGGCGGGCGAGGCCAAGAACCGGTTCTGGGCCAGCATCAGCCACGAGCTGCGCACGCCGGTGCACGGCGTCATCGGGCTCACCCGGCTGCTCCTCGACCCGGACGCCGACCCGCTCACCGAGGAGCAGCGGCAGCAGATCACCCTGATCGGCTACACCGGCGGGACGCTCCTGTCGCTGGTGAACGAGCTGCTGGACATGGCCAAGGCGGAGCAGGGGCGGCTGGAGCCGCACCCCGCGCCGGTGGACGTCCCGGCGCTGCTGGCGGAGCTGTCGGAGCTGCTGACCCCGATGGCGGAGCAGGCCGGCCTGTCGCTCGTCGTGGACGCGGCGGGCGCGCCGTCCGGCCTCGTCACCGACGCGGAGATGCTCTCCCGTATCCTGCGGAACCTCGTGGGCAACGGGCTGAAGTTCACCGACGAGGGCGAGGTCCGCCTCACCGTGCGGCCCGCCGGCGGGGACGTGGAGTTCGTCGTGGCCGACACCGGCGCCGGCATCCCGCCCGCCGAGCGGGAGCGCGTCTTCGAGGAGTTCCACCGGGTGCCCGGCAGCACCGCGGGCGGCACGGGGCTGGGGCTGCCCTACGCCCGCCGGCTGGCCCGCGCGCTCGGCGGCGAGCTGTTCCTGGACAGCGCCGTCGGCGAGGGCACGACGGTCACCGTGCGGCTGCCGCCGTACCGGGTCCTGGGCGATCTCGGCCTGGGCCACGTCCTGATCGTGGACGACGACGAACCGGCCCGCCGGACCATGCGCGACCTGGTGGCCGCGGCCGCCGACCGGATCAGCGAGGCCGGCGACGGGCGCGCCGCCCTGGCCGCGGCCGGCGCCGACCCGCCCGACCTCGTCCTGCTGGACCTGCGCATGCCCGGCATGGACGGCTACGACGTCCTCGCCGGGCTGCCCGCCGCGACGCCGGTCGTCCTGGTCACCTCCGCGGACGTGGCCGGGCGGGACGACCCGCGGCTGGAGCGCGCGGACGCGGTGCTGAACAAGGACAGGGTCGGCCCCGAGACGCTGGCGGCGGCCGTGCGCGCCGCCAGGACCCGGCAAGGCCGGAGGGGCGGGTGACCGGCATGGGGACGTGGACGACGCTGGTGGTCGACGACAACGACACCAAGCGGTACATCGTCGGGCAGTGGCTGCGCCGCGCCGGGCACACGGTGGTGGAGGCGGCGTCCGCGGCGGAGACCTGGCAGCGGCTCGCCGCGCACGACATCGACCTCGTGGTGCTGGACGTCAAACTCCCGGACATGAGCGGCATCGAGGTCAGCGAGCGCATCAAGGCCGAACCCGGCACGAGCTCGCTGCCGGTCATCCACATCTCCGCGCAGGCCGTGGACGTCGCCGACCGCACCCACGGGCTGCGGCGCGGCGCCGACGCCTACATGACCGACCCGATCGACCCGGCCGAGTTCATCGCCACGGTGGAGGCGGTGCTGCGCTACTACGAGGCGCGGCGGCAGGCCGAGCGGATGACCTCCCGCATGGCCGAGTTCACCCGCACGTCCCTGGCCATCAACGCGGCCGCGTCGTTCGAGGACCTCGCCGAGGTCGCCGCCCGCGGCGCCCGCGCGATCTTCGAGGTGCCGGCCGCCGTGTTCATCGTCCCGCCGGGCGGCCGGCCGCGGCGGGCCGTCGAGGACGGCTGCGGCCCCCGGTTCCGCGAGTACCCGCCGGGCCTCATCGAGCGGCTCACCGACGTCACCGGGCTCGGCGACGACACCGGCACCGAGACCACGCGGGCGCCGCTGCGGGACTGGCGGGGACTGGTGCCCGACACCGTGCTGCACGACGACGCCCTGCTGGTGGTGTCGCGGCTGAAGCACGGCCACCCGCCGATCGCCATCGCGATCGAGGCCGCGGGCGCGCCCGGCGACGCCGAGGTCAACCTGCTGCGCCAGCTCGGGCAGGCCGTGGCGCTCGCGCTCGCCGCGCTCCGGACCTACACCGAGGAGCACACCATCTCGCTGACGCTGCAGCGCAGCCTGCTGCCCGCGTCGCTGCCCGCGGTGCCGGGCTGGGAGTTCGCGGTCCGCTACGAGCCGGCCGGCGACCAGGCCGAGGTCGGCGGCGACTTCTACGAGGTCCTCGACCTCGGCGACCGCGTCCTCGTGGCCATCGGGGACGTGCAGGGGCACTCGCTGCGCGCCGCGACGGTGATGGCGGAGGTCCGGCACGCGCTGCGCGCGTTCGCCGCCGAGGGCCACGGCTCCGTCCAGATCCTCCGGCTGCTGAACGGCGTGATGGAGCGCTACCACGACGACCAGACCGTCACCATGTGCCTGATGACGCTGGACCCCGGCAGCGGCCGGCTGCACATCGCCAGCGCCGGGCACCTGCCGCCGCTGCACGTCCACGCCGGCGTCGCCCGGTACGGCCGGGGCGGCGGCGTGATCCTCGGCTTCCCGGCGGACGGCGTCGAGGTCGAGGAGACCGTGGTCCCGCCGGGCGGCGCCGTCGTGCTGCTCACCGACGGGCTGATCGAGGACCGCGGTGTCCCGCTCACCGACAACATGGAGCGGCTGCGGATCGTCGCCGCCCACGTCGAGGACGATCTGGAGCGTTTCAGCGACCGCGTCATCGCCGAGTTCGGGCACCGCGAGGACGACGTCGCCCTGGTCGTCCTCCGCCGTGCGGACGGCGGCCGCTGATACCGCGCCGCGCCGCACTCCCCTACGATGCCGCCAGGGACGGCGAGGGGATCGGGGCGGATGCGACGGAGCGGCGGGGCTCTCTCCGCGTTCATCGGGGCGGCGATCGCGCTCACGCTGGCGGCCGACGTCACCGTGCTGGCCGTCCGGGCGGGCGGCGAGCCGGACCGGGGCGGCGACCTCGTGTCGGTCGACCGGGGCGCCGCGCCGCAGGCCCCGGCGGTCGCGCCGCTGGCCCGCCGCTACACGCCGCACCTGCTGGCCGCCGGGACGTCGCCGCTGCCGCCGCGGGCCGTCGAGCGGGTCCGGCGGCTGAAGGGCGTCGCCGGCCTCACCGTGGTGGACGCCGCCCGGACGGGCGTCGGCGGCCGCCCGATGGGGCTGCTCGGCGTCGACCCGTCGACGTTCCGGGCGTTCGTCCCGGAGGCGACCGCCGAGTCCGACCAGCTGTGGCAGACGGTCGCGTCCGGCGGGCTGGCCGTCTCGTTCGAGCAGAGCCGCGACGGGACGCTGCCGCTCGGCGCGGTCGTCGCGGCGGGCCGCAGCTCCGCCCCGGGGCAGGTGCGCGTCGGCGCGTACGCGTCGATGGGCATCGGCGACGTCGACGCCGTCGTGTCCCGCGAGCAGGCCCGCGCGCTCGGGCTGCCGGACGGGAACGCGCTCCTCATCAGCGCCCCGAAGGCCGACGTCGCGAAGCTGACGAAGCGGCTGCGGGACGTCCTGCCGCGCGGCACGAAGGTCGCGGCGCTGACGCGGCCGCGGAAACCGGCCTCACCGGCGAAGCAGAAGGGCCGCCCGCAGCTCACCGGGCGGCCGGACGGGGCGGCCGGCGACCGGACCCCCATCACCGGCAACAGGATGACGCCCACGATGCGGACCGTCCTGCTGGAGATCGCGGGACTGTTCGGCCCGTTCCCGACGATCGGCTGCTACCGCTCCACCGGCGACCCGCAGGACCACGGCGACGGCCGCGCCTGCGACTTCATGGAGAGCACCGGCGGGCGGATGCCGAGCGCCGGCGCGCAGCGGCACGGCGAGCAGGTCGCCCGGTACGCGGTCGCGAACGCGCGGCGGCTCGGCATCTCCTACGTCATCTGGCGGCAGCACATCTGGAACGTGCGCGGCGGCGGCTGGCGGCCGATGGAGGACCGCGGCAGCATCACCCAGAACCACTACGACCACGTGCACATCTCGGTGCTGCGCTAGCCGCGCGGCGGGCGGGCCGCGGTCAGGAGAGCCGCTGCTCGCACCAGACGACCTTGCCGCCGGTGGTGCGGCGCACGCCCCAGCGCTGCGCCAGCCGCCCCACGACGTGCAGGCCGCGGCCCGACTCCAGCATGTCGTCCTCGTCGTCGTGGTGGCGGATGCGGGGCCGCCCGTCCGAGGAGTCGAAGACCTCGCAGACCAGGCCGCCCTCCCGCACGAGCCGCAGCGTGATGCGGCCGCCGGCGTGCCGGATCGCGTTGGTGACGAGCTCCGACACCAGCAGCATGGTGGGGTGGACCAGTTCGTCGAGGTCCCAGCGGGCGAGCCGGTCCCGGACGAGGCCGCGGGCCCGCCGGACGGCGGCGGGCTCGGCGGGCAGCTCCCAGGTGGCGTGGTGGTCGGCCGGGATGCGCGCCAGCCGCGCGATCAGCATCGCGATGTCGTCGCGGTGCTGGTCGTCGTAGACGCCGTCGAGCGCCGCCTGGCACAGCTCCTCCAGCGGGCGGGCGGCGGCGCCCGGCCCGAACGTGGCGAGCAGCCGGGCCAGCCCGTCGTCGATGTCGCGGGCGCGGTTCTCCACCAGGCCGTCGGTGTAGAGGAACAGGAGGGTGCCGTCCTCGACGGTGAACTCGCGGGTCACGATCGGGCCGTCGCCGCCGACGCCGAGCGGCGGCGCGGGCGGCACCGGCAGGTACACCGGCTCGCCGCCGGGCGGGGCGAGCAGCGGCGGCAGGTGCCCGGCGCTCGCCACCTCGCACTGCCCGCTGACCGCGTCGTAGACGACGTAGGCGCAGGTGGCGAAGTGCGGCTCGCGCTCGCCGAGCGTCCGCATCAGCGAGTCGAGCCGCTCCAGGGCCTCGGCGGGCGGCAGTTCCAGCCCGGCGAGGGTGTGGATGGCGGTGCGGAGCCGCCCCATCGTGACGGCGGCCTTCACCCCGTGGCCGGCCACGTCCCCGACCACCAGCGCGACCCGGGCGCCGGGCAGCGCGATCGACTCGTACCAGTCGCCGCCGACCTCGATGCGGCGGCTGCCCGGCAGGTAGCGGTGGTGGACCTCGACCGGCGACGGCGCCGACAGGCCCGTCGGCAGGAGGCTGCGCTGCAGGGTGAGCGCGGTGGCGCGTTCGCGCGAGTACTGGCGGGCGCTCTCCACGAAGATGGACGCCCGGTTGGCGAACTCCATCCCGATCTCGACGTCGTAGGCGTCGAACTGCCGGTGCGCCGCGTTGCGGGTGCAGACGAAGAACCCGAGCACGCCCGCCGCGGACACGATCGGGAGTAACAGCATCGACGCGCCCTTGAGCAGGTCGGCGACCGGCGGGCGACGCCACGCGCCCGCGAGCCTGGCCGCGCCCTCGCCGCCGAGGGCGCGCAGCACCGGCTCGCCGGACTCCAGGCACAGCGCGTGCGGCGTGCCCGGCGGGTAGACGAGCGACTCGCCGGTCGGGAACGTCGCGTCCCAGGCCGTGTCCTCGTCGTCGAACCCGATCGCCATGCGGCGCAGCTGCGGCCCGTCCGGGCCCTCCGGCGGCTCGTCGGCGTCGATGTGGCTCTCGGCCAGCAGCAGCGCGCCCGAGTTGCAGAAATGCGGGACGAGGACGTCCATCAGGCCGCGGGCCAGCAATTCCAGGTCGAGGGTGGAGCCGATGCGCGGGAGCGCGTCGTCGAGCAGCGCCCGGCGGATGACGGCGGGGTCGACGAACCGGTCGGCGAGCGGCACCGGCACCCGGATGACGGCGAGTGCCGCGAGACCGGGCGCCGCCGGGTCGGCCGCGCCGCCGCTCATCGGGTGGACGGTCACGACCGCGTCCAGCGTGCCGCTCGCGGGGGTCTCCACGGCGAGCATGGCGGTGCGCTCCCGGCCCGCCTTCAGCGCCTCCAGCAGCGGCTCCCGCGCGCCGGGGAACATCTCGTCCAGGTGGCGGCCCAGCAGGTCGTCCGCGTTCCGGGAGAGCACGGCGGCGGCGTTGCGGTCGAACTGCAGAATCCTCCCCGACGAATCCATGCCGAGAATGAGAATTCGGGTGGACGACTCCATCGCTCGATTATGGGACATGGCGCGACCGGATGAGGCCGATACGGGAGCGGCGGCCTGTCCTTAACGGGGCCCGTGGGCCTCTTCCAGGAACTGCCGCCAGGTCCGCTTCCCGACGGCGTGGTCCGGGGTGAGGTGGTGGCCGTCCCGGAACCCGCGCCCGGCCTTCCCCGGCAGCGGCAGCGGCACCCGGACGGGGCGGCGCAGGCCGCGCGCGGCCAGGTAGTCCCGCAGCATCTCCTCCACGGTGAGCACCTCCGGGCCGCCCATGTCGGCGACGCGCCGCGCGGGCCCGGCGGCGAGCGCCAGGTCGGCGAGCCGCGCCGCGACCTCCGCGGCGTCGATCGGCTGGTCGCGCAGCCCCCGCGGCACGGCGACCACGCCGGGGACCTTGGTGAGGATGTCGAAGACCGCGTTCGGGAGCGTGTGGAACTGGGTGGCCCGCAGGATCGTGTACGGGAGCCCGGAGTCCTCGACGAGCCGCTCCACCGCGTGCTTGGTGCGGTAGTAGCCGTACGGGATCCGGTCGACGCCCACGATCGAGATGTAGACCAGGTGCGGGGCGCCCTGCCGGCGCGCGGCCTCGACGAGCCGCCGGGCGGCGGGCAGGTCCCGCTTGGGGTGGAGCGGGTCGCTGGCGCAGTGCACGATCGTCTCCGCGCCCTCGACCGCCGCGTCGACGCCGTCGCCGGTCCAGAGGTCGCCCTTGTGCCAGGTGAGGCCGGGCTCCGGCTCCCTTTCGCGGCGGCTGAGCCCGTGCACGTCCGCCCCGGCCTCCCGCAGCCTCTGCACGACGGGCCCGCCCAGCGTGCCGGTGGCCCCTGTCACCAGAATCATCGGTTCCTCCTAGGTGGATGAAGGACGCCTCCGGCAAGAGCGACAGAACAGGCGCCCGGAATGTGACATCGCGGCCGCGCCCCCGTCAGGACGGTCCGAAGACCTGCGGCGGCGGGACCGGGGCGACGATCTCCTCGCCGTCGTGCAGCGGCGCCGCGCCCGCGCAGAACGCGGCGAGGTCGCCGCCGGCCACGACCCGGGCCCGGACGATGCCGCCCGCCGCGCGGCGGGTCAGCTCGGCGACCGGCAGCGGCTCCTGCGACGCGGCCACGATCAGGTTGCCGAACCGGCGGCCGCGCAGCACCCCCGGGTCGCCCATCAGGACGGCGTGCCCGAACACCGACCGTACCGTGGCGGTCACCCTGCGCGCGAACGGCAGCCGGAACCCGTCGGCGACGTTGACCAGGTAGACGCCGCCGGGCCGCAGCACCCGCGCGGCGTCCAGGACGAACTCGCGGGTGGCCAGCTCGGGCGGCATCGACGCCTCGGCGAACGCGTCCGTCACCACCAGGTCGTCGGCGTCGTCGGCGAGCGCCGCGATGCCGCTGCGCCCGTCGGTGACGCGGATCCGCAGCCCGGGGACGCCCTTGACCGGCAGCTGCTCGCGGACGAGCTGCACCAGCTCCGCGTCCGGCTCCAGCACGACCTGCCGCGAGCCCGGCCGGGTCGCGGCGATGTAGCGGGGCAGCGTGCAGCCGGCCCCGCCGATGTGCACGGCGTCGAACGCCTCGCCCTCCGGGCCGGCGGAGTCGACGACGTCGCCGATCAGCCGCATGTACTCGAAGTCGAGGTAGGTGGGGTCGGACAGGTCCACATAGGACTGGGGCACTCCGCCGACGAGCAGCATCCAGCCGCCGTCGCGGTCGGCGTCGCGCAGCAGCTCGGCCTCCCCGCCCGCGATCCGGTAGGTGCGCGGCCGGGGACCGTGCCTGCCCTTGCGTGCCATGCCCCCACCCTACGGATCCCGCCGCCGGGGCACCCGGCGGCCGTCAGGTTCGCTCGGTGAGCGCGGCCTCGGCGGCGAAATGGCACGCGCTGGGATGGGCCGACCCCTCCCGCTCCTCCAGGCGCGGCTCCTCCTCGGCGCAGATGTCGCGCGCCTTCCAGCAGCGGGTGCGGAAGCGGCAGCCGGACGGCGGGTCCAGCGGCGACGGCGGCTCGCCCTCCAGCCGGATCCGGTCCGACCAGCCGGGCGCGTCCGGGTCCGGGACCGGGACGGCCGACAGCAGCGCCTGCGTGTACGGGTGCGTCGGATGCTCGTAGATCTGCGTCTCGTCGCCGGTCTCGACGACCTTGCCCAGGTACATGACGGCGACGCGGTCGGAGATGTGCCGGACGGCGGCCAGGTCGTGCGCGATGAACACGTACGCCAGGCCGAGCTCCTGCTGCAGTTCGGCGAGCAGGTTCATCACCTGGGCCTGGACGGAGACGTCCAGCGCCGACACCGGCTCGTCGCACACGATCACGTCGGGGCGCAGCGCGAGGGCGCGGGCGATGCCGACGCGCTGGCGCTGCCCGCCGGAGAACTGGTGCGGGTACCGGCTGACGTGGCCGGGGTCGAGGCCGACGAGCTCCAGCAGTTCGCGGACGAGCGCGCGCCGCTCGCCCTTCGGGGCGGCGTCCGGGTGGATCGCGAACGGCTCGCCGACGATGTCGCCGACCGTCATCCGCGGGTCGAGCGAGGAGTACGGGTCCTGCATCACCATCTGGATGCGGCGGCGCAGGGCCCGCAGCTCGGGCTTCGGCAGCGCGAACACGTCCCGGCCGTCGAAGCGGACCGTCCCGGCGGTGGGGCGCTCGGCGGCGAGCAGCAGCTTCGCCAGCGTCGACTTCCCGCACCCGGACTCGCCGACGACGCCGAGCGTCTCGCCGCGGCGCAGCTCCAGGTCGACGCCGTCCACGGCCTTGACGTGGCCGACCGCGCGCTTGACCAGCACGCCGCGGGTGACCGGGTAGTGCTTGACGAGCCCCTCCACCTGGAGGATCGGGCCCTTACTCGGGTCCGGCACCGTGGACCTCCTCGGCGAAGTGGCAGGCGGCCTCGTGCCCGGGCGCGACGGTGACGAGCGGCGGCCGCTCGGCCGCGCAGAGCGCCTCGGCGCGCGGGCAGCGCGGCTGGAACGGGCAGCCGGGCGGCAGCGCCGCCGGGTTCGGCGGCGCGCCCTTGATCGGGACGAGCGGCGCGCCGCGCCGGTCCAGCCGCGGCACCGACGCGAGCAGCCCCTTGGTGTACGGGTGCGCGGGCCGCGCGTACAGCTCGCGGGCGGGCGCCTGCTCGGCGACCGACCCCGCGTACATGACGACGATCCGGTCCGCGACGCCGGCGACGACGCCGAGGTCGTGGGTGATCAGCACCATGCCCATCCGCAGCTCCTCCTGGAGCCCGGCGAGCAGCCGCATGATCTGCGCCTGCACGGTCACGTCCAGCGCGGTCGTCGGCTCGTCGGCGATGAGGACGTCCGGCTCCAGCGCCAGCGCCATCGCGATCATGATGCGCTGGCGCATGCCGCCGGAGAACTGGTGCGGGTAGTCGCCGAGCCGCTTCGCGGCGGACGGGATCCGCACCCGCTCCATCAGCTCGACGGACTTCTCCCGGGCGGCCCGCCGGCCGAGCCCGCGGTGCACCCGGTACATCTCGCGGAGCTGGTCGCCGACGGTGAACACCGGGTTCAGCGCGGTCAGCGCGTCCTGGAAGATCATCGAGATGCGGTCGCCGCGGTAGGCGCGGCGGCGCCGCTCGGGCAGGCCGAGCAGCTCCTCGCCGCGCAGCCGCACCGATCCGCGCTCGACGCGGGCGGGCGGCACGTCCAGGATGCCCATGACGGCCTGGGCGGCGACGCTCTTGCCCGACCCGGACTCGCCGAGGATCGCGAGCGTCTCCCCCTCGTCGAGGGTGTACGACAGGCCGTTCACCGCGTGGACGTCCTGGCCGCGCACGCGGAACCGCACGTGCAGGTCGTCGACGCGGAGCAGCGGCGCGGGCCCGGGGGCCGGGTCGTCCTTCACATCCGTGAGCATCGTCGTCGTCACCGCAGCTTCGGGTCGAGGGCGTCGCGGACGGCGTCGCCGAGCATCAGGAAGCTCAGCACCGTCGCCGACAGCAGCACGGCGGGGAAGACCAGCAGGTGGGGGTTCTCGATGAAGGAGTCCTTCGCCTGGCCCAGCTGGAGCCCCCAGGACACCTCCGGGTACTGCAGGCCGACGCCGAGGAAGTCCAGCGTGGCCTCCCCCACGATCACGTTGCCGACGTTGAGGGTGGCGACCACGATCACCGGCGCGATCGCGTTCGGCAGGATGTGCCGGGCCATGATCCGCGCGTCGGACGCGCCGAGCAGCCGCGACGCCTGCACGTAGTCGGCGTCCCGGACCGCGATGACCTGCCCCCGCATGATGCGGATCATCGTCGTCCAGCCGAGCAGCACCAGCACCAGCGTCATCGCCCACACCCCGTGCGAGGGGAACGCCACCAGGATCACCGTGGCGCCCAGCACGAACGGCAGCCCGAAGAAGATGTCGGTGAGCCGCGCGATGAGCGTGTCCACGAGGCCGCCGTAGTAGCCGGCGAGCAGCCCGAACACGAGCGCGATCGCCAGCGCGAACACGGTGACCGCGACGCCGATCAGCAGCGTCGGGCGCGCGCCGTGCACGACGTGCGCGTAGTAGTCGCAGCCGGCGAGGTCGGTGCCGAACCAGTGGCCGCCGGACGGGCCGAGCTTGGCGTCGTTCGGGTCGCAGCCCTCGTTGACGTCCCCGGCGGTGAACAGCCTCGGCACGGCGGCCATCACCGACACGGCCGCGAGGACCGCGGCCGACCCCCAGAACACCCAGCGCCGGCGCAGGTCGCGCCACGCGTCGTGCCAGAGCGACGCCCGGCCGATCTCGCCGCCGACGACGGCGACCGCGGCCGCGCTCGTCCCCGGCGCCCCCGCGTCCGGGACCGGCTCCGGTTCCGGGACCGGCGGCCCGGCGTCCGGCTCCTTGATCGTCATGTGCGCCTCACTCGTACCTGATCCGCGGGTCGAGGACCCCGTACAGCAGGTCCACGACCAGGTTGACCAGCAGGAAGACCAGCACCAGCACGGTGACCGCGCCGACCACCACCGGGCCCTCCTTCAGCTGGATCGACTGGAACACCTGCTGCCCGATGCCCGGCAGGTTGAAGATGCCCTCGGTCACCACCGCGCCGCCCATCAGGTTCCCGAAGTCGACGCCCAGGTAGGTGACCACCGGGATCAGCGAGTTGCGCAGCGCGTGCCGGCCGACCACCCGCGCCCGCGACAGCCCCTTGGCGTTCGCGGTGCGCACGTAGTCGGCCCGCAGGTTCTCCGACAGGCTGGTGCGCGTCAGCCGCGCCACGTACGACAGGCCGAGCGAGCCGAGCACGATGCCGGGCAGCAGGTAGCTCATCGGCCAGCCGTCGTCCGTCCCGGCCGTGGGGAAGATCTGCCAGTGCAGCCCGAACAGCAGCTGCGCCGCGTACCCGAGGACGAACACGGGCACCGCGATCACCAGCGTCGTCCCGCTGAGGACGAGCGTGTCGGCGAACCTGCCGCGCCGCAGGCCCGCCCACGTCCCGAGCGCGACGCCGATGGCCAGCTCGAAGATCCAGGCGGTGAGGGCGAGCTGGGCGGTCACCGTCCACCGCCCGCCGAGCATCTCCGACACGCTCTGGCCGGTGTAGTTCTCGCCCAGGTCGCCCTGGAGGAGGCTCCACATGTACTTCGCGTACTGCACCAGCAGCGGGTCGTTCAGGTTGTACCGGTCCCGGAGCGTCCGCAGGACGTTCTCCGGGACCGGCTTGTCCCCCGCGAGCGCCTGGATCGGGTCGCCCGGCAGCGCGAACACCATCACGTAGATGAGCAGCGTCGTGCCGATGAAGACGGGGACCGCCTGCAGGAGCCGCCGTAGGACGTAGCGCCACATCGCCTGCTACTTCACCGTCACTTCGGTGGCGACCAGGCCCGTGGAGAACGGGGTGATCGTGACGTCGCCGACGTTCTTCGAGCGGCCGCCCTGGCCCGCCCACGTCCAGAGCGGGATCATCGGCATCTCCTGGACGGCGATGTCCTCGGCCTGGTTGTAGAGCGCGAGGGCCCGCTGCTGGTCGGCCGTCCGGTTGGCCTCGGCGATGAGGTCGTCGAACTCCTTGTTCTTCCAGCCCATGCGGTTGCCGGCCGAGCCCCACATGTTCTCCAGGTAGTTCTGCGGGCTCGGGTAGTCGGCCTCCCAGTTCTGCCGGTACGGGCCCTTCTCCTTGCGGTCGCTCAGCATGGAGAAGTAGTCGGACGCGGGAACCTGCCGGAACTGGATGTCGGTGATGCCGAGGTTGTCGCGCAGCGAGTTCGCGACGATCCGCATCCACTGCGCGTAGGTCGGCTGCGAGTTGGAGAAGTACAGCTCCATCGTCCCCTTGAACCCGCCGGCCTTGTCGAACAGCTGCTTGGCCTTCGCCGGGTCGTAGGTGCACGGCTCGCCGCACGCGTTGTCGCGGTGGCCCGGGATGATGGAGGGGATGAGCGAGTCCGCGGGGAAGAAGTCGCCGTTGTAGACCGCCTTGTTGATGCCCTGGCGGTCGATGACCATCGAGATGGCCTTGCGCAGGTCCGGGTCGTCGAACCGCTTGTCGAACAGCGGGAAGCCCAGGTAGTCGGTCGTGCTCATCTTGCGGGACAGGAACCGGTCGCCGAGCAGCCGCTTGGCCTCGGGGACCTTGGCGGACGGGATCGTCTGCAGGACGTCGATCCGGCCGGCCCGCAGATCGGTGTAGGCGGTGTCGGCGCTGGAGTAGCTCTTCCAGGTGACGCCCTTGTTCTTCGGCTTGCGCGGGCCCGCGTACCCCGGGGAGGCGACCAGCTCGACCTGCTTGTTGCGCTCCCAGTTCCCGTCCATCTCGTACGGGCCGTTGCCGATCGGGTGCTCGTCGAACGCCTTCAGGTCCTTCAGGCCCGCCTTCGGCATCGGCGCGTACGCCGGGTACGTCAGCAGCAGCGGGAACTGGCTGAACGGCGCGTTGAGCGTGACCTTCATGGTGTCCGCGCCGGTGACCTCGACCCCCGACAGCGTGTCGGCCTTCGGCTTGGCGTTCTCGTCCTCGGGGTTCATCTCCTCGTACCCCTTGATGTACGAGAAGTAGTCGTTGGCGCCCATGGCGTTCGGCCCGTACGCCGCGTTGTTCCACGCGTCCGCGAAGCTCTGCGCGGTCACCGGCTCCCCGTTGTGGAACTTCTGCCCCGGCCTGACCTTGATCGTCCAGACCGTCTGGTCGTCGGAGGCGACGGACTCGGCGGCCAGCGGCACGGCCTTCCCGTCCTCGGTGAGCGTCATCAGGTTGTCGAACAGCTCGGTGATCACGTCGAACGCGTAACTGCTGGTCGTGTTGGCGGGGACCAGGTGATCGGGCTCGGAGTGCCCGACGGTGAACGTCCCGTCGCCCGCCCCCGCCTCATCGCCGCCGCAGCCCGACAGCCCCAGCGACGCGGTGAGCGCCACCGCGACGACCCCCGCGACCTTCCACCGCGCACCCCTCTGGCTGGTCATGCTCCTCCTCGGCCCAGTCGCGTCGTCGCGCCGCGGACGCTCGGCCGCCCGCCGCACCTAGATTGCTCGCAGCGTCGTACTCGTGGTGACCGTTTGGACACATCGCTGACGGAGTCGAAACCGGATCGAGACGTTCTTGATCATGCAGTGCCGCGTCCGCCGCGAGCCGAGACACCGCTCGAAACCGCCTCCCGTTGACACGGGCGGGCGCCCGGGCAAAATGAACCGTCATCGCGACGCGAGCCCGTCCGCGCCCTCGGCCCGGCCCCGGACGCACATCGGGCCGCCCGCGCACCCACGCCCGGCACGGACGCGAGAGCGGTACCAGAGGGCCGGTCAGGCAGCCGGGCCGGCGAAGAACCCGACACGGGAACGGCGAGCAGGGCGGGCGGCACTGAGGCTGACGGGGGCGCGGCGAACGAGGCGGGCCGCGGAAAGGGTGACGGAGGCATGACGGACGACGAGACGTGCAGCGACGCGGGCGGCGAGGCGGGGAGGATCTGTTCCGATCTGATCCGGTACGACACCACCAACCGGGGTGAGGGGGTGGCGCGTCCGGAACGGCCGGCGGCGGAGTACGTCGCCGGGCTGCTGGACGAGGCCGGCGTCGAGGCGAGGATCGTGGAGGCGGCGCCGGGGCGGGCGAGCGTGCTGGCGCGGATCGCCGGAGCCGACCCGTCCCATCCCGCCTTCCTGGTCCACGGGCACCTCGACGTGGTCCCCGCCGACGCGGCCGACTGGGCGGTGCCGCCGTTCTCCGGCGAGGTGCGCGACGGGTGCGTGTGGGGGCGCGGCGCGGTCGACATGAAGGGCAGCCTCGCGATGACGCTCGCGGTCGTGCGGCGGCGGCTGCGCGAGGGGCGGCGCACGCGCGGCGACCTGGTGCTGGCGTTCCTCGCGGACGAGGAGTGCACCGGCGAGTACGGGTCCCGGTACGTGGCGCGGGAGCACCGGGAGGTCTTCGAGGGGTGCGCGGAGGCGATCAGCGAGTCCGGCGGGTTCAGCGTGGACGAGGGCGGGACGCGGATCTACCCGATCGCGACGGGCGAGCGCGGCACCACCTGGATGAGGCTGACGGCGC
Source organism: Actinomadura sp. GTD37 (assembly GCF_041951365.1). Classification (NCBI taxonomy): domain Bacteria; kingdom Bacillati; phylum Actinomycetota; class Actinomycetes; order Streptosporangiales; family Thermomonosporaceae; genus Actinomadura; species Actinomadura sp. GTD37. Next base: position 76,695 of record NZ_JBGNUS010000015.1, read on the forward strand.
GCGGGACCGCCGGCCACGGGTCCAAGCCGGCGCCCGACAACGCCGTCGCCGAGATCGCGCACGCCGTGTCCCGGCTGGCGGCCCACGAGTGGCCCGTCCGGCTGACCCCGGGCGTGCGGGCGCTGCTGGACGGGCTCGCGGACGCGCTCGGCACCGCCATCGACCACGACCGCCTCGACGCGGAGGCGGTGCGCCTCGGCCGCGCCGGCCACCTGTTCGCCGGGACGGTCCGCAACTCGGCCAACCCGACCCGGCTCGACGCCGGGTACAAGGTGAACGTCGTGCCGGGGACGGCGACGGCGCAGGTCGACGGCCGCTACCTGCCCGGCACCGGCGAGGAGTTCCTCGCCACGGTCGACCGCCTGCTCGGCCCGAAGGTCGCCCGCGAGTTCATCAACTACGAGGAGGCGCCCGCCGCGGACCCGGCCGGTCCGACGTTCGCCGCGCTCGCGGGCGCGCTGCGCGCCGAGGACCCGCTCGCCCGCCCGGTCCCGTACGTGATGGCGGGCGGCACGGACGCGAAGTCGTTCCACCGGATCGGCATAACCAGCTTCGGCTTCGCCCCCCTCCTGCTCGGGCCGGACCTCGACTACTTCGGGATGTTCCACGGCGTGGACGAGCGCGTCCCCCTGGACGGCCTGGCGTTCGGCACCCGCGTCCTCGACCGGTTCCTCGACACCCGCTGACCCGTCGGCGGGCGGGGTCGGTCATCGGGACTTCTGGTAGCTCCTGACCGAGTAGGTCGCCAGCGCCACCGTCGCCGCGGTCAGCGCCAGCAGCCAGGAGCCGTGCAGCGCGGCGGAGGCCCAGTCCGGGTCGGCGGACAGGGCCGCGCGGGCACCGTCGAGCGCCCAGCTCACCGGGTTGGCGGCGGCGACGTGCCCGATCCAGGAGGGCATCAGGCCCTCGGGCATGAACGCCGACGACAGGAAGGTGAGGGGCAGCAGCAGCATCACGTTCAGGCCGATGATGGTGTTGCGGTCCCGCACGAGCAGCGCGAGCGTGTTGGACAGGGCGGCGAGGACGACGCCGATCAGCACGGCGGCCGCGACGAGGACGGCGAGCCCCCCGGGCCCGCCGGGGTAGTCCGCGCCGGCCGCCCACCCCAGCAGGATGATCACCAGGGACTGGAACGCCGTGCTGAGGGCCTGCTCGATGACGCCCGCGTTCACGAGGGCGCCGCGGCGCACCGGGGTGACGAGGAAGCGGTCGAGGGTGCCGCGCTCGATCTCGTCCATGGTCGCCATCCCGGCGAACGAGTTCAGCGACACCGCGTTCATGATCACGACGCCGGGGACGATGTAGTCCAGGTAGGACTGCGCACCGAACCCGGGCAGCTCGGCGACCTTCTGGAACAGCTGGCCGAACAGGAACAGCCAGACCATCGGCTGCGCCAGCGTCAGGACGAGGACGGCGGGGTTGCGCAGCAGCGCCGACAGCCGCCGGTGCGTCATCCACCAGGTCCCGGTCAGCCGGTCTCGGATCGGCAGGGCGGTCATCGGGCGCCTCCTGCGGTGGCGGGCTCGGCGCCGGCGATGCGTCGCCCGGCGTAGCGGAGGTAGACGTCGTCCAGGGACGGCCGCGCGACGGTCGCCGCGGCGGCCGGGACGCCGGCCTGGTCGAGGGCGGCGAGGACGGCCGGCACGGCGGCGGCGCCGTCGCCGCTCCGGGCGCTGAGGCGCGGGCCGTCCAGGGTGATCTCGCGGACGCCGGGCAGCCGGCCGAGCGCCTCCCGCACCACCGGTTCCGGCGGCGCCTCCCGCCATTCGACGTGGACGGCGTCGCCGTGCAGTTCGCCCTTGAGCGCGTCGGGGGTGCCCTCCGCGACCACGCGGCCCCGGTCGACGATCGCGAGCCGCCGCGCGAGCCGGTCGGCCTCGTCCAGGTAGTGGGTGCTCAGCAGGATCGCCAGGGCGTCGTCGCCGGCGAGCCGGGCGATCTCGGCCCACATGGACGCGCGGGCCTCGGGGTCGAGCCCGGTGGTGGGCTCGTCGAGGAACAGGACCTGCGGCCGGTGGACGAGCCCGAGCGCGACGTCGAGGCGCCGCCGCATCCCGCCCGAGTAGGTCTTCACGGCGCGGCCCGCCGCGTCCTCCAGGCCGAACCGGGCGAGCAGCTCGGCGGCACGGCCGCGGGCCCGCGCGCCGCCCAGCCCGTACAGGCGGCCCTGCAGCACCAGGTTGTCGCGGCCGCTCGCCTCGGGGTCGGCGCCGGACTTCTGCGACACGACGCCGATGACGCGCCGGACCCGGTCGGGCCTGCGCAGGACGTCGTGCCCGGCGACGGCGGCGGTGCCCGCGTCCGGCCGGATCAGCGTGGTCAGGATCTTGACGGTGGTGGACTTGCCCGCCCCGTTGGGGCCGAGCAGCCCGAGGATCTCGCCCGGCCCGACCGTGATGGACAGCCCGTCCAGGGCCCGGACGTCGCCGGGGTAGTTCTTCACGAGGCCCTCGGCCTCGATGGCATGCGCCATGGTCTCCTCCGTTGCAGCGCAACGTGCTCGACGGAGGGGTCCCGGATAGGCTGGAGTCGCGTTCTCGCCGCCAGGCCCCGCTCCGCGTGGGTTCTCGGTGGTGGGTTCTCCGGCCCGGGGGTGGTGTTGCCGCACCACCGCCGGGCCTTCTCGCCGGCTACTCCTCGGGGGCTCCCCTCTCCGCCAGTGCGGCGATCTCGGGCGGCATCTCACCGGTCCGGTGGAACGCGCGCCAGAGGTCGAGGCCGGGCAGCGTGCCGTCCTCGATCTCGGCGAGGAAGCCGCGCACCCACGCCGCCTCGGCGCGCCTGATGGCGAGGTCGTACTCCTCCTCGATCAGGAAGATGCGCGGGACCTCGGTCTCGGCCGCCAGCGCGGCCTCGTCGCCCGCGATCTGCCGCTCCATCGTGTCGAGGCGCCGGCGCAGCAGCCCGGTCACCTCGTCCGGCGCCAGGGCGCCGAGGACCGACAGCCCGGCCTCGAAGCGCGGCACGTCCCGGTCGGGCACCGTGATCAGCTCGCGGACCCAGTCGGCGAGCTCCCGCGTCCCGGCGTCGGTGATGCGGTAGACGGTGCGCTCCGGCCGCGCCCCCTCGCGGACGCTTCCCTCGACGGCCAGGAAACCGTGCTTCTCCAGGTTGCCCACGACGGTGTAAAGCGAGCCCCACTTGATGTCCATGTCGCGCTCCTTGCCGCGCGCGCGCATCAGGGCGGCCATCTCGTACGGGTGCATCGGCCTGGCGGAGACCGTCGACAGCACGGCGAGCCCCAGGAGGTTGCTCACCTTGCGCCGCTTGGCCATCTCGCCCTCCTCGCAAACGAGTACTCGTAGACGAGTATAGGCGGCCGCGCTTCGTGCCGTCCACCCGGATCCGCGGGGCGCGCGGGCGGGTAGGGATCGGGCGTGGACTTCTCCAGTGCCGCCGGCGAGCTCTACGGCGTCCCGCCCGCCCGGTTCGTGGCGACGCGCAAGCGGCTCGCGCGGGAGGCGAAGGACGGCGGCGACGCCGCCCTCGCCGGGCGGATCGGAGCGCTGCGCCGCCCGACGCTGTCGGCGTGGGCGGTGAACCTGCTCAGCCGGTCCGCCGCCGGCGAGCTGGAGCGGCTGCTGGACGTGGGGGCCGAGCTGCGGTCGGCGTGGGGCTCCGGCGGCGGCCTGCGCGACCTGGAGCAGCGCCGCGCCGACCTGGTCGCCTCGCTCGTGCGCACCGCGGGCGAACTCGCGGCCGAGGCGGGCGGCGCGCTGCGCGAGCAGGCCGTCCGGGAGGTCGAGGACACCCTCCAGGCCGCCACCGTGGACGAGGCGATCGCCGAGGAGGTCCGCGCGGGACGGCTGCCGCAGCCGCGCAGCCACACCGGTTTCGTCCCCGCCGGGTTCCCCATGGCGCCCCCGGACGGCGAGGAGCGCGCGGAGCCGGAGCCCGGGGAGGCGGCCGCCGGGCCGCCGGCCGGGGAGGAGCGCGCGGAGCCGGAGCCCGGGGAGGAGCGGAAGCGCGAGCGGCCGGAGACGAACGTCACGCGGACGAGCGCGGCCCGGGCCCGGCGGGCGGAGACGCTGCGCAGGCGCGCCGAGGAGGCCGAGCGCAAGCTGGCCGAGCGCGCGGAGCGGGCGGACAAGGCGAGGCGCGAGGCGGACGAGGCGTCCGCCGTGGCGGGCAGGCTCCGCCGCGAACTGGACCGCGCCGTCGCCGACCGCGACGCGGCGGCCCGCCGGGCGGAGCGCGCAGAGCGCAACCGGGCGCGGGCCGAGGACGCGGCGCGCGAGGCGCGCACGGCCGCCGCCGAGGCCCGCCGCGCCGCCGACCGCGACGCACGTCACAGCTGAGGGCCGGCCGGGGAGCGAACGGCGGGCCGGGGATGAAGTAGGTTCGACTAGAACGTGATTCGAGCATCAGGGAGGCGCGCGGTGACGGCACCGGTCGTGGAGCAGCCGACTGACTGGACCGAACCGGGCGCCCATCCGGTGGCGCCCGGGGTCCACCGGATTCCCCTGGCGCTGCCGATCCCGTCGCTGCACGCCGTCAACGTGTACGTCGTCGAGGACGCCGACGGCCTGGTCGTCATCGACTCCGGCTGGGCGATGCCCGACACGCGCGCGTCGATGGAGGAGGCCCTCCGCTCGCTCGGCCACGGGCTGGCCGACGTGGCGCAGTTCCTCGTCACCCACGCGCACTGGGACCACTACTCGCAGGCGCTCGCGCTGCGCGAGTCGTTCGGGACGCGGGTGCGGATCGGCCGCGGCGAGCGGGCGTCCATCGAGGCGTTCGACGTCAGCCGCGGCCTGCATCCCCGGCAGGTCGAGATGCTCCGCCGCTGCGGCGCCGCCGCGCTCGCCGACGAGATCGCCGGCATGCCGGTGGACCGTTCCGAGGAGGACGTCCCGCACACGCTGCCGGACGCCTGGCTCGACGACGGCGAGCGCGTCGCCCTCACCGGACGGGACCTGGACGTGCTCGCCACGCCCGGCCACACCCGCGGCCACATCGTCATGCGGGACGCCGCCGCCGGGCTGCTGTTCGCGGGCGACCACATCCTGCCGCACATCACGCCGTCCATCGGGCTGGAGACCGAGCCGGAGCGGCGGCCGCTGCGCAGCTACCTGGAGTCGCTGCGGCTGGTCCGCGGCATGCCGGACGCGCTGCTGCTCCCCGCGCACGGCCCGGTGCGGCCGAGCACGCACACCCGGATCGACGAGCTGCTGGAGCACCACGCCGAGCGGCTCGACGCCGCCGCCGCGCAGGTCCGGGCGGGGCTCGGCACGGCGTTCGAGGTGGCCGAGGCCATGCCGTGGACGCGCCGCCGGCGCAGTCTCGCCGACCTCGACGCGTTCAGCCGGATGCTGGCCGTCCTGGAGATCGAGGCGCACCTCGACGTCCTCGCCGACCGGGACGTCCTGGACGCCCACGAGGAGAACGGCGTCCGCCGCTACGCGCCGCGGCGCTGACCCGCCCTCCCCCGCCCGGATACCGCCGGGTTACGCTGATCTTCCGTTTCCCCGGCGGAAGGAGCGGCGATGACGCTCGCCCCCGAGTCCACTGCGATCACGTCCCCGGAGGAGCTGCGCGCGCTGCTCGGCGCGCCGATGCGGCGGGCGATCGACAAGGAGCGCGTGACGCTGCACGCCTGGGACCGGGCGTGGCTCGCCCGCACACCGTTCTGCCTGATCTCCACCAGTGACGCGGACGGCAACTGCGACGTCTCCCCCAAGGGCGACCCGCCCGGGTTCGTGCACGTCATCGACGACACGACGATCGCCATCCCGGACCGTCCGGGCAACCGCCGCGCCGACGGGTTCATGAACGTGCTGAGCAACCCGCGGGTCGGGCTGATCTTCCTGATCCCCGGCCGGGGCGAGACCCTGCGCGTCAACGGCCGGGCCACGCTGCTGCGGGACGCGCCGTTCTTCGACGAGATGGTCGTGCAGGGCAACCGCCCGGCCCTCGCCCTGGTCGTGGACGTCGAGCAGATCTTCTTCCACTGCGCGAAGGCGCTGATGCGGTCGAAGATCTGGAAGCCCGAGACCTGGGACCCGGAGGCGCTCCCGTCGCACGCCCGGATCGTGAAGGACGTCCAGTACACCGAGGAGGACCTGAAGCAGCTGGAGCGGCACTACTCCGAGGGCAACTACTCCAAGAAGCTGTACGGCGCCTGAACGGCGGTCGGGTGGACCCCCGCGCGGTGGGCGCGGGGGTCGGCGGGCGGGTCAGCCGCTCTTGCGGCGGAACTGGCGCTGGTGGTCGGCGCGGTCGTGCTTGCCGCGCACCTTCGAGCCGCTCCTGCCGGTCGAGCCGGCGTTCTTGCCCGCGGCTCCGCGCTTGCGCTCCAGGGCCTCCCGGAACCTGCGCTTCACCTCGTCCTCACCGTCGGCGGGTTCTCCTGACGAGTCGGCCATGCGGACCTCCAGCTCTCTTAGGGGCAACCTCCAGCCTCACATACCGCCGGAGTGGTCGGCCATCCGGGCCCGCCCGGAAGATCATCTAGGGCGATTCCACCGCAAACCACGCCAGTGGAGAACGATCTCTCCTAAAGTTTGTGCACGTGGAGCCCCAGACGCCGCAGGCAGACCCCGCCCCCGCACACCCCCCGCTGGACGCGCTCGCCGTCCACCCTCTGCTGAACCGCGACTACGAGTCCCGCCCCGCGGTCTTCTACGAGAAGCTCCGCGAGGAGTACGGTCCCGTCGCGCCGGTGGACGTCCTCGGCGTCCCGGCATGGCTCGTCATCGGCTACGCGCAGACGCTCGACATCCTGCGCGACACGCGCGGCGTCTGGAGCAGGCGGGTCGAGAGCTGGCACCGGTACCGGGACGGCGCGGTCCCGGCGGACTGGCCGATGCTGCCCGTGGTGGAGTCCGGCAACTCGGCGTTCCGCGACGGCGCCGACTCCACCCGGCTGCGCAGCGCCTGGAGCGAGGGCCTGCGCCCCTTCCAGGACCGCACCCGGCCGGAGGCCAAGGCGCTGGAGCAGGCCGTCCGCCGGCACGCCGACGAGCTGATCACGGTGCTGTCGGAGAACGGCGGCCCGGCCGGCCTGGCCGACCTGTCCGCCCAGTACGCGCGGCCGCTGCCGCTGATGGTGATCGGGCGGCTGCTCGGCACCGGCGCGGACGGCGACGACGAGCTGATCATCGACCTGTGGCGGGTCATGGACGCCGGCCCGGAGGCGAAGGAGGCCGCGGAGCGGCTGACCGCCAGGGTCGCCGACGTGTGCGCCGCGCGGGCGGCCTCCCCCGGCGCCGACCTGCCGTCCTACATGCTGGCCGCGGTCCCGGACCTGACCGCCGACGAGCTGACCAAGGAGATGGCGATGATGACGGGCCTCGTCGGCGACGTGACGGGGAACCTGATCTGCAACACCATCACCGAGGTGCTGATCGGCGCGACGGGGGCCCGCGACAGCATGTCCGCCGGGATGATCCAGGAGGCGATCAACCGGGCGTCGGCCGCGAACCCGCCGATGGCCAACCTGTCGTTCCGGTGGGCCAAGTCCGACGTCCGCCTCGGCCGGTTCCAGATCGCGGCCGGCGACGCGGTCATGGTGTCGCCCGCCGCCGCGCACCTGGACCCGGCGTTCACCGCGTCCACCACGCCGGACTCCATCTACAGCTCCCGCGCCCACCTGGCCTGGAGCGCGGGGCCGCACGCCTGCCTCGGCCGCGACCTCGCCACCACGATCACGACGATCGCGGTGGAGCGGCTGTTCGACCGGTTCTCCGCGCTGCGGCTCGCGCTGCCCGCCGACCAGCTGCCGTGGCGCTCGTCCCCGCTGATGCGGGGGCTGCGGTCGCTGCCGGTCAACTACGAGCTCGCCGGGGACCCGCCGGAGCCGCGGCCCGCCGCGCCCGCCGAGGCCGCGGCGGCGCCCGCGGAGAAGGCGGCGGACGAGGGCGGGGCGAACACGCTGGCGCGGCGCGTCCTGCGCCTGATGCGGCTGTCGTAGGCCCGCCGGGCGGCGGCCTCCGCAAGATCGGCCGCATGTTTGGACCCGGCGGCCCGGGAACGTTCCCCCGGGAGGCGCGCAGGGAGGACGAACGATGCCAGAGATGAGCGGCAAGCACGGGCCGAAGGCCGACGACGAGATCGCCCGGGAGACCCACGGCATGGTCAGCGGCGGCCATTCCACGCACGCCGAGGAGTTCAAGGAGCCCGAGCCGTTCTCCGACGACGCCCCCGACGACCCGACGCGGGCGGTCGCCGGGGACCGCGAGGGCTCGCCCCCCGGGATGAGCGCGCAGGGCGTCGAGGGCCGCAGCGCCCTCGCCCGGATGCTGGCCGGGGCCCGCTACCCGGCCCGGCCGAACGAGCTGATCCGGCACGCCGCCGAGGGCGGCGCCCCCGACGACGCCGTCGAGCAGCTGCGGACGCTGCCGAAGCGCGAGTACGAGAACGTCGCGGACGTCGCCGAGGAGCTCGGCTACGGCCGGGAGGAGCGCCGCTACTGACCGGCGCGCCGGCCGGCCCGGCGTTCGCGGAGCAGCGGGATCTGGCCGCCGGCGGCGACCAGGTCCCGCTGGCGTCCCGACAGCCGGTGCCGCGCCCGGTACGTCTCGTCCCTGGTGGTGTTGCGGACGTCGATCCCGTTCCCGGCCCGCAACGCGTCCCGGACGTTCGCGACACGCAGGACGTCGCCCTGCCGGACGCGGTCGTAGTCGGCCCCGTCGGCGAATTCGAGGGGCAGGATCCCGAAGTTGACGAGGTTCTGCCAGTGGATCCGCGCGTAGCCGCGGGCCAGGACGAGCCGCAGCCCGAGGTACCGCGGCGCGATCGCGGCGTGCTCGCGGGACGAGCCCTGCCCGTAGTTGCGGCCGCCGACGACGGCGTGCGGCCCGGCCTCCCTGGCCCGTTCCGGGTAGCCCTCGTCGAGCCGGACGAAGGCGAAGTCGGCCAGCCTCGCGATGTCGCTGCGGAACGGCAGGGCCCGCGCGCCCGCCTGGAGGATCTCGTCGGTGGACACGTCGTCGCCGACCTTGATGGCGACGGGGATCTCGAACTCGTCCGGGAGCGGGTCCAGCTCGGGCAGGACGCCGATGCTGGGGGCCTTGTCCAGGCCGACGCGGCGCGCCTCGTCCGCGGGCGGCGGCGCTTCGAGCATCGCGGTGTTGACGCTGGACCTCTCGGGGAGCCGGACGGCCGGCGCCGCCATGCCGAGGTCGCGCGGGTCGGTGATCCGGCCGGTGAGGGCGGCGGCCGCGGCCGTCTCGGGCGAGCACAGCCAGACCAGGTCGTCCTTGGTGCCGGAGCGTCCGGGGAAGTTGCGGGGGACGGTCCGCAGGCTGTTGCGGCCGATCGCGGGCGCCTGCCCCATGCCGATGCAGCCCATGCAGCCCGTCTGGTGGATGCGGGCGCCGGCCTGCACGAGGTCGGTCGTAGCGCCCATCCGGGTGAGGTCGACGAGGATCTGCCGGGACGTCGGGTTCACGTCCAGCGACACCCGCGGGTGCGCCTGCCGTCCCCGCACGATCGCCGCGACGGACGCGAAGTCGCGCAGCCCCGGGTTCGCCGACGACCCGACGACGACCTGGTGGACCTCCTCCCCCGCGACGTCCCGCACCGGGACGACGTCGCCGGGCGAGCCCGGGCGGGCGATGAGCGGCACCAGCTCGGAAAGGTCGATCTCCTCGGTGACGTCGTAGGACGCGCCGGGGTCGGCGGTGATCTCGGTGAAGTCGTCCTCGCGCCCCTCCGCGCGCAGGAACTCCAGGACCCGCTCGTCGGAGGGGAACACCGTCGTCGTCGCGCCCAGCTCGGCGCCCATGTTGGCGATGACGTGCCGGTCCATCGCGGTGAGCGAGGCCAGCCCGGGGCCGTGGTACTCGATGATCCGGTTGACGCCGCCGCGCACCCCGTGCCGCCGCAGCATCTCCAGGATCACGTCCTTGGCGCTCACCCACGGCGGCGTTTCGCCCGTCAGCCGGACGCCCCAGATCTCCGGCATCGTCACGTGCAGCGGCTCCCCCGCCATCGCCATCGCGACCTCCAGCCCGCCGACGCCGATCGCGAGCATGCCGAGCGACCCGGCCGCGCACGTGTGCGAGTCGGAGCCGGCCATCGTGGCGCCCGGCACGCCGAACCGCTGCATGTGCGTCGGGTGCGACACGCCGTTTCCGGGCTTGGAGTACCAGAGCCCGTACCGGCGGGCGGCGGACCGCAGGAAGATGTGGTCGGCCATGTTGCGCTCGTCGGCCTGGAGGAGGTTGTGGTCGACGTACTGGACGGACACGTCCGTCCGGACGCGGTCCAGGTCGAGCGCCTCCAGCTCCAGCATCACCATCGTGCCGGTCGCGTCCTGGGTGAGGGTCTGGTCGACGCGGATCCCGATCTCGGCGCCGGGCGTCGTCTCGCCGCTCACCAGATGAGACGCGATCAGCTTGCGGGCGACGTTCCGTCCCTCCGTGCCGCCGGCCATGGTCAGCTCCTCCCCTGCGGGCCGTGCCCGGGGCCGCCGTGCCCCGGGACCGGTCCGGCGCGGCTCGTGGGCGGCCCGGTCGGCGGCCTGCCCGCACCAGTGGTTCAGTGCGTCGCGGATCTCGGCGGCGCGCCGGTCCGGAGCGGTCTCGTCCGTGGCCCACGCGATGTAGCCGTCCGGGCGCACCAGCGCGGTCGTGCGGGTCGCGCCGCCGGCCACGGCGCAGTGCACCCGGCCCGGCCACCGCTTGCTCGCCAGGTAGCTGACGGCCGGGTCGTTCGCCGCGACGACCAGCACGAACATCCCGTCACCGAGCAGTTCCGACAGCCGGCCCGGGGCGCCCGAGAGCGGGACGTCCGGGGCGCGCCGCCCGGCCAGCCGGTGCGATCCGCGCGGCGCCGGGTAGGCGATGCCGATGCCGGAGACGGCCCCCGCCGCCCGCCGCGCGACCGGCCGGACGCGCGTCGCCGCCCACGCCGCGGCGCCGCGCGCCGCGCGCAGCCAGCGCGGCTCGGCGAGCGCGAACCGCAGCAGCGCGCCGCTGCCGCGCAGCACCTGCCGCCCGACCGGATGCCGCTCCTCGTGGTAGCTGTCGAGCAGCCACGACGGCGCCCAGCCCCACAGCTCGGCGGCCAGTTTCCAGCCGAGGTTCGCCGCGTCCTGAATGCCGGTGTTCATGCCCTGCCCGCCCGCCGGGGAGTGGACGTGCGCGGCGTCCCCGGCGAGGAACACCCGGCCCGTCCGGTACCGGGGGACCTGCCGCTCGTCGCTGTGGAACCGGGACGTCCAGCGGGGGTCGCGCAGGCCGTGGTCGGTGCCGAGCGCGCGGCGGACCACGTCCCGCAGCTCGGCCAGGTCGACGGGTTCGGAGTCGGGCGCCTGGTGCCGGCGGTTCCAGGCGATCACCCGGTACCAGCCGTCGCCGAACGGCGCGACGAACGCGAACGCGTCGCCGGCCGCGCCGACGGTCAGGACGTCGGCGGGCGCCTCGTCCAGCCGGACGTCCGCGAGCATCACCGACCGCACCGCCGCCTTGCCGGGGAACGGCAGCCCGAGCTCCCGCCGGACGGTGCTGCGGACCCCGTCCGCGCCCACCACGTAGGACGCGCGGCGCGTCACGGTCTCGCCGGAGGCCGTCCGGACGTCGACGTCCACGCCCGCGGCGTCCTGGCGGAGCCCGACGGCCTCGGCGCCGTGCACGATCTCCGCGCCGGCCGCGAGCGCCCGCTCCCGCAGCACGCGCTCCGTCTCGTACTGCGGCGTGACGAGGACGAACGGGAACCGGCCGGGCAGCCGGGAGAGGTCGAGGGACGCCGAGCCGAGCAGCCGCAGCGCGCCGACCCGCTCGCCCGTCGCGACCAGTTCGGCGGCGAGGCCGCGCGCGTCCAGCATCTCCAGCGTGCGGGCGTGCACGGCGAACGCCCGCGTCAGGTCGGTCGTCTCCGCGGCGCGGCGTTCCAGCACCGTGCAGCCGATGCCCGCCGCGGCGAGGTCTCCCGCCAGCAGGAGCCCCGTCGGGCCCGCCCCCACGATCAGCACGTTCCCGGTGGGCCTCCCGGTGGGCGCCATCACGCTCCCCTCTCGACCGGCGGCCGGCGGCCCGGCCCCCGCCCAGGGAACACTTCCCCGGAAGCGCGCGTCCTCACGCGGCCGGGAGGCCCGATGCGGCGGGGGTTTCAGCCCTGGACGCGGCGCTCCCGCCCGGCCCACTCCCGCTCGCGGAGCTGGAACTTCTGGATCTTCCCGGTGGACGTCTTCGGCAGCTCGGTCACGAACTCCACCGAGTCGGGCGCCTTGTACCGGGCGAGGCTCGTCCGGACGTGCTCGACCAGTTCCGTCCCGGTGACGGCGTGCCCGTCGCGGAGCACGACGAACGCCTTGGGGCGCTCGCCCCACTCGTCGTCCGGCACCGCGACGACGGCGACCTCCAGGACGGCGGGATGCGAGTCGATGGCCCGCTCGACCTCGACCGTCGAGATGTTCTCTCCGCCGGAGATGATGATGTCCTTGGACCGGTCGCGCAGCTCGACGTAGCCGTCCGGGTGGCGGACGCCGAGGTCGCCGGAGTGGAACCAGCCGCCCCGGAACGCCTTCGCGGTGGCCTCCTCGTCCCGGTGGTAGCCCTTCATCACGTTGTTGCCGCGCATGACGATCTCGCCGAGCGTCTCCCCGTCGGCCGGGACGTCGGCCATGTCGTCGTCGACGACGCGGAGCCCGTCCGTCTGGATCATGCCGACGCCCTGCCGGGCCAGCAGCCGGGCGCGGTCGCCGGCTGCCAGCTCCGGCCAGCCGGGCTGCGGCTCGCACACCGAGTACGGCCCGTACGTCTCGGTCAGCCCGTAGACGTGCACGATGCCCGCGCCGAGCCGCTCCATCTGCCCGATGACCGTCGGGCTGGGCGGCGCGCCCGCCGTCGTCACCGTCAGCGGGTGCTCCAGCGGATGCGCCTCCGCCGCGTTCGCGATCGTCACCAGCACGGTCGGCGCGCCGTTGAGGTGCGTGACGCCCTCGGTGTCGATGAGCCGCCAGATCTCCGCGGCGGCGACGGCGCGCAGGCACACCTGCGTCCCGCCGATCGCGGCGAGCGCCCACGGCGTGCACCAGCCGTTGCAGTGGAACATCGGCAGCGTCCACAGGTAGACGCTGGCGGGGGTGTGCCGCGAGTGCACGACCTCGCCGAGCGCGTTCAGGTAGGCGCCGCGGTGCGTGTAGACGACGCCCTTGGGACGTCCCGTGGTGCCGGACGTGTAGTTGATCGAGATGGCGGCGTTCTCGTCCTGGACGCCCCAGGGCAGCGGGTCGTCCGAGCCGCGCGCCAGGAGTTCGCCGTAGGAGATGCCGCCGACCGCCGGGTCGCCGTCCACGCCCGCCGCCGGGACCGTGACGACCTGGGGAAGGGTGTCGGCGATCGGCGCGACGGACGGGTGCAGGGCCGCGTCCACGACCAGCGCCTTCGCGCCGGAATGGTCGAGGATGTAGCGGATCTCCGCCGGCGCGAGCCGCGTGTTGATCGCGACGAGGACGGCCCCGGCCAGCGGCACGGCGAAGTGGGCCGCGAGCAGCTCGGGCACGTTCGGCGCCAGGTAGGCGACGCGGTCCCCGGGCTCGATCCCGGACGCCCTCAGCGCGTGCGCCAGCCGCGTCGCCTCGGCCGCGAACTCGGCGTACGTGGCGCGGCGGTCCCCGTGGACGTAGGCGGTCTTGCCGGGGAACACCTCCGCCGACCTGCCGAGGAACGCGAGCGGGGTGAGCGCCGTGTAGCCCGGGCCGTTGTCCATCGGGAGCCTCCGGTGCCGTCGGTTGTGGCCTGCGGGTCAAGGATCCCACGCACCCGCCCCCGCGGCGGGGAGCCGGCCGCGGGGCGTGCCGCGACCTTTGCCGGGCCCGTCAGCCTTCCGCGTTGCGGGTCAGGATGGACACGGCCTTCACGGTCGCGTAGCCGCGCCATTCCAGTTCCGCGGCGGGCGAGTAGGAGGCGAAGTCGACGCGCCATCCGCCGTCGTCCTGCTGCTGGTCTTCGAGACGGCGCAGCTCGGCGCGCACGGCCTCCTCCTTGAACAGCGCCCTCGCCGGACGCCCCGGGTAGGGCGCGAAATCGAGCGGCCGCATCATCTCGTCCTCCAGCCCGCCCTGGACGTGGACGAGGCCGCTCTCCGGGATGTGCTCGCCGAGCAGCGCGATCGCCTCGGTGTCGTGGACGGCGTCGGCCAGCCACAACGCGAACGCCAACTCCAAGGCGTGCAGATCGTCCTTCGCGCGCAGGGCGTCGAGGCAGTAGCGGGTGGCACGGTCGAGCCAGGGGTGCCCGGCGACCGCCTTGTCGTGGACGGCAACGCGCTGCGCCATCGCCGCGACGACCGCGGTGATCTGCAGCGACGACGTCTCCGGGTCGGCGCCGGCCCAGAACGGCGCGCACCCGGCGGGGTCGGGGACGTGCAGCCCGAACGGCAGGCCGCCGTCCGGCAGCGTCACCGACTCCAGCCAGTCGCAGAGCGCGGCGGCCTCCGGGGCCGTGGCGGGGGCCAGCTCCTCGAAGACCTCGAACGCGTGCAGCGCGGGGCCCGGCTGGCTCGTCCGCGACCGCAGATCGGGTTCGAGGCCGTGGCCGTAGCCGCCGTCGGGGTTCCGGTGGGCGTTGAGGGCGGCGAGGAGCGCGTCGCGGTCGCCGCCGCCGGTCAGCAGTTCGAAGCGCCGCCGGTCGAGCGGCCGCGCGTGCGTGGCCATGAAGTCCGATGCCTTGGTGAGGTCCATGGCTCCAGCCTGGCCGCCGGCTCCGCGCCCGTCTTGCAGGTTTCGGCCATCACCAGGTAAGGAACAGCTCCGCGGGCGACCGGTGGATCAGGCTCGGCAGCATCTCCACCGGCCCTTCGAGCCGCAGCCCCGGCAGCTCCCGGGAGAGGACCTCCAGCGTGGCGCGGACCTGCTCGCGGGCGAGCTGCGCACCCGGGCAGGCGTGCACGCCGTGCCCGAACGCCAGGTGCCGTGCGGGCGCGCGGGTGATGTCGAACTCGTCGGGGCGCGGACCGCCGCGGACGCCGGTCAGCCCGCCCGCAGCGCGAGGCCCAGCGCGCGGAACTGCTCCACCGGGCGGTGGTAGCCGCGCTCGATGTGGTGCACGCCCCTGAGCGTGGACGGCCCTTCCGCGACCGCCGCCGCCAGGACCGCCGAGAACCCGGCCCGGATGTCGGGCATGGTCACGTCCCCGCCCCGGAGCTTGCTCACGCCGCGCACGACCGCCGAGTGCAGCGCCGCCGTGTCGTGGTACCGGCAGGCCGGGCCGCCCAGGCAGGTGTCGTAGACCTCGATCTCCGCGCCCATGCTCTGCAGCGCCGGCACGTACGCGAGCCGGTTCTCGTACACGGTCTCGTGCAGCACCGACATGCCCTCGGCCTGCGTGAAGAGGACCATGAGGGGCGTCTGCCAGTCCGTCGCGAACCCCGGGTGGGTGTCGGTCTGGACCGCCGCCGGACGCAGCCCGCCCGGCGCCGACGCCATGATCCAGTCGTCGGTGATCTCGAACTCGGCGCCCATCCGGGTCAGCGTCGTGATCGCGGTGACGAGCCGGTCCTGCGGGCACCCGTGCACCCGCACCTCTCCCCCGGTGACGAGCCCCGCCACCAGGTAGGAGAACGCCTCGATGCGGTCGCCGTCCAGCCGCGTCTGCGCGCCGCTCAGCCGCTCGACGCCCTCCACCACGATCCGCCGGTCGGGGGCGAACGAGATGCGCGCCCCCATCCGCTGCAGGAACAGCGCCAGCTCGATGATCTCCGGCTCCGTCGCCGCGTTCCGGATGACGGTCTTGCCCTGGGCCCGCACGGCCGCCAGCAGGACGGTCTCCGTCGCGCCGACGCTCGGGTACGGCAGCTCGATGCGCGCGCCCACCAGCCGCGACGCCCGCGCGTGGATCCCGTCGGCCGCATAGGTCATCTCGGCCCCGAAGGCCCGCAGGGCGTCCACGTGGAAGTCGACGGGCCGCCGGCCGATCGGGTCGCCCCCGACCAGCGGCACGAACGCCTCGCCCGCGAGGTGCAGCAGCGGCCCCAGCATCAGGATGGGGATGCGGTTCAGCCCGGTGAACGCCTTGCCGACGCTCGGGTCCGCCACCGGGCCCGGCACGACCGTCACCTCGCCGCCGGACCGCTCCACGGTCGTCCCGACGTGTTCCAGCATCCCCGCCGTGATGCCGACCTCGCCGACGTCCGGCGCGTTGCCGATGGTGCTCGGCCCGTCCCCCAGCATCGCCGCGACCATGTGCTTGCTGACCGCGTTCTTCGCTCCCCGCACGGTGACGTCCCCGCGCAGCGGCCCCGACGGCTCGATCTGCCAAAGCTTCTCAGTCACCCGAGCAGCCTACGGCGTCCCGCCGACCACCTTCCGAATTCACCGCAACCCAGGCATCCGCTCCCTGCGGACGACCTCCGCCCAGACGCAGGTCTCCGCCTCCCCGCGCCGCACGCCCCACCGCTCCGCCACCGCCTCGACGATCATCAGCCCGCGCCCGCACTCCTCCCCGGACCCGGCCTCCCGGACCGCCGGCTCCCCTCCCCCGCCATCACCGACCTCCACCCGGACGTACGCGTCGTTCCCGGTCAGCAGCAGGGTGATCCGCTCCCCCGCCCCGTGCGCGACCGCGTTCGTGCCCAGCTCACTCGTGATCAGCCGCACGTCCTCCGCATCGATCCCTTCCAACTCCAGGGCCCCGTCCACGTACCGGCGCAGCAACGCCACGGACGACGCGTCCCGATCCACCGTCAGCGCCCCGAGCACCACCATGGCCGCCATCTCGTCCTCCCATGTCCGACACTTCGCGAATTCGCCGCATCACGCTCCGTGAAGCGGCCAGCGCCAGCATGGATAAACGAGCCCGATCAAGCCCTCCGATCCCCCGACAACGGGAATTCCCCGCCCGGGAATTTTCCGATCTTGACGTTCACCCCCGCCCGCCGGCCGATCAATACAGAATGAAATCGGACGGCCACGGAGGGAGAGAACCAATGCCTGGTGAACCGCCCCCGGACGTGCGCACCGTGCGCCTCGGGCTCGAACTGCGCCACATCCGACTCGAACAGAACCTCACTTTGCAGAAGGCCCACGAACTCCTCAGACGCTCCGTCTCCTCGATCAGCCGCATCGAGAAAGGCCAGGTCAAACTCCCCGAACGCGACCTACCGCCCATCCTGGACGCCTACGGCATCACCGACCCCACCCGCCGCGCCGCCCTGCTCGCCCTCACACGGGCCTCCAGCAAGCACGCCTGGTGGCAGAACTACGGCAAGGACATGGCGGCACTGAAAGACGTCATCAGCCTGGAGAACGAGACAACTTCCATCCGGACCTTCGAGTCCCTGTTCATACCTGGGTTGCTACAGACGAGTCATTACGCGGCCGCGCTCTTCGCTGCGAATGCAACCCGACTTCCCAGCCACAGGATCCAGCGGGCGACCAAGATCCGGATGCGGCGGCAGGAAATCCTGCATCGCCCGGATCCGCCCGCCTTCAACGCGATCATGTTGGAGGGCGCCCTACGGCAAATGGTCGGCGGCCCGGCAGTGATGGCAGAGCAACTGCACCACCTCGCGACGATGGCGGAGCTGGCTCACATTGATCTGCGCATCCTTCCGTTCAGCGCCGGGGCGCACCCTGCGGGCAGCAGCTTCACCGTTGTCTTCGCCCCGACTCTGGGAGGTGACATCGTCCACACCGACCAGGCTTCCGGAGGCCTTTTCGCCGACGACGCCCGGATCGTCCAGCGTTATATCGTGGAGTTCGAGGCCCTTCGTTCGATCGCGCTCGACGGCGACGCGACCGCAGCGCTGATCAGGCGATTGGCGGCCGACCTGCAGCCCCCGCTAAAGGAAGGACGGCCATGACCGCAAAAGTTCGCCACTCTCCGTGCTGGCGCAAGAGCAGCTACAGCACGAGCGGTGAGAACGACACGATGTGCGTCGAGGTCGCGGCTACGAACGCCTCAACCATCGCCGCCCGCGACTCCAAGGATCCGGACGGCCCCGCGCTCCACTTCACTTCCGACGAGTGGACGACCTTCCTCGCCCGCATCAAGCGGGGCACGGTCCGCTGAGGCTGATCAGACGGCCAGCGGCTCGGCGCGCGTGGCGCTCGTCGCCATGTTGATCTACGGGATTGTGTTTTCGCGCGCTCTGGTGGGCGGCGCGAGAGATTCCGACGATGGCGGCACCCACCCCACCCCTGGGAGCCCCCATGCGCCTGAGGATCAGGCAAGGGATCTGGGCCGCCGTCGCGGCCGCAGCCCTGGCAACGACCTCCCTGTCCGTCGTCCACGCCGCCGTCCCGCCGCCGACCACCGCCCCGCTCGCCAAGTACGACATCAGCTCCACCTACGTCAGCGGGGTGTCGTCCGGCGGCTTCATGGCCAACCAACTCCATGTCGCCTACTCGTCGCTGTTCCAGGAACCGGCATCTTCTCCGCAGGCGCCTACGACTGCGCGCAGAACAGCCTGAGCACCGCGCTCAACGCCTGTATGGCGACCTACCTGCCCCGCAAAACACCGGCCCAGCTCGAACAGCTGACTCGCGACCGCGCCTCGGCAGGCACCGTCGACCCGGTCGCGAACCTGTCCGGCGACCCGGTGTGGCTGTACCACGGCACGTCCGACACCACCGTCGCCGAGGACGTCAACGACGACCTGGCCACCTACTACCGCGACCTGGGCGCCGACGTCGTCTACGACCACGACTCGGCGGCCGGGCATGCCTGGGTCAGCCCGATCGGCCCCGGCTCCTGCTCGGTCACCCAGTCGCCCTGGATCAACAACTGCGGCGGCGACCCCGTCGGCGACATGCTGACCCACCTGTTCGGGACGGTGCGGCCCGCCGCCTCGTCCCTGACCGGGCGGCTGATCCAGTTCGACCAGAACGACTACGTCCCCGGTGGGAACGCCACCTCCGTCAGCATGGGCAACGAAGGGTTCGCCTACGTCCCGCAATCCTGCGAGCAGTCGTCCTGCAAGCTGATGGTCGCGCTGCACGGTTGCTACCAGTACTACGGCAACATCGGCGACACCTTCATGGACAAGGCGTATCTGAACGAGTACGCCGACACCAACGGCATGATCGTCCTGTACCCGCAGGCCACCGCGTCCGGGCTGAGCAACCCGCGCGGCTGCTGGGACTGGTGGGGCTACCAGTCCGCCCAGTACCCGCTCAAGACCGGCCCGCAGATGACGGCCGTCGTCAACATGGCCAAGGCCATGAGCGGCGGCACCAGCACGCCGCCGCCGACCACACCCACGCCCACACCGACCCCGACTCCGGCGTGTGTGACCGCGTCCAACTACGCGCACACCACCGCCGGACGAGCGCACCAGTCCATGGGTTACGCCTACGCCAACGGCTCCGACCAGAACCTGGGGCTGTGGAACCTCTACACCACCAGCACCATCAAGGAGACCGATCCCGGTTACTGGGTGAAGTGCTGACCTGAAGGTCTGATGGGGCCTTGCCTGCCGGGAGAGTCGACGGGCAAGGCCCTTCTCCCAGCACCGGACGGGCATCGAACTGGTCGGTCCTGCGAGCCTCGGCACGGACAGGCACCATAAGGGCGGGTCCGTCCGCGCCGTGCTATCCCTGGGGACGGCGTCCCTCAGGCTCGGCGCGCAGGACGGGCGCGAACGATGCCGAGTGGTCGTGCCCGTTCGCGCAGGTCCGGTGCGTCTCGGCGAGGAGCGCCCGCGGCGGGACGCCGGTGAGCCGGACGCACTCGCGCGTGAGGTGCGGCTGGTCGGCGTAGCCCACGCGGCGGGCGAGCAGCGCGAGCCCGACGGCCGTCGGCGCGCGGCCCTGGGCGATCGCCTGCTGGACGAGCGCGAGAAAACCCTGGAAGCGCAGGATCCGGTGCAGCACCTTCGGCGCGAGCCCCACCGCCGTCCGGCAGCGGCGCCGCAACTGCGTCTCGGAGATGTGCAGGGACGCGCTCAGCGACATCACATCGGACGTCCGCCACGGCATGAGGCCGCGCACCGCCTCGGACACGAGCCGATCAGGGGGCGTTCCGGCGCGCTCGCGCACGTGGAACTGCACGGCGGCGAGCGCCTCTCCGGGCGAGGCCGCCGCGGCGACCACATCGCCGAGCGCCGCGGCCGAGCGGCCCCACAGTTCGTCGGCGTCGAGGACGAGCCCTGCCATCTCCGCCGCCGACCGCCCCGCGATCACCGGGAAGGCGCCCGGCAAGAAGCGCACGCCGACCACGGTGGTCCCCGGCGCGAGCACCTCGACCAGCGGCTCGGTGAGCGGGCCGATCACCTGCGGCGCCGATCCGACCCTGCAGACGAGTTCGGCGGCGCCGTTGGGGATGCGCCGGTGAACGTACGGCGCGGCATCGCCGCCGACCTGCTGCACCCAGACCGAGGACACGAGCCCGCGCAGCGCCGGGACGGGCGCACGCTCGACATGGCTCTGCCCACTGGCGGCAGGCGCGGAGAACGCTTCGCCGGTCACGCGCCCCAGTGTGCCCGCCCCCGGTGGCCCACCGCGAGAAGGACGCCCGGTTTGTTCAAGAACGCGCGGCGGGCCCGGCCCTACGGTTCAGCCATGTTCAGCAACCCGCCCCCGTACCCGACGGGGCCATCAGCACTCGCCACACGGCAGTACTCCATACCGGCCATCAGTACGGTCGGCTTCGACGCACGCAGGTCCGGTCAGGCGCCGCCGACCGCTCTCCCGCACCGCCGGGACGACGAGTCCGTGATCGATGCCTGCAACCCCGCGTCCCGTCCAGCACCCCGGCACCACGACATCGACACGCGAGTCCAGCGAACGGGGGACGACCGGTGAGCGCGTCCGTTCAAGGCGAGCTCTGGAGCAGTGATCCGCGGGCTTGGGCCGAGGTCGCGGAGGGCCGCATCCGTCCGCTGTACGAGCGCGTGCTCGGGCGCCTTCGTCTTCTCCCCGGGACGCGGCTCCTCGACGCGGGCTGCGGAGCGGGCCTGTTCGCCGAGCTGGCCGCCCAGGGCGGCGCGGACGTCACCGGGCTGGACGCGGCCCCGGGACTCATCGAGTACGCGCGCCGCCGCCGTCCGGCAGCGCGCTACATCACCGGCGACCTCGCGCGGATGCCGTTCGAGGACGCCGCCTTCGACGTCGTCACCGCGTTCAACTCCGCGCTCTACGCCGCCGACCCGCGCCGTGCGCTCGCCGAGATGGCGCGCGTCACCGCTCCCTCCGGCCGGGCGGTCGTGACGGTGGGCGCCGGTCCCGAACAGGCCGAGAGCGCGGCGCTGATCAACCCGCTCGCCCCGCGCGGCCACGTGCCCGACCTCGGCGCCCTCGACCTCGCCGACGCGGACGCGACCCGCGGCGCGCTGCTCGAAGCCGGTTACGCATCCGTGGCGACGGCCGACATCACCTTCGACGTCGTCTTCGAGGACGAGGACGAGGCGGTCGCCGCCCAGTTGCCGGCCGGACCGGTCACCGCGGCGGTCCGGCACTCCGGCCGCGCGACCGTCGAATCGGCACTGCGGTCCTTCTTCGCGCCGCGGACACGCGCCGACGGAACCGTGCGCATGGGCCTCCTCTTCCGCTGCTATCTAGCGGAACGAGCCCCCTGACCGAGAAACCCGCCGCAACGCGGTGGCCAACCGCCACGCCCTGCCGCCGGGGCAATCGCGTGGAGGCGGCGCAGCGGTGTGCGCGCATCATGGGCCAGTGCCAAGAGCGTCTCACCGAGCTTCGAAGGGTTCTCCCGTGATGCTGTTCGCAGTGACCATCGACTGCCCCGACCCCACCAGCCTGGCTCGCTTCTACCAGCAGTTCCTCGGTGGCGACCGCTATTCCGGCAATGACGATTTCACGGCCCTGACGATCGGGGGCGGCGTCCGGCTCGACTTTCAGCGCGTCGCCAACCCGCGTCCCGCCCGATGGCCCGACCCGGCCGCACCGCGCAGGGTCCACCTCGACTTCAGCGTCGACGACCTGGACGCGGCGGAGCAACGCGTTCTGCGCGCCGGCGCCGAACTCGCGGAGCACCAGCCAGGCGGCCACCGATTCCGCGTCTTCATCGACCCGGCCGGCCACCCCTTCTGCCTCGCCGACGCCAGGACGGCCGCCCTCCGGGACGAACCCGCGTAGGGCTGGGCCGCCGACACCTGCTCCCCCGACGACCTCGCGCGAGCACCATGGCATCCGGCAATCCGCGTGGGGCCAATGCGATATCACGGCCGGGGACGAGGCGGTTTCTAGACGCCTATACGTCCCGAAACAACCGCAACAAGCCGAGCACGAACGGTGTCCAGTACGTCTCCGCCATCGCTCTACGCTTATACGCGATCGTCTGAATAGGTCTCGTGGTTGCCGCATTCCGACGTGATCTCGGCCGTCGACTGCGCCGCGGCGAAGAAGTCTTCGGCCAGCGGCGAGGTGCGCGATGCCGCCATCGCGAGGCACACCTGGTCGGGCGCGAGTTCGGGGATGGGCACGTAGCTGATGTCCGGACGTGAGTAGAACAGCGTCTCCGAGCGTCCCACGAACGAGATGCCTCGGCCGGCCGCGACGTGCTCGAGTTTTTCCTCCACGCCGCGCACGCGGACCCCGGAGTCGGGATGCGGGCGCCTGGTGGGCTGTGTGCTCGGACCGGCATGCCAGACCAGCGGCTCACCGGCCAGGTCGACCTCGGTGACCTCCTCCTTGCCGGCCAGCCGGTGGCCCGCGGGCAGCACCACCATGAGCGGCTCGGTGTACAGCGGGATCACGCGCAGGCCGGTCTCGTCGATGGGCAGCCGCACATAGCCGACGTCGATGCGGCCGTCGAGCAGCATCGGGGCCTGGTCGTCCCATTCGATCCGCTGCACGTCCACGACCACGTCCGGATGCCGGGCCTCGAACGCCCGGGCCGCCGGGATGACCGGGATGCCGGTCCGGAAGCCGACCGCCAGCCGCCGGCCGCCGCGCGCGGCCACGGCCACCCGGCGGCGGACCGCGTCCGCGGAGGCCAGCAGTGGGCCGGCGTCGGCCAGCAACTGCCTGCCGGCGTCGGTCAGCGCCACGCCGTGGCTGTCCCTTGTCAGCAGCGGGGTGCCGAGATCCTTTTCCAGCGCGCGGATCTGCCGGCTGAGCACCGGCTGCGCGATGTGCAGCTCGTCGGCGGCGCGGCCGAAGTGCAGCCTGTCGGCGACGGCGACGAAATAGCGCACCTTGCGCAGGTCCAGATCCATGAAGCCTCCCGGTCCGGCGATGCCTCCAGGGTATCGCAGCGGCTGAAAGAGGTATCGGATACCGACCCACCCACGGGAATGGCACAAGGGGCACAACCGGTTGGCACCAGGCACAGCGTCTTATTCAGTTCCAGAAAGAAGGCAGACCAATGAGTAGCGTCAGCATTATCGGCCTGGGCGGCATGGCCCACGCCATAGCCGCACGCGCGGTCGCCGGCGGCAACGCCGTCGAGATCATCGGCCGCGACGCGGCCAAGGCGAAGGACCTGGCCGCGACGCTCGGCGGCGGGGCCACGGTCGGGACATTCGGCGCCGTCCCGGTTGGCGACATCGTCGTCTTGGCCGTGCCATACGCCGGCGCCGTGCCGGTCGTCGCCCAGTACGGGGACGCGCTGGCCGGCAAGTTCATCATCGACATCTCCAACACGTTCAACGCCGACGCCACCGGGGTCGTCACCCCTGAAGGCACGTCCGGTGCGCAGGAGATCGCCAAAGCAGTCCCGGAGAGTGCGCACGTGGTGAAGGCGTTCAACACGGTCTTCGGTCACGTGCTGGCCCAGGGGCGTCCGTTGGACGTGTTCTTCGCCGGAGACGACGCGCGGGCCAAGGCCGACGTGTCGGCGTTCATCGAGAGCCTCGGGCTGCGCCCGCTCGACGTCGGCGGCCTGGAGATGGCCCGCTGGCTGGAAGGGGTCGGGCCGCTGCTGATGGGCCTGGCCCGCAACGGCGCGGGGACCTTCGACATCGCCCTCGGCGTCAGCATTCCCAGCTGAGCGCACCCGAGCCACCACTTCTCGCACCACATCATTGACAAGGAGCAGTAGCGTGCGCGTTTTCGTCGCCGGCGGAACCGGCCATTCCGGTTCGTACATCGTTCCCGAGCTCGTCGCCGCCGGGCACGAGGTCACCGGCCTGGCCCGGTCGGACACGGCCGCGGCGACGCTGTCCGCGCTCGGCGCGAAGGTGCGTCGCGGCGACCTCGAGGATCTCGACGGACTCACGGAGGCGGCCGCCGATTCCGACGGCGTCATCCACGTCGCGCAGAGGCAGGAACTGCTTCCGTCCGGCGGGATCGACGCCGTGGCCGCCGCAGAACTCCCGATCATGCTCGCGTACGGCGAGGCACTCGCGGGAACCGGAAAGCCGCTGGTCGCGGCGGGGAGCATCGGCTCGACCGGGAACCTGGGCCGGCCGGCCACCGAGGAGGACCCGGCCCTTCCCGGCGGCGACGAGCACAAGGGCACCCTGCGCATCCGCAACGACGTGGAAACCGCCGTAGTCCGCCTCGCCGAGCGCGGAGTGCGATCCTCGGTCGTGCGGATCGCCAACATCGCGCACAGCACGACCGATCGCGCCGGCTTCCTCGTGCAGCTGATCGCGCTCGCGAAGGAGAAGGGCTTCGTCGGCTACCCCGGAGACGGCGCGAACGTGTGGAACGCCGTGCACGCTCGCGATGTCGCCTCCCTGTTCCGCTTGGCGCTGGAGAAGGGACCGGCCGGCAGATACTGGCACGCGGTCGGGGACGGCGCCATCCCGCTCCGCGAGATCGCCGAGGCCATCGGCAGCCGTCTGGGCCTGCCCGCCATGAGCGTTCCCGCGGACGTACTGATGGTGCCGGGCTACTTCGGGTTCCTCGCGAACATCGTCACGCAGAGCTACCCTGCGTCCAATCTCATCACCCGCCGGACCCTCGGCTGGGAACCCGCCCAGCCCGGCTTGCTCGCCGATTTGGACAACGGCCATTACTTCCCCACAGGCTGACAGCGAGGGTCCCCCTCGCCACGAGTCCGGCAAATAACAAAGATACGGCTCTTCTGAAGGACGCGGAGAATATGACGACTGTGGGATTCATCGGAAGCGGACACATCGGCAGTACCATCGCGCGGCTCGCCATCGAGGCCGGGCACCAGGTCGTGCTCAGCAACTCGCGCGGTCCCGAAACGCTCGCGGACACGGTCGCGGAATTGGGGCCCCGGGCGTCCGCGGCGACGAGCGGGGAGGCCGCCGCGGCCGGTGACATCGTCGTGGTCTCGGTGCCGGTCAAGGCGTTCCCCGACCTGCCCGCCAAGCCACTGGTAGGGAAGACGGTCATCGACACCTGCAACTACGGCCCGGAACGCGACGGGCACATCCCCGAACTCGACGGCACGTCGCTCACTTCGAGCGAACTGCTGCTGCGATACATCCCGGACGCCTTGGTCGTGAAAGCGTTCAACAACATCTTCTACAAGCACCTGCTGTCACTCGCCCGCCCGGCGGGAGCGGCCGACCGCTCGTACCTGCCGATCGCCGGGGACTCCGCGCACGCGAAGACGGCGGTGACCGAATTCATCGAATCCCTCGGCTACAGCGTCGTGGACGCGGGGCCGCTGGCCGACAGTTGGCGGCAGGCGACGGGCACGCCGGTCTGGGGGACCCCGTACGGGCCGTTCTCGAACGAGAAGGGCGAGCCGGTCGACGAGCACGCCATCCGCGCAGCACTGGCCACCGCAACCCGGTAACCGCAAGTCGACGCGGCCCGCGGCAGGCCCCGGAATCTCGCTGCCCTGCCCGTCACGCGGTCGCGGGCTCCGGCGCCTCCGCCCTCGGGTCAGCAGGTGGTGGCGGCGGGCTTGCCGGCGAAGCGGTCGGACAGGAAGGTCACCACGTCGTTGTTGCGGACGACGGCCTCCAGCGCGTGCTCGCCGATGGCGTCCCGGACGGTCTGAACGGTCGCGCCCTTCGAGCACCATGCCTTGACGAGGGCGTCCGCCTGCCCGACGGGCACGATCTCGTCGGTGTTCGCGTGGTAGTTGAAGACCGGTGCGGCGGGCGCGTCCGAGCCCATGGTGTTCTTCTTCAGCATCGCCGCCACCGACGGCACCGACAGCGGATCGGGGACGGTGCTGTAATCGGCGAGCTTCTTGAACGGGAACCCGGTCAGCAGGTCGGTCACGCATTTGTTGCGCGCGTCCGCCATCGCCTGCCGTCCCTTGTCGTTGAGCAGATTCTGGATGCCCGCTTCCGGGAACTCGGTGTCGAGGCTGACGGTGGCGGCCGCTTCGAATCCGGAGAAGAGGCCGCCGTCCAGGGATCGGGCCACCGCACCCGGGTCGGCGGGGGTGCCGCCCATGGTGACACCCGCGAGTTTCACGTCGGGCGCGTAGGACGGCTGGAGTTCCGCGGCCCATCCGGTGGCCTGGGCGCCGCCGGAGTAGCCGTTCAGCGCCCACTGGTCGCCGGTTCCGACTCCGCCCGTGCCGAAGTTCTTCACCGCGCGGATGCCGTCGAGGACGGCGTGGCCTGCCTGCGGCCCCGCCATGAACACCGATTTCGGCCCTTCGAAGTCGGGCATGGCGACAGCCCAGCCTTTGTCGAGGAGCGGGGCGGCGAACAGGACGGACGACGCGGCGACGAGGGACCCCGAGGAGATCCCGTAGGACGGGGCGCACTGCGTCCCGGTGGAGTCCTCTGCCGCCTGCACCGACACGGCGGGACGTCCGCCGCCGCCGGTCCACGCCTTCCTCGGGACGAGAAGCGTGGTGACCGTCAGCTCGGCGCGGTCGTGCGAGTCGTTCGTCCGGTAGGAGATCTGCCAGGCGTCGGCGGTGTCGGCCAGGTCTCCGGCCTTCGGGGTGATCTTACGGCTCGCGACGACTTGGCCCGGAGCGTAGGTGCCGATGTTGCCGGGCGCGGAGTAGAACGGGTCCTGGTCCGGCGGCACCGACCCGGCGGGCGGATCGTCCGCCCAGGCGGGGGCGGCGGCGGTCAGCGCGGCGGCAGTGATGATCGCCAGCAGGGACGGGACCACGGCGAGTCTCATCGGTCACTCCGGGGGTGGGTGGCAGGGGACCCCCCTGACTGTGACTCGTCGCGCCTCATGTTGATATGCGGCGATCTCAACAACCCGCCGCGGCCGGATCGCCTTCCGCTGACAATCCCACGGCGCGGCCCGTCCGCGCCATCAGCCGAGAACGGACGCGCCCCAGCAAAAAGCCCAGCAGCTGCGCGTCACCGAAGATCTCCAGCCCGCCGACCGGACGCCTCCGGCAAACAAGCAAGCAGCAGCTCGGCCGACGGCCTTCTCATGGGCGCGCCGCCACGCGATCGCGTCGCCGGCGAGCTCGATGAGCCACTCGGCCGAAGTGTCGGTCGCATGCAGGTGAACAGTACGGCCGGGCCCGAGCAGCTCCCGCTGCTCGGGCCTGATGTCGAACAGCATGGGCAGCGAACCGAGTTCCATCCACTCGCCCAGCGCGTCCGCCGCTACGTCGCCCGGAACGGTGAACTCCCGGCCCAGGGCCAACGTCGCGTCAGCCCGGTGGATGAGGGTCTCATCGGCGAACCGACACACGTAGAAGGACGCCGCCACGCCCAGCCATTGACGTCCGGCCCGGTCTCGCACAGCGCAGCGGCCAGCAGCGCGGCCCCGTCCCGGAGCCATGGCCACTGGACGACGGTGTCCTCGTCGGCGAAGGCGGAAAGGCAACAGAAGCGCTCGTCGGACGTGGACGAAGCGGCCCGCGTCCGGACGATCTCTTCGGCCTAGCGCTGCCCCTCCGAGGTGCCGCAGCACCTGGCCGTCAGGCCGACAGCTCGACGGGTCCGCTCGGATGGTGACCGCACCGGTGCAAATGTGTGGGTTGGCACCGGTGCGGCCATACGCCCGACCGAGGTCGAGCGGACCAATCCTGCCGCACCGCACGTTGCACGAGCGTTGCGTCCTCGGCGCTGCACCGACCCGTAGGCTCTCTGCCCCGTATCCTCTCGGACATGATCGCTCCAGGCCCGGATTGGGAACGGCGGATGGCCGATCTCTGGGCCGCCTTCGACGACCATGAGCCCGCAAGCTTCCTCGCCAAGGTCAAAGAACTGACCGGGGAACTGCCGGCCGGTAACCCGGTCGCCGAGTACGAACTGGGCTCGGCATACGACTCGATCGGCGAGGAGGCGAAGGCCGCCGCCCACTACAGGAGCGCGTTCGCCGCCGGCTTGGACGGGGAGCGCCGCCGTCCGGCCACGATCCAGTTCGCGAGCACTCTCCGCAATCTCGGACAGGCGGAGGAGAGCATGGCCCTGCTGACCGCCGAACGCGACACCGTTTCGGACGAACTCGACGACGCCGTCACCGCGTTCCTGGCCCTCGCCCTCACCGATCTCGGACGCGAACGAGAGGCCGCCGGCCTTGCGCTCCAGGCCCTCTCACGCCACCTGCCGCGCTACAACCGCTCCCTCGCCAACTATGCGAAGACTCTGATGGAGCAGTAGAGCAAGCCCGCTTCCGCAGACGATCGCCAGCGCACCGACAACACCACCGCCATCCCTGGCGATCGCACCTCGGTCACGTCCACCGAGAGCGCACAAACGCGAAGAAGTCGCCCTCGATGAGCGACTGTCTCCCAGTCCTCACCACCGGCATGACGGCCGAATACCAGCCAGCTTAATCAACTCGCTGGGACGTTCGTCCATTTCGATGTCATCCAGCGCGGGCCAGCCCGCGCCGACACCCCCGAAGTAAATGCCATTAAATGAGAAAGGGCCCCGCCGTGTCGGCGGGGCCCTTTCTGCAATATGAGTCCGGCGGTGTCCTACTCTCCCACACAGTCTCCCATGCAGTACCATCGGCGCTGAAGGGCTTAACTTCCGGGTTCGGGATGGGACCGGGTGTTTCCCCCTCGCCAAAACCACCGA
>NZ_JBGNUS010000016.1:0-90744 GCF_041951365.1 Actinomadura sp. GTD37
CCCCGCCCGCGGCAGGATCTGCTCGTGCTCCAACTGGTGACGGGCGATCTCGTTCCCGCCGTGATCGAAGACCATGAAACGGGTACTGGTCGTGCCCTGGTCGAGGGCTCCGACGAAGTCGGCCATGCGCGTGTTCTCCTGGGACGAGGGGATGGGGCGGGTCACGCGGTCTCGTACTGCGGTTCGGGCTCGGCGGTCTCCTGGGGAGGCTGCTCCCCGGCGGGCAGGAACCGTCCGACCAGGGCCTTGTAGAGCCCGGCGCCGAGGACGCCGCCGATCAGCGGCCCGGCGATCGGGACCCAGAAGTACAGCTCGCCGTGCTGGTCCCGCCAGGCGCTGCCGTAGCCGGTGAGGAACGAGGCGAGCCGGGGCCCGAAGTCACGGGCGGGGTTGATCGCGTACCCGGCGTCGGTGCCGAACGCCATCCCGATCGCCACCACCAGCAGGCCGATCATGAGCGGGGCGAGGTTGGCGAGCGGCGGGGAGTTGCGCACGTCGGTCAGCGCCTTGATCACGAAGAGCAGGATCGCGGTCCCGATCACCTGGTCGCGGAACGCGCCCCAGGTGCCGACCGGGAGGGTGCCGTTGCCGGGGAGGGTGGAGAAGACCCCCTGCGTCTTGATGGTGTGGCCGGGGTCGACCTTGGCGAGCACCTCGCTGTAGTTCCAGCGGACGATCATCGCCGCGACGAACGCGCCCGCGGTCTGCGCGGCGATGTAGGGCGCCGTCCTGCGCCAGGCGAACTCCCGGAACACGGCGAGCGCGACGGTCACGGCCGGGTTGAGGTGGGCGCCGCTGATCCGCGCGGCGACGTAGACGCCGAGCGTGACGCCGAGGCCCCACGCCCAGGCGATGCTGTCGTGGTCGCCGATGCCGGCGCCGGCGACCTGCGCGACCACGCCGACGCCGAACAGGATGAGGATCATGGTGCCGGCGAACTCGGCGGCGAGCTCACCGGCGAGCGCGGGGATTCTGGGTCGTTCCGCTGTTCGTTCCGCCATGGGGAGACTCCTCGGCAGCTGGGGTGGAAGCGGGCCCGTGAGGCAGCTCGGACGCTAAGCCGGGACGTAACGGACGACAACGGGAGCATGCCGACAATGTCGAACACTTTCCCCGACGCTCGGTGCCGGTTACCCTCCAGTCTGTGCACCAGATCACAGAATCCGGGCAGTTCGGGGCGCAAGCGACGACGATGACGACGGGTGCCGACATTGTCGGCACCCTGCCGGGCGAACTACCATCGGATCCATGCCCGGACCTGTGCAATCGATCGAGCGGGCCGCCGCGATCCTGCGCCTGCTCGCCGCGAGTTCGGGCCGCCTCGGAGTCGGCGACATCGCCGGTTCGCTCGGCCTCGCCCGGGGCACCGCGCACGGCATCCTCCGGACCCTGGAGCGCGTCGGCTTCGTCGAGCAGGACGGCGGCACCGGCAAGTACCAGCTCGGCGCCGCCCTGCTGCACCTCGGCACCAGCTACCTCGACGTCAACGAACTGCGCTCCCGCGCCATCAACTGGGCCGACGCGCTGGCCTCGCGCAGCGGCGAGGCCGTCCGGATCGGGACCCTGCTGGAGGGCAAGGTCCTGGTCGTCCACCACGTGTTCCGCCCCGACGACACGCTCCAGGCCATGGACGTCGGCTCGCTGCTGCCCCTGCACGCCACCGCGCTCGGCAAGGCGCTGCTCGCCCACGACGCCAACGCGGCGGCGTCGATCCGCGACACCGTCCTGGAGTCCTACTGCCGGCGCACCATCACCGATCCGCGAGAACTCGCACGGGCCGCCACCCGCGTCCGGGAGAACGGCTGGGCCGCCGAGACCGAGGAGCTGTCGATCGGCGAGGCCGGCGTCGCCGCGCCCATCCGCGGCCACGGGGGACTGGTGGTCGGCGCCATCGGGATCTCCGGCGCGGTCGAGCGGATCTGCGACGCCCGCCGCGTCCCCGAGCCGAGGCTCGTCGCGTACGTGCGGGACGCGGCCCGCGCCGTCTCCCGCGACCTCGGCGGCTCGCGCTGGTGACGCCGCCGCGGTGACGGCGCGTCCGGGGGGAGGGGGCCGGTCGTGACGGAACGCTACGTGATGTCGATCGACCAGGGCACCACCTCGACCCGGTGCATCCTGTTCGACCACGGCGGACGCCTCGTGTCGGTGACGCAGCGCGAGCACCGGCAGCACTTCCCGAAGCCCGGCTGGGTCGAGCACGACCCGATGGAGATCTGGCGCAACCTCGAGCGGATCGCCCCCGAGGCGCTCGCCCAGGCGGGCGCGACCGCGAAGCAGGTCGCCGCCGTCGGGATCGCCAACCAGCGGGAGACGACCGTCCTGTGGGACCGGCTGACCGGCGTCCCGATCGGCCGCGCCATCGTGTGGCAGGACATGCGCACCGGCGCCCTGGTGGACGAGCTGGGCCGCGCCCCCGGCGCCGCGCTGGTCACCGAGCGCAGCGGCCTGCCCCTCGCCACCTACTTCTCGGCGCCGCGCATCCGCTGGCTGCTCGACCACACGCCCGGCCTGCGGGAACGCGCCGAGCGCGGCGAGGTGCTCTTCGGCACGATGGAGAGCTGGCTGATCTGGAACCTCAGCGGCGGCGTCGACGGCGGCGTCCACGTCACCGACGTGACCAACGCCGGCCGCACCCTGCTCATGGACCTGCACACGCTGAGCTGGGACGACGGCCTGCTCCGCTTCTTCGGCGTGCCCAAGGCGATGCTGCCGGAGATCAGGTCGTCCACCGAGACCTACGGCACGGCGCGCCGCGTGTTCCCCGGGGTGCGCATCGGCGCCGCCCTCGGCGACCAGCAGGCCGCGCTGTTCGGGCAGACGTGCTTCGCCCCCGGCGAGACCAAGTGCACCTACGGGACGGGCGCGTTCCTGCTGATGAACACCGGCACCACGCCGGTGAAGTCGGACAACGGGCTGCTCACCACCGTCGGCTACAAGATCGGCGACGAGCCCGCGGTGTACGCGCTGGAGGGCTCGATCGCGATCACCGGCGCGCTCGTCCAGTGGTTCCGGGACGGCCTCGGGCTGATCGGCACCGCGCCGGAGATCGAGACCCTGGCCCGGTCGGTCGACGACAACGGCGGCTGCTACATCGTCCCCGCGTTCTCCGGGCTGTTCGCCCCGCACTGGCGCAGCGAGGCGCGCGGCATCATCGTCGGCCTCACGTCCTACATCACGAAGGGGCACCTGGCGCGCGCCGTGCTGGAGGCGACCGGCTGGCAGACCCGCGAGGTCGTCGACGCGATGAACGCCGACTCCGGGCTCGGCCTGAAGGAGCTGAAGGCCGACGGCGGCATGACGTCCGACAACCTCGCCATGCAGATGGTCGCCGACGTCCTGAACGTGCCGGTCGAGCGCCCGATGGTGGTCGAGACGGTGTCGCTCGGCGCCGCCTACGCCGCCGGGCTCGCCGTCGGATACTGGGCGGGGCTCGAAGGGCTGCGCCGCAACTGGCACCGGGCCGCCCGCTGGGTCCCGGCGATGGAGCCGGCGCGGCGCGCCGCCGAGTACGACAACTGGAAGCGCGCCGTGGAGCGCACGTTCGACTGGATCCGCGCCGGCGAGGACCCGGCCTCCACTCCCTAGACTCCGTTCCGCTCCGCTCCCTAGACCTGCTTCCGCTCCGCTCCCCGGACCCGGTTCCGCTCCACCAGCTGCTTGACGATCACGTTGCGCTGGATCTCGTTCGTCCCCTCGCCGACGATCATCAGCGGGGCGTCGCGGAAGTAGCGCTCGACGTCGAACTCGGTGGAGTACCCGGCCGCCCCGTGGATGCGGACCGCGTCCAGCGCGATCTGCATCGCCGCCTCCGACGCGTACAGCTTGGCCATGCCCGCCTCCATGTCGCAGCGCTCGCCCGCGTCGAGGCGGTGGGCGGCGTCGAGGGTGAGCAGCCGCGCGGCGCGCAGCCGCGTGGCCATGTCGGCGAGGTAGTTGCCGATCGACTGGTGCTGCCAGATCGGCCTGCCGAACGCCTCCCGCTCCTGGGCGTAGCGCAGGGAGTCCTCAAGGGCGGCGCGCCCGACGCCCAGCGCGCGCGCCGCGACCTGGATCCGGCCCACTTCGAGGCCGCGCATCATCTGGGCGAAGCCGCGCCCCTCCTCGCCGCCGAGCAGCGCGCCGAGCG
Organism: Actinomadura sp. GTD37; assembly: GCF_041951365.1. Taxonomy (NCBI): domain Bacteria; kingdom Bacillati; phylum Actinomycetota; class Actinomycetes; order Streptosporangiales; family Thermomonosporaceae; genus Actinomadura; species Actinomadura sp. GTD37. The sequence goes on from NZ_JBGNUS010000016.1 coordinate 4,127, forward strand.
GCGCCTCGTACCCGTCGAAGGACAGCTCGCAGCTCTCCACGCCCTTGTAGCCGAGTTTGGGCAGGTCGCGGGAGACGGTCAGGCCGGGCCCGTGCTCGACCAGCAGGATGCTGATGCCCCGGTGGCGCGGGGACGCCCCCGGGTCGGTCTTGCACATCAGCGCGATGAGGCCCGACATCCGGGCGTTGGTGATCCACATCTTGGCGCCGTCGACGACGTACCGGTCGCCGTCCCGCCGCGCGGTCGTCGTCATCGCCTGCAGGTCGGAGCCGCCGGACGGCTCGGTGAGCGCCATCGTGGCGCGCAGCTCGCCGGTCGCCATCCGGGGGAGGAGGCGGGCCTTCTGCTCGTCGGTGCCGAACAGGGCGAGCAGGTGCGAGACGACCGTGTGGCCGCCGAACGCGCCCGCCAGGGTCATCCAGCCGCGCGCCAGCTCCTCGGTGACGAGCGCGTAGCACGCCTTGGACACCGCGGCGTCGCCGTACGGCTCGGGCACGGCGAGCCCGTAGACGCCGAGCTCCTTCATCCGGTCGATGAGGCGGGCGGGGTAGGCGCCCGCGTGCTCCAGGTCCCGGGCGACCGGGCGGACCTCCCTGTCGACGAAGTCGGCGACGACCTCGACGATGGCGCGCTCTTCGTCGCTGAGCGTGAACACGGCGGCTCGGTCTCCTCCCGCACGGCGGCGATCTCTCATATATTTGATGTGAAAATACACCCCTTCACGCAGGCGCACGGGGAGACGATGACTGTGGCCCGTTCCGGCGACCAGGCCCTCGGCAGGCGCCGCCAGCTGAGCGACGAGGTGGCCGCCCACGTCCGCGACCTCATCATGGCGGGCCAGGTCAGGCACGGGGAGTTCCTCCGCCTGGAGCGGATCGCCGAGGACCTCGGGGTCAGCGTCACCCCCGTCCGGGAGGCCCTGCTCTCGCTGCGCGGCGAGGGGTTCGTGACCCTGGAGCCGCGGCGCGGGTTCATGCCGGCGCCGCTGACCCGGCAGGACGTCCAGGACCTGTTCGAGGCGCAGGCGTACTTCGCCGGCGAGCTGGCCGCCCGCGCCGCCGGGCGGATCGCCGGGGCCGACCTGGACGCGCTCGACCGGTTCCAGGCGCAGCTGGAGGAGGCGTTCGAGGCCGGGGACTCGGCGGGCATCGAGCGCGCCAACCACGGCTTCCACCGGCTGATCAACCTGTCCGCCGGCTCGCCCAAGACGGCCTGGCTGCTGCGGACGGTGGTCCGGTACGCGCCGCGCCGCTTCTACGCCGGCATCGACGGCTGGACCCGGGCGTCGGTCGACGACCACCAGCTCGTCCTCGCCGCGCTGCGGGCGGGGGACGAGAGCGCCGCGCGGCAGGCGATGCGCGCCCACATCCGGCACGCGGGCACCCTGCTCGTCGTCCACCTGGAGGCGCGGGGGTTCTGGGACGACGCACCCGGGTGACGCCCCGCGTTCGCGGCCGCCGTATCGTATAAAAAATTTCTTGAAGGGCCGATGGGGACGGGGTGGTCACGGTCACCGGCCACGGAAGACCGCTAGACGGCCGCGGGGAGGAGCAGGAGTGAGCAGGCTGCAGCAGACCCACGGGCTGACGGACGAGCAGCGCGAGATCGTCGCGACCGTCCGGGCGTTCGTCGACGCGGAGATCCTCCCGGTCGCCACCGACCTGGAGCACGCCGACGAGTACCCGCAGGCCATCGTGGACGGCATGAAGGACCTCGGGATCTTCGGCCTGATGATCGGCGAGGAGCACGGCGGGCTCGGCGAGTCGCTGCTGACGTACGCGCTGGCCGTGGAGGAGCTGTCGCGCGGCTGGATGAGCGTGTCCGGCATCGTGAACACCCACTTCATCGTCGCCTGGATGATCACCCACCACGGGACGGCCGAGCAGCGGGCGCACTACCTGCCGAAGATGGCGACCGGCGAGATCCGGGGCGCGTTCTCGATGTCGGAGCCCGGCTGCGGCTCGGACGTGTCCGCCATCACGACCCGCGCCGTCCCGGACGGCGCCGACTACGTGATCGACGGCCAGAAGATGTGGCTGACGAACGGCGGCTCGGCCGACCTCGTCGCCACCCTCGTCAAGACCGACCCCGGCGCGGGCCACCGCGGCATGACCACGTTCCTCGTCGACAAGACGCCCGGCTTCGGCGAGGTCGCGCCCGGCCTGACCGTCCCCGGCAAGATCGAGAAGATGGGCTACAAGGGCGTCGACACCACCGAGCTGATCTTCGACGGGTTCCGCGTCCCGGCGGACCGGATCCTCGGCGGAACGCCGGGCCGCGGCTTCTACCAGATGATGGACGGCGTCGAGGTGGGCCGTGTGAACGTGGCGGCCCGCGGCTGCGGCGTCGCGAAGCGCGCCTACGAGCTGGCCCTCGGCTACGCGAAGCAGCGCGAGACGTTCGGCAGGCCGATCGCCGAGCACCAGGCCGTCCTGTTCCGCCTCGCCGAGATGGCCACCAAGGTCCAGGCCGCGCACCAGATGATGGTGATGGCGGCGCGGCGCAAGGACTCCGGCGAGCGCAACGACCTCGAGGCGGGCATGGCGAAGTACCTCGCCAGCGAGTACTGCAAGGAGGTCGTGGAGGACGCGTTCCGCATCCACGGCGGCTACGCCTACTCCAAGGAGTACGAGATCGAGCGCCTCTACCGCGAGGCGCCGATGCTGCTGATCGGCGAGGGCACCGCCGACATCCAGAAAATGATCATCGGCCGCCGCCTCCTGGAGGGCTGACCGGCCTCCGCGAGGGGTCACGGTCGCCGCGCCGCGGGCGCGATCGCCGACCGGGGCGGCGATATCGTGGCGGCATGGCAAGCCCGACTCCCGCCCCCGGCCGCCGCGACGAGCTGCGCGACTTCCTGCGGACCCGCCGCGCCCGGCTCACCCCCGCCGACGTCGGCATGCCCGACGGGGGGCGCCGCCGCACCCCGGGCCTGCGCCGCGAGGAGGTCGCCGTCCTCGCCGGGGTCGGGGTGTCCTGGTACACGTGGCTGGAGCAGGGCCGCGACATCACGGTGTCCGGCGACGTGCTCGACGCGATCGTCCGCGCCCTGCGCCTGGACGCCGCCGAGCGCGAGCACCTCTACCTGCTCGCCGGCCTGAACCCGCCGCGCGCCGACGCGCCCCCGGCCGCCCCGGTGACGCCCGAGCTGCAGCGGGTGCTGGACGCATGGTCGCCCCGTCCCGCCTACGTCCGCGACCGGCACTGGAACTTCCTCGCGATCAACGACGCGGCCCGCGAGGTCTTCGGCTACGGCGACACCGACCACAACTGCCTGGTCACGTTCTTCACGAACGTCCGCTACCGGTCGATGAACACGCACTGGGCCGCGACGGCCCCCGACGTCGTCGCGCGGTTCCGCGCGGACGTCGCCCGCCATCCCGACGACCCCGAGTTCGGCCGGATCATCGCGGACCTGCTGGCCGTCAGCCCGGAGTTCGCCGAGCTGTGGCCCCGCCACGACGTGAGCGGGAGCACGCAGGCCGTGAAGGGCATCAGGCATCCGGAGGCGGGCGAGCTGGTCTTCGAGGGGACGCTGCTGCCGCTCGCCGACCGTCCGGGCTGCAGCCTGGTGCTGCACAACCCGCGGCCCGGCACCGGCACGCGGGAGCGGCTGGAGCGGCTGATGGCGCGCCGCGGGATGGCCGCCGCGAGCTGAGGCGTCCCAGGGTGGTGGTGCCGCACCCATGATGAGCGGACTCTGTCGGGGACCGGACGCGTCCCGCACGATCGTCCTCATAGCGAGAACCACTGAGGAGGAATCATGAGGACGCGTGAATTCGCCGGGACGCGGGTCGGCGCCGTCGGGCTCGGCTGCATGGGGATGAGCTGGGCCTACACCGCGTCGGAACGGGACGACGACGCGTCGGTGGAGCTGATCCGCGAGGCCCTCGACCTCGGCGTCGCCTTCCTGGACACCGCGCAGCCCTACGGCGACGGCCACAACGAGGCGCTGGTCGGCCGCGCGCTGAGGGGACGCCGGGACGAGGCGGTCCTGGCGACCAAGACGGGTCTGGTCGGCGGGGACGGGGCGGCCTGGAACCTCGTCCGGAACGGGACGCCCGAGCACGTCAAGGCGTCCGCCGAGGACAGCCTGCGCCGCCTCGGCACCGACGTGATCGACCTCTACTACCTGCACCGGGTCGACCCGGACGTGCCGCTGGCCGACACGTGGGGTGCGATGGCCGAGCTGGTCGCCGAGGGGAAGGTCCGCAGGCTGGGCCTGTCGGAGGTCGGCGTCGCGCAGGCGGCCGGGGCGCACGCGATCCACCCGGTCGCGGCGGTCCAGTCGGAGCTCTCCCTGTGGACCCGCGACGCGCTGGGCGCGCCCGGCGGGGCGGCCGGCATGGGGCCGGGCCACACCGCCGGCACGGGGGAGGGCCCGGGTGACGTGGTCGCCTGGTGCGCCGCGAACGGCGCCGCGTTCGTGCCGTACTCGCCGCTCGGCCGGGGCTTCCTCACCGGGACGGTCACCTCCGCCGACTTCGAGGACACCGACTACCGGGGCGGCAACCCGCGCTTCCAGGAGGACGCGCTGAAGGCCAACCTGCGCATCGTCGACGTCGTCAAGGCGGTCGCCGCCCGGCACGGCGCCACCCCGGCGCAGGTCGCCATCGCCTGGACGCTCGCACAGGGCGAGCACGTCATCCCGATCCCCGGCACCAAGAAGCGGCGGTACCTGCACGACAACATCGGCGCCGCCGACCTGGACCTCACCGAGGCCGACCTGGCCGAGCTGGACGACGTCCCCGCGGCCGTCGGGGGCCGTTACTGATGCGGGCGCCACCGCGTTCCTCGTCCTGGACCGCGTCGCCGGGCCCGTCCACCGGGGAGTTCCCTACCTGGTGGAGACCGCGCGGCACGTCCGGCGGATCGGCCCCGGCGAGGAGTTCCGCGGGGGACCGGCGGCCGTGCCGCGCGGTCTCGGAGGCGGGCGCCTCCTAGCGCACCAGGAGCGACTGCTGGGCGGCGATCGCCGCGGCGGCCTGCGCCACGACGGCGTCGATCAGCTCACCGCACGTCGGCAGGTCGTCGATGACGCCGACGACCTGGCCGGACGCCATCACGCCGAGGTCGGGACGGCCGTCCACCATGGCCGCCTTCAGCAGCATCGGCGTGTTGGCGGCCATGAGCACCTGCGACCAGGACAGGTCCTTGCCGTGCTTCATCGCCTTGCCGTCGGCGATCATCGCGCGCCACGACATCCCGGACAGCTTCTTGAACCGGGCGCCGTTGCGCACCGCCCGCGTCAGCCCGCCGAGGCGGCCGGACCGCTCCAGCGTGTCGACCAGCTCGCTGCGCAGCACCCGGTGCGGCATGCCGTCCACCTGCCGCGTCACCACGGTCTCGCCGGTCTCCAGGTAGACCCGCTTGACGGCGTCCGGCACGGAGCTGTCGGACGTCAGCAGGAACCGGGTGCCCATGGCGACGCCCGCCGCCCCGTAGGCGAGCGCGGCGGCGAGGCCGCGCCCGTCGAAGAAGCCGCCGGCCGCGATGACCGGGATGTCCACCGCGTCCACGACCTGCGGGAGCAGCAGCGTGGTGGCGACGGCGCCGGTGTGGCCGCCGCCCTCGCCGCCCTGGACGAGCACGGCGTCCGCGCCCCACCCGGCGACCTTCTCCGCGTGCCGCCGCGCGCCGACCGACGGGATCACGACGAGCCCGGCGTCCTTCAGCTTGGCGATCAGCTCCCGCTTCGGGGCGAGCGCGAACGAGGCGACCCGCACGCCCTCCTTGATCAGGAGGTCGATGCGGTCGCCCGCGTCCCCGGCGTCCGCCCGCAGGTTGACTCCGAACGGCGCGTCCGTGCGGTCCTTGACCTCGCGGATCGCGCCGGCGAGCTGGTCGAGCGTCATCGTCGCCGACGCCAGGATCCCGAGCCCGCCCGCGTTCGCCACGGCCGTGACGAGCTTCGGCCCGGCCACCCACCCCATGCCCGTCTGGACGACGGGGTGCCGCACGCCCGTGAGCCGGGTCAGCGGCGTATCGAGGACCTGCTCCATCAGGACGGGACCTCCCGCTCGCGCAGCCCCTTCGGGTCGAGCACCTCGCGCATGATCCGCAGCTCGGCGTCGTCCGGCAGCCGCGTCTCGGGCACCTCGTCCGGGACGGCCAGCTCGAACCCGGTGGCGGCCACGACGTCCTCGGCGCTCACGCCGGGGTGGACGGAGCGCAGCCGCATCCGCCGGTCCGGGGTGTCGAAGTCGAGGACGGCGAGGTTGGTCACCACGGCGCGGATCTCGTGCGCGCCCCGGTCCCAGCCGACGCCGCTCACCATGTCGACCTTCCCGGTGAACACGCGGGTCGAGTGCTTCGGCACCCAGTAGCTCGTCGGGTTCAGCAGCGTGTTGCCGGGCCCGCCGCGCACGCCGAGGAGCTGCCGGGACGGCCGCTCCCAGTCGCCGATGCACGAGATGTTGGTGTTGCCGTGCGCGTCGATCTGGCTCGGCCCCATCACCACGTGCCGCCGCCCGTTCAGGACGAGCCACAGGTGGTCGCGGAACGGCAGCCAGCCCTCGACGGTCTCCGCCGACCGGCCGAGCGGCACCGGCTCGGCGCTCAGCGCGGGCCCGCCGTCGGTCGTCAGCAGGTCGGGCGCGAACGTGGCCCGCGCCAGCCGGGATCCCAGCATCGGCACGAACCCGGCCACCGCCGCCGCGACGATCTCCCCGTCGCCGCGGAAGAGGTCGGCGCACGCCGCCGCGCACACCTCCGCGCGCGTGATGTCGCTCGTACTCATCGGCTCACTCCGTTCGCCCGTTCGCGGCCGCTCACGAATTCTCCTCGCGCCAGACCCGGACGGCGTCCTGGTAGGCGGCCTCGTCGCCGGACAGGAACCGCCCGCTGAACTCGGCCCACTTCTCCGGGTCGGCCGCCGACTGCGCGTAGAGCTTCTGGAACTTCTCGTCCCGCCCGAAGTCGGGCGCGCAGTCGGTGAAGTGCGCCCCGTTCGGGGTCTCCACCACGCCCGCCACGTGCGACCGGCTGATCAGCAGCGACTGCACCGGCCCCTCCTTGGCGAAGTCGGCCGTGTCGACGAGCCGCTCGCACGACACGTACGTGCGGTCGGCCGCCTTGGCGAACAGGTCGTCCATGTACGGGTCGGGGCCGAGGTACTGGGCGTTGCCGCGGGCGTCGGCGCGGTTCATGTGCACCAGCGCCGCGTCCATCCTCAGGGCCGGGACGGCGACGAGCTCGGTCGCGTCCTCGTACGGCGACCGGATCGTCCTCAGCTCCGGGTTGACCTTCAGGACGTCCGAGCCGAGCCCGACCGGGGTGGGCAGGAACGGCAGCCGGTGCGCCGCCGCGTACAGCCCGAACATGAACATGCCCTCGTCGTACTCGGTCAGCTCGATGGCCCCGGTCTGGCGCGCGTGCCGGAAGTGCGGCTCCAGCGGGATCGAGTCCAACGTCACGAACGCGGTGACCAGCCGCCGGACCTTGCCGGCCGCGCACAGCAGGCCCACGTCCGGCCCCCCGTAGGCCACCACCGTCAGGTCGGTGACGGGGGAGCGGAGGATCGCCCGGACCAGGGCCATCGGCTTGCGCCGCGACCCCCAGCCGCCGATCCCGACCGTCATGCCGCTCTCCAGCGACGCGGCGACCTCGTCCGGAGACATCACCTTGCTGCTCATTTCGCCCCCTTCGCGACGAAGGCGTCGCGGTGCTCGTCGCCGGCGCCGACCAGGTTGAGCTCGAACGTGAAGCCCTGCTCGAAGCGGTAGCTGCGCTTGACGTCGATCGGGTCGATGCCGTTCAGCGACTCCTTGGCGCGCCGGATGACGTACTTGTCCTTGGCGGCGATGTCCGCGGCGACCGCCATGGCCTTGGCGCGCAGCTCGTCCGCGGGGACGACCTCCAGCACCGAGCCGTGGTGGTGCAGCTCCTCCGCCGTGACGTTGCGGCACGTGTAGACCATCGCGCGCATCAGGTGCTGCGGGACGAGCCGGGCCAGGTGCGTCGCGGCGCCGAGCGCGCCGCGGTCCACCTCGGGAAGCCCGAAGTAGGCGTCCTGCGCCGCGATCACGATGTCGGCGTTGCCGGCGAGCCCGACGCCGCCGCCCAGGCAGAAGCCCTGGACCGCGGCGACGACCGGGACCTCGCAGTCGTAGACGGCCGCGAACGCCGCGTAGCACCCGCGGTTCGCTCCGACCAGGGCGGCATGGCCCTGGGTGTTCTGCATCTCTTTGATGTCGACGCCCGCGTTGAAGCCCCGGCCCTCGGCCCGGAGCACGACCGCGCCGACCTCGGGGTCGCGGCCCGCCGCGAGCACCGCGTCGGCCAGCTCGTACCAGCCCGCGACGGTCAGTGCGTTGACCGGCGGCGCGTCCACGACGATCTCGGCGACCCCGTCCAGGGTCGTGGTGGAGACTCCCATGCGCTACCTTTCCACCAAACATTTGTTAGAACAGAAGGTAGCAGAGCTGCACAGAGGAGGCGGAATGTCACTGACGCTCGACCTGGGCGGCAGGACCGCCGTGGTCACGGGGGGCGTGCGCGGGGTCGGGGCCGGGATCAGCCGCGCCCTGCTGGAGGCGGGCGCCGACGTCGTCGCGGTCGCCCGGCGCGAGCCGGAGACGCTGCCGGAGGCGGGCGGCCGGACGGCGCGGTTCGTGTCGCTGGACGTGCGCGACCCGGACGCCGCGCAGGCGTTCGCCGACCGGCTGGACCGCGTCGACGTGCTGGTCAACAACGCGGGCGGCGGGCCGTTCCTGCCCCTCGCCGAAGGCGACCTGCGCACCCACCTCAAGATCATCGAGTTGAACCTGACCTCCGCGCTGATCATGGCGCGGGCGCTCCAGCCGAAGATCCTCGCGGCGGGCGGCGGCTCGGTGATCAACATCGGCAGCGTGAGCGGGGTGCGGCCGTCGCCCGGCACCGCCGCCTACGGCGCGGCGAAGGCCGGCCTGCACAGCCTCACCGCGTCGCTGGCCGTCGAATGGGCGCCGCACATCCGGGTCAACACCCTCGTGCTCGGGATGGTCCGCACCGAGCTGGCGCACCTGCACTACGGGGACGAGGACGGCATCGCCGCGATCGGGCGGACCGTCCCGATCGGCCGCCTCGCCGACCCCTACGAGATCGGCGCCGCCTGCGCCTTCCTGGCGTCCGACCTGGCGTCCTACGTCACCGGGGCGTCGATGCAGGTCCACGGCGGGGGCGAGCGCCCCGCCTTCCTGGACGCCGCCACCGTGAACAAGGAGGAATCGCGATGATCTGCAAGGACCGGGTGGTCGCCGTCACCGGCGCCGGACGCGGCCTCGGCCGCGCGCACGCGCTGGAGTTCGCCCGCGAGGGCGCCCTCGTCGTCGTGAACGACCTGGGCGTCGCGCGGGACGGCACCGGCGACGCGTCCGGGGGGCCCGCGCACGACGTCGTCCGGGAGATCGAGGCGCTCGGCGGGAAGGCCGTCGCCAGCACCGACGACATCGCCTCCGACGCGGGCGCCGCCGCGCTGGTGGCCACGGCGGTCGACGCGTTCGGGCGGCTGGACGTCCTGGTCAACAACGCCGGGTTCCTGCGCGACCGCATGCTGATCAACCTGGCCGAGGACGAGTGGGACGCCGTCATGCGCGTCCACCTCAAGGGCCACTTCCTGCCGCTCAAGCACGCCGGCCGCCACTGGCGGGCGGAGAGCAAGGCGGGCCGCCCCGTCGACGCCCGTGTGATCAACACCTCCTCCGGCGCCGGGCTGCTCGGCAGCGTCGGCCAGGGCAACTACTCCGCCGCCAAGGCGGGCATCGTCGGGCTGACCCTCGTCGCGTCCGCCGAGTTGGGCCGCTACGGCGTCACCGTCAACGCGATCGCGCCCGCCGCGCGCACCCGGATGACCGAGGAGGTCTTCGCGCAGACGATGGCCGCCCCGGCCGAGGGCGAGTTCGACGCCATGGCCCCCGAGAACGTCTCGCCCCTCGTCGTCTGGCTCGGCTCCGCGGACTCCCGCGGCGTGACGGGCCGGGTCTTCGAGGCCGAGGGCGGCAAGATCTGCGTGATGGACGCCTTCCGGCACGGCCCCGCGGCCGACAAGGGCGCGAAGTGGGACCCGGCCGAGGTCGGCGGCGTCGTCAAGGACCTCCTCGCCCAGGCTCCCGCCCCCGAGCCCGTCTACGGCGCCGGCTGACCGCGCGCCGGGGCCGCCGCGGAACCCGTGGCGGCCCCGGCACGGAATGCGGCCACGGCGAGGAGTGTTGTAGCTGCGGGAAAATGGATCGCCTCCCGCGAGGCGTTCCGGCTACGGTGCGAAGGTTTGCGGGGTGAGCGGGACCCGGGGGTCCGGAACCCTATCCTTGTCGATGGTTATGGGGACGAGTGTGAAATCGCCGCTCGCCGGCCAGCGCGCGCGCCTGCCGCAGCTGATGCCGCGCGACCAGCACCGGCTGCGCCGGCGGATCGACGGCGTCGAGAAGATGCGGGACGCCGCGCGCCGTGCGAAGGCCGCCGAGGAGATCACCGCCGAGATCGCGGCCGCCGAGCGGCGGGTCGAGCGGCGGCGCCGCGCCGTGCCCGCGATCGCCTACCCGGCCGAGCTGCCCGTCGCGCAGAAGAAGGACGACATCCTCGCCGCCGTCCGCGACCACCAGGTCGTGATCGTCGCGGGCGAGACGGGGTCCGGCAAGACCACCCAGATCCCCAAGATCTGCCTGGAGCTGGGCCGCGGCGTGCTCGGCTCGATCGGGCACACCCAGCCGCGCCGGCTGGCGGCGCGGACGGTCGCCGACCGCATCGCCGAGGAGCTCGGCACCGAGCTGGGCGAGACCGTCGGCTACAAGGTGCGGTTCACCGACCGCTCCAGCGACGACACGCTCGTCAAGCTGATGACGGACGGCATCCTGCTCGCCGAGATCCAGACCGACCGGCTGCTCCGCCAGTACGACACGCTGATCATCGACGAGGCGCACGAGCGCAGCCTCAACATCGACTTCCTGCTCGGGTACGTCCGGGAGATCCTGCCGCGGCGGCCCGACCTCAAGGTCATCATCACCTCGGCGACGATCGACCCCGAGCGGTTCTCCGGCCACTTCGGGGACGCGCCGATCGTGGAGGTGTCGGGGCGCACCTATCCCGTGGAGGTCCGGTACCGGCCCGTCGCCGACCCGGACGACCCGTCCGCCGACCCCGACCGCGACCAGATCCAGGCGATCACCGACGCGGTGGACGAGCTGGGCCGCGAGGCCCCCGGCGACGTGCTCGTGTTCCTCAGCGGCGAACGGGAGATCCGCGACACCGCCGACGCGCTGACCAAGCACTTCACCCGGCAGCGGGGCGCCACCGAGGTCCTGCCGCTGTACGCGCGGCTGTCGGCCGCCGAGCAGCACCGGGTGTTCCAGGCGCACCGCGGGCGCCGCGTCGTCCTCGCCACGAACGTCGCCGAGACGTCGCTGACCGTCCCCGGCATCAAGTACGTCGTCGACCCCGGCACCGCCCGGATCTCCCGCTACAGCCACCGGCTGAAGGTGCAGCGGCTCCCGATCGAGCCGGTGTCGCAGGCGTCGGCGAACCAGCGCAAGGGACGCTGCGGCCGCGTCTCCGAGGGCGTCTGCATCCGGCTGTACTCCGAGGAGGACTTCGAGTCCCGCCCGGAGTTCACCGACCCGGAGATCCTGCGCACCAACCTCGCGTCCGTCATCCTGCAGATGACCGCGCTCGGCCTCGGCGACATCGCCGCGTTCCCGTTCGTGGAGCCGCCGGACCGCCGCAACGTCAAGGCCGGCGTCGACCTGCTGCACGAGCTGGGCGCCATCGACCCGGCCGAGAAGGACCCGCGCAAGCGCCTCACCCCGCTCGGCCGCCGCCTCGCGCAGCTCCCCGTCGACCCGCGCCTCGGCCGCATGGTCCTGGAGGCCGACAAGAACGGCTGCGTCCGAGAGGTCCTGGTCATCGCGTCGGCCCTGTCCATCCAGGACCCGCGCGAGCGTCCCGCCGAGGCGCAGCAGGCCGCCGACGACAGGCACCGGCGGTTCGCCGACCCCACGTCCGACTTCCTCGCCTACCTGAACCTGTGGAACTACCTGCGCGAGCGGCAGCAGGAGCTGTCGGGCAGCGCGTTCCGCCGGATGTGCAAGAACGAGTACCTGCACTTCCTGCGCGTCCGCGAATGGCAGGACCTGCACGGCCAGCTCAAGCAGGTCGCCAAGGCGCTCGGCGTCACCCTCAACACCGCCGACGCCCCGCCCGACCGCATCCACACCTCGCTGCTCGCCGGCCTCCTCTCGCACATCGGGCTGATCGACGCGGAGAAGACGGAGAAGCAGCGCCGCGGCCAGGAGTACCTCGGCGCGCGGGGCGCGAAGTTCGCCGTGTTCCCCGGATCGTCGCTGTTCAAGAAGCCGCCGCGCTGGGTGATGTCGGCGGAGCTGGTCGAGACGTCCCGGCTCTGGGGCCGGGTCAACGCCAAGATCGAGCCCGACTGGATCGAGCCGCTGGCCGAGCACCTCGTCAAGCGCAACTACAGCGAGCCGCACTGGTCGAAGAAGCAGGCGGCCGTCATGGCCCGCGAGAAGGTCACCCTCTACGGGGTGCCGATCGTCGCCGACCGCCGCGTCAACTACGGCCGCATCGACCCGGAGCTGTCGCGCGAGCTGTTCATCCGGCACGCGCTGGTCGAGGGCGACTGGGAGACCCACCACCGGTTCTTCCACGACAACCGCGCCCTGCTGGACGAGGTCGAGGAGCTGGAGCACCGCGCCCGGCGCCGCGACATCCTCGTCGACGACGAGACCCTCTTCGACTTCTACGACGAGCGGATCCCCGAGGACGTCGTCTCCGGGCGGCACTTCGACGCCTGGTGGAAGAAGGCGCGGCACTCCGACCCCGATCTGCTCGGGTTCGAGAAGTCGATGCTCATCAACGAGACCGCGGGCGGGGTCAGCGAGTCCGACTACCCGGACGTGTGGAAGCAGGGCCCGCTGCGGCTGCGCCTCACCTACCAGTTCGAGCCCGGCGCCGACGCCGACGGCGTCACCGTGCACGTCCCCGTCCAGGTCCTCAACCAGGTCCGGCCGGACGGGTTCGAATGGCAGGTCCCGGGCCTGCGCACCGAGCTGGTCACCGAGCTGATCCGGTCGCTGCCGAAGCAGCTGCGGGTCAACTTCGTCCCGGCGCCCGACTACGCCCGCAAGGTCCTCGGCCGCGTCGCGCCGCGCAGCGAGCCGCTGCTGGACGCCCTGGAGCGCGAGCTGACCGCGATGACGAGCGTCCCCGTCGCGCGGGAGGCGTGGGACCCGGCCCGGCTGCCCGCCCACCTGCGCATCACGTTCCGCGTCGTGGACGACCGGGCCCGCACCCTCGGCGAGGGCACCGACCTCGACGAGCTGAAGCGCCGCCTCGCCGGCAAGGTGCGCGGCACGCTGTCGAAGGCGGCGTCCACCATCGAGCGCTCCGGCCTCACCGAGTGGACGATCGGCGAGCTGCCCCGCACCTACGAGCAGAAGCAGAACGGCTACGACGTCAAGGCGTACCCGGCGCTGACCGACGAGGGCGAGAGCGTCGCCGTCCGCATGTACGAGACCGAGGCCGAGCAGCGCCGCGCCATGTGGCTCGGCACGCGCCGCCTGATCCTGCTGAACGCGCCGTCCCCGGTGAAGCTCATCCGGGGCGGCCTCACCAACCAGGGCAAGCTGGCGCTCAGCCACAACCCGCACGGCTCGGTCGCGGCGCTGTTCGACGACTGCGTCACCGCCGCCGCCGACCGGCTCATCGCCGAGGCGGGCGGCCCCGCGTGGGACGAGGACGCCTTCCGCGCCCTGTACGAACGCGTCCGCGCCGGCCTGCACGACGCGACGGCGCAGATCGTCGCCCTGGTCGAGCGGATCCTGGCCGAGGCGCACGAGGTCGACCGGCGGCTGCGCGGCACGGCGAGCCTCACGCTCGTCCCGGCGCTGACGGAGATGCGCGGCCTCCTCGGCGCGCTGATCCGGCCCGGTTTCGTCACCGCGACGGGCTGGGCGCGGCTGCCCGACCTACCCCGCTACCTGCGCGCCCTGCAGGTCAGGCTCGACAAGCTCCCCGAGAACCCCGGACGCGACCGGATGCTCGCGCACCAGGTCGACGTCCTGGCGCAGGAGTACGAGCAGGCGCTGCGCCGCCTGCCCCCGTCCCGCCGCGAGGAGGAGCCCGCCCGGCAGATCCGCTGGATGCTGGAGGAGCTGCGCGTCAGCCTCTTCGCCCAGCAGCTCGGAACGCGCTTCCCCGTCTCCGACAAGCGCATCCGCAAGGCGATGGCCCAGCTCTAGCGGTCTCCGGCGGCGCGGTCCGCAGCATGATCACGAATCGGGTAGAACTGGGGCATGGAGCTTCGGGACCACTATCCGCCGATCGAGCCGCACGACTCGGGGCTGCTCGACGTCGGCGACGGGAACCGCGTCCACTGGGAGGTCTGCGGGAACCCGGACGGCAAACCCGCCGTGTTCCTGCACGGCGGGCCCGGCGGCGGCGTGCTCCCCGACCACCGGCGGTTCTTCGACCCGGCCGCCTACCGGATCGTCCTGTTCGACCAGCGCGGCTGCGGGCGGAGCGTCCCGCACGCCGGCGACCCGTCGGTGTCGCTGGAGCACAACGTCACGCCGAACCTGGTGGACGACGTCGAACGGCTGCGCGAGCACCTCGGCGTCGACCGGTGGCTCGTGTTCGGCGGGAGCTGGGGAAGCACCCTCGCGCTCGCCTACGCGCAGGCGCACCCGGAGCGCGTCACCGAGATCGTGCTGCGCGGCGTCTACCTCGTCCGTCCGCCCGACGAGGCGTGGGGGTTCACGCCGACCGGCGCGGCGCACCTCTTCCCGGCCGAGTGGGCGGCGTTCCGCGACGCGATCCCGCCCGCCGAGCAGGACGACCTGATGACCGCCTACGGCCGCCGCATCGAAGACCCCGACCCGGCCGTGCACCTCCCGGCCGCCCGCGCCTGGCTCGCCTGGGAGCTCTCCGCCAACACGCTGCGGCCCGTCCCGCCGCCGGACCTGGACGACGCGGCCGTCCTGGCGTTCGCCCGCATCACCCACCACTACATCTCCAACCGCGGTTTCCTCCCGGAGGAGGGGCTGCTCGCGGGCGTCGACCGCGTCCGCGGCGTCCCCGCCGTGATCGTCAACGGCCGCTACGACATGAAGACGCCGCCCGACCAGGCGTGGGACCTGCACCGCGCGTGGCCGGAGGCGGAGTTCCACATCGTCGAGGACGCCGGGCACGGCGGATCCGAGCCGGGCGTCCGGCACCGGCTGATCGAGGCCACGGACCGCTTCGCCGCTCACTTCGGCACGACGTGGGCACCCCCACATCCGCCTCCCAACTCACTGCAGTAACACCGATCAGTGCGTAAGGTTCATTCCATGCCTTACAGCGAAGAGCGCGACAATAGCGGCCCCGTGGGGACGGCCGCGGCTCCCCAGGGCGGCGCGGTCTCCGAGGGCTCGGGGGAATCCACCGAGACGGAGGTCGCCCGCGTGGGGGACCCGGTCACGGTATGGCCGTGCGCGAACTGCGGACGTCCCGTCCCGCAGCCCGTGGGAGTGGTCCGCGCCATCCGCTACTGCCAGGACAACGAGGGCGTCTGCGCCCGCGAGGCCCGCGAGCGCCGCGACCGGGGCCGGGACGCGCCCGGCCTCACCGGGCAGGTCGCGTCCGCCTGGGAGATGGTCGAGCGGCTGGAGAAGGCCGCCGACCTGCTCGCCGACTCGCTGACCTCCGAGCTGAGCGTCGCCGGCGTGGAGCGCCGCGTCGCCGAGGTGCGCGCCGAGGCCGCGCGGGAGCTCGCCATCGCGCAGGCCGAGCGCGACGCGTCCCAGCGCCGCGCCGAAGAGGCGTGGCAGGAGGCGGCCACCGCCCGCAAGCGCGCCGAGGGCGCCGAGCAGGACGCAGGCCGCGCCAAGGAGGAGGCGAGGGTCGCCACCGCCAAGCGCGACGCCGCGCAGCAGGCGTGGGAGGAGGCCCACCAGGTCGCGCAGCAGTCGATGACGGCCAAGCTCGCCGCCGAGAGCGAGCGCGACCGCGTCGCCGCCCGCGAGACCGAACTGCTCGCCGCGCTGGAGTCGGCGCGGGCCGAGCTCGTCGGCCTGCACGCCAAGCTCGCCGAGGCCGAGGGCGCCGCCGAGTCGCAGCGCGTCGAGGCCGCCGTCGCCAGGCAGGGCGCGGAGGACCTGCGCAACGCCATGCGCGACACCGAGGCGCAGCGGCAGCGCGCCATGCAGGCCGCCAGCAAGGCCGAGGCCGAGCGCAGCACGGCGCTGCGCGCCCAGTCCGAGGCCGAGGCGGAGCTCGTCCGCGCCAACGCCCGCGCCGACGAGGCCGCCAAGGAACGCGACGGCGCCCAGGCGCAGGCCCAGGCCGCGACGGCGGAGCGCGACGAGCTGACCGTCAAGATCAACGACCAGGCCGTCCAGCTGCGCCAGCTGGCGCAGTCGGTCGCCGAGCAGCAGGCCGCGCTCACCGCCCTCGCCGAGGAGCGCGACGCGGCCCGTGCCGAGGCCGACCGCGCCCGCCGCCAGATCGACCAGTTCACGCACCACACGCTGTCGTCCGGCATGCCGCCGGGCGGCCGGATGCCGGGCGCCGGCGCCCCGATGCCCCCGCAGGGCGTCCCGCGCGGCACCGGCCCGCAGCCCGGCCCGCCGGCGGCCCCGCCGCCCATCGGCGGACCCGCCCCGTACGCGCCCGCGCCGAACGCGCCCGTGCCGAACGGCGCCCCGATGCCGCTCGGGGCGCCCCTCCCGGGCGCCGCCCCCAACGGGACGCCCGGCTCGAACACCGGCGGCCACCAGGTGCCCGGCGGCGAAGCGCGGCGGCACGGCCGCCCCCTGAACGGCGTGGACCGCGAGGACCCCCTCTTCGCCGGCCCCTGACCCGGTACGCGCCCGGGCGGACGCCCGCCCGGGTTCAGCCGTACTTGACGGCCAGGAAGAACGCCAGCCCCATCACCGCGGCGATCACCACGACGTGGCTGCGCTCCCGCGCCGCGGCCTGCCGCAGGGTGGCCACGCGCCGGCGGCCGTTCCGCAGGTCCGTCACGGTGCGGCGCGCCCGCTCCCAGTGGATCCCCGCGTAGATCGCCAGCGCCGCCAGCGCCAGGATGAGTAACCCGTCTCCGCTCATGTGTTGCGCCTCCGTATCCGCGGAAGCTCAGATTGAACAGCGGATCGGGCCGCGATGACAGCGTCGGGCGACACATTTCCGCGGCACATGCGGAACCGGACCGGGCCGGACGGTGGCGGATCACCGGCCGGCCGCCGCGCTCACCGCCCGAAAGCCTCGGGGTCGATCTCGATCCAGATCTGCTCGGCGCGGCCCAGCAGCCGCCCGTCCGCCCCGTACAGCGCCGTCGCCGCGTGCATCTTGCGGCCCTCGCGGCTGCGCGCGTGACCCATCACGACGCACCGCTCGCCGGCCCCGGGGACGTCCATCACCTGCGCGGTCATGGTGCCGAGCACCGCCGGGCGGCCCGCCACGTCGAACGACCAGCCGCCGGGGCAGTCGAGCGCCGCCCACACGAGCTCCCGCTCGGGCGTCCGCTCGGGTATCCACGGCGTCGCGACGGTCGCCTCGCCGACCTGCCCCGGCTCGAGCCGCAGCCCGTCGCCGGGCTCCCGGTCCGGGCCGCAGACGAAGCAGCCGGGGAAGGGGTGGTTCTCCTGCGTCCGGAACTTCTCCGCCGCCTCCGCGGCCCGCTCGAACGGGACGGGCGCGATCGGCGGCACGACGATCGCCCCCGCGAGCGCCTCCGCGATCAGCCGCTCCCCGTCCCACAGCCGCGCGCTGTGGCCCCGTTCGTCCTCCATCGTGACGGTGAGCTCGGTGTCCAGCGGCGGCGGCCGCCGCAGCGCCACCGTCACGGTGTCGATCGGCACCCGCCCCGCGAGCCGCCCCGCCACGTATCCGCCGTTCCCCGACCCGTCGGGCCCGTGGAACCGCCCATCAATGATCATTTGCGCCCCCGTAAACACACGCGCCTCACCAAAACGGCACCGATTGTAATGACCCCCACCGACATCCCACCCCGCAACCCCTGAGAAGGCCCACGAACCGCCCCCCCCGGCCCCGCCGCAACAGTGGCGTGAGGATCGACCGGCTCGTAACGGGGGGCCTGGGCTACACGGCCCGCGAGGGCTGGGGGCGGCCGGGGCGGGTGGTGAAGAAGACGGAGAGGGAGCCCTGGAGGCGGGCGCGGACGGTCTCTTCGTCGACGGGCCCGTCCTCGGGCACGGGGGTGCGGTCGAGGGCGCGGTCGATGAGGACGTCGATGTTGCGGTCGGCGACGAGGACGGAGCACGTGTCGCACGCGTACCAGGGATAGAGCATGTTGAGGACGGCCACGGCGGTGTCGTCGTCCGACAGGTCGGTGGTGTCGAGTTCGACCTCGAACATGTCGGTGTCGTCGGGATCGAGCGTGGGGTAGTAGAGCCAGCTCGGCCCGGCCGCGCCGCAGAAGTCGCAGCCCGGCTCGCGCGGGAGCGGCTCGCCGACCGCGAGTTCGAGTTCGTGGTCCCACGGCTCGACCCGCCGGTTGTGGCGGTATCCGACGCCGTCGAGCGAACCCTCGCGGTTGTGCGTCACGTCGTGCACCTCGCCGCCGCAGCGGGCGCACATGAGGCCGATGTCCTCCATGTCCCCCTCCTGATCGCTGAGGCACCGGATCTCACAGTATCCGGCCGGACGCCTCCGTCGTACCCGGCGGCGCCGCTCGGGTACGTTGAAGATCGTCACCGATGCGCTCCCCGGCGATCCCGGCCGCCGCGTCCCCGCATGCCCCACCTTCCCCGCGTGCCCCCCTGCCGAGCCCTTGAACGGGAGGTCCCGTGTCCGATGTCGTGCTGAACGCCGACAAGATCGATCTGGTCCGCGAGCGGCGGCTGCTGCTCGACCGCGTCACGATGACCGTGCTGCGCGGCGAGCACTGGGCGCTGATCGGCCCGAACGGCGCGGGGAAGAGCACGCTGCTCGGCATCCTCGGCGCGTACACGCACCCGACGCGGGGGACGGCGGAGATCCTCGGGCGCAGGCTCGGCCGGGTCGACGTCCACGACCTGCGCAGACTGATCGGGCAGGTCAACCCGCGCCATCCGCTGGAGTCGGCGCGGACCGTCCGGGAGATCGTCCTGACCGGCGTGACCGGGACGATCGAGCTGGTCCCGCGCTGGACGCCCGCGGACGAGGAGCTGCGCCGCGCCGGGGAGCTGATCGCCCTGCTGGGCCTGACGGCGCGCGCCGACGCCCGCTGGCCGACCCTGTCGCAGGGGGAGCGGGGGCGGACGCTGATCGCGCGGGCGCTGATGCCCGACCCGGCGCTGCTGCTGCTCGACGAGCCCGCCACCGGCCTGGACGTCGCCGCGCGGGAGCGGCTGCTGCAGAGCATCGACCAGCTGCGCGCCGACCGTCCCGACCTGACGACCGTGCTCGTCACGCACCATCTGGAGGAACTGCCCGTCAGCACCAGCCACGCGCTGCTGCTGCGGGACGGGCAGGTGCTCGCGTCGGGCCCGGCCGCCGACGTCCTCACGACCGAGCTGGTCAGCGAGTGCTTCGACCACCCGATCACGATCAACCGGCACAACGGGCGCTGGGCCGCCACCGCGGGCCAGGGCTGACGCGGGCCGGGGCCGCCCGCGCGCGGCCCTCAGCCGCCCGCGACGCGGTGCCCGGCCAGGTGGGCGAGGACCGACTGGTTCGCCTCCCACCCGTCCGGGAACTTCACCGGCACGCCGAGACGCACCGGCTCCGCGGACGGGTGCGCGTCCAGCAGCTCGGGGATGCCCGCGCGCGCCACCACCACGCACGCGTGCCGGTGCCGCGACGCGAGGACGCAGAGCCGCCCCGACTCCAGGTGGAACGCGGTGGCGTCGCGGCGCCCCGACAGCGGGTGCAGGACGACCGTCACGTCGTACTCGCGGCCCTGCAGCCGGTTCGCGGTGTCGACGGTGATGCCGTCGCCGTGCGGGCCGAGCGCGGCGCGGATCGCGGTGACCTGGTCGCGGTGCGCGGCGCCGATCGCGACGCGGGAGGCGTCCACCGGGCCCGCCCCCCGCTCGGAGTGCGCGACGGGTCCGCGCTGCAGCAGCCGGACGGCGAGCGCCGCCGTCGCCCGGACCGCCTCGGCGTCGGTGCGCAGCGTGTGCCGCGCCGGCAGCTCGTACAGGGCCCAGCCGGTCGCCGCGGCCTCTTCGAGCGCCCGGTCGTAGGTGGTGCCCATGCCGCCCGCGCCGAACTCCAGCCGGCGGTCGCCCGGCCCGGTCCCGGCGCGGAACCCGGTGAACGGGTAGAACGCGCGCGACACGACGGGCGCGGCCGACGCGGGCAGCCGCCACGACACCGGCAGCCGGTGGACGGGCAGCTCCGGGTTGTGCGCGAGCAGGACCGACACGGCGCTGCGCATCGGGTCCCAGGTGAGCCCGGCCCAGCGTTCGACCTCGACCGTGGAGAACGGGTCGAGCTGCCCGGGGTCGCCGACGAACAGCGCCCGCTCGAACCGGCCCGCGATGCGCAGCAGCATGTCCGAGCGCATCTGGTACGCCTCGTCGACGATCGCCCACGGCCACGAGCCCTCCGGCAGCGTCGCCCACTTCGCCGCCGTCGCGATCACCACGGTGTGCTCGGCGAGGTCGCCGGCCTTCTGCGCGACCCGCACCGACGGGTGCGCCAGGACCCGCTCGGACGGCACGTACCCCGACGCCGACAGCCGCCCGAGCGTGATCCCGGGATGCCCGGCCGCGATCCGCTCGATGAGGTCGTCGACCTGCTCGTTGGTCTGCGCCACGATCATCAGCCGCTCGCCGGCCTCGGCGAGGTGCGCGGCGGCGCGGACGACCAGCGTCGACTTGCCCGCGCCGGGCGGCGAGTCGACCACCACGCCGCGGTGCGCGCCCGCGAGATCGGCCAGGACGTCCTCGACGACCCGCGTGGCCGCCCTGGACGGGTCGGGGTCCTCCGCCGCCACCGGTACCAGGTGGCGGCGCGCGTGTTCGGTCACGACCATTCCTCTTCGGCGTCCTCGTCGGTCGGCGCGTACTCGCCGGGCGGCCCGCCGTGCGTCCACGGCGTGTCCTCGCGGTCGGGGAACTTCGCCGCGCCGAACGAGCCCTCGGTCAGCGAGGTGAAGCAGACCCGGTCGCCCGCCTGCGGCACGGCGCCCGGCTCCGGGGTGAGCTTGCGGCCCATCCCGCCGGTCAGCTCCAGCAGCACGGACCCGTCGCCGGTCTCCACGATCCTCCCCTTGAGCGCGGGCCGGGCCGCGTTGCAGACGGTCGTCCCGGCGTCGAGGCGCACCGGGTCCCGCGTGGCGACCCGCAGCAGCGGCCGAAGCTTCGGCCGCTTGCCCGTCTCGTCGAGCCGGGCCGGGTCGCACTCGGCGACCGTCCCGCCGAACGCCTGGCCGTCCAGCCGGTGCTCGGCCATGACCAGCGGGTCGTCGAACGCCCGCTGCGCGTCGTAGGCGTCCTGCGCGCGCTCCAGGTCGTGCAGCCGCCGCGCCGCCCGGACGGGCGGGTCGCGGCGCGCCTGAGGATACGCCTCGCCGAACGTCTGGTGGTAATAGGTGAAGGCGTCCCGGTCGCGTTCCCAGCGCCGCGGCACGCTCGCCCCCTCCGGCAGCGCGCGGAGCAGCCCGACGGCCCGCCACATCAGGTCCCAGGTGGGGGTGAGCTGGCCGGCGAGGGCCTCCCTGAGCCGTTCCTCGGCGCGGGAGCCGCGCCCCGCCCGGTCGAAGGCGGCGATGGCCGGGGCGAGGACCTCGTTGTCGAACGTCGGGTCGGTGGTCGGCCCGGCGGGCGGGAAGGCCACGGGGTCCTCGGCGAGGGCCGCCGCGGCGGGGCCGTCCATGCCGTCCGGCGGGTCGATCCAGCCCATCAGCGCGGCGAGGTTGCCGTCCTCCAGCGAGCTCTGGCCCGTCGCCCAGTGCAGCCGGAGCGCCTCCGTCACCGCCAGCAGCAGCGACGACCCGGGATGGTCGTACCGGTCGGCGAACCACGTCAGCCACCGCCCGAGGACCGGCACCGCGGGATCGACCGCGTACGGGCCCTCCGTGCCGCGGAACCGCGTCGACCGGCCCATCAGCCGCAGGAACGCGATGCCGCCCCGGTTCGGGACGAGCAGCTGCGGCGCGTCCCCGTACCGGATCCGCTCGTCGCCCTCCTTGCCGGGCGGCAGCTCCTCCACCGCGCCCCGGCTCGTCTCGATGTGGTTCAGGACGAGCTTGGCCAGGTCGGCGGCGAACGCGAACCGCAGGTCGCGGTTGCGGGGCTGCGGCACGACGAGCAGCGTGGCGTCGTCCGGCGCGCTCCCGATCATGACGGCGAGCGGCGCCGCCGCCTCCCCGGCGAGCTTCAGCGGGACGAGCGCCAGCGGCGCGTCCGGGACGTGGCAGTGCCGCACGGTCGCCAGCGGCTGCGCGACCCCGGCCGCCACCGCCTGCAACCGCGCGAGCGAGGACAGTGCGCTCATGAACCGATCACGCCGCCCCGTCCAGGGCCTCGGCGCGCAGCCGGGCCGCGGCGCGCAGCTGCTCGGCGGTCTCGGCCAGGTCGTCGGACGGGGTCAGCGAGCCGTCCGCCAGCGCCAGCGCGGTGCCGATCGTGTCGACGCCGCCCAGGTCGTCGCGGACGGACCGGCCGAGCGCGCCCGTCGCGCCGCACGCCCGCGCCTCGTCCCGGCAGAACAGCGCCATCTCGCAGCCCGACATGCACTCGGGCGCGTACCGCGCCTCCACCGCCCGGACCGACGCCGCGAGCGCCTCGCCGGTCTCGAACGTCAGCCCGCCGGGCAGCTCCGCCAGCAGCTCGTCGACGCGGGTCAGGCGCGTGAGCTGCCGTTCGAGGACGGCGAGCTGCGGGCGCACGTCCACCGGCGTCGCCGTCGGCCGGTTGGAGAAGTTCTCCGGGCAGACCAGGAACACCTCGTGCGACACGCGCGCCGGGTCGTGCCCCAGCTCGGCCACCAGCCGGCGCAGCGCCAGCACGTACACCGCCGACTGGCGGGCCGCCGCGGCGACCTGCTCCGGCTCGGCCTGCCCGTCCACGACGGCGAACGACTTGATCTCGATGACGTGCAGCCGGCCCGCGAGCTGGAACGCGATGACGTCCGGCTCCAGGTAGGCGGGACACCCGGCGATCTCCAGCCGCAGCAGCGGATGGTCGAACAGCGTCCCCTCGCCGGACTCGAGCGCGCGGGCGAGCAGCCGCCGGGTCCGCGAGTGCCGCAGCTCCCGGCCCTCGTTGCCCGCGACCACCTCCAGGTCGTCGTAGGCGACCTCCGGCACGTCGAGGCCGAGCCGCTCGCGCAGCAGCGTCAGCAGCTCGGCGCACCCGTCCGCCTTCACCTGCGCCTCGAACGCGTTCCCGCGCGTGATCGCGAACTGCGACTGCCCGAACGGCGCGGGGAACCCGAGGGCCCGCGCCACCGCGTCCTTGTCGACGCCCGCCGCGTCCATCACCCCGCGGCGGGCGCAGCCCGGATTGGACGTCAGCGCGGCGATCGTGCGGGCGTCGTGGTTGCGCGGGGGAGCGCCGCCGCGCAGCCGGTCCAGATCCGGTGCGGTGTCGGTCATGGGTCCGTTTCTCCGTTGATGGCAGGGCGCCGCCCGGACGCGCGCACGGCGCGCAGCCGGCTGCCGAACAGCCGTTCCGCGTCGTCGAGCCGCTCCCGGGCGCGGGCCGCGGCGGCCTCGCGGCGCCGCCGGTCCGGTTCGCGGTGGACGTCCAGCTCGGCCCGGGCGGCGTCGGCGAGCACGGCCGGATCGGCCGTACCGACCGTACCGGTGACCGCGCCGGGAATGTTGGACGCGAAACGCCACAGCAGCCGCTGCACGTCCGGGGACGGCGTCCCGCGCCCGGCGTGCTCGGCGAGGCGCAGCGCGGACGTGAGGAAGTCGGTGCGCGGGCTCAGCGGCCCGACGATCCGCTGCTCCAGCGGCCACGTGCTCACGGTGAGCAGGCCGCGCGCGGGGGCGAGCAGATCGGCGGTGAGCGCGGCGCACAGGTAGTACGGCCGCGCGTACGGCGCGGTGCGGAACGAGCGCTCCTCGTCGCGGCGCAGGCTCGTCAGCCGGGCCCCCGGGATCTCGCCGGGGAAGAACGCCGCGTACACCGACCCGATCAGCTTCGGCGCGGCCGGCGCGCCGAGGAGCGTGAGCGCCTGGTGGACCTGCTCGCGGACGGGCAGCAGGCCGCGCCCGGCCTCCTCGCGGGGCGCGGGCGCGGGCGCGCCGAGCACCGCGTCGTCCCACGCCCGCTCGGCCTCGCGCAGCTCGGCGCGCAGGTCGCGGGCCGCCCGCCGGTCGCCGGCGGCCATGGCCCGCCGCACGGCGGTGCGCAGCTCGCCGATGCGCGTCTCCAGCTCGTCGGGGGACGGCAGGCCGGGGGACCTGGACATGCCGCAGACAGTACAGGTGCTTCCGGACAGTTCCAGTGTTTTCCAGCTTTGCGGTCCCGACCGGGAATCAGCGGCGCGCCCGGGGTCAGCGGGCGGTCCGGGGCCGGCGGGGTTTCTGCCGGACGATCGGGCCGGGGCTGCGGTGGCCGCCGGTCACCGTGTTCACGTGGGGAAGCTGGCGCGGTACGTGGCGGCCATGTCCTCGTCGCCGTGCCCACGCTCGATGGCGCGCCGGAAGCGCTCCCCGGCGGCGTCGTTGACGTCCACGCGGATCTTGGCGGACTCCGCCGCCTCATGGATGAGCCGCGTGTTCGTCTCCGCGTTGCGGACGGCGAAGCTCGGCTCGAAGTCGCCCTCGATCATGGCCTTCATCTTGGCCTGGAGGTAGGCGCTGTCGAGCGGGCCGCCGGTCAGGACCTCGCCGAGCAGCGCCGGGTCGAGCCCGAGGCCCTTCGCCAGCGCCACGGACTCGGCGACGACCGAGGTCAGCGAGATGGCGTAGCTGACCGCGGCGAGCTTCAGCCGGGTGCCGGCGCCGCCCGTGCCGCTCTCGTCCAGCCAGAGCGTCCTGGCGCCGACGGCGTCGAACACCGGGGCGAGGACGGTCCGCGCGTCCTGCGGCCCGGCGGCGAGCACCATCAGCCTGCCCTGCTCGGCGGGCTGCTTCGTCCCCTGGACGGGCGCGTCCACGAACGTGATCGCCCGCTCCGCGGCGAAGGCGGCGAGCCGGCCGAGGGACGGCAGGCCGACCGTGCCCATCTGCGCCCAGATCTGCCCGGAGCGCAGCGAGGGCGCCGCCTCGGTCATGACCGACAGGGCGGTCTCGCCGTCCTTCAGCATCGTGATGACGACCTCGGCGCCGTCGACCGCCTCGGCGGGGGAGCCCGCCACCGCGGCGCCGTCCGCGGCGAGCGGCTCGGCCCGCGCCGCCGTGCGGTTCCAGACGGCGACCCGGTGGCCGGCCCGGAGCAGGCTCCGGGCCATCGCGGCCCCCATGATCCCGGTTCCGAGCAGCGCGACCTGTGTCATCTCGTACTCCCGTTGTCCGATGTCCGATTCCCGGAGGTCCCTACCCGCCATCGGGCCGGTGACCGCGGCGGGCCGGCGCGGTCAGCCGAACGCGTGGCCGTCGTCCGGCGCGTCGGCGTACCCGGCCGTGTACGGCGCGGCGAACGCGTCGAGGGTGCGGTCGAGCTGCGCCGACCACCACGCCACGAGCGACGCGGGGCCGCGCCCGCCCGTCCCGTCCTCGCCCAGGTACCGGTGCCGCAGCGGCGCGACGTCGCAGAGCCGCTCCCACCATTCGCGATGCACCGCCGACTGGATCTGCCCGGCGTCCAGCGGATACGCCGAACGGTGCCCCCGCACGAACGACTGCACGCGGTCGAGGTCGAGGCCGCGCTCGTCGTCGCAGGCGAACAGGCGCGCCGCCGAGCGGACCACCTCGCCCGCGACCGGGCCCGCCGTCAGCCCGTCCCAGCCGAGGACGGCGGTGACGTTGCCGGACCCGCCGTAGCGCAGGTGCCCGGCGTGGAACGAGCCGTGCAGATGCCCGACCGTGCTCACCTCGATGTCGGGCGGCTGGTGCCCCGCGAACTCGGCGAGCAGGTCGCGGCGCTCGCGCAGGCGGCGCCCCGTCAGCGCGTCGAAGTCGGTGCCGTCGCCCGGGACGTCCGCCAGCATGCCGTCGACGGCGGCGGCCGCGTCGGCGGCGCGCGGCGTCGGCACCAGCATGCTCTGCTGGACGGGCGCCGTCGCCTCGTCGAGCGCCGCGTGCAGCCGTCCGAGCAGCCCGCCGAGCGCCTCGCACTGGGCGAACGTCAGCTCCAGCCCGCCGCGCCCGCGGCCCCCGACCCACGGGTACAGGACATAGCCGCGGCCGCCGGACGCGACGAGCGTCCGGCCGGCGCGGACGGGCAGCGGCGCGAGCACGGGCAGCCCGGCCTCGTCCAGCGCGGCGGTGACGGTGTGCTGGAAGAGCACGCGGCGGCGGTCGGGCTCGGCGTACTCCCGCAGGAAGAACGTCCCCGCGGCGGCCTCGACGCGCCAGCACCGGCGGCCCGGCCCGGCCGCCAGCGGGCTGGCGCCGTCCGGTGCGCCGATGTCCCAGCGTCTCAGCAGCCGCGGCGGCGGCTCACCGGTGTCGGCGGTCTCGGTCGTGGGCACCTAGGCACCTCGGCTGCGTCGGGCGGACGGCGGTCGAATGGATGTTCTACGCCGACGCTACACGCCCGGCCCGCACCGCGAAAGGGAACCCGCCCGGGCGGCGGTTCAGACGCGCTCCAGCACCACCACGGGGATCTCGCGGCTCGTCTGCTTCTGGTACTCGTCGTAGTCGGGCCAGACGGCGGCCATCTTCCGCCACAGCGGCGGCTTCTCCGCGGGCTTCGCGGTCCGCGCCCGCGCGGTGAACCTGTCGCCCTTCACCTGCACCTTCACCTCCGGGTTCGCCTGGAGGTTCTGGTACCAGAGCGGCGGCTCGTCCGCCCCGCCCTTGGACGCCACCACGAGGTAGGCGTCGCCTTCGGGCTGGTAGATGAGGGGCGTCGTGCGCTCCTTGCCCGTCTTGCGCCCCGTCGTGGTGAGCAGCAGCGTGGTCGTGCCCTGCCAGTCGTGCCCCTCCGCCCCGTCGGTCTCCTGGTAGCGCTGGACATGTTCCTTGCCGTACAGCATCGGTCCTCCTTGTTCCGGCACTGGGCCCTTGCGCGGCCACAGGTGCCAACCCCCGAACGCAGGATGACCTTCCCAGCGGCGCGGACATCAAGCCGTGCCCCGCAGACCTCCCCGCTCACGCCCTGCCCATGCCCCGCCCGCGTCCCGGGTCATTGCGCTGGCCCGGTGGACGACGCGGCGGAGGCGGCGCGGCGATGCGCCGAGACGATGTACGCACGTGACAAGGTCGTGCAGTACGCACGTGACAAGGTCGTGCATGACCTCGCCATGGACCTCGTCGAGATCGCCCCCGGCCGGGCACCGGAGTTCCGGGGCGGAGGCCGCAGCCGCGACCTGCGGGTCAGCGGCGGCGACCCGCCCTGACCCGGGTCAGAGGTCCTTCAGCACCCCGGTGAGGTACCGGGCCGTGTCGTCGGGACGCGCCGCCGTGATGCACAGGTTGTTCATCGCGCGCATGTAGGTGTCGACGTCCGTCGGCTTGTCGAGGTAGAGCGCGCTGGTGAGCTGCTCCAGATAGACGACGTCGGACAGGCCGGGCTCGGCGAAGCGCAGGATCGTGAACGGGCCGCCGGCGGCCGCGTGCCCGCCCGCCCCGAACGGCACGATCTGCAGCGTCACGTTGGCCAGCTCCGACACCTCGATGAGGTGCTGGAGCTGGGCCCGCATCACCTCGCGTCCGCCGAGCGGGCGGCGCACGACCGCCTCGTCCAGCACGGCCCACAGCGTCGGCGCCCCCGGAGAGGTGAACCGCTCCTGCCGCGTCGTGCGGATCTGGACGCGCCGCTCGACCTCCTCCTCGGAGGCGTCGGAGTAGCCGAGGCGGACGACGGCGCGCGCGTAGTCCTCGGTCTGCAGGAGCCCGGGGACGAACTGCAGTTCGTAGGCGCGCAGCATCGAGGCGGCCTCTTCCAGGCCGAGGTACACCTCGAACCAGCTCGGCAGGATGTCGCCGTACCGGTGCCACCAGCCGGGGTCGTTGGCCTCCTTGGCGAGCTGCAGCAGCGGCGCGCGCTCGGCGGTGGAGGAGACGCCGTAGAGGGTGAGCAGGTCGGCGACGTCGCGCTCCTTGAACCCGACCCGGCCCAGCTCCATCCGGCTGATCTTGGAGTGCGAGCCGCGGATCTCGTAGCCCGCCTGCTCGGTGGAGATGCCGCGGGCCTCGCGCAGCCGGCGCAGCTGCGCGCCCAGCAGAATGCGCAGCACGGTGGGGCCGCCGCGCCGGGGATAATCGATCAGCCGTCCGGCCGGATCACCTTCGGACGGAGGTGCGGGGGCAGCTGAATCCTCGGACAAGGGGTCACCAGCCAGTTGACGGGTCTGTGCGGAGGCCGGACGGCATCGCCCTATGTTAGAGGATGCGGAGACGTTTTTGGGAGGTATGGAAAAGCGTTCCCGCTCGGGGCCGCGCCCGGCGAGCGCGACTCGCCCGGCGGCCCGGACGCCCGGTGACCAGTGCTGTCGGTGTCGGCGCGGCTGCGGAACGTGGCGCCGGCGCGCCGCCCGAGACGGCCGACGGGTCATTTCGCCGGCGCCCGCACCGCCGCCGGCCCGCCAATTGCCCGCCGTTCCCGGGCATTGTCGGCGACCAATCCTGACAGGCCATTCCAGGGCGCGTCGGATGACGCGTGAATGTCGCGCGTCTTACATTCCGGTGAATCTCCAGGCGGCGGCGCGGGCGGTCGCGGACCGTCGCGGCGCGCGGCGCGCGGCGGCGTGACGAAGCTCTCGTCCCGGCCGGGCAAGATCTCCGGCCGCCCGGGCGTTCACCCCGCAGAGGGCGGCCGCGGCCGCCGCTCTGCAGGAGAGGCGACCACCACCACGCATCTGGGAGAAATCATGAACGCGACCCGTGAGCGACCGGAGATCCGATTCCTGACCTCGGGAGACGTCTCGGCGCACGAGCGCACGGCGGCGGAGCGCGCCGTCCGCGCGGCACTGGCCGGCGCCCCCGCCGTCACGTCCGTCCAGGTCACGCTGAGCGTGGTCAACGACCCGTCGCTGCCGAGGCCGGCGCTGGCCCAGGCCGTCGTCGAGCTGGACGGCCGGCGCGTCCGCGCCCAGGCCGCCGCGCCCCGCATCGGCGAGGCCACCGACATGCTCCGCGAGCGCCTGGCCGTCCGGGCGACGTCCCTCCAGGCGGGCTGATCCTGACAGCCCGCCCGTGTCCGTCGCGGCCTTCAGGCGTCGCGCCGGGTCAGGATGAGCGCCGCGAACCCGAGCGGGACGAGCGCGTACGCGAGCAGCACGGCCGACGCCGCGCCCGGGGACAGGAGATCGCCGTACACGGAGCCGTCCGCGCCGAGCCCCGCGATCTGCCGGGGAAGACCCGCGGGCATCACCGACCCGGCGCGCTCGCTCCACGGCCCCGGCAGGTGAAAGACGAGCAGGGGCAGGACGTGCCACACGAAGACGACCGACACGAGCGCTCCCGCCGTGGAGCGCAGCAGCACGCCCAGCGCCAGGCCGAGCAGCGCGAACACCGGCACCACCGTCCCCGCGAGGACGAAACCCGGCAGCTCGTGCGCGACGGACGCCTGCTGATCGGGGAAGGGCCGGTCGCCGACGACGAGCCGGGTTCCGAGGAACGCGCCGACCGTCACCGCCTCGCCGGCGGCCAGCGCCACCGCCCCGACCACCGCGCCCTTGGCCAGGAGCAGCGCGCCGCGCCTCGGGACGGCGGCGAGGCTCGTGCGGATCATGCCCGTCCGGTACTCGGACGCCACGGACAGCACGCCCAGAACGCCCAGGCACAGCGACGCCGCCCAGCCGCTCAGCTCCTGCAGCGGACGCAGCAGCAGGTCGGCGCGGCGTTCGGCCGGCAGGCCGTCCCAGACGTGCGCCATCTGGAACGCCAGCAGCAGGACGACCCCGGTGAACCCCGCCGTCACCGCCAGCGCGGTGTACGTCGAGCGGACCGACCGCAGCTTCCACCACTCGGCCGCGATCGCGTCGCCCATCACGCGTCCCTCCGCGCGAACGCGAACGCGCCGGCTCCGAGCGCGACGACGACGTAGCCCGCCAGGACCGCCGCCGCGGCCGGCGGCGGCAGGGCGCCGTGGTCGCCGGACGAGCCCGGCGCCCCCGCGATCTGGTTCGACAGGCTGCCGGGCAGCGCCGACCAGATCCGCTCGTCCCACGGGGACGGCAGCAGCCGCGCGAGCGCGGGCAGCACGAACAGCACCGCCATTCCGGACGTGATCGTCGCCGCCGTCGAGCGCAGCACCGCGCCCAGCCCGAACGCGGCGAGCGTGATCGCCGCCGTCGTCAGTCCGAGCCACAGCAGGTGCGCGGCGACCTCCGCCGCCGGCCCCTGGAACGTCGCCACGGGCCGGTCGCCGACGACCGCCGCGCCCGCGGCGGAGCCGGCGGCCAGCGCCGCGAGGGCCGCCGCGCCCATGACGCCCCCCGCCACGCCCGCCTTCGCCATGAACAGCGCGTTGCGGCGCGGCACCGCCGCCAGCGTCGTCCGGATCATCCCGGACGAGTACTCCGGCGTCAGCGCCAGCGCCCCCAGCACGACCGCGCACACCGGCAGCGAGACCGCGAGCGGCTGCTCCGCAGGCGCCGCCATGGCCGTCGCCCTCCGCGCGGCCGAAAGCCCGTCCCAGTAGCGGGCCACGTACCACGACCACAGGACGCACAGCGCCGTGAACCCGGCGACCACGCCGAGCACCGCACCCGTCGACCGGACGCTCCGCAACTTGAACCATTCCGCCGCGACCACATCGGCCACGTCCCTCAGCGGACCACCTACGTTCACCCGGTCTCGGCCGGACGTCCGGGCGCCGCTCGCCGGGCCGGTCATCGCGCCGCCGTCCCGAACTCGGCGCTCCCCGCGGTCAGCTCCATGTACGCCTCCTCCAGCGAGGCGCTGTGCGGCGTGACCTCGTGCAGGGGGATTCCGTGCGCGGCCGCCGCGTCCCCGATGGCGGCGACGTCCAGCCCGGTCACGGTGAGGGCTCCGCCCGGCACCGCCTCGACCCCGCCGCCGGCGGCGGCGAGCACCGCGGTCAGGTCCGCCGCACGCGGCGAGCGGACCCGCACGCCGCGCCGGAACCGGTCCGCGAGCTCCCGCACGGACGTGTCCGCGATCAGCCGCCCCCGCCCGATGACGACCAGCCGATCGGCCGTCAGCTGCATCTCGCTCATCAGATGGCTGGAGATCAGCACCGTCCGCCCCTCGGCGGCGAGCGAGCGCATCAGCTCCCGCACCCAGCGGACGCCGTCCGGGTCCAGGCCGTTCACCGGCTCGTCGAACATCAGCACCCCCGGATCGCCGAGCAGCGCCGCCGCGATCCCGAGCCGCTGCCGCATGCCGAGCGAGAACCCGCCGACCCGCTTGCGCGCCACCCCGGCGAGACCCGCCCGCTCCAGGACCTCCGCCACCCGCCGCGTCCCGATCCCGTTGCTGCGCGCCAGCCACCCGAGGTGGTCGAACGCCCGGCGCCCGCCGTGCACGGCGCCCGCGTCCAGCAGCGCCCCCACCTCCAGCATCGGCCGCCGCAGCGCCGCGTACCGGCCCCCGTTCACCAGCGCCTCGCCGGACGTCGCCCCGTCCAGTCCCAGCAGGACGCGCATCGTGGTCGACTTCCCCGCGCCGTTCGGACCGAGGAAGCCGGTCACCGTCCCCGGCCTCACCACGAAGGAGAGGCGGTCGACCGCGGTGGTCCCCCCGTAGCGCTTGGTCAGCTCGCGTACTTCGATCATGGGTCGACGCTCGTACGGGACCGGCCCGCCGCGCATCGGAGCACGGGCGGGACCCGCGCGTCCGACCGTGCGCGGAGAAGCACCGCCCGCCTCCGACCCCGGTATGACGGCCGCCGGTCGGAGGCGCGGCGCGGCGCCGTCCGGATACCGTCGCGACGTGGACGAATCCGAGCTGCGCGCCCCGTTCTTCATGCGGCTCGGCCGGCGCGCCCTCATCAAGCTGGACGCGGCGGCCGCGATCGGCTGCACGTTCGCGCTGGTGATGCTCCCCGCCGACACCGGCGCGTCCGCGCTCGCCGTCGTCCCGCTCGCCGCCGCGACCGGACTGCCCCTCGCGGTGCGGCGCCTCTGGCCGGTCCCCGTCCTCGCGGCCGTCCTGTCCGCCTCGACCGTCTCGTTCGCGCTCGGCCTGCCCTGGGACTCCTACGCCGCCGCCGCGTTCGCCCTCTACCCGGTCGCGCTCACCCGGCGCCGCCGCCGCTGGGTCCCCACCCCGCTGATCGGGGTCCTCAGCGCCCTGCTCATCTTCGCCGGCGCCCTCGTCGGCACCGCGGACTGGCACGCCGAGATCGCCGGGAGGCTGGTGCTCGGCCTCGCCGTCCTCGGCGCGTCCTGGACGCTCGGCCGCGTCGTCCGCGAACGCCGCGCGCAGGCCGCGCGCTCCGCCCGCCGCCTCGCCGACCAGGCCGTCTCGGACGAGCGGCTCCGCATCGCCCGCGAACTCCACGACGTCGTCGCGCACAGCATGAGCCTGATCGCCGTCAAGGCGGGCGTCGCCGTCCACGTCGCCGCGGCCCGCCCGGAGGAGGCCCTCGACGCCCTCCGCGTGATCGAGACCACGAGCCGCAGCTCTCTCGCCGAGATGCGCCACCTCCTCGGCGTCCTGCGCACCGACGCCGACCTCGGCCCGGCGCCCGGGCTCGCCGACCTCACCGCCCTCGCCGAACGCGCCGCGATGGCCGGCGTCCGCGTCGACCTGGACGTGGACGCCGCCGACCTGCCGGAGGGCGTCGCCCTCTCCGCCTACCGCATCGTCCAGGAAGCGGTCACCAACGTCGTCAAGCACGCCGCGCCCGCCCGCTGCGACGTGCGCGTCAAGACCGACGGGCTCCGCATGCGCATCGACGTCACCGACGACGGGCCCGGCGTCCGCGTCCTGCCGGGCGGCGACGGGCACGGGCTCATCGGCATGCGCGAACGCGTCATGATGTACGGCGGCGACTTCACCGCGGGACCCCGGCCGGGCGGCGGGTTCGCCGTGTCGGCCGCCTTCCCGTACGAGCCCTAGGAACCCCGTTGGAACTGCGCGTCCTCGTCGCCGACGACCAGGCCCTGCTGCGCGGGAGCTTCCGCGTCCTCATCGACACCGCGCCCGGCCTCCGCACCGTCGGCGAGGCCGGCACCGGCGCCGAGGCCGTCGCCGTCGCCGAGCGCGAACGCCCCGACGTCGTCCTCATGGACGTCCGCATGCCCGAGATGGACGGCATCGAGGCGACCCGGCGGATCTGCGCCGACCTTCCGGACGTGCGCGTCCTGATCCTCACGACCTTCGACCTGGACTCCTACGTCTACTCGGCGCTGCGCGCCGGGGCGAGCGGCTTCCTGCTGAAGGACACCCCGCCCGCCGACCTGCTCTCGGCCATCGGCGCCGTCGCCGCCGGCGACTCCCTCCTCGCCCCCACGGTGACCCGCCGCCTGATCGCCGAGTTCGTCCGCCGCCCGGCCCCCGTCCAGCCGCCGCCCGCCGCCCTGGACGCCCTGACCGACCGCGAGCGCGAAGTCCTCACCCTCGTCGCCCGCGGCCTCTCCAACACCGAACTCGCCGAACACCTCCACCTCAGCCCCGCCACGGTGAAGACCCACATCGGCCACCTGCTGTCCAAACTCCAGGCCCGCGACAGAGCGCAACTGGTGATAGCCGCCTACGAAACCCGCCTGATCCACCCGGCCTGACCCCGCGCCTCGGCCGCCTCGTGGCACCCCGGGGGAGGCGTGGCATCTCAGGGGAGTGCGGGAGCGAGCCGTTCGAGAACGTCGGCGGCCGACGCGAGGTCCGGGGCGAGGGCCGCGATCGCCACATGGTCGGCGCCGGCGTCCAGGTGGTCCTGGACCCGCTCGCCGATCGCGGCCTCGTCACCCCAGCTGAAGCACGCGTCGACGACCTCGTCCGAGCCGCCGCCGGCGAGCGCTTCGTCCGGGTACCCGAGTTCCCTCAGCGAGCGGACATACGGAGAACCAGGAAGGCTGAACAGCTGAGTCCGCCTCGCGCTGGCGCGCGCCCTCTCGGGATCCGTCTCAAGGATCGCCGTCTGCATGACGATCAGGAGCTTGTCCGGGCCCAGCCGCTTCCTGGCGGCACGGGTGTGCTCGACCGGCATCGCGGCGGGCAGCGCGCCGTCCGCGTGATCGCGGGCCAGTCCCTGCATCTTCGGGCCGAGCGCCGCCAGCAGCCGGGGGAACGGCACCTCGGGGACCGGCGCCGCCTCGACGGACGCGTCCATCCCGTCGAGGTACTCGCGCATCCGGTTCAGCGGACTCGTCCACTTCTGCCCGCTCTGCTCTACGAGTCCGGCCATGCTGACCCCCACGCCGAGCGCGAGCCTGCCGGGATGGGCGTCCGCGAGAACCGATGCCGCACCCTGCATCGTGGCGGGATGCCGCGCCCACAGGTTCGCGACCGCCGACCCGAGGACGATCCGCTCCGTCGCGGCGAGCATCACGCTCAGCTGCGTGAACACCTCGCGGCCTCCGACGGCCTCGTTCGTCCAGAGCGATCCGTAGCCTGCCCGTTCGACACGCCGTGCCGTGCGCCGCCATTCGCCGGCGGGGGCGATCGGCGTCATGAGCGCCGCGCCGACCCGGCCCAGCCTTCCGCGCATGTCCGCCACAGCCGCGATCGTCATCGGTCCTCCTATAATCGGAACGTGCCACCCGTTTAAGGAGCGTACCGGAACGCTCGCCCCGCTTGTCAACGCGTGAAGGAGTACCGGTTGAGCAGCCCGCCCCGCCGCGCGGACGCGCGCAGGAACCGTGAGCGCATCCTCCGGGCGGCGTTCGAGGCGTTCGCCGCCGAGGGGCGCCTCGTTCCGCTCGACGACATCGCCCGCCGCGCCGGTGTGGGAGCGGGCACGGTCTACCGCAATTTCCCCACCAAGGAGGTGCTGTTCCAGGCCGTCGTCACGGCCCGGATCGCCTCGATCGTGGACGAGGCGAAAGCCCTCGGGGACGCGGAAGACCCTGCCGGGGCCTTCTATGGTTTCGTCACGCGGGTCGTCGATCAGGCCATGTTCAACCACGCCGTCTGCGATGCGCTGTCGGCAGGCCAGGGCGGATTCGACGCGGGCGGCATGGACGAGCAGTTCACCGCGGCCCTCGACGTCCTGCTGCGGAGGGCGCAGGACGCGGGCGCCGTACGCCCCGACGTGGACATCCGGGACGTCCGCGCCCTCACTGCGGGCATGATGCAGATGGAGCGCCTGCGTCGTCCGGACGGCCGTCCCGGCCGCATGACCTCCCTGGCCTGTGATGCGCTCCGCCCTGTGACGAAACGAAACGAAACTTTCGTCTCCTGTGATGACGCACTGTGCGAGTGGTGCGGGGCTCCGCTCACGCCGGCCCCGACCGGCCGTCCCGCCCGCTTCTGCAGTGCGTCATGCCGTCAGAAGGCGCATCGCCGCAAGAACGCGGCCCCGAAAAGCGGTTGAGCGGCTTCCCCGGCCTGGCCAGCCTGGCCGGATCATGCGCACACGCGAAATCCGGGCCCGCTACGACCGCGACTCGATCACGGTCTACCAGGCGTACGCCCCCGAGATCGGCCTGCCCGCGACCGAGCACGGCACCTTCGTCCCTCCCTTCTCCCGCGGGCGGATGACGTGGATCAAGCCGTCGTTCCTGTGGCTCATGGCGCGCAGCGGCTGGGCCCGCAAGCCGGGGCAGCAGACGGTCCTCGCGGTCCGGATCAGCCGCACCGGATGGGAGGAGGCCCTGAGCCTGGCCGTTCCGACGGACCCGGACCGCCGCGTCTTCCGCGGTTCCGACGAATGGCGCCGCCATTTCGCGAACGCCGCCGTCCACGTCCAATGGGATCCCGAACGGTCACTGCACGGCAGTAAACTGGAAATGCGCAGCATCCAGATCGGCCTGAGCCGCCACATCATCGACCGCTACGTCGACGACTGGATCCTGGACATCGAAGACCGCACACCCCTGGCCCGCAAAATCCACGATCTCCTCAAGGCCGGCCGGTCGACCCAAGCAAATCCCCTCCTCCCGAAGGAACGTCCCTACCCCGTACCTCCTGGCCTAGCCGCACACCTAGGAATGCCCTGACCAGTCAAAACCTCTCGCTCGGGCCTCGTCAACTCCAACCATTGAACTCGTCGGCGCCCCAGTTCCGCCACTCATCCCGGGCTCCTAAGACCCTTTCCCCGGCCGAATCGACATGCCGTCAGATAAGGCGGATACCGTACCCAAGACGGCAAAACAGATGCGCCACAGGCAGGCATATCCTGCCCCTCGGAATGTGACCTGAATGGCTCGCCGCACCATCGCGCGCGGCGTATCTATCCGCCGCCGGGTCTAACGAACGCCTCGGGGCGCGGACGGCCTCGACCGGATGGCCGAGGCGTGCAGCGACGCTTGGCGATCTGATTGGCGTGGGCGTCTCTTCCGGATGCGCGGAGACGACGGCATCGCCAAACGCGAGGGCCGCCGGCCGGCGCGCCGCGTCCTCCTTGGACGCCGACCGCCGACCGCCGGCCGCGGCCGGGTCACTGGGAACGGGTGCGGTGGGCCTCAAGGCGTTCGGCCAGTTCCTCGGGCCGGCTGAGCGCGAGCAGATGGCCACCGGGCATGTCGTCGACCGGGATCCCCAGCCGTTCGCGCACGACACGGCGCTGGAAGTCCAGCGGGAAGAGGCGGTCGTCCCGTCCCTGCAGGAACACGGTCGGGGTGTCGGGCCACCTGCTGAGCGGCCACGCTTCCGCGAACGGCGTCGACGACTGCGGGGGCTCCTGCGAGAGCGCCTCGGCCTTCACATCCGGCGGGACGTCGTGGAAGAAGCACTCCTCCACATCGAACTCCGCAGACGGCGTCCGCCCCTCGCGAAGGGCCTGGTCGGCCATCGCCTGCGCCTGACCGGTGTTCTCCCACCAGGCGGCTCCCGACTCGCCGGGGACGGGAACCATGGCGTTGAGCATGACGAGCAGGTCGACCGGCAGCCGTTCGCAGACGAGCGGAGCGGTGAACCCACCCATGGACTGCGCCACCAGGATGAGTTCGGTTCGGTCGCCGACCGCCTTCACCACCGTGTCGGCGTACTCCCGCAGTCCCGCCGATTCGTCCCCCGCCGGGAGGTCGACGGCCACGACGTCGTGCCCCCGCGCTCGCAGCTCGGGGACGAGGCGGTGCCAGTACCAGGCCTGCCCGCCCGCTCCGGGGATGAGTGCATAGGTCGCCATGGTCACCGTCCCGTGTGATCGGCTTCGACACCGGCCAGGCTAAGAGCCTCGACTGACATTTCTCACCTCCCGCCCCCGATCGATGATCGCCTCGCACCACTCGGCCGCGGCGGGCGCGAGAAGATACGACGATCCGTGTCGATATCGCCCGCCCACTCGACGCCCCCGAGACCAACGGCACCACTGATCACCCACGACTCCCTACCCGAACCGAAACACCCCACCGCCCCGCCCGCCCACCCCGCGGCACTACCCCGTCCACCGCGCGGCACCGCTCTCCACCACACGCACCACGCAGCTGCCCCGCCCTCCACCGCCCCGCCCCGCACTGCTCGGCACTGCACTGTCCCGCACTTGCACTGCTCGGCACTGCCCCGCACTGCACTGCCCGGCACTGCACTGCCCGGCACTGCACTGCCCGGCACTGCACTGTCCCGCACTTGCACTGCTCGGCACTGCCCCGCACTGCACTGCCCCGCACTGCACTGCCCCGCACTGCACTGCCTCGCGCCTCACCGCGCCGCCCTCCAGCGCCCTGCCCTCGATCGCTCTGCACTGCACTGCTCTGCACCCTCCACCGCGCGGCGCCGCCCTCAACCGCGCCGCACTGCCCCGCATCGGCCCCGTATTGCACCGGCCCCGTACTGCACCGGACCGCACCGCACATCCACCGCGGGCACCGCCCTCCACCACTGCACTGAACCCCACTGCACCTTCCAGCGCGCCGCGCTCCACCGCCCCGCACTACACCGCGGGCACCGCCCTCCAACACCGCCCCGGGCAGCCCCGCCCCGCGCTGCCCCGTACCGGCCCCGTGCTGCACCGCCGCACCGCACTGTCCACCGCGCCGCACTGCCCTGCGCCGCAGTGGCCCGCGCCGCACTGCCCGTGCTGCACCGCTGCAACGTCCACCGCGCGGCACCGCCCTCCAACCACCGCACCGGACCGCACCTTCCACCGCGGCGCGCTCCACCGCCCCGCACTACACGCGCCGCGCTCAGCAGCGCTGCATCGCCGCTCACCACTGCGCGGCACCGCATCGCACCGCTCGACCACTGCGCGGCACCGCGCTGCGCGGCATGAGGTAGAACGTCCTCGCGCGGCGTCTGAGCGACCTCGAAGGCTCCAGGATCTCTTCCGCCGGCGACCCGGCCCGCTGGTGAGCGCGCCCGTGCACGACATGGTTTCGCGCGCCGTGAACCCGAGCCGAGCTCGTTCGCGTTCGCCCGCCCGGGTGGACGTGACCCGCTCGGCGCGCCCACCGCGGAGTCGACCGTGGACGCCATGACATTCGCACTCAGAGACGACGCTTGCCCCAGAAGCTGCGGCCGCGCTGCACGTTCGAAGGCCGGCCACTTCGAGGACGCTCGCCTCCTCGCCGAAATCGAGAACGGACGGTTCCAGGTCACCAGCGCCGAGGCACCTGCCGCCGAAGTTGCGCTCACCACGGACGTCGGCCCCTTCAGAGCAGTGATCTTCGGTGGACGACCGATGGTGGACGCCGCCCGAAAAGCTCCCTCCAACCGGACGGCGACGAAGTGACCGCCAACCGCATCCTGGCCCGCCGCTTCCCGCAGGCCCGCGACGGTCGTCGTGATAGCCGCGACATCGATGAGAACCTCATCGCGTGTTCCGCTTTCCTCGAACGCGTGTTCGGATTACGGTGTCGTCTCGTGCTGATCGATGAACCCGTTTCCGCGGAGACCACGTCCACCGGCCGACCGTCCCACCTCACCGGCCCGCGCGGCCGCTACCCCGTGCGCCGTGTCCTGGAGGAGTGGCAGGCCCCCGGCCAGGCAAGGTTCTACCGCCTCCAGGTCGCCACACCGGACGGCCTCGCGATCGCGGAGGTCCTCGGCCCCGAAGCCCCCGGAGCCGCTCCTTGGACCCTCCATCGAGTCTGGGCCTGAAGGCACCCGACCGCCCTTCGCCATCCCCTCGACCCCTCAAACCGGAACGACACTGACTTTCCCCACGACGCACCGGGACATCCTCCTCAAGGGGCACCAGCCGTCGCAGCAACGCTCCGCAACACCCGGATCCGAGACGGCCCCACCACTTCTACGAGACGCAGGCATGCCCCTAGGGAGGCGCCCGCCATTTCGGCAGGACGCAACGACAGCCCGCTCGGGAGCCGTCCGCCGTGACGCGCAAGGATCGCCCGTCCCCGCGGCCTCCGCCGCCCCCGTGGCGCGCAGTGACATCCTGACCTGGGAGGGAGACGTCCGCCGTTCCGGTGGCGCGCAATGACACACCTGCCCGGAGGCGTCCGCCATCCCAGGAACGCGGCAGGACGCCCCGTCCGGGGGAAGCGCATGCTGTATGGCGGTGCGGGGAGACAGGGCCGTGCCGACAGCCCTCAGAGGCGCAAGGAGACACCCGTCAGGAGACGGTCCCCCCTCCCTCAGGGGGCGTGAGATGTCTCCCCCCGGAAGCCACCACCGGGTCTAGGCGCCCCAGGACGGTTCGCCAGAGGGGCACCTGCCGTTTCCGCGATGCGAGGACAACCCGCCGGGGGAAACCTGCCGATCCTGAGGCTGTAAGGACGCCTCCGTTCGGGCAGTGCCTGCTGGCGTTGCGGTGCGTTGAGGTGCCCGAATTCGAGGGCGCGCTCCTGCCGCCCTGCAAGGTGAACACCTTGTCCGGGAAGCTTCTGCCGTTCCCGTGGTGCGGGCCGTCGTTGGTCAGTTGGGCGGCGGGGTGTGGTCGGGTTCGCTGGTGAGCAACTCGTGCAGGACGGGTGGGAGGTCGTCCCAGAGCCATTCGTTCAAGGTGCCCGGGAAGCCGGCCGGCGGCCGGATGCCCAAGCGGCGGGGCCCCACTTCGGTCAGCCGTACCTCGATGGGGCCGTCGTCCCACATGGGCTCTCGGTGGCCCCAGAACGTGGAGAAGTCGGCGCTGGTCAGCATCAGTTCGCCAGGCAGGGCGTGGTCGCCGGGGTGCCTGCCGAGGGGGAGAAGCCGCTGCGCGGTGGTGCGGAGGACGTTGAGCGCGGCCAGGTCGTGCGGGCATGCCACGTTGGCGATCTCAAGCTCCGGCAGCCCGAATCTGCGCAGGCCGCGGGTCTTGAGCGTGACGCAGGCGCAGCCGTCGATGTCGTCCTCGTCGACGGTGCAGCGACCCGAGTTCCGGTACGGGGGCAGCACGGTGCCGAGCCAGTCGTCGGCGAGGACGAAGTCCTCCGGGTGCGCGGTGTTCGTCGGCGACAGCGTCCGGCCAGTGGCGATGTCCACAGGAACACCGCACAAGGAGTCCGCGATCGCCCTGGCGGTCGCCCGTGCGAGGTGCGGCCCGGACGGCAGGTCGCCGACAGGGAGGACGGACGTGACACCGATGTGCCGGGTTGCCTGGCGGGCTCTCTCCGCGTCGTCCTCGTCGGCGCCGGTCACCTCGGTGAGGTCCCAGGGGGAGTTCCCGGCGGGATGGCGGGCGAGCTTGAGATGCGGGGTGTCGAGGCGTCCCGATACCGCGGCGGCCAACGGGACGGGAAGCCGTTGCCGGACTGCTGCCGCGAGATCACCGGCCTCCCGGTCGGTCGCGACGACGAAGCAGGCGGTCGTTTCCTCGGGGACCGTGATGGTGACGCGCATGTGCAGCCTCCTCGTGGCCGTGGACCGGCGTTCGCAGTCCAGCTTCGAGGAGGCCGCCGAGCACTTTCACTAGAACGCGATTCTGTGGATAAGGGCTCCGAATGCCCAGGTCCGCGCCCGGTTCGACTACGGCCCCGGCCCTATACGGGGATCGCGGTCGGGCAAGACGTCGGCGCAGCGCCACGGCGCCCCCGCCGGGCCTACTCCCGGATCGACCTTGCCCTGCATCAGTGCGCCCGGCCGGATCGTCCGTCAGGAGGCGCCGGCGTGGCCCGGAAAGGGTGAGCGAAGCGCAGCGGTGGACGACCCGGCGACGTTCCGGCCGGTTAGCGGGCGGAGGGGTCCACGTAGTGGCGCTCGCCCGGCCCCACGTACACCTGGCGCGGACGTCCGATCTTCGTGGACGGGTCGTTCATCATCTCGCGCCACTGGGCGATCCAGCCGGGCAGCCGGCCGAGCGCGAACAGCACGGTGAACGCGTTCGTGGGGAAGCCCATCGCCTTGTAGATGACGCCCGTGTAGAAGTCCACGTTGGGGTAGAGCTTGCGTTCGACGAAGTAGTCGTCGCTCAGCGCGACCTCTTCGAGACGCATCGCCAGGTCCAGCAGCGGGTCGGATTTGCCCAGCGCGTCCAGGACCTTGCCCGTCGCCTTCTTCACGACCGCGGCGCGCGGGTCGTAGTTGCGGTAGACACGGTGCCCGAAGCCCATCAGCTTGACGCCGGGCTCCTTGTTCTTGACCCGCTCCACGAACGAGTCGATGTCGTCGCCGTCCTCGTGGATGCGCTCCAGCATCTCCAGGACGGCCTGGTTCGCGCCGCCGTGAAGCGGGCCGAACAGTGCGTCGACGCCCGCGGACACCGACGAGAACAGGTTCGCCTGGCTGGACCCGACGAGCCGCACAGTCGAGGTCGAACAGTTCTGCTCGTGGTCGGCGTGCAGGACGAACAGCATGTCCAGAACACGAGCGATCTCGGGGTCGATGTCGTAGGGCTGTGTCGGGAGCCCGAACATCATGCGCAGGAAGTTCTCCACGTACCCGAGGGAGTTGTCCGGGTACAGGAGCGGCTGCCCGTTGGAGGTCTTGTAGGCGTACGCCGCGATGGTGGGGAGCTTCGCGATGAGCCGGATGCTCGACTGGTCGACCTGCTCGGGGTCGAACGGGTCGAGGCTGTCCTGGTAGAACGTCGACAGGGCGCTGACCGCCGACGACAGCACGGCCATCGGGTGGGCCCGGCGCGGGAACGCAGAGAAGAACGCGCGGAACTTCTCGTCCAGCAGGGTGTGGTTGCGCACGTTGTCGGTGAACGTGCTCAGCTGGCCGGGCGTGGGCAGCTCGCCGTAGATGAGCAGGTAGGCCACCTCGAGGAAGGACGACTTCTCCGCCAGTTCCTCGATGGGGTAGCCCCGGTAGCGGAGGATGCCCGCCTCACCGTCGATGTACGTGATGGCCGACGTGGTGGAGGCGGTGTTGGTGAAGCCGGGATCGAGCGTGACATGCCCCGTCTCTTTCAGGAGGCTGCCGACGACCAGCCCTGACGGCCCCTCGGTCGCCTCGGTGACCTCCAGAGGCATCCGGCCGCTCGCGTGGTCGAGCTCGAAATCCGACATACTCGCTCACTCCCAACTGCGTCCACACCTGCGCAGACGTTCCGTTCTTCATCGTATCCACGTGATCACCCGCACTGATCCGGCCCGTCCCGTTGACGGGAGACCGGCTCGGATGCTCCGGTGGAGTCATGACCGATCACGGCGCCGCCGAACTCGTCGCACGCACCCGCCGGGAGATCGCGGCCTCGACGACCGCCAACCGCTTCGTCAGCATGCTCGAAACGGGCGAGATGCCCCAGGATCGCCTGGTCTGGCTGGCCGGCGAGGAGTATCGGATCGTCAGTAGCGATCGGCGCAGTTTCGCCCTGCTCGCGGCCAGGTTTCCCGATTCGCCGTCTGGTGGGCTCTTTCTGGGGCTCGCGCAGGGCGAAGGGCAGGCGCTGACACTGCTCGGCGACTTCGCGGCCGCGCTCGGTCAAAGTGAGAAGAATCTCATGGCGTACGAGCCGAAACCCCTCGCGCAGGCCTACCCCGCCTATCTCGCGCAGAGGGCGGCCTTCGGGACGGCCGGCGAGGTCGCCCTGGCCATGCTGGCCAACCTGGAGGAGTGGGGCGCCTACTGCGCCCGCACCGCTCAGGCCCTCCGAACGCGGTACGGCTTCTCGGACCGAGCCGTCGGGTTCTTCGAGTTCTTCGCCGAATCACCGCCGGGCTTCGAGGAACAAGCCTTGGACGTCATCGCGTCAGGGCTCGCATCCGGTGACGACCCGGTCGAGGCGGCCCGTGCGGCCCGCCTCCTGCACGCCTACGAGACCGCCTTCTGGGACGTGCTCGCCGACGGCTTGCCCTGACCGGGCGGGCCATTACTCCCGAAGCGTGGGCAGTTCGGCTGTGACCTCGACCAGCGTCTGCTCTTGGACGCCGATGAGTTGCTCGACGTCCACGGGCGGCCACTCATCGCCGTAGTGCGCGTCCAGCAATGTGGACAGGGCGACGAGGATCTGCTCCGGTGTGGGACGTTCCCCAGGGTCCTTGACGAGACAGCGGGTTACGAGCCCGCGCAGGGGAGCGGGCACCCGGGTGAGGTCCGGTTCGCCGTACACGATCCGGCCGCGGACCTTGTGGTCGGTGCCGAAGGGTGCGGCTCCCGTCGCAGCGAACACGAGGGTCGACCCAAGGGAGAACACGTCGCTCTCCGGGTGGACGGGGTCGCCCAGGGCCTGCTCTGGCGACATGTAGGCCGGTGTCCCCAGGATCTCCGTGCGGGACAGCGGCCGTGCGTTCAGGGGCCTTGCTATACCGAAGTCGATGACCCTCGGCCCGTCCGAAGCGAGCAGGACGTTCGAAGGTTTCAAGTCCCTGTGCACGATGCCCGCGCGGTGGATCGCGATCAGCGCCTCCGCGAGGCCGGCTCCCAGTCGGCATGCCGTGCGTTCGCGGAGCGGCCCCTTCTCGCGGATGACCTTCGCCAGGCTCACGCCGCGGATGTACTGGGTCGCGAGCCACGGCCGGTCGGCGTCGGGGTCGGCGTCGACAACGGGCGCCGTGTAGAAGCCGCTGACCGACCGCGCCGACGCCACCTCCCGCGCGAACCTCGTCCGCCACCTGGGATCGTCCAGAAGCTCCGGACGGATGACCTTCACCGCGACAAGGCGCCTGCTGGGGGACGCCCCGAGGAACACCTCGCCCATCCCGCCGGCGCCCAGGCGGGCGACCACCCGGTACGGGCCGATCATCTCTGGGAGTTCTGACTGCATGGGCACGGAGATCCGATCATGGTGGGGCGCGCCTAATCGTGCCATGTGCGGACACTCGTCCGGCAATGCGTGGCGTCACGTCCAGGGCAGCGCACTCCGCTCGTCCCAGTAGCGCTCAGGTGGGACCCCCAGACCTGCCAGTACCCGCAGTTCCCCCTCGTCGAGGGACACTTCCGCGGCCGCCAGGTTCGACTCCAGTTGAGCCGGACTGACCGCGCCGATGAGAACGGTGTCCGCCCATGGCCGACTGAGAGCCGCCGCCAACGCCAGGCCGTCCGGCCCCACATCGTTCTCCGACGCGATCGCCTGCAAGGCCGCCGGCGGCTGCACGGCG
This sequence comes from Actinomadura sp. GTD37, assembly GCF_041951365.1. Classification (NCBI taxonomy): domain Bacteria; kingdom Bacillati; phylum Actinomycetota; class Actinomycetes; order Streptosporangiales; family Thermomonosporaceae; genus Actinomadura; species Actinomadura sp. GTD37. The sequence continues at coordinate 48,539 of NZ_JBGNUS010000016.1, forward strand.
AGCCGCCCGTTGGCCAGCACCTCCTTGAGCAGGACGTGCAGCCCCGCATCATGGGCTTCCCGCAGAGCGTCCTCTGCCGAGGTCTCCAGGACGTTCCATGTTGACTGGACAGTGCTGAACAACCTCTGGCCCGAGATGCTCAGCGCCATCGCCCGGCGGATCGTGTCCGATTGCCTCGGGCCCGAGGTGGAGAAGCCGACCCGGACGCCGTCGGAGTTCAGTTCCGCCAAGGCCTCCTGTAGGCGGACATCGTGGAACAGTGGGCTCTCCTCGGTCAGCGAGTGAACCTGGTAGACCGAAAGGTGTCCGTCCAGGAACTCGCGGGTCTCCCTGTACTGGGTTCGGTAGCGGGCAAGACTGTGCTCCTTGACCTCATGCACCGCGACATCGGTCTTCCACTCGCCCACGTAGGCGTAGCCCCACTTGCTGGACACGGTCAGATCTTCGGGGTCACGTGCGCTGAGCCAGCCCCCGAGGAACTCCTCCGCCCTCCCGTACGAACGTGCTGCGTCGACCCACCGGATGCCCGCCGCGTAGGCGGCGTCCAGGACGCTCCAGGCCGCCTCGCGCATCAGTTCCGCACTCCGTCCGGGCGGTAGTTCATCGGCGCTGCCGACGTTGATGTATGCGGGCCGTCCCAATGCGGCGAGCCCTACCCCCAAGTGACCCATGGCGTTCATGTCTCCAGACTCGCACGCCGCGCCTCACCCCCAAGACGACCTATTTGCCTGGCCTGTCCATTAGTGCGACGTTCTGTTCGATGATTTATCCACAGAATCGAGTTCTAGTGTTCTCGGGATTGCGCGTCCGCGAGGCTGTCTCACGTCAATGCCGATCGCGGCACGAAAGGTACGGCAATGCCCGCACAGATCAACCGCACCGAGTACGGCGCCCAGCAGTTCGCCGGTCACCTGGGCCTCACCCGATGGCAGCTGCGCGTAGGGCGGGAGCACGGGATCCTCCCCGCCCCCGACCTGGACGGCGACCGGTGGTCCGCCGCCCGGGCCGAGGAGGCCGGAGAGGCCGGCAAGGAGGTCATCGCCCGGTTCGGCGGCGATCCGCCGATCGGCTCCACGCGCGCGGCGGCCCGACTGGCCGCCCGCGTGGGCCTCGACGTGGAGCGGCCGGACATCGAGGTCCTGGTCGCCCAAGGCGCCCTCAACGTCGTGAGCAGTTTCCGCGGGCACCCCGTCTACCTCATGCGCGACCTCGACCAACTCGCCCCCGACGCCGTGCGGACGGTCGTCACCACCAGGAAGGGCCCGCTCAGCGGCACGGTCGACTCCGGCGGAGCGGCGGCGATCCTCGGATGGCCCCGTCGGACATTCGACCGGATCGCCGCTGAACGCGAACTCCCGACCGACCGGCTCGGCCGCTACGCCCTCCCCGACGTCCAGGCCCTGCGAGCAGACGAGGACCTCACCCGCGAAATCGCGGAGGAGAAACGTCACCTGACCCTGAAGAGAATGCGCAAGACCGAAGCCCACGTCGAAGACGTCATACGTGCCTGGACTCTGCGCTGTTCGGCCTACGTCGACCGCGACGCCGACCAGCCGCCGGACATCGGCCCCCTCAGCCGGGCGATCCGAAGCCTCGGCACGGTCAGGGGCGAGATCGAGAAACAGGAGCGCACTGCCGCCTGACCCTGAGTCCCGCCGTGCGATGCGATTGCCAGCGGGTGCCGAGCCGGAGGCACATGGGGGACGCGATGTGGGTCGGGTTCGTGTCGAGTGGGATTGGGCCGTGTCGCGCGGCGTACCGGGCAGGACCGATGTGGGGGTGGTCCCTGGGGTAAACGCTTGCTGGGCGAATTTCTGGCGCCTCGCGTCGGCTTTCGGGACGGGTTGTGCTCTGGGTTGGGTGGAAGTTGGGTGCCGCCTCACATCCGAGGCGAGGGGGTGCCGGGCCGGTGGCATGCGGCGGGTCGAGCGGTGCTGGGTAGGTCCGATGTGGGTTGGACCGATGTGGGTTGGACCGATGTGGGCTGGGTGGGCCAGGCGTTGGTGGGGGTGGGGGTGGGGGTCGGGGGCGTTGGGTCACATGTCTTAGTGGGTTGCTGCTGGGGGACGCGTCCGGGTCACGTCCGACCGGTCTGGGGGAGACGCTGAGCGGGATGTGTACGAGTCGGGGTGTGGCCGGCTAAGGGCACCTCTCCGGGGCCGGGGAGGTGGGCGGAGAGGTGCCGTTGACTTTGGATGTCTGGCGATGTTTCGTATCGCTCTTGGTGGTGGTTTGCGGTCAAGGCCGGCGGGGGGATGAGCGGCGTTTGGGTGGAGGTTTCTTGGTCTCGCTGTGTCGGGCCAGGGCGGCGAGAAGGCGGTCGCGGGCTTCGGTTCGGGAGAGGGCCGGGACGTGGTCGGGGAGGGTGGTGGCGAGTGCGGGAGGGGCCTCGACCAGTCCGTTGTCGTCGATCAGGGCCTGGTCGCCAGTCCACGGGCCGAGGAGGATGGCGGAGGCGCCGCCCGGGTGCCGGGTGAGGAGCGCTTGGATCCGGTCGGTCTCCTGGGTGCAGTCGGCCACCAGGAGGAGCCGGCGGCCCTGTGTCACGCCGGTGTTCTGGCGGATGGCGAGTTCCGTCTCGAGGTAGGCGAGCGCGGCGTCGAGATTGCCGGGGATGAAGAGCCCGTCCGTGTTGTCGTCGAGCAGTTCGTCCTCGGCCAGCCCGAAGAGCGTGGTGGCGTCGGGGCGCGGAAGGACGAGCAAGGAGTCGTCGCCGTGCTCGTCGAGGGCGGTCAGCGCGAGCACCCGCGCGGTGGAGACGGCCCCGGGACCGGACAGGCCCGCCGCCGGGGCGGCGAACGGGTCGAGGGCGGAGTGGTACCCGAAGCCGATCGGCGTCGTCTCCGCCTCGGGTACGGCGGGGAGAGCGGGCAGACCCGCGGTGGCGACGGCGTAGAGCCGGTGCCGGAAGGGGTAGCAGATCGCCGCCGCGGCGGGAATGAGCAGGCCCAGCAGGAAGACCGGTTGCAGCGTGGCCGGACGCGAATCCAGCTCCTCCGCCTGCTCTCGCGGGCGGGTCGGCAGCGGGGAGGAAGGTGCAGGAGGAGGGGTGCTCTTCTTCGGAGTGGGGAACGGGGGTTCGCTGCTCGGCGGGCCCGGCAGGGCGGCGCGTGGACTCGGCCTCTCGATCGGGATTGGCGAGGGCGGCCTGTGTCCTGTCTTGGGCTTCCAGGTGTGCCGGTCCGTCCAGCGGGGGAAGTCCCGGCCGCGTCCGGACCTTCTGCGAGACCTCTCGTACATCGACCGCCATGCCTCCTTGCACTTGTGCGCGGTGTACCAGTCGCCGATGCTCACCGCGTGACGGCAGTTCGGCGGCACGGACCTGCGGGGCCCCGGTTCGGGCCGGGCGGCGGCGTCGGACGGCGCCGCGGCTCCGATGGAGATGGCGCCGGCCACCGCGGTACAGCCCAGAAGTCCGCAGGTGCAGCGGAGCCACTCGCCGAGCAGGACGGCAAGCCTGGGATGTGCCAGAAAACGGTTCATCTTCGCCCCGGGGGATCGCGTCGGTCACCGTGAGAATGCCGATCGTAGTCAGTTTGGCTACGGAGCGTTGCTTATTGCTCACAGTCGACGGAACATTCCCTGTCGCCGACTCCGCCGGGACGGCTGCCGAAAAGCGCGCTATGTCCTGGATGGAAGCAAGAAGGATGATGTGGCCGGCGGGCGGGCGGCGGCCCGGGACGAGTGCCGCTAACTCCGCTGCTTCGCCTGCCGGTACGCGCTTTCGCATCCGCGGGCCTCATGTCCGCACGCTGACCCCGTGCGTGAATGTGCAAGCTGACCTCCCATTCGGAAGGCGGCGATGCGACATGCCCTGGTGACCGCATGGTGTTATAAGTCTCACTCGGCGTTATCGACGCGAAGAGCGGGTGTTGCGGCTCCGAAGGGCGTCCGCCGGGGATCGCACCGGCGCGAGTGGTAGAGCGATTTCGGTGATTTGGGAGGGTCGACCGGAATTTCAGGGTCCGTAGCTCGGTCATCGAGTGAGGTCCCGAGTCGGCAATCCTCAATCCACCGAATTCTGCGGGTTGCCTGAACTCCCTCCGTCCACGTCGTCGGCCTTCGAGGTGACCTTTTGACGTCCATCGGCGTTCGTCGCCTGACCGACCCGCCATCTCGCTCTCGTGTACAACCCGGGGAGGCGTCATTGGTCCCGATGGATGGATTGGTTGACCCCTGTTCCAGGTGGAGTCGGTTGGCGTGCTTCGCGTAGCTCGCTGGGTCGGAAGCCGCCGGCCGGTTGCCACCTGCTTCAAGGCGTTCGCGGCCGCCGCAGCGGCCAGCCGTCCTCGGCCACGCAGTGGGCCAGGTGGAGCCTGCCGGTCTCGGTCAGCGGGGCGTTACCGTGAGGCATGAGGGCCTCCTGGGGGCTGGGTGTAGATCTCGCAATCCACATCGACCCCGGAGGCCCTCCCGCACGCCAAGATCATCAGCGAGTCGCCACGTCCACAACCTCTGGGGTCAGTACATCTAGCGCTGGGCCGCTCCTCTGGGCCTTGGCGGCGGGGGGTTGAGGCTTTGGGGGCATGCGGCGGGCCCATTACGTCGGGATCAACGCTCGTCCGTCATCGCGATCGAAGCCGTCTCGGCAGGGCCCCGAAGGGCTCGCGGGCAGCGGAGGTCTGGTCATTGGGCTTCTGCTCCTTGATCGGTAGGTGCTCCGTTTCTCGGGAAGCCGTCCGCGCTCTGCGGGGCTTCGTGAGGTTGAGGCCGTCTGAGTTCGATTTGGCGGCGAGTGGACGGGCCACAGGCAACGGGCCGCCACGAGGTTGCGTGAGGTGAGTCGGCCGGTTAGGCGGCGAATGGGGGGTCGGCCGGGGATTTCAGGATGTCGTACATGCCCAGTGGGAGTGTGTCGCCGCAGAGCCAGTCGTTGACCGTGCCGCCGAAGTCATCGGGCGGGCCGACGGAGAGGAGGCGGGACGTCAGCGGGGAGAGGGCGACCTGGAAGGGGGACGGCGGGTTGAGGGCGACACGGCGCGTGGTCCCCCAGAAGTCGTTGAAGTCGCGGCGGGTGAGGCCGAGAGCGGCGGAGATCGTCCGGGTGCCGCCGGCCGGGCCCGTGGCGAGCCAGGACCAGTGCTCGGTCAGGAGGCGGCGGGCCGTGGTGCGCAGGACGTTCAGGGCGGCCAGGTCGTGCGGGCAGGCGACGTCGGTGATCTGCAGTTCGGGGAGGCCGAAGCGGCGCAGGCCGCGGGTGCGGAGGCGGACGCAGGCGCAGCCGTTGACGCCCTCGGGGTCGAGGCCCGGGTCGGGGGCCGTGCAGCGGCCGTTGGCGCGGAAGGGCGGCAGGACGTCGCCCAGCCAGCGGTCGGCGAGGACGAAGCGGGTCCGCTCGGCGGTGGACGGGCCGAGGACGTGACCGGTGACGAGGTCGGCGATGACGCCGCCGGTGGCCTCGGCGATGGTGTAGGCGGCCGCGCGGGCGACCTGGGCGCTGCGAGGCTGGTCGGTGACGGGCGCGAATGCGGTGACGACGGCGAACTCCGAGGCGTCGTTGAAGGCCAGCGCGGCCGGCCGGTCCTCCGGGCCGGCCGCGCGGACGCCGCCCGGATCCCACCGCAGGTTCGCGAGGTCTTCCCGGGCGACCCGCAGCTGGGACGAGCCAAGCCGACCGGCGATGTGGGCGTGGTACGGGCCGGACGCGGCCCGTTGCAGAAGGCCCGCGAGGTCGTGCGGGACGGTGTCGGAGGCGACGGCGAACCGCGAGGTCGTGGTCGCCGGGACCGGGAACGTGATCGTGGCCATCGGCCGCTCCTTCCAGGACGGACACGGCCAGCATGCGCGGCCGCCCGCACCCGGATCACTAGAACGGCATTCTGTGGATAATTCAGCGGGGCCGGGCGGCGCCGGGAGTGCGGCCGAAGCGCTCGCGGAAGACGCGGGTGAAGTGGGCCTGGCTGGCGAACCCGTGGCGGTGCGCGATCTCGGCGACGGTCGTCCGGGCCGATTCCGGGTCGGCCAGCTCCGCGTTCGCCCTCGTGAGAAGGCGGTCCAGGACGTAGCGGGCGGGGGTGAGGCCCTCCGGTTCGAAGACGCGGCTGAGATGCCGGACGGAGATCCCCAAAGCGGACGCCACGCGTCGGGCGCTCAACCCCGGGTCGTGCAGATGCCGGTCGATGTAGTCCTTCGCCACGAGCAGGTGGAGCAGGCGGGTGGGGGAGGCGGGGCGGTCACCGGCCCGCTCTGCTGCGAGCAGGCCGAGGAGTTCGAGCGCCAGGTCCTCGGCGTGGTCGGGGCCCCCGCCCGAGGCGAGGTTGTGGAGGAGCGACCGGAGCGTCCGCGAGGCCGGCGAGGTACGGGACGCGCTGAGGGCGACGGGCGCAGGCAGGAGCGAGGAACGGAAACGCTCCGCGAACACCTCGCGCGGGACGTCCAGCAAGAGTTTCCGCATGGGGGTGGAGAAGCCGAACAGGTACGGACGGGCCGTGTCGTAGAGGACGATGTCTCCCGGCCCGACCGTCAGGCAGCCACCCGAGTGGAAGAAGACGGCTTCGCCCTTGAGGACGAGGCTGGCGAACACGGATTCCTTGGGGAAGTCACGGCAGATGCCAGGCGTGCGTTCTATGACGTGTTCGTTCCCCTGGATGTCGGCCAAGCGAAGCCCGCCGCCTCGCAGGTTGGTCTGCCGTGCCAGAAGGCCGCCGTCCGCGTAGGAGGAGCAGGCCAGCCCGACCAGCGCACGCGCGTCGTACTCCTCCCAGTACGAGATCCGGTCGCCCGGCGGGACGTCCTCGGTCGATACGCGCGACTCCAGCACGGCCGCCGTCCCGACCTCCCGGCGTGGTCTCGCAGGTGGGGAGGCCGAGTCTAACCACCGTCCCTCAGCGGAAGAGGGAGTCGACGTAGTCGGACCCCAGGCCGACCCTGTCGTGGTGCTCGCGGCACATCGCGATGTAGTCGTGGACGTCGAAATACCCCTCCGCGTCGCCGTTCTCGTCCAGCCAGATGAGCGGGCCCTTCACGATGAACATCGTCTTCATGGGCTCATCGCTGTCGTAGGCGACGAGCGTGTGGCCTTCCCCCGGCGCCTCGTAGACGAAGCCGCCCGCGGTCGCGGTCCACGGACGTTCCAGGTAGCCCCACTTGCCGGAGATGGTGTACGCGAACACCTCGTGGGGGTGGTAGTGCCTGTTCACGAGACCGGCACTGGTGGCCCGCAGGACGTCGGCCCAGGAGTTGTCCTTGACGTTGATCCAGAGAGGGCGTGAGCCGACGGTCTCGGTGAACGGCACGTAGTAGCGGTCGTCGTCGGTGGCGACCTTCGACAGGCACACCTCGGGCAGTGCGTCCGGCTTCTGCGAGTTCTGGATCGGCTTCAGGTTCTTCCAGAACTCGGTGGTCGCGTCCTCCGGCATGGCATCCTCCAGCTGGTCGGTCCCTTGACCAGCAGTGAACTGCGCACGTCCGGCCGCGCCTTCTCCATGCCGGACGTCCCGGCTTGCCTGTCGGGGACACGGCGCGTTCGCCGGACGCCCGCCGCGACGTTCGGTAAAATCGCCGTCACCCACAGTTAAGATCATGGGAAGGGCGACGAATATGTGCCGACTTTTCGGGATGAGCACTGGCGGCCTCCGCGTCAGGGCGGACTACTGGCTGCTGGACGCGCCCCGGAGCCTGCGCGCGCAGAGTCACCGGATGCAGCACGGCGCGGGGCTCGGATGGTTCTCGCTCGGCGGCGAGCCCGTCCGCGACCGGGCGCCCCTGGCCGCCTTCGAGAACGCCGACTTCGACCTCCACGCCCGCAACATCCCGTCCCACACGTTCGTGTCGCACGTGCGCGACGCGTCCGTGGGCGGGCTGACGGTGCACAACTGCCATCCCTTCGTGATGAACGACCGGTTGTTCGCCCACAACGGCGTCGTGAAGGGGCTCGTCGCGCTCCGGACATGGCTCACGGACGTCGAACGCGCCCACGTCTCGGGCGAGACCGATTCGGAGCTGGTGTTCGCCTACCTGACCGCCGAGATCCGGCGCCGCGGCGACACGACGGCCGGGATCGTCGAAGCGGTGCGCCGCATCGGCGGGGAACTGCCGGTGTTCGCCCTGAACCTCCTGGTCGCCGAGGCCGGGCGGCTCTGGGCGCTGCGCTATCCGGAGAGCAACGAGCTCTGGGTCCTGTCACCGGAGCGGGGCGGTGCGAGCGGGCCCGGACGCTCCGCCCACGGCACCGGCCCTGTTCCGGCGGTCGTCCTCGCCAGTGAGCCGATGGACGACCACCCCGGCTGGCGCCCGCTCGACCCCGGCGAGCTGCTGGTCGTCGACGGCCTCGCCGAGACGTCGCTGTTCCCGTTCGAGCCGCCCCGGCATCCGCTGCGCCGCTCGGAGCTGACCACCCGCGAAGCCGCCTCCCAGACCACCGCGCCCACCCCCGCCTCGACCCGCACGAGCACCGGTTCCGCGGCCGCGGACTCCGGATTGCCGAGTGCCGTCGGAGCCGCGGTCGCCGGTTCCGGACTGGCCGGGGCGGCAGGGGGCCTGCTCTGAGCCCTGCGGACGCGCAGTCAGCGTGGAAACCAGGGTCTCGGCGGGGCCCGTCATGGGCGGAGATCCCTGCGGGCGTGCGGTTCCGGCGGTGGGTGAGCCGCGTGCCGGGGGTGGAGCGGGGGGCGGGTTCCGGTCCGGAGGCCGTTGCGGACGATGGTCGTGCGGAACGGACGCCGTCGGCAGCTCAGAGCCCGTCTGTCTAGATCCGACACGCCGTTCACCATGGAAAAGACCAGCTTCGGCCGAATTCGCGGTGATTCGCGCGGCATCGACGGCGTAATCAGGGGGAATGTGTACGTTGGGGAGATCAACACTGCTGTGAGCTGCGGGGACGGCCCCGCCGCCCAGCCTTGGAACAGGAGGTCCCCGTGGCTCGAACACTTTCGAGGGGCACCCGTGTCACCGGTGCCGAACGCACGCAGCTCGCCGCCGAGCTCGCCCCGCGTTACGCGGCCGGCGAGAGCATCCGCGACCTGGCCGCCGAGACGGGCCGGTCGTACGGGTTCATCTACAACGTCCTGAAGGAGGCGGGGGTGCCGCTGCGCGGCCGGGGCGGCAACACCCGGCGCAAGAAGGCCTGACCCGCTCCCACCTCCACCGGAAGACAAGGAAGAAGCGAGCACATGACCGGACGTCCCCCTCGCCCCCCGGGGGGACCCCGTGCGCTACGAACGGCGGAACGCCCCGGTGACCTCGGAGCGCCCGTTCAGGCTGGCCAGGTCGGCGGCCGCCCGCCCGGCCACCCAGCCCTCATAGTTGGAGACCGAACCCGCCCGTCCCTTGGCGAGGTTCGGGAACATCGTGTCGACGGCCCGCTCTACGGCCCGGTCGCGCGCCGCCAGCACGGGAAGAAGATCCTTCCCGCCGGCGTCCGCGGCCGCCCTGTCCTCCGCCCCGCCCGCTGCCTCGCGCAGCCGCTCCCCGATGCGGGAGGCGTAGGCGTTGAGGAAGGCGTGCCGGAACGACCTCGTCCGTGACCGTCCCCGCGCGTCCCGCCGCGGGCCCGCGTGCACCATGGCGGACGTCGCCTGGACGAGCAGCGAGGTGAACAGCATCTCCACGGCCGCCAGCTCGGCCGGAAACCCGAGGACCGTGCAGAAGCCCAGCTCCCGATGCCAGATCGCCCGGCAGCGGTTCGCGTCGGCCACGACCGTGAGCAGGACCGCCTTCGGCGCGTCGTAGGGATTGTCCACCGCGATGCGCCGCCCGGCCGGCGCCCCCGCGTCGCCCCTCTCCGCGGCCAGCAGCGCATGGTCGATGCTGTGCCGCGCCATCAACTCCTGGGCGCGCGCGCTGAGCGCCTCCGCCTCCTCGGGAAACTCGGTCGATTCCGCCTTGGCGAGCAGTGCCCGGACCTTGCCCAGCACGCGCTCATCAACGCCCCCCGCAGCGCGGCGCGAGTCATCCGCGGAGGAGGGGCGAGGGGACGTGCCTGGGGGCGGGCTCAGACGCGGGAGCTTCGGGAGGGTTTCCAGGAGGTGGGCCAGTTCGAGTGCGGTTGTGACGTAGGCGGCGCGGTCCACGTTCTCGCGGGCGCACCACTCGGTCGCGTGCGAGTCGTCGCCGGCCCACCAGACGGCGGCTTCGAGGGAGGCGAGCTGCTCCCTCCATCGGCCGTCCACGGTGGCGGGGGAGTAGGCGCGCATCTCGTCGGCGATCGCGTCCGCCGCCAGGCGGGCGTGCCGGGCGGTGCGCCGCCGGGACGCGAAGCGGATCACGTCGGCCGGCTGCCAGCCCCGGTTCCAGGCCGAGGCGACCCCGCGCCGCAGCCGTGCGCGGAGGCACCGGTCGACGAGCACCGGGGCGTGCGGACCGTCCGCGAGCTCGATCAGGAGGCGGCGGAACGCCGGGCCGTCACCGGACGCCAGCGACCTCACGGCCTCGTCGGCGAGCGCGGCGGCGGCGTCCGCGGGAGGCTCCGGAGGTTCCGGCGATCCAGAACGCCGCGACTTCCACACCGCCACTCCCACCGTCCGGCATCACAGGGCACGAAGCATCCTGCCATCCGGCGCGGACCGGCCCGGCCATCAGGGCGAGAAGACGCGCCGGGCACATGCGAAGGCCCCGGCCGCAAGGGACCGGGGCCTCGCCGAGCGAGCGAGTGAGCAGCGGACGGATCAGGGGCCGGCGTGCCTGTCGCCCCTCATCTCGTCCACCACGACGCTCTGATAGGCGCGGGACGTGTCGGGGACGTAGCTGAGCCGTGCGAGGGCCTTGCCCGCGTGGTCCCTGATCTCGAAATGGTAGCCGTCGCGGGCGTCCCCGACGTGGGCGACGGCCTGGTCGTGCCGGAGCCGGCACATCGTGTCGACCTTCTCCAGTGCCACTTTCAAGCTCCCCGCGTCGCTGATGAGCCGCGCCGGCTCGCTCGTCTCCCAGATCTCGAACATTGGTCGTGTCCTGTCGGCGGTTGGAAGGAACGGGGCGGAAGGAACGGGCGGGGCATTCCAGACGTCCGCCACAGCTTCCGCCCAATTGGTGGATCTTTCAACCAGTCCAGGTATCGGATTGATCACTATTCGAAGTTGTCCACGCTCGCAGCGTCATGACCGCATGTGCGCGCGGGCCAGTGCTTTCGCGGGCGGCGCCCGGATCGGTAGGGTCGGCCGCACAGAACCGAACGGGATTCGGGAGGGGTCGGCGTGGAGTACCGGGTCGTGTCCATCGTCCGTGACCATGCCCGCGACCGGGGGGCGGCGCCCGCCGTCACCGGCGACGGGCGAACCGTGAGCTACGCCGAGCTCGACGAGCGCTCCAGCCGGACGGCGCGGGCCCTGCTGGCGGCCGGGCTCGGCCCCGGCTCGCGGGTCGCCTACGTCGGCAAGAACGCCCCCGAGTTCTTCGACCTGCTGTTCGGCGCCGCGAAGATCGGCGCCGTGACCGCCCCGGTGAACTGGCGGCTCACCCCCGCCGAGATCGCCGCGATCGTCGCGGACGCGGGCGCGCCGGTGACCGTGCTGGACGCCGAGTTCGCGGACCTCGCCGGCGGCCTTCCCGGCCGGGTCGTCCTGACCGGCGACGAGCACGAGAGATGGCTCGCCGATCACCCCGCCGACGACCCCGGCTTCGTGGGGGAGCCGGACGACATCGTCATGCAGCTCTACACCTCCGGCACGACCGGGGTGCCGAAGGGCGTCCAGCTCAGCAACGCCAACTTCGAGGTGGGGGAGCGGATGGCCCGCCGCTGGGGGCTGGACGGCTCGTCGGTGAGCCTCGTCCCGATGCCGCTGTTCCACATCGGCGGCTCCGGCTGGGCGCTGGCCGGGATGTACGCGGGCTGCCGGCAGGTTCTCGTCCGCGACATCGACCCCGCCGCGCTGGTCGACACGTTCGAGCGGGAGCGGATCACGAACGCGTTCATCGTGCCGGCCGTCCTGCAGTTCATGTGCCAGGTGCCGGGCGCGGCCGGACGCGACTACTCGGCGCTGCGCGCGATCACCTACGGCGCGTCCCCGATCACCTCGGAGGTGCTGCGCCGCGCCCTCGACACCTTCCGGGCGCCGCTCTTCCAGCTCTACGGGATGACGGAGACGACGGGCGCGATCGTCCAGCTCGAACCCGGGGACCACGACCCGGGCGGGCCGCGCGCCCATCTGATGCGCTCGGCCGGACGCCCCTACGACTGGGTCGAGGTGAAGATCGTCGAGCCGGGCGGGGACGCCGAGCGCGCCCCCGGGGAGGTCGGCGAGGTGCTGACCCGCTCGTCGCAGAACACGCCCGGCTACTGGAACCGCCCGGAGGAGACGGCCCGGCTCCTCGCCGGGGACGGCTGGCTCCGCACGGGCGACGCCGGCCACGTCGACGCCGAGGGCTACCTGTTCCTCACCGACCGGATCAAGGACATGATCGTCACCGGTGCGGAGAACGTGTACCCGATCGAGGTCGAGGAGGTCCTCGCCTCCCACCCCGCCATCGCGGACGTGGCCGTCATCGGCGTCCCGGACGAGCGCTGGGGCGAGACGGTCAAGGCCGTGGTGGTCCTCGCGCCGGGCGCCGAGCTGACCGAGGACGAGGTCATCGCCCATGCGCGCGAGCGGCTCGCGGGGTTCAAGCGCCCCCGCTCCGTCGACTTCGTGGACGAGCTGCCGCGCAACCCCAGCGGCAAGATCCTCAAGAAGGACCTCCGCGCCCCCTACTGGGAGGGACTGGGCCGCACGATCGCCTGAGCCCGCGTCCGCCTAGACCTCGACGGTGACCGCTGTCTCCTTTGCGTCGGGTTCCAGGAAGCGTAGGAGCGCCTCCCCTTCGGTGGTCAGCTCATCGACGGCCGCCTTGGGGAGGGGCTCGAAAGGGCGCATCCTCAGGGTGGCGACCTTGCGCTTGTACTCGGTGTCCCAGATGCCGCCCGCGAAGCCGTTCCAGAGGAACACGGCGCGGACGCGCAGGTTCTTGGTGGTCAGCCGGGGCCTGTGGGCGTCGGCGATGACGCGCCTGCGGTCGGCGTGCGCCAGGACGAGGCTGTCGAACTCGGGCAGGAACCGCGCCGGCGCCGGGACGTCCTCCGCGGGACGGGGAGCGTCCGGCAGATCGAACAGCTCCCGGCCCTTGTCGTCGGCGAAGATCCTGAGGGACGGGCGCAGGCGCTCCAGCGCCTCGCCGGCGGACGGCAGCCCGGACCATGTCTGGGCGTCCGCCGCAGAGGCCGGTCCATAGGCCGCCAGGTAATGGAGCATCAGTTCGTCCACCGCCGGAGCGTCCGAGGGCTCGCTCCCGAGCCAGGGCCCGGCGAGGGTGAACTGCGCCGCACGCGGGAACCCCCACCTGTCCTGTGTGGGAACCATCACCAAGGGCACGCACAGCCGGACGGCATAGCCGAGGGCGCGGTCGTTGACGTCGGGGAACCGCTCCTGGAGCAGCGCGCGCACCTCGTTGAACGTCCGGGGCCCCGCGTCGAGGAGCGAGCGCGCCGCCGGGACGACCTCCCGCAGGTCCATGCCCTTGGCGCGGTCGCCCAGGACGCGCAAGGCGCCGTCGAGCATCGGCTGTATGGCCGTCCGGAACGCCGTGTAGTCGGCTCCGGTCATCAGGTGCAGTGTGGCCCGCATCATCGTGGCGCGGACGACCGACCGGTCCCGCAAGGCCGCGTGCAGGTCGGACGGCTGGAAGCCGTCCAGCCGCGCCCAGAGCCCCAGGAAGGGGGGCTTGGGCTCCTGCGCCTGCATCCCGCCGAGGCGCCCCACCGCCTCGGCGACCGGGATCGCCTCCCGCGCGAGCAGCAGCTGCCGTGCCAGTGTGGCCCGGTTCAGGGCCCGGACGCTCAGGGTTTCGACCATGTGTCCAGGATGCCGGTAACCGAGCCGGGACGGCCCCCGGGCGCGCGTCCTCCCGGAGGATCGACCGCCCCTCGGACTCCGGCGCCATCGCGGGGACGCCTCCGCCGCGGACTCCGCGGCCTCACGGCCGAAGATCCGTGCTGGTCAAGCCGTTCTGGACGCCCGGAAAGCGCGGCACGGAGTGACCCTGGAACGATCGACCGGGACGAGGGTTACGGGGTGATATTTCTTGAAATGCACGTGCATCAGCCCTTGCACCTGCACGCCATCCCTAGCAGGATGATCCCGGACCCCCGCACGTGAACTCCCCGGAGATCGCGATGAACGCACACTTGAGCGACAGTGACCGACAGGCGCTGCGGTTGGCCCAGGATCTCCGCGAGGAGATGCGGGCGACACTTCCGCAGCTGCCGGCCGCCCCCTCGGTCTCCCCGTTCGTCGACCAGTCCGGGATGCCGAGCGTCCTGCTGAAGATGGACGCCGAGACCGCCCACGCGCTCATGGCCGTGCTGGCCGAGCGCCGCGCGGGGCCGGGCGGTGTTCCCGGAGCCGAGCCCCGCCGGGCCGACGGCTCCCATGGCTCCTCGCCCGCGGCCCAGGCCGTCCCTGCGGCGCAGGGGCCCATCGTGGCGGCGGCAGGCCCGTACGGGGAGCCCGGCTACGCGGAGCCCGGCTACGGAGAGCCCGCCTACCCGGGCCCCGGCTACCCGGAGCCCGTCTACGGGGAGCCCGTGTACCCGGAGTCCGCCTATCCGGCGCCCGCCTACCCGGAACCGGCCTATCCGGCGCCCGCCTACACCGAGGCGCCGTTCGTCCCGCCGCAGCCGGGCCCCCCGGTCTTCAACGGCGGCACCGGGCCGGTCCCGCTGATACCGACGGTCTACCCGACGCGCTGACCCGCCCGAGCGGCACCCACGGCCCGTGCACCGGGCCGTTCCTGTGCCGCTCCATGCCCTCGGGCCCGGCCGGGCCGGCGGCCCGGAACCCCTGACGGCGCGCGGTCTGCGCGGCCGTCCGGCCGCGGCAGCGCCCCCGCGGCCGAGGCTTTACCTTCCCTGGGACGTCTGCTGGAATGCCCGTTGCGGTCCCGGTGTTCTTTACGCTGTCGTGGTGATGCTGTGACCGCCACTGGTTCAGCGAACCCGATCCTTTGCCCGATACCGGCACGACCCGGCGCGCTCGCGCCGGGCGCCGCCGGGCGAACATAAAGATCGTTTTCTGCGGGGCGGAAGGCCCGGAAGCCCGAAGGGAAAGGCGCTCCGGCCCGGTCTCCGAGAAAAAGATCTACCTGGGCAAAGGTAAAGAAAACCGTGGTTTGGCGAAAGTACGGTATTGCCGTATATAGTCAACCGCAGGTTCGGGTCAAAGAACCCTTGACCCGGCCAATCGCATAAGCCGTCGCTTCCCGCCCGCCAGGCGGGATCATCGCGCCGAGCCGCAGCCGTACCATGCACCGGCCGCGCGCACCGTGTCGGGCCCATGAGCCCCCGGTCGGCGCTCTCTCCGCTTCATCGAAGCCCGTGCACACGCACGCCCGGCAACGGTCGTGCACCTTTCGCCACGGGTGCGGTCCGCCATGCCCGTGGACCGTTCCAAGCGGGTCCTTCCCCGCGGCGGCATCTCCCGAGTCCCGAGTCTCGGAAACCGCTCTCCCCTGCCCGGAAACGGCACATCGCCGACCGGCGCGGAGCGGCAGCCCTGTACCCCGAACGAAGGAAATCCATGCAGCAGCGAGCGATCAACGTCGTCCTGACCGGTGTCACCGGTACCGCCCTCGCGGGCATGCTGGTGGCCGGCGTCGCCGCGGCCAGTGACGACTCCGCTCCGGACAAGCAGTTCCTGTCACAGCAGGCCGTGGCCGCGCAGGAGCACAAGACCTCCCCGAAGGCCGGCCTGGCCGGCGGTGCGAAGAGCGAGGCCGAGACCGGTTCGAAGGCCGGTTCCGAGGCCGGCTCCAAGAACGACGTCAAGCGCGAGAAGAAGGACCGCGAGGCCCTGCTCAGCGGCAAGACCAAGGCGTCCTACTTCTGGGACGACGGGTCGGGCGTGAACGGCGACACCGGCGCTCCCGCCGGCGGCAAGCCGATGCAGAAGGGCCTGTTCGCCAGCCCGAGCTGGCCCATGCACACCAAGGTCAAGGTCAGCTACGACGGCCGCAGCGTCACCGGCTTCGTCGGCGACCGCGGGCCGGGCAAGCCCTCGCACCGGGGCGTCATGCTCGACCTCGACACCTACACCTTCCGCTACCTGCTGGACGGCGAGAAGCCGAAGAGCAAGTACAACGCCGGCACGGGCGAAGGCCACCTGAACGGCGTCAAGTGGGAGGTCCTCTCCTGGGGCAAGGGCGCCGGCAGCAAGGGCGCGCCCAAGCCTTTCGGTTCCTGATCGAAAAGAAATGAGGCCGCACGCCGGCGGCCCGTGAAATGGCTCACAGAAAGGAATGTGAGTCCGCTCACGACCGCCGGCGGGGCTGCCTCGCACAGACCCGGCACAGGGCTGCCGGTGCATGGAGAACGGGGATTCCCCGGGATCGAGAGATCACCGGGGAATCCCCATTTTCAGGCCGCCGGCGGTCTCCCGGGCCGGCTCCCGCGACAGCGCCAGCGCCGCGGTCCGGACGGCGGGCGCGAGCCGGCCGAGGTCCGGCCGGCACACGTTGCCGGTGATGGAGATGATCGTGTGCGGGGTGTGGCGGACGAGGCCCGCCGAAAGGACGTCCTCCAGCCGCGCGGCCGGCCCCAGCGCCAGGAACAGCTTCCCGGTCGCCGTGCAGTACGCGGGCAGGCGCCCGCCGACCCGGGACACGGTCGGCACCGGCCGCCGCCCGCCGACCTTCTCCAGGAACAGCGTGTCCGTCCCGTCGAGGACGGCCAGGTGGATGTTCGCGTGCGTCGCGATCGTCTCGCAGGAGCTGATGACCTACGACGACCTGACCGTGCTGGAGAACCGCTTCCCCTACGGGGCGCCGCGCCGCGGCGGCCTGGTCAGCGCGCGGGAGATGCGGCGGCTGGCCCGGCCCCTGCGGTACGGCCGGGTCGTGCTGCCGGGCGCGCCGGCGGCCGGCGTCGGCCTGGACGCCCTGGTCACCGCGATGCTCGGGCAGCCGGCCCGGGACGCGGCACCCGCGGCCGCCACGCGCCGCCCCGGCGGGGCCGCGGTCGCCCTCGCCTCGGTCACCGTGCCGGGACGGCTCCGCGAGGTGTCCCTCACCGCCGGGCGCGGCGAGATCGTCGGGCTGGCGGGGCTGCAGGGCTCCGGCCACCTCGCCGTCCTCGACGCCGTCTGCGGCCGGGCCCGGGCCCGCGTCGGGGACCGTCCGCCTGCCGGGCGGGCGGTCGCCCCGCTCGCCCCGGCACGCCGTCACCGAGGGCGTCGCCTACATCTCCGGCGACCGCAAGGGGCGCGGGCTGATGCCGGACAAGGCGCTCTGGGAGAACATCACGTCCGTGAGCCGGCTCGGGCAGGGGCGCGGCGGGCCGATGCCGCGCCGCGCCCGGCTCGTCGGACGCTCGCGCGGGCACCTGGAGCGGCTGCGCGTCCGCGGCGACGTCCGGGCCCGCGCGAGCACCCGGTCCGGCGGCAACCAGCAGAAGGTCGTCTCCGCGAAACGGCTGGACGCGGACCCGGCCGTCCTCGCCCTGGACGACCCGACCCGCGGCGTGGACGTCGGCGCCCGCGGCGAGCTGCACGACATCGTCCGGGGCCTGGCCGCCGAGGGGAAGGCGGTGCTGATCGCCTCCAGCGACCTCGCCGAGCCGGTCGAGCTGTGCCACCGCGTCGTCGTCCTCCAGCGCGGCCGCGTCGTCGGCGACCTCGCCGGCGACCACCTCACCGAGGCGGAGCTGAGCCTCGCCATGAACGCCGGCTCCGCCGACCCGGGCTAGCCGGTCAGCAGCGGGATGACGGGGGCGAACTCCTCCATCGACGCGTCCGGGACCTGGTAGTAGCTGAACCCGTAGCGGTCGCGGCGGGCGAGCATCTGCTCCGCGATGTGCTCGGGCGGGCCGACGAACTGGGACGGCATGTCCAGGACGAGGCCGGCCGACGACGCCCCCCAGCCGCGCGTCTCCGCGACCCGGGCGGCGGCGCGGCGGGGGTCGGGGCCGAACGCGGGCGTCACCATCATGCTCAGCTCGACGTCCCGGCCGCCCGCGGCGTCCCGGACGAGGTCGGCCTTGCGGGCGATGGCGTCCGGCAGCCGCTCGGCGATCTCGTCGGAGATCGTCCCGTCGGGGAGGGCGCGGGGGAGGATGCCGACCGTGTCGGCGTGCCGTCCGGCGATGCCGAGCATGCGGGCGCTGCCCGCGCCGACCACGAGCGGCGGACGCCGCGCGGGGCGGGGGAAGACCGTCAGGCCGTCGGTCCGGTAGTGCTCGCCGGCGAAGGTGGTCTCCTCGCCGCCGAGCAGGCCGCGCAGGATCCGCAGCGACTCCTCCAGCCGCCCGACCCGCGTCCCGGCCGGGTCGAAGGGCAGGCCGGCGGCCTCGTACTCCTCGCGCAGCCAGCCCGCGCCGATGCCCAGCTCGAACCGCCCGCCGGACAGGTGGTCGAGGGTGGCGGCCTCCTTGGCGAGCAGCACCGGATGCCGGTAGTCGTTGGCGAGGACCATCGTGCCCAGCCGCAGCGTGCCGGTGGCGGACGCGGCGTAAGCCAGCGCGGCCACCGGGGCGAGCTGGTCGCCGAACGGGCGGGCGACGAAGTGGTCCCGCAGTGTCAGGACGTCGTATCCGAGGGCCTCGGCGCGCCGCGCGGTGCCGGTCAGGTCGGCGCCCGACCGGATCGACTCGCCCACGACGCCGAAGCGGAATCTCCTTGGCATGGTCCGAGCCTGCCCGCGCACCGGGCGGGTGCGCTGGCGGGAATCCGACGTCGGTGCCGCCGGCCGGCGGAACGGGGCGAGCGGCTCGGTCGCCGTCCGTGCGGCGCAAGGGCGTCACCGACTGCCCCGTTCGCGCCGGGTCACTCTCCAGGCTGCGTCCCGCCGCCCGGATTTTCAACCTTCCCGCGCCGCGGTCACGCGCCGATGAAGCCCTGCGCCCGCCGGAACAGGCCGAGGGTGATCGCGTGCAGCAGGTCGCCGGTCTCCTTCGGGGCCTTGCCGGCGCACGCGCGCGCGTGGGTGCCCTCCAGGACGATGCCGAGCTTGAAGCAGGCGAGCACCGCGTACCAGGTGATGGACGACAGGTCGCGCCCGGCGACGGCGCCGGCGCGCTCGGCGTAGGTCGCGACCAGCTCGTCCGCGGCGGGCAGCCCGCCCGCCTCGCCCAGCGGCCCGGCCAGCGCGGCGCTCTGGTCGTCGCGGTCCGGCCAGGTGGCGAGCAGCCAGCCGAGGTCCAGCAGCGGATCGCCGATCGTGCACATCTCCCAGTCGACGATCGCGGCGACCTCGGGGCCGTCGAAGGAGTACATCAGGTTGGCCAGGTGGTAGTCGCCGTGCAGGATGCCCGGCCGCCACAGCTTGGGACGCCGTTCCTCCAGCCAGCGGGCGACGTCGTCCAGGCCGGGGATGTCGGGGCCCTGGTAGCCGTCGAGCGCGCTGTAGGAGTCCAGCTCCGACGTCCAGCGGCCGACTTGCCGCTCCAGGAAGCCCTCGGGCTTGCCGAAGTCGCCCAGGCCGACGGCCTCGTGGTCGACCGCGCCCAGCGCCGACAGCGCGCGCGCCGCGTTCAGCCCCATCTCGCGCCGGATGGACGCGTCGCCCGCGTGCGGCTCCGGGAGCGTCACCGAGGCGTTGAACCCCTCGACCGGCGTCATCAGGTAGAAGACCGCGCCGCCCATCACGGACTCGTCCGGGCAGGCCGCGATGAGGCGCGGCGCGGGGACGCCCGTGCCGTCGAGCGCGGCGAGCACGCGGGCCTCGCGGCGCAGGACGTGGTTCGTGCGGGCCCGCAGATGGCCCGGCCCGCGCCGCAGCACGTAGTCGCGGCCGCCCCTGCGGAACCGGATCAGCGTGTTCTGCGTACCGCCCGCGAGCGGCCGGACGTCCTCGAACGGGCCGCCCGGCAGGCCCTCGCCGTCCATCCACCCGTCCAGGACGTCGAAGTCGACGAGGGCGCGGTCGATCTGCTCAGGCTGCACGGCGGTCCCTTTCCGGCGCGAGGTCAACCGGAGGGTAACAGTCATGCACTTGCATTACTTGTTCAGGTGGGTCGATTATCGGGGAAACGACGCCAGGAGGCTCGCCATGGCTTGGGACTTCGAGACCGACCCCGCCTACCAGGAACTTCTCGACTGGGCGGACGCCTTCGTCCGGGACGAGGTCGAGCCGCTCGACCTGGTGCTCGGCGACCCGTACGACAAGGGCGACCCCCGCTACAAGCTGCTCGTCCGCCCGCTCCAGGACCGGGTGCGCGAGAAGGGGCTCTGGGCGTGCCACCTCGGCCCCGACCTCGGCGGCCAGGGGTACGGCCAGGTGAAGCTGGCCCTGCTGAACGAGATCCTCGGACGCTCGCGCTGGGCGCCGTCGGTGTTCGGCTGCCAGGCGCCCGACTCCGGCAACGCGGAGATCATCGCCCACTTCGGCACGCCGGGCCAGAAGGAGCGCTACCTGCGCCCCCTGCTGGACGGCGAGATCTCCTCCTCCTACTCGATGACCGAGCCGCACGGGGGAGCCGACCCGACGCTGTTCACCACGCGCGCCGTGCGCGACGGGGACGGCTGGGTCATCAACGGCGAGAAGTGGTTCTCCTCGAACGCCCGCCACGCGACGTTCCTGATCGTGATGGCCGTGACGAACCCCGACGTGTCGGCGTACGAGGGCATGTCGATGTTCATCGTGCCCGCCGACGCCCCCGGGCTGACCACCGTCCGGAACGTGGGCGTCGGCGGCGAGCGCGAGGGCTCGCACGGCTACCTGCGCTACGCGGACGTCCGCGTCCCGGCCGAGAACCTCCTCGGCGACGAGGGCGGCGCGTTCGTCATCGCGCAGACCCGGCTCGGCGGCGGCCGCATCCACCACGCCATGCGGACGATCGCGCAGGTCCGCAAGGCGTTCGACATGATGCTGGAACGGGCCGTGTCCCGGCAGACCCGGTTCGGCGCGCTCGCCAAGATGCAGATGACCCGCGAGAAGATCGCCGACAGCTGGATCGAGATCGAGCAGTTCCGGCTCCTCGTCCTGCGCACCGCCTGGCTGATCGACAAGCACGGGGACTACAAGAGGGTCCGCAAGGACATCGCCGCGGTCAAGGCCGCGATGCCGAAGGTCTACCACGACGTCGTGCAGCGCGCGATGCACCTGCACGGCGCCCTCGGCGTGTCGAACGAGATGCCGTTCGCGGGCATGATGCTGGCGGCCGAGGCGCTCGGCATCGCCGACGGCCCCACCGAGGTCCACAAGATCACCCTGGCCCGGCAGCTGCTGCGCGGCGTCGAGCCGGTCGAGGGGCTGTGGCCGTCCGGCCACCTGCCCACCCGCCGGGAGGCCGCCCGCGAGCGCTTCGCCGAGGCTTTGGAGCTCGCGATCGGCGATGAGTGACACCCGCGAACGCCTGCTGGACGCCGCCGAGGCCCTGTACGCCGCGCGCGGCGTGGACGCCGTCAGCCTGCGGGAGATCCTGCACGCGGCCGGCGCCCGCAACGCCACGGCCGTCCAGTACCACTTCGGGGACCGCGCCGGGATCCTCCGCGCGATCTTCGCCCGGCACGCCCCCGACGTGGAGGCCCGCCGGCACGCCCTGCTCGACGCCTACGAGGACGGCGAGCGGGGCGTGCGGCCCCTCGCCGCCGCCCTCGTCCGCCCGCTCGCGGCCCGCCTCGCCGACGAGTCGGGCCGCGCCTACCTGCAGATCTGGGCGGACGTGGTGAACCGCCCGGACCCGCTCGTCCCCGTCGCCGTGCTGGACGACCCGCGCGACAGCCTGTGCCGGTGGCGGAGCCTCGTCGAGCCCCTCCTCGAAGAGGACGCGGCCCGCCTGCACCGCCGCTTCACCGCCATCCTGTACGCGTCGATCGAACTGGCGCGCCGCGCCCGGTCCGGCGCCCGCACCGACGACCGCCTGTTCACCAGCTACCTCGTCGACGTCGTCGCCGCGATCCTCGGCGCGCCCGTCTCGGCGGAGACGCGCCGCCTCGCCGCCGAACGCGACGCCGCCCGCCGCTGAGGTCACATTCGTCCAAGACGGACGGTCGTCCCCACCGCAGACTGGGCATGGCAGATCCGAGGGAGGACGACATGACGAGCGAGATCCGCAGGACCTTCTACCCGATGATCAGGTCCGCCGACCCGGCGCGGACGATGGCGTGGCTGGAGAGGGCGTTCGGCTTCACCGAGATCGCGGCCCACAAGGACGACACCGGGAAGATCGTGCACGCCGAGCTGCGCTTCGACACCGGCCTCGTCATGCTGGGCGCCGCCGAGACCCCGGCGGCGGCGGTCTACGTCGCGGTCGACGATCCGGACGCCCACCACGACCGGGCGAAGGCCGCCGGCGCCGAGATCTTCCGCCCGCTCACCGACCAGGACTACGGCTCCCGCGACTACGCGGCCCGCGACCCGGACGGCAACGAGTGGTACTTCGGGACCTACCGCCCCTGACCGCCGCGCACCGCTCAAGAGGCTCGCCGAGCCCGGCCGGCGGCCCGGTGCCGCGGGCCGCCGCACTCGGCGCCGACCGGGCGGCGCCGGCCGGGGGCGGGGGCAAAGACGTCCTCGACCGCTTCCGGGCGCGGCGCGCTACCTGAGGCCGGCGAAGAGGTCGTCCTCCCTGTCGGGGGCCTGGACGCGGCAGAAGTGGCGGACGAACGCCTCGGACGAGAAGGCCGCGCGCTGCATCTCCTCCGGCATCCGCAGCAGGAAGATGTTCTCGCCCTGGCTGGCGTGCGCCTCCAGGGCCTTGCGCTTGGCGTCCACGTGCGCGGCGACGTCCACCACGCTGGTGATCAGCTCGTCCGGGGTGCCGAAGTCGTCCGGCAGGTCGAAGTCGACCTCCACGCCCGACTCCCGGACCGCGTCGAACATCTGCTGGATGCCCGAGCGCGGGACGGCGGTGTAGTACAGCTTGTCGGGCACGCCCGTCCGCTCCGCGGCGGCCAGCGCGATGCGGTGGGCCTGGATGTGGTCGGGGTGCCCGTAGCCGCCGTTCTCGTCGTAGGTGACGACGACCTGCGGCCGGTAGCGCTCCATCAGCTCGGCGAGCCGCCCGGCGGACTCGTCCGGCGGGATGTTCGCGAACGCGCGCGGGTCGTCGTTCGCCGACCAGCCGTCCATGCCGGAGTCGCGGTAGCCGAGCAGTTCCAGGTGGCCGATGCCGAGCAGGCCCGCCGACTCGCGGAGCTCGCCGAGACGGCGCCGCGCGACCTCCTCGGCGTCGTGCCCCGCCTCGCCGGGCTTCACGCCGCCCGAGTCGTCGCCCTGCTCGCCGTTGGTGCAGGTGACCAGCACCGTCCGGACGCCCTCGGCGGCGCTGCGGGCGAGCAGCCCGCCGGTGCCGAGCACCTCGTCGTCGGGGTGGGCGTGGACGGCCATCAGCGTGAGTTCGTGCGTCATCCGGGCTCCTCAGTGTTCCGGCCGTCCACCCTACGTCCCGGAACACCGCGGCGATCACGTCTGGGACACCGACTCCGCCGCCGAGAGGTCGGCGGGCGTCAGCGGGTGCGCCGGCGCGTCGAACGGGAACAGCGAGGACGCCGTCAGCCCCTCCACCGTGAGCAGCTCGCCCGGGGCGAGGAGCCGCCAGCCCGGATCGTCGTCCATGCGCTCGCTGGCGAGGACGTACATCGGGCACGCGTCCCGGTGCGCGGCCACCTGCACCTGGCCCGGCTCGCGCCCGGACGCCAGGTGGCGTGCCGGGCCGGGCTTGTCCAGCCGGGGCTGGAGCACCCACAGCTCGTGCGTGTCCGGATAGCGCAGCGCCCACAGCCGCCGGGGCTCGGCCAGCACGACGTTCAGGGCGAAGACGGGCAGTTCGGCGGCGATGCGCCGGACGGCCGCGATCAGCCCGGACGCGGTGTCCCCGTGCCGCCGGATCTCCGCCGTGATGTAGGCGAACACCAGTTCGGAGTCGGTCTGCCCCTGCATCAGCGCCCGGTCCACGTCGGTGAGCCACGAGTCGAGGACGTCGAGGCCGCGCACCACGCCGTTGTGGGCGAACAGCCGGTCGTCCATCACGAACGGGTGGGAGTTGTGGACGTCCGGGGCGCCGGTCGAGGCGTACCGGACGTGGGACACGAACGTGTGCGACACGACGTTGCGCGCCTCGGCGTTGAAGTCGGCGTCCTGGAAGGCGGCGACGGGCGCGCGGTCGCGGACGGGTTCCTCGCCCAGCGAGAACCAGCCGAGGCCCGTCCCGTCCGGCATGCGGCGGCTCTGGAACTGCAGGCTCTCGGGCGCGTCCAGCAGCCAGAACGTGGAGTGGACGCGGGGCCCGCCCGTGGTCATCCCGAATAGTCGGCACATGCCGGGACAATGCCCGCCAGGACGCGGGCCAAGACTCGGGCGCGGAAGAACCGCTCTTCGACGTCCGGGGCGTCCATGACGTACGGTCCCGTGTATGGGGTCGCCGGTGGTGCTGCTGGACGTGGACGGAGTTCTCAATCCCTTTGAAAGGCCCCACCGCGGCTTCAAACGGCATCGGTGCTCGCCGAACGGCATGACCTTCAGGCTGTGGCTCAATCCGGAGCACGGCCGGGCCCTGCTCGACCTCGCCGAGTCCACCGGCGCCGAACTCGCCTGGGCGAGCTACTGGTGCGACCACGCCAACGCGTGGATCGCGCCCCGGATCGGGCTGCCCGAACTGCCGTTCGTCCCCATCCCGCGGTTCCCCGGCGTCGCGGAGGGCCGCACCCTCGGCGCCTGGAAGGCCCGGCACGTGGCCGCGTGGGCGGAGAGCCGCCCGTTCGTCTGGTTCGAGGACGAGCCCGACGCCACCGAGCGCATCGCCGGCGAACCGGACGTCGCCGAGCACCTCCTCGTGGAGATCGACCCCCTGACCGGCCTCACCGGCG
Source organism: Actinomadura sp. GTD37 (assembly GCF_041951365.1). Classification (NCBI taxonomy): domain Bacteria; kingdom Bacillati; phylum Actinomycetota; class Actinomycetes; order Streptosporangiales; family Thermomonosporaceae; genus Actinomadura; species Actinomadura sp. GTD37. The sequence goes on from NZ_JBGNUS010000016.1 coordinate 73,243, forward strand.
ACCACCTCGACGCCGCCGCGGCCTGGCTCCGCGCGCTCTCCCGCTGACGGCGCCGGCGACGCGGCCGGGCTCGCCGGCGTCTGCCTCACCGGGCCGCCGCCCTCGGCGTACCGCGTCGTCGAGGCCGGGCCCCGAGCCGGGGGTCAGTGGCGCGTCCAGTCGGGCTGGGCGAAGCCGGCGACCCTGGCCCGCCGCCCGAGCAGCACCACCTCGCGGAACTGCCACAGCATCGCGCCCGTCGGGGCGTGGACGCGCCAGTCGGGGCCGAGCCACATCTGCAGGAGGCTGCCGCCGTCCGGCTGCGGCACCCACCGCGGGGTGTCGTCGTCCGCCAGCCGCCGCAGGGTCGCGTGGTGGACAGAGTGGACCTCGTCCGGGCTCGGCGCCAGCGGGCCCGGGTCGTCCAGCGCCACCACGACCGGCGTGATCGCGAAACCCGAGGAGGCGGGGAAGTCGTCGAGCCGGCCGAGGACGTCGGCGGGCCCGGCGGCCAGGCCGATCTCCTCGCGCAGCTCCCGCAGCGCCGCCTCCTGCGGGGTCTCGCCGTCCTCCACCCGCCCGCCCGGAAGGCCCCACTGGCCGGCGTTCCGCCCCCGGTAGGCGCGCCTGATCACGATCACGGACGGGACCCCGCCGTGCTCCACCGCGCACAGCACGACCCCCGCGCGGCGCAGGCCGGGCGCGTCGGGGACGGTCGTGTGCGCGAACGCGCCGAGCCGGCCGGCCGCCAGCGTCCGGAACGCGCCGAGGTCGTCGAGCGGGCCGAGATCGTCGAGGGAGTCGAGGGGGGCGGTCATGCCTCGATACTGCCAGGGCCCGCCTCGCGGGCGTATCGCGCGGGCGGCGTACCGACCGCCGCGGTGAAGTCCCGGGTGAAGTGGGCCTGGTCGGCGTAGCCGAGTTCGGCGGCCAGGCCCGGCCAGTCGGCCCCGCCGCCGGACGCCGCCCGCTCGGCCGCCTCCCGCATCCGGAACCGCCGTATCACCCACTTCGGGCCGATGCCCACGTACTCGTGGAAGAGGCGCTGCAGGCCGCGCGTGCTGAGCCCCACGTCCGCGGCCAGCTCGCCCACCCGCACGAGGCCCGGCCGCGCCGCGATCCGCTCGACGATCGCGGCGGCCCGCTCGGCCGACGGATCCGGTCCCGGCGCCGCCTCGGCGAGGAACGCCTCCAGCCGTCCAGCCGCCTCCGCGTCGCCGGCGGTCGCGAAGACCTCGTCCGCCAGCGCGTGGCCCGCCGCGCCGAACACCTCGGCCACGTCCGCGAACCGGCCGGTCAGCGCGGAGACGGGCGCGTCGGTGAACGGCCTGAACCCGCCCGGCCGGAAGGCCGCCCCGACCACGCGCCCCTCGTCGTGGATCTCCTCGACGAAGTCGTCCCGCACCACGCCCACGATCCGCGCCCGCGTCTTCCCGCCGGTCAGGTAGCTGGTGAACGTCATGTGCACGGACGGCCGCGTCAGCACCTGCTGCCGGTGCGGCGGCCGGCCCCGCAGATCCCACCGCAGCACCCAGAAGTCCTCGACGAACGGGGCGAGCGCCGGCCCCGGCGCGATCCGCTCCACCCGGAAGCGCTCCAGGCCCGTCCGCGCCCGCAGGATGCCCCGCGTCCCACCGGGTAGGGATCGTTCCACCGCACCAGGCTAAACGGTGTCGCGTTTCTTCAAGACAGGCGCCGCGGGCCCGTCCTAGCGTGGCCCCGTGTTCGAACTGATGAGCGAGGGAGAGATGATGGACATCCGGAGCCGGATGCTTCCCGCCGCGGAGGCCGCGGCGCGGATCGTCCTGGAGATACCCGCGGAGAAGCTGGACGCGCCCACCCCGTGCCCCGACTGGGACGTGCGGGGCGTGGTCAACCACCTGATCCTGTGGAGCGGCCGGGGCGAGGCCGCCGCGCACCGCACGCCGCCCGGCGGGCCGGGGGAGGACCACGACTTCACCGCCGAGCCCGGATGGGCCGAGCGGTTCGGGCAGCAGGCCCGCAAGACCGCCGAAGCGTGGCAGGACCCCGCCGCCTGGGAGGGCAGCACCAGCCTCACCGGCAACCCGGAGGGCATGCCCGCCGGGTTCATCGCCGGGATCCTCTTCGTCGAGAGCGTCGTCCACGGCTGGGACCTCGCCGCCGCCATCGGACGCGACCCCGGCTTCCCGCCCGACGTGGTGCGGGCGGCGTGGGACCAGGTCGTCCCGATGGCGGAGATGAGCCGCCAGTACGGCGTGTTCGGCGCCGAGGTGCCCGTGCCGGACGACGCGCCGCTGCTCGACCGCGTCCTCGGCACGGCCGGCCGCGACCCGCGCTGGAAGCCCTGAAACGCCGCCCGGACGCGCGGGTCCCGGCGCGAGCGGGGGCCCGCGCGCTCTACCCTTGAGGCATGTCTTCCAGCTCTTCGATCCGTGTGCGCTTCGCCCCGTCCCCGACCGGCATGTTCCATGTCGGCGGCGCCCGCTCGGCGCTGTTCAACTGGGTGATGGCCGCCCAGTCGGGCGGGACGCTCGTGCTGCGCATCGAGGACACCGACGCCTCCCGCAACAGCCCCGAGTGGACCGAGGGCATCATCCGCGCCCTCGCCTGGCTCGGCATGGACGGCGAGCAGTACGAGGGCCCCTACTTCCAGTCCGCCAACGCCGACCGGCACGCCGAGGCCGTCCAGAAGCTGAAGGACGCCGGCCGCGCCTACTACTGCGACTGCGGGCGCGAGGCCGTCGTCGCCCGCACCGGCGACCAGCACAAGGGCTACGACGGCTTCTGCCGCGACCGCGGCCTGGAGCCCGGCCCCGGCCGCGCCCTCCGCTACCGCACCCCCGACGAGGGCCAGACCACCGTCGTCGACCTGCTGCGCGGCAAGCCGGTGTTCGAGAACGCCGTCCTGGAGGACTTCGTCATCGCCCGCGCCGACGGCTCGGTCACGTTCCTGCTGGCCAACGCCGTCGACGACATGAGCCAGGGCATCACCCACGTCGTGCGCGGCGAGGAGCACCTGTCCAACGCGCCCAAGCAGCAGCTGCTGTGGGAGGCGCTCGGCGGCGAGCCGCCCGTCTGGGCGCACGTCCCCGTCATCGTGAACGAGAAGCGGCAGAAGCTGTCCAAGCGCCGCGACAAGGTCGCCCTGGAGGACTACCGGGCCGAGGGCTACCTCGCCGAGGCCATGCGCAACTACCTGATGCTGCTCGGCTGGGCCCCGTCCGGCGACCGCGAGATCGTCCCCTGGGACGTCGTCGTCGACGAGTTCCGCATCGAGGACGTCAACTCCTCGCCCGCGTTCTTCGACGTCAAGAAGCTCCGCGCCGTAAACGGCGAGTACATCCGGGCGCTGCCCCCCGAGAAGTTCATCGCCGAGTGCCTGCCCTTCCTGGAGCGGGCCCCCTTCGAGGTGGACGTGGCGGTGTTCGCCGAGCTCGCGCCGCTCGCCCAGACCCGCGTGGCGCTGCTGTCGGAGATCGTCCAGATGATCGACTTCGTGTTCCTGGACGAGCCGCCGGCCGACGAGCAGTCCTGGAACAAGGCGATGAAGGAGCCCGCCGCCGCGATCCTCGCCGCCGCCGAGGCCGCGTACCGGGACGCCCCCTGGAACGCCGCCGAGCTGAAGGACCGGCTGGAGCGCATCGGCGCCGAGCACGGCCTGAAGCTCGGCAAGACGCAGGCGCCCGTCCGCGTCGCCGTCACCGGCCGCACCGTCGGCCTGCCGCTGTTCGAGTCGCTGGAGATCCTCGGCCGCGACCGCACCCTGGCGCGCATCGCCGCCGCGAGGGCCCGCCTCGAAGCCGCCTCCTGACGCACCGGCGGTCACCCGTGCCCGGCCGCGGCCGGGCACGGGTCAGGAGGAGGGCTCCTCGCCGTCCAGGGCCCGGCGCAGGTCGCCGAGGCGGCGGGTCAGCTCGTCGAGTTCGTCCCGCCGGGCGGGCGGGACGTGCTTGCCGACCACCTCCGCCTGCTCCTCCACCGACCTCAGCAGAGCCCGGGCCGTGCCCTGGTCGGGACGCTCGTTCAGCAGCGCCGACTGCTCGCGCAGCAGCGCGGCCTGCTCGCGCAGCAGCGCCGTCTGGTCGCCGAGCTGCTTGTTCTTGGTGTGCAGCTCCACGAACACCGACACCTTGGCGCGCAGCACCCACGGGTCGAACGGCTTGGAGATGAAGTCGACCGCGCCCGCCGCGTACCCGCGGAACGCGTAGTCGGGATCGCTGTTCACCGCCGTCAGGAAGATGATCGGCAGATCCCGGGTCTTCTTGCGCCGCTTGATGTCGCGGGCCGTCTCGAACCCGTCCATGCCGGGCATGACGACGTCCAGCAGGATGACCGCGTACTCGTCGGTGAGCAGCGCCTTCAGCGCGTCCTCCCCGGACCGCGCCCGGACCAGGTCCTGATCGAGCGAGCTGAGGATGGCCTCCAGCGCGATCAGGTTCTCCTCGCGGTCGTCCACGAGCAGGATCTTCGCCTTGTCGTCCACGCGCGTCTCTCCGATTCCGGTCCCCGCCATCGCCGGCGCATGAGCCCTCAGGGCGACCCTAACCGCCGGGCGCCTCCCCTCCTCAGCGGACGGCGGAGGGTTGCAGCCAGTTCCTCATGACGTCAAGGAGATGGTCCACGTCCACGGGCTTCGGCACATAGTCCGACGCGCCGGAGTCGAGGCTCTTCTCCCTGTCTCCCTTCATCACCTTGGCCGTGATGACGATGATCGGCAAGTCGGCGAACTGCGGCATATCCCTGATGGCGGCGGTCGTCGCGTAACCGTCGAGGCCCGGCATCATGACGTCCATCAGCACGACCGCCACGTCCGGGTTGCGGTGCAGGACCTCGATCCCGGCCTGCCCGTCCTCGGCGTAGAGGACCTCCATCCCGTAGCCCTCCAGGACGCTGGTGAGAGCGAACACGTTCCGGACGTCGTCGTCGACGATCAGGACCTTGCGGCCCGACAGGACGGTGTCGAGGAAGTCCGTCGGAGGCTCCTCGACGAGGCCGTTCAGCGCGGGCTCGGCCTCCCCGGACGGCGCGCGCCGCTCGACGGGCAGCCCGTTCTCCGCGGACGCGGCGGCCAGCTGCCGGGCCCTGCCGCCGTTGCCCCGCTCGGCCGGCCCGCCGAGCCGGCCCTCCGGCGCGGCGGCCTCCTCGTCGGCCGGGCGCCGCCGGTCCTCGCGCTCGCTGTACTGGGCGGGCAGGTAGAGCGTGAACACGCTGCCGCGGCCCGGCTGGCTCTCCGCGTGGATCTCCCCGCCGAGCAGCCGCGCGATGTTCCGGCTGATCGACAGGCCGAGCCCCGTGCCGCCGTAGCGGCGGCTCGTGGTCCCGTCGGCCTGCTGGAACGGCTCGAAGATCTCCTGCAGCTTGTCGGCGCTGACCCCGATGCCCGTGTCGATCACCCGGAACGCGATCACGTCCGGGGTGTTCCACAGCGCGGGCAGCGTGAAGTCGATGTCGCCGGCCCGCTCGATCAGCAGCCGCACCTCGCCCTCGGCGGTGAACTTCACCGCGTTCGACAGCAGGTTCCGCAGCACCTGCTGCAGCCGCTGCTCGTCGGTGTTCAGCGTGGCCGGGACGTCCGGCGCGACCTCCACGCCGAACTGGAGGCCCTTGTCGACCGACAGCGGGCGGAACGTCGCGTCCACGTAGTCGACCAGCGCCGCCACCGACAGCCGCTGCGGGTGCGCCTCCATCTTGCCCGCCTCGACCTTGGCCAGGTCCAGGATGTCGTTGATCAGCTCCAGCAGGTCGGTGCCGGACTCGTGGATCGTCCGCGCGAACTCGACCTGCTTGCCGGTCAGGTTGCCGCTCTGGTTCTCCGACAGCAGCTTGGCCAGCACCAGCAGGCTGTTCAGCGGCGTGCGCAGCTCGTGCGACATGTTCGCCAGGAACTCCGACTTGTACCGCGAGGAGATCGCCAGCTGCTCGGCGCGCTCCTCCAGCGTCCGCCGCGCCTGCTCGATCTGGAAGTTCTGGATCTCGATCGCGCGGTTCTGCTGGGCCAGCAGCGCCGCCTTCTCCTCCAGCTCGGTGTTGGAGTGCCGCAGCTCGCCCTGCTGGCGCTGCAGCTCGTCCGACCGCTCCTGCAGCTCCTGCGCGAGCCGCTGCGACTCGCCCAGCAGCGCCTCCGTCCGGGCGTTGGCGCGGATCGCGTTCAGGGTGACCCCGATCGTCTCGATCAGCTGGCTGAAGAACGCCAGGTGGACGTCGGTGAACCGGCCGAACGAGGCCAGCTCGATCGCGCCGAGCACCTCGTCCTCGAACACGATCGGGAGCACGATGATGTTGACCGGGGACGCCTCGCCCAGCCCCGACCCGATCTTGACGTAGTCGGCGGGGGCGTCGGCGATCAGCAGCGGCCGGCGCTCCTGCGCCGCCTGCCCGACCAGGCCCTCGCCCATCGCGAACCGCACCGCCCCGGCCCGGCCCCGCCGCGTCCCGTACCCGGCGATCAGCGCGAGCTCGGAGTCCTCGCCCGCGCTGTCGGAGAGGTAGAACGCGCCGTACTGGGCGCTCGCCGTCGGGGTCAGCTCCCGCATGATCAGCTCGGCGACCTGCAGCAGGTCCCGGTGGCCCTGCATGAGCCCGCCGATCCGCGCCAGGTTGGTCTTGAGCCAGTCCTGCTCCTCGTTGGCGCGGGTCGTCTCGCGGAGCGTCGCGACCATCAGGTTCACGTTGTCGGACAGCTCGGCGACCTCGCCGCGCGCCTCCACGGTGATCGTCCGGGTCAGGTCGCCCGTGGCGACCGCGCTCGCGACCGCGCCGATGGCCCGCACCTGCGTGGTCAGGTTCCCGGCCAGCTCGTTGACGCTCTCGGTCAGCCGCTTCCAGGTGCCGGACACGCCCTCGACCTCGGCCTGCCCGCCGAGCCGGCCCTCGATGCCGACCTCGCGGGCGACGCGGGTCACCTCGGACGCGAACGACGACAGCGTGTCCACCATCGTGTTCAGCGTCGTCTTCAGCTCCAGGATCTCGCCCTGCGCGTTCACGTCGATGCGCCGCGTCAGGTCGCCGTGCGCGACCGCCGTCGCCACCTGGGCGATGTTGCGGACCTGGTAGGTCAGGTTGGACGCCATGCCGTTGACGTTGTCGGTCAGGTCCTTCCACATGCCGCCCGCGCCGGGCACGATCGCCTGGCCGCCGAGCCGCCCCTCCGTGCCGACCTCGCGGGCGACGCGGCTGACCTCGTCCGCGAACGCCGACAGGGTGTCGACCATGGTGTTCAGGGTGTCCTTGAGCTGCAGGATCTCGCCCTGCGCGTCCACCTCGATCTTGCGGGTCAGGTCGCCCTGCGCCACCGCCGTCGTCACCTGGGCGATCCCGCGCACCTGGTTCGTCAGGTTGTTCGCCATCGAGTTGACGTTGTCGGTGAGGTCGAGCCACACCCCGCCGGCCCCGGGCACGATCGCCTGGCCGCCGAGCCGCCCCTCCGTGCCGACCTCGCGGGCGACGCGGGTCACCTCGGAGGCGAAGGCCGACAGCGTGTCGACCATCGCGTTGACGGTGTCCTTCAGCTCCAGGATCTCGCCCTGCGCGTCGACGGTGATCTTCTTGCCGAGGTCGCCCTCGGCGACGGCCGTGGTGACCTGGGCGATGTTGCGGACCTGGTAGGTCAGGTTGGACGCCATGCCGTTGACGTTGTTGGTCAGGTCCTTCCAGACGCCGCTCACGCCCGGCACGCGGGCCTGGCCGCCGAGCCGCCCCTCGGTGCCGACCTCGCGGGCGACGCGGGTGACCTCGTCCGCGAAGGCGGACAGGGTGTCGACCATCGTGTTCACCGTGTTCTTCAGCTGCAGGATCTCGCCCTGCGCGTCGACGGTGATCTTCTTGCCGAGGTCGCCCTCGGCGACGGCCGTGGTGACCTGGGCGATGTTGCGGACCTGGTTCGTCAGGTTGTTCGCCATCGCGTTGACGTTGTCGGTCAGGTTCTTCCAGACGCCGCTGACGCCGCGCACGTGCGCCTGGCCGCCGAGCTGCCCCTCCGTGCCGACCTCGCGGGCGACGCGGGTGACCTCGTCCGCGAACGCCGACAGCTGGTCGACCATCGTGTTCACGGTGAGCTTCAGCTCCTGGAGCTCACCGGTCGCCTCCACCGTCACCTTGCGCGTCAGGTCGCCCTTCGCCACCGCCGTGGTGACCTCCGCGATGTCGCGCACCTGCGACGTCAGCCGGTTCGCCATCACGTTCACCGACGCCGTCACGTCCCGCCAGCGGCCCGTCATGCCGCGCGCCGGCGCCTGGCCGCCGAGCCGGCCCTCCGTGCCCACCTCGCGGGCGAACTGGGTGACCTCCCAGGTGAACTGGTCGAGCAGCTCCACCATGCCGTTGACCGACTTCGCCATGCGCAGCAGCTCGCCGCGCATCGGCCTGCCGCGCACCCGCAGCTCGACGCGCTGGCTCAGGTCGCCGGCCGCGACCGCCTCCACCACCTGGCTCATCCCCGTCGCCAGGTCGGTCAGCTTGTCGATGATCGCGTTGGCGTCCTCCACCGCGGTCGCCCACGTCCCGCGCAGCGCGCCCGGCGTGACGCGCCCCCGCAGCTTCCCCTCCCGGCCGATCTCCCGCCGGACGCGGCTCAGCCCCGACGCCAGCTCATGGCCGTTCTGCCGGATGTCCTCCAGGATGGCCCCGGCCTCCGCCACGGCGCCCTCGCCCGGCACCTCCAGCTCCGCCTTCGCCCTGCCGTCCCGCACGGCGACGAGCGCCTTCAGCAGCGGCTCGAGGTCGGCGTCGCTGTAACGCGGGGTCGTGTCGCGGTACCCGCCGGGGCGGGCGCGTGACGCGGTAAGCGGCATTCTCTTCATCCTCCTGGCCCGCGATCGTCGAACATCCGGATGCCACGGACTCCTGACTCCGGGCCCACGTCCGGTTTCCCCTGGGCCCTCTTCCGGCCGCATCTGTACTCTACGTCGCCGGGCGGCGGCGGGCCCCTTTTCGCGGGTCGGGCGTGATGGGACGTCATCGACCGTGCATCCGCGCTTGTAGTCTTCGTGTTACGGTCTGTCGTGTCGTGGCGGGGGTGTCGCGTTCTCCGAGGACGGACGCGTCGCGGGGCCCGGGTTCACGGCTCTCGTCGCCGCGCGGCCGACCCGTCTGCGACGATAGTCGGGCCCGGTAGTGATGCTTCGAACAAAGGGACGACAGTTGGATCGGCAGACGGCGTCGGCCACCTTCCCGTCCGCCGCCGCGGCGGTGGCGGATGCGCGCCGCTTCGTCCGGAAGGTGCTGGCCGACTGGGGCATGGACGAGGCGGCGGACGACGCCGTCCTGGCCACCAGCGAACTCGCCACCAACGCGATCGCCTACGCCGGCACGTCCTTCGACGTCTCCTGCCGGCTGGAGGACGGCGAGATCAAGATCGAGGTCCGCGACCGGCACCCCACGCGGGGCATCGAGATGCCCGGCGTCACCGCCTCCAGCGGACGCGGGCTGCCGTCGATCGCCCGCCTCGCCGCGTCCTGGGGCGTCTCCTACGACCACCGCACCAAGGGCGTCTGGTTCCGGCTGCCCCGGCCGGGCGCCGCCGCCGAGCCCGCGCCCGCAGGCGGGCAGGACGCCGCCGCGGGCACGCCCGAGGCCGCGGCCGGCCCCGCCGACCGCGGCCCCCGCGAACGGGCGGGCCGCGACCGGGCCGAGCAGCCCCGCGACGGCGCCGCCGCGCAGGCCCGCGAGGGCGGGCTCAGCGGCGACGTCGGCGACATGCCCGTCGCCGGCGACCGGCTGCTGCGCTCCCCGGCCGCCGTGGAGGCCATGGAGGACGGCGTCGCCACCGTCCGCGAGGTACTCGGCGCGGAGGGCGCCGCCGTCCTGCTCACCGAGCGCGACGGCCGCATGATCATGGGCTCGTCCACGGGCACCGCCGCCGAGCCGCCGCTGGGCGAGCTGTCGGTGGCCGGCCTCGGCCCCGCCGCCCGGGCCGGCTCGCCCTGGGTGGCCGCCGCCGGCGATCCGGTCGCCACGGCCCTGCGGGCCCGGTCCCTGGCCGCCGCGCCGCTGGAGTCCCAGGGCCGCCTCACGGGCGTCGTCGTGGCCGTCTCCTCGGTGTCCGGCCGCTTCGACGAGGCCGACGGCGTCCGCCTCGGGCGGCTCGCGGACGAGATGTCGCTCTCCCTGGAGAAGGCCAGGGTGGGCGAGCTGGAACGGTCCTGGCGCGGCTGGCTCAGCTTCGTCGCCGAGGCCAGCGACCTGCTCGCCGGAACCCTCGACCAGGAGCGCACGATGGCGCTGGTCGCCCAGCTGGTCGTCCCGCGCCTCGCCACCTGGTGCGCCGTCTACACCGTCACCGAGGCCGAGCCCGACCGGCTCGCCTACGTGTGGCACGCCGACGAGAACCGCAGCGACGGCCTCCGCGAACTGCTGGAGCACGCGGGCGCCGCCCCGCCGATGGACGGCCCCGGCCCGTGGACCGGGCTCGCCACCGCCCCCGAGGACGTCCGGGCCGCCGCCGGCGGCACGGCCGCCGACCACGTCTACGCGTTCCCGCTGATCGCCCGCGGCCGCCGCATCGGGACCATCGTCATCGGCCGCCCGCCCGGCGACCGCTTCCCGCGCAGCGCCGTCGAACTGGCCGAGGAGCTCAGCCGCCGCGCGGCCCTCGCCGTCGACAACGCGCGCCTGTTCTCCGCGCAGACGGCCATGAGCAGCGCCCTGCAGCGCAGCCTGCTGCCGCCGGGCATCCCCGAGATCCCCGGCCTGGAGGTCGCGGTGGTGTACGAGCCGGCCGGGGAGGGCAGCGAGGTCGGCGGCGACTTCTACGACGTGTTCGAGAGCGGCCCGCAGCCGGGCGGCCCGGCGCCCTCGTCCCGCTGGCGGTTCGCCATCGGCGACGTGTGCGGCACCGGCCCCGAGGCGGCCGCCGTCACCGGCCTCGCCCGGCACGCCCTGCGCATCCTCTCCGCCGAGGACATGTCCGTTCCGGCCGTGCTGACCCGGCTCAACCGGCTCATCCTCGGCGAGGGGGAGCGCGGCCGGCTGCTGACCCTGCTGCACGGCGAGATCGCGGCCCGCCGCCACGACGGCGTGCGGATCCGGCTGACGAGCGCGGGACACCCGCTCCCGCTCGTCCTCGACACCGAGGGCGGCGTGCGCGAGGCGGCCTCGGCCCAAGCACTGCTCGGCGTCTTCGACGGTGTCGACTTCCACACCGACACCGTCGACCTCCGCCGGGGGGAAGTCCTGCTGTGCGTGACCGACGGCGTCACGGAGCGCCGTTCGGGAAGCCGGCTGCTCGGCGACGGCGACGGCCTCGAACGGCTGCTCGCCGGCTGCACCGGGCTGAGCGCCGGCGCCGTGGCCGCGCGCATCCAGCGCGCGGTGCGCGACTTCGGGCCGGAGCCGTCGAACGACGACATTGCCCTCATTGTTCTGCGGGCGTCATGATGGAGACCAACAATCGGTAAGGTGGGGTGGCGTGGGGCTTGCCTTGCACACGACGCGACAGGACGGCCGCGCGACGATCGCCGCGCGCGGCTCCATCGACCTGCACTCCTCCGAAGAGCTGCGCACTCGGCTGACCGAGCTCGTGGACGCGGGCGAGCGGGCGGTCGTCGTCGACCTCGCGGCGGTCGACTTCTGTGACTCCTCCGGTCTGAACGTCCTCGTCCGGGCGTACAAGCACGCGCGCGCGCAGAACGCGTCGCTCACCGTCACCGGCGCCTATGGCCGGGTCGAGAACGTGCTGCGCACCACCGGGCTCGACCGCTTCCTGATCGAGGGACCGGCGGAGGAGGCACCAGCCGATGGGCGGTGAGGGGACACGATGAAGAACGGCGAGCGGGCGGAGTGACCGACCCGATGACCGAGACCACACTGCGCGCGGCTCCGCAGACCGAGGCGGTCGAGTACGCACGGCGCCTGGCCGCCCGCACCATGCGCACCTGGGCCCTGATGGACCGCGAGGAGCTCGTCACCGCGATCGTCGCGGAGCTCGTCGCCAACGCCGTCAGGCACGCGGGCACCGCGCTGGAGCTTCGGCTGCTGCGCGGATCGGGCCGCGTCCGCGTCGAGGTCCGCGACCGCGCCGCGCAGCTGCCCCGGCTGACCGTCCCCGGCCCGCTGGACGAGTCGCACCGCGGCCTGTTCATCGTCGACCGGTTCGCGAACTCGTGGGGCGCCGACCCGGTGACCGGCGGCAAGGTCGTGTGGGCAGAGGTCGACATCTGACACGGCGACGTCCGGCACGGAGTGCCTCCGCTTGGGGACGCACCGTAGCGGACGATCTCCGGGCCCGGCGCGCCCACCCGCCGTGATCCGGCCGGATGGACGCGCCCGCCCCGTGACGGGTCAGGCAGTGACGGTCAGGCCGACTTGCGGTACAGCTCCGCCACCATGAACGCCAGGTCCAGCGACTGTCCCCGGTTGAGCCGCGGGTCGCACGCCGTCTCGTACCGCTGGTGCAGGTCGTCCTCGGCGAGCCCCGCGCCGCCGCCGACGCACTCGGTGACGTCGTCGCCGGTGAACTCGATGTGGATGCCGCCCGGGTGGGTGCCGAGCGCCCGGTGCACCTCGAAGAAGCCGGCGACCTCGTCCAGGACGTCGTCCAGCCGCCGGGTCTTGTGCCCGCCGGACGCCTCGAACGTGTTGCCGTGCATCGGGTCGCAGATCCACGCGACGGGGGCGCCGCTCTGCTGCACCTTCTCGATCAGCGGGGGCAGCGCGTCCCGGATCCTGCCCGCGCCCATCCGGGTGATGAAGGTGAGCCGTCCGGGCTCGTGGTCGGGGTTCAGCCGGTTGATCAGCGCCAGCGCGTCGTCCGCCGAGGTCGCCGGGCCGAGCTTCACCCCGATCGGGTTGCGGATGTGCCGCAGGAACTCGATGTGCGCCCCGTCCAGCTGCCGGGTGCGCTCGCCGATCCACAGGAAGTGGGCGGACACGTCGTACGGCAGCCCGCTCAGGTGGTCGATGCGGGTGAGCGCCCGCTCGTACTCCAGCAGCAGCGCCTCGTGGCTGGAGTAGAACTCCACCCCGTGGAACTCGTCGGGACTCGCCCCGCACGCCTTCATGAACGTCAGCGCCCGGTCGATCTCGCCCGCGAGCTGCTCGTACCGGCGTCCCGCCGGGCTCTGCTGGACGAAGTCGCGGTTCCAGGCGTGCACCTGCCGCAGATCGGCGTACCCGCCCTTGGTGAAGGCCCGGCACAGGTTCAGCGTCACCGCCGAGCAGTGGTAGGCCTTCAGCAGGCGGTGGGGGTCGTTGCGGCGGGACGCGGCGTCGAACGCGAACCCGTTGACGGCGTCGCCCCGGTAGGCGGGCAGCTCCACCCCGCCGCGCACCTCCACCGCGTTGGACCGCGGCTTGGCGAACTGGCCCGCCATCCGGCCGATCTTCACGACCGGGACGCTGGCGGCGTAGGTGAGCACGACCGCCATCTGCAGCAGCGTCTTCAGCTTGTTCTTCACCGCGTCGGCGTTCGACCCGTCGAACGTCTCGGCGCAGTCGCCGCCCTGGAGGACGAACGCCTCGCCGCGCGCGACGTCCGCGAGCTGCGCCTTCAGCTGGTCGCACTCGCCGGCGAAGACGAGCGGGGGCTGGCTCGCCAGTTCGGCGGCGACCGCCCGGACCTCGTCCGGATCGTCCCATTCGGGCTGCTGGAGGGCGGGGAGGACGCGCCAGGCGTCGAGGTCCCCGATGTCGGCGGATGTACTCACGCGGAAAAGGCTATGGCACCGCCCGCCCAGCATGTGACGGCGCGTCCGCCGGCGACCGCGCCCCGGAACGCGAACCGGGCGGCCCCTGGGGCGGGGCCGCCCGGTTCCTCGCGCGTGCGGTTCCTCGCGCGTGCGGCCCGGTCAGGCCGCGCGGCTCCCGGCGGCCGCGGGCTCCCGGGCGGAGCCGGGTCCGCCGGCCAGCGCCCTGCGGCCGCTCAGATCCGTCTCGTTCGCCAGCTGCCGCAGCCGCCGCAGCGAACGGTCGGTGATCTGCCGCACCCGGTTGTGGCTCAGGCCGTACCGGGCGCCGATCTGGGCGTACGACAGCGGCTGGCCGCTGTCCATCCCGAACCTGGCGCGCAGGATCGCGGACTCGCGTTCCGGCAGCCGGTCGAGCAGCCGGGCGAGCCCCTCGATGTCGTCCAACGCGAGAATCTCGGCCTCGGGCGTGACGGCGTCCGGGTCCTGCAGGAGGTCGCCCATCGGCGTCTCGCCCGCGTCGTCGACGGTCGCGTCCAGGCTCGCCGGGTCGCGCCGCCAGCGCAGCAGCTCGTCCACATGGTCGGCCGCGGCGCCGATCGTGCCCGCGAGCTCCTCCCGGGTCGGTTCCCTGCCGAGTTCGCGGCCCAGCTGGCGCTCGGCGCGGCGCAGCCGTGACAGTTCCTCCTCCACATGGACCGGCAGCCGGATGGTGCGGGCCGTGTGGCTGAGCCCGCGCCCGATCGCCTGCCTGATCCACCAGGTCGCGTACGTGGAGAACTTGAAGCCGCGGCGGTAGTCGAACTTCTCCACCGCGCGCATCAGCCCCAGGTTCCCCTCTTGAATGAGGTCGATGAGGGGCAACGAGTCGGTCGGATATTTCCGGGCGATCGAGACCACGAGCCGCAGGTTGGCCTCGACGAAGCGCTGCTTCGCGCGCAGCCCCGCCGCGGCCAGCTCCTCCAGCTCCTCGCGGGTCGCGCCCTCGGGCGCCCTCCCGTCATCGAGGAGCTGCTCGGCGTACAGGCCCCCTTCGATCGCCTTGGCCAGATCGACCTCCTCCTGCGCGTCGAGCAGGGGGGTGCGGCCGATCCGGTCGAGGTACGCCCCGACAAGATCCTTGTCGGGGACGTCGACCCTGTCGCCCTTGGTACGGGTTGCAGCCATCCTGACCCTTCTCCGGTGCGATCTCCCTAGGAGGACAACGCTAATTACCGCTCTGTGATTCCCGGGTGGGGAATACTGCGAAGCTGTGAGCCGCTCTACGTCCTGATACCCCGACTGAGGAGAAACCGACATGGCGACGGTCACACTGACCACTGAGAACTTCGACGAGGTGGCTCAGGCCGAAGGCATCGTGCTCGTCGACTTCTGGGCGGAGTGGTGCGGGCCGTGCAAGCGCTTCGCGCCGGTCTTCGAGAATTCGGCCGGCAAGCACGAGGACATCGTCTTCGGGAAGGTCGACACCGACGCCCAGCCGGAGTTGTCGGAGCGGTTCGGTATCAGGTCGATCCCGACGCTGATGGCGATCCGGGACGGCCTCATCGTCTTCGCCGAGCCGGGCGCGGTGCCCGAGCCGGTGCTGGAGAACGTGATCGAGCAGGTCCGCGGCCTCGACATGGAGGACGTCCGCCGCCGCGCGGAGGCCTGACCCGGGGCCCCGCGCCCGGCCGGGGCTCCGGCCCGGGGCCGGCAGGTTGCGCGGACGCGACGTCCGGCGGACGCCCGGACGGCGGGCGGGCGGCACGAGGGCAAAGAAGCGGGCGGCGGCGCACGGCGCCCCGCCCGGATGGACGATGATGGACGGATGCTCGCCGATGTCGTCCCCTACCTGGTGTGCCCCGTGTGCGGAGCCGACCTCGAACTGGCCGGCCGCGGACTCCTGTGCCCCGGCGGGCATGCCTTCGACATCGCGCGCCAGGGGTATGCGAACCTCCTGCCGGGCAACGCCCGGCCTGGAACGGCCGACACCCCCGACATGGTGCGCGCGCGGGACGAGTTCCTGAAGGCAGGCCACTTCACCGCCCCCGCGGACGAACTGGCGTGGAGCGTCGCCCGAGCCGTCCCGTCCTTCGTCGTCGACGCGGGCGCCGGAACCGGCCACTACCTGAGCGGGATCCTGGACCGGTCACCCGGCGCGGTCGGTCTCGCGCTGGACATCTCCAAGCACGCGGCCCGCCGCGCGGCCAAGTCCCACCCCCGCGCGGGCGCCGTCGTCGCAGACCTGTGGCGTCCGCTTCCTCTGCGCGACGGTGCCGCCGACACCGTGGTCAACGTGTTCGCGCCGCGCAACGCGGCAGAGTTCCACCGGGTGCTCCGCGACGACGGCCTCCTGTTCACCGTGACCCCGTCGCCCCGGCATCTCGGCACCCTCGTGGAGCCGCTCGGGCTGCTCTCGGTCGACGAGCGCAAGTCCGAACGCGTGGACGCGGCGCTCGCGGGCTACTTCAAGTTCGACGCGCGGCAGGAGATCGAGGTCGAGGCCGTCCTGTCCCACGACGAGGTCGCCACGCTGGTGGGGATGGGGCCGAGCGCGCACCACGTCCCCGCAGACCGGCTCCGGGAGCGGCTTCGGCGGCTACCGGACCCGCTGCCGGCGCCCTTGTCCTTCGTCCTGTCGACGTACAGGCGGCTCGCCTAGATCCGCGTCTGCGCCCTGGGTGAGTTCGAGCATGACCTGCGGGACCTCGCCCGGTTCCGCCACGTCCTCGACCTCGGGCACGTCGACCGTCTCGTACAGGAACGACACGGAGACCGAACGTGCCGTGCCGCTCAGCAGGAGGCGCTGGAGCGCCTGGCCGGCCCGCAGCCATTCCGCGGGGGAGTCGCCGCGGGTCGTGAGTAGCGCGCGCCGGCTGTTCGCCTCCGGCGTTCCGGGGAGGGGATGCAGTGCCGCTCCTTCCAGCCGCGCGGCCTCGCCCAGCTCATTGACGACAGTGGGCGCGGGCCGGACGCCTGATGCGGTGCGGCCCGCTGGGAAGGGCTTAAGCGTCGCGGCGTAGAGGAGCCGTTCCTCACGGGTCACCCGGTGGCGTCCCGCCAGGCGGACCGTGGCGAGGACCGACGGGCGCCCGGCATCGGGAAGCAGCCGCACCACGGCCTCGTGCCCGAGCTGGGCGGCGGCCAGCCGGAGGTTGACCAGGGCGGCGCCGCTGCTGAGATGCAGGCCCCGCCCCGCCGGGTCGTGCATGGGCCGGAACCTGGCCGCGTCGGCGTGCACCTCGATGAGTCCGGGAACCACCTTGAACCGCCAGGCGTGCACGTCATGGATCGTCGGCCCCATCGTCGCGGCGACCACGAGACGTTCCGCGGATGCGCGGATGGCGACGGGCACGTTCACGGGGTGTTCCTCCTGACCTCGGCGGACAGTCGCGCCGGGAGCCATAGCACTGCGCACGCTACCTCACTGTGACCCCGCGCACGTAGTGCGTGAAAGGCGAGGTCAGCGAGGTTGAAGGTGTGCCCGGGTGACAAGTTCGTGAGGCGACGGAAGCGCCTCGATTTGACGGTGCCGACGGCGCGCCTTAATGTCTCACCTGCCCCGAGGGACGCGGGACGCCGAAAGGCGGCCGGTCGTGGGGAAGCCACCAGGAACATTCAGGCCCTGAGCCGGGTTGTACCTGTGTGACGCCCCGGAGGGGATGCGGGACGCCGAACGCGGTGGCCGGCCCTACCGGATGAGCAGGCCCTCCGAGAATCGGTCCGAGCGGCGCTCGGGCTGGTGTAGGATGGGCGCACAGCCTAAAACGGGATGCAGGACGCCGCGAGGTGGCCGGCCCGCAGGGCATCTCCTAGGGAACGATCTTCGCCAGGTCTTGGGCCTGGGGGTGTGTCGTCGCCGTGGGGGACTGGGAAGCCTCCGGCCGTCGAAAAGATCTTCACGGATCTGCTTGACAACGGGAGTGGAACAGGTAAGTTAGAA
>NZ_JBGNUS010000017.1:0-45400 GCF_041951365.1 Actinomadura sp. GTD37
CCAAACGACCAACCAAGGGGCGAACCCCAGCCGGCCAAACCTCGAAGAAAATCCCAGCAAACACGCACCCCCACAAAAGAGGGCCGTGCATTGCCTCAAAGAAATCCCCGACCATCCGAAGATGATCACGGGGCGACCCGGCCCCCAAAAAGAAGACCGAGCCGATAAAGGCACTGGCTTTTAACACGCTGTTGAGTTCTCAAGAAACGGACACCCACCGCGCCGAACCCCGCTCTCGCAGACCCGGCTCCGGGGCAACCCTTCAAGCCTACCCGATCCGCCCCGTTTGTCCAACTCTGGGGCCGTTCGGCCTCTGCGTCCCAATTGATGGAGACAAGACGGCTCGCCATCGAGATGGTCTGCAGAGGTTCCCCTTCGGGGCCGGCCGCCTGTTCGGCGTCCCGCTCCCCTGGGGGCGAGTAGAACACTAGATCCACCCGCCAGGGGCGTCAAATCGACCGTGTCCAGGGGTGAAACCCCAGGTCACATGCTGTTTTCCGGACCTCCATCATGCCTCGAACGGGTCCCTCGTAACCGCACTGTGACGTGTATCTACCGAAGTTTGGCCGCAGCATGACGACCGCCCGCCCGGCAGACGGCCGGGCGGGCGGTGACGGAGCGGTTCAGGGAGCGGTCACCTCGACGCCGCCGACGTTCCGCTTGCCGCGTCGCAGGACGAGGTAGCGGCCGTGGAGGAGGTCGGCGGCCGCCGGCACGGCGTCCTCGGAGTCGACCTTGGCGTTGTTGAGGTAGGCGCCGCCCTGCGCGATGGCGCGGCGCGCCTCCGACTTGCTCTTGCACAGACCGGACGCCGCCAGCAGGTCCACCACGGCCGGCAGGTCGCCGGACGGCACCTCGGCGCGGGGCACCTCGGCCAGCGCGGCCCTCAGCGTCCGCTCGTCCAGCTCCTCCAGGGAGCCCTGCCCGAACAGGGCGCGGGAGGCGGCGACCACGCGGGCCGTCTCGTCCGCGCCGTGCACGAGCGTGGTCATCTCCTCGGCGAGCGCCCGCTGCGGGGCGCGGGCCGCCGGACGGTCGGCGCCCTGCTTGACCAGTTCCTCGATCTCCTCCCGGGGGCGGAGGCTGAAGAACTTCAGGAACTGCTCCACGTCCCGGTCGTCGGCGTTGATCCAGAACTGGTAGAACGCGTACGGCGAGGTCAGCTCGGGGTCGAGCCAGTACGTCTCGCCGCCCGCGGTCTTGCCGAACTTGGAGCCGTCGGCCTTGGTGAGCAGCGGCGTGGTCAGCGCGTGCGCGCTGCCGCCCTCGACGCGGCGGATCAGGTCGACTCCCGCGGTGAGGTTGCCCCACTGGTCGCTGCCGCCCGTCTGCAGCAGGCAGCCGTGCCGGCGGTACAGCTCCAGGAAGTCCATCGACTGGAGCAGGACGTAGCTGAACTCGGTGTAGCTCATGCCCGTCGAGTCGAGCCGGGCCTTCACCGTCTCCCGGGCGAGCATCCGGTTGACCGGGAAGTGCTTGCCGATGTCGCGCAGGAACTCGATCGCGGACATGGGGCCCGTCCAGTCGAGGTTGCTGACCATGGTGGCGCCGGTCGGCCCGTCGTCGAAGTCGAGGAACCTCGACACCTGGCCGCGGACCCGCTCGACCCAGCCCGCGACGGTCTCCTCGGAGTTCAGGACGCGTTCGGCGCTCTTGCCGCTCGGGTCGCCGATCAGGCCGGTTGCGCCGCCGACGAGGCCGATGGGCCGGTGGCCCGCCTTCTGGAAGCGGCGCAGCGTGAGGATCTGGATGAGGTTGCCGAGGTGCAGCGAGGGCGCCGTCGGGTCGAAGCCGCAATAGAGGGTGACCGGTCCCGCGGCGAGCAGGGCCCGCAGTTCGTCCAGGTCGGTGGACTGCGCGACCAGGCCGCGCCACGCGAGATCATCCAGGATGTCGGTCACGGTCTCCCTCGTCTCCGGCTTGCATTCCGTCCGCCCCCAGCCTGCACGGGCGGGCACGTGTCACGCCAACGATATTCAACGGCCCTCGCGGTAGCGCACCGGGACGAACAGCTCGTGTCCCGAGTTGAACGCCACCCGGACGCCGTCCGCCTCCCACTTCACGGTCTCGATCCGGAGGCGGACCCCGGTGTTCAGCTCCACGTGCTCGAAATGGCCATAGGACAGGCCCGGGTCGTCGCCGATGTAGAGGTAATGCCCCTTGTACCGGCCGAACACCCGGCTCGTCGTCCGGATCAGCCCGACGTACTGGGCTCCTGCCTCGTCCTCCGCCGACTTCGGCTGCTCGACCCTGCTGACCGTGACGTCCTTGTCGGCGACGCGGTCGACGGCGACGAAGGCCGCGGCGACGACCAGGAGCGCCACGAGCACGTTCCGGAACGCCTTCCTCAGCCGCCGGGCCGGGGGTTTCGCCGACGGCGTCGGCGGCGGCGGCGCGGATGCGACCGGCGGTGCGGAGTCAGTCATTCGCGCCGACCCTCCCTCGCCGCCGCCTCGGCACGTGCGGCCGGTACGGGGAGACGCTCGGGTCGCCCTCGATCCAGAATCGCCATGGGACCTCCTTGGCGCCGTTCACGCCGGTCCGCGGTCCGCTGCGGATCAGCGCGGGGTCCGCGCCCTCGCCTTGGACGATGGTCATCTCCCCGCCGGGCGTGCACACGTCCAGGCCGTTCTGCTCCCGCGCGATGCCGAGGGCCTGGCAGAGCCTGGCCGGGCCGCGGGCGAGGTCGCGGACGGTCGAGCGGGGACGGCGCTCCCGGGCGACGTCCTCGCCGTCGATGATCTCGCCCGCGCGGAGCAGCACCGCCATGGACTCCCCGTCCGGTCCGCAGACCAGGTTCATGCAGAAGTGCATGCCGTAGGTGAAGTACACGTAGACGTGCCCGGGCGGCCCGAACATCACCGCGTTGCGCTGCGTCCGCCCCCGGAAGGCGTGGGAGGCCGGGTCCAGCGGGCCCGCGTACGCCTCCACCTCCGTGAGCCGCGCGGCCACCTCGCCGTCCGGGGTGCGGTGGGCGATCACGTGGCCCAGCAGTGAGGGAGCGACCTCGTCGACCGGGCGGTCGAAGAAATGCCGTGGCAGCAATGCTCCGTCCATCGCCTCACCGTGTCCTAGGGGTGGTACGCCGGGGACGCCAGCCTACGGGGCGCCCCGGCGGTCGCGCAGCCTTCTCTGCGGGCGTCAGGCGTCGGAGCCCGACGCCCAGGCGGCGTGCTCGTTGACCTGGGAGCGCAGCGCGGTGATCTGCTCGCGGACGCGGTCGGGGGCCGTCCCGCCGTACGCCTTGCGCGACGCGAGGGCGCCCTGGACGTTCAGCACCTCGCGGACGTCGGGCGTCAGGTGCGGCGACACCTTGGCGAGCTCCTCGTCGGTGAGGTCGTCGAAGCCCTTGTCGTTGACCTGGCACCACACGACGAGGTGGCCGACGACCTCGTGCGCGTCGCGGAACGCCGTGCCGCGCCGGACGAGGAGTTCGGCGAGGTCGGTGGCGAGGGCGAACCCGTCCGGGGCGAGGGCCTCCAGCCGCTCGGTGTTGACGCGCATCGTCGCGATGAGGCCGGACATGGCCGGGAGGACGAGCAGCAGCGTCTCGACGGCGTCGAACGCGCCCTCCTTGTCCTCCTGAAGGTCGCGGTTGTAGGTGAGCGGCAGGCCCTTGAGGGTGGTCAGCAGGGCGACGAGGTGGCCGATGAGGCGCCCCGCCTTGCCGCGCGCCAGCTCCGCGACGTCGGGGTTCTTCTTCTGCGGCATGATCGACGACCCGGTGGCGTAGGTGTCGTCCATCTCGATCCAGCGGAACTCCTGCGACGCCCAGAGGCAGATCTCCTCGCCGAGGCGCGACAGGTGCACGCCGGCCAGCGCGGCGGCGAAGAGGAACTCGGCGACGAAGTCGCGGTCGGCGACGGCGTCCATCGAGTTGGGCGCGGCGGCGTCGAAGCCGAGTTCGGCGGCGGTGGCCTGCGGGTCCAGCGGCAGGGACGAGCCGGCGAGGGCGCCGGAGCCGAGCGGGGAGATCGCCGCGCGCTTGTCCCAGTCGCGCAGCCGCGCGATGTCGCGGGTCAGCGGCTGGACGTGCGCGAGGAGCTGGTGGGAGAACAGCACGGGCTGCGCGTGCTGCAGGTGGGTCATGCCGGGCGCGGCGACGCCGAGGTTGTGCTCGGCCTGCGCGATCAGCGCGGTCTCCAGCTCGACCAGCCGGGACACGATCTGCCGGGCGTGGTCGCGCAGGTAGAGGCGCAGGTCGGTGGCGACCTGGTCGTTGCGGCTGCGGCCGGCGCGCAGCTTGCCGCCGAGGGCGCCGAGCCGCTCCAGCAGGCCGCGTTCCAGGGCGGTGTGGACGTCCTCGTCGGCGACGGTGGGCCGGAACTCGCCGGACCGGCACGCCTCCTCCAGGCCGTCCAGGGCACCGATCATGCGTTCCAGCTCGTCGTCGGTGAGCAGCCCCGCCCGGTTGAGGACGCGGGCGTGCGCGCGCGAGCCCATCAGGTCGTAGGGGGCGAGACGCCAGTCGAACTGGACGCTCACCGAGAGCCGCGCGAGCGCGTCCGACGGGCCGCCTTCGAACCGGCCGCCCCACAGCCGCGTCGGTGCCTTCGTCACGAAAATCCTCTTCTTCCCACCGCTGATCGTTTTGTCGTCTCCGTGCCGTGCCACCGCGCGGGGACACCGTGACCGGCGTCCCCGCGCGAAATGGCACGTCCGCCACAGGGTACGGCGAAACCGTCCGCGGCCTGCGCTCGGCTGGACCCCCGTGGCGTGCGGTCCGTCAGGCGTTCGTGTCGCGGTCCCGCTTGGCGGAGATCTTGCTGGGCAGGCTCCACAGCTCGACGAAGCCCTTGGCGAGGCTCTGGTCGAAGGTGTCGCCGGTGTCGTAGGTGGCGAGGTCGTAGCTGTAGAGGGACGCGTCGCTGCGCCGGCCGGTCACGACGGCGCGGCCGCCGTGCAGCGTCATCCGGACGTCGCCGGACACGTGCTTCTGCGCGTCGGCGATGAACGCGTCCAGGGACTCCTTCAGCGGCGAGAACCACAGGCCGTCGTACACCAGCTCGCCCCACCGCTGGTCGACGGACCGCTTGAAGCGGGCGAGGTCGCGCTCGACGGTGACGTTCTCCAGCTCCATGTGCGCGGCCATCAGCGCCATCGCGGCCGGGGCCTCGTAGACCTCGCGGCTCTTGATGCCGACGAGCCGGTCCTCGACCATGTCGATGCGCCCGACGCCCTGGGCGCCGGCGCGCCGGTTCAGCTCGGCGATGACCTGGTACGGCGTGAGCGGGCGGCCGTCCAGCGCGACGGGCACGCCGGCCGCGAACGTGATGACGACCTCGTCGGCCTCGCGCGGCTCGGCGGGGTCGGCGGTGTAGTCGTAGACGTCCTCGATGGGCCCGTTCCAGATGTCCTCCAGGAACCCGGTCTCGACGGCCCGGCCCCACAGGTTCTGGTCGATGGAGTACGGCGACTTGGCCGACACGTCGATCGGCAGCCCCTTCTCCTCGGCGAACGCGATGGCCTTGTCCCGCGTCCAGGCGAAGTCGCGGGCGGGCGCGATGACCTTGAGATCGGGGTCGAGGGCGGACAGGCCGGCCTCGAAGCGGACCTGGTCGTTGCCCTTGCCGGTGCAGCCGTGCGAGACGGTGGTGCCGCCGAACTGCTTCGCGGCCGACACCAGGTGCTTGACGATCAGCGGCCGGGACAGCGCCGACACCAGCGGGTAGCGGTCCATGTAGAGGGCGTTGGCCTGCATCGCCGGGACGCAGAAGTCCGCGGCGAACTCCTCCCTGGCGTCCACGACGACGGCCTCGGCGGCGCCGCAGGCGAGGGCCCGCTTGCGGATGTTGTCGAGGTCCTCGCCGCCCTGGCCGACGTCGACGGCGACGGCGATGACCTCGCCGCCGGTCTGCTCGGCGAGGTACGGGATGGCGACGGAGGTGTCCAGGCCCCCGGAGTACGCGAGTACGACGCGCTCGCTCATGGTCATTGTCTCCTGTGCGAAGTGTTCGGATTCGGAAGGCTGGGATGGGGGCCGCGGACGGCCCCTAACTTCGTCGTTCGCGCCCGCCGGTCAGCCTGAGGAGCGCTTGCGCGACGTCCTCCCCGCCGTGGGGGTCGCGGGCGATGACGAGGATCGAGTCGTCGCCCGCGACGGTCCCGAGGATCGTCGGCCACTCGGCGTGGTCGATCGCCGAGGCCAGGTACTGCGCGGCCCCGGGCGGGGTCCGCACCATGACCAGGTTGGCCGACGCCTCGGCCGAGACGAGCAGCTCCGCGGCGAGCCGGGAGAGCCGTCCGGTGAAGGTCTCGGCGGCCCCGGTGCGGGCCCGCCGGATCCGCTCGCCGCCCTCTCCGGGGACGGCGTAGATCAGGCTGCCGTCGTCGGCGCGCAGCTTCACCGCGCCGATCTCGACCAGGTCGCGCGACAGCGTGGCCTGGGTGACCTCGACCCCCTCGTCGCCGAGGAGCTTGGCGAGCTCGCCCTGCGAGTGGACGGGATTGCGGGTCAGCAGCTCGATCACCCGGGCGTGCCGGGCGGCCTTGGTCAGGGGGGTCGTCACCGGGAGCGCTCCAGAAGCCAGACGAGCAGGGCCTTCTGGGCGTGCAGCCGGTTCTCCGCCTCGTCCCAGACGCGGCTCCGCGGCCCGTCCAGGACGGACGCGGCGATCTCCTTGCCGCGGTAGGCGGGCAGGCAGTGCAGGACGATCGCGGCCGGGTCGGCGAGGGCGAGCAGTTCCTCGTCGACGGCGTAGGGCTCGTAGAGCGAGGTGTCCTTGCCGTCCTGGCCCATCGACACCCAGGTGTCGGTGGCGAGGACGTCGGCGCCGGCGGCGGCCTCCGCGGCGTCGTCGGTGACGGTCACGGACCCGCCGGTCGCGGCGGCGATCTCGGTGGCGCGGGCCACGACGGCCGGGTCGGGCGGGAGGGACGCGGGCGCGCCGACGCGGACGTGCATCCCGGCGGTGGCGCAGCCGAGCAGGTAGGAGTGCGCCATGTTGTTGGCGCCGTCGCCGAAGTAGGCGAGGGCGGCGCCGGCGAGGCCGCCCTTGGCCTCCCGGACGGTCTGCAGGTCGGCGAGGACCTGGCAGGGGTGGAACTCGTCGGTGAGGGCGTTGACGACGGGGACGGCGGTGCCGGCGGCCATCTCGTCGATGCGCTCCTGCCCGGCGGTCCGCCACACGATGGCGCCGACCTGCCGTTCGAGGACGCGGGCGGTGTCGGCGATCGTCTCGCCGCGGCCGAGCTGGCTCGTTCCCGCGTCCATCACGAGGGCGTTGCCGCCGAGTTCGGCGATGCCCGCGGCGAAGGACAGCCGGGTCCGCGTGGACGGCTTGTCGAACAGCACGGCGACCGACCGCGGGCCCTCCAGGGGCCGGTGGCCGAAGCGGTCCTTCTTGACCTTCGCGGCGAGGTCGAGCACCTCGGCCTGCTCGGCGGGGGTCAGGTCGTCGTCCCGGAGGAAGTGCCTGGTCATGGTCATCCCTCCTGGGCCGGGGAGGCGGCGTCGAGGATCGCGGGGAGCGCGCCCGTGAACGACCGCGCCTGGTCGGCGGTGAGGACGAGCGGCGGCGCGATCCGCAGCGCGTCCGGCTGGACCGCGTTGACCAGGAAGCCGGCCTCGCGGGCGGCGGCCTCCGCGGCGGGCGCGTGCGGCCCGGTGAGGACGGCGGCCCGCCACAGGCCGCGGCCCCGCACGCCCGCGAGCAGCGGATGGTCGACGGCGTCGAGCCCGGCGGCCAGGGCCTCCCCCACGGTGACGGCGTTGGCGAGGAGGCCGTCCTTCTCGATGGTGCCGAGGACGGCGAGGGCGGCGGCGGCGCCCACGGGGTTCCCGCCGAAGGTGCTGCCGTGGTCGCCCTTGGCGAACAGGCCGCCGTGCGGGCCGAACGCGACGCACGCGCCGATCGGCAGTCCCCCGCCGAGGCCCTTGGCGAGGGTGATGACGTCCGGCCTGGCGTTCTCGTGCTCGAACGCGAACCAGGTGCCGGTGCGGCCGATCGCGGACTGGATCTCGTCGGCGACGAACAGCGCGCCCGTCGCGTCGCAGATCTCGCGGGCGGCCTTGAAGTACCCGTCCGGCGGCGGGACGACGCCCGCCTCGCCCTGCGCCGGCTCCAGGAAGACGGCCGCGCAGTCCTCGTCCACGGCGGCCTTCAGCGCGTCCGCATCCCCGTACGGAACGAAGCGGACGTCGATGGCGAACGGCCCGAACGGCTCCCTGATCGACGCCTTGCCGGTGAGGGACAGCGCCCCCATGCTCCGGCCGTGGAACCCGTTCTCCGCCGCGACGAAGTACGACCGGCCGTTCTGCTTGCCGTACTTGATGGCGAGTTTCAGCGCGCACTCGTTGGCCTCGGTGCCGCTGTTGCCGAGGAACACCCTGCCGTCGCCGCCGAGCAGCGCGCGGAGCCGCTCGGCGAGCAGCACCTCGGGCTCGTGCAGGAACAGGTTGGACGTGTGCGCCAGCGTCGCGACCTGCGACGACACCGCCTCCACGAGGGCCGGGTGGCCGTGCCCGAGCGAGCTGACCGCGATCCCGGCGATCAGGTCGAGGTACTCGCGGCCGCCCGTGTCCCAGACCCGGCAGCCCTCGCCGCGCGCCAGCGCCAGCGGCGGGACGCCGTAGTTGGGCATGAACGCGGCCTCGAACCGGCTCCCGAGGTCGTTCACGGGGCCGTTCACGGGGCCGTTCACGGGGCCGCTCACGGGGCCGCTCACGGGGCCACCTCCGCCGGGGCGCCCGGGAGGCTGGGCAGCACCATCGTTCCGATCCCTTCGTCGGTGAAGATCTCCAGCAGCAGCGAGTGCGGGACGCGGCCGTCCAGCACGTGGGCCTGCGGGACGCCGCCGCGCACGGCCGCCAGGCACGCCTCCATCTTCGGCGCCATCCCCGCCGACAGGCCCGGCAGCAGCGCGGCCAGCTCGTTGGTGGTGAGGCTGTCGATCACGTCGTCGCTGCCGGGCCAGTCGGCGTAGAGGCCGTCGACGTCGGTGAGGACGACGAGCTTCGCCGCGTCCAGCGCGACGGCGAGCGCCGCGGCCGCCGTGTCGGCGTTGACGTTGTAGACCTGGCCGTCGTCGCCGCGCGCGATGCTGGAGATCACCGGGACGCGGCCGTCGTCCAGCAGCGCCCGGACGGCGCCGACCTGCACCTCGACGATCTCGCCGACCTGGCCGAGGTCGACCGGCTCGCCGTCCACGACCGCGCGCTTGCGCTCGGCGGTGAACAGGTTCGCGTCCTCGCCGGACATGCCGAGCGCGAACGGCCCGTGCCGGTTGATGAGGCCGACCACGTCGCGCTGCACCTGCCCGGTCAGCACCATCCGGACGACCTCCATGGCCTCCGGCGTGGTGACGCGCAGCCCGGCGGTGAACGTCGAGTCGATGCCGTTGCGGGCGAGCGCCGCGTTGATCTGCGGGCCGCCGCCGTGCACGATCACCGGCTTCAGCCCGGCGTAGCGCAGGAACACGACGTCCTCGGCGAACGAGTGCCGCAGTGCCTCGTCCGTCATCGCGTGCCCGCCGTACTTGATCACGACGGTCGTGCCGTGGAACCGCTCCAGCCACGGCAGCGCCTTGATGAGCGTCTCGGCCTTCGGCAGCACGCCGGCCCGGTTGCCGCGGATCTCCGCGCCGCTGGTGATCGCGCTCATGTCGAGTACGCCGAGTTCTCGTGGACGTAGTCGGCGGTGAGGTCGGTCGTCCAGACGGTGGCGCTGTGCGGGCCCGCCGACAGGTCGACGGTGATCGTCACGTCGCGGGGCCGCAGGTCCACCTTGTCGCGGTCGTCGCCGAACGAGCCGCTCCGGCACACCCACACGCCGTTGATCGCGACGTTGAGGTCGTCGGGCTCGAAGACCGCGTCGGTGGTGCCGACCGCCGACAGCACCCGGCCCCAGTTCGGGTCCTCGCCGTGGATCGCGCACTTGAGCAGGTTGTTGCGGGCGATGGACCGCCCGACGGTGACCGCGTCGTCCTCGGACGCGGCGCCGACGACCTCGATCGCGATGGCCTTGGACGCGCCCTCGGCGTCCACGAGCAGCTGCCGGGTGAGGTCGGCGCACACCTCGGTGAGCAGCGCGGTGAACTCCTCCTCGTCCGGGACGGTCCCGGCCGCGCCGGACGCCAGCAGCAGGACGGTGTCGTTCGTCGACGTGCAGCCGTCGGAGTCGAGCCGGTCGAGGGTGACGCCGGTCGCCGCGCGCAGCGCCCGGTCGAGCGCCTCGGCGGGCAGGTCGGCGTCGGTGGTGACGACGCAGAGCATGGTGGCGAGGGACGGGGCGAGCATGCCCGCGCCCTTGGCCATCGCGCCGATCATGTAGCCGCCCTCGCCCTGCCGGAAGGAGATCTTGGCGACGGTGTCGGTGGTGCGGATCGCGTCGGCGGCGGCGAGCCCGCCGTCGCCGCGCGACAGCTCGGCGGCGGCCTTGCCGACGCCGGGCAGCAGCAGGTCCATCGGGAGCCGCTCGCCGATCAGCCCGGTCGAGCAGACGGCGATCTCGCCGGCCGAGGCGTCCAGCAGCTCGGCGGCCTTCTCGGCGGTGGCGTGGGTGTCCTGGAAGCCGGGCGCGCCGGTGCAGGCGTTGGCGCCGCCGGCGTTCAGCACGACCGCGCGGACGCGGGCGCCCTTGAGGACCTGCTCCGACCACAGCACGGGCGCGGCCTTCACCCGGTTGCGGGTGAACACGCCGGCCGCCGCGCGGGACGGCCCGTCGTTGACGACGAGGGCCAGGTCGCGGGTCCCGCTGTCCTTCAGCCCGGCGACGACGCCGGCGGCGCGGAAACCCCGGGGGGCGGTGACGCTCAAGGGGACACTCCGATCGTGGTGAGCCCGAGTTCTTCCGGGAGGCCGAGGGCGATGTTGGCGCTCTGGACGGCGCCGCCCGCGGTGCCCTTGGCGAGGTTGTCGACGGCGGCGACCACGACGACGCGGCCCGCCGCCTCGTCCAGGGCCGTCTGGAGGAGGACGGTGTTCGCGCCGAGCGTCATGGACGTCGCCGGCCATGTGCCCTCGGGCAGCAGGCCGACGAACGGCTCGCCGGCGTACGCGTCCGTGTAAGCGGCGCGCAGCGTCGCGGCGGTGACGCCGGGGCGGGCCTTGGCCGTGCAGGTCGCGAGGATGCCGCGGCTCATCGGCGCGAGCGTCGGGGTGAAGGAGACCGTGACCGGCTCCCCCGCGGCCGCGCTCAGGTTCTGCACCATCTCCGGCGTATGCCTATGCGTGCCGCCGACGGCGTAGGCGGAGACCGAGCCCATGACCTCGCTGCCGAGCAGGTGCGGTTTGAGGGCCCGTCCCGCGCCCGAGGCGCCGGACGCGGCGACCACGACGGCGTCGGGTTCGGCGAGCCCGGCGGCGAACGCGGGGGCCAGCGCGAGCGACACGGCGGTCGGGTAGCAGCCGGGGACGGCGATCCGCCGGGCGCCGCGCAGCGCGTCCCGGTGGCCGGGCAGCTCGGGCAGGCCGTAGGGCCAGGTGCCCGCGTGGGGCGTCCCGTAGTACGCCTCCCAGGCGGCCGCGTCGGTGAGCCGGTGGTCGGCGCCGCAGTCGATGACCAGCACGTCCTCGCCCAGGCGCGCGGCGAGCGGCCCGGACCGGCCGTGCGGCAGCGCCAGGAACACCGCGTCGTGGCCGGCCAGGGTCTCGGGGGTGGTCTCGGCCAGGACGCGCCCGGCCAGGGATCGCAGGTGGGGCTGGTGCGCGCCCAGTTCGGTGCCCGCGTTGGAGCCCGCCGTCAGCGCGCCGATCTCGAACTCTGGATGTCCCGCCAGGATGCGCAGCAGCTCGCCGCCCGCGTACCCGCTGGCGCCGGCGACCGCCGTCCGGATTCCCATCTCCCCATGCCCTCTCGAAGACAACAAGCAAAAGTATGCATGACTCTGGATGGCTATCCAACAACGACCCCCGATGTTCCCACCCATTGAGATGAGCGCCACAGCGAAGCCGCCCGCGCATATGTCAACCACGGTTGACACTTGCCAAATGTCAACCTATGTTGACATCGTGACGTCGAGAGTAATTAGATGCCTAAAGGTTTGCCAGCTAAAGATCAGGGCCCTAACATCGTCCGCATGGAGAACTTCGGCATCGGCGACGTCGAGCTTTTCGGCCCCATGCAGGAGTGGCCGACCGGCAGGCTGTTCGCCGCCGCCTCGCGCATGTCGGGCCCCGTCGTGTGGCGCATCATCGAGAAGCACGGCATCAGCCCGGCCGGGTTCTTCCTGCTGCGCCTGCTCATCGTCGAGGACGGCCTGCGTCCCGGCGAGGCCGCCAGGCGGCTGCGCGTCACCCCGGCGACGATCACCTCGGTGGTCGACACGCTGGAGCGCAACGGGCACGTGCGGCGCGAGCGCTCCCACCGCGACCGGCGCGGGGTGATGCTGCGCATCACCGACGCGGGCCGGCAGCTGCTCGCCGAGAAGTCCCGGCCCATCGGCCGGGACCTCGGCCGCCTCTACAACGTCGTCGACGACGCCGACGAGGAGGCCGTCCGCAGGTTCCTGCTCAACCTGATCGAACGATTCGAGAACTACCCCCACGAAGAGGAAGCGGAGGGAGACGGCACATGACCGAATCCCCGGAAGCCGCAGTACGCACGGTCGGCCTCGAGAAGACCTATCCCGCCTCCGGGCCGCGTCCCGCGGTGCCGGCCGTGCGGGGCATCGACCTGGACGTCCCGCGCGGCGAGTTCTTCGGGCTGCTCGGGCCGAACGGCGCGGGCAAGTCCACCACCATCGGCATGCTCACCACGCTGGTCGTCCCGACGGGCGGCAGCGCCCAGGTGACCGGTCTGGACGTGGTCCGGGACTCCGTCGAGATCAAGCGGCGCATCGGCGTCGTCTCGCAGAACAACACCCTCGACAGCGACCTGACCGTCGCCGAGAACCTGGAGTTCCGCGGCCGGTACTTCGGGCTGAGCGCCCGGGACGCCCGCAAGCGCGCCACCGAGCTGCTGGAGCTGTTCGGGCTGACCGAGCAGCGCGGCGGCAACCCGTTCGAGATCTCCGGCGGGCAGGCCAAGCGCGTCATGATCTGCCGCGCGCTCATGCACGGCCCCGAGGTGCTGTTCCTGGACGAGCCGACCGCCGGCCTCGACCCGCAGACCCGCACCAACCTGTGGGAGGTGCTGCGCGGCCTCCAGGCGGCGGGGCAGACGATCCTCCTCACCACCCACTACATGGAGGAGGCCGAGGCGCTCTGCGACCGGGTCGCGGTCGTCGACCACGGCAGGATCCTCGCCAGCGGCACCGTCGACCAGCTGAAGTCCAGCGCGGGCGCCGACACCGTCATCACCGTCGCCTACGACGCCCCCGCGCCGGAGGAGATCAAGGCGCTCTCCGACCGGGAGGGCATCAGCAGGGTCGAGGTGAACGACGGCCAGGTCCGCGTCTTCGCCGCCGACCCGGAGGGCATCCTCGGCGAGCTCGTCACGATCGGCTCCTCCGCCGGCGTCGGCGTCACCGACGCCACCCAGCTCCGTCCCAGCCTGGAGACCGTCTTCCTCGCCCTCACCGGAAGGGAATACCGCGAATGACCGCCTCAGCCGCTCCCGCCGTCCTGGCCCCGCCGCCGCCCGCGCGGGCGACCGTCCCGCGCACGTTCGCCGCGATGATGGCGCGCGAGGCGCGGGTCATGCGCAAGAACTTCCTGTCGACGTTCGTCCGGGTGCTGGTGCAGCCGGTGATGTTCGTGTTCGTGTTCGCCTACGTCCTGCCGAAGCTCGGCGGCGGCGCGATGGCGGGCGGGCCGGGCGGGCCGTCGTTCTCCACCATCCTCGTGCCGGGCCTCGTCGGCTCGTCCATCATCATGCAGGCGATGATGGCGGTGATCTTCCCGCTGATGATGGAGCTGACCTGGCAGAAGTCGATCACGGACCGGGCGCTGGCGCCGGTGCCGATCCCGCTGCTGGCCGCCCAGAAGATCATCGCGGCGGCGGTGCAGGGCCTCATCGGCGGGCTGCTGGTCTTCCCCGCGGTGCTGCTCATCCACGCCGACGGCCAGTCGCCCGACGTGCACGTGGACAACTGGCCGGTGCTGATCCTGGTGATGGTGGCCGGGTCGCTGCTGTCGGCCGCCGGCGGCCTCCTGCTCGGCACGCTGATGAACCCGCAGAAGGTCCAGGTCCTGTTCGCGATGGTGCTGCTGCCGATGACGATGCTCGGCTGCGTGTACTACCCGTGGTCGGCGCTGGACCACATCCGCTGGCTGCAGATCCTCAGCCTGTTCAACCCGCTCGTCTACGTCAGCGAGGGGCTGCGGAGCGCGCTCACCCCCGACATCCCGCACATGCCGTCGTGGGCGTTCCTGCTGGCCATCGTCGGCGGGACGGTCCTGCTGACGTGGGCCGCGACCCGCACATTCACCAAGCGGGTCCTCACCTGAGCCGAGCACGGGAGCGGGGCCCGGGGGTTTTGCCATCCCCCGGGCCCCTGTGGTTACCGCCCACTTCGCACGCCGGCGTCAGTGGGACGCGGATCATCCTGAACGACTCCGGCGCGTTGCCGTTACGCCATCGCCCCACGAGCGGAGCGAGCCGGATTCGAACCGGCATATCCGGAGTTTCGTCCGCGTCCGCGCGATCCGGCGATCGGCGGTGAATGCTGAGCTTCGAGCGAGAATCTGAGGTTGAGCGGGCGGCTGCCTCTACCGGTTGGGCCACCCCGGCGCGGGTGCCGGGGGCGGGATTCGAACCCGCACTGAACGCTCACCCTGATCAGCTTCGGCTTGAGCTTCAGCTTGCGCTCCTCGCGCACCCCCCGCGCGGCGGCGGGGGGATCCTATTGAGTTGTCGCGGGCCGCTCGAGTCGCCGCGGGCCGCGCCCGGACCGGGCCCGGCCGCACCGGGGCCCGGCCGCACCGGGGCCCGGCCGGG
Organism: Actinomadura sp. GTD37; assembly: GCF_041951365.1. Lineage (NCBI taxonomy): Bacteria > Bacillati > Actinomycetota > Actinomycetes > Streptosporangiales > Thermomonosporaceae > Actinomadura > Actinomadura sp. GTD37. The sequence continues at coordinate 14,820 of NZ_JBGNUS010000017.1, forward strand.
TCAGCCGAAGATGTAGCCGAACACGGCGTCGCCCACGCGCCGGTCGGTCACCTCCGCGCCGTTGGCCTCCTCCCGCGCGAACTTCACGGCGTCCCGCAGCTTCTCGACGCGGTCGAGCAGCTCGTTGACCCGCCGGGCCGGCAGCGCGCCGGAGAACTTCACCGTCGTCCAGTGGCCGACGGCGATGTCCTCGTAGTAGACCTCGACCTGGGCCGGGTGCTTCTCGGTCGCCTCCGCCTTGACGTGGTTGCGCGGCACCTTCCTGGTCTTCACCGTGCGGACGGGCTCGGTCCGCCACACGTCGGTGGACGGGTCGAAGGTCCACGTCTCGGCCGCGTCCAGGATCGGCAGCTTCCGCAGGAAGGCGTGCAGGTCGGTGAGCTGCTTCTCCAGGAAGAGCAGGTAGGTGACGGGCACGTCGCGCACCAGCGTCGCGCCGTCCACGGCCACGTCGGCGCGGGCGGCGCAGTTGGCCCAGTCCTTGGTGGCGGTGACGTCGAGCAGCCGGGTGAGCGAGCGCGTCACGTCGCGCAGCACGCCCTCCACCGTGACCTGGACGCGGGTGGACTCGGCGGGCAGCTGCTCGCCGTCCTCGTCCTTCGGCTGGTAGGCCCGCGAGATGCCGGACAGCAGCGGGGCCTTCTGGGTCGACTGGTGCGCCGCCGCCAGCTCCTGGACGGACTTGCTCTTCACGCCCTTCTCGACCGCGATGATCTGGTTGAGCTTCGTCGGCATCCCGTTCACTTCCCCTCGATCGCGAGCACGACCGTAACAGCGGCGCTATCGCGTGATCACCCCATTTATCGCTACTCGATCGGCTCCGTCTCGCTGAGGCCGGCGGTGCGGTCCATGCGCAGCCAGCGGGTGATGCCCAGGGTGCGCAGGAACGGCATGTCGTGGCTGACCACGATCAGCGCGCCCTCGTAGGCGGCGAGGGCCTGCGCGAGCTGCGCGGCGCTCGCCATGTCGAGGTTGTTCGTCGGCTCGTCCAGCAGGAGGAGCTGCGGGGCGGGCTCGGCGAGCAGCAGTGACGCCAGGACGGCGCGGAACCGCTCCCCGCCCGACAGGGTCGCGGCGCGCTGCTCGGCGCGCGCGCCCCGGAACAGGAACCGGGCGAGGCCGGCCCTGATGTCGGTCACCGCGGCCGACGGCGCCTGGGCGCGGACGTTGCCGATGACGCTCAGCTCCCCGTCGAGGACGTCGAGGCGCTGCGGCAGGTAGCGGACGCCGTCCACGCCGATCCTCACCTCCGTTCCGTCGGGCACGCGCTCGCCGGTCAGCGCACGCAGGAACGTCGTCTTGCCCGAGCCGTTCGGGCCGGTCAGCGCGATCCGCTCCGGGCCCCGGACGATCAGCTCGGCGAGCGTGCCGGTCTCCGGCTCGGGCGCGGCCAGGCCGGTCACCGTCACGACCGTCCGGCCGGCCGGGACGCGGGTCGCGGGCAGCTCGATCCGGATCCCGGCGTCCTCGCGGACCGCCTCCTCCGCCTCGGTGAGCCGGGTGCGGGCGCCGGCGAGCCGCTCCTCGTGCATGATGCGGTGCTTGCCGGCCGACTCCTGGGCGGCCCGCTTGCGCGCCCCCATGACGATCTTCGGTTCGCGCTTGTTCTCGTACATCTTGGCGCCGTAGCGCTTGCGCCTGGCGAGCTTGACGTGGGCCTCCTCCAGTTCGCGCTTCTGGCGGCGCAGGTCGGTCTCGGCGGACCGGACCGTCCGCTCCGCGGCCTCCCGCTCGACGGCGAGCAGGTCCTCGTAGGCGGACAGGTTGCCGCCGAACGCCCGGACCGCGCCGTCGCGCAGGTCGGCGATCTCGTCGACGCGGTCGAGCAGCTCCCGGTCGTGGCTGACGACGACGAGCACGCCCGTCCAGGACGCGACCGCGTCGTAGAGGCGGCGCCGCGCGTCCAGGTCGAGGTTGTTGGTGGGCTCGTCCAGCAGCAGGACGCCCGGACGGGCGAGGAACAGCGCCGCGAGCCCGACCATCACGGCCTCCCCGCCGGAGAGGGTCGGGACGGTCCGGTCCAGGCCGAGGTGGTCGAGGCCGAGCCGGTCGAGTTCGGCGCGGGCGCGCTCCTCGACGTCCCAGTCGTCCCCGACGGCGGTGAAGTTCTCCTCGGTGGCCTCGCCGCGCTCGATGGCGTGCAGCGCGGCGCGGGTCGCGGTGATGCCGAGCAGGTCCGAGACGGTGGCCGCGTCGTCGAGGACGAGGTTCTGCGGCAGGTAGCCGATCTCCCCGTCGACGGCGACGGCGCCCGACGCGGGCCGCAGCTCACCGGCGATGATCTTGAGCAGGGTGGACTTGCCGGAGCCGTTGACGCCGATCAGCCCGGTCCGGCCGGTGCCGAACGCGGCGTCGAGGCCGTCCAGGACGACGGTGCCGTCCGCCCAGGCGAACGACAGGTCCGAGCACACGATGGCGAATGACATAAAGGGCGGTCTCCATGGGTTTCGAGCGGTTTCGGGCTGCATGGAGACACCGCGGGATCGCGCGACGCGCCGGCGGGCATGAGAAAGCCCGGCGGATCGGGGTCCACTCTGAGGTCGCGTGCGCGGGCCTGGACGGCCGTACGCGCGGTGTCGGACCTCAGATCCTCAATGGACTCCCCTGCCGGGCGGCGATGTGACGGGACCGAGGTTACCCGACGGCTTATCGCAACACAAGTAGTGTTAAGCGGTTTTCCGGTGGATCTCCGCCGGGCCGCCCGGCATCCTGGTGCGGATGGGAACCGTCAGCCCCGTGTTCGCCGGGCGCGCCGCCGAGATGGCCGAGTTGCGCGACGCCCACGCGCGGGCGTGCGCGGGCGAACCCGCCGCCGTCCTCGTCGGCGGGGAGGCCGGCGGCGGGAAGACCCGCCTCGTCGCCGAGTTCACCCGGGACCTGCGCGCGCTGACCGGCGGCTGCCTCGAGCTGGGCGCGGCCAGCCTGCCCTACGCGCCGTTCAGCGCCGTCCTGCGCCGCCTCGGCCGCGACACCGTCGCCTCGCTGATGCCCGGGACGGCCCTGCCCGAGCTGGCCCGGCTCATGCCCGGGCTGACCGCCGCGCCGCCGCCGGCCGACGACGGCACCGGCCAGATGCGGCTGTTCGAGCACGTCCTCGCGCTGGTGGAGCGGCTCGCCGAGCGGGAACCGCTCGTCCTCGTGATCGAGGACGCCCACTGGGCCGACGGCTCGACGCGCGACCTGCTGTCCTTCCTGTTCCGGAACCCGCCGCGCGGCCGGGTGCTGCCCGTCGTCACCTTCCGCCCCGAAGAGCCCGACACCCGTCCCCTGTTCGCCGACCTGGCCCGCCTCCCCCATGTGACGCGCGTCGGCCTGCCGCCGCTCACCCCGTCCGAGGTGGCGGACCAGATGCGCGGCATCCTCGGCGCCGCCGGTCCCGCCCTGGCGCGGGACGCCCACGCCCGCGCCGGCGGCAACCCGCTCTTCGTGGAGGCGCTCGCCGGCAGCCCCGGCGGAGCGGTCCCCGGTTCGCTGCGCGACCTGCTGCTCGGCCGCGTCCGCCGGCTGCCGGAGGAGTCCCGCGCGGCGCTGCGGGCGGCGAGCGCCGGCGGGGACCGCACCGGGCACGCGCTGCTGGCCGCGGTGACCGGCCTGACCGACGCCGGGCTGAGCGCCGCGCTGCGTCTCGCCGTCGACCGCGGCCTGCTCGTCGCGGACGGCGACGGGTACGCGTTCCGGCACGCGCTCATCCGCGAGGCCGTCCACGAGGACCTGCTCCCCGGCGAGCGCGCCGGGCTCCACCGCCGGTACGCCGAGAGCATCGAGCGCTCCCCCGGGCTCAGCGGCGCCCCGGCGAGCGCCCTGGCCGTCCACTGGCAGGGCTGCGGTGACCACGCGCGCGCCCTCGCGGCCGCGTGGCGGGCCGCCGGCGAGCACCATGCGGCCGCCGCCTACGCCGAACAGCTCACGCTGCTGGAACGCGTCCTGGACCTGTGGGACCTGGCGCCCGGCGCCGCGGCCTCGACCGGCCTCCCCCGGGTCCGGGTGCTGGAGGCCGCCGCGGAGGCCGCCGGGATGGTCGGCGACGCCGACCGCGGGCTGCCGCTCGTCCGGCGGGCCCTGGAGGAGGCGGGGGACGGGCCGGCGGACGACCCCGGCCTGGCCGCGCGGCTGCTGGCGCTGAGGGCGGGCCTGCGCGGCGTCCAGGGCGGGGAGGACGAGCTGGACGACCTGCGGGCGGCCGAACGGCTCGCCGCCGCACCGACGCCGGACCGCGTCCGGGTGCTCTCGCAGCTGAGCTCCCGGCTGCTGGTCTACGGCGAGCACGGCGAGGGGGAGCGGCTCGGCAGGGAGGCGCTGGAACTGGCGCGCGCCCTGGACCTCGGGCCCGCCGTCCCCTCGCTGAAGGCGCTCGTGGCCGCCGCCGCGGCACGGGACGGGGACGGCGACCTGGCTCCCCTCGAACGGGTCAGGCGCCACGACCTCGAACCGAGGGTGCGCGCCCGGACGCTGAACACGCTCGTGCACTGCCTCCTGAACCGGGGCCGCGCCGGCGAGGCCCTGGCGCTCGCGGCCGAGGGGCTCGCCGTCGCGGAGGACGCGGGGGTCGCCTACGGCTCGGGGACGGCGCTCGCGGTCAACGAGGTCGAGGCCCTGTACCGGCTCGGCCGCTGGGACGAGGCCGCCGGGGCGATCCAGCGGCGGCTCGACCGCCACCACGGGCCGGCCTTCCGGCGGCAGATGATGATCTGGCGGATCGCCCTGCTGGCGGCCCGCGGCGCCGGCCCGCGGCCCGATCCGGAGGCGCTCGGCGCCGCGTTCGACACGGGGTTCCCGCAGACCGCGCTGCCGCTCGCCCAGATGACCGTCGAGTGGCGGCTGGCCGAGGACGACCGCCCGGCGGCCCGCGCGGCCGTGGACGCCGTCCTGCGCCATCCGCGGCTCACCGTCCAGCCCTGCCATCTCTGGCCGCTGCTGGAGGCCGCCGCCCGCGCCGGCGGCCCGCGCCTCCCCGAGATCGCGGAACTGGCCGCGCGGGCGCCCGCCGCGACCCCCGTGGCGGCGGCGCACCGGGCGGCCGCCACCGCGCTCGCGGGCGGCCCGGCGGACTGGGACGCCGTCGTCGGCACGTGGGAGGGCCTCGGCCAGCCGTACCCGCTCGCGCGGGCGCTCTTCGACGCCGCCTGCGCCGACCTCGCGGCCGGGGACCGTCCGGCGGCCGCCGCCCGGTTCGCCCGCGCGGCGGACATCGCCGCGCGCCTCGGCGCCGCGCCGCTGGCCCGCCGCGTCTCCGAACGCGCCCGCCGCGCGGGACTGGCCGGGCCGTCCGGCGGGCCGCTGACCGCCCGCGAGTCGGAGGTGATGCGGCTGCTGGCGCGGGGCCGCTCCAACCGGGAGATCGCCGAGGAGCTCGTCATCTCCCCCAAGACCGCCAGCGTCCACGTCTCCCGCATCCTCGCCAAGCTGGGCGCCGCCTCGCGCGGCGAGGCCGTCGCCGCCGCCCGCGACCGCGGCCTGGCCTGAGGGGCCGGTCCGGGAGATAAGCCGGCTCCTTATGGCTCCGGGCCCCGCCTTACGGCGACGGTCGGAGACATGGAAGCCGCCGTGCACACCGCCGGGCTGCGCCGCGTCTACGAGCGCGGCCGGCAGGACCCCGTCGTCGCCCTGGACGACCTGACCCTGACCGTCGAGCAGAACGAGATCCACGGCCTGCTCGGGCCGAACGGGGCGGGCAAGACCACCCTCGTCAAGATCCTCTCCACCGTGCTGCTGCCGTCGGGCGGGTCGGCGCGGATCCTCGGCCGCGACGTGGTCGCGGACACCCGCGCCGTCCGGTCCCGGATCGGGCTCGTCCTCGGCGGCGACCGGGGCCTCTACGACCGGCTGTCCGCCCGCCGCAACCTGCTGTTCTGGGGCGCGCTGTACCGGCTCGACGCCCGGACGACCCGCGACCGCGCCGACGCCCTGCTCGAACGCGTCGGCCTCGCCGACCGCGCGGACGACCGCGTGGAGCGGTTCTCGCGCGGGATGCGGCAGCGGCTGCACCTCGCGCGGGGCCTGCTGCACGAGCCGCGCGTGCTGTTCCTGGACGAGCCGACGTCCGGCCTCGACCCGGTCGCGGCCGGGGCGTTCCGGCGGCTCGTCCTCGACCTGCGCGCGGAGGGCCGCACGTTCCTGCTGGCCACGCACGACATGGACGAGGCGGCGGCGCTGTGCGACCGGGTGACGCTCATCGACCGCGGGCGGATGCTGCTGAGCGGGGACACCGCGCGCGCCGGGCGGTTCCTCGGCGAGCGCGAGTGCGTCGACTTCACCCACCCCGACCCGTCCGTCGCCGGGGACCTGGCCCCGCTGCCCGGCGTGACCGACGTCGAGCGGCGGGACGGGGCCGCCTGGCGCGTCCACACCGCCGACCGGGACGGCACCCGCCGCGTCCTCGCCCGGCTGCTGGACCTCGACGTCCTCACCGCCCGGCGCGGCGAGCCGACGCTCGAAGAGGTCTACCTGCGCGCGGTCGGCGACCGGGGGATGCGGGTATGAGCACGCTCCGCGTGATGTGGCATGCGGTCCTGCTCCAGCTGGCGCTGTCGCGGCGCGACCCCGGGCACGCGCTCATCCTGCTCATCGCGCCCATGCAGACGACGACGATGCTGGCGCTGACCGTGACGGCGCACCGCCCGGACGTCGTGGCGAACGCCGTCCTGGCGCCGGGCCTGATCGGGCTCTGGGTCGCCGCGCTCGACTACGCCGGGCGCATCGTCCCCGAGGACCGCTGGGCCGGGCGGTTCTCCCCGATGATCGCGGCGCCCGTGCCGCTCGGCCCGGTCGTCGCCGGACGGGTCGCGATGGTGGTGCTGGTCGGCGTGGCGGCGTTCGCGGAGTCGTGGCTCGTCGCGGCGCTCGGCTTCGGCCGGGTGCTGACGGTCGCCGACCCCGCGCTGTTCGCCGTCGCGGTCGCGGTCACCTGCCTGGCCACGATCGGCACGGCCACGCTGCTGTCGGCGGTGCTCGTGGTGTCGCGGGCGCGCGACGTCCTGCAGAACTCCCTCGGCTACCCGTTCTACATCCTCGGCGGGATCCTCGTCCCGGTCGCGGCGCTGCCCGGCTGGCTGCACCCGATCAGCCGCGTCGTGTTCCTGTCGTGGAGCGCCGAGCTGCTCCGCGGCGCCGTGCACGGGGACGCGCGGGGCTGGCCCCGGTCGGTCGCGGCGATCCTCGTGCTGGGCGCGGCCGCGATGGCGGCGGGGCTGTGGCTGACACGGCACTACGTGGACCAGTCCCGCCGGAAAGGGACGGTGGAGTTCGCATGAGGGACGTGCTCCGGATCGTCCGGGAGTCCCTGAACCTGGGGTTCGCGGAGATGGGCGCCGTCTACACGTGGCGGACGTGGACGTTCGGATGGCTGATGCGGCTGCTCTGCCAGGCGACGTTCTACGCGCTGCTCGGACGCTACGTCGGCGACGAGGCCACGATGCGGTACGTGCTGATCGGCAACATCGTCGTGCTGGCCTGCATGGAGTCGACCATCGTGGTGATCTCGCTGGCCGGTGAGCGGCGCATGGGGACGCTGCCGCTGCTCGCCATCGCACCGTCCGGGCACCTGCCGGTGTACCTCGGGCGGGGGCTCCAGTGGACGGTGACGGGCCTGACCAGCTCGCTCGTCGCGTGGCTCGTCCTGCCGCCGCTGCTGGGCGTCCCGCTGCCGTGGCCGCGCGCCGCGTACGCGTTCCCGGCCGTCCTGCTGATCCTCGCGAGCAGTTACGGCTACGGGTGCGCGCTGGCGGGCGTCGCGCTGCGGATGCGCGGCGTCGAATGGCTGGTGCTCAACGCCGCGTACGGGATCGTGATGACGTTCGGCGGAGTGAACGTCCCGATCGGCGTCTGGCCCGCCCCGCTGGAGGCCGCGGCGCACGCGCTGCCGGTCGTGCACGGGCTGGAGGCGGTGCGCGGCATCCTGGACGGCGCGCCCGCCGGCCACGTCATGCGCCTGCTCGGGACCGAGGCGCTCGTCGGGGCCTGCTGGTACGCGGTGGCGGCCCTGTCGATGGACCGGCTCGTGTCCGTCGGCCGCCGCGACGGCGGCCTCGACCACGCGGGCTGAGACGCGGACGCGCCCCGGACCCGGCGTGGGTCCGGGGCGCGTCCGGCCGGTGTCAGGCGCCGCGCAGGACGGCTCCGGTGCGGCCGGACGCCGCCGCCACCGCGGCGTCGCGGGCCTGCGACGCCTCCTCCGCGGTCAGCGTCCGGTCGGGGGCGCGGAACCGCAGCGAGTACGCCAGCGACTTGCGGCCCTCCCCCACCTGCTCGCCGGTGTAGACGTCGAACAGCCGGATCGCCTCCAGCAGGTTCCCGGCGCCGTCGCGCAGCGCCGTCTCCACCTCGGCGGCGGGCACCGCGGAGTCGACGACGAGCGCGACGTCCTGCATCGCGACCGGGTAGGACGACACGTGCGGCGCGCGGACGGTCACCGGCTCGCCCAGCCGGCGCAGCTCCAGCTCCATCGCGCACGACCGCGCCGGCAGCCCGTACGCCTTCGTGACGCGCGGGTGCAGCTCGCCTGCGTGGCCGACCAGGGCGCCGCCCGCGTAGAGCGCGGCGCAGCGGCCCGGATGCCAGGGGGCGTGCTGGTCGGCCTCGGCCGTCAGCTCCACACCGGCCTCGCGGGCCACCGTGCGGGCCGCCTCGACCGCGTCCGCCCACAGCGCCGGACGGCCCTCGCCCCACCAGCCCGACGGCTCCCGGTCGCCGGACAGCACGACCGCGACCCGGTGCGGCTGGTCGGGCAGCGCCGCCTCCACCGAGGCGATCTCCTCGGCGGTCGGGCCGCGGTCGACCGGGAGGCGCGGCGCGCGCTCCGGCGCGTCCGGCCGCGGCCGGAACACCACGCCCAGCTCGAACAGGGCGGCGTCGCCGAAGCCGCGCCCCACGTTCAGCGCCAGCACCTTCAGCAGCCCCGGCAGCAGGGTGGTGCGCAGCAGCGGCTCCTGCTCCGACATCGGGTTCGCGAGCCGCAGCGTCCGGCGGCGGGCGTCGTCCGCCGGGAGCTGGAGGCCGTCCAGGTCCTTCTCCGCCAGGAACGGGAACGCGAGGGCCTCGACGTAGCCGGCGCCCGCGAGCGCGCGGCCGACCCGGCGGCGCAGCCGCTGCCCGGTCGTGAGGCCCTGGCCCGCGCTGGGACGCGGCGCCCTGGCCGGGATGTTCTCGTAGCCTTCGAGGCGGATGACCTCCTCGGCGAGGTCGTTCGGGTCGGTCAGGTCGGGACGCCAGGACGGCGGCGTCACCGTCAGGACCTCGCCCCCCTCGACCGTGCAGCCGACCTGCTCCAGCCGCCGGACCACCGCGTCCCGCCCGTACGCCACGCCCGCGACCCGGTCGGGGTGCCCGGCCGGCATCGTGACCGCGACCGGCTCGACCGGCGCCTCGGCGTGCGTCACGCCCGGCACGATCTCCGCGCCGCCCAGCTCGGCGAGCAGCCGGACCGCCCGGTACGAGGCGTACAGCGGCAGCTCGCGGTCGACGCCCCGCTCGAACCGGTGCGACGCCTCGCTGTGCAGCCGGTGCCGGCGGCTCATCCGGGCGGTGCCCATGGCGTCGAAGTGCGCCGCCTCGATGACCATGTCGGCCGACCGGTCGCCGATCTCGGTGGCGAGCCCGCCCATCGTGCCGGCCATCGAGATCGGCCCCGACTCGTCGGTGATGAGGATGTCGTCGGGGTCGAGGCTCCGCTCGACGTGGTCGAGCGTCTCCAGCGTCTCGCCGGGCGCGGCGCGCCGCACCACGATCGGGCCGGTGAGCTTGCCCCGGTCGAAGGCGTGCAGCGGCTGGCCGAGTTCGAGCATGAGGTAGTTGGTGACGTCCACGGCGAGCGACACCGGGCGCATCCCGGCGCGGTGCAGGCGGACCCGCATCCACATCGGGGTCGCCGCGTCCGGGTCGAAGCCGCGCACCTCCCGCAGCACGAACCGGTCGCACGCGGTCGGGTCGCCGATGCTCGCCGGGTGGACGCCGCCCGGCCCGCCGCCGTCCGGCGGACCCCCCGGCCCCTCTCCGGCGGGCAGTTCCACGTCCGCCGGGTCCTTGAACGGGACGCCGTAGGCGGTGGCCGCCTCGCGGGCCAGGCCGCGGATCGACAGGGCGTAGCCGCGGTCGGGGGTCACGGCGATGTCGAGGACGTCGTCGCGCAGCCCGAGCAGCTCGATCGCGTCCGCGCCGACGGGCGTGCCGGGCGGCAGGACGAGGATGCCGCCGTGGTCGTCGCCGATGCCCAGCTCCGCCACCGAGCAGATCATGCCCTCGGACAGGCGGCCGTAGGTCTTGCGGGCGCCGATCTCGAACCCGCCGGGCAGCACGCCGCCGGGCAGGATCACCACGACGCGGTCGCCGGCCGCGAAGTTCGTGGCGCCGCACACGATGCTCTGCGGCTCGCCGGTGCCGTTGGCGTCGCCGACGTCCACCCGGCAGTGCCGGATCGGCTTCTTGAAGCCGGTCAGCTCCTCGATCTCCAGGACCTCGCCGACGACGAGCGGGCCGGTGATGTCGGCGCCGGCCCGCTCGACCGTCTCGACCTCCAGGCCCGCCGCGATCAGCTCGGCGGCCAGGGCGCGGCCCGTGACGCCGGCCGGCAGCTCGACGTACTCGCGCAGCCAGGAAAGCGGGGCCCGCATCAGATCTCCATCCCGAACGGGAGGGTGAACCGGACGTCGCCCTCCACCATGTCGTACATGTCCTCCACGCCGTGCCGGAACATCAGCGTCCGCTCGACGCCGAGGCCGAACGCCCAGCCGCTGTAGCGGTCGGCGTCGACGCCGCAGGCCACCAGCACCCGCGGGTTGACCATGCCGCAGCCGCCCAGCTCGATCCAGCCCTCCGAGCTGCACGTCCGGCACGGCTCGCCGCCCGGTTCGGCGGACGTCCCCCGGCACACGAAGCACTGCATGTCCACCTCGGCGGACGGCTCGGTGAACGGGAAGTACGACGGCCGGAACCGCGTCCTCAGCCCCGCGCCGAACATGCCGGTGACGAACGCGTCGATGCCGCCGCGCAGGTCGGCCATCGTCAGGCCCTCGTCGACCGCGAGGCCCTCCAGCTGGTGGAAGACGGGGCTGTGCGTGGCGTCCAGCTCGTCGGTGCGGAACGTGCGGCCCGGCGCCACCACGTAGACCGGCAGCTCCCGGGACAGCAGCGACCGGATCTGCATCGGCGAGGTGTGCGTGCGCATCACCAGGCCGGACTCCTCCGACTCGACGAAGAAGGTGTCCTGCATGGTGCGGGCCGGATGGTCCGGCAGGAAGTTGAGCGCGTCGAAGTTGTACCACTCCGCCTCGACCTCCGGGCCTTCGGAGACCTCGAAGCCCATGGAGACGAAGACGTCGGCCATCCGCTCCTGCATCGTGGTCAGCGGATGGCGGGCGCCGCGCGGGGCGCGGTCCCACGGGAGGGTGACGTCGACGGTCTCCTCGACGAGGACGCGCTGGTCGCGCTCGTCCTCCAGTTCGGCCTGGCGCTCCTTCAGCGCCTTGGACACCGCGCCGCGCGCGGCGCCGATGCGCTTTCCGGCGTCGGCGCGGGCCGCGGGCGGCAGCGCGCCGATCTCCCGGTTGGCGAGGGCCAGCGGGGAACGGTCGCCGGCGTGCGCGAGGCGGACCTGCTTCAGGGCGTCGAGGTCGGCGGCCGCGGCGATGGCCGCGAGCGCCTCGGCACGGGCCCGCTCCAGCTCCTCGGGCTGCAGCGCGGACACCTCGACGGGGTCATAGGACTTGTTGGGTGCAGACATGGTGGTGTGATCGACTCCGGTCGGCGTGGGACGCCCGCAGTCTAGTCCGCGGACGGTGAAGATCCGGAAAGCGTGCGCGAGACGCGCTGGCCCGCCCAGGGACCCGGTGCCGCCGCGAGCGGCGGTGTGCGCCGCGTTCAGCCGGCGTAGTCGGGGGCCCCTGCGGGCACGGTAAATCGGAACTCGGCGCCGCCGCCGGGCGCCCGCCGCACGGTGATCACGCCGCCGTGCGCCTCGACCAGGCCCTTGACGATGTAGAGCCCGAGGCCGGTGCCGCCGCGCCGGTTGCCGCCGGGGCCGCGCCAGAACTGCCGGAAGACGCGCTGGACGGCCTCGGGCGGAATGCCCTCGCCCTCGTCGCGCACCGACACGGCGGCCCCCTCCTTATGCGCGTCCGGCTCCACCATGATGGTGACAGTACCCGCTCCGTGGCGCACCGCGTTCTCGACGAGGTTGCCGAGGATCTGGTCCATCTTGTCGGGGTCGAGCCACATCTCGGGCAGTTCGCCGCGCGCCTCGAAGCGGAACCGGTCCTCCGGCTCGCCGGCCGCGACCCGGCCCGCGATGATCTTGCGGACCTCGCCGGGGATGTCGACGACCTGGCGGCGCATCTCCAGCCGGCCCGCCTCGATGCGGGACACGTCCAGCAGCTCGGTGATCAGCCGGGTGACCCGGTCGGCGTCGGCGTTGACGGTCTCCAGCATCACCCGCTTCTGGTCGTCGTTGAAGCGGTGCCACTTGGCGAGCAGCGTCGCGGTGAACCCCTTCACGCTGGTCAGCGGGGAGCGCAGCTCGTGCGCGACGGTGGAGACGAGGTCGGCGCGGTCGCGCTCCTGGCGGGCGCGGTGCACGGCGTCGCGCAGGCACACGGTGAACCGCTCCACCCGGCCGCGCTCGCCCCGCCGGTAGGCGGCCGTCACCAGCACCTCGGTGCCGCCGGGCAGGAACAGCGCGCGCTCGGGGTGGCGGGTGCGGGTGCACAGGCCGTCGTAGGGGGCCAGGCACTTCCACCAGTCGCGGCCCTCGGCGTCGTGCAGGGGCAGGACGTCGCGGAAGTCGCGGCCGACGGCGGACTCGGCGGCGACCCCGGTGATCCGCGTGGCGGCGGCGTTGAACACCAGGACGCGGGCGTCCCGGCCGGCGACCATCAGCCCGTCGGGAAGGTCGTCCGCGGCGTCCCACTCGGCGGCCGGCCCGGACCCTTGCGCGGGTACGCGCGCGGCAGCGTGAGGGGACTCCTCTCCGCCCACAGCGGCCTCCAGAACACCGATGAGAACGCGGCCTGTCGAATAGAGACTCTAGCCGGAGTCGGCCATCTTGCGGGACCCGGAAACCGCCCGGCGGCAAGGCATCTGTAGCCTCCCGGACGGGGTGCCGCGCCCGCGGAGGGCGGCCTCACCTGCCCGGATCGTCCCCGCGCCGGAACGCCCGCCGGACTCCCGGCCGGGACCGCTCACCCGGACTTCTTTCCGGGAACTTTCCCAGCGACTCCGGGATCCCTCACAGGGACGTCGCGGACGGGCCGTGCGCGGCCCACACGTCGTCCACGCGGGCGTGGACCGCGAACACCCGGTGCAGCCCGGTGATGCGCAGCAGCCGCAGCTGGGCGGGCCGGACCCCGGCGAGGACGATCTCGCCGCCGTCCGCGGCGATCTGGTTGTGCGCGGCGACCAGCGCGCCGAGCCCGGCCGCGTCGCAGAACGGGACGGCGGTGAAGTCGGCCACCAGCCGGCGCGGCCCCGTCCGGGGCAGCCGGCCGTGCAGCTCGACGAGCCGGTCGCGCAGCGTGCCGGCCGTGCGCAGGTCGATCTCCCCGGCCACCGCGACGACGGCCGTGCCGCCCCGGACCAGGGCGAGGTCGACCCGCAGCCCGCCGAGCGCGCCCAGCGGGTCCGGCGCGCCCGCGGGGGCGTCCGCGGCCGGGGCCCGCATGCCCGCGCGGCACCTCACCTCCGGCGCGCGCCGGGCCGCTCTCCTGGCCGGCCTGGTCTCCTCGGTCATCACGTTCGCCCCCACTCTGCACGGCGCCATGCCGCCCCTGGTCAACCCATTGATCAACACGGTAGGCGGCGGGTCGGACGGCGTAATCCCCCGCCGGTCCCCATCCCGCTCCTACCTGCGGACGAGCCGCACTCGGCGGCAGGGCGCCCCCGCCCGCCGTCCGTTCGCGGTCCATCCTCCCAGCTCACCGGCCGGGAAGCGGCGCCTCAGGCGACCGCTTGCGGCCATCCGATCACGGAATGCAGCGAACTTACGCGACCGTTCGCACGTGCGCCCGAAACGTCCCGTGTTCTCGTCACGTCCCGCGCTGCGCGCGCGCCGAGGCGTAGAGGCATACGGCCGCGGCGGTCGCCAGGTTCAGGCTCTCGGCACGCCCGTGGATGGGCACGCGCACGACCTCGTCCACGTGCCGGAGTATCTCGTCGGGGAGCCCCCACGCCTCGTTCCCGAACACCCACGCGGTGGGGCGCGCGAGCAGCCCCGCGTCGATCGCGTCGTCGAGGGTGCGGTCGCCAGCGCCGTCGGCGGCGAGGACGGTGAGGCCCGCGCCCTTCAGCTCGGGGATCAGCGCGTCGAACCTCGGGCCGGTGACGACCGGCAGGTGGAACAGGCTGCCCGCCGAGGCGCGCACGCACTTGCCGTTGTAGGGGTCGACGGACGCGTCGGTGAACACGACCGCCTCCGAGCCGGCGGCGTCGGCGGTGCGCAGCACGGTCCCCGCGTTGCCGGGGTCGCGGACGTGCGCGAGCACGGTCACCAGCCGGGGACCGGCCTCCAGCGCCTTGCCCAGCGGGACGTCGACGAACTCGCAGACCGCCAGCAGCCCCTGCGGGGTGACGGTCTGCGCCAGCTCCGCCATGACCTCGCCGCTGACGCGCAGCACCGGGGCGCCCGCGCGCTCGGCGGCGAGCACCAGTTCGGGGTGGCGTGCCTCCGCCTCCGCCGTGGTGAACAGCTCGGCGAGGCCGCCGGGCGTCTCCAGCGCCTCCCGCACCGCCTGCGGCCCCTCGGCGAGGAACCGGTTCTCGCGGCGCCGGAACGCGCGTTTGGCGAGCCGCCGAGCGGCCTTCACCCGTGGTGATCGGAGAGAGGTCAGCTCGCGGCCCGCCATGTCGCTGTGATCGCCCGTGTGCCGGTCGCCCGGCTCAGGCCGCCTCCGAACCCTCGGCCGGGAGCGCGTCCTTGGCGATCTTGACCAGGGCGGCGAACGCCGGCGCGTCGTTGACGGCCAGCTCGGCCAGCATGCGGCGGTCGACCTCGACCTCCGCGGCCTTCAGGCCCTGGATGAACCGGTTGTAGGTGATCCCGTTGGCGCGGGCCGCGGCGTTGATCCGCTGGATCCACAGCCGGCGGAACTGCCCCTTGCGGTCCTTGCGGTCCCGGAAGGCGTAGGTCATCGAGTGGAGCTGCTGCTCCTTGGCCTTGCGGTACAGGCGCGAACGCTGACCGCGGTAACCGCTCGACCGCTCCAGGACGACCCGACGCTTCTTGGCGGCGTTGACGCCCCGCTTCACGCGTGCCACGTTCTGAACTCCTTCGTGGGGGCCGGGGCCGTACGGCCTCGGCCGGTCGCTGACATTGCTGGTCGAGGGCTACTTGCGCAGCAGCTTCTTGATGTTCTTCGCGTCGGCGGCGGCCACCACGGCGGGGCCGGAGAGCCGGCGCGTCCGCTTGGTCGGCTTGTGCTCGAGCAGGTGGTTCTTGTTGGCGCGGCGGCGCATCACCTTGCCGGAGCCGGTCAGCTTGAAGCGCTTCTTGGCACCACTGTGGGTCTTGGTCTTCGGCATGGTCGCCGTCGTCTCCTTCATTCCCGGCCCCCGTGCCGTGCCGCACGGGGGCGCGCCTGATCGGCGCACCCCACGAAGGTCCGTGGACGCGCCAGGTCAGGCTTCAATGTACGTGCGCCGCGACCCCGCTCAGCCGCGAGGTCGCGGTCTCGGGACCGCCGCGAGGCCGTCCCTGGACGGCCGTCAGGCGGTGGTCTCGGCCTCCTGCCCGCGGGCCGTCTTCTTCTTGTGCGGGCCGAGCACCATGATCATGTTTCGGCCGTCCTGCTTGGGCCGCGACTCGACGAAGCCGAGCTCCTCGACGTCGTCGGCGAGCCGCTGCAGCAGCCGGTAGCCCAGCTCGGGGCGGGACTGCTCACGACCGCGGAACATGATCGTGACCTTCACCTTGTCCCCGGCCTTCAGGAACCGCACCACGTGACCCTTCTTGGTCTCGTAGTCGTGCGGGTCGATCTTCGGGCGGAGTTTGATCTCCTTGATGACCGTGTGCGCCTGGTTCTTCCGCGCCTCACGCGCCTTCATCGCGGACTCGTACTTGAACTTGCCGTAGTCCATGAGCTTGGCGACGGGCGGGCGCGCGGTGGGCGCCACCTCGACGAGGTCGAGGTCCGACTCACGCGCGAGTTCAAGGGCCTTGGCGATGGGCACTATGCCCACCTGTTCGCCGTTCGGGCCGACGAGCCGGACCTCGGGCACGCGAATGCGGTCGTTGATACGCGGTTCGGCGCTGATGGGACCTCCTTGGGGCCGTTCTCAAGTTCGTTGGACCGGTCGTACCCCGAGGCTCCCACGAGAAAAGCCCCGTACGACTCACGCACGGGGCCACCTTCGGTCTTCCCGGGCGGACGGGCCGTCCGGGAACGACGGCGGGACGGGCGCGCTGCGCCCGTTCGCCGGACCGATACCCACCGGCCTTGGAATCCGGGATGTCCCCAGATCGATACCGCGGGCTCCGGCGGTGCCGCCCTGGTGGGCGGCCAGCAGGATCCGCGGCCTCGGCCGGTCAGGTGGGAGGTGGCCTCCGCTTGAGCGCCCGGCACACGCCATCACTCGGATCGCGCGCACAGGGCCGGTCGACCACTAAGACTACCACCCGGCGGGTGCGGGCGCGCCATGCCGGAAACCGTGCCGTGACGTGCGGCATGGCCGGGTGCCTCGTGAGGTACGCCACCTTTAGAACAGCTCCGGGCTCCTCGCCATTCCCCCGGCCGGGCGGGGCGGGCCCTGGAGGTGAGGGTGTTCTGGCCGGGCGGGCGTCTCGGCGCGCCCGGCCGCCGTTGTTACGGTGGAGCCGAGACGGCCCGGTGGGCCGGCACCAGGGAGGTTGTTCCCGCGATGCCCTCGGTCGAGGCCGGCGCCGCCGGCCCCCTCACCGCCTTGTCGCCGATCGCGCTGCAGTTCGCGCAGAAGGCGTTCATCGTGTCCGGCGGCGCGCTGCTGCTCGTCCGCAAGTCCGCGTCCGACCCGTTCCACCCGGGCCGCTGGGAGGTGCCCGGCGGGCGCCTGGAGGTGGACGCCGACCTCGATCTCGACGACCACATCCGCCGGGAGGTCTGGGAGGAGGTCGGCCTCAAGATCGATCCGGGGCCGCCGTTCCACCTGTGGCAGTGGTTCATGCCCGACCGCGGCGGACCGCCCGGCGGGCGGGCGCGGGTCGTCGCGGCGGCGCGGCGGTGCCGGCCGGTGACGCTGGACGCCACCCTCGGCAACCAGGACGAGAGCGATCACCTGGACGGCTGCGCCTGGGTGCCGCTGGACGAGCTCGGCCGGTACGACCTCATCCCGAGCCTGCGCCCGGTGATGCGGGCGTTCCTGTCGCCGGGCGCCTGACGGCCGGCGCGTGGTCCCGCCGCGTTCGCCCGCCGAGTGGCCGGGCCTCGACGGCGCGGCCGAGCGCAGGTTCGCGCTGCTCGCCGCCGGCGACGCCTGCATCGAGGTCCGCGCCGCGCTGCCGGACGTCCGGTTCGCCGACCTGCGCGCCGACCGGCTCTCCTACGCCCCGGCGCGCGCCGTGGTCGCGGGGACGGCGGTCAACCTGGCCCGGTGCGCGGCCGGCTACTTCCGCCGGGTGGGGGTGCTGGCGAAGGTCGGGGACGACGGATACACGCCGGTCATCCGCGGGGAGCTGCGCCGGATCGGCGCGGACGACCACCTGCTCGTCGACGCGGGCGCGCCGAACGGCGTCTCGGTGATGCTGCGCGACCGCCCGCACGGCGGCGGTCCGGGCGTCCGGCTCCTGGTCGTGCAGGACGAGCCGCCCGGACGGCGGCTCACCGCCGCGGACGTCGCGGGGGCCGCGTCCGCGATCGGGGACGCGGACGTGCTGGCCGCCGACGGGTACTCGCTGCTGTCCCCGGTCTCGCGGGCGGCGCTGGACGAGGCGGCGCGCATCGCGGGCGCGGCGGGGACCCGGGTGGCGTTCGACCTCGTCCCGCACGACATCGACGCGCGGCTCCCGGCGTCCGCCGTCCTGCCGGCGCTGGCCCGCGCGGACGCCGTCTTCGCCGAGGCGCCCACGCTGGCGCGCCTGCTCGGCCGCCCGGCGCCGTCCGGCGCGCGGGCGGTGCGCGAGCTGCTGCCGGTGCTGGACCGCGAGGTGCCGGGGAGGCCGCTGTGGCTGCTGCGGTTCGGCCCGACGTCCCTGGAGCACGCGCTCGCCTACCAGCGGGGACGGCTGCTGATGGAGTACCCCACCGGCTACCGGGACGGCGTGGAGCGCGCGGGCTTCGGGGACCGGCTGGCCTCGTGCGAGCTCTACTGGTGGCTCTCGGGAGGCTGATCGCCGTCCGGGAGCGCGGCCGCCGCCGTGCGCAGCGCCCGCAGGGTGCGCAGGAAGCGCCGCCTGCTGCCGGGGAGGCCGAACGTCTCCTGCCAGCGCCACGTCCCGTCCGGCCCGGCGGCCGTCACGGCCCAGCGCAGGAACTGGCTCTCGACGCCGTCGCCGGGGTGGACGGTCATGACGCCGCCCTCCTCGATCAGCAGGTAGGAGCGGCCGCTGCGGACGTGGGCCCGGAGGACGGCGCGGCCGGCGGGCGCTCCGGGCCGCCCGCGCTCCTCCACCACCGCGCGGATGCCGGGCGTCCCGGGGAGCAGGTGCCAGTGCGCGTGGTCGATGCACGCGCCGCCGCCCTGGGAGCGGGCCGGTCCGTGCTCGAACAGCAGCAGCTCGCCGCTCCCGTAGGCCGCGCGGTAGAGGCGGGCGACGCGGTCGCGCCAGCGCAGCGCGCGCTCCCACGTCGTCCGGCCGAACTCCCCCGCGCACCGGTAGTGGTCGCGGGTCACCAGGAGGACATGGCCGTCGGCGAGGGGCGCCACGTCCGGGATGAGGAGGAAGTCGCGGTCGCCGGCGATCACCCCGGACTCGCCGGGCAGGCCGGCCATGCCGTTGAACCGGAACCGCAGCGGCGGGCACAGGACGCACTCGTGCCGGGGCTCGTCAGGGGGCTCGCTCCACGCCGTCGGCTCGGCCAAGCCTCCTCCAGCACCACGGAACGGGGACCACTCCCCCTCCAGCGTGCCCGGTGCCCGGCCCCGGCGATCTGTGCGGCCGCGGATACAGACATGGAACCCGCGGGGTACAAAGCGTGTCCTGGCGGGAACAAAAAGAGCAGAAGGCGACACCACTAAGCAGACAGCGTTGAACCAGACACCTCCGCTCCCCGCGCCCGCCCCCCGCGCCGACCGTCCCCCCGTCCCGCCGCGACGCCGGCCGCGCCCGCCCCGCGACGCCCCGGTCATCGACATGGCCGTCCTCGAAACCCGGCTGAACGAGTCGCTGGACGTCCTGCGCGACACCTACGCGCCCGCGCTCGGCTCCGGCGGCGGCTGGTACCACGAGCTGGCGCGGCCCGAGCCGGGCACGACCGCGACGGCCCTCGGGCTGCTGGCGTTCGTCGAGGCGGGGCGCCCGTTCGAGTACTTCGACGAGGGGCTGGCCTTCCTCGCCGCCCGGCAGGCCCGCTCCGACGACGGGCTCCGCGACGGCGGCTGGGCCACCAAGACCAGCCTCGGCATGCCGGTGGTCGAGGCGACCGGCTGGATCGCGCGGTTCCTCGCCCGCGCCCGCTGCGACCTGCGCGACGACGCGCCCGACACCGGGCGCGCCTACCGGTGGCTGCTGCGCAACCAGAACCCGGACGGGGGATGGGGCTCGCTGCGCGGCTGCCCGTCCCGGGTCTGGCTGACGTGCCTGGCGCTGCGCGCGCTCAGCCAGCTCAACCCCTACGACCCGGCGGTCGACCGGGGAGTGGAGTGGCTGACCGCCGACCGGACCGCGCACCGCCCCGGCTGGGGGCCGACCCCGGCGTCCCGGCCGACCGTCACCCACACCGCGTTCGCGCTGGTGACGCTGGCCGAGGCGCGCCCGGAGCTGCGGACGGAGCGGCTCCTGGACGCCTACGACTGGCTGCTGGAGCACCTCGACCCCGACGACGACCACACGTGGATCGAGACCTACGACGTCTCCCCGCAGCCGGGGGGCGCCGGGCCGGGACGCGTGTGGCGGCTCGCCCTCTGGCACTACGGGCTGCCGATCGCGCTGACCGCGCTGCTGCGCGATCCGCGCGGCCCGCACGGCCCGGTCGTCGCGCGGGCGTTCCGGACGCTCGCGCGCGGCGAGTTCGCCGACCCGCGCTGGAACCGCTACCCGGGCAGCGGGCGCACCTCGCTGTGGACGCTGTGGTGGCGGCTGGAGACGCTGATCGCGCTCAGCCGCGTCCCGCTCGCCGGGCACGCCGACATCCTGCACTGGCTGCCGGACGCGACCGTCGTGCAGCGGTCGCACGCGCGGGAACGGGCGCTGGCCGACCTCCTGCCGCACCGCAGGATGATCGATCCGGTGGGGCTCGCCCTGCGGCACTGGGCGGCGTTCCTGCTGAGCCTCGTGTGCGCCGCCAGCGCGCTGGGCGTCGCGGCGGGCCTGTGGGGCTGGAAGGACTTCTGGCTGAGCGTGATCCTGCCGATCATCCTGACCAGCGTCGACGAGTCGGTGAAGCGCCGCCGCACCCCGCGCGGGCCGCCGCCCGCCCCGCCCTGACCGGGCGGAGCGCCAGGCACGGGGGTCAGACACGGGGCGTCAGGCGCGGCGCGCGAGTTCGGCCTCTCCGGCGGCGCGCATCGCCGCCACCGGCACGTCCTCGCGGCCGGTCATCAGCACCACCTGCCGGACGGCCTGGTGCAGGAGCATCGCGAACCCGCCCACGACCGTCCCGCCGGCCCGCTCCACCGCTGCGGCGAGCGCCGTGGGCCACGGCGCGTACACCACGTCGAACAGGGCGGCGCCCGACGCGGCGACCGGTTCGGCGAACGCGTCGGCCGCGCGTCCCGGCAGCGTCGACACCACGAGGTCGGCCGGCAGGTGCGCGGCCACCCGGTCGAGCGGCACGACGCGGACCGCGAGGCCGAACCGCTCCCCCACCTCGGCGGCGCCGGCGGCGCGCTCGGGCGTCCGCGCCGCGAGCACCGCCTCGGACGTGCCGAGCCGGGCGAGCGCGGCCAGCGCGGACGCCGCCGTCGCGCCGCCGCCGAGCACGAGCGCCGAAGGCGGCGCCTTGAGGCCCGCCTCGGTCAGCGCCGTCTCGATGCCGTGCACGTCGGTGTTGTCGCCGTGCCGCCGCCCGTCCCGCAGGACGACCGTGTTGGCGCCGCCCACCTTCACCGCCAGGTCGGACACCGAGTCGACGAGGTCGAGCGCGACCCGCTTCAGCGGCATGGTCAGCGACAGGCCCGCCCATTCGGGGCCGAGGCCGTCCAGCAGCCCGGCCAGACCGTCCTCGCCGCACTCGACCGCCTCGTAGGACCAGGTGCGCAGGCCCATCGCCGCGTACGCCGCGCGGTGCAGGACCGGCGACAGCGAGTGCGCGACCGGCGACCCCAGCACCGCGGCCCGGCGGCCCGGCCCCTGCTCCCCCGGGCCCCGTCCCCCCGTCACCCTGTCCCCCGTCACTGGCCCGGGTGCGCCTTCTGCCACTCCCGGAACTCCTTCTCGATCTTCAACCGCTCCGCTTCGGTCGTGGCGAACTTCGTCACCTTGTTCGTCGGGTCGGTGGCGATGAAGTACAGCCAGGTGCCGTCCTTCGGGTTCAGCGCCGCCTCGATCGCGTCCGGACCGGGATTGGAGATCGGGCCGGGCGGCAGGCCCGTGTGCAGGTAGGTGTTGTACGGCGACGGGGTCAGGAGGTCCTTCTCGGTGACCGTCAGCCGCCGCTCGTTCAACGCGTACAGCACCGTGGTGTCGAACTGCAGCTTCATGCCCTTCTCCACCCGGTTGTAGATCACCCGGGAGATCTTGGGCAGGTCGCTGGGCTTGCCGCCCTCGGCCTGGACGAGGCTGGCCAGCGTGATGACCGTCGCCGGGTTCATCCGCGCCTCGCGGGCCTTGGCGACGAGGTCGACGCTGCTCGCCTCCTTGTTGAACCGCTCGATCATCTGCTTGAGGATCTGCTCGGCCGAGCCGTTCGGGTCGAGGTCGTAGCGGCCCGGGTGCAGGTACCCCTCCACCCTGCCCTTGGCGTACGACGGCAGCCCGAGGCTCTTGCCCTTCTTCGCGGCCGCCTGGAACTCCTTCACCGAGATCCCGGTCTTCTCCGCCAGCCGCTTGAAGAGCTCGACGGCCCGCATGCCCTCCGGGACCGTGACCTGGTTCCCGGCCCGCGACTTCGGGTTCAGCAGCAGCGCCATCGCCGCGGCCGACGACATCTTCCGCCGCATCTGGTAGAAGCCCGGCTGGATGCTGGAGGCGCGCGTCTCCTTGTTGTACGCCTTCACGAACGCGCGGGCGCTCTTGACGACCTGGTGGCCCTCCAGCGTCAGCCCGATCACCGAGCCGCTCGCGCCCTCCTTGATCTGGACCGTGACATTCCCGGCGCCCTGGCCCGCGTAGTCCGGCGGGTGCCACTTGCTGTCGAGCCACGCGTACCCGAGGACGCCGCCGGTGCCGAACACCGCCACCAGGAACGCCATCGCGAACAGGGCCGCGGCCCGGCCGCTGCGCCGGCGCCGCTTCTGCCGCTTGCGGACGCGCCGCTGGTCCCGCCTGCCGGACCGGCCCTCCGGCGGGCGGCCGTCCCGGTAGGGATCTGAGAAGAGGTCCAAATCGTTCATGCGCTCCCCCGGACGATCTCTCCTGGGGGGTGCCCAGTCAACCGTTCCGCGTCGAGGGCCGCCTGCAGCAGGACCGCCGCGGCGGCCTGATCGACGACCTTGCGCCTCGCTTGACCATGTACTCCACCGGCCCGCAGCCCGCTCTCGGCGGTCACGGTGG
The DNA here is from genome assembly GCF_041951365.1 of Actinomadura sp. GTD37. Lineage (NCBI taxonomy): Bacteria > Bacillati > Actinomycetota > Actinomycetes > Streptosporangiales > Thermomonosporaceae > Actinomadura > Actinomadura sp. GTD37. The sequence continues at coordinate 37,582 of NZ_JBGNUS010000017.1, forward strand.
TGAGCCGCTCGTCGTGCAGCCGGACCGTCTCCGGGGGAAGACGGTCCGCGAGGCGGGCCGCGAACCTGCGCGCCGCCTCCGCCGCGGGGCCCTCCCTGCCCGACAGCGACGTCGGCAGGCCGACGACGACCTCGATCGCCTCGTACTCGGCGGCGAGTTCCACCAGGCGGTCGACGTCGCCCTTGCCGCTCTTCACGGTCTCGAAGGGGGAGGCGAGGATCCCGCCGGGGTCGCTCTTCGCGACCCCCACCCGCACGCTCCCCACATCGACTCCCAGCCGGACGCCGTTTCTCATGTCCCCGGCTCCGGTCGCCTACCCCGTCGTGCCGGGCTCACGCGGCCCCTACGGCTCGTTCGACCGCGGCGAGGGCGTCGCCGACGGCCGCCGGGTTCGCGCCGCCGCCCTGCGCGAGGTCGTCCTTGCCGCCGCCCCCGCCGCCGAGGGCCTTGGCGGCGAGGCCGACGAGCGCGCCCGCCTTGAGGCCGCGCTCGCGCGCCCCCTGGGTGACGGCGACGACCACGACGGGACGGTCCTTCGGCACGCCCGCGACCATCACGACGGCGGGCCGGGCCGCCAGCCGGCCGCGGACGTCGACGGCGAGTCGGCGCAGGTCGTCGGCGCCGGTTCCGTCCGGGGCGCGGTGGCCGACGAACGCGGTGCCGTGCACGTCCCGCGCGCCGTCGGCGAGGGAGCCGGCGATCGCGAGGACCTGCTGGGAGCGGAGCTTCTCCAGTTCCCGCTCGGCGTCGCGCAGCCGGGTGACGACCCCGGAGATCCGCTCGGGCAGCTCCTCCTTGCGCGTCTTCATCTGCTCGGCGAGCTGCGCGACGAGCACGCTCTCGCGGGCGAGGAAGCGGAACGCGTCGATGCCGACGAGCGCCTCGACGCGGCGGACGCCGGCGCCGATGGACGACTCGCCCAGCACCTTGACCAGGCCGAGCTGCCCGGAGCGGGCGACGTGGGTGCCGCCGCACAGCTCGCGGGAGTAGTCGCCGACCTCGACGACCCGGACCTCGTCGCCGTACTTCTCGCCGAACAGCGCCAGCGCGCCCATGGCGCGGGCCTCGTCGATCGAGGTGTGGAAGGCCCGGACGTCCAGGTCGCCGACCAGCACCTCGTTGACCTCGTCCTCGACGTCGCGCAGCACGCTCGGCGGGACGGCGCCGGAGGCGGTGAAGTCGAACCGGAACCGGCCGGGCGAGTTCTCCGAGCCGGCCTGCGCGGCGGACTCGCCGAGCGCCCGGCGGAACCCGGCGTGCACCAGGTGGGTCGCGGTGTGCGAGCGGGAGATCGCCCGGCGCCGCTCCACGTCGACCTCCGCGTAGGCGGTGTCGCCGGCCTGCGCCTCGCCGCTGCGGACGCGCCCGCGGTGCACGATGAGTCCGGCGAGGGGCGCCTGCACGTCCGTGACCTCGACGACGGCTCCGTTGCCGAGCCGGATCAGGCCGTGGTCGGCGAGCTGGCCGCCGCCCTCGGCGTAGAACGGGGTGCGGTCGAGGACGACCTCGACCTCGGTGCCCTCGCCCGCGGCGGGCGTGTTGGCGCCGCCCACCAGCAGCCCGACGAGGCGGGCGTCGCCGGCGAGGCTGCCGTAGCCGGTGAAGTCGACCTTTCCGCCCGCGCCGGTGAGCAGCTCGTCCAGGACGGAGACGTCCAGGTTGCCGGTCCTCTTGTCGCGGGCGTCCTTCTTCGCGCGGTCCCGCTGCTCCTGCATCAGCCGGCGGAAGCCCGCCTCGTCGACCTGGAGGCCCTGCTCGGACGCCATCTCCAGGGTGAGGTCGATCGGGAAGCCGTAGGTGTCGTGCAGCTTGAACGCCTGGTCGCCGGCCAGCCTCGCGCCGCCCGACCGCTTGGTCTCCTCGACGGCCGTGTCGAAGATCGCGGTGCCGGTGCGGAGCGTCTGGAGGAAGGAGTCCTCCTCGGCGTCGATCACCGTGTGGATGTTCGCGGCCGTCCGCACCAGCTCGGGGTACTGCTCGCCCATCGCCCGGACGGCGACGGAGGTCAGCTCGTGCATGAGCCCGGCGTCCTGGCCGCCGAGCAGCCGCAGGTTGCGGATGGAGCGGCGCAGGATGCGGCGCAGCACGTAGCCGCGGCCCTCGTTGCCGGGGCGGATGCCGTCCGCGACCATCATGGTCCCGCTGCGGACGTGGTCGGCGATGACGCGCAGCGACACGTCGGCGCGGTGGTCGCGGCCGTACCGGGTGCCGGTGAGGCCGGCGGCGCGGTCGAGGACCCGCCACAGGGTGTCGGTCTCGTAGATGTTGTCGACGCCCTGGAGGATCGCCGCCATGCGCTCCAGGCCCATGCCGGTGTCGATGTTCTTGGCGGGCAGGTCGCCGAGGATCGGGAAGTCGGTCTTGCTCTCCCCGGGGCCCCGCTCGTACTGCATGAAGACGAGGTTCCACACTTCGAGGTAGCGGTCCTCGTCGGCGACCGGGCCGCCCTCGCGGCCGTACTCGGGGCCGCGGTCGTAGTAGATCTCCGAGCAGGGGCCGCACGGGCCCGGGACGCCCATCGACCAGAAGTTGTCCTCCATGCCGCGCCGCTGGATGCGGTCGAGGGGGACGCCGACCTTCTCGTGCCAGAGGCCCCGCGCCTCGTCGTCGTCCTGGTAGACGGTGACCCACAGCTTCTCCTCGGGGAAGCCGAAGCCGCCGTCCTCGCGGGACGCGGTCAGCAGCTCCCAGGCGAACGGGATCGCCTGCTCCTTGAAGTAGTCGCCGATGGAGAAGTTGCCCAGCATCTGGAAGAACGTGGCGTGCCGGGTGGTCCGCCCGACCTCCTCGATGTCGGGCGTCCGCACGCACTTCTGCGCGCTGGTCATCCGCGGCGACGGCGGGGTGCGCTGGCCGAGGAAGTACGGCTTGAACGGGACCATGCCGGCGTTGACCAGCAGCAGGGTCGGGTCCTCGGCGACCAGGCTGGCCGAGGGCACCACCGTGTGCCCGCGCTCCTCGAAGAAACCGAGGAAGCGGCGTGCGACCTCTGCCGACTCCATGATCAGTGGCCATCCTTGTCGTCGTCGATGATCGTGTATCGCGCCTTCAGCACCCGGCGGGGCGGGGAGCCCCGGTATCCGGGGACCTCGGCGTCCGGCGGCGCCTGGTCCATGCGGACGGCCTCGCGCAGTTCCTCTTCGCGGGCCCGCATCTCGGTACGGACGTCGGAGGCGAAATGCCTCAACCGGTCGCCGGTGCCCTTCCCGGTCGCCACCGCGCGCATCGCGACCCCCTCCGGGGACAGGCTGCGCGCGACCCGCTCCACCCGCCGCTTGACGCGGTGGGTGACGTAGACGCCGGTTCCGGCGCCGACCGAGAGCCAGAACAACCGCCTCATCCGCGTCCCTTCCCCGAGGAGCGGGCCTGAAGCTGCGGCCGGCCGGACGCGTTCCGCCCGTCGCCGTCGCCGTTCTTGAGGGCCTTGCGGACCCCGTAGGAGAAGGCCGCGGCCTTCACCAGCGGGCCGCCCACCACCGACGTCATGACGGTGGTGACGGCCGAGACGTTCTGGGTGACGCCGGCGACCTGCTTGGTGATGACGTCGGTGCGGCCGAGCTGCTCGTTGGCGCGCTCGACCGTGCGGGTCATGTCGTCGAGCAGGGGGGCGGCCTGGTCGCCGAGCTCGCGCACGACCCTGCCGGCCTCGCCGAGGAGACGGGAGAGCTTCAGCAGGGTCAGCGCGATGAACGAGACGAGCACCGCCCAGAACACGGCCACGATGAGGCCTGCCAGCTGTCCACCAGTAAGCATCGGGCTTTCCGTTCGTGCGAATTCGGTTCGGGCCGGTTACGGCGACACAGACCTTACCGGGCGGCAAGGCCTTGTGGCGGTACGACCGGCCCGGCGGGAGCGATCAGGACCGGTCGCCCGCGCCGCGCAGGACGGAGCGGATCCGCGCGAGGACCTCGGTGAACCGCGCTTCGGCGCCGTGCCTGGTCGGGCGATAGTACTCCCGCCCGTCCACCGGGTCGGGCGCGTACTGCTGCCGGACGACGCCGCCGGGATGGTCGTGCGCGTACTTGTAGCCCTGCCCGTGGCCGACCTTCGCTGCGCCCTTGTAGTGGGCGTCGCGCAGGTGCCCGGGGACGGGCCCGGCGAGGCCCTTGCGGACGTCGCCGAGCGCCCCGTCCACCGCCGTGATCACCGCGTTGGACTTGGGCGCCAGGGAGAGGTGGATCACCGCCTGGGCGAGGTTGATGCGGGCCTCGGGCAGGCCGACGAACTCCACCGCCTGCGCCGCCGCGACCGCGGTCTGGAGCGCGGTCGGGTCGGCCATCCCGACGTCCTCGCTGGCGTGCACGATGAGCCGCCGCGCGATGAACCGCGCGTCCTCGCCGGCCTCGATCATGCGGGCGAGGTAGTGCAGCGCCGCGTCGACGTCGCTGCCGCGGATGCTCTTGATGAACGCGCTGATGACGTCGTAGTGCTGGTCGCCCTCGCGGTCGTAGCGGACGGCGGCCCGGTCGACGGCCTTCTCCAGCACGCCGGCGTCGATCACGCCGCCTTCGTCGACGACGAGGGAGGCGGCCTCCAGGTAGGTGAGGGTGCGGCGGGCGTCGCCGCCGGCGAGCCGGACGAGGTGGTCCTCGGCGGCGGGGTCGAGGACGACCGCACCGCCCAGGCCGCGCTCGTCGGCGAGCGCCCGGCGGATCACCTCGCGCAGGTCGTCCTCGCCGAGGGGCTCCAGCGTGAGCAGCAGGGACCGGGACAGCAGCGGGCTGATGACGGAGAAGAACGGGTTCTCGGTCGTGGCGCCGATGAAGGACACCCAGCGGTTCTCCACGGCGGGGAGCAGGGCGTCCTGCTGGGCCTTGTTGAAGCGGTGGACCTCGTCGACGAACAGGACCGTCTGCCGCCCGGTCATGCCCAGCTCGCGCCGGGCCAGGTCGATCTCGGCGCGGACGCGCTTGACGCCGTCGCTGACCGCGGAGATCTCCACGAACCGGCGGGACGTGGCGAGGCTGACGACCGTGGCGAGGGTCGTCTTGCCCGTGCCGGGCGGGCCCCACAGGACGAGCGACATCGGCACGTCCCGGTCGACGAGCTGCCGGATCGGGGTGCCGGGGCCGAGCAGATGGCCCTGCCCGACGACCTCGTCCAGCGCGCGGGGGCGCATCCGCACCGCGAGCGGCTGCTCCGCGCCGGGCGGCGCCGGGACGGCGGGGCCGGGCGGCGCGGCCCCGGGAGCCGCCGGCCGCTGCCCCGGCGCGTCGAAGAGGCCCTCCGGCTCGCCCGATTCCGCCCTGCTGGTCACGCTCCGACACTATCTCGGGCCGCGGACGTTCCCGGACGTCCGGCATCCGTGGAACCCGGGGGCGGGCTCCGGCGTTGGAAGAGCCCGGAAGGCGCATTCAGGAGAGTGACGGTGTCCGGTACGGCCCTGCACCGGCGCCACGGGACGGCTGGTCTGCTCGTGGCGCTGTTCGTCGTGGCCGGGCTGGTGTTCAGCTACGGGCTGGGCCACGGGCCGCCGCCGCGCGTGTGCACCGAGCACGCCGTGAGCGCGCCCGCCGACACCGCGCCGGGCAACACCGCGGCCTCCGGCGGCGTGGCCGCCGCCCCGGCGCCGAGCCTGCACGGGCTCGCCGACGCGGCGCTCAGCGCTCCGGCGAAGCCGCGGCCGCCGATGCCGGCGGACGTCTGCCTGTGCGCGGCCGTCCTGTTCGCCCTCCTGCTGCTCGCGCTGGCCACGGGCCTGCGGCGGCCCCTGTCCCGCCTGCCCGCGCGCGCCGGCTGGTCGCTCGCGCCGCCGCCGGGCGCCGCGTCCACTCCGCTGTTCCCGCCCGTCCTCCAGGTGCTCCGGCTGTGATGAGCCGGCCGTAAGGCCGCACGCACCGCCGTATCGCCGTCCCCGCGATGCGGCGCCTGCCCGCATCCCCCGTACGGATCACAGCACCCTGAGAGGACCGCTCATGTCCAAGAGCGCCCGCAACAAGAACGCCAAGCAGAAGAACGCGCTGACGCAGTCCGAGGTCCCGTGGGGCGGCATCGCCTTCTTCACCGTCATCGGCCTGGTGGCGGTGATCGCGATCGGCTACGCGTTCATGCAGACCCGGTCGTCGTCGGCGGACACCGCGTCCGTCGCGGGCCTGGTCACCAAGGACGGCCTCGGCCAGGACCACACCACCAGCGCGGTCGAGTACGACACCGACCCGCCGATGGGCGGCGACCACGACCCCGTCTGGCAGAACTGCGACGGCCGCGTCTACGACACGCCGCTGCGGAACGAGAACGCCGTCCACTCCCTGGAGCACGGCGCCGTCTGGATCACCTACCGTCCCGGCCTGGCCGCGGACCAGCTCGACGCCCTCAAGGGCAGGGTCTCCGGCGCCGACTACACGATGCTGAGCCCGCACCCGTCCCAGGACGCGCCGATCAAGCTCACCGCCTGGGGCCACCAGCTCTCGCTGGAGAGCGCCGCCGACCCGCGCGTGGACGAGTTCCTGCGCGGGTTCGTGAAGGGCCCGCAGACGCCCGAGCCGGGCGCGGCCTGCGACGGCGCCAAGGACGCCCCGTGAGCGTGGAGCCCGCGGCGCCGCGGGGGCGGCGGGTCACCGTCGTCCTCGCGGTCCTCGTCCTGGCCGCCGGGGCCGTCTTCGCGGCGGTGGCCGCCGCCCGCTCGGGGCGCCCCGGCGCGGACGGTCCGGAGGCGGGGTTCGCCCGGGACATGAGCACCCACCACGCGCAGGCCGTGCGGATGTCGTTCATCGTCCGGGAGCGCACGGACGACGCGGACGTCCGGCTGCTTGCCTACGACGTCATCACCACGCAGCAGGCCCAGATCGGCATGATGACGGCCTGGCTGGACGAGTGGGACCTGCCGAAGACCGACCCGTCGGGCCGCATGCGCTGGATGTCCGGGCACGGCGGCCACGGGGTCGGCGCCGCCATGCCCGGGATGGCCACGCGCGGGCAACTGGCCGAGCTGGAGGAGGCGTCGGGCCGCGCCGCCGAGATCCTGTTCCTGCGGCTGATGATCGCCCATCACCGCGGCGGCGCGGACATGGCGGACGCGGTGCGGGCCCGCACGGGCCACGACCGGGTGCGGCGGCTGGCCCGGACGATGGCGGCGGGCCAGCGGTCGGAGATCGCGCAGATGGGCGCGATGCTGCGGGAGCGGGGTGCGGCGGCGGCCTGAGCCGGGACCGGCGACCTTCGCGATAGCGCTTGACACCGCGGCCGGATCGCGGGTCACTGACCACCATGGCTCACAACCTCAGCGGCTTCCACCGGGCCCTCGATCTGTTCGAGGGCCTGGTCGCCGGCGTCCCGCGGGACGGCTGGGACGCGCCGTCGCCCTGCGAGGGGTGGACCGCCCGGGACGTCGCCGGCCATGTGACCGGCGGCCAGTACCTGGTGCGGGCGCTGGCCGCCGGGGAGCCCGAGCCGGACGTCGGCCTGGACCCGGCGCGGTTCGTCCCGGGCGACGTCCTGATGAGCTGGCGGACGGCCCGCAAGGAGTGCGCGGCGGCGCTCGGCCCGGAGGCGCTGCTGCGCCACATCCCGTTCGGGGGCCTGGGCGAGCTGCCGCTCGGCGACTACCTGGAGGGCTACATCCTGGAGCCGCTGGTGCACGCGTGGGACCTGGCGCGCGCGACGGGCCAGCCGTCCCGCCTGGACCCGGACCTCGTCCACCACGCGTTCGCCACGGCCCAGGTGGTGGCCGCCCCCCTGCGCGCCGCCGGCGACCTGGCCCCGCCCCTACCCGCCCCAAGAGGAGCCGACGAGCAGACCAGAATGCTCGCCTTCCTGGGCCGCACCGCCACCTGACCACACCCCACCCCCACCAGCCCGCCCCCCGAGCCCCCCAGGCTTG
>NZ_JBGNUS010000018.1:0-7638 GCF_041951365.1 Actinomadura sp. GTD37
GGTGGGGGCGGGTGGCGGAACCGGGGGGCCCGGGGGGTCGCCCCCCGAAAACGGCGAAGGGCCCTCTCGGAAAGCCGCAAAAGCGGCGACCAAGAGGACCCTAGGACCCGTAGCGGGGGCAGGATTTGAACCTGCGACCTCTGGGTTATGAGCCCAGCGAGCTACCGAACTGCTCCACCCCGCGGTGATGTCTTAACTGTATTGGGCGGGGGGTGGTTAGGCAAACCGGTTCGGTCGGGGGCTTGGAGTGCGGCGGTGAGCATGGCGGTGAGGTCGGTGGTGAAGGCGGTGTGGTCGGGGTCGTGGGGGGTGTCGCCGGTTCGGGTGGCGCGGTCGGCGAGGGCGGCGGTGAGGAAGGCGATGAAGAGGGAGATGCGTTCGAGGGCGAGGGGTTCGGGGAGGGCGGCGCGGCAGGCGGTTTGGAGGAGTTGGAGTTGCCGTTGGAGGGCGGTGCCGTGGAGGAGGGGCGGGAGGTGGTGGTCGCGGATTCCGGCGCGTCCGGCGAGTTGGGCGGTGATGCGGAGGAAGTCGCGGCCTGGCGGGGTGCGGAGTTCGTCGGCGGTGGGTTGGACGATGGCGGCGGTGATGGCGGGGAGGTCGCGGGGGTCGAGGGTGGGGAGGGCGGCGGCGCGGGCGGGTTCCATGCGGGTGATGCCGGCGCGGAGGACGGCGTCGAGGAGTCCGGCGCGGGAGCCGAAGTGGTAGGTGATGGCGGAGTCGTTGCCTTGTCCGGCGTGGGTGACGATGTCGCGGGTGCGGGCGGCGTCGATGCCGTGGGCGGCGAAGAGGCGGGCGCCGGCGCGGATGAGCGCTTCGCGGGTGGCTCTTGCGTCTTTCGGCACGCCGATGATACTAACAGGAGGCGTTAATAACGCTGCCTGTTACAACCGGACGCCTGTTACAACGGAGGCCGCGCCATGGCGGACGTCTACGATCCGTTCGATCCCGGCTTCCAGGCCGACCCCTATCCCGCGTACCGGCGGCTCCGCGACGACGACCCCGTCCACCGGCATGGCGATCCGCCGTTCTGGGCGCTGTCCCGGTTCGACGACATCTGGGCGGCGACGCGGGACGCGGCAACGTTCTCGTCCGCGCAGGGCCTGACGTTCTATCCGGACGAGATCGGCACGCTCGGCCTGGCCCCGACGATCGTGATGCTGGATCCGCCGCGCCACACCGTCCTGCGCCGCCTGGTCAGCCACGGCTTCACCCCGCGCCGCGTCGCCGCGCTGGAGGGCCTGCTGCGCGAGTTCGTCCGGTCCCGGATCGCGCTGATGGAGCGGAAGGCGGCCGACGGCGAGACCCCCGACCTGCACCGCGACTTCTCCTCGCCGCTGCCGACGTTCGCGCTCGCGCACCTGCTGGGCGTCCCGGAGGCGGACCGCGCCCGCTTCGACCCGTGGGTGTCGGCGCTGACGACGCTGCAGGACGACGGTTTCGACCTGAAGACGCTGAAGGACGAGGCGGCGGGCGCCGTCGCGGAGATGTTCGGCTACTTCACCGACGTGATCGCCGCGCGTCGCGCCGACCCGTCCGACGACCTGGTCAGCGCGTTGACGGCCGCCGAGGCGGACGGGGAGCGCCTCACCGACTGGGACGTCCTCGGGTTCTGCTTCGTCATGGTCGCGGGCGGCAACGACACGACCGGCAACCTGGTCTCGCACGGCGTCGCGCTGCTGGACGGCGCGCACGCGCAGCGCGAGCGCCTCGCGGCCGACCCGTCCCTGATCCCGAACGCGCTGACGGAGTTCCTGCGCCTGGAGGGTTCGGTGCAGGCGCTGGCCCGGACCACGACACGCCCGGTCGTCCTCCACGGGACGGAGATCCCGGAGGGCGAGAAGGTGATGATGCTGTTCGGGTCGGCGAACCGGGACGAGCGCGAGTTCGGCCCGTCCGCGCACGAACTGGACGTCGCCCGGGAGATCCCGCGCCATCTGGGCTTCTCCAGCGGCGTCCATTTCTGCATCGGTTCGCATCTGGCCAAGCTCCAGGCCCGCGTCGCCCTCGAAGAGCTTCTCCGGGCCCACCCGGACATCGGGGTGGACCTGGAGAAGTCCGAACGGATCTCGTCCCCGTTCACCCGCGGCTGGGTGTCGCTCCCGGCGACGGGGATCGCCGCGGCCTAACCCATGTGGGGGTACCGGTAGTCGGTCGGCGGGACGAACGTCTCCTTGATGGAGCGCGGCGACGTCCAGCGCAGCAGGTTGAACACCGAGCCGGCCTTGTCGTTGGTGCCGGAGGCCCGCGCGCCGCCGAACGGCTGCTGCCCGACGACGGCGCCGGTGGGCTTGTCGTTGATGTAGAAGTTGCCGGCCGCGTACCGGAGCACTTCGGCGGTGTGCGCGGCGGCGGCCCGGTCGCCGGCGATGACGGCGCCGGTCAGGGCGTAGTCGGCGGCCGACTCCATCTGGGCGAGCATCTCGTCGTACCGGTCGTCCTCGTAGACGTGGACGCCGAGGATCGGCCCGAAGTACTCGTCCCGGAAGATCTCGTTCTCGGGGTCGCCGGAGACGAGCACGGTCGGCCGGACGAAGTAGCCCACCGAGTCGTCGTACGTCCCCCCGGCCAGGACGTCGACGTCCGGGTCGCCGTGGGCGCGGTCGATGGCGGCCTTGCTCTTGGCGAACGCGCGCTCGTCGATGACCGCGCCCATGAAGTTGGACAGGTCGGTGACATCCCCCATGGTGAGCCCGTCGACCTCGGCTGCCAACTCCTCCTTGAACCCGCCGTCCCAGATGGACCGCGGAATGTAGGCGCGGGACGCCGCGGAGCACTTCTGCCCCTGGTACTCGAACGCGCCCCGGACGAGCGCGGTCCGCAGCACGGCCGGGTCGGCGGACGGGTGGGCGACGACGAAGTCCTTGCCGCCCGTCTCCCCCACGATCCGCGGGTAGCTGCGGAACTTCTCGATGTTGTCCCCGACCGTCCTCCACAGGTGCCGGAACGTCGCGGTCGACCCGGTGAAGTGGATTCCGGCCAGGTCGGGGTGCCGGAGCGCCACGTCCGACACCGCGAGCCCGTCGCCGGTCACGAGGTTGACGACGCCGGCCGGAAGGCCGGCCTCCTCCAGCAGCCGCATCAGCAGCACGGCGGAGTAGGTCTGCGTCGGCGACGGCTTCCACACGACCACGTTGCCCATCAGCGCGGGCGCGGTCGGCAGGTTCGCGGCGATCGCGGTGAAGTTGAACGGGGTGATCGCGTAGACGAACCCCTCCAGCGGCCGGTGGTCGGACCGGTTCCACACTCCGGGGTCGCTGATCGGCTGCTCGGCGAGGATCCGGCGGGCGAAGTGCACGTTGAACCGCCAGAAGTCGACCAGCTCGCAGGGGCTGTCGATCTCCGCCTGCTGGACGGTCTTGGACTGCCCGAGCATCGTCGCGGCCAGCACGGTCTCCCGCCACGGCCCGGCGAGCAGGTCGGCGGCGCGCAGGAAGACCGCGGCCCGGTCGTCGAAGGACAGCGCCCGCCACGCCGGCGCGGCCTTCAGCGCGGCATCGACGGCGTCCCGCGCGTCGTCGCCGGTCGCGTTGCCGAACGTCCCGAGGACCGACGCGTGCCGGTGCGGCTGCACGACGGCGACCTTGGCGCCGGCCCCGAGCCGCCGCTCTCCCCCGATCGTCATCGGCAGGTCGATGGGCGTCTCGGCGGTCAGCTCGGCGAGCCTGGCCTCCAGCCGGGTCCGCTCGGCGCTGCCCGGCGCGTACCCGCGCACCGGCTCGTTCACCGGTGTCGGAACGTTGGTCACGGCGTCCATGGAAAGGAACCCCTCCTTAGCGGGAGACGAATGAGCGGAGAAAGAAGACGAGGTTGGCGGGCCGCTCGGCCAGGCGCCGCATGAAGTAGCCGTACCAGTCGGCCCCGTACGGGACGTAGACCCGCATCCGGTCGGTCTCGGCGAGGCGCCGCTGCTCGGCGGCCCGGACCCCGTAGAGCATCTGGAACTCGTAGGACGCCGGGGGCCGCGCGGCCGCCAGCGCCAGCGCGATCTCGATGATCCGCGGATCGTGGCTGGCGACCATCGGATAGCCGTCGCCCTCCATCAGCAGCCGCAGCCCGCGCACGTAGGCGCGGTCGACGTCGTGCCGGCTCTGGAAGGCGACCGAGGGGGGTTCGGCGTAGGCCCCCTTCACCAGCCGCACCCGCGAGCCGTCGCGCGCCAGGTCCCGCAGATCGCCCGCACTGCGCCGCAGCATCGCCTGGACGGCGACGCCCGCCCACGGGAAGTCGCCGCGCAGCTTGCCGAGGATCTCCAGGGTGGAGTCGACGGTCGTGTGGTCCTCCATGTCGAGCGTGACGGTCATGCCGGCCCGCCCGGCGGCGGCGCAGATCTCCTGCGCGAGGTCGAGCGCGAGCTCCCCCGGAAGGGCCTGCCCCAGCGCGGACAGCTTCACCGAGGCATCGGCGCCGGCCGCGAGCCCGTGCTCCGCGAATGCCTCGAACAGGCGCAGATAGGCGTCCCGGGTCGCCTGCGCCTGCGCGGCCTCGCGGGTGTGCTCCCCCAGATGGTCGAGGGTGACCTCGAGCCCTTCGCGGCCCAGCTTCCGCGCCGCCCCGAGCGCCGCCTCGAGATCGTTCCCGGCGACGAACCGGTCGACGACTCCCCTGGTGAGGGGCACGGACGTGACGAGATCGCGCATCCGCTCGCTGCGCGCGGCGGCGAGGAGGAGAGGGCTGGGCATGGGAACCTCCAACGTCGAGGGACACCTCGAACGGTAGAAGCGCCACCCTCGTCCCCCTACAGCCAAACGTCACTTTCGGCCGGGCTAAACTTCATACGAACGTATGAAGGAGGGCTCATGGCTCCCGACCTCCAGGAGATCGCGGAACAGGCGGCCGACCTCCTCCGCGCGCCCGCCACGCTGGAGGACCGCGACTTCCACCTCGTCGCCTACGCCGCCCACGGCGACACCATCGACCCCGTCCGGATGGACTCGATCCTGCACCGCCGCGCGTCCGAGGCCGTCCGCGCCCGGTTCGAGCGGTACGGCATCGCCCGCGCCACGGGCCCGGTCCGCATCCCGGCCGACACGTCCCTCGGCCAGCTCGGCCGCCTCTGCCTGCCCGTCCGCTGGAACAACGTGACCTACGGCTACCTGTGGCTCCTGGACGACCAGGAGCGGATCACGGGCGCCCAGGCGGCCGGGGCGATGCCCCTGTGCGAACGGGCGGGCCTGCTGATGGCACGCCAGGCCAGGGAGCGCGACGACCTGGGCTGGAAGGTCGCCGACCTCCTCTCCGCCCACCCGGACGCCCGAACGCGGGCGGCGGACGACCTGGCGGAGGCCGCGTCCCCCGAGCCGCCCTTCACCGTGGCCGTCCTGCGGACCCCGTCCCCCGAGCCGCTCAATCCCTGGCAGCTCCCCCACTCCGTGCTGACCACGGTCTGGCAGCGCGACCACGTCCTCGTCATCCCGGGCTCGACGCCCACCGCCACCACGCTCGGCCGGGCGCGCCGCCTCCTGGAGGAACGCAACGCCTCCGTCCAGACCGGCGTCCACGCCCCGTGCCCGACCCTGGAGGACGTCCACGAGGGCTGGCTCCGCGCCCGCGTCGCGGCCCGCACCGCCGCCCCCGGCGAGACGCGCGACTGGGCGTCACTGGGCGTCCTCCGCCTCCTGCGGACGGCGGGCGACGACGCCCTCGCCCAGTCGACCCAGACCCCGGGCACCGCGCGCCTGCTGGAGAACGCGGACCTGTCCGAAACGGCCCGCACCTTCCTGGACCTGGCGGGCAGCGTCCAGCAGACCGCGAAGGCCCTGAACATCCACCGGCAGACCCTCTACCACCGGCTGAGCCGCATCGAGGACCTGACGAACCTGACTCTGGCCAACGGCCAGGACCGCCTGACCCTCCACCTGGCCCTGACCCTCGCCCCCCACCTCGCCTGACGGTCAGGAGCCGGCGAGGCCGCCGTGCCGGTCGCGGAGCTCGCGCTTGAGGATCTTTCCGCTGGGGTTCTTCGGCAGGGACTCGGCGATCACCACGTACTTGGGCCGCTTGTAGGCGGCGAGCCGCTCCCGCGCGTGGGCGCTCACATCGTCGGCGCTGAGCGAGGCACCGGCCTTGGGCACGACCACCGCCGTGACCGCCTCGATCCAGTGCGGATGGCTGATACCGAAAACGGCGACCTCGGCGACGCCGTCCAGTTCGTAGACGGCCTCTTCGACCTCGCGGCTCGCGACGTTCTCGCCCCCCGTCTTGATCATGTCCTTCTTGCGATCGACGACCGACAAGTACCCGTCCTCGGTCATGATCCCGAGGTCCCCGGAGTGGAACCACCCGCCGCGGAACGCCTCGGCGGTCTTCTCCTCGTCCCGGTAGTAGCCGAGGGCCGCATGGGGGCTGCGGTGCACGATCTCGCCGATCTCTCCCGGCGGCACGGGGTTCCCGTCGTCGTCCACGAGCATGGTCTCGACGTTGACGGCGGCGCGTCCCGCACCGCCTGCCCGCTCCAGCTGCTCGTGGGGGCGCAGGATGGTCGCGAGCGGCGCCATCTCGGTCTGCCCGTAGAAGTTCCACAGCCGGACGTCCGGGAGCCGCCGCAGCAGCTCGCGCAGCACCTCGACCGGCATCGGGGACGCCCCGTAGTAGCCCTTCCGCAGGCTGGAGAGGTCGCGCCGGTCGAAGTCGGGGTGCCGCAGCAGCGAGATCCACACGGTGGGCGGGCAGAAGAGTTTGGTGGCCTTCTCCCGCTCGATCGTCTCCAGCAGCACCGCCGGGTCGGGCGAGGGCAGGATGATGCTGGTCGCCCCGAGGTAGACGTCGACCGAGAAGAAGCAGTCGAGCTGCGCGCAGTGGTACATCGGCAGCGTGTGCACCTCGACGTCGTCGGCGCTCATCTCGCCGTCGACGATGCAGCTGACGTACTGCGAGATCAGCGAGCGGCTGGTCAGCATGACGCCCTTGGGCCGCGACTCGGTCCCGGACGTGTACATGAGCCGCAGGGGATCGTCGTCGCCGACGAGGACGTCCGGGGCCGTTTCGGGCCCTTCGCGCCACCAGAGGTCGACGTCCTCCCACCCGCCGGCGGCGGGCGCCGCCGAAAGCGGGATCCATCCCCGCACGCCCTCTTCGACTCCGGCGGTGGCGAGCGCCTTCTCCGCGGTGGGCGCCAGCGCGTCCTCCGCGATGATCCCGGAGGCGCCGGAGTGCTCGACGATGTAGGCGATCTCGTCGGCGTTGAGCATGAAGTTGACCGGCACGAGCACCACGCCGAGCTTGGCCGTGGCGAACGCGATCACGGCGTACTGCCAGCAGTTGTGGCTGAGCAGGGCGAGCCGGTCCCCTTTCCCGAGCCCCCGGGCCGCCAGCGCGTGCGCCGCCCGGTTGACGGCGACGTCGAACTCCGCGTACGTGACCCGCACGTCCCCGCTGACGACCGCGACCTTCCCCGGATACCGCCGCGCCGTCCGATGCAGCAGATCCCCGACGGAGTGCTGACGAGCACGAGCAACAGAAGCAGACACCAAGCCACCCTTCCCACGAACCCGCAGGTGAGCCCTCTGACACCAAGACCCAAACACACCAGCCCAGGAAAAGACCACCCCCGAAAGGGGCCAAAAGGACAGCCCAACCCCCCGAAAGGAAATCACCGACCGAAACCGGCGGGGGGCCAGGGGCGGAGCCCCGGGGGCGGGC
>NZ_JBGNUS010000019.1:0-4283 GCF_041951365.1 Actinomadura sp. GTD37
GGGCGGGTTGGACGATGTCGACGTGGTCGAGGAGGTCGGTTCGGGTGGTGAGGGCGTCGTGGAGGTTCCAGGTGGTGAAGGGTTCGAGTGCTTGGGCGCAGTCGTCGATTTTGGCGGCGAAGACCGGTGAGGTCTCCAGGAGTTCCTGCGCCATTCCCTTCCATTGCGAACCCTGACCGGGGAACACGAACACCGTCGCTCCGGGAGTGGCCTTTCCTTGAATCAGGGACGGGTGAGAGGCGCCGGTAGCCAGCGCACCCAAGGCTTCTCGTGCGTCGTTCTTGTCCTCGGCGAGTACCACTGCTCGATGCTCGAAACTCGTCCGGCTGGTGGCGAGGGAGAAGGCGATGTCGGAAGGGTGGAGGTCGGGATGCCGGTCGATGTGAGTCAGCAGTCGGCGGGCTTGTTGTTGCACTGCGGCCGGGGTCTTCGCCGATAGAGGCCAGACGTAAGGCCCTCGTTGTGGCTCTGGTGCGGGTTGGGAATCGGTCTGCGGCGGCTGCTCGATGATGACGTGGGCGTTGGTGCCGCTGATCCCGAAGGACGACACGGCGGCACGGCGCGGCCGATCGGCGTCCGGCCACGGCTCGGCCCGCGCGAGCAGCGAGACGGCGCCGGAAGCCCAGTCGACGTGCGGCGTCGGCTCATCGACATGGAGCGTCTTGGGCAACTGCCCGTGCCGCATGGCGAGGATCATTTTGATGATTCCGGCGGCGCCCGCGGCGGCCTGCGTGTGGCCGATGTTGGATTTGATGGAGCCGAGCCAGAGAGGCGTCTCGCGGTCCTGCCCGTAGGTGGCGAGCAGGGCTTGGGCTTCGATGGGGTCGCCGAGGGTGGTTCCGGTGCCGTGCGCCTCGACGGCGTCGACATCGGCCGGGGCGAGCCGGGCGTTGGCCAGCGCCTGCCGGATGACCTTCTGCTGCGACGGCCCGTTCGGCGCGGTCAGGCCGTTGCTGGCGCCGTCCTGGTTGATGGCTGATCCTCGGATGACGGCGAGGACGGGGTGGCCGTTGCGTTCGGCGTCGGAGAGTTTTTCGAGCATGAGGAGTCCGGCGCCTTCGGACCAGGTGGCGCCGTTGGCGGTGGCGGCGAAGGGTTTGCAGTGTCCGTCGGGGGCGAGGCCGCGTTGGCGGCTGAATTCGATGAAGACTTGTGGGGTGGCCATGACGGTGACGCCGCCGGCGAGGGCGAGGGTGCATTCGCCGTTGCGGAGTGCTTGAGCGGCCAGATGCATCGCCACGAGCGACGATGAACAGGCCGTATCCACCGTGACTGCCGGGCCTTCGAACCCGAAGCTGAAAGCCACGCGCCCCGAAGCGACGCTGCCCGCGCTTCCAGAAACCAGGTAGCCCTCGAATCCCTCCGGCGGATCCGTCGCCCGGGAACCTCCGTAGTCGTTGTACATGACGCCGGTGAAGACGCCGGTTTGGGTGCCGTGCAGGGTGGTGGGGTCGATTCCGGCGCGTTCGATGGTTTCCCAGGCGGTTTCGAGGAGGAGGCGTTGCTGGGGGTCGGTGGCGAGGGCTTCGCGGGGGCTCATTCCGAAGAATGCGGGGTCGAAGTGGTCGGCGTCGTGGAGGAATCCGCCGTGGCGGACGTAGGTGGTTCCGTGGTTGTCGGGGTCGGGGTTGTAGAGCTTTTCGGTGTCCCAGCCTCGGTTGGTGGGGAAGTCGGTGATGGCGTCGGTGCCGTTGTCCAGGAGTGTCCAGAGGTCTTCGGGGGTGCGGACGCCGCCGGGGAACCGGCAGCCCATCCCGATCACGGCGATCGGCTCGTCCTGGGCAGTGGCCGAAGTGACCACGACATCGGACCGCGAACCGAGAACCAGATCGCGGATGTGCTCGGCGAGGGCTTCGGGGGTGGGGTGGTCGAAGATGAGGGTGGCGGGTAGGCGCAGTCCGGTGGCGGTGCCGAGGCGGTTGCGGAGTTCGACGGCGGTGAGGGAGTCGAACCCCAGTTCCTTGAACGAGCGGTCGGAGGCGATCGCGTCGGTGGAGTCGTGGGCCAGGACGGCCGCGATGGAGTCGCGCACCAGATCCAGCACGCTCTGCCGCTGCTCCGGCTCGGGCAGGCCGGTGATGCGCCGCGTCCACGATGCGTCGTCGTCGCCGACCGTGCGCCGCTCGGTGCGCCCGACCAGGCCGCGCAGTACGTGCTGGAGCATCCCGGCCGCCGCGCGCTCGCGGAGCACCGCGCGATCGAGGACCGCCGTGACGCTCATCGCCTCCGGTGACGCGAGTGCGGCGTCGAAGAGGGCGAGTGCTTGGTCGGCGGGCATGGGGGTGAGGCCGGTGCGGGTCATGCGGGCTTGGTCGGTGGTGGTGAGGGTGCCGGTCATGGTGCTGGTGTCGGCCCAGAGTCCCCAGGCGAGTGAGGTGGCGGGCAGCCCGCTGGCTTGGCGGTGGTGGGCGAGGGCGTCCAGGAAGGTGTTGGCGGCGGCGTAGTTGGCCTGTCCGGGGGAGCCGAGGGTTCCAGCCAGGGAGGAGAACAGGACGAACGCGGTGAGGTCGTGGTCGTGGGTGAGTTCGTGCAGGTTCCAGGCGGCGTCGACCTTGGGCCTCAGGACAGTGTGCAGCCGCTCCGGAGTGAGCGAATCAAGGACGGTGTCGTCCAGGACGCCGGCCGCATGCACGACCGCGGTCAGCGACACGTCCGCGAGCAGCTCGGTGAGGGCCTTGCGGTCTGCCGCATCGCACGCGGCGATGACCACCTCGGCGCCCAGCTCGGTGAGTTCGGTTCGCAGTTCGGTGGCGCCGGGGGCGTCCGGCCCTTGCCTGCTGGTGAGCAGCAGGTGGCGGACGCCGTGCTCGGTGACGAGATGCCGGGCCACGAGCGCGCCCAGCGTGCCGGTACCGCCGGTGATCAGAACGGTGGCATCGAGATCGAACGGCCGGGCTTGTTCCGGCTGCGCCGCGCTCCGGGCGACGCGGGGTGCGGTGAGCCGGCCGTCGCGGAGGCGGAGCTCGGGTTCGCCGGTGGCCAGGGCCGTCCGGATGTGCTCCTCGGTGGGCTCTTCCGGCTGGCCGATGTGAAGCAGGGTGATGCGGTCGGGATGCTCGGTCTGAGCAGTGCGGACAAGACCGTGCACCACCGCCTGCTGGAGGACGTCGTCGGTGAGGACGACCAGGTGGCCTTCTTCCCCGAGGTGCTGCTGAAGATGGAGCAGAGCGTGCTCGGCAACGGAGTGCGCAACCCGGACGACGTCGTCTTCCTCGTCCTCGTCCTCGTCGGTTCTCAGATCGAGGATCTGCCACTCGTCCGGGACGGGGCCGGTTCCGGCGGGCACCGGCGTCCAGTCCACACCGAGAAGTGACGCGTTCGCCGTGGCGAGTGCGGCCGTGTCGAGCGGACGCAGTGTGAGCCGATCGACGGCGGCCACGGACCGGCCACGTGAATCGGCGACCGCGAGGGCGATCTCGTCCGCGCCCACGGGCGTCAACCGGACTCGCAATGCGGTGGCCCCCGTGGCATGCAGTTGCACGCCCTCCCAGGAGAACGGCAGACGCAGCTCGCCGTCCAGGACGAACGGGTGGAGGGCGGCGTCGAGAAGTGCTGGGTGGATGCCGAATCCGGTGATGTCGGCGTCCTCGGGAAGGCGGACCTCCGCGTACAGGACGTCGCCCTGCCGCCAGGCGGCGCGGAGTCCGGCGAAGACGGGGCCGTAGTCGTAACCCCGGTCGGCCAGCCGCTCGTACGCGCCGTCCAGATCGACGGGGGCCGCACCGGCGGGGGGCCACGCGCCGTCGAGAGGAGGCCCGGAGGCGGACGCGGCGGGGCGGAGCGTGCCCGTGGCGTGACGGGTCCAGACGTCCTCGCGCCTGCCGTAGAGCGTCACCGGCCGGCGGCCCGAACCATCGTCCTCCCCCACGACGACCTGCACCGTGACATCGCCCTGCTCGGGGACGATCAGCGGTGCTTCGAGGGTGAGTTCATCGAGCCGTTCGCACCCCACCTGCTCTCCCGCGTGGACCGCCATCTCGACGTACGCCGTCCCGGGGAGCAGGACGGTGCCGGAGACGGCGTGGTCGGCCAGCCACGGGTGGCGCTCGCGGGAGACGCGCCGGCTGAAGACGACGCGCTCGGTGTCGGCGAAAGTCTGCGCGGCGCCGAGAAGCGGATGGCCTGCCTGTGACATGTCCGCCGGTTCCGGAGCGGACAGCCAGTAGCGGTGGTGTTGGAAGGGGTAGGTGGGGAGGTTGGTGGGGGTTTGTTGGGTGTGGGTGGTGGTGGGTTTCCAGGGTGTTCCGTGGGTGTGTGCTTGGGCGGCGTTGTGGAGGTAGTGG
>NZ_JBGNUS010000020.1:0-2835 GCF_041951365.1 Actinomadura sp. GTD37
TGCGGGCGTCGGGGTAGCCGGTGTCGTCGTCGGCCCACATGTAGAAGTCTCCGAAGGGGCCGTCGGGGTCGGTCCGGGATGCCTGGAACCAGGGGTGCTGGTCGGAGGTGTGGTTCATCACCAGATCCGCGATCACCCGGATGCCCCGCGCATGCGCCTGCTCGATGAGCTCCACGAAGTCCCCCAGCTCCCCGAAGTCGGGCAGGATGCTGGTGTAGTTCGCGATGTCGTAGCCGCCGTCTTTGAGCGGTGAGTGGTAGATGGGCAGCAGCCACAGGCAGTCGATGCCGAGCCATTGCAGGTGGTCGAGCTTGGAGATGAGTCCGCGCAGGTCGCCGTAGCCGTCGTTGTTGGAGTCGGCGAACCCGCGCACCGACACCTCGTAGAACACCGCCGTCTTGAACCAGTGCGGCGTGCGCGGCGTCTTCTCGTCGAACGGATCCGGGACGGCTCCGGCGGCCGGCGCCCCGGCCGCCCTCCGGACGGGCCCGATGCCTGCGCCCGGTTCGGTGACCTGGTCGGACGTGCTGCGGGCGGAGTTCTTCGGCTGGCCGTGCATGGGTCACCCCGGGTGTGTTGGAGACATCTAGATCAGCAATTCCCGCCGCCGGTGCCGGGGACGTTCGCGACAGGCAACCATCCGTAAAAGATTCAGTACGCTCCGTGACTATCCGGCCCGTTTCGGTCGCGCACCGCCCCTCGGCCCTCCGAGTCCGCGGGTCCGTGCGAGTCCGTGCGAGTCCGTGCGAGTCCGTGCGAGTCCGTGCGAGTCCGTGCGGGTCGGTGCGAGCCCGCGCGGGACGGCCCGGGACGGTCATCGGCCCGGCAGCCGCCGGGCACGCGGCGGGAAAGTAGCGCAAAAACCCGGCCGTCCACGGCCCGGACGCTGGCGCCGCGCTTCCCGAAGACTTGCCGCGCGACGGTTGTGTCATGTCCGTGTTTTTAGGTTCGTCGCTTTTTCTGCCGCAGGCCCCGGGTAGGTCATTTCCAAGCTCAGAACCCGCCCCCGCGGCGGGTTCTGATCAGTTCGGACGGAAAGCGTCCGTCCAGAGCGATCGGAGGGACAGTGGAGCGCTGGGAGAAGTCGCCATCGGTCGTACCGACGCGCGATGAGCTCGTGGCGCGGTTGCGCGTTCGCTTCGCCGACATTCCGGTTGAGAACGTGCGCCGCTGCGTCGACGACCTGTGGTGCTGCTGCACCCATCTCGGGTTGCGGCCCGAGGAACGGACCATCGAGCGCCTCGCGGCGTCCCGGCTGACGGGCGTCGTGCGGGGCGGCCGGCCGCCCTATCCGGACGGCCGGACGGCGTCCAGACCGCCCGGCTCCACCCTGACCGCCCCGCCCCGGCCCGCGCGCGCGGCCGCCAGAACCCCGATCGGGATGTGACGTATGAAGGACACGACCGTGCCGGGCCTGAGCATCGAGACCCGGCGAGGGTTCATCGTGCTCAGCCTGCCCGCGCAGATCAGCTGGCAGAACTACGCGGGCATCCGGGAGGGGGTCAGCCGGGCCCTCTCGATGACGGCGTCGATGACGGCGGGGTCCCCGGCCGCCGGGCCCCGGGCCGCCGGCGGCCCGCCGCGCGGACGGCGGCGCACGTGCGTCGTCGTCGACTTCGGTGACGCGGTGCTGCTGGACGCGGCCGGGCTGGTCCTGCTGGCCCGCGCCGAGACGCGGGCGCAGCTGCTCGGCTGCCCGCTGCGCGCCGTGGTCCCCGCGCTGTCCGCGCACGTGCGGCGGGCGCTGCACCTCACCGGGCTGGCGCAGCTCGTGCCGGTGTTCCCGGACGTCGCGTCGGCGACGGCCGCGCCCGTCCCGGCCGGGACGGCGCGCGACGTCGACACCACGCACGTGCTCGACGCCATCCGCGCCCTGCACCCGGGGGACGCCGGGCTCACCCCGACGCCGCCCGCCCCGTCCGAGCTGATGATCACTACGACGGAGGCCGGCGACGGTGACCACACGGTGGTGCACCTGTCCGGCACGCTGGACGAGGTGACGGTGCCGCGGCTCGGCGAGACGCTGACCACGCTGGTCGAGGGCAACCTGCGGCACCTCATGGTGCGGATGCACGAGCGCCTCGGCATCCGCTGCGACCCGCTGCCGATCCTGCTCGGCATCCGCTGGCGCGTCGCCGCCGAGGGCGGCTGCCTGGCGCTGCCCGCGCTGCCCGCCCGGCTCCGCGAGATCATCGACCGGGAGGGGCTCGGCTCGGTGTTCACCGGCTGCCGCTCCATCGAGGACCGGCTGCTCGGCGCCGAGCCGGTCTGACGCTCAACTCCCGGCCGCCGGCCGGCGCCGGTTCCGGGCGGCCTGCGGCGGCTTCCGGCCCGACCTCGCCGTCGTGCCGTCCGCCCCGGCCATGCTCCCGTCGGAGCGGCTCCCACTGGCCCGCACATGTCCTCCATCGTTCCGCTCGAACGTGAGGATGTGTGCGGGTCGTGTTTGGGGGTCGAGGTATATGTAGTTGGTTTGGGTCCAGGTGTAGGTGGTGCCGTCGAGTTGGTCGGTGACGGTGTGGTGTTGGTGGGGGTTGTCGGGGAGGCCGAGTGCGGGGAGGTCGAGGTGGACGGTGGCTTCGCGGGGTTGGTGGGGGTTGAGGTTGATGATGGTGAGGACGGTGTCGTGGAGGTGGCGTTTGGAGAAGGCGAGGAGTTCGGGTTGGTCGATGTGGTGGAAGTGGAGGTTGCGGAGTTGTTGGAGGGCGGGGTGGTTGTTGCGGAGTGTGTTGAGTTGGGTGATGAGGGGGGCGATGGTGGTGTTGTTGCGGGTGGCGGTGTCCCAGTCGCGGGGGCGGTATTGGTATTTTTCTGAGTCGCGGTATTCTTCGCTGC
>NZ_JBGNUS010000022.1:0-1531 GCF_041951365.1 Actinomadura sp. GTD37
ATCCTGAGAGCTGATGCCGAGCCGTTTTAGGTGAAGTGAGTGATCCCATGCTGTCGAGAAAAGCCTCTAGCGAGTGTACCGGCGGCCCGTACCCCAAACCGACTCAGGTGGTCAGGTAGAGAATACCAAGGCGATCGGGTGAACTGTGGTTAAGGAACTCGGCAAATTGCCCCCGTAACTTTGGGAGAAGGGGGACCTTGCCTGGTGATGGCATTTTCTGTCTGAGCTGGGTGGGGTCGCAGAGGCCAGGGGGAAGCGACTGTTTACTAAAAACACAGGTCCGTGCGAAGTCGTAAGACGCTGTATACGGACTGACGCCTGCCCGGTGCCGGAACGTTAAGAGGACCGGTTAGATCTTTCGGGGTCGAAGCTGAGAATCTAAGCGCCGGTAAACGGCGGTGGTAACTATAACCATCCTAAGGTAGCGAAATTCCTTGTCGGGTAAGTTCCGACCTGCACGAATGGCGTAACGACTTCCCCGCTGTCTCAACCACAGGCCCGGCGAAATTGCAGTACGAGTAAAGATGCTCGTTTCGCGCAGCAGGACGGAAAGACCCCGGGACCTTCACTACAGCTTGGCATTGGCGCTTGGAGCGTCTTGTGTAGGATAGGTGGGAGACTGTGAAGCCGGCACGCCAGTGTCGGTGGAGTCGTTGGTGAAATACCACTCTGGTCGTTTTGAGCGTCTAACCCGCACCCGTGTATCCGGGTGGGGGACAGTGCCTGGTGGGTAGTTTAACTGGGGCGGTTGCCTCCTAAAGTGTAACGGAGGCGCCCAAAGGTTCCCTCAGCCTGGTTGGCAATCAGGTGGCGAGTGCAAGGGCACAAGGGAGCTTGACTGTGAGACGGACGTGTCGAGCAGGTGCGAAAGCAGGGCCTAGTGATCCGGCACCTACGTGTGGAAGTGGTGTCGCTCAACGGCTAAAAGGTACCCCGGGGATAACAGGCTGATCTTCCCCAAGAGTCCATATCGACGGGATGGTTTGGCACCTCGATGTCGGCTCGTCGCATCCTGGGGCTGGAGTAGGTCCCAAGGGTTGGGCTGTTCGCCCATTAAAGCGGCACGCGAGCTGGGTTTAGAACGTCGCGAGACAGTTCGGTCCCTATCCGCTGCGCGCGTAGGAGAATTGAGAGGGTCTGTCCCTAGTACGAGAGGACCGGGACGGACGGACCTCTGGTGTGCCAGTTGTCCCGCCAGGGGCACGGCTGGTTGGCTACGTTCGGTCGGGATAACCGCTGAAAGCATCTAAGCGGGAAGCCTTCCTCGAGATGAGTTCTCCCACCCCTTTGTGGGTGTAAGGCCCCCGGTAGACGATCGGGTTGATAGGCCGGAGATGGAAGCGCGGTAACGTGTGGAGTCGACCGGTACTAATAGGCCGAGTGGCTTGAACACACAATACGTTCAATCCGAATCGCTGTGAGTTGTTCGCGTCCCTGTGTGGTTCTCAGGAAACAATCCTGGGAACCCGTAGTACATATAACTGTATTTGGTTGCCGAGCCTGGTTGCTCGGACGTCGACTTGCCCACCCC
>NZ_JBGNUS010000023.1:0-1326 GCF_041951365.1 Actinomadura sp. GTD37
GCGGTGGTGCAGAGCACGCTGAACAAGGCGAACCTGGGGCATTCGGATCTGGCCGCGTTGGGTGTCACCAACCAGCGTGAGACGACCGTGGTGTGGAACCGGCGGACCGGCCGCCCGTACTACAACGCGATCGTGTGGCAGGACACCCGCACCGACCGCATCGCCTCCGCGCTGGAACGCGACGGGCGGGGGGAGACGATCCGGCACCGGGCCGGGCTGCCGCCGGCGACGTACTTCTCCGGCGGCAAGATCCAGTGGATCCTGGAGAACGTCGACGGCGTCCGCGAGGCCGCCGAGAACGGCGACGCGGTCTTCGGCAACATCGACTCGTGGGTGCTGTGGAACCTGACCGGCGGGACCGACGGCGGCGTGCACGTCACCGACCCCACCAACGCCAGCCGCACCATGCTGATGGACCTGGAGACCCTGGACTGGGACGACCAGCTCCTGTCGTTCTTCGGCATCCCCCGCCCGATGCTCCCGCAGATCATGCCGTCCTCGGCGCCCGGCGCCCACGGCAGGACCCGGGCCGATGGCCCGCTCGGCGGCGAGGTCCCGCTGACCGGGATCCTCGGCGACCAGCAGGCCGCCACCGTCGGGCAGGTGTGCTTCGCGGCCGGCGAGGCCAAGAACACCTACGGCACCGGCAACTTCCTGCTGCTCAACACCGGCGAGGAACTCGTCCGGTCCAAGGCCGGGATGCTGACGACCGTCTGCTACAAGTTCGGCGACCACCCGGCGGTGTACGCGCTGGAGGGATCGATCGCGGTGACCGGGTCGGCGGTGCAGTGGCTGCGCGACCAGCTCGGCATCATCTCCGGCGCCGCGCAGAGCGAGTCCCTGGCCCGGCAGGTCGACGACAACGGCGGCGTCTACTTCGTCCCCGCCTTCTCCGGCCTGTTCGCCCCCTACTGGCGCTCGGACGCCCGCGGCGCGATCGTCGGCCTGTCCCGCTTCAACACCAACGCCCACCTCGCCCGCGCCACCCTGGAATCGATCTGCTACCAGTCACGCGACGTCGTCGAGGCCATGCGCGAGGACTCCGGCGTCTCCCTGGACGTCCTCAAAGTCGACGGCGGCGTCACCGCCAACGAACTGTGCATGCAGATGCAGGCCGACATCCTCGGCGTCCCCGTCTCACGCCCCGTCGTCGCCGAGACAACCGCCCTGGGCGCCGCCTACGCCGCCGGCCTCGCCGTCGGCTTCTGGAACACCACCGACGAACTCCGCCAGAACTGGAACCAGGACAAACGCTGGGAACCCACCTGGAACCACCAACAACGCCAAACCGGCTACGCCGGATGGAAGAAGGCCGTCGAACGCACC
>NZ_JBGNUS010000024.1:0-1323 GCF_041951365.1 Actinomadura sp. GTD37
AAGCCCGTGGCCCAACCACCTTGTGTGGGGGGAGCGGTCGAAGGTGGGGCCGGCGATTGGGACGAAGTCGTAACAAGGTAGCCGTACCGGAAGGTGCGGCTGGATCACCTCCTTTCTAAGGAGCACAGCTGGCCAGGCCGCCTCGCATGCGAGGGGTCGTGGTCGGTGGCTACCGTTGGCGGCGCATGTCCGTCAGGTGGCTGCTCATGGATGTGGAGCACTGGCTATTCATCGGGTCGTTCACGCGGCCCGGCTAGTACCGCCCCTGGTGGGAGACCATGGGGGAGTGGGGACGCCGGGTTCGGGTGGGGGGTCTGGTGGGCACGCTGTTGGGTTCTGAGGGAGTGGGCATTTTTGCCTGGTGGCCTCGGACTGCGGGACCGGTCGCCGCATCACTTGTTCTGGGTGGTGCGGTGCCGGTGGGCCCGGTTGTTTTTTGAGAACTGCACAGTGGACGCGAGCATCTCTGGTGGGAGATACGTCCCTTTCTTGTTTTTTGGGGAGGGGGTTGTGTTTCTCATCTGCGATTTGTTTTGATCGTTTTGTGTGTTCAAGTTTTTAAGGGCATACGGTGGATGCCTTGGCATCAGGAGCCGATGAAGGACGTGGGAGCCTGCGATATGCCTCGGGGAGTCGGCAACCAGACTTTGATCCGGGGATTTCCGAATGGGGAAACCTGGCACCCGTCATGGGGTGTCGCCGCCTGCTGAATGTATAGGCAGGTTGGTGGGAACGCGGGGAAGTGAAACATCTCAGTACCCGCAGGAAGAGAAAACAATAGTGATTCCGTGAGTAGTGGTGAGCGAAAGCGGAGGAGCCTAAACCGTGCGCGTGTGATAGCCGGCAGGTGTTGCGTGTGCGGGGTTGTGGGACCATCCTGGTTCAGCTGCCGCTGGATCGAAGAGTTATAAAATATCGTGATAGTCGAATGGCATGGGAAGGCCGACCGTAGACGGTGAGAGTCCGGTAGACGAAATTGCGATGTCTCTTGGGTGTGTTCCCGAGTAGCACGGGGCCCGTGAAATCCCGTGTGAATCTGCCACGACCACGTGGTAAGGCTGAATACTTCCTGGTGACCGATAGCGGATCAGTACCGTGAGGGAATGGTGAAAAGTGCCCCGGTGAGGGGTCGTGAAATAGTACCTGAAACCGTGTGCCTACAAGCCGTCAGAGCGTCCTCAAGGGGCTTGTCTCCTTGTTCGTGATGGCGTGCCTTTTGAAGAATGAGCCTGCGAGTTATGGTGTGTGGCGAGGTTAACCGGTGGCGGGTAGCCGTAGCGAAAGCGAGTCTGAATAGGGCGTTTTCAGTCGCATGCTGTAGAC
>NZ_JBGNUS010000025.1:0-1291 GCF_041951365.1 Actinomadura sp. GTD37
CCCGCGCCGCCCGGGCTCCGTCGCGGCCCTGGGCACATCCGGCACGCGCCCGCCGGGTGGTTCCGCCGACAGCCCCTTCCGGGGCAGGAACGGCTCGTCCCCCCACCCACCGGCCTCACGGGCTCCCGACGCCTCCGCCCACCCGGCCCCGAGCCCGCCCGAGGCCGACACGCCGCTCGCCTGCGACTCGGCGGATACCGAACGCCCGCCCGACTCGCCCGACGTCCACGACGGCGCGGATTCGCCCGCCGTCCCCTCCGGTCCATGAGGCGCCCACGCCGCAGAAGACCGCTCGCCCGAGGACGCCCCACCTCCCGTGCCCGCCTCGGCCGAAGAACCGCCCCCCGAATCGTGCGCCACCCACGACGCCGACTCGGGTGCCGCGCCCTCTCCTGACCTTGGCGAAGAATCATGAGGCGTCCAAGACTCAGCGGCCACACCCGGCGCCACGCCTGCCGCCTCGGGGGCCTCTCCCGACGCGGGTGAGGCCGAAGCCGCACCAGAGTCGCGGGCCGCCCAAGACTCAGACGACGCCGCCTCGCCGGACGGTGACCCGGCCCGGGATTCCGGACGCCCGCTCGGCCCACTGCCCGCATCGTGCGACGTCCACGACGGCGACTCGGGGGCGGCGGCCTCTCCTGGACTGGGCGGGGACGAACTCACAGAGTCATGAGGCGTCCAAGGCTCAGCGGCCGCGCCCGTCGGCTCGGGGAACTCTCCCGAGGCGGGTGAGGCCGCGGTCGTCGCATGTGGCGACTCCTGCCGGACGCTCTCGGGTGTGTGCGGCGCCCAGGACGGGGGCGGCTCCTCGTCTGGGGGCAGCGTGTTGCTGGGCTGCGGGTCGGGCGGGGATGCGGGAGGGCTGCTCGGCTCGCCCGGCGTCCACGACGGTGCGCGCTCGCCCGGCGACGCGTCGCCGGGAGGTCCCGCGGAGGTGCCGCCCGGATCGTGCGGCGCCCATGCCTCAGAGGGGGCGGGCGTAGAAGCGGCATGGTCTGCGGGAGCGCCTCCTGGAGTGGGCGGCGTCCACGGGGGTGATTCGGGGGCCTCTCCTGGCGAGGGCGGACCTGCGGAGTCGTGGGGCGTCCAAGGCTCGGAGGGCGCGGGGGTTGTGCTCGGTGGACGCTGTGACTCCTGGTGGCCGCTCTCCGGCGCGTACGGCGTCCAGGGTGGGGACGGCTCCTCGCCCGGGGGCGGCGGGTTGCCCGGCCGGGGGTTCGGTGGGGAGGGAGGACGGCCGGCCGGGTCCTCCGACGTCCAGGACGGGGGGCGCTCGCCGGGCGGTGCGGCC
>NZ_JBGNUS010000026.1:0-1156 GCF_041951365.1 Actinomadura sp. GTD37
TGATCTCGCGGGTGAAGGCGAGGACGGAGGGGTTGGAGGCGGAGAGTTCGACGTAGGAGCCGACGCCGAAGACGGGGTGGCGTTGCCGGATCTCGATCATTTTGCGGGTCCAGTGCAGGAGTGATCCGGGGTTGTTGGCCTGTGCTTCGACGTTGACGGCCTGGTAGCCGTAGATGGGGTCCATGATGATGGGGAGGTAGAGGCGGGCGGGGTCGCAGTGGGAGAAGCCGGCGTTGCGGTCGGGGGTCCATTGCATGGGGGTGCGGACGGCGTCGCGGTCGCCGAGCCAGATGTTGTCGCCCATGCCGATTTCGTCGCCGTAGTAGAGGACGGGTGAGCCGGGGAGGGAGAGGAGGAGGGCGGTGAAGAGTTCGAGTTGGTTGCGGTCGTTGTCGAGGAGGGGTGCGAGGCGGCGGCGGATGCCGATGTTGGCTTTCATGCGGGGGTCTTTGGCGTATTCGGTGTACATGTAGTCGCGTTCTTCGTCGGTGACCATCTCCAGGGTGAGTTCGTCGTGGTTGCGGAGGAAGATTCCCCATTGGCAGGATTCGGGGATTTTGGGGGTTTGGGCCATGATTTCGGAGATGGGGTAGCGTTGTTCGCGGCGGACGGCCATGAAGATGCGGGGCATGACGGGGAAGTGGAAGGCCATGTGGCATTCGTCGCCGCCGGCGGCGGGGTCGCCGAAGTATTCGACGACGTCGGCGGGCCATTGGTTGGCTTCGGCGAGTAGGACGCGGTCGGGGTAGAGGCGGTCGACTTCGGCGCGGACGCGTTTGAGGTAGGTGTGGGTTTCGGGGAGGTTCTCGCAGTTGGTGCCTTCGCGGGCGTAGAGGTAGGGGACGGCGTCGAGGCGGAATCCGTCGATGCCGAGGTCGAGCCAGAAGCGCAGGTTTTCGAGCATGGCGTCTTGGACGTCGGGGTTGTCGTAGTTGAGGTCGGGTTGGTGGGTGAAGAAGCGGTGCCAGTAGTACTGGCCGCGGGTGGGGTCGTAGGTCCAGTTGGAGGATTCGGTGTCGATGAAGATGATGCGGGCGTCGGGGTAGCCGGTGTCGTCGTCGGCCCACATGTAGAAGTCTCCGAAGGGGCCGTCGGGGTCGGTCCGGGATGCCTGGAACCAGGGGTGCTGGTCGGAGGTGTGGTTCATCACCAGATC
>NZ_JBGNUS010000027.1:0-1022 GCF_041951365.1 Actinomadura sp. GTD37
GGGTGGTTGTTGCGGAGTGTGTTGAGTTGGGTGATGAGGGGGGCGATGGTGGTGTTGTTGCGGGTGGCGGTGTCCCAGTCGCGGGGGCGGTATTGGTATTTTTCTGAGTCGCGGTATTCTTCGCTGCCGGGGCGGACGGGGGTGTTTTCGCAGAGTTCGTAGCCTGCGTAGATGCCCCAGGTGGGGGAGAGGAGGGCGGCGAGGATGGCGCGTATTTTGAAGGCGGGGGGTCCGCCGTGCTGGAGGTAGGGGGGGAGGATGTCGGGGGTGTTGGTGAAGAGGTTGGGGCGCATGTAGGTGGCGGTGGGGCCGGTGAGTTCGGTGAGGTAGGTGCGGAGTTCTTCGGCGGTGTTGCGCCAGGTGAAGTAGGTGTAGGACTGGTGGAAGCCGGTTTTGGCGAGGGTGTGCATGGTGGCGGGGCGGGTGAAGGCTTCGGCGAGGAAGAGGACGTCGGGGTGGGTGGTGTTGATGTCGGCGAGGAGGCGTTCCCAGAAGGCGATGGGTTTGGTGTGGGGGTTGTCGACGCGGAAGATGCGGACGCCGTGGTCGATCCAGTGTTCGGTGATGCGTTTGATTTCGGTGTAGAGGCCGTCGGGGTCGTTGTCGAAGTTGAGGGGGTAGATGTCCTGGTATTTCTTGGGTGGGTTTTCGGCGTGGGCGATGGTGCCGTCGGCGCGGGTGGTGAACCATTCGGGGTGCTGGGTGACCCAGGGGTGGTCGGGGGAGCATTGGAGGGCGAGGTCGAGGGCGATTTCGAGGCCGTGGTGGGCGGCGTGGGCGGTGAAGGCGTCGAAGTCGTCGAGGGTGCCCAGGTCGG
This sequence comes from Actinomadura sp. GTD37, assembly GCF_041951365.1. NCBI lineage: Bacteria > Bacillati > Actinomycetota > Actinomycetes > Streptosporangiales > Thermomonosporaceae > Actinomadura > Actinomadura sp. GTD37. Next base: position 818 of record NZ_JBGNUS010000027.1, read on the forward strand.
GGTGGATGGTGTCGTGGCCGCCGTGGGGTGAGCCGATGGCCCAGGGGGAGCCGGGGTCGTAGGGTCCGGCGTCCAGGGTGTTGTTGGGGCCTTTGCGGTGGGTGGTGCCGATGGGGTGGATGGGGGGGAGGTAGACGACGTCGAAGCCCATGTCGGCGATGGCGGGGAGTCGTTTCATCGCGGTGCGCAGGGTTCCGGAGGTGGG
>NZ_JBGNUS010000028.1:0-928 GCF_041951365.1 Actinomadura sp. GTD37
TGTTCGTGATGGCGTGCCTTTTGAAGAATGAGCCTGCGAGTTATGGTGTGTGGCGAGGTTAACCGGTGGCGGGTAGCCGTAGCGAAAGCGAGTCTGAATAGGGCGTTTTCAGTCGCATGCTGTAGACCCGAAGCGGGGTGATCTAGCCATGGGCAGGGTGAAGCGCCGGTAAGACGGTGTGGAGGCCCGAACCCACCAGGGTTGAAAACCTGGGGGATGACCTGTGGTTAGGGGTGAAAGGCCAATCAAACTCCGTGATAGCTGGTTCTCCCCGAAATGCATTTAGGTGCAGCGTCGTGTGTTTCTTGCCGGAGGTAGAGCTACTGGATGGCTGATGGGCCCTACAAGGTTACTGACGTCAGCCAAACTCCGAATGCCGGTAAGTGAGAGCGCGGCAGTGAGACTGCGGGGGATAAGCTTCGTAGTCGAGAGGGAAACAGCCCAGATCATCGGCTAAGGCCCCTAAGCGTGTGCTAAGTGGGAAAGGATGTGGAGTTGCTGTGACAACCAGGAGGTTGGCTTAGAAGCAGCCATCCTTGAAAGAGTGCGTAATAGCTCACTGGTCAAGTGATTCCGCGCCGACAATGTAGCGGGGCTCAAGCACACCGCCGAAGCCGTGGCATTCCGGACTTTGTTCGGGATGGGTAGGGGAGCGTCCTGCAGCCGGTGAAGCCGCCGAGTGATCGAGTGGTGGAGGCTGTGGGAGTGAGAATGCAGGCATGAGTAGCGAGTCACGCGTGAGAAACGTGTGCGCCGGATGACCAAGGGTTCCTGGGGCAGGCTAATCCGCCCAGGGTAAGTCGGGACCTAAGGCGAGGCCGACAGGCGTAGTCGATGGACAACGGGTTGATATTCCCGTACCCGCTGGTATGCGCCAACGCTGAACCCTCTGATGCTAAGACCCTGAATCCTGGGTCGGGCCTTCGGG
>NZ_JBGNUS010000029.1:0-848 GCF_041951365.1 Actinomadura sp. GTD37
GCCCGGGCCTTGAGCGCCGTCACCGTCATCACCAGCCGCTTGAGCCGGGTCAGTGCCGCCGCCAGGTTCTCGGCCGAGAATTCCAGTTCGCTGCGATACTGGGCGGAAAGGCACATCAGCCGGTAGGCGAGCGGATGCACGCCCGCGTCGATCAGCGACTGGAGCGTGGTGAAGCCGCCCTTGGACTTGCTCATCTTCCCCTGGCGATCGACCAGGAAGTTGTTGTGCATCCAGAAATGCGCGCCCGAATCGCCGCAGCCGCAAAAGGCCTGATTCTGCGCGATCTCATTGGGGTGATGGATCTCCCGATGGTCGATCCCGCCGGTATGGATGTCGAAGGGAGCCCCTAGATACTTGATGCTCATCACCGAGCATTCGAGGTGCCAGCCCGGCGCGCCCTTGCCCCAGGGGCTGTCCCATTCCATCTGGCGCTGCTCGCCCGGCGGCGATTTGCGCCAGATGGCGAAATCCTGCGGATGGCGCTTGCCGGCCACCGGATCGATCCGCCCTTCCGCGGCATCGTCCCGATTGCCGGCGAGGCGGCCATAGTCGGGCACGGTGGTCACATCGAAATACAGGCCCGAATCGAGCGTGTAGCAATGCTCCGGCGCGATCTTCTCCGCGAAATCGATCATCTCGGCGATATGGTCGGTCGCGACCGACCAGCGCGAGGGCTGGCGGATGTTGAGGTCGGCGATGTTCTGCTTGAACGCCGCGGTATAGTGCGCCGCGATGTCCCAGATGCTCTTCGCCTGGGCGCGGGCCGCCGCCTCCATCTTGTCGTCGCCGGCATCGGCGTCCGACGTCAGATGGCCGACATCGGTGATGTTGATCACATGGGTGAGGGG
>NZ_JBGNUS010000030.1:0-789 GCF_041951365.1 Actinomadura sp. GTD37
CTCTGGCAACACACCGGCATCCACCCCGACGCCGTCATCGGCCACTCCCAAGGCGAAATAGCCGCCGCCCACATCGCCGGAGCCCTCACCCTCGACGACGCCGCCAAAATCAGCGCCCTCCGCTCCCAAACCCTCACCAGACTCGCCGGCACCGGCACCATGCTCTCCATCCCCCTCCCCCCACACCAACTCCCACCCCACACCAACATCGCCGCCATCAACTCACCCACCACCACCGTCATCTCCGGACCCACCCAACAACTCCACCAACTCCACACCCACTACCAAAACCAAGGAATCGACGCCCGCCTCATCCCCGTCGACTACGCCTCACACTCACCCCACATCGAACCCCTCCACCAACACATCCTCACCCAACTCGCCACCATCAACCCCCAACCCGCCACCACCCCCTTCCACTCAACACTCACCACCAACAACACCGACACCACCACCCTCACCCCCGAATACTGGTACCAAAACCTCCGCCACACCGTCCAATTCCACCCCACCATCCAAAAACTCCTCAACACCGGCCACACCACCTACATCGAAACCAGCCCACACCCCGTCCTCACCACCGCAATCCAACAAACCGCCGACACCACACCACACACCATCAACACCATCCCCACAACCCACCGCAACAAAGGAACCCACACCCACTACCTCCACAACGCCGCCCAAGCACACACCCACGGAACACCCTGGAAACCCACCACCACCCACACCCAACAAACCCCCACCAACCTCCCCACCTACCCCTTCCAACACCACCGCTACTGGCTG
>NZ_JBGNUS010000031.1:0-730 GCF_041951365.1 Actinomadura sp. GTD37
ACCGTGGCGAGTGCGCTGGTCGATCTCGACAAGAAGATCCCGAGCGAGATCGGCTGGGTGCTGCGCGTCGACGGCCATACCGACGTTCGGCCGATCAACAGCCCGCTGTTCAAGTCGAACTGGGAATTGTCCTCGGCGCGCGCGATCTCGGTGGTGCAGTATCTGGTCTCGCTCGGCGTGCCGGCGCAGCGCCTGGTCGCCGCCGGCTTCGCCGAATTCCAGCCGCTCGACACCGCGCAGACCGAAGACGCCTACAAGCGCAACCGCCGCATCGAGCTGAAGCTGACGGAACGCTGATCGCGCCGTGGGGTTGGCGGTAACACACAAACCATCCGTCTCTCTCGTCATTCCGGGGCTCGCGAAGCGAGAGCCCGGAATCCATCGGGCCGCATCACCTGTGGTGAAATGGATTCCGGGCTCGTGCTTCGCACGCCCCGGAATGACAGGTGCAAAGAGGCGCAGCCCGCTACATCTGAGTTGCCCGGCGGCGCAAGCTCCCGCCGCAGAATATTTCGCGCTATCCGAAGTGAAGCTCGCTATCATTGATTTGGCGAGGTGCATTATTGCGCGATGCTGGAGCCACGGTCCCGTTCACAATCAGGCACGGTGGTTATGGGTCCTGGCTTCCGCCAGGACGACAGCTGTGATGAAATCGAGCGGTTCGTATTTGTCCCGCATCGCATGACACCCCCGCTACGACCGCGTCCAACAGAGGCACCATGACCAGCAC
>NZ_JBGNUS010000032.1:0-598 GCF_041951365.1 Actinomadura sp. GTD37
GATGTGCATGCCCGCGCCGGGCTGGACGACATGGGCGACGACAAGGCCCAGGATCAGCGCCAGGGTGGAGAAGAACAGGAAATAGCCCAGCGCCTTCAGCACCACCCGGCCGAGCGAGCCCAGCTCGCGGGCCCCGGCGATGCCCGTCACCAGGGTGAGGAAGATCACCGGGGCGATGATCATCTTGACCAGGTTGACGAAGGCCAGGCCCAGCCACTCGAGCGATGCGCCGAAATCCGGCCAGATCGCGCCGACCAGCGCGCCGGCCACGATGCCGATCAGCACCTGTACATAGAGCATCCGCCACCAGCGCTGCGGCTTGGCCGGCCCGCCGGCATGGCTCGTTGCGACTGCGCCCATCCATCCTTCCCCTTCGATCCCACCGGCATAGCGGAGCGCGCGATGGCCCCCAACAGGAAAGGGCGCCCCCTTCCGGGAGCGCCCTTCCTATTCCTCGGTCCGGCCATGAGGCCGGCGCCGAACGGAGATCAGTGCGCGTTCGCCGCGGCGGCGTCGGCCTTGTTCTCTTCCACGTTCGCGGCGTTCTCGAGGGTCGCCTCGGCAGCGGCGGTGGTGGTGTTGTCGGCAGCGGCTTCGT
>NZ_JBGNUS010000033.1:0-575 GCF_041951365.1 Actinomadura sp. GTD37
TCGCTGCTCCTGCCGCTCACCGTCTCGAAGCACATATGCGCCGGAATGCCGAGATCGAGCGACGTCTCTCGCGCCCACTCCCGCCGGTTATCGACGTAATGCGTCAACGACTTCTGCTTGGTGTCGAGATCGATGGTAGCGACACGCTGACCCGCCTTGATCAGCGCGATGGCGACGTGCATGGCAATTGTCGATTTGCCAGAGCCGCCCTTGTTGTTTCCGACAACAATGACTCGTGCGTTTGTCATGGGATTCCATACCGGACGCTTGAGTGAGAGCAGGACGAAATAACATTAAGGGAATGCCTCGAATCTCCCTGATTCGACGAATCTCGACAAGAGTCGCCGCGACATTGTCGTGATTTAAATTCGATCGGTTGCGACGTCATTCTCGCAACCACAACCTCTCAGGGTACATATCATGAACGCAACTGGCGTCCGGGATTAACGCCCCTGGAACACGGCGGCGCGGCGTTCCACGAAGGACTTGATGCCCTCGGCCGCATCCGATGTGTTGAGCACGCGCTCGCGGATCTCGGGAATGATCGCAATCGCCGCCTGCTCGCCGGCCTCGAT